>JAWLHU010000007.1:0-341978 GCA_041690255.1 Symbiobacteriaceae bacterium
GGAAGACTACCAGGTAGATAGGCTGGGAGTGGAAGTGCGGTAATGCATGGAGCGGACCAGTACTAATCGGCCGAGGGCTTGATTTCCACACGAGACACGTGAGAGACTTTGCTTCACACACCACTGTACAGTTTTGAGGGTTCCAACCTCATGCTTTTGAGCGGCTATGCCGAAGGGGATCACCCGTTCCCATTCCGAACACGGACGTTAAGCCCTTCAGGGCCGATGGTACTGCGCAAGCGGGAGAGTAGGTCGTCGCTCAAACTATTTGCTCCTTTCGGGTGGCTATGCCGAGGGGGATCACCCGTTCCCATTCCGAACACGGACGTTAAGCCCCTCAGGGCCGATGGTACTGCGCAAGCGGGAGAGTAGGTCGCCGCCCAAACTACTTGCCAAGAAGAGCACTGCGAAAGCAGTGCTCTTCTTGCGTTGTACAGGCACCCCGTGTGGGCGTTGAAGGACGGAGCCGGGTTCAGCCGCGGTGGATCTTGATTGCTCCACCCAGCAGTGCCGTGGAAGGATCTGCGTCATCGGGATCGCCGGACTGATTGTCGTAGATCAGCCCGCCGGACGCCTTGTCCCAAATACGGATACGGAACCTGTCAACCCCGCCGCCGCCGGCCACTTGACCGTCGATGGCGGTCAGCATAAAGTGGTAGTCCCCGCTGCCGTTGATCGTCCCATCGCCCTTGAACTGGGCTCGGGCACCCGCTACGACCAGCCAATCATAGCTCGTGGAGTGGAAGTTCAGATCGCCGGCCTTGAACTGGAACTCGGTGGAGCCAATCGGTTCAGAGGCACCGTTGCGGTACTTGGCTACGAAGCCAAGATTGGCCCGCCCACTGACGGTGGGATCCGGTTGGTAAGCACCAGGCGGTGAGTCGATCCAGCCTCCCCCTGTCACGAACCCGCCGTCGGGGTCGTAGACAACGGCGTACTCATGGATCGCTGTTACGACGCCACCATCATCGTCGGTAAGGGTGATGGTGACCGTGTAGATACCGGCGGCGCCGTAAGCATGGCTGGCATCGACTGTGCCAGAGCCGCTCGCTTCGGTGACCAGGCCGGAACCGCTTGTACCGTCACCCCACTCAATGAGGGCTGTGTGGGTGTCCAGAATGCCTGCATCGGTGAAGGTCGCGATCGCGGTGACGGTGGCACCCACGGGTTGTGGCTCAGTGGACAGGGTGAGACTGTTGATGACGGGTGCCACGTTCATGACGGTGACTGCAGCGGTATCACTTGCACTGGACCCGAAGGGATCGGTCACCGTCAGGGTGAGGGTCTCAGTCTCATCATCCATTCCGGTGTAGGTTGGGGTCGCGGTATCTGCGCCCGTCAGATGTGCGGTGGGGCTCCACTGGTAGGTCAGCATATCGCCGTTCGGATCACTGCCGCTCCCGCTGAGAGTGAGGCTCTCGCCCTCGTAGAGGGTGTACGGTCCGCTGGCGTCCACCATCGGCGCACCGTTGCCGTACACGATGACATCGGCGGTGACCTGCGTTCCGTCGCTGGCGATCAGAGTTGCCTCAACGGTGTTCGGCCCATAGACCAGACCGCTCAGACTGGTGGTCCAGGTGGAACCGGTCAGGCTCGCCACGACCGGGGAGCCACCGTTCAGGCGGACATCCACATAGTCTATAGTCACAGGCTGAATGAGGACGGAGGCGAGGTCACTGGGATCGATCACCTCTGTGCACGATCCACCCGTGGCGGAGGCGATCATGGAGAGCGGGGTACCAGGGCTGCACCCGCCCGCGCTTGTTCCGACCGAGTAAGTATTCACGACCACACCTGCATTAACGATCCCACTAAGCGGGGAGCCGTTGCCAGTGGTGAAGGAACCCGGTGTGGGCTCGCCGTCGGAGAGGAAGAAGGCCACGTTCGTCTCACCTGCCTTGCCTGCAAAGGAGGAGAGTACTTGGTTCAGCGCGTTGTCGTAATGGGTACCGGTACTGACCGGTTTGGCGGTGAAGGCCGTAACCGCTCCGGGGCGGAGTGACCGGGCGACATCTTCCATGTCGGAGATAGCGTTACCGCTCAGGTCGATACCGAGTGGCGATAGGAATGGCTGGTCGCCGCCTGTGGGGCTCACATCGGCGTTGGCGGCAACGCTGCCGAATGCGACCAATCCGGCCTCCGCCCCAGGCGAGCCGGCAAGGCTCTCGTTCAAGGCAACGACTCCGGCTATCTCACAATCCAGGACGCTACCTACGTACCCATCGGTGTTGAGATCATCGAGACCGTTCACTGTGCCATCGCCATTGCAGTCCATGTTGCGCACCGCCACGGTACTGCCGGAGACATCGACCACGTAGAGGACGTTTCCAGACTCAGTGAGCGGACCGACCTGGACGAGTCCATCAACGGTGAGGGTGCCCGGTGGTACGCTCACCACGGTACCGGTTGCGGGCGATGTGATTTCCACGGATAGTGACTGTCCGGTGGTAGCCGAGCCGCTGGCCGGATTGGCTGCCATGGCTGGCAGACTGGTGCTCAGCAGCAGGGCGAGTACCATTCCGACAACCCCTGCCTTACACTGTAAGGTACTCATGTGATCCCCCCTTCCTCATACCGGCCCTGAAACCCCCAGGGCCATCTCCCTCTATTAAGCACAGACAACCCCGGGGAATGCCATTATCCACCAGGTAACTCATGCGGTTCCGGAATCGGAGAGTGAGTGTAGAGGGAAGGGGTTCGTGATCAGCGAACTGATTGGGTAAGACGAAGCATCTCTCATGTATGTACGTAGAGTCTGGTTGCAGGAGGGGATCCCGTGTCCTGCTTTCGCCGTGCGCACCTGATCTTCCTGACCGTGCTGTTGACGCTTCTTGGGGCCGCAGTTCCGGCATTCGGACAGAAGAGCCCCACCGGGGTTGTCGATGACCAGAGCAACCGTTTGAGCGCAACTCAACTGGAGCGGCTGGATCAGGGACTCTCTGGCAAGCGGTTCGCCTACCGGGTACTGATCGTGGAGAAGGCCTTTCCGGAGGAGAACCCGTCGGACAAGGAGGCCCGGTTCTCCGCCCTGACCGCGCAGTGGGTGGAGGAACTGCAGCTCCCCGACGATGCGGTTCTGATTGCCGTTGCTATGGAGGAACGGCTGGTCGATTTCCGGGTCTGGGAGGACGGCGCTGTCAATGCTACATACCGGCAGGAGACCGGACGGGCATTTGGCGACCACAGCAGCATCTTCCTCGCTGCGTTCCGGGAGCCGGCGGGAAGCGGGGATATTCCGGGGGGAATTCTGGCGGCGGTTGAGGCCATGGAGGTAGCCGTGGCCAAATCGCCCGGGAATACAACCTCACCTACCCCGCCACCGGTCAGTACCGTACCGCCTGTCACCAGTGCGCCACCGGTCAGTACGAGGCCGGGTGATGGTTCGTCTGCCGTTCCAGTCGCTGCATCACCGGTGACGGAGGGATCGCCGGTCATCTGGTGGTGGCTTCTGAGTGGGGCTGGCGGTGTTGGGGGGATCGCATGGACGGCACAGGGTGTCGGTTACCGGCGGCGGCGCCGTGAGACCCTTGCCGTGCGTGATCGCTTCCTGGGGGACCTGCTTGGAATGATGCAGCGGGATATCCCTCTGGCGCGCAATTATGATGGCGATGAGACCCGCAGACATGCCCAAGAGGCGGTTGCCTACTCAGAGCGGGCGCTCCAGGTTCAGCAGACCGGCGAAGAGCAGAGGAAGGAAGCTGAGCGGCGCGCAGGCCTCCTCCGCTTCATTTCGGCCAGCCAGATGATGCATCGGGCCCGCCTGGCCTATGAAGAGGCGGCGGATGCCTTCGGCAAGGCGCGTCAGGCCTATGCTCCGATCCTGGAGGCGGTGCAGGAGTACGATGTCGCTCTGGCAGGCGCCCGCAACGAGGAGCGGAAGGCGAAGCAGTCGCTCAGCGCAGCACAGACCGAGACGGCGTGGTCCCTGCCCGTTTTGGTCGGGCGGTTAGAGGCCCAGGCCACCACGCTGAAGCAGGCGGAAGCAGACCGACAGGAGGACCCGGTTCGAGCGCTTCGACTCGTGCGTGAGGCGACATCTGGTTGCCAGGACGTATCGTCGTCCCTGGAGACCCTGTCAGCACTCCGCACACAGTACGCAGAGCAGCAGCGCTCCCGGATGGCCGCCGAAGGAGAGGTCGAGAATGCCCGGCGCACCCTGGGGCTGCGCTTCGTCGAGCAGAACCCCAACGAGTCCCTGGCTCGGGCACTGGCCCAGGAGCAGGCGATGGTGCAGCGGATGCCCGAGGGTGACGTTCCCGGGGCCGAAGCGGCGCTGCAGGCCGCCGTTAGCGCGGTCCGAGAGGCCCTGGGCATCGTGGAGGCCTATCGGAAGGCGCTCGCCGAGTACCCAGGCAAGATGGCCCAACTCGCACGGGAACTTGACGCTACGGAGGGCGAGGCCGAGGTGGCACGCCGGGTGCTGGGGGATCTTGCTCAGCGCTATGCTGCCGAGGACTGGGCCGACCTGGAGCCACTCCCCGGGGCTATGTCAACCCTGCTGGGGAACGCCAGGCCCGGCCTGGACAAGGTGACGGAGCTGACCAGCCCGGCGGAGCAGAGGTACTTGCAGGCAGTTTCCCTGCTGGATAGCTGGTTGGGCGAGCGAGAGGCTCTTCGTACCCAGCACTTGACGCTATTGGGCCGGCCGGACCAGCTCGCCCAACTGGCTGAGCAGGCGAGTGCCCGTCTGGCGCAGGCGGTCGAGTCGCTCCGAGCCGCATTGTCGGTCGTCTCCCGGCACGGGCTGCGGCTCCAGCCTCAGTTCGAGCGGCAGCGGGAGCAGGTGGAGGGCGAAGTGGCCGGTGCCCACCGGTTGGGAGAGCAGCGTCCCCTCCCGGCTAATCGGTGGGCCAGGGTTGCAGGCGAAGCGGCGGACCGGGCCGCAGCCTTCTACCAGGCCATGGAGGATCTGGCTCGCCAGGCCGCCGAGGCCCGGCGCCAGTTGGAGCATGCCCGGCACGCGGCCCATCGGGCGCTCTCGTATGAGAGCTACGACCGGTCCGGTGCCTCCAGCATGCGGCACGCCCTGAGTGCCGCAGAGTTCGCCGTTTCCGACGGCCGGTACGACGAGGCCCTGGCCATGGCCGGGCAGGCGATCCACTTCGCTCATGTGGTCGAAAGGGCCTACCGGGCCTACGTGGAGGAGCAGGAGCGCCAGCGGCGGGAGGAGGAGCGGCGCCGCCGGGAGGAAGAGGAGCGCCGCCGCCAGAGCAGCCGAACCTCGGGCGGAGGCGGAAGCTGGGGGTCATCAAGCAAAGGAAACCGCACCTCAGGCGGGGGCGGGAGTTGGTAGGACGACATATGAAAGACCACCCGATGGCTCGGGTGGTCTTCTTATCGCATCTACACTAGGCTGGTATGAAGTAGAAGGCAGCCGCCATGATTACGTAAGCGCCCAGGAGGAGAATGCCCTCCAGCCAGTTGGATTCGCCATCGCGGGCCACCTGGTTGACCAGAAGCACGGAGACGAGGATTGCGACCAACTCCGGTCCGATAAACTCCAGCGACATGGGTGCGCCGAAGATCCAGGAGGTGAAGACGGCTACCGGGGCGACGAGCATGGCGATCTGGGTCGTCGAGCCGATTGCGATCTCCACAGCCACCTCCATGCGGTTCTGCATGGCCATGACGATGGCGGAAGAATGCTCGGCGGCGTTGCCCACCAGGGCTACCACGACGACGCCGACGAAGAGCTCGGACCAGCCCAGAGTATGAAGGACGGGCTCGAGGGAGCCAACCAACACCTCGGACATCAGCACCACGAGCAGGGTGGCGCCGCCCAGAATGCCGATTGCCTTGCCCTTCGACCACTCGGCCTTCTCGCTGTGTCCGCCTGCCGTGACGAAGAGGTGGGAGTGGGTCTTGAAGCTGAAAATCAGGCTGGCAACATAGGCACCGATTAGCACCACGGCAGCAAGTAGGCTTAGGCTGGAGAGTCCATCGGTGGTCACTGGGTGTGGTCCCATATGGACGACCGCCGGAATCACCAGGGCAGTGATCGCAATGAACATAAGGCTTGTGTTGAAGCGGGCAAGATTCCGGTTAAACTGCTGCTGGGGGAACTTCAGTCCGCCCGCCACCATGGCGGCGCCCATGACAAGCAGGGCATTTCCAAGAATAGAGCCGGTGATCGAAGCCTTCACGACCTCGTAGAGCCCTTCCTTGATCGCCAGAATGACGATGATCATCTCGGCTGCGTTACCGAACGTACCGTTCAGGAAGCCGCCAATACGCGGCCCGGAATGGATTGCCACCTGCTCGGTGGCGTGGCCCATCCAGGAGGCCAGGCGTAGGACCGCGATGGCCGAAGCGACAAAGGCAATCATGGGATTATGTCCGATGTACTCAGCCCAGAGGGCTACCGGGATCGCCAGAAGCAATAGGTCGGCGAGGCTCATGATTCATCTCCCTACCTTTTAGGATTCACTTTCCATTCTTGGAGCATCGGCAGGTTTCCTGCCAGTGGTCACGGAAGGAGAAAAACCTGAGCTAGTCGAAAGAGCCGAGCATGGGTAGGATACGCCGGGAGATGGAGCGTATGATTGACTCCCTCAAGATCTTCCGTCTAGTGGCGCAGCACGCTAGTTTCACTCGGGCTGCCGAGTTGGCCGGATTGACCCGCCCAGCCGTCAGTCAACAGATCAAGCAGTTGGAGCAGCACTTTGGCCTCGAACTCTTCACACGCAATACGCGGCATGTCGCGCTGACCCCCGCCGGCGAGGTTCTCCTGCGTCATGCTGAGCGCGTTCTGCAGGCCGCCGAAGGGATGGAGGGGGCAATGACGGCGATGAGACAGGGCCAGCGGACCGTGATCACGGTCGCTGCCAGTACGCTGCCGGGTGAAAGCCTGCTTCCCCGGGCACTGGCCGCCTTCCGCACCGAGAAGCCCGGAGTGGAGGTCCATGCGCGGGTGACCAATACAGAGACGGTCCTCCAGTGGGTGAAAGATGGCATGGCTGACCTTGGCCTCGTGGGTCAGCGGGTAGCAGACCCATGGCTCACCTGTGAGCAGGTCGGGCAAGATGAGGTGGTCCTGGCCTTACGGCCTGGGGAGGACCTGCCTGATCCACTCCCGACGGAGATGCTGGTGAAGTTGCCCCTGATCCTGAGAGAGCCGGGCTCGGCGACTCGGGCGACCGTTCTGGATGCGCTCCGTCACGCCGGTGTCGACCTGAGCTCCCTGAACGTGGTGGCCGAGGTGGGAAGCCCGGAAGCGCTCAAGAGTGCTGTTCGTTCAGGGGTGGGGTGTGCGTTTCTCTCCGCAACGGCGGTTCCGCCAGGGGACCTGCAGGCAGTTCGGGTGCAGGGCCTGGTGATCAAGCGACCGATCTGTGCCTGCTGGCCCCGGCATCGAATGCCAAACGAGTTGCAGCGGGCCCTTCTGGCCCATCTGGCGGCAGCAGACCGCTGAAGCGCAACAACGGGCCCCGGGGGTAGTGACCGCCCGAGGCCCGATTGCGTTTATGAAGCATGTGGCTGATGCCGGCGGGTCATCTCCACTGGATCGGCCAGCGCATCGATCACTGGTTCCGATGGCATTTGGAGCAGGAGGGCTCGACCTCTGCGTGGCAGGCCATGCACGGCTCCTTGCCACCGGTGTTCACCGCCCTGCCATGGGTGATGAACCACATGGACGGATGCCAGGTCCCGCTGCTGTTGTGGCAACTGGCGCAGGCGTTGTGGGTCGTTGCTTCGCCGTGTGTACTGTGGCAGGTCGTACAGGAGTCATCCACCTGGTCGCCGTGGCTGGCGACCCATCCTGCCTCGTGTTGGTAGGTGTTGTGGCAAGCGGTGCAGTAGTCCTCTCGGGTATGAGGAGCACCGGGGTTCGCCTGGTTCTTGCTGGAGTGGCAGTTGGCGCAGACCCGCGGACTCTGGAGGGCCTCGGCACCGTGTCCAGCCATGAAGCTGGCCGGGTGCGGCATGGGGACCAGGTGGCAGTCGGCGCAGAATTGGGGAGAAGCATGGTCCGGCAGGGGTTGGACCGGGCTCCGTTCCGGGGAGTGGCAGGACTCGCAGGTGCCGGCCTTCGCCGTCAGCGAGGCGTGGCCGTGTTGCGAGAGGAACCCCACCGGATGTGGCATGGTCATCCCCTGGTGGCAGGTCACGCACGTGTCTTCGTTGGAGGAAAGGTAGAAAGCGGGGTCGGAGAGCTTCGTAGACGTGCCGGCGCTTAATGACAGGTGACAGGCCGCACAGTTCTGCTCGGACCTGCCGTGGCTGCCCATGAAGGCGGCCATATTCGTGTGGTCTGCCGGCGCTACGGTGCCAGGATCCACATGGCAGGCGCCGCAACTGGTTGACCCTGCGACCGGAATCGTCACCTGTTGCTCGGTGTGGCAGTCCTGACAGGTGCTGTGAGTCGCGTCCCGCCATTCTGGTGTACCCGAAAGCGGGCCGTGGGCCGAGTCCGCGTGGCAGTCCATGCAGGTCGTGGCTGCCTTTCCGTTGATGTGCTTGTCATGCAGCGCCTTGACCGCCATCGGCTGGCCCACCTCAGGTGTGGGGCTGCCGTGCAGCGGCGCAGGAACCCGATCCTGCAGCAGATGCTTCATCTGGGGGGCGTGGCACTCCTCACACCGTTGCTGGGCGACCGCCATCCAACTGGCCAGATCGATCTTGTCACCCGCGACATAGGCGTCCTTCAACTGCTGTGGGTCTACCTCTTCGTGGCACTGCAGGCAGGCCACAGAGGAGTGAGGGCCTTGATCCCACCCGACCACCTCTGTACTCATGCTCCCGACCACCTGAGCCGGCCCCGCACCCCAGGCGTATGGAGTGGAGGCCGATTCGGCGGCAGCCACATAGACCCAGATGAAGCCCGCCAGAAAGAGAGCCACCCCTGCCGTTACGAGAAGCAGCGGGAATCTCTTGCGCATAGCCGGTACCCCCTTCACGGTGTGGTGTCACGAACGGCCGTGACCCTCTTCGGCAAAGAGCGGCAGATAGCGGGCCGCCAGATCATAGACCAGCATTGCCAGGACGGGGATGCCAATCCCCATTACGATTTCGGGGAGGGTGGGGAAGTACGAGGCGCCGGTCGGACGTAGCCAGCCAACCAGCCCGACGTCGAAGCGGTTCAGCAGGGTTGCCAGCAAGACCAGCGATCCGGCCACGACAAGCCCCGCACGCCGGTTCCGAACCGCTGGGACGGTGAGCAGAACCAGGGGCAGTATGGCCCCACCGAGTATCTCGCCCCAGAAGAGCCAGCTATATGTGTCGCCTACGGTCAGATAGTGGAGGTCGCCTGCAAGGTACAACTCACCCAACTTCAGGACCGTGTAAACGCCCAATACCCAGGGAAGTCCCTTGGCCAGACTACTTAGCAAAGGCAGGCGGAGGGGCTGCTTGTAGAGCGCCGCGTTTATTGAGGCAACCACAAGAACCATGGAGAGGCCGGCTGCCACGGCTGAGTTGAAGTAGAAGACCGGTAGCATGTTGGAGTGCCACAGCGGATGCACCTTGCCCGACATGACCATAAAGAGAGAGCCCAGCGAGGACTGGTGCAAGGTGGAGAGCACCACGCCGATGATAATCAGCGGCAAGTGGAGCTTGTGGATCCTGCGATTTGCTCGCTCCCATCCCAACCGGTCGAAGACCACAGGGGCAAACTCCAGGATCAGCACCGTCGTGTAGAGCATGACGCAGATGCCGACCTCAAAGAGGACGGAGTTGTGGTTCCAGTAAATGATCATGTGCCAGATCCGCTCAGGACGGCCCAGGTCCATGATCAGAATAAAGATGAAGGTCAGGTACCCCAGCAGACCGACCAGGATCGCTGGGCGGACGAGGGGCTTGAACTGCTTAAGGTTGAGGATGTGTACGGTACCACAGACCGTGAAGGCACCCGCACCTAACGCTACAGCCGTCAGCTTCACGCCGTTCCAATAGGCCCAGGCATAGATGTTGTCCATGTTGCTGACCGACCGGATGCCCATGGCCAGGCGCAGGACCACGACGATCAGGCCAGCCAGGGCAAGGACCCAGAAAAGAGCCTTGCCTATGGACCAGTACCGGGATCCCTGCCGGTCTGTCACGATCTCAGAGGTGGTCATTGCCCATCCTCCTTCCCCGGATGACCGGATCCCTCACCGGCCTCCTCACCTGCCCGCCGGTCTCGAAGGTGGGTTAGGGCGGTCACCCCGGCCAGGACCGCAGCCCAGGTAAGGGCGAAGGGTATGGTGGCACGCATGACCTGCTCACTGAAAAGCTGGGGTGGCTTGCTGTCCGGCTGTGGCAGACCGAGCTTGTCGAAGGGGATGGAGGAGATCATGAGGAAGGAGGTGCCCCCCGCCTCGGTCTCGCCGTAGACATGATCCACATAGCGGTCCGGATGCTGCGCAATGCGCGCCTTCGCCTCCGCCAAGAGCTCATCTCTCTTGCCGAAGATAACGGCTCCGCTGGGGCATGCCTCCACACAGACGGGGGGCTTACCCTCGCGCAGGCGGTCGGCGCAGAAGTCGCACTTCCGAATCAGGGCGCCTTCCATGATGTTGCGATCCCAGTCGAAGGCGGGCGCACCGAAGGGGCAGGCGTTCATGCAGTACCGGCAGCCGAGGCAGCGATCCGGCTTGTAGATAACCGGCCCCTCCGGTCTCTTTTCCAGGGCGCCCACCGGACAGACAGAAGCGCAGGCTGGGCTCAGGCAGTTCATGCACTGGTGCCGGTGCCTTACCCAGGAAGCATCTGACCCGGCGGATGGATCAGGTGGCAGAAGGGTGATCAGCGAGGTCCCAGGGGCCAGGCCCTTGTTGACCTGGCAGGCGACTTCGCAACTGTGGCAGCCCACGCACTTGGTCAGGTCATACAGGACTCCGGCATGGTCGCTCGTCACTGCCGGGGCCGTTCCGGCAGAGGCCTGGGCCGCCCGACAGAGGGCGATCACCGGTAGCTGGGCCAGCGCGATTCCGGCCCCCAGCGTAACGGTGCGCCCCAGCAATTGGCGTCGTGACAGGCTCATGGGTACACCTCCAGTATCGGGGGGGCAGGGCGCATCTCTCCGTGAGTGAAGGGGTCAGTGATGCTGCGGATGTTGCTTTGCTTGGCGCCGTTCCACAATTAGCGAAATCAGACCACCGAACAGAATCGTGAGGAAGGCCAGGAGGACCTGCACACATAGCACCTCCTTCGTGGTGCAACACGGACGCAAAAAAGGCATGCACAAATACGCGCATGCCTCTGGACTCGAAAATGCCTCTGGGCTGACTAGATGTCTTATACCTCTGGGTAGTTCATTTAGTTTGGACAGAGGGGAGCTGGGCCCGTTCAGGTGTTGGCGGTAACCCGCTCGGGACCAACATGGGCGTCGGTTGTCACATGGATCCCAGTTAGGCTCGGGAACTGAAGCACAACGTACCGTTTGCAATGGCGGCAGAGGATCAGGGCAGCGGGACCGTGGACCGCCTCAGGTGTCTCGACGATCTGTGGGACCTGCGGCAGGTTGGCGACCTGGCAGACTATCTTGCCGCAGCGACAGCGGATGGACTGCATGGGCACCCCCCCTTCATCGAAGTGGGATGGGGACAATGAACAGCAAAGGGCATGCACGCGCGGTGCGTACATGCCTCTGGACTTGAAGTCTCTGGGCTTCTGTTATCTTTCAGTAAGGATTGTGAAAGATTTCACATGATACCCGAGAAAAAAACGGCCGGGCGCTCTTCGGTTACCGGTGCAGCGTTCACACCAGTCATGGCAGGGAACTTCAGAACCACGTACCGCTTGCAGTGCCGGCAGAGGATAATAGCGGTCGGGCTGTTGAACGAGCCGGGCTTCTCATCGACCTGAGTCACTTCAGGTATGTTCTCTACCTGACAGACGATCTTCCCGCATCGGCATCGAATGTCGTGCATACGCAGGCCCCCTTCTGGTACGGGCCGCCTTGCGGGGGCGGACGGGGATGGATATGTGGACCCATCTCTACTATACAGAAGAGTCAAGATCCCTTCCAGAGTACAGATGACCTCATTACACTGGTGCTTTCCGCTTCATGAGAGAAGAGGCATGGGGGGGACGACCGGTTTTAATGTGACACAAAAGGTCCAACACGTGACTAAGAAGGGATTTGACTGCATTAACCAGTAGATTCAGGAGTGAGTCCTATGACGGAGGTGGCCCATGCAGCCCGATTTTCAGACCTGCCTGGATCAACTGGAGAAGAGGCGCTACCAGGAAAGTCTGATCCGGCTCCCCGCTCTTCTCCGACAGGCACAGAGCCCCATGGAGAAGGTGGTAGCGGCGCGGGTCGCCGGCATTGCCATGCTCCCAGGCTTGGAACGGCGCCTGCTCCGGCAGGCGGTCAGCGATCCTTCCTGCCCGCCCGAAGGGGTCATGCGGCTTGCCGGCTACTACGTGGCCTACGGCTCGTTTCTGTTGGCAGATGAGCTACTGGAGCCCCATCTCCACGCAGGGGACTGGCCGGTGAAGGATCTGGCAGAGGCTCACGGACTCATGGCTGTCGCCATGGCGGCTCGCCACCGGTACCGCACGGCGGAGTCACACATGGCGCAAGCCGAAGTGCTCATGGCCCAGGCCAACCTGCCCGACAGCACGCCACTGCAGTATGACAAGCTTTCCATTCCCTACTTCGCAGGCCGCTGGGAGGAGGCGGAGGAGGGGCTGCTCGCCATGATCGAGCGTCCCGACGCAGGGCCGAACAGCTACGAGCTTCTGGCCCGCTGCCGGGAGCACATGGGCCAGTCGGAGGGGGCACTGGAGGTGATTCAGGCTGCCTGTGAGCGGTTTCCTGATGATCCGGTCCTCTGGTCGATTCAGGGCGGGCTCTGTTGGAGCTTGAACCGCCCAGATGCGGCCCTGATCGCCCTGGAGCGGCATGGCGCCCTTCTGCCGCAGCGGCGGCATCAGCGTCGGATTGAGCGGCTCCGCAAGATTGTGAGCGGTGCGGCGACCCGCCTGCCTGTCCCCATGGTCAGGCAGGGGCGGAATCACTGTTTCCCCGCCTGTATTGCCATGGTGAAGGGCTACTTCGGCTCCCCGGCTGACCAGCGGGCCATTGGCTCCTTGGTCATGGATGGTTTCAGCGGCACACCGCTCTACCGGGCGATTCAGCACCTGGAGGATGAGGGTTGGGTCTGCCGGACCTTCAAGGCGACGAGCGATCGGGTTAAAGAACTGATCGATCGAGGGGTTCCACCGATCCTTGGGCTGGAGTACTCGGGTGGTGCGCACGTCCAGGTCTGTGTGGGTTACGACCAGGAGAAGCGGGACCTGATCCTTCAGGACCCGGGGCATCCGTATCCGGGCCGCTTGCATGAGCGTCATTTCGTCGAGGTCTATGCCCATTCGGATTTCTGGGCGCTGACCTTCGCACCGGCTGACAAGGCCGAGGCCCTCTCCTTCCTACCCGAGGAGGATGATCGGATGATCCGCCTGGCCCAGCGGCTCTGGGAGTCACTTCGGGGAGAGGATCTGACCGCAGCCGCCGAGGCGTTGGATACCCTCGAGGGAATGGCTGGGGGCTCGACCGGCATGCACTTGCTCCGGCTGCGGGTCTGGCCCCGCCTGGGTACCCGGGAAGACTGCCTGGACGCGGCCAATGCGCTCCTGGCTTCCTATCCCGGCCACCTCCAGATCCGGACCGAGGTGGCGCAGCATCTTGCCCGCCTGAATTTGTTGAAACGGGCGGCCGATCTGGTGCGGGAGATGGTCGGCAGCCGACCGGCCCACGCCTGGTTGATCCTGGCGGAGGAGGCCTCCCGGGCTGGCGAGGACCCGGCTGTCGCAGCGTCGCTCTGCCGCAAGGCCGCTCTCAGGGACCCGCTGAGCAGCCAGCCGCTCGTGGCCTGGGGGCAGGAGGAGCAGCGAGCAGGGCGCCTGGATCGGGCCCGAGCGCTCTTCGAGGCCGCCATAGAGATGGATCCGCAGCCAGCCTACGCCGCAGATCTGGCCGGACTCCTGGCCGACGAGGGCAAGCCCGCCGAGGCGGTCGTCGCCTTCCGGCAGATGCTGCGTGAGCAGCCCCGGTACGCCTGGGCGTGGTGGCGACGGGGCGAGGTACACTGGCAGCAGGGGGAGATGCGCAAGGCGATGCGCTGCCTGCGAATCGCTGTGGCGCAGGCACCGGAGGATGCCCACTACCTCCAGCGGCTCGCGCAGGCCTGCGAGGCGATCTCGCTCTTTGATCGGGCCACAGCGCTGCTGGCGGAGAGCCCATTGCTGGAGAGCCACGCGGACCTGCAATCCACCCTCACGATTTTCCACCTGGACCAGGGCCGGCATGATGCGGCCATTGCCCTGGCGGAGAGGGCCCGAGGCAACTATCCGGATGACGTCCGCTTCCCGCCACTGATCGCCGAAGCGCTGCGCAGGAAGGGGAAGGTACAGGAGGGGCGGGCGGTCCTGGCAGGGGCCACGGAGGCACAGCCCGAGAATCCCTACCTGCAGGCCCGGTTCGGGCAGTACCTGCTGACGGAGGGGGAGCCCGAGGCCGGTGTCGCCGCGATGCGGCGTGCGCTGGCGGCCCGTACGGGCGACTGGCCGCCGGTGGTGGAGTGGTCCGTGAGCGCAGCCCAGGCGGCCGGCCCCTCCCTCCCGGTCCTGGAGTTCCTGCAGGAGGAGGCCGCAAGCGCTCCCGACCTCGCCTGGACCGTTGCACGGCTCTGGCTGTTGCTTGACCCGGCCACGGCTGCACAGCGGGCGAAGGAAGCGCTGACCTGCCAGGGAGAGACAGCGGACACGCTCACCGAGTACGGGCGAATTCTCATGGATGCCGGCCAGCAGGCTGACGCCGCCCGCGCCTTCCGGTGTGCCCTGGATCTCCAGCCGGATAACGCCCGGGCCTGCTACAGCATGTCGTTGCTCGCCAAGGCTGATGGCACCTGGCTCCGGAAGGCTGCGCTGGTCGAGCCCGACCCGGAGATGGCCCGGCGCTACGCGGACCTCTACGGTGACTTTATGGAGAACGAGAAGGATTGGCGTGGGGTGGAGGAGTTCCTCGCTGAACTGAAGGGCAAGGTCCCGGAGGCCTGGCGCGTCACCTACATCGGCTATGCCCATGAACGACAGGGACGGATTGAGCACGCACAGGAATGCTACGACGAAGCCAATCTGCGTGATCCCGGCCTGGCCTGGCCCTATTTCCGCCGGGCCGCCGTCCTTATGGACCAGGAGCTCCCTGCTGAGGCGCTGAGCGTAATCAATCGGGCTCTGGTTCGGATTCCGGCCGATGTCAGCCTGCACTGGGTCAAGGGCAAAGCGCTGGAGGCATTGAATCGGGGTGCTGAGGCTGTACAGGCCTATCACGCAGCACTTGCCCACGACTCCGATTGGGAGCCGCTCCGCCGTTCGCTCTTCTACCTGGGGGTAGATGATGGATGGCGGAGGTTGGCTGATCTGTCCGAGCCCCTCCCACATCGCCCTCGTGCCGATCTGCTGGCGGAGTGGGCAGAGGTGCTCATGGAGAACGAGAAGGCCGGCGAGGCGGAGATGCTGCTCAGGGTGGCCGAAGAGCTCGACCCAACCAGCATCCGGGTGGCGCTGGCGCTGGCCCGGGCCTCCCTGCTCCGGGGGCGGGAGCAGGAGGCCTGGGACCGGACGGTGGATCTGCTGCGCCAGAACCCCGGTGCTGCCGCCGGCTGGGTTGGTGAACTGCGGGAGGCCACGGCTCCTACGCTGGCCGTCGCTGCTCTGGGCCCGGCCCTTGACGGGCTCCAGGTGACCAACCGGCGGATTCGGGCCCAGTTGCTCAACGAACAGGCCGAAGCGTATGAGGCCCTGGGTCAGGGGCAGGAGGCAATGCGGCTCTCTCGCAGCGCATGGGAGGATGACCCCGAGAACTTGGCCGTCCTGAGACGGCTGGCGCTGGCCGCCGCCCGGGAGGGCACCCCCGTCGAGGTGGTTCAGTTACTGGATTCCGTGGTGGAGCGACGCCGGATTCCCGCTGCTCAGCCGGATCTGGTCAACCTCTTTACGCAGGCGGCCCTCCAGTTGGACAAGCCCCGCCGGCCACACTGGCGGGAGCAGGTCCGGGACCGCCTCTGGTCCCTGCGCCGGGCCGGTCTGCTGGACACTGCCGAAGGACTCGCCCTAAGGCGCTCTCTCACCCAGATGGAGGTGGAGTTCGGGCGTATCCAGTCAGCCAGCTACGCCATGGCCATGGGTGACCTCCTCCTTCAGTGGATCGCGGTGGGATTCTACTGGTTGCTCTCCCTCGTCCGTCACGCGCCCAAAGAGATCCGGCCCGGTGAAGTGATCGCACCTGTGCTCGTGGAGTACATGACCGGTTTCTTCTACGAGGCCTCGGGTGGTCCCGCGGTGTACCAGCATGTCGTCCGGCGGTTGAACTTCGTGACCTTCTGGGTGAGGCTTGCCCCGGGGACCACCACCGTGATCCTCTTGAGCCTGCTCTGGCTGTGGAACGAGACGGGACGTCTCAACGTGGGGCCGGTGCTCCTTGGTAGCCTCCTGGTCGCAGGGTACCTTCTGCCACACTTCCCCAGAGTCGAGCCACGTCGCTAAAACTATGGCCCCTCCCAGCCATCGGGAGGGGCCCTTGGGCTCACTCTGCCGGAAGCAAGCGCACCCGCACCCCGCCGCAGAGCCGTCTGACCTCGGCTGCATTCCGGTCGGCGGCGGCCCGCCCCAGCCAGGGGGTCCAGTACGCATGCATTGTCCCGACCACCAGATCGGTCGCTACCCAGTCCTCATGAGGCTTGCGGGGGCAGAAGAGCAGGTCCATGCTGGTGATCGCCTCGCCCCCCGAGCCCTCCGCACCGGAACACCTGCTGCCTGGTCCAGCGCTTCAAACCGGGCCATATGTAGCCGGCGGGCAAGCCCCATCCCTCGCCACTCCGGAGCGACGGCCAGGAAGCTGGAGAACCCGGTACCGATCCTTGGGAAGCAGTGGAAGACCACACCGCCCACCACCTCACCGGCGAATTCGGCCACCAGCATGAGGTTGCGGCGTCCCCTGTCTGTCGGCTCAACATGACCGGCAGATACTCCGCCGGAATCAGCAAATCCGAGTCGGCATAGACCCGGTTCTGCAACTCCCCGAAGGCGCGAATTGCCCTGTACGTGGGTTCCGTCACCTGCCTGATCTGAACCGCATCCACAGTCATGGTGCCACCTCCGTCACCCATGATAAAGGAGGGGCCTGACCAAGTACATGCCAAACGGAACAAGAGGAGGACTGAACTTGGAGCTCGACTTCACAGGAAAGACAGCCATTGTGACCGGCGCCGCACATGGGATCGGCCGGGCGATCTGCGTGGAACTGGGACACCGCGGTGCCCGGGTCTGGGCGGCGGACATCCTCCCGGAGCCGCTGGATGAGACACGACAGGCGGTCGAGGCGGCGGGCGGTACCTGCATGACCGGCATTGTCGATGTGACGAATCCCACCCAGGTGAACGAGTTCGTCGCCCGGGCGTCGGCTGGTGGCGGCCCGCACATTCTCGTCAACGTAGCCGGTGGTGTGGCCGGCCAGGTCCACAAGCCGATCGAGCAGGTGACCGATGAGGACTGGGAGCGGGTGGTCCGGGTCAACCTGACCGGAACCTTCTACTTCACCCGAGCCGTAGCCCCCTACATGAAGGCGCAGCAGTATGGACGGATCGTAAACATCTCCTCGGGGGCGGGACGAACCACCAGCCTGACCGGCATTCAGGCCTACGCCAGTTCCAAGGCGGGCCAGATCGGCTTCTCCCGCCAGACCGCCCAGGAGTTGGGCCGCTGGGGGATCACGGTCAACAACATTGCCCCGGGATTTGTGCGCTCCAACCCATCGACCGAGGAGCAGTGGAAGTCCTACGGCCCCGAGGGCCAGCAGGCGCTCGTGGAGTCGATCGCCCTGAAGCGGCTCGGCAAGGCGGAGGATATCGCCTACGGTGTCCTTTTCTTCGCCTCCGACCTCGCCGGCTGGGTCACCGGCCAGACCATTTCGATCGATGGTGGCAAGACGATGATCTAGCCCTGGAGCGCCTTCCACTCCCGGATCTTGCGCGCCGCCGTCGTCTGATGAACCCCCAGAGCTTCGGCTACCTTGACGCTGCTCCCGTACTCCCGGTAGGCAGCCCCGATCAGTTCCAACTCCAGTGCCTCAACCGCCTCTTTCAGTGGGACCAGCCGCTTGACCGTGATCGGTGCAGTCCGGCTCATGAAGGAGGGCAGGTGCTCCGGCCTGATCTCGCGGCCCTCCACCGTCACGACCAACCTCTCGATCACGTTCTCCAGCTCTCGCACGTTGCCAGGCCACCCGTAGGCCAGAAGATGCTCCATCGTGTCAGGGGTGATCTGCCGTTCCACCCGGTAGCGCTCACAGAACCGGGTAACAAAGGCACGAACGAGGGCGGGCACATCTTCGGACCGCTCCCGCAAGGGGGGTACGACGACCGGGACCACGTTCAGCCGGTAGTAGAGGTCTGCGCGGAAGCGGCCCTCGGCTACCATCTGCTCCAGGTCACGGTGGGTCGCCGCCACAATGCGGATATCGACATCGATCGGCTGGACCGAACCGACCCGGGTGAAGCGTCGCTCCTGCACGACGTGAAGGAGCTTCACCTGCAGGCTGGGGGAGAGATCGCCGATCTCGTCAAGGAAGAGGGTTCCGCTGTGAGCCTGTTCGATAATGCCCGCCTTCCCCTCCCGTCGCCCCCCGGTAAAGGAGCCGGGGGCGTAGCCGAACAGCTCTGACTCCAGCAGCGACTCCGGGATGGCCGCACAGTCGACCTTGACGAAGGGCGCCTTCCAGCGGGTGCTCGCCCGGTGGATCTCGCGGGCGAGCACCCCCTTGCCTACCCCGGACTCCCCCAGCAATAACATGGTGGAGTCGACCGCCGCCACCCGGCGCACCAGCTCCAACACCTTCTGCATGGCCCGGCTGGAGGCGATCACCTCGTCCCGGGCCGTGCGCCTGGCCCGCAGGCCCGCAAGCTCGTGGTGGAAGCGCTCGCGCTCCTGCTCCATGCGCTCGACCTGTCGCTGCAACCGGTCCAACTCGGTAATGTCCCGGGCGGTTGCCAGCACCCAGCCCCCCTCAATGCCGAAGGCGGCGAGCGCTAGTCGGCGCCCCTTCACCTCCTGCACCAGGGTCTGGCGCGTGCCCGACTCCAGGCAGCGGCGCAGGGTGGGGGGAAGCCAGATGCCCTCTGCCTCCAGGTCGGCGGGCCGGCGGCCCAGCAGCGCCGACCGCTCCAGGCCGAGGAACTGCTCCATCGGCCGGTTGACGGCCCCGATCTCCCCAGTCGGACTGGTGAGAAGCAGCGCCTCGCTCACCCCATCCAACAAAGCGGTAAGCGTCTTGAGCATCATGACGGCTCACCCCCAAAATGAGCGACCCACAAAATCTGACGATCATAATTCTCCACAAAATCTAAGTAGTCCTGCTTATAGCCATAAGCAGTTGTGCTTATGATCTGCATCCCGTGCAGGAATGCCGAGTCAGGTAACGCGACACCCCTGGAGAGAGCGAACACCCTAAGCGTCAACGCTTAGGGTGTTCCCGCGTCGTGCGGAATTTCCGGCATTCAACCGTTGGCACGGAGCTTGCTCTACCTCTCACCAGGGGGGATCCAGCAATGCAGAACACCACACCAAGGCCCTACTGGCAGCCCAGTGTAGAGACCATGGAGCGGCAGGAACTGGAGCGGCTGCAAGTGCAGCGGCTACAGCTCCAGGTCGAGCGGGCTGCCGCCTCACCCTTCTACCAACGGCTCTGGCATGGGGTCCGCACGGTGCGTGCCTCCGATATCCGCCACCCCCGCGACGTGGCCCGTCTCCCCTTCCTCCACAAGGCTGATCTGGTGGAGGCGCAACTCCGGGAGCCGCCCCTTGGGGACCTGCCCATAAGCCCGGCGGAGGAGCGAAGGGAGGTCTACCCGGTCAACGCCGTGGGTGGCTCGTTGTACACCGTCTACGGAGAGCCCGACTTGGCCCGCACGGCCGAGATCGGCGCCCGCATTCTCTGGGCCTGCGGCCTGCGGCCCGGCGAGTTGATTCACAACGGCTTCAGCTACGGGCTTTTCGCGGGCGGTATCTCGATCCACCGGGCGGCCCGGGCCATGGGGGCTGCGCTGATCCCCATCGGCACGGATTCCGTGAAGCGGCAGGTGGAGCTCCTCTTCAACTTCAAGCCGGCCATGCTGGTAGGGGCACCCTCCCACATTCTTTACCTGGCGGAGCGGATCCAGGAGCGCGGCCTCTCCCCAGCCGACATCGGGGTCCGGCTGGGTCTCTTCGGCGCCGAGCCGGGGGCGGGCGAGAGCGGCACCCGATCGAGGCTGGAGAGGCTCCTCGGCTGCCGGGCCTTCGACTTCTATGGAATCACCGAGGTAGGAGCCATGCTGGCGGGGGAGTGCCACCTCCAGCAGGGGCTTCACTGGGCCGAGGATCACGTGCTGGTCGAAGTGATCGACCCCGACACGCTTGAGCCGTGCCGCCCCGGTGAGACCGGTGTGCTGGTGCTGACCGACCTGACCCGGGAGAACATGCCGCTGCTCCGCTACTGGACGGGGGACATGACGACCCTGTCGCCCGAGCCCTGCCCCTGTGGGCGCACCCACGCCCGCTCCGTCGGCGGGATTCGCGGACGGACCGACGAGCTGGTCATGTTCCGGGGCGCCAAGTTCTACCCGCTCCAGGTGGAGCGAGTCCTCTCCAGCTTCGGCAGCCTCGGCGAGCAGTACGGCATCATCCTGGAGCGGGACCCGACCACCTGGCTGGACCGCTGCACGATCCAGGTGGAGGCGGCACCCAGCGAACCGCTGCCGGCCCCGGGCATGGATACGCGGGTCGCCCGGCGGCTGCAGGATGAGCTGGGGGCGGAGGTCTGGGTGCAGATCGTGCCCTTCGGGACCCTGGAACGAAGCCCCCGCAAGCAGCTGCGGATTGAGGACAGGAGGTCGCACACGTGAGCCAGACCGAGATCCATCTGAAGATTGATGATGTGGCCATTGGCTTCGGCGGTGTGCGGGCGCTGGACGGGATCTCACTCTCTGTGCCGAAGGGCTCCATTACCAGCGTGATCGGGCCCAACGGCGCCGGCAAGACCAGCCTGATCAACTGCATCTCCGGCCGGTACATTCCCCAGAACGGGTCGATCCAGTTTGAAGGCCGCGACATCACCCGCATGTCGCCACCCCGCCGGGCGGAGCAGCGCATTGCCCGGACCTTCCAGAACATCGCCCTGTTCAAGCACATGTCGGTCCTGGACAACCTCATGACCGGCCGCCACGTGCTCATGCGGTCCGGACTGCTCACCTGCGGCCTCTACTGGGGACCCGCCCGCCGGGAGGAGATCGCGCATCGCCGGGCGGTGGAGGAGATCATCGACTTCCTGGAGATCGCCCACGTGCGGCGCAAGCCGGTCGGCATGCTCTCCTACGGCATGCAGAAGCGGGTGGAGCTGGGCCGGGCGCTGGCCCTGGAGCCCCGCCTCCTCCTGCTGGATGAGCCCATGGCCGGCATGAACTCCGAGGAGAAGGAGGACATGGTCCGGTTCATCCTGGACATCAACCAGGAGCGGGGGGTCACCTGTGTCTTGATCGAGCACGACATGGGCGTCGTCATGGATATCTCCGACCGGGTCGCTGTGCTGGATTTCGGCCGCAAGATCGGCGACGGCACGCCCGATGAGGTCCGGCAGAACCCGGCGGTAATCAAGGCATACCTGGGCGATAAGGAGATGGCTGGCTAAGGGGGGTGAAGGGCGATGTCTGAGCGGCTTGATACGCTGCCAAAGCGGCTCCAATCCATGGCCCGGCGGCACGGCCACAAGCGGGTGGCGCTGCGGGAGAAGGAGTACGGGATCTGGCAGGAGACGACCTGGCAGGGGTACCTGGAGAACGTACGGGACCTCTGTCTCGGTCTGGTGGCCATGGGCTTTGAGCGGGGGGATAAGGTCGCGATCGTGGGGGACAACCGGCCCGAGTGGGTCACCGCGGAGCTGGCAGCCCAGTCGGCGGGCGGGACATCGGTGGGCATTTACCAGGACAGCCTGGCAAAGGAGATGGCCTACATTATCGACCACGCCGACGCCAAGTTCGTGGTGGTCGAGGACCAGGAGCAGGTGGACAAGCTCCTGGAGATCCGGGAGCAGATCCCCAAGGTGCAGCGTCTGATCTACTACGATCCCAAGGGGCTGCGCACCTATACCGACGACTGGTTGGTCTTCTACCCCCAGGTCCAGGAGATGGGTCGGGCCTACGGCAAGGCGCATCCGGGCATCTATGAGGAGATGGTGGCTGACGGCGACGGGGAAGACACGGCGATCCTCTGCTACACCTCGGGTACCACCGGGGTTCCGAAGGGGGCGATGCTGAGCCACCGGAACCTGATCGCCATGGGCGACACGATCCAGGCGGTGGACCCGCTCACCCCGGATGACGACTTCCTCTCCTTCCTGCCCCTGGCCTGGATCGGTGAGCAGATGACAGCCCTGGGCATGCATCTCTCCATCGGTTTTACGATGAACTTCCCCGAAGAGCCGGACACGGTGCAGGAGAACCTGCGGGAGATCGGCCCGCACGTCATGTTCTCGCCGCCCCGGATCTGGGAGGATATCGTCACCCGGGTGCAGGTGAAGATCGCCGACTCCTCCTGGCTGAAGCGGACCCTCTGGGAGAGGCTGATGCCGGTCGCCTACCGGGTCGCCGACGCCAAGTTCGCTCACCAGCCGGTCAGCGCAAAGGACCGCTTCCTCCATTGGCTGGGCGAGTTACTGGTGTTCAGCGCCGTCAAGGATCACCTGGGGCTGACCCGACTGAAGCGGGCCTACACCGGCGGCGCCGCCCTCGGGCCGGACGTCTTCCGCTTCTACCACGCCATGGGGGTCAACCTCAAGCAGATCTACGGCCAGACGGAGATCGTCGGCATCGCGGTCCTTCATCGTGATGATGCCATTCGCTTTCACACGGTGGGAACACCGCTGCCCGGCGGCGAGATGCGGGTCGAGCCCGACGGTGAGATCCTGCTGAAGAGCCCGGCCGTCTTCCAGGGCTACTACAAGATGGAGGCGGAGTCCACCAAAACCCTGGAGGGCGGATGGCTCCACACCGGCGACGCCGGCTATGTCGATAAGGAGTCGAGTCAGCTAGTGGTGATCGACCGCCTGAAAGATGTCATGCGGCTTGCCAGCGGTGAGATCTTCTCGCCCAACTTCATCGAGAACAAGCTGAAGTTCTCCCCGTATATCAAGGAGGCAGTGGCGGTGGGGCATGGGCGAACCCACGTGGTCGGCATGATCAACATCGACATGCGGTCGGTGGGCAACTGGGCCGAGAACCGGGCAATCGCCTACACCACCTACCAGGACCTCTCCCAGAAGGACCTGGTGATCGACCTGATCCAGGGCGAGATCGAGCGGGTGAACGCAGACCTGCCCGAGGCGGCCCGGATTCGGACCTTCGTGATCCTCCACAAGGAGCTGGATGCGGACGACGAGGAGTTGACCCGGACGCGTAAGCTCCGGCGGGCATTTGTCTATGAGAAGTACGAGCCTGTGATCAGTGGCCTCTACGGGTCGGCGGCTGAGATCCCCATTCAGAGCCGGGTGCGCTACCGCGACGGCAAGGAGACCACGATCGAGACGGTGTTGAAGGTCCGGCAGATCGAGCAGATGGCCCGGGTGGGAGGTGCTGCGGTGTGAGCGACGGACTCGGCTTCTTTCTCAACCTATCGGTAAACGGCATCGTGGTCGGGGCGCTCTACGCCCTGGTGGCGCTGGGGTTCGTGTTGATCTACAAGGCGAGCGGTGTGATCAATCTGGCGCAGGGCGAAATGGTCCTGCTCGGCGCCTATATCGGCCTCATGTTCTCGACCAGCCTGAAGGTGCCGTTCATTCTGGCGCTGTTGCTCTCGATCGGGGTGAGCGCCCTGGTCGGCATTACCATCGAGCGGGTGGTGCTCCGCCCGTTCATTGGGGAGCCGCCAATCTCCATCATCATGGTCACGTTGGGGCTCTCTTTCCTGATCAAGTCGGTCATCCACCTGATCTGGGGGACGGATCTGCGCTCCTTCCAGGGCGTCTTCCGGAGCGAGCCGATCACCCTTGGGCCGGTCGCCATTTCAGAGGTCTTCCTCTACAGCCTGGTGGCGGCGCTGGTGCTGCTCGCCGTGCTGACCGCCTTCTTCAAGTACAGCATCCTCGGCATTGCCATGCGGGCCACGGCGGACGACGAGCAGGCGGCCCTCTCCATGGGGATCTCGGTCAAGCGTGTCCTGGCGGCCACCTGGGCGGTGGCGGCCATGGTGGCGGCGGTGGGCGGCATTTTCCTGGGCAACATTGCCGGCGTCAACCCGTTGCTGACCTCCTACGGTCTCAAGGTGTTGCCCGTGGCCATTCTGGGCGGGCTGGACTCGATCCCCGGCGCCATTGTGGGCGGCTTCATTATCGGTATTCTGGAGTCGCTGACCGGCGGCTACCTGGACCCGTACATGACGGGCGTCAAGGAAGTGGTTCCGTTCGTGGTAATGATCCTGATCCTGCTGGTCAAGCCGTACGGCCTGTTCGGCAAGGAAATTATTGAAAGGGTGTAGGCCTGTGATACGACTGCGCTACCCCTTCACCATGGAGTGCGGGGTCTACCAGACCACCTATGAGCAGGATCTGGCCCTGCACCCCACCCCGCTCTCCGCCTGGCGTGGCTGGGTGCTCGTGGGCCTGCTCTTCCTGGTGCCGGTCTTTTTGCCCACCTACTACCTCTCGATTCTCAACCTGGTGGTGGTCTTTACTATCGCTGCCCTGGGGCTGAACCTGCTGACAGGGGTTTCGGGGCAGATCTCCGTGGGCCACGGCGCCTTCACGGGCATGGGGGCCTTTACCGTGGGCTTTCTCATGAAGCACGGGCTCTCCTTCTGGCTGGCCATGCCGCTGGCCGGACTCACAGCGGCGCTGGTGGGCGCACTCTTTGGCCTTCCCTCGGCCCGGTTGAAGGGGCTCTACCTGGCGATCGCCTCCCTGGCGGCGCAGGTGATCCTCAGCTTCTTCTTCCTGCGGGCGGACTGGTTTACGGGCGGCATTAACTCCATGTCGGTCATGCGCCCCACGCTCTTCGGCTACAGCCTGGACAGCGAGCTGAGCTACCTCTACCTGGGACTGACCCTGGCCCTGCTATTGGGGGTCTTCGCCCAGAACCTGCTCCGGACTCGCATGGGCCGGGCCCTCATGGCAGTCCGTGACCGAGACCTGGCCGCCGAGGTCATGGGGGTGGACCTGTTCAAGACGAAGGTAATGGCCTTTGCCCTTTCCGCCTTCTATGCCGGCATTGCCGGGGCCCTCTGGGCGCCGTACGTCATGATCATCTCGCCGGACCAGTTCGACTTCCATCTCTCGATCGAGCTGCTTGCTATGATCATCATCGGCGGTCTGGGTGTGGTCATGGGTTCCGTCTATGGGGCGGCCTTCATGACCCTCCTGCCGATCCTGGTGCGGGAACTCTCCACGCTGCTCATGCCGATCTTCCCCTCCATCGGCGGGAAACTGCTCCTTCTGCGCGACGCTACCTTCGGGACGGCGATCATCCTCTTCCTCGTCTTCGAACCCGAGGGCCTCGCCCGACTCTGGCGAAAGGTCAAGGACTACTACCGGCTCTGGCCCTTCAGTTACTAGGTCTCGTTGCGGGGGTACCCCACATCGGGCCCGGCGGGGCGTCCGAGCAGCTCACGGCGGGTTGGATGCGGCACTCGATAGGCTTCACTACGTTGAGGGAGGTTGGGGGAAGATGCGGAAGGTCTGGTCACTGGTGGCGGTGTTCCTGATTCTGGCTCTGGTTGCGGGCTGTAGTGGTACAAAGGGCGGTAGCGGCGGCGATTCGGCTTCCAACGCTGCGAAGGAACCGGTCAAGATCGGCGGGATCTTCGACATGACCGGCGCTACGGGCGATGTGGGTGCACCCCATGGGGAGGGGGCGCAGGCGTACTTCGAGTACCTGAAGTCCAAGGGTGGGATCAACGGCCGCCAGGTCGAGCTGATCTGGGGCGACTATGCCTACCAGACGCCCAAGGCGGTGGACCTGTACAAGAAGCTGGTCCAGCAGGACAAGGTTGTCGCTGTCATGGGCTGGGGCACGGGCGACACCGAGGCGATGAAGGAACTGATCGCCAAGGACAAGATCCCGTACATCTCCGGCTCCTACGCGGAGAGCCTGATCGACCCCAGCAAGACCCCGTACAACTTCATCGTCTCCTCGACCTACTCCCAGCAGGCCCGCGTGCTGCTGGACTACGCCAAGTCCAAGAAGCCGGGCGCCAAGGTCGGCATGATCTTCCACGACTCCGCCTTCGGCAAGGCCCCCCTCGAAGATGCCAAGGCCTACGCCGCCAAGATCGGACTCACCTGGGTTGGCGAGGCTGCACTGCCCGGTGCCGCGGCCGATGCGGTGACCCAGGTGCTCGACCTCTCCAACAAGGGCGCCGAGTTCGTCCTGATCCAGAACGTGGTGAAGGGGACGACACAGGTGCTGAAGGCCGCTCAGCAGCAGGGCCTGCTCGGCAAGATCCAGTTCCTCGGCATGACCTACTCGGTGGATGAGAGCCTGATCAAGGCTGCCGGCGATGCCGCTGAGGGCTTCGTTGGCACCCCGGCCTTCGGATTCCCGTACGAGCAGGGCGCCGGGATCCAGGAGGCGGTGGAGTACGCCAAGTCCAAGGGCATGAAGCCCGAGCAACTGACCCAGAAGTGGCTCCAGGGCTGGGTCTTCGGCCGGATCATGGCCGAGGCGGTGCGCCGGGCCGGCGACAACGTGACGGGTGAGAGCGTAAAGAATGCCTTCGAGACCATGAAGGATTATGACCTGGGTGGTATCGGCGCCCCGCTCACCTTCACCGACAAGGACCATGGCGGGGCCAAGAAGGCCCGGGTCTACCAGGTGAAGTCAGGTCGGTTCGAGCCCCTGGGCAACTTCGTCGAGCCGGAAGGCAAGTAGGTCGGGCCAACAGAAGGGGGCGGGCGGCGCCCGCCCCTGCTACCCCATCCCAAGCGAGGTGGTCCCGTGCTTAGTCTGAACAACGTCGAAGTGATGTACGACCACGTGATTCTGGTGCTGAAGGGGATGTCGCTTCAGGTGCCCGAGGGGAAGATCGTCACCCTGCTGGGGGCGAACGGGGCCGGCAAGACGACGACGCTGAAGGCGATCTCGGGACTCCTCAAGGCGGAGAACGGCGAGGTGACCGACGGCACCATTGAGTTCCTGGGGGAGAAGATCAGCAACCGGGAGGCGGAGGAGATCGTCCGCAAGGGGATCTTTCAGGTCATGGAAGGCCGGCACGTCTTCGGACATCTGACGGTGGAGGAGAACCTGTTGGCCGGAAGCTACACCCGCACCGACAGGGCCAACATCAAGCAGGACCTGGAGATGGTCTACCACTACTTTCCCAGGCTGGTCCATCGACGGCGGTCAAAGGCGGGGTATCTGTCCGGCGGCGAGCAGCAGATGGTCGCCATCGGGCGGGCGCTCATGGCCAGGCCGAAGCTGGTCCTCCTGGACGAACCCTCCCTGGGGCTGGCTCCCCGCCTGGTGAAGGAGATCTTTGATATCGTGCGCCGGCTGAATGAGGAGATGAAGACCACCTTCCTCGTGGTGGAGCAGAACGCCATGGTGGCCCTCTCCATTGCTCACTACGGCTACATTATGGAGAATGGCAAGATCGTGCTGGACGGGTCGGTGGAGACCCTCCTGAACAACGAGGATGTAAAGGAGTTCTACCTGGGCCTGACCGACGTAGGGCGCAAGTCCTACCGGGAAGCGAAGGCGTACAAACGCAGGAAGCGGTGGTTGGCATGAGCACGCCAAGTATCTTTCTTCCGCCGGATGGCCTGAGCAGGCTCCAGGCCGTGGTGACCCATGCCTGGGAGCACAGCCCCGCCCAGCGGGCCCGGTTGGAGGAGGCCGGGATCAATCCGGCGGATGTGGCCGGCCCCGAGTCGCTGCACCGTCTCCCGGTGATGCGCAAAGAGGCGCTGGGTGGCCTTCAGGCGGCGGACCACCCCTTCGGTGGCCTGCTCGGGGAGGAGATGGGCCGGCTGGCTCGAATCTTCCTCAGCCCGGGCGAGATCTACGACCCACAGGGGGACCGTCCGGACTACTGGCGCTTCCGTGAGGCCCTGATCGCGGCTGGATTCGGTGCCGGCCAGGTGGTGGCCAACTGCTTCAGCTACCATTTGACACCCGCCGGATTTATGTTCGATGGCGCGGCCCGCTCCCTGGGGTGCGTGGTGATTCCCGCCGGGGTCGGGCAGCAGGAACTGCAGATCAAGATGATGATGGATACCGGTGCCAGCGGCTATATCGGGCTGCCGTCCTACCTGTTGGCGCTACTGGAGAAGGCGCACGCCATGGGGAGGGCGCTCCCCCTGCGCCGGGCATTGGTGACCGGCGAGCCCCTGCCCCCGGCCCTGCGGGCCCGGTTGGGCGAATACGGGGTGGATGTCTACCAGGCATACGGCACCGCCGACCTGGGCCTGGTCGCCTATGAGTGCCCCGAGCACCAGGGCATGCACCTGGAGGCCGGTGTGCTCGTGGAACTCTGCGACCCTGAGGGGATTCCGGTGGAGGCCGGCACGGTCGGTGAGATTGTCGTCACCCTGCTGGAGCCCACCTACCCGCTGCTCCGGTTCGGGACCGGCGACCTGAGCGCCCTGCTGGCCGAGCCCTGCCCCTGTGGCCGCGAACCGGTACGGATTAAGGGTTGGATGGGCCGCGCAAACGATGTGGTCAAGGTGCGTGGCATGTTCGTCTACCCCCGGCAGATCGAGGAGGCGATGGCGGCCTTCGCCGGGCAGGTCGACCGCTGGCAGGCGGTGGTCGAGCGCGACAAGAGCCACCGGGACCGCCTTCTGCTCCAGATCGAACCCCGTGGCGATGGCCCGCCGGAGACTGCCGTAGCGGAGGCGATTCGGGCTGCGACCCGGCTCGGCTGCGAGGTGCGGTTGGCGGGGCCCGGTACGATCCCGGAGGGGGCCCCGCCCCTGGAGGACCGGCGCAACTGGGACTAAAGGAAAGAGGCAGGCCGGTTGGCCTGCCTCATACTTTTGGTGACTACTTGTTCGGATTGCCCTTGCCGCCGCCGCCACCACCGCCGCTGCCGGGAGTCGTGGCGAGCGCCTGGGTGACCGCAGCGTCGGCCTGGACCAGACCGTAGCCGTAGTAGACGTCACGGCCGGCGGCGCCAAGATCCATAGCGGTCGCCGCGAGCACGCTCCGCATGTCAACGTTGGTCAGGGCCGGGTTGGCCGACCAGGCCAGAGCCGCAACCGCCGAGACGTGGGGGGTGGCCATAGAGGTGCCCTGGAAGTAGGCGTAATCCCACGAGCCGACCGAGACGTAGCCGGTGCCGAGGCCACCGCTGCGAATCGCCATACCGCTGTTGTAGCTGACGCCGATCGTCGGAATCCAGTTGCCGGCGGCACCCAGGGTGAAGCTGCCCGCATCATCCGGGGCGGCGGTGTCGTTGTTGGCGATAATGGCTGCAGAGGCACCCTGGGCCATGACGTTGGTCACCTTCTCGGAGAAGGCGATCACACCACGATCGATCATGGCGATCCAGGCGCCGCTGGCGGGAGCACCGGTGCAGGAGCTGGTGGAGTCGGCCAGGCCGCACTCGACCAGGGGAGCGGTGATCGAGCCAGTGCCGGAGAACTCCAGCGGATTGGTCGCGTAGGCGGTGCCATCCTCCTCAGTGATACCCTGCACACCGGTGCCCAGGGGGACCGAGGAGAGGGTGCCCACGCCGGGGCCGGCCAGCTCCACGTCGGAGTTGTACTGGGAGAAGGTGGCCCAGCTCAGGTTGGAGTCGACGGCAGCCACGGAGACGACGTTGGCGTAGCCGGCCGGGTAGCTGATCCGGTTGTTGCCGTCGTTACCGGCGGCAGCGATCACCAGGACACCGCCGTTGTACAGGGTGGTGTAGAAGTTATCCTCGGTGCGGGACTTCAGGCCGCCGCCCAGCGACATGCTGATGATGTTGGCGCCCTGGTCGGCGCACCACTGGGCGCCGTTCATGATGCCGCTGGTGGAGCCGCTGCCGTCATCGCCAAGGACGCGGCCAATGTAGAGCTCAACGTTGGGAGCAACGCCAATGTAGCTGCCGCTGGCGTTCAGCTGCCCAGCGATGGTACCGGCCACGTGGGTGCCGTGGCCATTGCCGTCGGCGGCCGTCGGGTGGCCATCGGACACGAAGTTGGCCGAGCCCTTAATGATCGAGGTGCCGTTCTTGTAGAACTCAGGGTGGTTGTAATCAATGCCGGTATCCAGAATGCAGACCTTCATGGTCGCACCGGTGGCGCCCAGGGCCCAGGCCTCAGGAGCGTGGACAGCCTGCAAGCCCCAGGTGTAGGTGCCATCGTTGTACAGGCCCATGGCCTTCCGCTCGGCGTCTTCCTCTACATACGCAACGTTGGGGTTCTTGGCCAGAGCGGCCGCAGCGGCGGCAGAAGCCCGGATCTGCACGGCGTTGACGGAAGGCCATTCACTGGCCACCTCAACCCCGGCACCGGCGAGCGCTTGAGCCGAGGCACCCGGCTTCAGACCGACGAGATAGGAGCCCTTTGCAGACTGGGGCGCGGCGGCACTAACGAGGCTGGAAGAAAGAAGCATGATGGCAGACAGGATCGCAAGAAGACGCATCAACTTCGGCAAACGGAATTCCCCCCACAAACAGGATAGGGTGAATCATTTGACGCCTTTGCTCAAATTCCTTTCAAGTTTGTAAGGTTACTCAGAAAAAATAAATTTCTAGGCACGAATCTTTCGAGTGACTCACGAGAGCCAGAGGGCGCCAGACGAACCCCAGAGGGCGCCAGACGAACCCCAGAAGGTGCCAGACGAACCCCAGAAGGTGCCAGACGAACCCCAGAAGGTGCCAGACAAACCCCAGAGGGCGCCAGACGAACCCCAGAAGATGCCAGACGAACCCCAGAAGATGCCAGACGAACCCCAGAGGGCGCCAGACGAACCCCAGAAGGCGCCAGACGAACCCCAGAGGGTGCCAGACAAACCCCAGAAGGTGCCAGACAAACGCCAGAAGATGCCAGACGAACGCCAGAAGATGCCAGACGAACGCCAGAAGATGCCAGACGAACGCCAGATACTTCGACAAGCGATCCTCTCGCCTCCTGGATGCTACCACAAGATTCTTGATATTATACAACTGAACCTTGTATAATCACAGCAGACCCCTGACACCATGGAGGAGAGTGGTCCCATGTCTACAGATGATCAGAACCGGGATGATCTGACGAAGACGGCTGCGAGCTCCCAATCGGTCCCGCACCTCCCCGCTGCCTCAGGCCCCTTGGATCTTAGCACCGTCTCCGCTCACACGAGGAGAGTGGTCCCTGCCCGGATTGATGTACGCTGGGACCAGTACGCAGGCAATTCCAGTACCCTGGCCGCCGATGCCGTGATCACTGTCGCGGGCAAGTGCGGGCTGAAGAACCCACTGCCGGTCGCACTGGAACTCTACCCCGCCCCCGGCGAGGAGCGCACCCTGCGGGCGGTGCCGAAGGAGGAGCAGAGCGAGGCCTGGCTCAACCTGGACTGGTACGACCAGGGGCGCCGCTTCCGCTCCAGCTTCCACAAGCTCCTCACTCTCCTGAAGATCAACATTCCACGGGGGACGCGCATGTTGATCAACGTGGCCGCCGACCACGACCAGGATCTGGGCCACTACATCAAGCTCTGGTGGGATCAGGATGCCTTTCTCCCCATCAACAGTGAGGATGGTGACCCCGCTGACTAGGCCCGGCCAGCACGTACGCCCTGACCAGTTGCGGTCGGGGCGTCCTTTTTTGCCCGCCAGCCAATTAATCCTTTCGATCTAATCTGAGCCCCAGCCGTCACCAGGCCACCGAAGTAATCGAATGATCACTGGGCAGGAGGCCGGTTTCTCCCTGATGATCGATACTGATAGGCCAGGAAAGGAGGGTGTTGTACGTCCCGACCCGCCGGTACGCTTCGGGGCCAGACTGTCCCCTACAGGATCAGTGACAGGGAGGAATGAGGATCAAGATGAGACTCTCCAGACGGGATCTTCTGAAGGGAACGGCTGCAGCGGGCACGCTGGCAGCCCTAGGTGGTGGGTGGCGTTTCGCTGAGCGGTCCGTCTTCGCACAGAAGGCGACGCCGCCACAGAAAGTGGAGTACTTCAAGGGCTACTGCCGGATGTGCATGCACGACGACTGTGCCAATATCACCCGGGTGGAAGATGGCATCGCCGTGAAGGTCGAGGGCAACCCCGAATCCCCGATCAACAAGGGCACCCTCTGCCCCCGTGGCAACTCCGCGATTATCAGTATGTACAACCCCTATCGGGTGAAGGCGCCCATGAAGCGCACCAACCCGAAGAAGGGCTTGAATGAGGACCCGGGCTGGGTCGAGATCTCCTGGGACGAAGCCCTGGACCTGGTTGCGAGCAAGTTCAGGGCGATCCGGGAGAAGGATCCCCGCCGCCTGATGCACCTTGTCGGATTCGGGATGATGGACTACTTCACGACCTTCGGTGCACCGCACCTGCCGGTCTTCACGGCTGCCTTCGGTACCCCGAACCACGTGACCAACAACGGCGCCCTCTGCGCCATTCACTATGCGACGTGGGTCGCCCAGGGCGCCTTCCCGGTGCCGATTGTCGACTACCAGCGCTGCAACTACCACCTGGCAATCGGGCGGACCGCCGGCCCCAACGCGGGGTTTGCCAACGGGCCGACCCGGGCGGTTACCAAGGCTGTGGAACGGGGTATGAGACTGGTCTCCGTCGACCCGCGCTGCTCGGTGGAGGGCAGCAAGGGCGAGTGGGTGCCGATCAAGCCCGGGCAGGACCTGGCCTTCATCCTGGCCCTCATCCATGTGATCCTCTACGAGATCAAGAAGGTGGATGTGGAGTTCCTGACGCATCGGACCAACGGCCCGTACCTGATCAATGCGGCCGGCGACTACCTGCGCAGCTCCGCCGGCAAGCCACTCATGTGGGACCCGGCAGCGGGGCAGGCCAAGGAGTTTGATGATCCATCCCTCGCTCGCCCGGCGCTCGAAGGTGAGTACCAGGTCAACGGCACGACCGCCCCGACCGCCTTCACCCTGATCAAGGCCGCCATGAGGAGCTACACCCCGGAGTGGGCGGAGGAGCGGTCCACCGTCCCCGCGGCCACCATCCGCCGCATTGCCAACGAGTTCGTGGAACACGCCATGATCGGCGCCACCATCGAGATCAACGGGACCACCTTCCCGTACCGTCCGGTGGCCGTCATCTGTGCGCGGGGCTCCATCAACCATGAAAATGGCACTACGGTCGATCTGGCCAGCAAGATCCTGAACGAGCTGGTCGGCGCGCTGGATGTGCCGGGCGGTGTGCTCAGCACCATGCGCGGCCCGGTCCTGCAGCCCGATGCCGACGGCACCGTCATGAAGCAGGGGGAGTATGCCGGGGTTCCGTTCAGCTACCCGCCGGTGCACACCGACCTGGCCGAGTTCTTCCCAGGCCGGCACGCCCTGCCGCACATGGCCTTCCGGGCGATCCTTGACCCCGCGAAGTACGGGCTGGACTACCCCATTGAAGGACTCTTTGTCTGCGGCGGTAACCCGGTCTCCAGCCTGGCTGACCCGGAGCTGATGGCCGAAGCGATTGCAAAGGTACCCTTTACCGCCAGCATTGCCTATCACTTTGATGAGGTCGCCCAACTCTCCGATGTGCTCCTGCCAGAGCACGCGATGCTGGAGCGGCTGGGCACAAACACCAGTGATGCGGACTTCGCCGGCGTCTTCGAAGACACGATTGGCATCTCGGTCACCATGGTCAGAAAGCCGGTCCCGCCGATCTACAACACCCGGCACGCCCACAATATCTCGATCGACCTGCTGGAGCGGATCGGTGCCCTGCAGGAGATGAACGGGTTCTTCAACAACGCCGTAGTTCCCATGGGCGAACTGGCTGCCGTACCGCTGGCGCCGCAGCACAAGCTGCAGATGGACCGCAAGTATACAATCGAGGAGATCTGGGACAGGGCTCTCCAGTCCATGCATGGCGATGGCAAGGGGTTGGAGTACTTCTTCGAGCAGGGGATGGTCGTACACCGGGTACCGGAGGAGCAGTGTTACAACTACTTCTACTTCCCGGGGAACAAGACCCGGCACCCGCTCTTCTTCTGGGGCGTGAAGGAGCACGGCGACATTCTCCTGGCTAACCTGGCAAAGCACAACCTTGAGGTGCCCGGCTGGTCCAGCGCGGATCTGAAGAAGCGCTACGAGCCGATCCCCTCCTACTACGAGACCAACCTGATGAGGGCGCCCACCGAGTACGACCTGATCGCGATCAACTGGAAGACGCCGGCCTCCATGTTCCGCATGGGCGGCGTGGACCAGTTGCCCTGGCTCCACCAGGTGCAGGAAGAGTATGACCCGTACTTCAATGTCGCCTGTCTGAACGCCCAGACGGCACAGGCGAAGGGGTTGGTCGATGGCGACCGGGTGGTGATCGAGTCGCTCTACGGCAAGATTGAGGCGAAGATCCGGACGTCGCAGCTCTTCCATCCGACCACGCTGGGCATTGCCGGGGCGACTGGCCGGCTGGTGGACAGCGTCGGTTCGAAGGCCCGCAGCCTGATCCACTTCAACAGTCTGATCAGTGCGAAGGAAGGGACGTTCGATCCGGTGATGGGCGCCGTCGACATTGGTGTCGCTGTCAAGATCCGCAAGGTGTAGGAGGTGCAAGAATGCGTTACGGCATGTTCATAGACCTCGACCGCTGCGCAGGCTGCACGGCCTGCATCGTAGCCTGCAAGCAGGAGAACGGCACTCCCGGAACCCTGCACTACAGCCGGGTGCTGGTGCGTGAGGTGGGCGAGTACCCCAATGCATCGCTGGCGGTCATTCCGACCGGGTGCATGCACTGTGAGAACGCCCCTTGTGTCCAGGTCTGCCCGGTAGGGGCGAGCTACTACGAGAATGGCATGGTGCTGGTCGACCAGGAGCGGTGCATTGGCTGCAGGGCCTGTGTCAACGCCTGTCCCTTTGGCGCCCGCACGTACAACCACTACGATCCCCTGAAGCAGCTCTACTACGAGGGGCAGGAGCCGACCCCCTTCGAGCAGGCCAAGGCCGCGCAGCATCTGAAGGGGACGGTTGAAAAGTGCACCTTCTGTGTGCACCGGGTGAAGGAGGGGCTGCTGCCTGCCTGTGTGCTGACCTGTGTGGCACAGGCCCGGGTCTTCGGCGACCTGGACGATCCCGACAGCGAACTGGTGAAGATCATCCGGGAGCGGAACGCCAGGCCACTGAACCCCGAAGCGGGAACCGTACCTCACGTCTTCTACGCCGGCAGCTTCTGAGGGAGGGAAGAACGAGATGACTGATCGCACCTCGGTCCTGCCAACGGCAAACCGGACCTCTCCTCTGGGAGGCATGGCGGTTCCGTTGCTCCTGGGCCTCATGACGCTTGTGGGAATCTACTCCTGGGCCCGAATTCTGGGAGGGGCGCCCGGCTCAGTGAGCTTCAGTGACCACGCTCCGTGGGGGCTGTTCATTGCGCTGTTCCTCTTGCTGGAGAGCCTGGCTGCGGGGGCACTCTTCCTGGCGGCCATTCCCGGCATATGGAATGGGCGCAGGGACTCGACCCGCCTGGCCACGCTTCTTGTGGGACTGGTTGCCGGTCTTTGCGCCGGTCTGGCGATCCTGCCTGACCTGGGGGCACCGCTGCAGGCCTGGCGGCTGCTCTTCAGCCCGAATGCCGGCTCGCCCATGCTGCTGGATGTCTGGCTGCTCGCCCTGAACCTTCTGCTCGGGCTGCTCCTGTGGTGGGCGATTGCAGCCGGAAGAGATGAGGTCATGGGCGGAGCCAGTTGGCTTCAGGCTGTGGCCGCACTGGCCCTGCCGGTCGGAACCGCCTGGCTTTTCTCCTCCATGCTGGGCAGGCCGGGCTGGGGCTCTGCGCTCCTGGTCCCGGAGTTCCTGATCCAGGCCGCAATCGGCGGAGTGAGCGTGGCGATCCTGCTGGGGCTACGGGTCCGTGCTTCGCTGGACCTGAGGCCACTGAACCAGGCGATGGTCGCGGCGCTGCTGGCCCAGATTCTCCTGGTGGTGGGGCAGGCGGGTTTCACGCTCTACCGTAACGGTCCCGAGACGATCCCCTACCGGGCGTTGCTGGTGGGGTCCAACGGGCTCCTGTTCTGGGCCGCAGTGATTATTGGCATGGCTTTGCCGGTCGCGATGGTCTGGACACGCCGTGGCCATACCCAGGCCCCCTGGTTAGCCCTGGCGGGGGTGGCCCTGTCCAAGTACCAGTTCATGGTGCTGGGCAACCAGTACCCGATGCTCACCTGGCCTGAGAGCACCTTCGCCTCATCTCTCGTCGCTGGTTCCGGCGGCTACCGGATGCTGCCCTCGCTGCTTCCCACTTGGGAGGAGTGGGCTGTTGCCCTCGGCGTGCTGGCGCTGTTCGGACTGTTGGTCAATCTGGGCCTGAGAAGGGTGAGACCGCTTGACTGACTTCAACCCTGGCTGGGCGATCGCGATCCAGCGCAGAGATACCTACCGGTGGCTTTCCGCCCTCTTCCTGACGCTGCCGGATGCGGAGTTTGTCGCAAGCGTCATCCGGATGGATAAGGCGACGGAGGGGCTGGGCCTGCCCGAAACGCCGGCGGCGATCGGGGAGGGGATCGAGGCGCTCCGCAGGTTTGCAGCACAAAGCGCGGCCAGGCCTCTGGAAACGGTGTTGCAGGAGGTCGGAGTGGACCGCACCCGTCTGATGAGGGGGACAAGCCCTGACCACGGGCCGGCGCCGCCCTATGAGTGGGTCTACGCGACCCGGCCGATCCAAGAGGTCCACGCGGAGGTGCTCGACCTGTACCGCAGGGCGAACCTGTCGGTCTCGGCCGATCTTCACGAGCCACCCGACCACCTGGGCGTCGAGCTCCGCTTCATGGCTGAGCTCTGCTACCGGGAGGCGGAGGCGCTGCTCAGGGAGGGCGGTGAGGATCCTTCGCTGGAAGGGATCATCGCCCTGGAGAAGACCTTCCTGTCGGACCACCTGGGGCCATGGGTACCCGCGTATGCCGAAGAGATGGGCCGGCACGCCCGGACAGATCTGTACAGGGGTGTCGCACAGATACTCGGCGGGTTTATTGAGGCGGAGTCCCAGGCAGCGATGGCAAGCGAAGTGAACTGAGACCTGAACCCAGGAAAAACGAGCCCGATCGGCATGGTCGGGCTCGTTGCTCTTGGGGCGCTACCGGTTCTCGCATAAAAGGGTTATGATGATAGGGTGCAGAATCCTCAGAAGAAGGGCTGCCCCAGGTCCAGGTAGAGGAGGAGAGACAGTGCGTCGCACCCCACTACTATCTACCAAGCTGTTTCTCATGATCGGTTTCACGGCGCTGCTCCTGGCAGCGCTGGCCGACTGGTCGGTCAGGAGCCTGTCTGAGACCATGGCGCTTAACGCTGTGCGCGTCGCCTCCAGTGCGGTATCCGAGGCGATGGATCAGCGGTTCTTCGAGCGCATGAAGGACGTGGAGTTGCTGGCCAAGCAGGGCGTTCTCCTGTCCGACGACCTCACCCAGATCCGCTCTTATCTTCTCAACTTCAGGGGCAAGGACAGAGCGATTGAGGTCTGCGTGCTGTTTGACCGGAACGGGAACGTCCTGGTCGACAGCAGCGGATTTAACAAGGTGGATTACTCCCACTGGCCCTGGTTCCAGGCCGCTGTGGCAGGCGAGACCGCTGTATCGGCTGTTCATGCGTCGCCGGTGACGAAGCGCAACGTGATCGCGATCCTCACCCCCGTCCGGTCTCCGGAGGGTGAGGTAATGCGGGTAGTGGGGACCATTGTCGAGTTGATGGACCTGCAGTACTCGCTGGAGGACTCGGCTCTGGCGAGGGCGGGCGAAGCCTACCTGAGAGATCCCTCGGGACAGGTGATTCTACTGGGGCACCCGGGAGGGACGCCCACGACCCTGTTGAACCTGGTCCAAACGATGGCCGCAGCCGATCTGAACGTCGGCCGGGCTGGGATCGGGACCTACTCGGGCATGATGGGGAGATTGGTCGCCGGCGCCTACCATGAGATGCAGGTGCCCGGGTGGAGTGTGATCATTGAACAGGACCTGGCGGTCGCCCTGCAGGGCATGGCGAGCCTTCGGCTCTGGTCGGTGGTCGGGGCTGTAGCTTTTGCCTTCGCTGTCGTCGGAGCCTGGCTGCTGATCTTCCAGCCGAGGGGGCATGACAGGAGGGCAGGGTCTCCCGCGCCTGTCGGGGAGTCCCCCGGTACGGTGTCGGCAAGGACCGGGGCCCGACAGGCTATGGCGGAGATCGAGGGGCTCTCGCCCCGTGAGAGCGAGATTCTCCTGCATGTGGCCAGCGGCATGACAAACCGGGAGATCGCCAACAAGCTCTTCCTCAGCGAGCACACGGTCAAGGCCCACCTGCACCGCATATTAGGAAAGCTTGAGCTGGAGAACCGGACGCAGGCGGCAGCCTATGCGCTGCGCCATCTGCAGCCAGTGGAAGAGCGGTCTGACAGCGGTGCGGGGAGTGGCTCCTGAACCAGCCGGCCATTCGCCGGGACTATCGCTGCGGCTCCGTGCCCTCTTCGCCCAGGATATGGGCGATGGGGACCGGCTTGACCGGCGGACGGGCCCGGTAGGCACCGACCTCCGTCAGGTGCTGCCCGGTCGCCTCCGCCACAAGATGGGCGACGGTCCGGTCGCAGAAGCGGCCCTGGCAGAGGCCCATGCCCGCTCGGGTCAACAGCTTGACCGCATCGTTCGTCCGCAGGTGCGGATGATCTGCGAGCGCCTGCCGTATGGCGCCCGCTGAAAGCGACTCGCACCGGCAGACGAGCGTATCATCGGTCAGCAGGCGGAAGAGCCCGGGGCGAGGGGCGCAGAGGCTGTCCAGGGCCATGGCGAAGCGCCGCTGCCTGGCCAGCACCCCGGCGACCTCCTGCCGCCGGCGCCCGGCCTCCGCCGGACTCAGGTAGCCCAGCGCCTCTGCAGCGGTCAGGCCGGCCAGGCGCCCCTCCTCGAGGGCGATGTCGACCCCGGCAACCCCGGTGGTCTCCCCGGCTACCAGGAGACCTGGCAGGTTGGTGCGCATGGCAGCATCGTGCCGGACCACCCAGGCGTCCTGCGCGGGCTCCCACCGCATGGCCGCCCCTGCCTGGGCAGCCAGCTCAGTGGAAGGCACGAACCCGTACCCGACCCCAACCGTGTCTACCGAGACGGTATACTCGGTGCCCGGCTGGGGACTCCAGTCCGGGTGGGCCTTTGACAGGACCACCCGCTCCACCTCGTTGCTCCCCTCAGCCCGGATGATCACTTGGCCGAAGCGGATCGGGACACGGTGCTTCCGCAGGGTCTGCAAGCTGCTCAGGCCATCGGCCATCTTGCCCCAGTGCCCCCAGAGCCGCGGTAGCTGCGAAATCCCTGCCCACAGGTCCGGCTGCTGGGCGAAGAGAACGGCCTCTACCACGGCCCCCGCTTTCACCAGTTGGGCGGCGACGAGCATCAGCAGCGGGTGTGATCCAGCGAGCACGAACCGATGCCCTGGCCGCAAGTGCTGGCTCTTGATCATGGTCTGAATCCCACCCGCCGACATGACACCGGGCAGGGTCCACCCGGGGAAGGGGACGGGCCGGTCGTAGCAGCCGGCGGCGATCAGCACCTGCTCGGCCTGCAGGCGTCCGCCGCCCTCGGCGTTGGAGTAGGAGAGGGTGCGGTCGTCCAGGATTCCCCAGACGGTCGTTCCCAGCTCAAAGTGGATGCGCGGGTGCTCCAGGGCGGCCATCCGCAGGGCATGTCCCGGGCGTTGATCAGCCCCGTCCTCCCGGAAGGAGGGCGGAGGCTGACGATAGATCTGACCACCCGGGCTTTGCTGCTCATCGAACACCGTAACCGTAGCGCCCGCCTCGGCCGCGGTGAGGGCCGCTGCCAGGCCGGCTGGCCCCGCCCCCACAACGGCGAACTCGGTCTTCTGCATGGTTACGAGCCTCCCCCTCTGCCAGAGCGTTCAATCTTCATGCCAGAGCGGACGGGGGTCATGCAGGCGCGAACATTATGAACCCCATCAACCGTGACGACGCATTCAAAGCAGACGCCCATGTTGCAGACGGGGCCGCGCGAATCACCCGCCGCAGTGGTGCGGAAGGAGCGAAACCCCGCCGCTATGAGGGCGGTTGCCACCGACTCGCCCGGGTAGGCTTCCACCTCTTGGCCGTCGACGGTGATAATCACGGGCGCGGGACGAGATACGCCCGATTTGAGGCGTGTCGCGGACACACGAGATCACCCTTCCCATGGGAGGCTGCGTTCAGAATGTCAAATGGGCGAAGCGAGCCGGGCTGTACAGGTGGATGTCCACATCTGTCCGGCCGGTGGTAATCAGATCTGTCAGGTATTTGGCGTAGGTCGGCCCCAGGGTGAAGGCGGAGCCGCCGCCCACGACAAAGAAGCCGGGTGAGGCGGGCACCTCCCCTAGCAGGGGAACCTGGTCCACGGTGAGGGCGGTCATGCCTGTCCAGGTGCGAAGCAGGTGAAGACCCGCTACGGCGGGCACCACTCCTGCCGCAGTGGCCAGGTTTCCGCGCATCGACCCATAGGAGACGCCCGGGGAGGTCAGTTTGTCTATGTTCCCCTCCCGAATCACCATGTGGGAGGGCCATCCGCCGCCGATCAGCAACTGGCCGTCCTGCATCTGCTTCATGGAGAGGCGCTGCCCCACGTGTTGAATCAGGTGGCGCAGCAATGGTTGCGTGGCTTCGGTGGCGTTCATCTGCAGGGCGACCGGGACGATGGGGATCTGCACCCTCACCATCGCCGCGATCTCCTGCACCCAGATACCGGCGGCGTTGATCACGGCTTCCGCGAGGAAGGACTGCCCATCGCGCGTACGCACCGTGTACCGGCCGTCCTGCCGGTCAATGGCGGTGACCTCCATCTCCGTCAGAAGGGTTGCCCCGCGCTGAACAGCCGCCCTGGCATAGGCGGGTCCGACCAGGCGCGGATTGGCCTTCCCCTCCTTGGGGGAGAAGAGCGCCGCCTGGACCGAGCTTGACAGCGCCGGTGCGAGCGCCCGGGCCTCACTGCCTGAGAGCAGGTGACCCTCCAGGCCGAAGGACCGCTCCAGCGCAGCCTTCCGCTTCAGCGCCCCGACCTCCTCGGGTGTCACGGCCACCATGAGTCCGCCCTCTTGACGGATCTCCAGCGGTCCCCCGAGTACTTGCTCCAGCTCGGTCCAACGCTGTTGGGCATCGTGCAGCAGCGGGATCTGAAGGGCATGGTGCTTGGCCATTCCCTCCCCATGTTCGATCGCCCGGTACTCCAACTGAAAGTGAAGGCTTCCGGCATTCTGGCCGGAGGCCTGCCGGTTCAGGGCTCCGCGCTCCAGGAGCAGGACCCGGGCACCGGCCACGGTCAGGTAGTAGGCGCAGGCGGCACCCAACAGCCCGCCTCCTACGATCACCACATCGAACCGGGGCGAATCTTGGGGGGCGGTCATGCTGGACTCAGCAGGCCCAGGTTGACCAGGACAGAACGTACCGAGTCCCGTTCCTGTTCGGTCAGTGGGAGAATGGGCGGTCGCGGGTACCCGCCAGGAAGCCCTCGAAGGTTGAGTGCGGCCTTGAAGATCGCCTGCGGGGAGCCGAAGGGAGCGGAGAAGTCGGGTCGGATCCAGGCCTTGAAGAGCTCGCGGTCCCTGGCGCCCACACGACGGGCGTTCTCCAGATCCCCGGCCCACAGATAGTTGAAGAAATCGGGCTGCTCATGGCCCAAGATCGCTCCGGCACCCGCCGTGCCGTCGCCACCGATCCGGGTCAGCAGTTCAATGCCCGTATCGTTAAATGGGAAGCCGAAGACGCGGATCTGATCCTTCACGGCGATCAAGGTCTCGATAAAACGCCCGAAATCGCCGGTGCTGTTCTTCAGGGCGACCACATGCTCAATATCGGCCAGTTGTCGGACCAGGTCGGCAGACATGTCGACATTGGTGCCGCGGGGCCAGTTGTAGACCATGATCGGGATCGCTACCGCATCCGAAACCGCCTGGTAGAAGGCGACGAGCTCGCGTGGCGAGGGGACGACATAGGGCGGGGCTGAGAGCAGGATGCCATCCAATCCGGCCTCCCTGGCTGCGTGAGCCAGTTCAATGGCCTCGGCCGGGGTGTAGGCGTTGCACCCACCCAGCACGGTGATCCGGCCACGGACCTGGGCGGCGGCCAGGCGGAACTGCTCGACCCGTTCGGCGCCGGTCATGGAGAACCACTCACCCGTGGTTCCGCCGGCGATGATCCCGTGCATCCGCTCGGCGACCATCCATTCACAAAGCTCCTGCCAGGCCGACCGGTCAAACTCACCGGCCGCCGTAAACGGGGTGGTAATCGCCGGAATATACCCTTTCCAGTCTATATCAGATCGGTTCATCACAGATCTCCCCTGGACGGTGACCTACTCGATCACCGTAATATCGAACGTGGGAACCCGGTTGAGTGAGCGCCCACCAGACTCCGTGACGCAGACGACATCCTCCGTGCGGATCAGGCAGTAGTCCTGAAGCCAGACGATCGGCTCCACCGTGAGCGTCATGCCGTTTTGCAGCACGGTCTGGTCCAGGTGGCTCAGGTAGGGCCGCTCATGCACGTCCAGGCCAATACCATGGCCGAGGCGGTGGAAGAAGGCCTCGCCGTAGCCGTGCTCGGTAATATAGTCGCGCGCAACCCGGTCGGCGCCGGCGGCCGTGATCTTCCCGCCCACCATTGCCTTGATCGCTTCTGCCTGGGCCTGCATGACGATCCGGTGAATCTCCCGCATGCGGGCCTCAGGCTCACCCACGTAGACCGTGCGGCCGAAGTCCGAGCAGTACCCCTCGTGGATCACCCCAATGTCGAAGGCCAGGGATGCCCCATGATGCAGGACCACATCGCCGGAACGGTTCACCTTGTCCTCGACCCCGGCGGCGGTTCGCGGGCTGCGGCAGTAGATCCCGGTGATGAAGGAGAGCCCTTCTGCACCGTGTTGCTTCATCTGCCACTCCACTTCGTGGGCTACCTCGGTCTCGCTCATGCCGACCTTGAGCAGTCTCAGCGTGGCCAGGTAGGCCTGGTCTGTGATCTCCGCCGCCCGCTGCATGAGGGCAAGGTCGTCGGGGTGCTTGATCGCCCGCATGGGAGCGATGATCGGGTCGGTGTTGGCGAAGCGCATGGCAGGGAACCGCGCCTGCAGTTCCACCAGGGTCATGGCCATGGCGTGCTTGGGCACGGCCAACCGGGCCTTCTCCAGGCCAAAACGCCGGAATAAATCCACTGCCTCCTCGGGCACGTCTACCCCGTCGGGCAGGTAGACGAGATCATCGATCCAGTCCTTGCCCTCCACCTGGCGTGCCATGAACTTGGAGGCCATGTAGGGCACGATTGCGACAGTCCGGGTCGGTGTGATCAACACCCCGTAGACGGGATCGCCAAACATGTGGCTTTCGGTCGGGTTGGGGGTCTGACGGCGGATTCCGGTGACATATTCCATATCCCCTGTGGGGGGAAGAAAGGCAGCATCAATCTGGCCTTCGTCCATGGCCTGACGAACAGCCGCAATGCGATCGCGGAAACGACTCACGATGGTGCACCTCACCTGTGGACTACATGGGCGGGCTCATGCTGAAGAGGATGACGGCCTCTTCCTCGCCAATGTTCCGGTATTTATGGGGCAGGGCGGCCTCGAATTGCGCGCAGTCACCCACCTCCAGCACGTGCTCGTGGTCGCCTACGGTCAGGATCACGCGACCGCGAACCACATAAGCTGCCTCCTCGCCCTTGTGGGGGAAGGGCTCACTGCGGGTCGACTCGCCCACCGGGAGGATGCACTGCACCAGTTGCATGTTCCGGCGCAGCGAGGGCGAGACCAGTTCGTATCTGGCAGACGAGTCGACATCTATGACCTTGCGCTCCTGAGCCCGCACGACGATGTCCATCTTGTCCTCTTCGACGAAGAAGTAGAAGGTAGGCACTCCCAGTGCCTCACTCAGTTGGTGCAGGGCGGTGACTGACGGGGAGATCAGTCCCCGCTCCATCTGGCTGATATAGCTGGGCGACATGGAGGCCGCCCCGGCCAACTCTGAGACGGTCATCGCCTTGCTCTTGCGAATTCGTCGAATGACATTGCCGATATCACCGTCGGTGCGTTGCTTCATGGCCAGGTCCTCCTCGTTACTCGGAAAGCATCGCCTGGGAAATCAGGGTCATCGGGGCACTTCCATAGGAGAGTAGCTTATCATGGAAACCCTTGAGGCTGAAGGCGTTTCCAACCTTCTGCCGGTAGGCCTCTCGCAGCTTGAGAATGGCTGTCCGCCCCAGCAGGTAACTGGACTGGTAGGTGGGGCTCATGGTGTACCGGCGGACCTCGCCAGCCGCCATGTGCCGCTCCATGCGGAGCTTCTCCTGCATCATGGAGACCGCCTCTTCGAAGCTCATGCCCAGGGCGTGCAGACCGACATCCACCACGACCCGGACGGCCCGCCAGAGGCTGTTCTTCACGTACATCAGATGATACTTTGGATCATCCAGGTAGCCGGTCTCGTGCATCAGGGTCTCGGTGTAGAGTCCCCAGCCCTCCACCAATGTGGTGGCGTGCTGCCAGCGGCGTACCAGGGACTGGCCCTGCTTGGCGTGGACCCCCTGCAGATGATGGCCCGGGTAGACCTCATGCAGGGCGATGGAGCGGAGGAAGGCCCAGTTCAGATCCCGGTGGTGCTGTAACTGCAGTTCCACGGGGGTGGTCTCGTCGTTGGGCGTGACGAAGAACCGGCTCTCCAGGTCGCTGCTGTACGGGGCGGAGAGGTCCATGCCCCCCAGTGGGTAGGTCGGGCGCATGTGGAGCGGGGTCCAGACCATGCGGCAGGACTCGCCCTCCGGAATGGTGATCAGGTCATGGTCGACCAGGTGCTGCTTTGCAGTGGTCATGTTGACCACGAAGGCCTCGAGCCACTGCTCAGCCGGTGGGTAGTCGTTGCGGATCTCATCCATGATCTCGGTCCAGTGGCGCGTGGGATCGATCGCCCGACTGGCCTCCTCCAGTTCTGCCTGGTAGTGGGCGACCTGCTCAAGCCCCCACTGGTAGAGCTCCTGCGCATCCATTTGGAGCAGATGGCGCCGGCGGAGGATCTGGGTGAAGAGGGCCTCGCCTACGGCGTAGTCTCCAGTGGCCTGGGGGGCCAGCGCTTCGAGGAAGGCGGTGTACTCGCCCAGTGCCTGGAGTGCCTCGGCGGCAGCTGCCTCCACGGCAGGACCGGCCTCCCGGGCCTCGGCCACGAAGTGGGGCAGGTGGTTCCGCACCAGGGCGTTGGCGCCACTAGTGGCCTGCAGGCCGATCTTGACCCAGAGCGGGGGGACTGCAGCGGGGGTGAGGTAGACACGTGCCAGTGCCAGGAAGGGGCCGGTGGCCCGCAGTCGCTGCACCAGGCTGGCTGCCCGCTCTGCGGCGGGCGCCCAATCGCCCTCGAAGAGCAGGTTCAGACCGTCGGCCACCTCAGAGGCGTACCACTCCGGATTCGACAACCAGGGGGCGATCTCGTGGTCGAGCAGGGCGCTCTCCAGGTCGCTGATCATGCAGTCCAGGTCCATGCGCTGGTCGGCCGTCAGGGACTCACGGTCGAAGGCGGCGCAGGCGGCGAGCAGGTTGGTTACCTGCTCCTTATCCTTTGCCAGCCCTTCCAGAGTGACATCGGGCAGGAGGTGGTCGTAGCCGCGCATTCCGGACCGGGTGGTGGCAACGGGGTTCGCCCGCCAACAACGCTCTAGATATGCTTTACTGAGTTCTGCCCAGTCCATAATATCACTCCTTTTAAATGAATTCGTCAAAGAGGTGGTCCCGCTCCTCCCGGGTCAGCCGGGCGATGCGGCCGAGCGTCTCCACCGAGAGGAAGCCATGGGTGAACAGCAGCCGGGTGAACTCGGCGTTCTCCAGGCCGGTCTCCTTCTGAATGACGTCGAACTTCCGGTGGCCGGTGAAGTAAGATGTCATGTAGCCCCGCCACATAGTCTGCAACCGGGCCTGGCCCTTGGCCACCTCCGGCGGGAAGCCCATGTACTGGCGATAGAGTTCCAGCGCGGCCGGGATCCCGTTGCCGTAGTAGTTGATCTCCAGTTCGCAGAGGATCCGGACCGCAGTGTGCAACTGCCGGTAGACGACGAAGAGGGGGAAGGTGGGGTCCCCGTAGATATCCTGGAACTTCTTCTCAGAGCGGTGAGCCATACCCTCGACGGCGTGGCTGCCCCGGCTGTAGAGTTGGGTCATCTTCGCCGACTGGGGGATCTTGCCGGCACTGGTGCAGACGTACTGGGTATGGTGGCCCGGGTAGGCCTCGTGGAGTGCCATGTTCATAAGCCAACCCCGGCTGATGTTCTGGTAGTTGCTGCCGTTGATGTAGCAGGTGCCGACCAGGTGACCGGAGAGGGTGTCTGGACCGGAGTATCCGCCCCAAGGGAAGAGGTCGTTCAGGTGCGGCGGGACCAGCTCTACCCGGCACTCTTCGCCGGCGGGCAGGTCAAGCAGCGAGGCGCAGAGCTCCCGGGTCTTGGTGCTCATCTCCCGCATGGCCTCGAGCATCTTCTCGGGGCTCTCGTACGGGGTGATATCCTCCTTCAGAATCTGATCGGCCGTCTTCGTCGGGTTGATCTCCCGAGCCAGGCGGTCCATCTCCCGTTGCAGGGAGGCCACGTCCTCCCGGGTGCGGGCGGCAAGCTCTTCCGCTGAGGCCCCGAAGACCTGAGCCAGCAGGTCCTTGTACGTGAGCCCCATAACGGGCTGGGCGGCGACTGGCAACTGGGAGACCGACTGCTGTGCCCGGGCGCAGGCTGCTTCGGCCTGCTGGAAGGCGTTCTCCAGGTGGGCGAGCGTGCTGGCGGCCACCTGACCATTCCACAGATCGGCCGACCGGGTCCGCATGCGGGGCAGCATTCCTGCTACGTTCTGCAGTGTCTCCACGGTCATCACCCGGCGATCTTCCGCCGTGCGTCCGGTCATGGCGACTGCCCCTTCGAAGAGAGCCGGGTACTGGCTCAGGCGCTGGATCAGGACTTCCGCCCGCTCAACGGCAGGACGGGGGTTCACCTCAATGAACGGGTTCAGGTCTTCTGTGACTTCATTAATGTACCGGAAGGGGTAGCCCTGGTCGTCAGCCAGGCGGCCCAGCAATGACTCCAGAACCTCTGTGAAGATTGCCTTGATTACGCCTTCCTTTCCAGACTCGGGAACTGGTCCGACCTCTGCCAGAAGGGCCCGGGCGCGGGCGATCATCCCATTCACCCGGTCGGGGGAGGGGACAAAGAGGCGGTTCTCGTAGGTGTGAGCCGAGTTGTACTCCTGGTGCAGGAGCGAGATTGTGCTGTCCAGGCGACGGACATCCATTGAGATCCCTCCAACGGCTCAGCAGGGGGCCGTGAGGCCCCCTGCGGCCAGTTCATGTGGCTACTTGTTCAGCCAGGTCTTGTCGAAGCGGATCGTGCGGACCACGGTCGGTGCCTCGACGTCCATGACGTAGGGCTGCATGACATAGAGCCGGTCCTCAAACCAGAGGGGAACGGTAATCACGTTCTCGTTGACGATCTTCTGCAGATCGTAGGCGTACTTGGCCCGTACCTTGGCATCCAGCGAGGAGTTGAAGCCATCAATGATCCCGTCAATGTCGGTCTGGATCGCCTGGATTTCGGGGTTGGACTTGGCCAGGTGGGCGATATTGCCCCAGTCGGTGGAGCGCAGGTTCGGGTGATCCAGGTCGTGCCAGCCGCTGCTGTTCAGCGACCAGTAGGCGATATCGTAGGTGCCGGCCCGGACGGAGTTATAGAAGGCGGTGGTGTCGGTGGTGTCGATCCTGGTCTCAATGCCGATCGCCTTCAACTGCTCCTGGATGACCTGTGACATGAGGTTCCAGGTGTCGTGGTTGCGGCTGCCGATGGCCAGTTCGAGCCGCTTGCCGTCCTTCTCTCGCACGCCATTGGCGCCGACCTTCCAGCCGGCATCATCCAGCAACTTCTTGGCCTTCGCCAGATCGTAGGAGTAGCCGGGGATATCCTTGGCGTAGTTGACGTTCTCCGGGTGGATATAGGTGGTGGCCATGGTTACGTAGCCGAAGAAGATCTTGTTGGCGATCGCTTGCCGGTCAATGGCGTAGGAGATCGCCTGGCGTACCGCCAGTTCCTGCAGGGCGGGGGTTGCCAGGTTGAGCGAGATCATGCCGCTGGTGGGCGCCGGGCCGGTGATCACCGTGAGGCCCTTGGCCTTGTAGCTCTCCACATCCTTCGCCGCGACATCCATCAGCACGTCGATCGTACCGGCCTCCATCTCTACCCGGCGGGTGGCGGCGTCAGGGATGACCCGGTAGACGATCTTGTCGAGGAGGGGTGCTCCGCCCCAGTACTGGTCGTTGCGCTCCATGACGATCTGGTCATCGCCGGTGTAGGAGACAAACTTGAACGGCCCTGCCCCAATCGGGTTGGAGATGGCGTTGTCCCCGTTTTCGGTGATCTGCTTGCCGGAGATCGGCCAGGGGCTGTCGAGCATGTGGGACATGAAGGTTGGCTCGGAGACCGGGGTCTTCAGCTTGATCACTACGGTGCTTTCGTCTGGGGTCTCCACGCTGTCAAGCGCATCCCACATGGTCACTTGCGGAGACGCATGGGACTCATCGGCAGCCCAGAGAATGTTCTGCTTGATCGCCTCAGCGGTCACAGGGGAGCCGTCATGGAACGTGGCACCCTTGCGCAGGTGGAAGGTGTAGGACATGCCATCTGCCGCGCCACTCCAGGATTCAGCCAGCAGTGGCCGATAGTTGAAGTCTGCGCCCACGGTAAAGAGTCGGTCGATGATATTGACTACCGCCATTTGCGAGGTGGAGTCCCACTGCAGCCGTGGATCGATGTTCCGCGGGTTGGCGCTGAGTGCAACCCTCAGCGTGCCGCCTCTCTTCGGCTCCTTGGGTGCCTCCTGCTTCGGCGTCTCCGGGCTCGGTGCCGGTGGAGTGTTTGCCTGCTGCCCGTTGCTCGAACAGCCGACCACGAGGAACGCGATCAGAAACCCTGCTGCTGCAACTCGTCTCTTGCCTGTCATGTCGAGGCGCCCCTTTCCCTAGGCCTTCAATTTCGGATCCAAAGCATCTCGCAGGGCATCCCCCACAAAGTTGAACGAGAGCGAAGTCAGGAAGATGGCGAACCCGGGGACGAGAACCAAGTGGGGAGCCTCCCTCAAATAGGGGCGCCCTGCACTGACCATGGCACCCCACTCGGGATCGGTCGGCCTTAGCCCAATGCCCAGGAAGCTGAGGGCAGCCGCGGAGAGAATGGCCGACGGAATGGAGAGGGTCGCGTAGACGATAATCGGAGAGAGGCTGTTGATCAGGACGTGTCGGATCAGGATCCGCCCGTCCCGCGCACCCATGGCAGTGGCCGCCTGGATGAACTCCCGCTCGCGCAGGGCCAGAACCGTACCGCGCACCAGGCGGGCAAAGACAGGTACCAACCAGAACCCGATGGCCAGCACGAGGTTGGTTATACCACTGCCCAGTAATGCTACGATCAGAATCGCCAGGAGTACACCCGGAAAAGCCATTAGAATATCCATGATCCGCATGATCACATTGTCGATCGTTCCACCCCTGTACCCTGAGATCAGGCCCAGTGTCACTCCAACCACAACACCCAGACCCAGGGCAGACATACCGACCGCCAGCGAGAGACGGGCGCCGTACAGCAGCCGGCTGAGGACATCGCGCCCCAGCTCGTCGGTCCCGAGGAGGTATTTGGAGGACGGCGGCTCCAGGCGACTGAGGATATCCTGCTTCAGCGGATCATGGGGGCTGAGCACGGGGGCCAAGATAGCGACCAGAATCACCAGTACGATAAAGGTCAGGCCGATCACTGCACCCTTGTTCTTACGAAAACGTCGCCAGACATCATCCATCATGGAACGCTCCTGAACCAAGCCACTCCCCTCCTTACGAATACCGAACCCGAGGATCGACCACTGTGTAGGAGAGGTCTGTCAGGAAGACGGTGCCGACGAACACGGTTGACAGCACCAGCACGGTGGCCTGTACCACCGGGTAATCTCTACCAACCAGTCCGGCGAGCATATAGCGTCCGACTCCCGGCCACGAGAAGACCGACTCGACGACGACAGCGCCGCCGAGCATGTGCCCCATCTGGACGCCCAAGACGGTGAGAACGGGAATCAGCGAGTTCCGGAAGGCGTGCTTGAAGATAACGGTGAAGTGTGCCAGGCCCTTGGAGTAGGCGGTGCGCACATAGTCCTCCCTCAGCACGTCCAGCATGGAGGAGCGGGTCAGGCGGGCGAGGGTCGCTGCGGAGCTGGTGGCCAGGGTAATAGCCGGAAGAACCAGATACCTTGCTCCCTGCCAGGTCAGAATCGAAGAATCCGCATAACCGGAAGGGGGGAGAATGGGCCACACCAAACCGAAGAGGAGAATCAGGACGGTACCGAGAAAGAAGTTTGGAAATGAGACCCCGGACAGGGCAAAGAACATGACCAGGTTGTCAATCCAGGTACTCCGCTTAATGGCGGAGATGACCCCCGCCGGAATCCCGACGAGCAGGGCCAGGATCAGGGCAGCTACTCCCAGTTGAAGGGTGGCGGGTACTCGTTCCATTAACTCTGGGCCGATCGGACGTCCACTGGTAATGGAGGTCCCCAGTTCGAGGGTGGCTACCTGCTTCAGGTACCGGACGAACTGAACCGGCAGTGAGTGGTCCAATCCCAATTCCGCACGCAGGCGGGCGGCCTGGGCAGTACCGGCTGCACCTGAGACATCCATTGGAATGAGCACATCTACCGGGTCGCCTGGTGCCAGATGAAGGGACAGGAACACCAGGAGGATCACGCCGAACTCCACCAGTAACATGGAGAGGAGCCGCCGGACGAAAAACCGTTGCATCGCATCGCACTCCCCGGTTGTTCAGTGACAGTGATTTTTGGATAGGGAAGTTCATTCTAGGTACAATATGCATTCCCTTCTTCCAGGGATAGATATTTCTATTTTCGTAACATCCGGCGGAGTGAAATAGGTGACGGTATGGGTAGACCTGCCGACACACAAGCATGTGGCACGCCCCCACCGCGGGACGTGCCACACTGTTTTGTCCGGAGGTGCCCCATGCGAGGCAAGATTTCCGCCCTGGTCTGGGCAGCCGCAGCCGTCCTGCTCACCCGTCGCTGCTCCCGTTTTTCGTTCTCATTGATATCTTGCGCCCTCTCTACAACGTGCCGGGGGAGGGGGAATGCCAGGGACGCAAGGCCTCCGGCCTACGGCTCGCACGAGCTACGGTAGCGGGGTTGCCGAAGTGCCACGATGGAAGCCTGAGACGCATCTCGGGTTTTTCTGTTGCCCCGGCGCCAGACGGCTCGGCCTCCTGCTCCCGAGCCTCGTCCCCGACCAGCGGCTCGTGCTGACCGCTGGCACCGGCGATTGTCTGTGTTGCATTATGGGTATGGGTAGCGTCCCGCGCACATAAGAATGTGGCACGTTCCTGAAGGGAGCGTGCCACATTTCCGTACCGGAGGTGCCCTATGAGAGGCAGGACTACGGCTTTGGTCTGGGCAGCAGCAGCAGTCGTGCTGACACTTTCCATGGTGCTATACCCCAAAGAGGGCCTGGAGGCCGCCAAGGATGGCATGAACCTCTTCTTTAACGTCGTCTTCCCGTCGCTCCTGCCCTTCTTCGTGCTGAGCGATATCATGCTGGGGCTGGGGGTCGTCCACTTCATAGGGGTCCTCTTCACCCCGCTCATGCGCCCTCTCTTCAACGTGCCGGGGGAGGGGGCCTTCGTCCTCTCTATGGGCCTGGCCGCCGGCTACCCCATGGATGCTGTGATCACCTCTCGCTTCCGAAAGAGCGGCATGTGTACCCGCGTCGAGGGGGAGCGAATGCTCGCCTTTTCCAACACCGCAGATCCGGTGTTAACTTTGTTAAGTGCAAGAGGCGCCCGCGGCTACTGTGAGGCTGCAGGTGTTGTGGCTGCCTGATTTAGTCTCGACAGCATCACTCATTGTTGAGGCGAACGACGGAACGAGACAACGGCTGGTACCTAGTTTGATAGGCCACATGATCATGGAGTCATACGCAGCACGATGAGGTCACTGTTGGCAAGAGCTTCAGGCGTGTCACGTTTGGCAGTCAAGATGAATGCAAGATATGCCCCGTCTGGGCTCACGGACAAATCCGAAATGGAGTCTCCGCCGGCGAGCTGTTTGATGGTTCTTCCTTCACGATCAACCAGGGCCAAGGCTTGGCCTGCGCTGTGCAGTACAACCAAGTGCTCAGGATCAACCCAAAACGCCTCGCCCTGCAAGGGGGTTACCTGTCCACTATCCAGAGCCAGCACGGTGTATGTCTGGTGAATATCTCGGTCCTTGTATGATCGGATCAGGAGAGCCTTTCCGTCTGGCGACCAGCTTTCCGGTATGACGATGGTATCAGTCAGATCTCCCTGATAGGGCTTGCTGACCCTTCCTGTAGTCGTGTCAACAACGCAGATCCTGCTATTTCGTACAGTTGTATAGCCATGTTGGGTCTGATCATCGGGGCTCTGCAGCAAGTCGCCACACGTAATCGCCAATTGGTCGCTAGTCGGCCCCCAGAGAGCCGGGCCAAAGACGACCGCACCATCGAACGAAATATATCGGGCACCTTCTCCGGATTGCCGCTTCATAATACCAATCTGCGGGGCGAGCGGCTGCTCTGTCCAGCCCTCCGGGTGCGGATAGCGCAAGTCAAGTGGCACCGACAGAAACGCAACGTACTGCGAGTTCGGCGACCAGCGTGCCCAGTGGCTGAAGTAGCCTGGCTGATGGAAGTTGCCAACGGTCTCACCCACCGGATTCACGAAGTAGAAACCAGGGACCTTGTCACTCCGTGTGCTTTGCACGAGGAAGAGGGTGCCGTCTGGTGCCCACGAATCAAATGCGTTGCTACCAGGGAAACTCGGCAAGTCCAGTTTTCGCTTTTCCCCGGTTTGGAGGTTAATGAGTGAGTCTCTTCCCGACTTGTAGTAGGTAACGGTTACGGTTTTGTTCGGACTGATTCGCCTCATGCCATCTGGCAGGGTTAGGGTCTCTTCGTCAATGATCTGGACTCGGTCGTGAAGAGGTGATACGAGCACTCTCTTACTCTCAGCCCCTCTTTGATAGGAGAAGGATAAGGTCTCGGCATCTATCCAATGTAGGGAAGGGGCACCCTCGAGAGGGGTAATGCGAATGCCGCCTTCGATTTCTTCCCGATGGAAGCCAGTTTCGAACATCGCCGGTTGAGCATCCCCAGTCTCGGCCTCTCTTACTGAGACCGTGAGATTCGTACACCCGGATATGCCTATCAGGACTAGTATCACGAGCAGTAACTGTCGTTGCATGACGGTCACCTCCCTCATTGTCTGACGTCGCGGGTGTTCCGTTGGTTTTCGTGAGAGGGGTTGGATATGATCCAACCCCTCTACATGTGACGCCTAGAAGTGCAGCTTAGCTACCCAGTTGTTGCGGTCGTCATTCTTGTACGAACCACAGTCGTCGGTTGGGCACATCGCGTTAGGGTACCCAGCCAAATAGTAAGGATCTTCAGGATACGGTGGGTAAGGATTAGATGCGTCATACTTTGGCTGCCAAGAGCCATTAGTGTTTCTAGCCCAGTAGCCGTTCGCACTCTGGCCCTGCTTGCTCGTCGTATCCAGTTGTTCGTGAACGTGCGATGCCGTAAACTTAGTGCTGTCGCACCGACTATCAGGCTCAGTGGTCACCATGGTACCCACTTCAACATTATTCCATGTTCCCAAGCTTGTGTTGCTTAGAGCCAAGTTGAATGAGGTGAGGGTTGAGCCGCGTAGTACATGAGTAAGGTTCGCTGTGCCGGCATAATAGCCAACACCTAAATACTCGTCACTCGAATAGATGTCCAATCGTGTGCGGGTACAATAGGATGGAGACTGTTCGGCATAGCTTAGGACGTAGGCCTTGGTAACCGTGCCGCTTGAGTGGAAACCCCAACCTCGCAAGAAGACCTTTTTATCACCTGCGACCCAGTCTAGGGCAGGGCTGTTTGGTCCTCCGGCGTAATGCCAGCCCGAAGTTAGTTTGGGGTACAGCCCTTCTGCTCCTGCAGTCGGGGCCAGTTCAAACCGTAGGCCGAACATATACGCAGCGTTGGCTGGCGAAGTTAGCCCGGTTAGTCCGAGAAGCATACCGAGTACCACCGCAAAGGCACAGCGGATGAAGAATCTCATTTTCACTATTCCTACCTCCCAAGTAGTCCGCGCATGATTTTGAGGCCTTCCGAAAGGTGTAAACCCGCCGAACGAATTTCTATCGTACCAAGGTCATCTGCGGCAATGAGACGCCACGAGCGGCGATCTTCATCCCTCTCAGTTTTCGGGGTCCCTGGACCAGGCAACGTAATAATTAGGATGGCCGGCTCTGAACCGATATAGATGGTTTTCATACGTCCTTCCTGGTCGAACGAAACGAGAGCATGGCCTTTGCCACGGACGACCTCAAAACGTCCGGTGTTTCCCTCATAGACACGAGCGAGTGCCACAAGCTCGTTACTGCACTCCGAAGCATACTGGTTTGCCTGTTCGAAGCCAGACGGGAGATATTCGGGCACGAAATTGAAGGTTGAGTTCGCTACCATCTCAGGCGTAGCACTCACTACCTTGTCACTGCACCCGATGTCTTCGAGACTCACGGTATTCTTGAACGTAATGCCGTGCATCGTCCCCATAAAGAGAGGCTCACGAGCATCTTCTGCATGAATTTCCATGACCTCTCGGAGGGTGTACTCGGGTGAACTAGCTTGCACCATAGTACGAGTACTGAGGAAACCAAGTAAACCGAGGGCCAGCAAGAAACCTACCGTAACTATTCTAGAAAGCGACGGCTTCTTCCTCAAACCGTTCTCCTCCTTATGTTGCAATGAGTTGATGTGCTGGGTGGACCGCTGCTACCTGACTTCGGAACTGGAACTTGGCTACGTATCCTGATAAACCAGTGGTGCTTCGCAGCCAAGCACCATGTGACGCCAAATCCCCCCTTTCTCGTGTACTTGGAGGGCGCATCGCTCCAGGTCCAGGAAATGCACTACGAGAATTAACGACGGTGTTCAGTTAAACATCCGAGTTAATTCGCGATTCCTATTCTATGATGAATCATCAGATACATTTGTAGTATGAGCAAAAGTGTCTATTAAAAATAATCATAACAACAATCACCGCGGTCATTCCCGATCCTAACGCAGATCCCGCTTAACCTGAACGGGAGTTCCGGCCTTGCTACCGGTGGCGCAATTACGGTCAAATGCCTGCCAACGGGTATTCCACTTCTACGCTCTACTGGTGGTGGCGATGTACTCTGAGAGGGCCTGGAGGCATCGAAGGACGGCATGAATCTCTTCTCAACGTGTCGCTCCATACCGCTCTTCCTTTCTTTCCGAATGAGATGGTACTCAGGCTGGGGGACCGTGCCATGGCTGATCCCATCTCGCTGCCGGAACGTTGATGCTACGGTACCCTACCCCGGGAGAAATCCCTGCTCTCGCCTACGCTCAGGACAATCCTCAGTTGGTCGTGCCGCCGTGGCCACTCAAGGCGATCCACTACTGTCCGCAGGGCAGTTCTACGAGTTGCTACCGGAACGCTGTCATCCGACGCCGGAGCTAGAATTTGGCAGCGTCGATGGCACTCAGGTAACGGCCAACGCTGCGACAAACAGCCTGGTGGCGATGACGCCGCCCGTATCATTGACTGGTGGCTTCAGCAGAAGGAAGCCGCCGCTGGGGACGATGACTGCGACCAGGACCCGCCTCAGGACCCTGGTGCGGGACCCAGCGGAGACCGGAATCCCGAGCCAAGTGCACCCCCTCGTGCGGAGCGAAAAGCCGGTGACGAGGACTCTCAGGGTGCGAAGTTCAGCAACAAGACCCGCCGCTCTGCCACCGATCCGGACGCCCGCTTGGCCCGCAAGGGCAGATCCTAGAAGGCGAAGCTCCGGTATCTCGTTCACAACGCGGTCGGTTTGAAGTCGGGCGTAATCCTGGCGACCTTGGCGACCCAAACGTTTGGAACGGCTGAGCGCGAGGCTGCTTCGACCCCCTATTCTTCGGCGAGGCGGATGAGGCTTCCTATTTTGAGAGGTTGCGGGCGATTCCGTGCGTTAGAGAGATCGAACAAGCTGGGTTGGTACTCAAAATTGACGCGAAGGTTCCATTTGTGCAGAGACAGCTTCCCGCCTCTCTTCTTCAACGATATAGGGTATATAGCGAAGATAACGTGGAAGGTTACGAGTACCTAAACGGCTAACGTCCGATTGATATGCGGGTGGCAGCCAAGGGCATGGCTGGAGCTAGGCGCACATAAGAATGTGGCACGTTCCCAACCGGGGGCGTGCCACATTTCCGTCCGGAGGTGCCCAATGAGAGAGAAGACTACGATTCTAATCTGGGCAGCAGCAGCCGTCGCGCTGACCCTGTCCATGGTGCTGTACCCCAAAGACGGCTTGGAGGCGGCCAAGGAGGGCATGAACCTCTTCCTGAACGTCGTCTTCCCGTCGCTCCTGCCCTTCTTCGTACTGAGCGATATCATGCTGGGGCTGGGGGTCGTCCACTTCATCGGGGTCCTCTTTACCCCGCTCATGCGACCAGTATTCAACACCCCGGGGGAAGGCGCATTCGTCTTGAGCATGGGCCTGGCGGCTGGCTACCCCATGGACGCCGTCATCACCTCTCGTTTCCGTAAGCAAGGTTTATGTACACGCATTGAGGCAGAGAGAATGTTAGCATACTCAAATACCGCAGATCCCCTCTTTATCTGGGGCGCCGTGGCGGTCGGCATGTTCGGTATGCCCGCCCTGGGTGGGACCATGGCCCTGGCCCACTACTCGGCCGCCCTGCTGGTAGGCCTCTCCTTTCGCTTCTACGGCCGGCGGGACACTGAGCGCACCCCCGAGCCGAACCGGCAAGGGAATATCCTGGGCCGGGCGATTGACGCTCTGGTCAAGGCGCGCGCGGAAGATGGCCGGCCCTTCGGCCAGATGCTGGGTGATGCCGTCAACGATTCGATCAAGACCCTGCTCATGATCTGCGGCTTCATTATGCTCTTCTCGACCATGGTGAAGATCATCGATGTAGTGGGTCTTTATGGCGTGATCGCAGCCCCGATCGAGTGGCTCTACCGGGCCATCGGAATCGATCTGAGCCTCGTCCGGGCTACGGTCTCCGGCCTGCTGGAGATCGACTTGGGGGCCCTGGCGGCCTCGAAGGCAACCCAGGCGCCGCTGATCCAGGCGGTGGCGGTTGCCGGGGCGATCATTGCCTGGTCCGGCCTCTCCGTTCACGGCCAGGTAGCCAGCGTCCTGACTGGCACCGACATTCGGATGGCGCCCTACTGGATCGCTCGGTTCCTCCACGCCGTCCTGGCCTTCATCTTCACGCTGATCTTCATGCCGTCCCCCGGCTCGACGAGTTGGTTCCCCCAGATTGTGCCGGTCTTGGGCGGTCTGCCGGCCTCAATGGTCCGGCTCGGGTTCTGGGAAGCCCTGGCCCGCGGGGTGAGTTGGTCGGTGGCGATCCCGCTCGGGCTGGCGCTCGTCGGGGCCGTGGCAGCGGCGACCACCGGCGGCTTCCGCTGGATCAGCTTCCAGTACAGGCGGTAAGGTGTAAGGCCCTGCCCGAGCGAAAGCGGGTGGGGCCTTATTCCTGCCATGACTGACCGAATATCCATACCGGTCCCAACCGAAGAATAGTCAAGAACCAAGTAATATATAAAAATGAGAATATCATACACTTAGCAACTATCATAGAAATAGGTAGAAAGGAGTGCAGAAATAAGGAGGAACGTCCATTTGGGAAAGTAGCATTCTTTGCTCTAGAATGGTAGGGAACAGACTGGTAACGTGGTTGTCGCAGATGCATCGTATTCCCAGGTGAAACGGCAAACCCGTCGAAAGGCGGGGACGCAAAGCTTCCGGGCTAAGGGAGAGATCCTAAGCCAGCGGGGTTGCCAAGCTGGAAGAGCTTGGGCCGCCCTTTCATTGGGGCGGCTTTCCTGTGCCCCGACAGGGAATGGACGATGCCAGCACACGATCTCAATGGAAACAGGGGGAATCTGGCATGGCTACCGCTCTTGAGCCGAACGAAATCGCAAGGGTCCCGGATGAGCCTTCCCATCTCCAGACGTCGGATGCGGTCTCGGTGCTGGCGGCCGGCACTGCAGAACTGGCCGCCGGAACAGAAGAGGCGCAGGCCGCTGTGGAGGTCATGAACTCCACCATGCGTGGGGTGGGTGACATTGCGGCCGAGTGTAAGGCAGCTGCGCTTCAGAGTCTCAACGGAGCGAGAGAGATTGAGGTAAGCGCTTCGGGGGCCGTGGGGGCGACTCAGGCTCTCGTGGAGCGTGCGACCGGTCTTCGACAGATGGTCTCCAGCATGAATAGCGAGGTGTATCGCCTGATCGACTGGGTCAATCTCTCGGTCGACGGGGCGATGAAGTCAGCCCGATTGATCGGTGGGCTGGAGCAACTCTCCACAGAAATCGGCGAGATTGTCGAGGCTGTTAGTGAGATTGCCGATCAGACAAACCTGTTGGCCTTCAACGCGGCGATCGAGGCGGCGAGGGCGGGCAAGCATGGCTTGGGGTTCGCCGTGGTGGCCGAAGAGGTGCGGGATCTGGCGGAGGTCTCCGGCCATGCAGCCGAGGATATCATGGGGCTGGTTGCCGCCATTCAGAACGATGTTCGACGTGTCTCAGAGAGCGTTTCGAACATCGGACAGCATGCGACGGAAGAGGCAAAAAAGGCGGGCAATATTGCCCAGGACCTTACGGAGATCGATTCCGGCATGGAGCAACTCACCCAGGGGGCACGGGATATTCAGGGAATGGCCCGGGCGAACGTGAACGCTTCCGGCGAAATGCGCGCCGCATGTCAGGCCATGACTGACTCAGTGGACAGGGCTGCTGCTGCCAGCGCAGAGATCGGCGCAGCGGTTGACAGCCAGGTCACCATGTTGGAGGAAATTGCGGGCGCCGCCGGTGCCCTTGCGCAGAGCACCGAAGAGCTCCGGCTGGGAAACCAGGGGTACGCGGCGACCGGCATCTCTGCGAAGACCTCGGACCTGCGGGTCTCTATCAGCCAGACAGCGGCCTCGGCGGAGCAGATTGCGGCAGGGGTCGCTCAGATCGATCAATCGGCGCACGAGTTGGTCTCGTCGGCCACACAGAACCTGGCCGGTGCCCGGTCGGTTGATTCCGCGGCCAGTCAGGCGCTGGAGATTACCAAGACAGCCGCCTCGGTCTCGGCTCGGGTGAATGAACTCCTGGAGCGGAACAATCGTAACGTCGCTAACTTGGTACAGGCCATTCGCAACGCTGCGGGTGAGAATCAATCGGCTGTGGAATCGATCGAACGGCTCGAGGAACGGGCCCGCGAGATTGACAAGATTGTCGATGTCATCGTGACTGTGACCACGCAGACGAATCTGCTGGCGCTGCACGGAGCTATCGAGGCGGCTCGGGCTGGCCGGCGTGGACGCGGGTTTGCTGTCGTGGCGAGCGATGTACGTGCGCTGGCCCGCGAGTCCTCCGCCGCTGCCGACAAGATCAAGATGGTTGTCCGCAATATCCAGAGCCAGATCCTGCGGGTAACACGTGACGTGGAGACCGCTGGTCGTTCCGCTCAGATTCAGGCGGAGGATGCGAACCGATCGACGGCCAACCTGACTCGAATCCAGCAGGATACGAACCTCATACATAACGACTTCACAATGATCGCCCAGCTTGCGGCGGCCGATGTGAACCGTGCTCGGGACGTCGTTTCCGCCATGGAGCGAGTTGCCGCTCTTGCCGATCGGCTCGGGGAGTTGACCACGGAGGCTTCCTCCGCGGGTGCTGAGACAGCCAAGGGGATGCAGGAACTGGCCCGTGCGGTGGATGATATCGCTACCACGGCCCAACAGCTTTAACCGGAGCGGAAAGGAGCGAGATGACTCATGACTGTTGCGCATCAACCCTCCCCTGACCTGATGCTAGAGGATTGGGATGAGGATGAACAGAACGTGGATGAGACGCAACTGGTTACCTTCAAGGTGGGGGACGAGGAATACGGCCTGCCGATTATGCAGGTTCAGGAGATCCTGCGCATGAGCCCAATCAGCCACTTGGCCGGCGCTCCCGACTATGTTCAGGGGATGATGGGTCTGCGCGGGCATGTTCTCCTGGTCATGGATCTGCGGAAGCGACTCCGGCTGCCACCGAAGGAGCGGGTAGCCAAGAATCGGATCGTAGTGCTCAACGTCAGCGGCCAGACCATGGGTCTGACTGTAGATGCGATCACGTCTGTTCTGCGGCTGCCGACTGCCTCCATCCGGCCGGCAGAGCAGATCTCTGAGGTGCTGCGCTCCAGCTATGTTGCGGGTATTGCCAGTATAGAGAAGCGCCTGATCATCGTACTCCGTGCGGAGAGCCTCATGGAGCAGGGGGACCTACAGCCGCTTGATCCCAGTGCTTATGAAGGCATGAGCAAGTAGTGTTGAGCAGGAAACGACCCTGCCCGGTGATCCGGGCAGGGCGTTTCTGCCAACTGACTTCATGGGCGGTCGGAACCCCTCCGTCAGGATCGCCAGGCACAGGTCCCGCTCGAGCCCTGGTCTCACTCCTGCTCAACGATCTGCTTGATTCGCTGCAGGCTCTCTGTTATGCTCTGCTCCAGCATAGGTTGAACGAGAGGAGCGGTCAGCGCCGGCAGGTCCGAGGTCGCCTCCTCTCGAATCACTGTCGTGTCCCCATCCGTCGTGAGAGAGAAGGTGAGCGTTCCGCTGGCGGGGCCATCCATATGAATGGAAAGATGGCTGTTCGGCTCCCACTCGGTGATCTCGTTCGCGATCTCCATGCGGCCCCCTATTTGGGCGACCGCCATCCACCGGGTGCCGATCCCGCCATTGCCCTGAATGCGGGTCACCTCCTGGACCATGGTGTTGATCCGGGGTGCGTTGCGGGGGTCGCTGATCAGCCCCCAGACTTTCTCCGGCCTGGCGTTCACGGTAATCTGTTCCTCGATCTTCATGGGCAGAAACCTCCTCGGGCTCCATAAGGTAGAAGCCGGATTTCGTGTGCGAGTTATTGCGCTCGGTTATCGACCGGCTGGAGAGCTTGCGACTTTGCACCAAGGTTACTATAATGGCAACAAGGTGCTACGTTGCACACGCTACGAAAGGGGTCCTATTTGGTGAGCGAGGTTATCGTGGAAGCAATCATTGAGATCCCTGCCGGTAGCCAGAACAAGTACGAGTTCGACAAGGAGAAGGGCTATCTTCGCCTTGATCGTGTCCTGTACTCTCCGGTTCACTATCCCACCGACTATGGGTACATTGACCACACCCTGGAGGAAGATGGTGACCCGATCGATATCCTCGTCCTCGTAACCAATCCGACCGTCCCTGGCTGCATTGTCGACTGCCGGCTGATTGGCGTCCTGGTCATGGCCGACGACAAGGGCGTGGACAACAAGCTCCTTGGGGTCGCCTCCAAGGACCCGCGCTGGGCGGAAGTCCGGGATATCACGGACATCCCGCAGCACCGTCTGCGGGAGATCGAGCACTTCTTCAAGACCTACAAGGATCTTGAGGGGAAGCAGACCGTAATCAAGGGCTGGTTCGATGCAACCGTGGCCCTCGAAAAGCTGCAGGCGGCGGCAGCGAACTACAAGCCGACGGAGAAACTGCACGCATGAACAGACCCGGACGGGTGAACCCCTGGCTGGCGGCCGTGCTTTCGTGGGCGCTGGCTACAGGGCTGGTAACAGCGATTTACGCCATCTGGCTGCGCAGCCAGGGCCAATCGATAGCGTGGGAGTTGGTAGGGGAGGCAGCCTTAATTGCTGCCCCCCTAGCCCTGTTTCGCGCTTGGCGCGATCGGGAGCGGTAGGTTGATCAGCAGTGGCGAGCCTCCAACACCGCTGCTCTATACATAGCCTGTGCCCGGATCTCGAGACCGGCATTCATGACAGATGAGGTTTCGGTAAAGGCTAACAGGAGATGTGGAGCGCAACATCGGAGCAACGCCGCAGATAATAAGGTGGTAATGACGTGAAGGAACGCGTTGCGGAGTTCGTCCGCGAGAAGGCGTACAAGCCCATGACCTTCGCCGAGCTGGCGGAGGCCATGGCAGTCCCCGAGAGGCAGCATCCACAGCTGCGCAAGACCCTGGAGCAAATGGAGGCCACGGGTGACCTGGTTCGTACCCGCACGGAGTGCTACGGCGTACCAGAGCGGATGAACCTGGTGGTTGGCCGCCTCCAGGGGCACCCCAAGGGGTTCGGCTTTCTGATCCCCGACGACCCCGCCGGCGATGACCTCTTCATCGGACGCGAGTCATTGAACGGCGCCTGGCACGGCGACCGGATCATTGCGCGCATTAACCCGGCCGCCCGACCCGGCGCCCGGACTGAGGGCGAGATCATCCGCATTCTGCAGCGGGCCAACAACCGTGTGGTAGGCACATTCGATGCTGCCAAGCATGGGGGCTATGTCACACCCGACGAGAAGCGGCTGCCCGAGGATATCTCGATCCCGAAGGGGGCGACCAACGGCGCCAAGACCGGCGAGAAGGTGGTCGTCCAGATTATCGAGTGGCCAGCTGCCCGGCGCGTTGCTGAAGGTCGCGTCGTGGAGCGGCTTGGCGTAAAGGGCGCCGTCGGCGTGGACATTGTGAGCGTGATTCGCAAGTTCGGCCTGCCCGAGGCCTTCCCGGCCAACGTGGTGAAGGAGTCGGAGACGATCCCCGAGACGGTGACCGCCGATGCGATCGCCGAAGCGGGGCGCCGGGACCTGCGCAACTGGACCATCGTCACGATCGATGGGGAGGACGCCAAGGATCTCGATGACGCCATCAGCATCGAAAAGCTGGGTCCGAATCGCTGGCGGCTTGGTGTACACATTGCCGATGTTTCGTACTACGTCACCGAAGGCTCCGCCTTGGACCGGGAGGCCTATAAACGGGGTACATCGGTCTACCTGGCCGACCGGGTGGTCCCCATGCTGCCGCCCCGGCTCTCCAACGGTGTTTGCTCCCTGAACCCGGCGGTCGACCGGCTCACGCTCTCCTGTGTCATGGAGATCGATGGTGACGGTGCGGTCAAGTCATACGAGATCTTCCCTTCAGTCATCAAGACGGCTGCCCGCATGACCTACACCCGGGTCAATGAGATCCTCGCGAATGAGCCGGGGGCGGAGCAGGGTTACGAGAAGCTGGTGCCGCTCTTCCGGGAGATGCTGAGCCTCATGGAGGTCCTGCGGATCAAGCGGGGCCGGCGTGGCGCGCTGGACTTTGACCTGCCCGAGGCCAAGGTGAAGCTGGATGAGAAGGGATGGCCGACCGAAATCCAGCGGGTCAACCGCGGTGTCTCGGAGCGGATGATCGAGGAGTTCATGCTGGTTGCCAACGAGACGGTGGCAGAGCACGTCCACAAGCGGAACGTGCCCTTCATGTACCGGATTCACGAGGCGCCGGCACCGGATCGGGTCGTGGGCCTCAAGGAATTCCTCGGTCTTTTCGGCTACACGCTGAAGATGCCCCGGGAGGGCGACGTTTCGCCCAAGGAGCTGCAGGCGATCACCGACTGGAGCCGGGGCCGCTCCGAGGAGAATCTGATCAACTCCGTCCTGCTCCGCACCATGCGGCAGGCGGTATACAGTGAGAACAACCTGGGTCACTTCGGCCTGGCGGCGGAGTTCTATTGCCACTTTACCTCCCCGATCCGGCGCTACCCGGACCTGGTCGTCCACCGCATCCTGCGGGCCATGATCGCTCACCAGAACAACCTGCCGGGCAAGCTCCGCTCCAAGCTGGAGCGGTTCATGCCCGAGGCGGCCCGCAACTCCTCTGACAGGGAGCGGCTGGCCGTAGAGGCGGAGCGGGAGACCGTGGAGATCAAGAAGGCGGAGTTCATGTTGGACAAGGTCGGTGAGAGCTTCACCGGCGTGGTCTCGGGCGTCACCCAGTGGGGCTTCTTTGTCCAGTTGCCCAACACGGTGGAGGGGCTCGTCCACGTCTCCACCCTGACCGATGACTACTACCACTTCCACGAGGACTACTACGCCCTGATTGGCGAGCGGACCCGGCGGCGCTTCCGGCTGGGCGACACGGTGGTCGTTCGGGTCAATCGGGTGGATGTCGACAGCCGGCAGATCGATTTCCTGCTGGATGAGGAGAGCCAGGTGCAGACCGTGATCTCTATGCCGGCAACCGAGGGGCGCGGTCGGGCGCCGCGTAAGGCGGCGATCTCGGGCCAGCCCCAAACGAAGGGCAAACCGGTGCAGAAGGCTATTGCTGAGGCTCCCGCCTTGCAGAAGGCGGCTGCCGAGGCCCCAGCGGCGCCGAAGGCTATTACTGAGGCCCCCGCGGCTCCGAAGGCGGCTGCTGAGACAATGCCGCCCCAGATGGAGCCTGCGGCCACGGCGACTAAGAAGAGGAAGCGCCGGAAGAGCAAGAAGCCGAAGGCAGAGGCCTTGCTGCCGGAGACCAACACATTTGGCCTCTCGCATTTGCCGGTCCGACAGACGATCGAGCCGGCTCCGGAGCCGGTGGAGGAGCACAAGGTGGTCCGCCTCCATGCACAGGGGCCGTCGAAGACCATGTTCGACATGTGGGGTGTGCCTGTGCCTTCCGGCAAGGCCAAACTGCGTGAGGTCAGCGATCCGTCTGTGATCAACCCATTCTCGATCAACCCGCCTCCCCGCCGTGAGCGAGAGCGCCCGGCCCGTGGGGAGCAGGAGAAGAAGGCAGGAAGCGAGCAGGCGAAGCCCGCACGAAGCCGGACCGCCGGCGGCCGGGCCAAGGCCGAGAAGAAACCCGCCGAGAAGAAGCCCGCTGAGGCGGCACCGGTCCCTGCTGAGGCCGGGGAGGAGAAGGCGACGAAGAGCCGTCCCCGCCAGCGGCGCCGGCCAAGCGCAGGCCGGGGACGCAAGCCCCAGGCGCCGGCGGAGGAGTAAAAGACGAACCCGGCTTCCCTCTGTAGGGCGGCCGGGTTTCCTGTCGGAAAGCGTTATGCGATTTGCCGGATCATGATCGCCATGATGCCCACCGATCCCGCCAACCACAGGCCCCACGAGGCCCACTTCCACCGGCGTAACGGCTCGAGCTGTGGTACCGTCACGGTCCAGGCGTTCAGGGCGGTCACCGTCCAGAGATGGGTGACCAGCAGGCCGGCCAGTGCCATGCTCCCACCGCCGATTTTCGTCACGCTGAACAAGGCCGGCCCTGCCAGGACGGCGAGGAGCACCCAGGCGAGCGTCTCCTGCCACCAGAGCCAATGCCTGACGAGCCGTTCCAGCGCCAGGCAGGCGACGACGGATACGAGGCTTGCCGCAGCGAGACCGAGCAGGAGGCCGGTCCAAACGAGCAGGTTTTCTTGGAACCGCAGGGAGCCCGGGTATCGAACCACCTCCAGAGCCCAAGCAACAATGGCTATGAAGGCAAGTACCCCCGTCGACCACACCGAAGCGGGACGCAGCATGATGTCCCCTCCTCTGTGAATATGACGATTTACATAAGTATGAAGTTACGTCTCTGCTACCAGTGCCTGCCTTCTTGACATTTCGCCGGGTCGCGCCCATAATGAGAAGTCCGGACGAGGTGAGGAAGATGGCCAAAGAGAAGGCGAAGAGCGAGTTCCAGAACATAGCCGAGAACCGCAAGGCCCGCCACGATTACTTTGTGGAGGAGTCATTTGAGGCCGGTCTTGTTCTCGTCGGCTCGGAGGTCAAGTCCTGTCGGGCGGGGCGCGTCAACCTGCGTGACGGCTACGCTCAGATCAAGGACGGCGAGATCTTCCTGTACAACGTCCATATCAGCCCGTACGAGCAGGCGAACCGGTTTAACCATGAACCACTTCGCCCGCGCAAGCTCCTCATGCACAAGGGCGAGATTCGGCGGCTTTTCGGCCTCGTGCGCGAAAAGGGCTTCACATTGGTCCCCCTTCAGATGTATTTTAAGAAGGGGAAGGCAAAGGTGGAGCTTGCCCTCGCCCGCGGCAAGAAGGCCTACGACAAGCGAGACGATATCGCAGCGCGCGACGTCAAGCGGGAGATGGCCCGAGCCATGCGGGGCAAGTACGAGGACTGATCCTTCCCACGGTGGCACTCGCCGGTCTTTTGTGGATCGGCTTTATCCTAACAAGGGGGCGAGTTAGGTTCGACGGGGGAGACGGCATTCAGGATAGCGAGCCGAGGTGCGGTTGCCTCGTAAAACTGGCCGCAAACCATTAAGTGCCAACAACGATTTCGCTTACGCTGCGTAAGCAGCCGGCGGCCTAAAGCCGCCGATCGCTCCTCCAGTCTGTGGGCTCCGTGCGCTGGAGTTGTAGCGTCAACTAACGGGCTGTTCCACCTGAGGTGACATCGGACTCAGGAGGCGAGGAACTTTTCGAGGTTGGCCTGGTACGAAGCCCGCCGTTCGGCGTCGTAGCAGGCGAGATTTAAAGGAATGGCTGCGCTCGGAGAAGTCCTGTTTGAAGCTCTTTCGGACGCGGGAGGCAGAGCCCGCCGCCTCCACCAATCTGCCGAAGGCCCTGTGGCGATCATTCGCCGCAGGGCCTTTTTTCGAGGGTCGACGCCCCGCCCTGGGGCCCGCAGGCGATCCCTAAGGCTATGGCTTCAACTCAGCCAGGAACTGGTCCAGTTCTGGTGCGAACTGATCATGCATAAGGCCCACCCGTCGCAGGGTCTCCTCCTCCGACAGGGACGAATCGACCGACAGAGCCGTGAAGCGGACTAGGTACCCCTGCTGGGCGATGAGCCCCTGGAGTACATAGGGAATAGCCGCCTTCTCCTGAGCTTCCTCCGGAATATGCGGTCGCACCAAGTCATCGCGGAGGGCGGAGTAGTAGACCAGCCTTTCCCGATCAGAGTGTGGATCGTATATGAGACTGACCTGAACCAGGACATCGGCTTCTCCGTAGTAGTAAAGATCGTAGCGCCCTGGCTTCAGGGGATCGCCATCGACCCCGTCGTGATCTCTCGCATCAACCGTCAGCTCAGGGAGGCCAATCAGTTCAGCATTGAGGCTATCCGTTGGGTAGATCAGCCTGAACCCGGTGGGGTGGAACTCCTCCTGAACCTGGCGGACCAGTTGTTTGAAGTCTGCATAGGAGATAGTCTCGGCCGAGACGACCTCCCGGCTGGCTCCCCATGATGCCCTTGCACCGACACCATAGCCTATCAAAGTGGCGGCCAGCACCAGTATCACTACGACTACCCTTGGTTGAGCAAGACGGAGTCCTTGGGAACCTTGTGACGGGCGCATAGCTCACTCTCCTCGTTGGCTTTAGAACTCCTCATTTGGAGAATGAGGGCCTCCCTTGGGAGGCCCACGTTTCTGTACCAGGCATTTATATGGCCTATTTTCAAAGGGGAAATCACGAGTGAACCCTTGGCGCCACGCTTTGAGTGAGGTGCCGGAGAGAATCGCCAGTATGGCGGCTGGGGCGTCTCCCAGCACTTGAGGATTAATAGGAGGCGGTCGACGCATCGTAGCGATCTTCTTCTCCCAATCATACACATCGAGGGGCGTGACAATGAACGGTGGGCGGCTCCTTCGCCAGTGTCGTCCCAACCAGCGACCCCAAAATCAACGAAGCCCCTTACATAGTTGGATCATATCCATAATACCATTGAGGATATACAGATACAAGCTTAAATTATTATAAACATAAATAAATTACTATAGACAGAATTGATGTAGCCTGACACCTTTTGACGCGGGAGGCAGAGCCCGCCGCCTCCACCAATCTGCCGAAGGCCCTGTGGCGATCATTCGCTGCAGGGCCTTCTTCGCGCCATCTCACCGGGTCAGCGGTCACCCAGGGCAGGAGCCGGTGTCCCGGCGGCGAACCATAGGGCTTGAAGTGCTGAACGGAGGTGAGCCTGCGTGGTCCGGGTCTTTCGCACAAAGCTCTTGCCACCCCGTACCGAAGGAGCGCTAGCACGCCCCCGCCTGCTGGAGCAGCCCCGCCCATCGCTGTTGGTGCTGCAGGCGCCGGCAGGGTCGGGAAAGTCCATCTTCCTCGCCCAGTGGCTGGAGGCGCAGGGGCTGCCCTATCTCTACTATCAACTTGATGACCAGGACCGGGAGGGAGAGGTCTTCGCCGCTCACCTGCTGGAGGGATTGCGGCGGCTGTGGCCCGATTGGAGCACCCCCGACGGCGCAGAGGTGAACCCCGCCGACCTTGCGGTCGAGGTGGTGAACGAGGCGGTCGCCCGTCCGCCCTTCGTTCTGGCGCTGGATGGGCTGCAGGCCGCCTTCGGCCAGCCCTACCTGGCCGACCTGCTGGCAGTCTGGCTCCGCTACGCCCCGCCCGGTCTGACGTTGGCCCTGGCCAGCCGCTCCCCGCTTCCGGTCGAGCTCCCGGAGTCGGCACAGTACCGGCTGGGGGCCGTGGCCCTCGCTTTCACCCCCGAGGAGACGCAAGCCTGGCTGGGCCATGGCGACTGGCACGAGTGCCTGCAGAGCACCGGCGGCCTGCCGCTCGCCCTTCAGCTCTGGCGGCAGAGCCCGGCGACCTGGCGCCAGGCCCTGAGCCAGCGGGCAGTCGCTGAGTTGCCACCCCACGTGCCGCCCGAGGCCGGGCGGGCGCTGGTGGCCGAGTGGCTCTCCGGGCAGATGACGCTGGCCCAGCTCGCCTACCAACTCTCTGAGGGGCAGCCAGGAGCGGAGCGGCTCTGGCACGAGGCACAGGCGGCCCGATCTGACCTGCTCATGGGTGACGTGGCGGCAGCGCTGACCCGCCTCTCCCCGCTCTGGGACCGGGCCAGGGGCAGCGGTGACCGGCCGCTCATGGGCGCCGTGGCCCTATTGCGGGGCGAGTACCACTATGTGAAGGGCGAGTACGGCCAGGCGATGGAGTGGTACCGGCAGGCCTTTGAGGCCGATCCGGTGTTGGAGTATGGCGGCACTCATTCCATGGTGGCCATCCTGAAGGATCAGGGGCAGTTGGAGGAGGGGCTGGCCCGGGCGGAGCGCTGTATTCAGACCTGCCGTACCCGGGGCGACTTGCAGGCGCTGGCCTATGCCCACCAGCAGTGCGGGGCCGTGCTGGCCGAGTCCGATCGACTGGACGAGGCGGAGAGCCACTACCTGGAGGCGGAGCGGATCGGCCTCAAGCTCTCCGGCGAGCCCTTCTACGGGATCCTGGCGCTGGCTCACAGAGGGATGCTCCAGCGGAAGCGGCAGAACATGACGCTCTACCGGCAGCTGGCCGAGGAGGCGCACGCACTGGCTCGCCACCGCTCCCCCTGGCTGGAGCACATCTGTGGCTTTATCCTGGCCGGGGCGATGGTCCACTGGAAGGAGCCTGAGGCGGCCCAGCGGTTGGCTGCATCTGCCAGCGCCTTCCTCGCAGCGGTAGATTCCAAGTGGCAGCTCCACCTGGTCCATATCACCCTGGCCGGTGCCCGCTGGGCGATGGGGGCGCAGGACGAGGCGCGGCGCCATGTCGATCAGGCGCTGGTCCACGCCGCCCGTGAGGGCTACGTGCAGGCGCTGGTCAACTACTGGGAGGCTTACGGCCACCTGGTGATCGATGCATTGAGCCGCGATGTCGAGCCATCCTTCTGTCAGGAGATCTGCATTCGCGTCGGGCAGCGTGCGTTGGCGCCCCTGCTGGAGCTGACGGCCCATGCCGAACCGCGGGCCCGTCGGGGGGCGCTGTACCCGCTCGCTGTGATCGGGGGGCCGGAGGCGGAGCGGGCAATCCGCCATCTGCTGTACGATCAGGAGGAGCTGGTGCGGGATGGGGCCCTGGTCGCCCTGCGTTCCCTCACCGGCAAGGAGGAGGGAGCGGTTGGCACACCAACTGCGGTGGCCCCGGTGGCGGTGGCCCGCCTGCGGCTTTTCCTGCTCGGCCCCATCGCTGTCGAGGTGGCTGGGGAGCGGGTTTCAGCCTGGCGGACGGCCAAGGCCCGGGATCTCATCGCTTACCTGGCCCTGGCTGGTGGACGTCCCGTCACCCGGGATCAGCTAATCGAAGCGCTCTGGCCCGAGACCGAACCGGAGGCAGGGCAGGCGCTGCTTCACACCACGCTCTACTACCTGCGCCGGGCGCTCAAGGGCGCAGGTGAGGGGTTGATCACCTACGCCGGGGGTGCCTACCGCCTGGAGTTGGCTGGTGTTGAGGTGGATTACCAGCATCTCCTGGCCTTGCTGGAGTCCGGGGGAGAGGCGAACTGGCGCCAGGCGGTGGCGCTCTACCAGGGAGAGTTGCTGCAAGGGCTCGACTACCCCTGGGCTGAGGCGCCTCGAACCCGGGCGCACGGCGCCTGCATGGAAGCGCTCCGCTCCCTGGCTGGAGCGGCGCAGTCGGCGGGCCGCCACGGCGAGGCGGTGGAGTGTTGGCAGCGCCTGGTCCAGGCGGACCCGCTGGCCGAGGAGGGCCACCTGGGGTTAATGCGCTGCTACGCCGCCCTGGGTAACCGCAATGCCGCCCTGCAGCAGTTTCAGACGCTTCAGCAGCGACTGGACGAGGAGTTGGGCCTGGAGCCCAGCCCTGAGGCCCGCAAGCTCTACACGCAACTGATCCTGTGAGCCAGATGTTGAGTGTTTGTTAAGAGGGACCCGATGCCTGAGCAGTGCAGGCGTCGGGTCCCTTCCCGTTCCGGGGTGGCGGGTGTTCAGAGCCTGTTACCTTCACCGTTGAGTGGGGCATGCGAAGATAGGCCTGTGACAACCGATCAGTAGCCTCAAGGAGGAACGAAACGTGCTGCAACTGGCCTTTAAGAACATCCTGTTCCGGAAGATGCGGACCCTGCTCACCATCCTTGGCGTTGCCTCATCCATCACCCTGGTGATGTTCATGAATGGCATCCTCGTCGGTACGGAGAAGAGCTACATCGGCTCCTTCGCCAACATGGCCGGGCAGATCCGGGTGCAGCCCAAGAGCGAGGCGCTAAACGGGAACTCCACCGACACGCTGCCGGTTGGCGCCTTCCTCGACCGGTCGACGATGGAGAAGATCCTGGCGGCGGCCGGTGGAACCGACCCAGCCCGTACGTCGGCCGTGGTGGTGCAGACGCTGATCAACTCCACCGCCCCCAGCGTGCCGGCACCGCTGGTTCTTGCCGGAGTCGAGCCTGGCCACGAAGACGCCATTCTGCTGGGCCTGGAAATGGCCGAGGGCGAAGGGAAGCTGACCGGTGAGCACGATGTGATTCTGGGCGCTGCGACCCTGAAGGAGCTGGCGAAGCAGACCGGCTCTACCCCTCGGGTGGGTGAGTTGTTCACCCTGCCTTCCACCCCCGGCGAGTGGCGACTGGTGGGGATCGGTCGGAAGCGGGACGCCCTGACGGACACGCTTGCCGTGGTGCCGCTGAAGGCGGCGCAGCAGGCCTTCGGGCGGGGGGACACGGTCAACTACGTCACCCTGGGCTACCCCGTGGACGGCGTTCAGGAAGCGGCGGAGCGGTTGAAGGCCGAGCTTTCCACAGTCGATGTGGCCACGGCGGACGCCCTGCTGGAGGCGGTGGATAAGGGACTGACCGCCCAGCGAGCCTTCTTCCGGATGATTAACACCACCGTCTACCTGACTGCGACCGCCATCATCTTCATGGTCATGTACACCGCCGTGATGGAGAGAACCCGTGAAATCGGCACCATGCGGGCGGTTGGCGCTTCTCGCTGGGCCGTGGTGGGCGAGATTCTGATCGAGGCGCTGCTCTTTGTCTTCACCGGTGCCCTGATCGCTTCCGTCATGGGCTGGGTGGTGCTGGTGCCCCAGTGGGATTTCCTCAGCACGCCGGAGTATATTGCCAGCGCTGCGCAGACCCTGGGGGCCGCCCTGTTGGTTGCCCTGGGCTCGAGCCTCTACCCGGCGATCCGGGCCGCCCGTATTAACCCGCTGGAAGCGCTGCGCTACGAGTAAGGAGGAGACCGCCATGCAGAAGAACTTGATCGAGGCCCGCGGCCTCACGAAGGTATACAAGGTCGGCGGGGGAGAGGAGGTCCACGCCCTGCGCGGCGCAGACCTGACGGTGCCCGAGGGTGAGTTCGCCGCTATTATTGGGGCGTCCGGCTCCGGCAAGTCAACCCTCCTGCACATGTTGGGCTTCATGGACCGCCCCAGCGGCGGGGAACTGCTCTTCGAGAGCCGCCGGGTCGACCGGCTGAGCGACACCGCCATGACCCGCATTCGCTCCACCCAGATCGGTTTCGTCTTCCAGACCTTTAACCTGATTCCGTCCCTGAACGCCTGGGAGAACGTGGCCCTCCCCACCCGCTTCGTCCGGGGCATCAGCGCCAGGGAGCAGAGGGAGCGGGCCCTGGAGCTACTGGAGATGGTGGGGCTGGCCGATCGGGCCAACCACCGGCCGGGCGAGCTGTCCGGTGGGCAGCGGCAGCGGGTGGCGATCGCCCGGTCGCTGATCAACCGGCCCCGGCTCCTGTTGGCGGACGAGCCTACCGGCAACCTCGACTCGACGACCGGGACGCAGATCGTGGAACTGCTCGTACGGCTCAACCAGGCCGGTCAGACCATCGTATTGGTCACGCACAACCCGGAGATTGCGGCGCTGGCCAAGGCGGTCTACCGCATGAAGGATGGGCTGCTCCGCCGGGTGACCGAAGGCGAGTTCACCGCAGCGGACTAGCGCAGCGGCAGGCGTGCTAACCAGAAGGGCGTCGCTCGAAAGGGCGGCGCCTGCTTCATGTACCCGAGTCTTTGAGCCGCGGTGGGAAACGGTCCCACGCCCGTAAGGGCAGGAGTGTCGAGCCCTACAGACGAAACCCATAGAGCCATACAATCTAGCCTGGGCAAATTATTTTGGGAAAATGTCTTCGAGAGTTCGAACCAAATCGCGGAGGAATACGTATACGATGATAGAGACACTCATCATCACCCCATCACGGTTGATGGTGCTGATCAGCCTCCTCCTGGCCACCCTCTTCTTGTGGCCGGCTGTAGCGAAGGCAGCACCGGAGGTCGTTACCGCCACCGACGTGACAGTCCAGGTGGAGGGAAAGTCGCTGCAGCAGCCTGTCCCCCCTGTGATCGTAGAGGGTCGCCTCTTGATCGGCGTCCGTGCCGTGGGAGAGGCAGTCGGTGGGCTCGTCGACTGGAACGCCGAGACGCGCCAGGTGACGATTACCCGTCGGACCGACCAGGTGGTGCTCACAATCGGCGAGGCCGAGGCCCTGGTAAACGGACAACCCGTCCTGCTGGATGTCCCACCCTTGATCCACGAGAATCGAACGATGGTCCCCCTGCGGTTCATCGGTGAGGCACTGGGCGGCACCGTCAACTGGGACGGGGCTACCCGCACCGCCAACTTCCTCCGGAAGCCAACCCGGGTGACGAACCTGACCTACACTCGGGGAACGGGGAAGTCGCTGATCAAACTCAGACTCTCTGAGCCGCTGATCAGCGTTACCCCGACGCCAGTGGGCAGCGACCTCAGCTTCAACCTCTATCCAGCTACCATAGCCGGCATGGAGCCCGTCCAGCCGGTGAGCGATTCCCTCATCCGCCAGATCGAAATGACCGAGGCCTGGCGGCAGGTAGTCCTCAAGATTGACCTTACCCTTGCGACCAGCTACCGCCACACTCTCTCAGCCGACGGGCTTGAGCTGACGATCGAACTGGATCACCTGGTGACGGGCATCGCCACCCACCAGGACAACCGCATCAGCACAGTCACCATCGGAGCGACGGGCACGGTGGCCTACAAGACCCTGAAGCTGAAGGAGCCGTACCGGCTGGTGATCGACCTGCCCGGAAGCCACCTGACAGAGGGCGTGCCGGCCAGCATGGAACTGGAACACCCCTTCATTACGAGGGTTCGCACCGCACAGTTCGACAAGGAGACGGTCCGGGTCGTCCTGGACATGACCGCAGAGATCCCCGCCGAGGTCGTCCCGACTGACCAGGGGCTGCAGGTGCGGTTCGTGCCGCAAATCACGGCGTTCAAGACCGATAAGCTCCAGGGAAAGACAAAGCTCACCTTTACCGGTTCCCTTCCTATGGATGCGACCATTACCGCTCTCCCCGAGAAGAAGCAGATCCAGATCGCCATTCCACAGGGGATGAGCGGGCTGAAGGAGAGCCTGATCAAGATTGCCGATGGCACCGTGGAGACGGTGACCCTGGCGAACACCCCGAGCAAGAACAGCAGCCTGATCACGATCCAGCTCCCGTACTACCTGGGGCACACCGTCCTCAGTAAGAACGGGGATTCAGATATCGCCCTGGAACTGACCACCTCGCCGGTCTATGGCAAGCGCATCTGGATCGATGCCGGCCACGGCAACATTCCTGGCGGGAAAGATGATCCCGGCACGATCGGAGCAGTGCTGAAGCTCTATGAGAAGAATCTCAACCTGGCCGTCTCCCTGGAGTTGCAGAAGTTGCTCCAGTCAGCCGGCGCCACGGTTTATATGACCCGTACCGGTGATTCCGGGGTGGACTTCCGGGACCGCCCGGCCCTGGTGAACGCCCTGAAGCCGCCGGTTGACCTCTTCCTATCCATCCATCACAACAGTGCGGCATCGCCGACGGTTCGTGGTGTGGAGACCTACTACTGGACAACCAATCCCAAGTCCAGGCGGGTGGCCGAACTGGTTCATCCACAGGTGATCCAGGCGCTTGGATTCCCGGATCGGAAGATTCGCGCCGACGAGTTCTACGTGATCAAGGCGACCCTGGCCCCATCGATCCTGATTGAGCTCGGCTATCTCTCCAACGCGGATGAGGAGAAGGCGATCGCCGCCCCGGGCTACCCGGCGAAGGCGGCTCAAGGGATCCAAAATGGGGTGCTGCAGTACTTCTGGCAGGAGATGCCGACTGCAACCGCAAATTAGCAATACCCGACAACATTTTCGAGCCCCTTACTTTGCGGGTCCGGAAATGATGGTCGGCTAAGGATTAGCCGCTATTGGGCTAATGACTACATGTGGGGGTGACAGGTGTGCTTACAAAGCCTTCGATTGACCGGCACGTCGTTGAGATTGATGATCTGCTCCGGAGCGTGGGCGCTATCCTCAAGAAGCGTGGGCGCGACATGCTGAGCAACTTCGACATCACTAACCCGCAATTCGATGCGCTCCTTGTGCTGCGCGAGTTTGGTGAGCTGACCATGGGGGAGCTGTGCGCCAAGATGTTCCTGGCGTGCAGCACGGCCACCGACCTGATTGACCGCATGGAGCGCAACGGCCTGATCGAGCGAATCCGGGACACCACCGACCGCCGGGTGATCCGGCTGAAGGTCCGGCCGAAGGGCGAAGAGGTGATCGACGAGGTACTCGAGGCCCGTCGGGGATACCTCGGATCCATTCTCTCCGAACTCGACATTGCGGATAAGGAGCGGCTGATTCAGTCGCTGGATCAGCTCAACTATCTCATGACTCGTGACATCTAAATGCTACTGCAGGGCGCCATCCTCCCATGGATGGCGCCCTGCGCGCGCAACCGCCGGCATGCAACTGGCGTCCAATCCGTAACCTAATGGGATCAAGCCCTTACTGCAGGAGGCGACAGTATGTTCCGTCCCGGTACCAACGCAGCACAGCCGATTGGCTTCTTCGACTCGGGCGAGGGTGGACTGACCGTAGCCCGTGCCGTCGCCGACTTACTTCCCGGGGAGAACCTTGTCTACGCTTGCGATACGGCACACTTCCCCTACGGCCCCCGACCGCTTTCGGAGGTCAGGGGCTTCTTCCTGCAGTTCATGGAATTCTTCGGGGCGCAGAACTGCAAACTGGTGGTGGTGGCCTGCAACACGGCGACAGCCGCTGCCCTGGATCTCCTGGAGAGCCAGGCTCTTCCCGTGCCGACGATCGGAGTGCTGCAACCTGGAGCCGCCTTGGCGGCACAGGTCTCCACCACCGGACGGATTGGCGTGGCGGCGACCCAGGGGACGTGTACCTCGGGGATCTACCCGGCCATGATCCGGCAGATCCGGCCCGATGCACATGTGGCCCAGGAGGCCTGCCCGATCCTGGTGATCCGGGCAGAGGAGGGCGTGATTACCGGACCGGAGGTGCGGGCGGAGGTAGAGCGCTGCCTGGCACCCATACTGGCGGAGCAGGTGGACACCCTCGTGTTGGGCTGCACCCACTTCCCGCACATGCAGGGCGTCATTGCGGATGTCGTGGGCCCGGGTGTTCGCCTGGTCGACCCGGGGGTTGCGACCGCCGACCGTGTGGCGGGACTGCTCCGACAGCAAGGGTTGGCCAACCACGGCCCGTCCGGAGGTATGCGAACCTTCTACACCACTGGTGATCCCGCACGCTTTGTCGAGGTTGCGGGGCGGCTCTGGCCGGGCGGTGTGGCCAGGGCGAAACAGATTGACCCGATATCGAAGCAGGAGTGATACAACCCATGCGGCAGGATGGACGGATACCCCAAGAATTGCGACCTGTTACGATCACCCGGAACTATCTGGCCCACGCCGAGGGCTCGGTGCTGATCGAGGTGGGCATGACGAAAGTGATCTGTGCGGCCACGGTGGAGGATCGGGTCCCGCCCTTTCTGAAGGGAAAAGGGGAAGGCTGGATCACCGCCGAATACGGAATGCTCCCCCGCGCCACAAACCAGCGCACGCAGCGCGAGGTGGTCCGGGGCAAGCCGTCGGGGCGGACCATGGAGATTCAGCGGCTGATCGGTCGGGCACTGCGCTCCGCGATCGACCTGAAGAGGCTGGGTGAGCGTACGCTCTGGCTGGATTGCGACGTGATTCAGGCCGATGGCGGCACGCGGACCGCATCGATCACGGGGGCCTTTGTGGCCATGGTTGATGCGCTTGACTCCATCCGTCAAAAGGGTATAATTGAACGGTTACCGGTGACCGACTACCTGGCGGCTACATCGGTAGGGATTGTAGATGGTACCCCGCTACTCGATCTAGCCTACGAGGAGGACTCGAGGGCCCAGGTGGACATGAACCTGGTCATGACCGGGGCCGGCGGGTTGGTGGAGATCCAGGGCACCGGGGAGGAAGGTCCCTTCTCAAAGGATCAGTTCGAGTCGCTGATGCGCCTCGCCGAAAGCGGGGTGGAGCAACTCATTGGCATACAGCGGGCGTCGTTGGGCGCCCTGGGAGCGGAGGTTGATTCGGTTGTCCGCCAAGCGGTTGGTGCTCGCCAGTAGGAACCCGGGCAAGATCCGGGAACTTCAGGCACTGTTCAAGGGGAAGCAGATTGAGGTCGTAGGGCTGGATCCCGCCGCCCCGGACGTGGAGGAGACCGGGACGACCTTTGAGGAGAACGCCCTTCTGAAGGCTCGGGCCGCCTGTGCGGCCTCGGGCCTCCCCGCACTGGGAGAGGACTCTGGCCTTGCCGTCGATGCGCTGGGCGGTGAGCCTGGCATTCACTCGGCGCGCTGGGTTGTCGGTTCGGATGCGGACCGCATGTACGCACTTCTGGATCGCATGGTCGAGGTGCCCGATGAACAGCGCACCGGTCGGTATGTGTCGGTGATCGCTGTTGTAACGCCCGATGGGCGGGAGGAGCTCTTCCGGGGTGAACTGGAGGGGCGCATTGCCCGTTCGCCGCGTGGGGACGGTGGCTTTGGCTATGATCCGGTCTTCGAGCTTCCGGAGGGGAAGACGACGGCGGAGATTAGCATGGCGGAGAAGAATGCGATCAGCCACCGGGCGCGGGCGCTGGCGAAGCTGTTGCCACGGTTGGATGCCCTGCTGGAGGGTTAGTCATGGTCCGCATTGCGATAATCAGTGATACTCACGGCAAGTTCAAGAACGTGGGCAGGGCCCGCAAGGAGTTGGGGGGCCGGCTGGACTGGATGCTACATGCCGGTGACCACATTGCCGATGCCGCTCGCGTTGGGGTCAGTCTGGGCGTGGATCCGTCCCGGGTTCGGGCGGTGGCTGGCAACTGTGACTATACGACACCGAAGCCCGAAGAACTCCTGCTCGAGATCGAGGGCGTGAAACTCTACCTGGTCCATGGCCACAACCACGGGGTGAAGGCGGGCCTGCAGCGCCTTTATTACCGGGCGCAGGAGGTCGGCGCCCGAGTGGTGATCTTTGGCCACTCGCACGTGCCGGCCCTGGTCGATCTGGACGGGGTTATGCTCTTCAATCCGGGCTCACTGAGTGAGCCAAGGCGGCCCGGAGACCCGCCATCGTGTGGTATTTTGGAGATCGAGAATGGCGAGGTGAGGGCCCGGCACATCTTTTTCCCCTGATGCCAGCATTTCGCTTTTGACATGGGCTACTCCATACGATATACTCACCTATGCGGGATGAACGGGGTGTGGCGCAGTCTGGTAGCGCGCCTGCTTTGGGAGCAGGATGTCGCAGGTTCAAATCCTGTCACCCCGACCAACTTATGCGGGTGTAGCTTAATGGTAAAGCTCCAGCCTTCCAAGCTGGCTACGTGGGTTCGATTCCCATCACCCGCTCCATGGTTCCCTTCCAGGGCGACGCGGGGCATCGCCCTCTTTTGTTGGGAGGACCGCCACAGGTTTCGTCCCTGCACGCGCACCTTGTGTGCAGGTCGCTCATGTGCTAAACTATCCTGTGCGCTGATAGGCGCCTGTAGCTCAGGGGATAGAGCAACCGCCTTCTAAGCGGTTGGCCGCAGGTTCGAATCCTGCCAGGCGCGCCAACCTTCTCTTTCTGGTTTCGACATATGCAGGCCGTAGCTCAGTTGGTTAGAGCGCCAGATTGTGGCTCTGGAGGTCGCCGGTTCGACTCCGGTCGGTCTGCCCATATTGGGGCGTCGCCAAGCGGTAAGGCACGGGACTTTGACTCCCGCATGCGTTGGTTCGAATCCAGCCGCCCCAGCCACCTGCAGCAGACTCCCGTCTTGCGCGGGAGTTTGTTGCCCTTGCACGGGCCATTAGCTCAGGGGCAGAGCATCCGCCTTTTAAGCGGAGTGTCGTTGGTTCGAATCCAACATGGCCCACCATGGAAGAAGAAGGGGGGGCTGTCGCCCCCCCCAATCTCAAGTGCATATCAGTCACATCGAGCAGTCCAGGGCAACCTGGGCTGTTTTTGCGTTTCAGGGCTCCCTCGTCGTCAGAGGGTTCGCGGAGCTGGAGACAAGAGTCACCCCCGGAACATAGACAAAGGGAGACCTGCTCAAGGGGCGTCCAGAGCACAGAAAACCACAAGCCTTCTTCTTCCGCGTGGGAGTGGAAGGCTTGTAGCTCTTTGAATGACAGATGGTTTACTGGAAGGTCTCCTCCAACTGCTCGACCAGGTAGCCCACGTAAGCACAGGCCCTGGCCACCGGCTCCTGCGTGGACATGTCGACCCCGACATGTCGCATCTGCTCCAGCGGCTTCCTGGAGCTGCCCTCCTTCAGGACGTCAAGCCAGCGGTTGACGGTGGTGTTTTGCTCCTCAAGCATTGATGGGGCGACAGCGGTCGCGAAGGAGAGGCCGGCTGCATAGGTGTAGGGGAAGACACCTGAGTAGTAGCTGCCTTGAGCCATCCAGAAGAGGCGGGCGCCCTCGTCCAACTCCATTTCACCACCCCAAAAATCGGAGAGCACTTCACCCTTAAGCTGCCCGAAGGTTCGCGCCGTCAGCGGTCGCTCCTGCTCGGCCAAGGCGTAGGCCCGGTGGAGCAGTTCACTCTCCAGCAGGTGATTGACGAAATTGTGGTAGTAGGTAGTGAGGAGGCTGGTAATCACCGAGCGGCGGAATCTCTTGTCCTGATTCTTGGCCAGCAGGTGGTGTCCCAGCAGTACCTCATTCATGGTGGACGGGGCCTCGAGCATGAACATGGACAGCGCCATATTCGAGACCGGCTGGTTCTTCATAGAGAGCATCATGTGGCCTGCGTGCCCCAGCTCGTGAGCCATCACGAAGAGATCTCGGGTCCCACCGTTCCAGGGAGTAAACACGTATGGGTGATGGCCGAGAATGAAGTGGCAGAACGCACCATTGGCCTTCCCGATGTTCTTGCCCCGGTATATCCAGCGCTCATGCAGTGCTCGTCGCAGGATCTCCCCATACTCGGGTCCCAGCACTGCCAGCCCCTCCTGGATTAGCTCGGCCCCCTCTGCGTAGCTCATCTTCCGGTTATACTCGGGGTCAAGGGATGCCCCCATGTCAGGCAGGTACAGTTGATCGAGACCTAGCACCCGCTTTCGCAGGCGGGCGTATCGGCGGAAGTGCGGTGCCACCTCGGTCTGCACGGTCCTCAGTATGCTCAGGTAGATCTCCCGGGGGATGCCGTGGTTCCCGAACCCTGGAATCGGCGACTCGTTGAGCAGCATCGCCTCCGTGGATGGGTATCCCCGAAAGCGTGCCAACGTAACGTTCTTCTTAATCTGCGTTGCCAGCGTAGCCGCTAAGGTATTCTGGTGGCCCGACCAGGCCTTGGTGATGGTCCGATAGGAGCGGCGCCGGATCTCAGTCTCGTCAGGGGGCTGAAATGCCAACATGATGAAGGGAGAGAGTTGAACCGGGTCTCCTGCGGAGTCAATCACCATCTCGTACTTGACGTCGGTGGTCATGGCCCGCTGGTAGATCTCTCGCGGCGCACCGAGGACGTCACCCAGGGCGGCGACGAGGGCTTCCGCCTCGGCACCCAGGGTGAAGGGCTGATCTGAAGCCAGCTGCTCAAAGAGGGGAGCATAGACCTTTAGCCGGGGATCTTCCACCATATAGCGCTCCAGCGTTCCATCGGGAAGCCGGAGGAGTTCGGCGGAGATAAATGACTGGCCAGCCTGGATCTGGGCCATTAGCGCCTGAGCCCGAGCCCACATCTCCTGCGAGGCGGTGATGGTGGTGTCTTCGGCAAGCCGGAGACGGGCGAAGTTAAGGACAGGCTGGGATGCGAGGGTCAGGGCGTCGCGGGCCTTGAGGCAAGAGAGAACCGTGGAAGCTCCCTCACCCAGTCGCCCCTTGTAGGCGGCAACGCTATCGATCATGCGGCTTGCGTCCTCAAACGCCCGTTCCCAAGATTCTGCTGTCGGAAAGACTTCCTCGAGGTTCCAGGTTTCTTCATGTGGTACTTCGCTGCGTGTGATGTGTCGTGCCATGTCGATACCTCGCTCTCTTTGTGGTATCCCGGACCCACTTTGCGCTTCTCCCGGGTAACCGAATGCGCCCGCGGTGGCAGACTCGCGGCCAGGTGTTCTCTCTGCCCGCGGGTTGCCATCTATGTTCGGGTCAGTTGCGAGGAGCGGGCCGAATCGACCACGGTTCCACGCCATGGTTAGGGCAGTCAGGCAGCCGACTGACCGGGCAATCCTGCCCGGTCAGAGTCATGCCGGTTGGGTTCTAGCCCTTCGGATAGATCGTCTCCCGCATCCCCAGGATATCTGCGAGTAGCTCCCCGGCCCGAATTCGCTCGGCGATCTGCCGTTCCTTTTCCTCTACCGCCATCGCTGCGGCCAGCGTCGACTCCACCCGGTCGACCGGGATTACGACCACCCCGTCATCATCGGCCAGGATCCAGTCTCCAGGGCGGACCACAACCCCACCGCAGGAGATCGGCACCTGGGTCTCGCCGACCCGGCGGTTGCTGCCCACCCGCGGCGTAAGCGAGCGGGCGTAGACCGGGAGATGTAGCTCCCGCAGCCCACTCAGGTCCCGGATCGGGCCGTCAATGACCACCCCTGCGAGCCCGAGCTGCTGGCACTGCAAGGCCATCAACTCGCCTAACAGGGCACCCCGATCATCGCCCTCGCCATCCACCACCAACAGGTCTCCAGGCTTGGCTTCCAGGAGCGCCTTATGCACCGTAATGATGCTGCCCGGGTAGCACTTAACCGTGAAGGCAGGGCCGGCCACAGAACGTCCGGGCACCATCGCTCGGATGACACCCGACATCACGCCGAATGACTTCTGCGAGTCGCTGACCGCTGCGGTCGCCACCTTGACCAGCCGTTCAGCCAGATCCATGCAAATCCCTCCTGGTCGTACGTACTTCATACCCGTCGGCGCATCCCTCGTGGTTACTTGAAGACGCCCCCGTCAGCTGTTCGACCCAGGAGCAGGCATCCCCAAAGCTGCCGGAAGGCGCTGACATAATCGGCTGCGGTGACGGCTATCGTCTTGCTGTCCACGGACTCAACCGTTGGGAAGAGCGTGCAGATTGCGGCCTCCGCCGTGGTCTTGAAGGTCACCTCAAACCGGACCGGTCCAGGCACCCGGTACGGGGTAAGGCGGCCCAGACGGCTCACTGCCTCGGCAGCAGCCTGGCGAATCAGGGCGTGGCTGGGCCCCGGCGGAAGCGCCTCCACGGTCCAACGGTCGATGCCCCGCTTCACCGTCGCACCCACCACGTCTGGGCTGACCGTGGCGGCCACTTCGGCGACGACCTTATCGTCCCCGGTGACCAAGGCGACCGGTACCCCAAAGGCGCCTGCGATACCGGCGTTGAGTGCCGACTCGCCCACCACCTTGCCGTTGCACCGGATCTCCGTCACCGACCGGCTCATCAGCGTGTGGTTGATGGTTGCCCCCTCCGCTCCTTCACGGGCGTGGTAGCCCACGAAGAAGACCCCATCGAACCTACTGTCGATGCCCTCCATCTGGCAGAGGTGCTTGTTGCTCCCGGAGATCAACCGGGCGGCAGGGTGCAGTTCCTCGATCAGAACGTTGTACATGGTGGCATGTGAGTCGTTTACCACGATCTCACAGGCCCCTGCCTCCAGCGCTCCCTCAATGGCGGCGTTGACGTCCTGCGTCATCAGCCGCCGGAACCGCTGGAACTCCGGGTGGTTGAAGTCCACATGGCTCTGGGCTGCGACTCCAGTGATGCCCTCCATGTCCACAGAGATGAAGATGCGCATCTCCACTACCCCCGCCGGTTCCGGTGGAGTATGTCGCCGTACTGCAGCCTCATCTCCGTCTCCTGCGCTTCCTTCTGGAGGGCGGTGGGCAGCAGCGCCTCCGCCTCCTCCGCCGAGAGGACCACCACCCCATCATCGTCCCCGATGATCAGATCGCCCGGGTGAACCACGACGCCACCGCAGTTAACCGGGGTGTTGATCTCACCCTGCAGCCCGACCCCCTTGGCGACCAGGGCTGACACGGTCCGCGAGAAGACGGGGAAGCCCATCTCCTCAATGGCAACGATATCGCAGACAGCGCCATCCACCACCCAGCCCGCCGCCCCGAGCTTCACGTACCGAGCAGCCCGAAACTCGCCGATCACGGCGTGCTCGGTGTCGCCACACCGGTCGACCACCACCACGTCACCGGGCTTCACCATCTCCGTCACCCTGTTAAGAATCTCGGCATCAATCCCCCCGGGGGCCCGTACGGTGACGGCGGTGCCGATCATCTTGCACCGGCCATAGACCGGCTTGATGGCGCTGCTCATGAAGCGGAGGCCGTTCAAGTGACCAAGGGTGGCGGGGGCCACCTTCCGGTACTCCTCAAGAAGCTCCGGGCTCACCTTGCTGATCCGATCGACAATCTTCACAGGGATTCCTCCTCGGACTGCTACTCGTATTGCGCGAAGTTATAGAGGAAGGCTGCAATCGCTTTCTCGTGCAGGCGGAGCCCCTCCACCGTGATGTACTCGTTAACGCTGTGGGCCCTGCCACCATGGCCCAGGCCGCCGAAGGCGACAGGAAGGCCCAGTTCGCGGGTGAAGAGGTAGTGCGGAACCACGCCCGAGTGACGGGGCCAGACGGCGATCGGCTCGGAGCAGTGCTCCGCCATGCCGTCGAGGAGCGCTCTGGAGGCCATCGACTCGGGATCACTCTGCGACCAGGGATACCGGCTGAGCACCCGCATCGCAATGTCGGCGAAACCATGGCTGTCCAGGTGGCACCGCAGCAGCTGGAGGACCTTCTCCGGGTCCATGTTGGGTACTGGCCGGATGTCCAGTTTGACCGAGACCTGATTGGGCATCACGGTCTTGGAGCCGGGTCCGGTGTACCCGCCCCAGATCCCGTCCAGGTTGAGACTGGGCTCCCAGAGGTAGTGGCGGACCAGTTCCCCGGGCGGGGTCTCCGGGGGGAGCTTGAAGCGAAGGGTATCCTGGTCGCGCAGGAGCACCTCGGGCCGGAAGCGCTCGTTCAGTTGCTCCAGCAGGCGTTCCTGAGCCGGAGTGGGTGGCGCTACGTCGTCGTACCACCCCGCCACGGCCGTCCGCTCCAGCGGGCCGGGCTCCTTCAGGGTGGCCAGGGCCTGAACCAGCCGCCAGCCGGGGCTGCCGATCCAGGCGTTGTGCATGGCGTGGATCTCCCGGTTGACCGGTCCACCCCACTCCCCGCCCTGGCAGGTCAACTCCAGGTAGATCAGCCCCTTGGAGCCCATGTAGACCAGGGGCTGGCCGGCCGAGTTCTGCCCGGTGAATGGCTGGAAGACTGCGTCGCAGGCCTTCAGCTCATCCGCATGCTCCCGAATGAAGGCCGGGAGACTGGGTGAGCCCAGTTCCTCCTCCCCCTCAATCATGAAACGGATATTAACCGGTGGGCGCTGCCCGCAGGCAACCATCGTCTCCAGGACGTTGATGAAGGCGCAGAGGGAGCCCTTGCTGTTGATCGTGCCCCGCCCGACGATCGACGGGCCCAGATCAGGCAGGTCGACGATGGCGGGCTCGAAGGGCGGAACGATCCAGCCCGCAGGCGTTGCCGGCTGAACGTCATAGAGAATGTAAAACAGAACCGTTCGGGGCGCCCCAACGTCCCAGAGACCATAGACGATGGGATGTCCGCCAGTAGGCACAGCCCGCACGTCGGCCCCCAGGGCGCGCAGCCGCTGGCAGAGCTGCTCCGCCATCTCGGTAATGCCCTCCCCGGTCTGGCTGACGCTGGGCTGACTGACCATGTTCATCACGTTCTCCACATGCTGGCTGAAGTCGCTGTCGATTCGGGCGTAAACCGGAGTCCGTGGGTCAGCCCCCACAGAGATTCCTCCTTTAGGTCTTCACCTTCGGATCAAGATAGTCGCGGAGCCAGTCACCGACCACGTTGATCCCGAGTACCGTCAGCATGATCGCGACACCTGGGAAGACGGAGAGCCACGGCTGGTGCCGTATGTAAGTCCTGGCATCGGCCAGCATCGAGCCCCAGGTGGGAACCGAGGAGGGTACGCCCAACCCCAGGAAGCTGAGGGAGGATTCCGCAAGGATCGACTGGGCTACGGAGAAACTGGCGATGACAATCGCCGGGGCAACAACGTTCCGCAGGATATGGCGGAAGATGATCCGGAGGCTGGTGCCCCCCATCGCCCTGGCGGCCTCTACGTAATCCAGCTCACGGACACTCAGGACCGCTCCGCGGACGACACGGGCATAGTTGACCCAGCCGCTCACGCCCAGGACCAGGATCACGTTTAGCAGCCCCTGTCCGAGGACGCTCATGGCGGCGATGAATAGCAATAGTGGCGGGAAGGCCATCTGAATTTCGGCAATCCGCATGATCAGGTCATCCACCCGCCCGCCGAAGTAGCCCGAGACCAGGCCAAGAGTAATCCCCAGCGTTCCGGCAATCGCCACAGCACTGACGCCCACGATCAGGGAGATTCTCGCCCCGTGCATGACCCGGGAGAGGACATCTCTTCCCAGTTGGTCTGTGCCCAGGGGAAACTCTACCTGCCCCTTTGGCGACCACTGCGGCGGGAGCAGCCGGCGGGTGATGACCACATCGTTGGGTTCATGGGGCGTGAGAAGGGGGGCCGCGAGGGCGACCACCACAACGAGGAAGAGAACTGCAACGCCGAATTTGGCCAATCTGGCCCGACGCAGAGCACGAAAGAAGGGCTTTTCCCACAAGGATTTACGGCTTTCCATAGCTGCCCCTCCCCCTTAGCGGACCCGGACCCGCGGGTCAAGGAAACCGTAGAGCAAGTCGATCATCAGGTTCACCCCAACGAAGCCCATCGCCAGAATGGTGACAGCTGCCTGGACCAGAGGCAGGTCCTTGCCGCTGATTCCGTCCAGGATCAACCGGCCGACGCCCGGCCAGGCGAAGACCGACTCGGTGACGACGGCCCCGCCCAATAGATGGCCCAGCTGGATTCCCACCAGCGTGACCACCGGGATCAGGGCGTTGCGCAGGGCGTGCTTGTAGATCACGGTTCGCTCGGCCAAGCCCTTGGAACGGGCCGTTCGGATATAGTCGTGGGAGAGCACCTCCAGCATGCAGGAGCGCACCATGCGGGAGTTGCGGGCGATGTCGTAGGAGGCCAGACTGATGGCGGGAAGGATCAGGGAGGCGAAGCCTTCTCTCCCTCCCGGTGGAAGCCAGCGCAGGAAGACAGCGAAGAGGAGCATCAGGATAATCCCCAGCCAGTAGACCGGCGCCGACTGTCCCAGCATTGCCCCAAGCATGACCAGGTTGTCAGCCCACGTGCCCCTGCGTGTGGCCGAAATCACCCCAATGGGAATTGAGATGACGAGCGAGATCAGGAGGGCTGTCCCAGCCAGTTCAAGGGTGGCCGGCATCCGCTCCATGATTAGCTCGAAGACGGGCTGATGATGCCGCAGCGAGGTGCCAAAGTCGCCTCTCACAGCCTTCGAGAGGAAGTCGCCGTATTGCACATACCAGGGGCGGTCGAAACCCATACGGTGACGGAACTCGGCTACCTGCTCGGTGGTCCAGTCATCGCCAATCATGACCGAACTGGGATCACCGGTCAGGAACATCAGCCCAAAGGCCATAATCGAAACGCCAAAGACTACGATGATCGCTTGCGCCAATCGGCGGACGATATACCCCCGCACGGCGACTCCTCCTTACAAGGGTGGAACGGTCCCGGGGGCGAGCCACCGGGACCGTCCGGGCCCAAACCAACGCTTACTTCGTATACTTGGGGCTAGGCTCGTTCGGGAGCCAGAGGGCGATCCGGGAGTTGCCAGAGGCTTCCCAATCGATCCGGTTGGTCACAGCGAAGACCTCGGTCTGCTTCCAGAGATAGATCCACGGGGCCTCGTCGTAGACGATCTCCTGGGCCCGGTCAAGCATCTTCTTCGCCTCGTTCTGGTCGAAGACGAACTCAAGCTCCTTGACGATCTTCTCGTACTCATCTCCCTGCGGGGAGAGCGTCGACCAGCCAGTCACGTCGAAGGCGTTCTGGTTGGACATGTGCTGGATATCCTCCGGCCCGTGGAACCGAGAGCCGAGGCCCATCAGGTAAATGTCGTCGAACTCCTTCGCGGTCAACTTCCCGCTGAAGACGGTCCACTCCAAGACCTGAACCTCGACGTTCAGCCCGATCTTCCGCAGATCGGCTGCCACGGCCTCGGCCATCTCCTTGTCCTTCAGGTACCGGCCATTCGGCGTGTAGAGGGTGATCTTCTCTCCCATCGGGAAGTTGGCGGCCTGCAGCATCGACTTCGCCTTCTCCGGGTCGTAGGCGTAAGGCTTCAGGCTGGCGTTGATCCAGAAGTCGCCGTTGACCGGCGTCTGCATCCGGCCCTTGGCCAGACTCCCAAGCAGTGCGGTATTGATCGCATCGAAGTTGACAGCGTAGTTGAGTGCCTGGCGCACTTCCTTGTTGGCATACTTCGCATTCTTCACCGCCGGGATGCCCATGAAGACGCGGCGCCCGCCGATGGCAACGCTCAGCCGCAGGCTGCTATCCGACTTCACGATCTCGGCGTCCTCCGGTGAGATGTTGGCCACGATGTCCGCCTTTCCGGTCTGAAGCATGTTCAGACGGGTGGAGGCCTCCGGGACCGCCCGGAAGACCAGCGAATCGATCTCGGGCTTTCCCCGCCAGTAGTCAGGGAAGGCCTCCACGACGATCCGGTCGTCCTTGACCCACTCCTTCAGCATCCAGGGACCCGTACCGACCGGCTTAAGAGCCAGGTCCTGCAGCGAGGTGCTGGCGTAATAATCGGGCGCCAGCATCGGCACGAAGCTCAGGTAGACAAGGAACATGCTGTTCGGCTTCTTCGTGGAGATCGAGACGGTGTACTCATCGACCACCGTCACCTTGTCCAGGCCGACCCGTGTCGGGAAGGGGTCAAAGATCTTGGCCTCGATCATCTTGGGATCCACGGCGCGGTTGATGGTGTATGCCACCGCCTTGGCGTTGAAGTCCTCACCATTGTGGAACTTTACACCCTTGCGGAGCTTCAGCGTCCAGGTCAGCTCGTCCTCGGAGAGGCTCCAAGACTCGGCGAGCGAGGGCTGGAGCACCATTCCCCGATCAAATTCCACGAGGTGGTCAAAGATCGCACTGTAGACATTAGAGGCGGCGCCTGATTCGTGGAACTGTGGGTCCATGGTCGGAGGCTCGGCACCTTGGACGATGACCACAGGCTCCTTTGGCTTGGCCGGCTCGCTGACCGGGGAACCGCCCGGTTCGCCGCCCGTGGGGGTTTCCCCACCGGACGTACCGGAACCGCCGGAACACCCAACCAGTAACACAAGGATCACCGTCAGGGCCAGGAATCGCTGCATCAACCGCTCTTTCACCTGTGCAACCCCCTGTTCTTCGGCTACTGCTACTGCTACTGCACGATGATGTTGCCGCTCCGCATGACGAACGAGACCTTCTGGAGCACCGAGATATCGGTCAAGGGGTCACCGTTCACCGCAATGAGGTCTGCGCTCAGGCGGCTCTCCAGGGTTCCGACTTCCTTGTCGATGCAGGCAGCCTCAGCGGAGATCCTGGTCGCCGACTGGATGACATCCATGGGCTTCATGCCGACCTTCTCTACGAGGAGCTGAAGCTCCAGGGCGTTGTCGCCGTGGCGGGTGAACGGGCGGCCGCCGTAATCAGTGCCCACAGCGATGGGCACGCCCATCTGGTAGGCCATGTTGATATTGGCAAAGGCGACATCCACCATCTTCTCCAGCTTGGCGATCTGCCAGGGGTCGGTGCCGACCCGCTTCCCCTCGTGGAGACCCTTCCACATCCGGACCAGAGTGGGGATCAGGTAGTTCTTCCGCTTCAGCATCTCGGTGGCGGTGGGCTCGTCCACCAGGCTGCCGTGCTCGATGGTGCGCACACCGTTGGTGATGGCTCGCATGATCCCCTTGGCACCCTGGGCGTGTGCGGCCACATATGTCCCCGCGTCCTCCGCCTCCTGTACGAACGCCCGCACCTCTTCATCCGAGAACTGAACCGACCAGGGGAAGTCCCGCATGGAGGCAACGCCGCCGGTGGTGCAGATCTTGATAAACTCGGCCCCGGCCCGCAGCTGCTCCCGGGCGGCCAGGCGGCAGTCAGAGACGCCATCCGCCAGCCGGTGCCCCTCGTCAAGCCTCGCCCATTCCAGGCGCATGAAGTGCTTGTCGCCATGACCGCCGGTCATGGAGATCAGCTTGCCACAGGGGATGATCCGGGGGCCCAGAATCTCCTTCGCCTGGATGGCGTCCCGCAGGTAGATGGCGTTCATACCGCCGGGGCAGCGCACCGTCGTGAAGCCCGCCTTCAGCAACCGCTCCACGTCCACTACCGAGCGGATCAGTTGGCGCTCCATGGGCTCCAGCGACCTGCTGAATGCATCCTCCGTCCCGGTGCGGGCGAAGTGAGCGTGAAGGTCCATCAGGCCGGGAAGAACGGTCATCTCCGAGAGGTCGATCACGGTGGCGTCCGACGGTTGCGGAACCTGCTGGCGTGGACCGGCGGCAACGACCTTGCCGTCCTCCACCAGTACTGCGCCGCCCCGGACCGCCTCATCGCTGCGTCCGTCGATCAGGGTGCCCGCAAGAATGTAGCTCTTCATCTCCGCTTCCTCCCCCTAGCTGCGAATCTCCTCGGCAAAGTGGGCCATGATGGTCGCAGCGTACTTGACGCCCCGAATATAGGCCTCGGGCGTGATGAACTCGTTCGGTGCATGGTTCAGGCTGGCTCCGTCCGCAAAGGCGCTGCAGGCGGAGGGAATCCCCAGAGCAGCGATGGCGGAGGTGCCCAGGGCCGCCATGGAGCCCGGCCCGGTCAACTGGTAGCTGCCACCCGGAATCGGGTCCACCTCTTCCCACCAGGAGTGCAGGACCGGCTCCAGCCCGAAGACCTCCCGGGAGGACTTCAACATCGCCTGCACGATGGCCGAGGAGGCGGGCGTCCGGTCCCGATTCACCTTGGAGCCGAGGTAGACGCACTCCACATCGTCAAAGCCGTGCTTCTTCAGATGAGCCCGAACCAGCTCCAACTGCTTCATCGGGTCCATGCCGGCCTTCAGGCGGAAGTCCACCTTGGCGAAGGCATAGGACGGCACGCGGGTGCTGAATCCGCTGCCGGTGTACCCCGACTGCATGCCGCAGATCGACATGGTCGGCAGGTAGTGGCGGGCGTGGAGCAACTCCTCCGGCGTCTCCCGGCCAAGCAGAAGCTTGTCCAGGCCCAGCCGATTCTTCAATGCCTGTACGTCGAAGGGCAGGCTCTTCAGGTGCTCCAGGTCGTGCTGGGAGGCGGGTATGTAGTCGTCATACCAACCGTCGATGGTGATCTTCTCGCTCTGGTCCTTCATGGTCGAGAGCGCCCATACCAGCCGCCAGGCGGCATTTGGGCCCCACTGGGCCTCGGCGGAGTAGAAATCTGTCTTGGTGGTGCGGCAGCGGAACTCCACCGTCATCAGCCCGGCCAGCCACATAGGCGACACGGGCGGGCGGCCGCTTCCACGATAGACGGCGCCGTCCAGCGAGGCCTCGCCATCGGCCGTTAGCCGGTGGCGGTTCGCCTCAACCCAGCCGCCGTAGTGGGCGCTACCCACCTCTTCCTCGCCCTCGAAGACGAAGTTCAGGTTGACCGGGAGCTCCCCCCGGACCTTCATGAAGACAGCCGCCGCCTGAATGAAGGCCATCACGCCACTCTTGTCATCCTGGGCGCCCCGGGCGATGATCTTGCCGTCGACGATCTCTGCGCCGAAGGGATCGGCGGCCCACTCCTCGAGGGGCTCTACCGGCTGCACGTCATAGTGAGCGTAGCAGGAGAGGATCTTGTCATGATCCGAGGTCCGGATCTGGGCGAAGACGACGGGCGGTCCCCCATCGGTGGGCGAAATCTCGCTCTGGAAGCCGTAGGCCGCCATCCGGCTCTGTACCCAGCGAGCACAGCCCTCCATGTCATGGTCCGGCTTGGATGCGACCGATGGGATGCGCAGGAACTCCCGAAACTCGGCCAGCAGTTCATCCTGATGCTCATCGATCCACTGGTAGATCTCCTTCAAAGCGTGCACCTCGTTTCTGGCCAAAGCGCATTCAGCCGGTCCTTACTTGGTCTGTTGGCGGCGGAGCATCTCCTCCACCTTGGCAGCAGCGCCGCTGATATCGGACAGGGGGCGGCCCTTGAGGAGCTCCTCCCGCACATAGGCCTCTCGGGCTTCCCGGGGCTCAGCCAGGGGCAGGAGCGCTGCCGCCTGATCAGCTGGGATCACCACGATGCCGTTGTCGTCGCCGAGGATCAGATCGCCCGGGTGCACGGGCACCCCGCCTACCTGGATCGGGACGTTGATCTCGCCGCCGATGGACTGAGAGCGGCAAGTGACGGCAGAGACCGACCGATAGTAGGTGGTGAAGCCCATCTCTTCGATCTCCGGCTTGTCGGTGATGGCGCCATCAACAACGGTGCCGGCCAGGCCCTTTACCTTCGCACAGAGGGCGGTCATCTCACCCCAGGAGGCGTGCTTGTTGTCTCCGTTTCGGTCGATTACCAGCACGTCTCCGGGCTGGCAGATATCCAGCGCCTTGTGAACCATGACCGAATCGGTGGGCGGGAGTCGCAGCGTCACCGCCGGACCCACCAGCTTGATCCGCCGTCCAAGTGGCTTGATTGCCGGATCAAGGAAACCGAAATGAAGCAGGTGCCCCACCGTGGCGGGCGAGATCCGGCGGTAGCGTTCGATGAGTTCAGAGTCGAGGTTGTTGACGCGTGGCTGGATGATGACCACCGATAGGCCTCCTTTGTCAAACCTACTGGTCCTTATGCCGGCAGTTCAGGGTCAGAAAGCGGAGTACGCCCTCCCCCGCGTTGCGGTGCCAATGACGTGTGTTGCGGGGAATGTAGACGCAGGTGCCCGGACCGACCAAGCGGGACTCTTCGCCCACGTGGACCTCCATTGACCCCTCAAGCACGAAGTAGGTCTGCTCCATATCCGGGTGGACGCCGTGGACGTCCGGATCGGTAAAGCCGCCAACATCATACTCCTGCACGATGAAGCGGAGACGCTCGGACCCAATCGTGTCCTTTGTGAACACGTACTGAATCCGGCCGCCCGCGTGTCCCTCGTGACCAGGGACCTCCTGAACGGGGACCTCATCCAACGTGATGATCTTTCGCATCAGAGTGGCCTCCTTCGTTTTCGGTTTAGTCAAGGTACTCCACAACCCGATTGGAGAGCAGGCGCTCCACCGTCTCCTTCAGGATCATCTGTCGGGTGGCGTGAATCTGCTCCAGCCACTGGTCCTCCTTGGCAATACGGGCCTCAACCGCCCCGGATACCTCCTCGATCCGGTCCTGAGGGACGATGGTTACACCATCTTCATCCGCCACGACCAGGTCGCCAGGATAGATCGTCACCTGACCGATGACAACGGGCAGGTTGAGTTCGCCAGGAGGCACGTCCATGTTGGGGGCGACCGGGGTGACACCCACGGCCCAGATGGGGAGCCCGGCCTCACGGGATTGAGCGACGTCTCGCACCAAACCCTCGGTCACCAGGGCGGCAACGCCCCGAACCCGGGCCATCGTAGACATGATACCGCCCCAGAAGCTGTTGAGCGGGTGGTGGCTGCCTGCGACAACGATCACGTCGCCCGGCTGGGCCAGTTCGATCGCCAGAAGAGCAAGCAGTTCATCACCGGGAGTGGCTCGAACGGTGATGGCCGGACCGGCGATCCGACCAACCGGACCCCAGACGGGCTTGATGGCCGGAGGCAGAGTTTGGCGCTTACGGAAGGCATCGGAGATACATGCGGTAGGGTAGTTGACAAAGGCGGCATACCGCTCCGGAGCAGGGCGCCGAATTTTGTTCCGGATTCGGTATTCGGGTAGGACTCGATCGCTGCTCAACTGGCTCCCTCCAATTCTGGGTTCAACGCTTGTGCTCTTGGACATGAACGTGCGATAGGACATCTTGTCTGTCCGCACCCAGTAACGGCTGAACTCGACCGGAACGCGTGAGCCATCCCAGCCACGGCGGACCGCATAGAGCACGGGGGCGCCCGGCTGAGTCTGGAGGAGTTCGGCTACATCATCAGGCGCTGCGATGGCCACGAGGTCTTCTTCCACCACCTCTTCCTTGCGGCGCAGCAGGCGGTTCATCACGTCCTGGAGGGCGAAAATCTCCCCGCCGCTGTCCGGCAGTTCGGCATCAAGATCGGGCGCAAGGTAATTCTTCATGTAGGCCGCTGGCCCACCATCAATCATGCGGACCCGACGAACCTCCAACACGAGAGCGCCAGGGGTTAGTCTCAGGTGCGAAGCGATGTCCTCATCGGCTGGAACCGTCTGCACCGAAAGCGTGCGGCTGGTGACCCGATCGGCCACCTGACTATAGTAGTGGCCAAAGCCGGAGAGATGAAGAAAGGGTGCGATACGGGGATGGATAACCTCTGTACCCCGGCCAGGGATTCGGCGAATCCGGCCCTCTGTCTCGAGCTTCGCCAGGGCCTGGCGAACTGGTGCCCGGCTCACCCCAAAGGTCTGCTGAAGCTCCCGTTCGGTGGGCAGCACGTCTCCTGCCTTCAGATCCCCGCTTTCCATGCGACCTTTCAGGTCCTCATAGATCCGCAAGTGGAGCCGCATTCCGTTATCGGTCTGGTTCAAAGGAGAATCCTCCTCTTCAATCGGATATGACCTTTGACTGGACCCGGTATAACCTTCACTTCATTATGGTATAACGTATCCAGGGGAAATGTTATTACATTTCGCTGAGCACATTATAACAACGTCCGGTAGAACAATGCAACATTGAACTGTTAAAATCGAGCAACATTTAGCGGTAGATCCGAAAACCCATACCGGTCGCGTAGAAGGTGTTTGCCAATTTGAGAGGGAACCATCTCCATTAAGGTTGATAGATCTTTGTCTGACCTTCACATCCTTCACACTCATCGCCGTTTGGAGGTACCCACTATTGACCAAGACAGAACTCTGCAGCATGACCTGGACGGAGGCATCGGACGCCTTCAAGCAGAACCCGGTCATCTTGCTCCCCATGGGCAGTATTGAACAGCACGGACCGCAGACCCCGGTAGGCGATTATCGGTACGCCGCAGAGATAGCGAGGCGCATTGCTGAGCGCACCGGTGCGGTCTCCTGCCCGGTGATTCCGTGGGGCTATTCGGAGTACTTCAAGCCCTTCCCAGGCACCATCAGCCTGCGTCCGGAGACACTCTCGCTCCTGGTGGAGGACCACCTGGACTGCCTTCTCCGATACGGACTGGACCACATTCTGTTCATCTGCGGCCACCGCGGAAATCTGCCGGTTCTGGAACAGGTGGCCCGCAAGGTACGGCGCTCTCACGGTGTTCGAGTGGCCACCATTGATTTGTTTGGATGGTGCGGGGCGGAGTGGAAGCGGCTGGTCTACGGCAGCTCAAGCGCCTCAACCGGTCACGGCTCAGATCCCATGCAGTCCCTTGCCATGCACCTCTTCCCGGAAGAGGTCCGCCTCGATCTGATCGAACCTGGGAACGACCTGGCCTGGCAGGGCCTGACGTTCCAAGGCGTGAGTACCACCTCCACCGAGGGCTTTGCCTGGCATCTGTACATGGACTACAACGAGTTAACCCCCACTGGCGTGGCAGGCGATCCGCGTCTGGCCAGTGCTGCCGTGGGTGAGAAGACCCTGGACTACCTTGTTGATGCAGGAGCCATTGTGGTTCGGCGCTTCGCTGACCTGAGGACTCGCGTGGAGCAAGGATAGTGGCGGTAACGTCTCCCTCCATGCAAAGACGCCCGTGGGCACATACCCATCGGGCGTCTCTCTGTTGCCGCTGGATCATTGATAGCAAGAAGGTGGAGGCGGGTCGCCATAGCGGCGTGCACTTCAACGGCCAGCAGAACCCCTTCTTCTACCGAGATCTCAAGTCGGATCATCTCCTCACCCTCGTCGGTCCCCTTCTGGAGCCGTCGTCACATCCTGCCAGGGGCTTTACACTAAGGCTCGTCTAAGGTATCATTTCTTGTGCGGCTTTGAACAGGATCTTCAGCACACCTTCCTGGAAATTGCCAGCTCGATGTGCTGAAGTGCTTGCGGGAGAAGGGTTCGACAAGATCATACGCGAGAGTGGCGGAATTGGCAGACGCGCAAGACTTAGGATCTTGTACCGCAAGGTGTAGGGGTTCAAGTCCCCTCTCTCGCACCATTACAACTGCAAGGGTTACAGGCAATGGGAATGGACGGACCGCCTCGAAAGAGGCCGGTCCGTCCATCTTTTTATCCATCCAGGTAGCCAAATGACGACCGCAGGGAATACCTTGCACTCCGAAGATAGTTGAATAGTTCGGAAGGACTCAGAGAAGGTACTACCGAAAATATGGAACGAATTCATGCTGATATAGGTGGTTATGGAGGGATTATCTTATGAGTAACCTTACCACGACCAGCGCCAGGCGGGTATTCCTGTCACACTCCAGTAGGGACAAGGCTTTTGTGGACCGCTTGGCGTTAGATTTGGAGCGAGTAGGTGTCGGTGTCTGGTACGATAAATGGGAGATTCGTGTCGGGGATTCCCTGCTCGACAAGATCGCTGAGGGAATCGAGAGCAACGACTTCCTGGCAATCGTGCTCTCACCAAGTTCGGTTGAGTCGGAGTGGGTACGCCGGGAGGTTAACGCAGCCCTAATGCGAGAGTTGGACGAGAAGAAGGTCATCGTCTTACCCCTTCTCCTCGAGGATTGCCGTATCCCTACCCTTCTTCGCGTCAAGAAATGGGCCGACTTCCGGACAAGCTATGATCTCGGACTGGAAGAATTCCTGGTCGCTGTCTCCCCTGAGAGTCCAAAGACCATCCACCGGTCAAAGGGGTTTCGTACAGCACAATACCTGATTACCGGGCTAGCGGCCACCGATGAAATGGGCAGCAACGCCCTCAAGGCGAGCCAGATTCAAAGACTGTACCCGTACCGTGACTCGCTGGCGCGTTACCTGGGACCGGAGGAAAAGCGGCTGATCTTTTGGTCTGCCGTAGCGTTCGCGCACGCCAATCCGAGTGTACCGACTTTTGCTGGAATATCTACCCCGGTTTGGGGTCTTGTTGATGATGTGCAGGACAAGACGCGGGCTCAGTGGATTTTGGACGGATTGTCCGGACCACTCTTTGAGTATCTGGTCCCTTTCTATTCCTGGGCCGCAGGGCACTTAGGGAACCAGGTTGACGTGTTGAAGCAGGCTGCACTTCAACGCGCCGAAAGCCGTAACGGTGACCTTGCTCGAATCGCCCCGCTATCCCCGAGAGCCATGCGGTCCTTTCTTCGGGCTCTGGCAGAGCGGAACGATGACATGATTACCGAGACACTCCTGCCGAGTTTGGCGAATAACTTATCCAATCCGAACGCAACCCTGATTGTGGAGGAGTCTGCCCGCCTTTCGACTCCACCGGATGAGTCGTTCTACTTCCGACTTGATGCAGCCGAGGAGCCCATAGCCGCATCTGCTGTCATTGCTCTGGCGACCCAAAAGCGCCCCGGTGCGGTGGAACTGATGAGACGATACATCAAAGGCGGGCGCAAGTTCAGTCTCCTCAATTTGAACCGTATCTTCTCCCACCTGGGGCACCCCAACCTCAGTGATGCCCTACGGCAGTGGCTCGACCAGGAGAAAGAGATCGACCTTAGAGCGAGAATCGTCGCTGCGCTAGCGAACGCCCGAGCGCTCGATACTGCAACCTTGGATCAAGTTACAGGGCAGGTTGTTAAGGCACAGAACGCGTTGGAGCTATTCCCGATGATGGTTAGAATCTACGGACATACTGATGCTAGCCCGGACCAAGTTGTGAGGTGGCTAAGCTCAAAAAACCCTGTTACATGTGAGGCAGCGATATTCTCTTTCTCCAGGCTAGCTGGCTCCAAGTCAAGGGACAAGCTATTACCGCTCATAGCGTCCGAGTCTGACACAATAGCGGCCGCAGCCATCGAAGCGCTGGCACGAGTGCAGGCGTTGACCGCTGACGACCTGCAGCATTCCCTTCGGGGAAACTTGAGTCCCTTGATGCTTTCAGCGGTATACCGAGCGTGCATATCAGTTAGGCCCCGTGATTGGCGTAGGATTCTTGACCCACGGGAAATCCAGCTTCCACTCCTTAGACTCGCCGCCGCTAGAGCGTATATGCAGATTGCGGAACCAGACGAGATGCTTGCTATACTAGAAGATTCCACATCTGCTAACATGTTGAGGAGTACCGCAGATGAGATCCTCTTTGCACGACCGCCATTCCAACCTGTCTGGTACACGGAGCGTAATCAGTTCGATGAGGAGCTGGCACGTCTCCCCGTGCGTCTTACGAGCTTCGATCCGGATTACGTATGGTTGGCGACGAACTTTGATCTTGACCGGCAAGTAGCGATTCATGTCATGAACGACATGACCTAGGTCGGTCCTGGGGGGTGAACCCGGGGACCCGAAAATACACTTCCCCCTCCCATGTCACAGGGGCATGGGGGAGTGGTTCGGGAAGAAGAGATGGTCATGGAAATTGCGACGCAACAGGGTGCCCGCATCTTCTGATAGCGGGCACCCTAAGTGTTACTATCCTCTCTTGAGGAAAGCTGGCTGAAAAACGGATTCTAGTCGGAGAGCTGCATCCTGCTGTAAGTTCGGTAGGACATGCGAGTATGTGTCCATCGTGATTGAGATTGTGCTGTGACCAAGCCGCTCCTGTACGGAGCCACGAGACTCCGCTTCACAGCGTGTTTGAGGCATTCGTGGATGATCGTGTGGTTGTAGTGCACCCGCCGGTTCCCGAGCCCCTCAGACAGCTTGTCAGCGTAGAGTTGTTGTAGGTGGAGCGGGGTTAGCTTAGTGATCTGCAAATGCCCCAGTGCGGGAAAGGCGGAAACCAGCCTGAAGTGCCGGATCTTCTAGTGCTTCTAAGGAAAGGTGCCCAAACCCGTCTGAATTGGCACACCTTATTGAAGGTGCCGCCGTGCGGTTTGGCCAAATCCTTCAGTGTGCCCGCAGACCGTGTACTGAAGGAAGGGACAGCCTTGACCGCAATCGGGCCCAAGGGCCTATCCTGGGTGGAGTTCGACTTCACAAGTATGAGCTGGCAGCAGTTTCAAGCGTTTGGGAATCAGCTTCTCTATCTCCTTTCCCATCGTGATCCCGACAAGTATGGATGCCGGTCATTCCTTCCGGCCCTCGGTGAGGGACCAGACCGGGGTTGCGACGGCTACCATGTGGGGAAGATCGAATCGCAAGATGGCGAGTGGAACGTACAGATCAAGTGTTATTCCGATCCGGCGGGTATTCACCTGACCGACTGGTACAGCGGTACTGGCCCAAACCGAAAGCCAAACAAGGGCGAGATCACAAAGACGAAGGACCTATCCCTAGAGACAGCCCGGAGGCCCGACGGTCTTCTTATGATCGTCTCGTGTGAAGTGCCGCCCAAGATGATGCAGGACTGGGAAGCCGAAATTAAGGCTGCGGGACTTAATGCGGCCATTTGGGACAGGGATAAGCTTAGGGGCATCCTTACCCAGTTGACCCCCGATATCATCTTCGGAGCTGATCGGGTGTTCGTTCCGGTGCTTGACTGGAAGCCTACACCGTTCCTTCTTGGACAGGATGACTACGGCGCCCCTGTCGTGGGGCGCACAACTGCCCTTGCTGCCTTGAACGCCTTTGTCTCGGCGGAGCAGAATTGCCCAGCTTGGGCACTGGTAACGGGACTCGACGGTGTTGGCAAGACACATCTGGTCTGCCGGTGGAGCCGTGACTACGCCGAGCAGGCACTTGCCGCCGAGAACCGTGACGAGTCGACACCGAGATGGCCGGTGGCAGTTCAAGGAGACTGGAAGGGTGGGCTGTCTGAGCACGTTCTGAGAGAACTCGACCCCACAGGCAGACAGATCATCATCGTAGACTCGCCGTTGGAAACCCATGAGTGGGCAGACCTGGCGCATTCGCTGGCTTCTGAGGTTCAGGGAAAGAAGATTAAGCTGATCGTAGCGGCCAATGGCTGGCAGGCCAAACAAGCGAGAGAGGCCTTTGCCAACTGGGGTTCTCCGGTTGAGATCCCGGTCAATCGTCCCGAGGAACAGGAGTTTTACACTCTGGCCAAATCCTGGGGCGTGGACGACCGGTGGCGTTTCAACGCCCTTCGCTTGACAAACGGTCTCCCTGGACTTCTTCGCTTAGCTCTCGCGTCGGACAAGCCACTCGATCAACTGAGTCAGCATGCCATCATCACCCTAGCCCTGAGCAGACTCAGCGCTGGCGTTGGGTCAGATCCTGTTGACCAGCGTGCGGTAACCGGGGTCCTAGCCTGGATATCCCTGACCCAGCCACTTCACCTGCAACCGGAAGAGGAGGAAAAAGCAAGGCCGGAAGCCTTTGCCGATTACGACGTAACGCCCCGAGCATGGAGGAAAGCTTGGCAGTGGCTTCTGTCCACCAAGCATCTGATTCAGGCCCATTACGCCCACGTTCAGCGAGTTTATATCAGCAGTACTAGGCTGGTATGCCAGGCGGCTCTGTGGCAGGTATGGAGTGAACTAGCTCCCAGTGAGAGGATGGCGATGGTTTGGGAAGCTGTTGCGGTCAACCGTGAACATGCCATCAACAACGCTATCGAGGCCTGTGTATGTGTCGGCGATGAGAATGTAGGGAAACAGCTTCTCGATGGTCTGTGGGCGGGTTGGCAAGATGAACTGCTCAAGGCGACTCCGAGCGACCAGTTGGTCCTCCTCAAGCAAACAGATACCTTCGCCTACCACCGGCCAAACGACGTGCTCAAGCTGTGTGACACCCTGGCCGACCTGTACGCAGGTCTACCACCGGAAATCACTGATGAATTGCACCAAGCGTTCGGAATATCGCTCCACCGTGACTGGCTCCTGGAGCCCCTGATTGAAATGGTAGGGCGTGCCGCTGTTCGTTCAGGGAACGGAGCCCAAGGACTGAGAACCCTAATGAAATTGGATTTCCTTCGGGTAACCCGAACGGTGGCTTTGCACAATGATCCTGCTCTTCGTCAGGTTCATCGCATCACCAGCCCTCAGGGACTCCGAAGTGACGAAACCAGGCTTCCATCGGCTCTTATAGTGCTCAAGGAATGGACTCAATCAGCCGACCCGAAATTGCGGGGCATAAGTCGATACGGACTCTCACAAGCGCTATCAGTTGCGTGGGACGATGATTACCATAGCGGTTCCAACACGATCACTTTATGGCGGCGCCAGTTGTCACGGGAGCCGGAGTGGCTGAAGGCGCTGCGTGATGAAGCTTTCCGTCTTCTCCTCGAATGCGCCATTGACCCATCGCTCCCCCCTGGTGAGCGCTCAACCTTCCTGTCAGGTGATCTGATGACCGCCCATCGGTTGCTGGCCCAGAAGGGGCCAGGAGGAAGGCCAGATCTAATTGACGAGCTATGTACTCACTTCATGAAGGCGATCGCCGAACCCCAGGAGACGGACGCCGGGCTGGTTCATGTCGTGCAGTTGATCGGGTATCTGGGTGAAGTCGTCGTGTGGGGGCTGATTCCGAATACGGACACAGCTGCGACGGTGCATGATGCTGTGGTGAGCTATCTTTCGGGCACAGATACTCCAGGAGACTACCTGCGACTTTTTGGCACTAGCGTCAGTCTTTCACCCGAGAAGGATCTAGTTCGGAGTAATTGGCTAATGCGTGATGAGGCTAAGCAACTGGCCGAACCGATTGCCCGTCGATGGTACGAGGAGCATGGTAGCGGTATCAGTCCCCTGGCCGACCGTGTCCATCGTGTCCTGTTCCTTGCCTCTTCTTGTCATGCAAATAACTTCGAGCCCATGGGAGCGCTAATTGAGAGGCTCGTCAGCCTGGCGGGCGATCAACTGGTGCAAGTGACCCAGCAGTTGTTTGGCCGTCTTGATCCGAACGACCCCTATGATTCGACCTTCCTCCTCAACTGGTTGAGGGATTGCTGGACCATTGGAAGCAACCCGGATCCGAAAGACGTGCTGGAGTGGACCGGGGGTCCAGCTTTAGCTTCGACAGCAGAACTCATCCTGCAGGCAATCGGCCACCTCCGCTTCGAAAAATCCATGGCCCCTCCTAGCAGCCTCGATGTCGTATCGGAATGCCTCAAGCTCGTCAGCCAGAGATGTGTTGCGCTTAACATCACCGAGGTGTGCTGGACACTGTCTCGGACTGCGGGATGGCAGTCTGAAGCCACACGCATTCTCGAGACCTGCCTTCATCAGTTGACCGATACGCCTCTGTTCCTGGAAGCCTGTGATCACTTAGGTTTGCACTGGGAGGACATCAAGAGTGTTGTTTCAGTAAGCATCCGGGAATATCTCGTCGAGAGACTTACCAGGGTTGATGAACTCAGTTCCAAGTGCTACCGCCTTCTGGGTGCTTTGTTCGCAAATGACCTCAATGGTTTGCTTGATTTCGTGGGAGATCGATGGAAGTACGGTGTGGATCTTGGCAAGGCGATCGGTAAGTACCGACCAGTCTCGTTCCGCATGATGGAGGAGATCTCCGCCTACTCACGTGACAAGTACAAACGCTGGAGTGACGCCGATATTCAGGCAGCGCCAGCGAAAGTCAGAGACTGGCTCCTCTTTACCTACCCCCTCGCGTCCCTCGAGATTGGACATCTGTTCGATTGGGTAGATGGTCTGCAGCCTGACAGAGACCCCGTATCTGGGTTAGGCGTCGCCACAGCATGGTGTCTTACCAAGTGGATTACCGGCGGTGACCCTGGTGGTCAGAAGCTAGAAGTCGACGGTAAGTTGATTGACACCACCGGAATTAAGTATTGGGGCGTGGCACAGCTCCTGCGGGACAAAGACTTCGATGAGCCCCTGTTCGCGTTCCTGATCCCGCTAATTGAGTTGGGCGAGATGCCGGACAAGCAGACGGCAGAGCGCAACTGGCGCCACAGAATCTGGAGGGAGTTGTGGGTCTCATCTGGGGATACCGACGTCTACACACCGGGCCTAGAGCGTGAGCAAGCCCTTCTCGACCTGTACCGAACGATGGAAGAAAAGGCGCCTCCAACCGCGAAGCAGTTCTTTGAGCGTTTGCGGACAGGGGCGGAGCATGAGGTCGAGCGGGAAATGCTCCCCGACGCCGGGGTTGAGTTGTAGGGCATCGCTCGCAAGCCACTAGGCTCATTTGTCAAAGGGCGCTTTACTGGATAGTGCTGATATTAAGGGAGCCGGCCATGTGCCGCTTGCTGAGTTCTTACTCCAAAGCAACAAGGGATTAAGGGTGCACCAAAGAGGCCGCGGGTCTCCACCACGGCTTCTTTGGTGGCGCATTAGGGTAGCGCCACCCCAACCTCTGTAATCGTTGTCGTTCCGGCCTGTTCGCAGGTTGCAGCACTCAGACCGCAGTAAGGTGCCCTGTCTGCGGGAACACGCATCCTGAGCCGTTGGCGCAGCACCCCCACCCGGGGAACGGGTACCTTCAATCAAACGCTACGGACATGTCACATCGTAGAGAGCGCCAAAGACCGATTGGTTGAGTTTCCGAGTCCTCCCGGCTGTCCAGCATCATGAGTGGCTATAAACTGCTACCGGTTGTCCACAGTGGCCCTGAGGACAAGGAACAGAGCGTTTTTCAGTTGGTCCCAGACCACATCCTGCCCAGATGGAGTCAGAAGATGCAAATCATCTACCCCTCCTACTTGGAGCACAAGGCCTGTTCGGCCTGTCGACTGACAGGTGGACTGATCCCGCCCTTCCACTACGACAGAGACTCTCTTATGGACGCAGCCGCTACTGGCACTTCGAACCCGTTATCACTACGGACGCGTAAAGGTCCAAGTCGCCACGTGCTCCCCATGGGAGGGTTGTTCGGAGTACTGGTTCCGACCACCGACGCTCTGTGAGCGATATCCGAATCAACTGTACATACCTGGCTGGCTTGGCAGAGGGAGCCGGGTGCTCCGATCGGTGTGGCGGTCCAGCGAAAGCACCCGGATTCTGATGCTGAGCCGGCACGAATTCTAGTGTCATGGCCACGAGAACTGTTCCGAGTTGACCCGCCCTCTCAAGCTAATCAGACTGTAGCGGAGGAGAGTGGGTCCGAGGCCGGTCACTGACTCTATTGAACACGATTGCCCTCTGTGGCGCGGCATGGGGGGGATGGGGATGCCCCGGCACTCTGACTGCCGGGGTATCGGTCTGGCTATTAGGCTTTCCGGGGCCATAGGGCCTCGTTCACCTCACTTGCGGCATCCTGCTGCAGGCTGGGCATGACGCCTGCCGTACCCGGACGACGCCAGCGTCGGGCTCGGGCCGTGTGACACACGCTATGGAATCCCATGGCCAACCCATGGGAAACCCCTGCCCTACGGGTCCCGAAGCTATGGAAGCCCATGCCCAACCCATGGGAAACCCATGCCCTACGGGTCCCGAACCTATGGAAACCCATGCCCAACCCATGGGAAACCCCTGTCCTACGGGTCCCGAAGCTATGGAAGCCCATGCCCAACCCATGGGAAACCCCTGTCCTGCGGGTCCCGAAGCTATGGAAGCCCATGCCCAACCCGTGGGGAACCCCTGCCCTACGGGTCCCGAAGCTATGGAAACCTATGCCCAACCCATGGGAAACCCCTGCCCTACGGGTCCCGAAGCTATGGGAGCCCATGCCCAACCCGTGGGGAACCCCTGCCCTACGGGTCCCGAAGCTATGGAGATCCCTGGCCAACCCATCCCAACGTTGTTGGCCACCGTCACCATGTACATGAAGATTTCGTTACAAAATCTTCGGGACCAGGCAGGAAACTATGGATGTTCGTACGAATCACTTGTACAGAATCCTGGATACAGGTTACAGGACAAGATCCTGTCGGGAGGGTGAAGCCTCTGCTGGACCAACGGCTAATGAGCAAGAACGGTCGGGCTGCAGCCCTGATCGCTGGTGAACTCTTCGATTGGCCCCTTGGCACCCAGATTCCCCGGGTCAGCGACTATGTCCGCCGCTTTGGTGTTGGGAACGGGACGATCCAAGGCGCCATTCAGCTCCTGACCGAGATGGGTGCCGTCCAGGTGGAGACGCGCGGGCAGTTCGGCACCTTCCTGACCGGGGCCAACCGGGCCCTGGTCCGTAGCCTGGCCGGGTTGGGCCCACTGGTTGGGTCCATGCCGCTGCCCTACTCCCGCCGCTACGAAGGGCTGGCCACCAGCATCTACGAGATCGCCTCCCGGAGCGGGCTCAACCTCTCGCTCACCTACATGCGCGGTGGAGCGACCCGGCTCGGTGCACTCGTGCGCGGGCAGATCGACTTCACGGTCCTCTCTGCGATGGCCCTGGATGTGGGAGAGCAGCAGCAGGATCACCTGGCTGTCATCTCCCTGCTCCCCGAGGGCACTTACGTAGGCGACCACGCGATCCTGCTGGCCGATCCGGAGGCGCCGGGAATTACCGATGGCATGGCTGTAGGGGTCGATCCAAGCTCCATCGACCAGGTTGAGCTGACCCGATCCGAGTCACGGGACTGCCGGGTGACCCTGGTGGAAGCACCCTATACCATTTTGATGGAGCGACTGCTCCGTCGTGAGATCGATGCGGTCATCTGGAATGCGGACGAGGTGCAGGTGCGCCACCCCGGCATTACCATTCGGCCGCTCCAGTCCGAGGAGAGCAGACGGCTCTCCCGCCGCCACACCTGTGCGGCGGTGGTCGCCCGGAAGGATCGGGCAGGGGTCGTCGAGATGCTTCAGGCGGTGTTGGATCCGGCAGCGCTCGCTGCTGTCCAAGCTGAGGTACTGGCGGGCACAAGGCTCCCGTCGTACTGATCAGTCCGATATAGGACTCCGAGGAGAAGAAGGGAGAGGACATCGTGATCAGCCTCGTCAAACGCCTGGGGACCGCCGTTACGCTTGTGGCGATTCTCGCCATGGCCGGCTGCGGTGGCAACACCGCCCCCGCCCCCACCCCGGCCCCCGCTCCTGCTCCGTCCGGTGAGACCAAGCCGACGCCGCCCCCCGCTGAGAAGACCCCTGTTCGTGGAGGAACGCTGATTGTAGGTCAAGGCGCTGATGCCCTGACGCTCGACCCCGCCCTGACCACCGATGAGGCATCCAAGCCGGTTCAGAGCCTGATGTTCAACAGCCTGATCAGGTTTGACGAGAACATGAATCCTGTCGCCGACCTCGCTACCGACTGGCAAGTGAACGATACCGGCACTGTCTACACCTTCAACCTGCGCAAGGGTGCGAAGTTCCACTCCGGCAATGAGATGAAGGCCGCTGACGTCAAGTTCAGCATTGAGCGGATGTCCGATCCGGAGCTCAAGTCCCGCTGGGCCTCCTACTTCACCGATGTCACCCAGGTGGAGGCCGTTGGTGATTACACCGTGAAGGTGACCCTCGCCAAGCCCAATGCAGCCTTCATCTCCGCCATTGCCTCCTATGTCTCGGTCCTGGAGGAGTCCTTTGTCAAGGCGAACCCGAACCTGCAGCGGGTGGCGAATGGCACGGGCCCCTACAAGTTGGCTGAGTGGATCCCCAACACCTCGATCAAGGTGACCCGCTTCGCGGACGCCTACGAGGCCGACAAGACCTACTTCGATGAGATCGTCTTCAAGATCATCCCGGAGGAGGCCAGCCGCGTCGCCGCCATCCGCACCGGTGAGGTCCACTTCCTGGAGTTCCTTGAGCCTCAGGTTGGCCTCCAGCTCGAGCAGATGGACAAGGGCGGCCAGATCAAGCTGAACAAGGTGTTCGCCAACACCTACCACATGTTCGGCTTCAACACCAAGCGGCCGCCGTTTGACAACGCCAAGGTCCGCGAGGCGATTCAGTACGCCGTTGACCGCGATGCGCTGCTGAAGACCGCCGCCTTCGGACAGGGAGCCGTCACCGGCATTCTCACCCCGGCACTCGGTGAGTGGGCGCTGGACACCAAGGAGTTCCCGCAGTACACCCGTAATGTGGCCAAGGCCAAGGAGCTGTTGAAGGAGGCCGGCTTCGAGAACGGCTTTGAGTTCTCGATCATGGCACCCTCCAACTACCCGCTCGACCTGAACACGGCCATCGCCCTTTCAGAGCAACTGAAGGAAGTCGGCATTACCGCGAAGGTTGAGCGGACGGAGTGGGGCACCTATGTGAAGAACTGGGTGGACCGGAACTTCGACACCTTCACCGGCAACAACGGCAACTGGACCGATCCGGATTTGGCCATGTACGCGGCACTGACTACCGGTGGTTCGACGAACGCCTTCCAGTACAGCGACGCCGAGATTGATGATCTGCTCAACCGTGGCCGCATCGCGGTCAGCATCGCGGACCGGAAGCAGATCTACAACGAGGCCCAGCGCAAGTTGATGGAGAAGGGCCCGATGGTCTACACCTTCGTCAACTACCGGTACTACGCAGCTTCCCCGAAGCTGGAGGGCTACCAGGCCCAAGTCGTCTTGCCGTTCAGGAACCTGGCGTACAGCTGGCTGAGCAAGTAGCAATCCGAAGCGCAGGAGGGGCGGGGTGGCCTGCCCCTCCCGGCGCTCGGTCAAGGGAGAATGCCTGATGCTGCGCTTTGTCATCAAACGGCTCCTGTGGGCGATCCCGACCCTGCTGGGCGTCTCGGTCCTGACCTTCCTCATGATCCACCTGCTGCCCGGCAACGTGGTGCAGGTGATGCTCGGTACGAGCAACACCCTTACGCCGCAGCAGATGGCAGAGTTGGAGGCCCTCTACGGCCTGGACCGCCCGCTCTATATCCAGTACCTCTCCTGGCTCGGCGACCTGCTGCAAGGGGACCTCGGGTTCTCGCTCCGCAGCGGCGTTTCGGCCGGGCAACTGATCTTCAACGCCTTTGGGGTCACCATTGAGCTCACCATTCTCGCCATGCTGCTCTCTGTCACCCTTGCCGTCAGCATGGGCGTGATCGCGGCGGTCCGGCGGGGCGGCTGGCTGGACCTTGGCGCCCGCAGTGTCGCCATGGTCGGTCTCTCGATCCCGCACTTCTGGCTGGGCACCATGCTGATTCTCGGTGCCTCGCTCTTCATTCCCAGTCTCGCCAGCTTCTCCTACACACCCTTCTTCCAGGATCCGGCCGCCAACCTGCGGACGATGCTCCTGCCCACCTTCTCTCTCGGCATTTCGCTGGCCGCAATCGTCATGCGGCAGACGCGCGCTGCCATGCTGGAGGTCCTGGGTCAGCAGTATATCCAGACGGCCAGAGCCAAGGGGGTGGCGGAGCGGGTTGTGATCTTCCGGCACGCCTTCCGCAACGCCCTGATCCCCATCGTCACCATTGTCGGCCTTCAGTTTGGCTATCTGCTGGGCGGCGCGGTCGTCATCGAAAACGTCTTCGCCCTGCCCGGTGTCGGTCGCGTGGTCGTCGATGCCATTAATCAACGCGACTATACGCTGGTACAGGGCAGCGTGCTCCTCATTGCCGCCCTGTTCGTCGTGATAAACCTGATCGTCGACCTATCGTACGGCCTGATCAATCCGCGCATCCGGTACCAGTAAGGCGGGAGGGCGAGCCATGTTACTCATCAAACGGCTTCTGCGCACCCCTGCAGGTGTAGCGGGCCTTGTGCTTTCGCTGCTGGTCGTCGGCCTCGGTCTACTGGCGCCGGTCCTCGCTCCCAGGGCGTATGACGCCATGTCAACGCTGGTCCTTTCCGGCCCCACGGGCGACGCCTGGTTCGGCACCGATCAGTTCGGGCGTGACCTGCTGAGCCGGGTGCTCTACGGGGTAAAGCTCTCCCTGAAGGTAGCGGCCCTGTCGGCCGTTCTGGCCGCTGTGGTGGGCACCTTCCTGGGCGTGACGGCGGGCTATTTCGGCAGCTGGTACGATGCGATCGTCATGCGGCTCATGGAGATTCTGATGGCCTTTCCGCCCCTTCTCCTGGCCATCGCCATCATGTCGGTGCTAGGCAACAACATGACCAACCTGATCGTGGCCATCGGCCTGGTCTATTTGCCCGTCTTCGCCCGCATTGCCCGGGCGCCCGTCCTCGCTCTGCGGGAGGAGGACATGGTCACGGCGGCCTATGCCCTGGGCGCCGGAAGTGGGCGGATACTCTGGAAGTACATCCTGCCGAATATGCTCTCCCCGGTGGTCGTTCAGCTCTCGCTCGCCGTCTCGAACGCCGTGCTGACCGAGGCGGCCCTCAGCTACCTGGGCCTTGGTGTCCAGCCTCCGGAGCCATCGTTGGGCGGTCTGATCCAGGAGGGGCAACCCCTCATGATGCTGGCTCCCTGGCTGGCGATCTTCCCCGGTATCACCATCATGGTGATGATCTTCGCCTTCAATCTGCTCGGCGACACCGTGCGCGACCAGCTGGATCCGCGCCTGCGCCGGATGCTCGGGAGTTGAGTGCATGATCTGGGTGCAACCTGTCGCTGCGCTCCTGCTGGGCTCCTGGGCCGGGGTCATGGCACACCTGGGCTGGGGCAACTACCATGACGGTGTCCGGCCGCTCCTGGCTGAACAGGCCGCCGGCAACCTTTCCCGGGAAGAACTCGCCGCCATGGCGGGCGAATCGAACCGGCCATTTATCTTCGGGGCCCTCGGCCTCTCGGTCATGGCCGGCCTGCCGCTGGCGCACTGGGCCTGGCTGCCGGCAGAGGCGCTGGGCTTTCGCTCCAGGCGGGTGCTCACCGCAGCACTCGGTGGTGCCGCCTGGGGGCTGCTCGCCTGGCTGATCATCTGGGCTGCCCGAATGGGTGCTGGCTTGCTGCCTGTCCCGCTCCTACCCGCCTTTGAGAAGGCGGCGCTCGGGGTCCTGGCCGGGGGGATCTTCACGCCTGCCCTGGCGGCTGGACACCGCTACGGGAACCGCTGGGCCTATGTCGGGCTCCTGCTCTCTGCCGGTGCAGCCGCTGTCGGCTACCTGTTCAGCACTGCCGTAGTGGTCTCGCTCGCAGCGGCCATGGCGGCGGGGGGTCTGCTCTTCTTCGTCCTGCTCTTTCGCGAGCTCTCCGGCGCTGAGCCGCTGGAGGGCCTGCCAGTCACCGAGCGCCGGGTCCCCACCTGGGCGATCCTGGTCCAGGGCGCCATTCTCGCCTTCGCAGTGCGGGCGGGGGTCTTTGGCTGGTCCACGGCGGACGGCGTGGCCGCCGCCCAGGGCTGGTGGCTGGCCGGTGCCGCTGTCGCCCTGACGCTGGTCCCGGCCTTTGCCCCGCAGTGGTCGGCTGCTCTGGCCTCCACCGGTGTCGCCCAGTTGGCTGGGCTGGGCCTCAGCATTCTGGCGGGCTTCCTCGCCCCCTCGATCCTGTGGGCTCCCGTTCTCGGTGTCGTCGCATCCCTGCTCGAGATGAAACTGCTGCCCTACGCGGTCCGCCTGCCCCAACTGCGGGAGGCGGGCGAGTCTGTCCGTTGGGCCCTCGGCAAGACGGCACAGGCTGCCGTGCTGGCCGGGGCCGTCTGGGGCGCCGCCGACCTGCTGCCGGCAGGGCTTGGCGTGGCCATCGTCATCGGTACTACCGTGTTGAATGACCTGCTGCCGGCCGGTCTCTGGCGGACCGCCGCCCCGGCCTGGGGATTGCTGCTGGCGGGTCTGCTGGCCAGTGCGTGGCAGATGCTGGGAGGGTTCTGACCATGTCGTTTGAGGAGCGCTTCGGGTTACTGATCGAGAGTGGACAGGTGAGCGAGGAGGCCGTGGCGGCCGCCGGTCGGGTGCTGGAGGGTGTCGTCCGCTACCTGGGCCATCCGCTGCAGGAGGAGACCGGCGCCATGCTGGCGACCCACCTGGCCTTTGCCATGCAGCGGCTGCGGGCCGGAGAGGCGATTGAGGAGCCCCTGGAAGCAGCGGTGGCGGAGGCCCGGGAGCTGAACGCCGAGTGGGCCCAGGCCGAGGCGCTGTTGGGCCCGGAGGCGGAGGCGATTGGACGGCCGATCCCCCTGGGAGAGGTCGTCTACCTGACCATTCACCTGGCCGTCCAGCGCCAATCTGCATAGCCGCCGCACCGGGACTGACCGGTGCCCACCACACCAGGGAGTTGATTCACACATGCTGCGCATTGTTGTGTCTGGAATCGCCAAGCAAGAGATCGCCAGGGCCGCGAAGACGGCGGGGGGCGATCGGGTCGAGGTCACCGTTCTGTCGGATATCGAGGCGGCCAAGGCGGTCAAGGAGGGCCGGGCCGATCTGCTGATCGGCTCCTGCGCCACCGGGCAGGGCGGCGCCCTGGCCATGGCGATCGCACTTCTGGGCCGCCAGCGCTGCCTGACCCTGGCGACCGCCGGCCGCACTCCGCGGGCCGACGAGATCCCGGGCAAGATCGGGGAGGCCGTCGCCTTTGGCCTGGTGCCGGATGCGGTCGACACGGTGGTCCCGGCGCTGGTCACCGCCTTCCTGAACCGATGAGCGCGCCGGAGGGGCTCCGGCGGGCGCTGCGCGAGGCGCAGGCCCGGCTCGGCGGTTCCGTCACCTGGATCAATCCCGAGGCGGCGCATTATGCCGCCGGCATCGAACCAATCCGGGTGGGGATCAAGGACACTGAGGTGATCCCGGTCGAGATCGCCCGGCGACTGACCGGTGCGCCCGGTTACCTCTGGCTGACGCTTGATCGCTCCTCCCCCGGCGGGCGGGCCATAGACCCTGGTCTGCTGAACCCCCTCACCTGCCGGCCGATGACCGGCTCCTCCAGCGGTGGGGCGGTCAACGTGCTGGAGGGCATAAACGATCTGGCCATCGGCACGGACGGGGGCGGTTCGGTCCTCGGCCCCGCCATGGCCTGCAACCTTTACGGCATCCTGGGCTCAGGGCTTGGGTTGGTGGGGCCGGGAAGCGGCCTCTCCACCGACGGGCGGGTCTTCACCCCCGGCCTGGGCCTCCTGGCCCGTGAACTGGCCCCAGCTTATCGGGCACTGGACCTCATGCTGGACCAGCCCCTGGCAACCCCCCTTCTCGACCCAGACCGCCGGGCTACAGTGCTTGCGACCATCCCGCGGGTACAGATGCCCGCGCCGGGCAGCCTGGTCCGTCCCGACGGGCTGGACATGTGGGCCGCCCTGGCCCCTGCCCGGGATCGGCTGCATGCCGCCGGCATAGCCGTTGAGCCCGTCCCCATGGCGGATGCCCACGAGCGCAGCCGGGCTCTGGAGATCCTGGAGGCGGCAGGCCCCGACCTTCTGCTCACCCTGGAGGGGCCGGTGGACTGGTATGGACTGGGCGACTCGGTCCTCGGCTCGCTCGGTGGCCCGGCTGCTGAAGGGCAGGCCCGTTCCGGCAAGTACCTCCTGCGAGCGGCCAACATGGTCGGCGCAACCGCCGTCACCATTCCGGTAGGGCTCCCCGCCAGCGGAATGCTTGTGGTCGGCCCCCAGGGACGGCAGGGGGGCCTGCAGGCGCTGGCGGTCGCTTCGTTGCTCGAAGGCCTCTGGCCCACCCCCGAGCTCCTGACCCGGTACTTCGGCCCTGGACGTCGTAGCCGTCCGGGATTTCCACGACCGGAGGCGAATCAGCCATGACGGCGACCTATCCCCTTCCTCAGATGAGCCTGGCCGAGGCGCTGGCGGCGCAGCACCGGCTGGTGGATGCGATCTGCCGCCACTTCGATGGCGCCGAGGTGCTCCAGGCGGGCGACTACGGGTTGACCGCTGCGCACGGGCGCCCAGCCTTTACCGCACGCGTGGAGGCGGTCTTCGCCGACTTCTTCGGCGCCCCCGATGCCGCACTGGTACGCGGTGCGGGCACCGGTGCGATCCGCGCCTACCTCATGGCCCGCCTGACTCCCGGCTCCCGGGTGATGATCCACGACGCACCGATCTACCCGTCCACGGCCGTCACCATGCGGGCGATGGGCCTTGTTCCGATCCGGGTGGACTTCAACGATCCGGTCTTCCCGGCGGGCGATCCGCCTGACCTGGTCCTCCTGCAGCATGCCCGGCAGACCCCGGGCGACCGCTACAGCCTGGGCGAGGCGATCGCGGCCGTGCGACGGGCCTATCCCGAAGTCCCCATTTTGACCGATGACAGCTATGCGGCCCTGAAGGCGCCCCGTGTCGGGGTTGAGCTGGGTGCTACCGCCAGCGCCTTCTCCACGTTCAAACTGCTCGGACCCGAAGGGGTCGGGCTGCTGGTCGGAGACCGGGAGACGCTGGCAGCGGTCCGCAAGGACAACTACTCGGGCGGGGGCCAGGTACAGGGCCCGGAGGCCATGTCCGCCCTGAAGGCCATGGTACTTGCCCCGGTCCACCTGGCCACCCAGGCGATGGTGGTGGACGAGGTCGCCGCCCGGCTGAACCAGGGCGAGGTAGATGGCGTGGTCAGAGCCTACGTGGCCAACGCTCAGTCCCGTGTCGTCCTCGCCGAACTGGCACGGCCCATTGCCGCGGAGGTGATCGCACAGGCGACCAGCCTGGGGGCGGCGCCGCATCCGGTGGGGGCCGAATCCCGCCACGAGGTGACCCCCCTGGTCTACCGGGTCTCCGGCACCTTCCTGGCCGCAGATCCGGAAGGCTCGAAGCGAATGGTCCGCATTAACCCCATGCGCGCCGGGGCCGACACGGTGATCCGCATCCTCCGCGAAGCGATTCGCCAGTGCGAGGGGGACCGTACATGAGACAGCAGCAGATCCAGACCGTGCTGGGACCGATCTCACCGGAGTCGCTGGACACCACCCTCTGCCATGAGCACCTGATCGTCGACCTCTCGGGCCAGAAGCAGGACCCGGATGCCGCCCTGACCGATGAGACCCTGGTCGTTCAGGAGGTCGTCGACCTGGTCGATTCGGGCGGCCACTCGTTGATTGAACTGACCGCCATGGGCATGGGCCGGGACGTCCAGGCCATGCGGCGCATTGCGGTGGCGACAGGCCTGCAGGTGATCTGTGCGACTGGCTACTACTACGGCCGCTTCCTGCCCGATGAGGTGCAGCAGCTTTCGGTTGAGGCGATCGCCGATCGCTTTGAGCAGGAGTTGACCGAGGGAATCGGCGGGACCGGCATCCGCCCAGGGATCATTGGGGAGATCGGCACCAGCCGCGGCCAGATCCTGCCGGCGGAGGAGAAGGTCTTCCGAGCGGCGGCCATCGCCCAGCGCCGGACCGGCGCCCCGATCATGACCCACACCTCCATGGGCACCATGCCGCTGGAGCAACTCGACATCCTGGAGCGGGCCGGGGCCGATCTGTCGAAGGTCTCCATCAGCCATCAGGACCTGAATGGCGATGTGGACCTGCACGTTGCCATCGCCCGCCGGGGTGCTTTTCTGAGCTACGACACCGTCGGCAAGGAGCGCTACCAGCCCGATGAGGCCCGGGTCCGAATGGTTGCAGCGATGGCCGACCGGGGCTGGGCGCACCGGCTGATGCTCTCCTGCGATATCTCCCGTCCCTCCTACCTGGCACGCCGGGGCGGGATCGGCTACCGCTATCTGCTGACCCACTTCCTGCCGCGGCTCCGGGCGGCAGGGATCCCTGAAGAGCTTCTCCATACGATGCTCGTCGAAAACCCGCGTCAGTTGCTAGCCCACTAACGGCGTAGAAGGTGATCAGATGTTCCTGGATATGACCCTGCAGCGGAACCCTGATCTGATGCGGCTGGCGCTGGAACTCCACCAGAGCGGTCAGATCCCCCCCAACACCTACGTAATCGATCTCGATGCGGTCGCGGCGAACAGTGAGTGCCTCGCCGCAGAAGCCGCCCGTGTGGGGCTGACACTCTACTTCATGTCCAAACAGGTCAGTCGGAACGAGGTCTTTGTGCGGACCGTGGCCCGGTCGATCCCGCGGGCGGTCGCTGTCGATTGGGACGAGGCCCAGGCGCTGGATGCGGCGGGCATCTCCCTCGGCAACGTCGGCCATCTGGTTCAGACCCCGACCTACGGGCTGGACCGTCTGGCCGCCCTCGCTCCCGAGCATGTCACCCTCTTCTCGGTGGAGAAGGGGCTGGCCGTCGCGGAAGCGGCGGCCCGGCAGAGCCGGGTGCAGAGGGTGTTACTCCGGGTCGCGGTGGAGCCCGGGGCCTTCTATCCCGGGCAGGCCGGTGGCTTCACTCTGGCCGAACTGCCGAATGCGGTCCGGCGGCTCAGTGGTGTGCCCGGCGTCGCCGTGGCAGGCGTCACCTCGTTCCCCTGCCTCCTCTTTGACCCCATGAGCGGTCGAGCCGCCCCCACCACGAACCTGAGGGCGCTCTCCGAGGCCGCTTCCCTGCTCCGACGGGAGTTCGGCATTGCTGATCCGGTGGTCAATGCCCCGTCGCTCACCGCCTGCGGAACCCTCTCTCTCCTGGCGGAGGCCGGCGCCACCCAGGGTGAGCCGGGTCATGCCCTGACGGGGACGACCCCGCTACATGCTGTTGGCGAGGAGCCCGAGGTGCCGGCTGCCGTCTATGTGAGCGAGATCTCCCACCATTACGGCGGCAAGGTCTACTGCTTCGGCGGTGGCCTCTATCCACGGTCCCGGGCGGAGACGGCGCTGGTCGGCGCAAGCTGGGGCAAGCTCCAACGGCTGGCCATCGAGCAGCTTCCGGCCGATGCAATCGACTACTACGGTACCCTCTGCCCGCCGGCAGGCGCAGCGCCGCGTATCGGTGAGACCGTACTCATGGCCTTCCGTATGCAGTCCTTCACCTCGCGCTCATACATGGCTCTGGTCTCGGGCGGCAGGCTGGCGCACCTCTATGATCCCGTGGGTCGCCCGCTTCGGTCGGCAGAAGAGGAGATGAGTCTATGACCCGAATGATGCGGCGGGTAGTCCTGCTGGTGCTGGATGGGTTCGGCATTGGCGCTATGGCCGACGTACCCGAGGTCCGGCCGCAGGATACCGGCGCCAATACCATGCGCCACCTGGCTGATTCGAACGGCAGGCTGGAGTTGCCGGTAATGGAGCGCCTGGGCCTCGGCAATCTGCTGGCGGTCCCGGGCGTCGCGGCTGTGGGGGACCGGGCCGAGGCGGCCTGGGCTCGGGCTGCCCTGCGCCACTACGGCGCCGACACCTATGCCGGCCACCAGGAGATCGCCGGCTCCGCCCCCGGAAAGCCGGTGGCCCAGCGAATGCTGGAACTGGCCGATCACCTGGAGGCGGTCCTGCGGCGAGCCGGTCATCGCGTGGAGCGAACTGGGCCTCACGGCATAACCCTGCTGGTGGACGGTGCCATTGTGGTTGCCGATAACCTGGAGGGCGAGGCGGCCCAGAACCTGAACGTGACCGCCAGCCTGGAGGAGATCCCCTTTGAGCGGGTCATCTCCGTGGCCGAACTCGTCCGGGAAGAGGTGCGCGTTGGACGGGTGATCGCCGTCATGGGCCGTGGCTTCGGTGGTCTCCCCGCCATCCTGGGCGCCCTGGAGGCGCGCGGCGATCTGGTGGGAGTCAACACACCCCTGACCGGCATCTACAATGAACAGTACCAGGTGCGCCATCTGGTGCTCGGTTCCCGCAACTCCGGGCAGGCGCCCACCATCGTCCAGGAGGCAGGGCTCCCGGTCACCCTGATTGGCAAGGCGGCAGACGTGATCGTCTGCGAGGGGGCCAGGCTGCTGCCCGCTGTTGACACGGGCCTGGTCATGGATCACCTGTACAGCGCCACGCAGGCGCAGACGGAAGGGCTGATCTTCGCCAACGTGCAGGAGACCGATCTGGCGGGCCACGAGCAGGACGCCCGGCGTTACGCAGACGTCCTTGCACTGGTGGACAGGCGCCTGCCGGAGCTACTCTCGCTCCTGACTCGGGATGATCTGCTCCTGATTACCGCCGACCACGGCAACGATCCGACCAAGGGAACCAAGCATACGCGGGAGTACACCCCGATTCTGGCCTGGTACCCCGGCATCCGGCCCATCGATCTGGGCGAGCGGGCGACGCTGGCAGACCTGGGTGCGACGGTGACGGCAGCCCTCGGTCTCGGTCCGACCGAGGCGGGCTCAAGCTTCTACCATCAACTGGTGCAGGGGTGATCTGCAGATGATCGAGGTACAGGTGACAGTGCGGGCGACGACAGGACTCCACGCTCGCCCGGCGACCCAGGTCGTGCAGGAGGCGAAGCGCTTTCAGAGCACCATCCGTCTGAAGCATGGCGAAAAGGAGGCGGCTGCTGGCTCGATCGTGGGCCTTATGAGCCTGGGCCTCAAGCAGGGGGCAGCGGTGACGATCACCGCCGACGGACCCGATGAGGCCGAGGCCGCGCAGGCACTGGCCACGCTGATCGCCGGGCTGGAGTGATTCCCAGGCAGTAAGGGGAGGGGACGGAGATGGAGCGCACGCTGAAGGGAATTCCAGCGGCTCCGGGCCTGGCCATTGGACAGGCCGTTGCACTGAAGCGTACCGCCGACGCCGGCCGGCCGGCCGTCACCGGGGAGGAGGCCCTCGATCCCGCGTCGGAATGGGTCCGGTTCGGACAGGCCCTCGACCAGGCCAGGGAGAGCGTGGCCCGGCTGGAGGAGCGGACCCGGCGGGAGGTGGGCGAGGCCGAGGCGGCTGTCTTCGGCGCCCACCTCCTGATGCTGGAGGACCCGGAGTTGCTGGAGCGGGTGAAGGCCGGGATCGAGGCCGGTTCCCCCGCCGAGCGAGCGGTTGCCGCTGCCGGTGAGGAGTTGGCCGGCATCATGGCCGGTCTGGATGATCCGTACCTTCAGGAGCGGGCCCTCGATATCCGTGACATCAGCCGGCGGTTGATCGCCGCCCTGCGCGGAGAGCAGGAAGAGGAGGTGGGCGGTCCTGCGCCGTTCATCCTCCTGGCGGATGATCTGCTTCCCTCCCAGACCGCCCGGCTGGATCGCCATCGCGTACTGGGCCTTGCCACCGCTGGCGGCGGTCCCACCTCGCACACAGCGGTCCTGGCCCGTTCCATGGGTATTCCGGCGGTGGTCGGCCTTGGGGCCGGAACGCTGGACGGTATCGCAGATGGTGTCCGGCTGATCCTGGACGGGGCCGAGGGCCTTCTGATTCTGGATCCGTCAGAGGAGACGCTCACCCGGTACGAGGAGCTGTTGGCACAGCGCGAGGTCGAGCGTGCGGCCCTCTCAGCCCTCAGGCACGCACCGGCCCAGACGGCGGACGGCCATCGGATCGAGCTGGCCGCGAACATAGCGGGCCTGCAAGACCTGGCCGCCGTACTGGAGGCGGGCGCAGAGGGTGTGGGTCTTTTCCGGACCGAATTCCTCTTCATGGAGCGGGAAGAGCCCCCCTCGGAGGAGGAGCAGTACGCCATCTACCGGGAGGTGGCCGAGCGGCTCGCTCCCCGGCCGGTGATCATCCGCACGCTGGATGCCGGCGGGGACAAGCCGATCGCCTATCTGGGCATCGAGCGGGAGGAGAATCCGTTCCTCGGATGGCGCGGGATTCGCTACTCGCTGGACCAGGTAGAGCTGCTGAGGAGTCAACTGCGAGCTGCACTTCGAGCGGCGGCGCATGGCAGCATCCGGGTGATGTTTCCCATGATCACGACACTCGCCGAGGTTCGCCGGGCCCGGGCGCTGTTGATCGAGTGCGAGGGGGAGTTGCGAGCAGAGGGGATCCCCCTTGGACCTGTAGAGGTTGGTATCATGGTGGAGGTGCCCGCAGCGGCCCTCTGTGCTGACCAACTGGCACCCGAGGTCGACTTCTTCAGCATTGGCAGCAATGATCTGACTCAGTACACCCTGGCGGTTGACCGGGGGAACCGGGTGGTCTCACACCTGTACGACCCGCTGCATCCCGCTGTCCTGCGGCTGATTCACCAGGTGGTGGAGGCGGCGCACCGGCATGGTAAGTGGGCGGGGCTCTGCGGGGAGGCCGGCTCCCACCCCGACGCGCTCCCGATCCTGGTCGGCCTCGGGCTGGATGAGCTCTCCGTGGCACCCCCATCCGTACTGCGGGTCAAGGCCCAGTTACGGGGCCTCACCGGGGCCGAGTGCCGGCGACAGGCCAGTGATCACCTGAAGACCGGGACGTAGCGCATGATCGATGATAATGAGGTCAGGTCTCCGAGAGCCTCCGGACGGGGGGCCTGGGGACCTGCCTCTGTTTATCCGATCCACTTCTCAACATTCGGGTCCGCGAGGGATACCATCCTACATCTGGCTATAGTAAGATAATCAACTAAAGGAACGAATTCGTCACATCTGTGATACGCATGACTTAGACGAAGCAATGACCGAAGAAAAGGGCGATGAGACATGGGAGAACGGCGATATCCACACTTGAAGGATGCGCTCACCGGCGCGTACTCACGAGCCGTATTCCAGGAGCGGCTCGCCGAGGAGATCGCCCTGTCACGCCGGCACGGCTCCCCCTTTGCGCTGATCATGATCGATCTGGACCACTTCAAATCCATTAACGATGCGTACGGCCACCAGCGGGGCGATCTTGCGCTGGTTGAGTTTGCGCGCCGTGTCAGGGGCGTACTCCGCAGGTCGGATCAACTCTTCCGCTACGGCGGCGATGAGTTCGCCCTCTTGCTTCCTCAGACGGACCTGGCCCGGGGGGAGGCCCTGGCGCAGCGCCTGCTCTCGGCCCTTCGGGAGCGACCCCTGGCCGGCAACCCGGTGATCCATGCCACAACCAGCATGGGCGTCTCGGCCTTTCCGGTGGATGGAGACACGCCAGAGGCGCTGTTTGAGCGAGCCGACGCCCGCCATTACATCGCGAAACGAAGCGGTCGGGACCGGGTTGTCTCCGTCGATGATCAGGGTGAGGGGGGACCGGCCTTTGCCGTACCCCGCCTGATTGAGCGGGACATCCCCCTGGAACGGGTGCATGATTTTCTGCGGACCTTTCACGAGGCGGGCAGCGGGCAGTTGACGATCTGCGGCGAGCCAGGAACGGGGCGGAATCGCTTTCTGCACGAGGTCGGCAAGCTCGCCCGCATGCATGGCATGCTGGTTCTCTCACTGCAGGGCCGGAGGGAGATCCGTTCGAAACCGTACGGGGCCGTTATGGAGGCACTCCGGGAGTGGGAGGGCGTCTCCTCGCCAGTTGTCGGCCTGACCACCTTTACTGAGGCTGTGAAGCGCCGTCTGCAAGACAAGGGGGCTGCAGGCCTGATTCTGACAGTCGATGGAACCCCGGAACTGGATGAGCAGACGCTCCTCCTGCTGCGCAACCTGTTCGCTGGTGGGGAGATTCCCGCCCTGGCGATCGCCTGTGCCGTAGACGACGGCCCCAACCGGCGGCTGCTCGGGATCGATGCGGCCGTAAAGCGAGAGGTCACCCTGGAGCCCCTCTCCCCGGCGGGAGTTCATCTCTGGCTTCGGACGGCCCTGCAGATGGAGCCAGATGGCGCATTCGTTGCCTGGCTTCACGGAGCAACCCGTGGCCTGCCGGCCTTTATTGAGCAGGCGCTGGAGGAGCTGAGCCGCCAAGGTGTCATCAGCCGGACAGCAGGGGGTTGGGTGATCGCCTCTGATTACACGACCGTCCCGCTTGAGGAGATTCTGCAGACCTGGTGGCAGGCTCCCGACGTCACGCTCCCGGTGGTCAACACCAGCTTCGTGGGACGGGAAGGTGAGCTGCAGGAGATCAAGGAGCGGCTGCCCAATCGCCGTCTCATTACGCTCCTGGGTCCAGGGGGAACCGGGAAGACCCGACTGGCCATGCAGACCGCTGCGGAGGTTAGCAGCCAGTACCGGCATGGCATCTGCTTCGTGCCTCTCGCCTCCGTGAGCGGGCCGGATCTCTTGGTCCCGGCACTGGCAAGCGCTCTCCGGTTGCCGCTTCACCCACAGCCCGGCGCCCGGGAGCAGGTGGTCGAGTATCTCCGTGACAAGGAGATGCTCCTGGTCCTGGACAACTTCGAACACCTGGTCCATGTGGCTGATTTCGTTGCCGAAATGTTGGAGATGGCCCCGGAGTTGACCGTAATCGTCACCTCACGGGAGCGGCTCCGACTTCCCGGCGAATCGATTCTAGAGGTGGAGGGCCTCTCCGTTCCGGAGGGTGCCGATCTGCGGAGCGCAGCCCTGTCGTCCAGCGTTCAGCTCTTCGTGGATCGAGCCCGCCTCATGCGAGAGGAGTTCACCCTCCAGGCGGGCACGGTCTCTCATGTGGTGCGCATCTGCCGGCTGGTGCAGGGGATGCCGCTCGGCCTTGAACTGGCGGCAGCCTGGGTCCGTATGCTCTCCTGTCAGGAGATCGCTGACGGTATCAGCCGGAGCCTCAGCTTCTTGGACGCTGCCGTCGATGCGCTGCCGGCCCAGTACCGGAGCCTACGGAGTGCCTTTAACCACTCCTGGGCACTGCTTTCCACCGACGAGCAGCGAGTCTTCGCCGCTCTGTCGGTCTTCCGTGGGGGGTTCGATCGCGAGGCGGCGGAAAAGGTGGCACAGGCGACCTTCCCGGTCCTCGCATCGCTCATGGACAAGTCATTGATCCGGCGGGCCGGAGTGGGTCGGTATGAGGTGCACGAACTCCTGCGCCAGTACGGCGCTGAGATGCTCAGTCCCGACCGGAGCAGCCAACTCTCGCAGCTTCACGCCGCACACTACCTTGGGGTAGTTGAGGCGGCTGCACCGCTCTTCGTCGGACCGAAACAGATCGAGGTGCGAGACCGTCTGAAGGCCGACCAGGACAATCTGCGAGCGGCAATGGCGTGGGCGATCGGCGCTGGGGAATCAGAAGCGGCACTGCGCTTGAGCGGAGGCCTGCGGATTTTCTGGTGGATTACCGGCCAGATGCTGGAGGGGCAGGACTGGCTGAACGCAGCTCTGGCAGTTGATCCGGTGGCGACGCCGACCCACGCTCGGGCCCGAGCCCTGACCGAGGCCGCCTGGCTGAAGCACCAGCAGGGAGATCGCAAGGCTGCTTACGCGATGGCCTCCGAGGCGCTGGAGATCTTCCGGAGTCTGCAGGACAGCAAGGGGCAGGCGGAGGCACTATACACGCTGGGTGGCCTGGCCATGCGGCTGGGGCAGTATGACGAATCCCGCCGGCGGTTGGCAGAGTGCCTGGTGATACAGCGGAGTCTGGGCGACCGCACCAGCGTTAGCTCGACCCTGTCCGCGCTGGGGATCCTGGCTTTTGACAAGGGTGACGACGCGACCAGCCTCGCCTACCTGGAGGAGGCCCTGGCGATCCGGCGCGAACTGGAAGATGAGAACGCAGTCTCCATCTTTCTGAGCAACCTGGGCACCCTACTGCTTCGCATAGGCAACTACGACAAGGCCGAGGCCCACTTCAGTGAATCGCTCCAACTCATGGAGGCGAGGGGGCTGGGAGGACACGCCATGCCGGTGCACGGTCTGGGTGACCTCGCTCTGCTGCGCGGGGACCACGACCAGGCTCGGGAGCGGCTTCTGCAGGCCCTTGACCTGAAACGCAAGACCGGCCTTCACGCCCATCTGGGGCACAGCTTCTTTAGCCTGAGCGCCGCAGCCCGGCGGACCGGAGATGCAGCGGGCGCCCGGCGGTGGTGTCAGGAAGGGCTCGCCAACATTCTCGAGGTCTCCAACCAGCAGGCATTCCCCGCGGGGCTAGTCCACGCCGCAGCGGTCGCTTATGTGGAGGAGCAGTACGAGCGCGCAGCCCGGCTAATCGGGGCGGCGGAGAGCGCTCTGGCCTTCATTGGCCGGGCGCTGGAAGCGGTGGCTGCCCGTGAGTACCAGGACCTGGTTCAGGGGCTGTCCGCCGGGTTGGGAAATGAGCGCTTCACACTTTGCCGGGGCGAGGGGACGCTCATGACCCTGTCCCAGGCCATGGACTATGCGAAGGCGAACTGAGCGGGTCCACACACTTTCTCCACAGATTTTCCTACGAAGCTGCACAAAGTCGCAGCGAAATCTCCTCGCCTGATTGCTATCATAAATCCTGCGAGGACATGGCGGCACCAAGTCCTCATCTGCCTAGGGACGCAGCGACGAATCGCACCCTCCATGCGAAGCGGCGTCTTGGCAGACAAACCTTCCTACCAAGCACAGAACGGCACTCCACGGCGGGGAGTGCCGTTCTGTCATTGCCGGACCAGTGGAAGGGTGAAGCAGAAGAGGCTACCGCCCCCCGGGGCATCATCAACCCAGACCTGACCACCATGGGCGGCGACAATCCCCCTGACAATCGCCAGGCCGAGGCCGGTACCGCCCTTCTTGCGTGAGTGGGCCTTGTCGCTCCGGTAGAACCGCTCCCAGACCAGGGGGCGCTCCTCAGGCGGAATTCCCGGCCCCTGATCCTGGACCACGATGACCAGGTGGTCTGCCTCGGCCCGGGCCCGCAGTGTCACCTCGGAGCCGCGCGGCGAGTAGCGCAGGGCATTCTCGACGAGGTTGACCAGCACCTGTTCCACCCGGTCGCCGTCTGCCAGGACAAGGGGGAGTTCGGGTGGCAGGGAGACCGTAATCCGGCTCCCCGTCTCGTCACAGAGGGGGGCCAACTTCCGGGCCATATGCTGCATCAATGGGCCCGGTGCAAGGGGCTCCAGGTCCATGCGGATCTGCCCGGCATCGATCCGGGCGAGCTGAAGCAGGTCGGTGATCAACTGCTCGACCCGATCCAACTCCTCCTGCATGATCGCAAGCATCTCCTCATGCTCTTCCTGAGACTCGGCCAGTCCATCTTGCAGGGCCTCTGTGTAGCCTCGCACCACGCCAATCGGGGTGCGCATCTCGTGGGAGACGTTGGCCACAAAGTCCCGCCGCATCTCTTCGAGCCGCTCCGATTCGGTGATATCCTGCCAGACGAGCACCGCACCCTGCCCGCCTGTCCGCTGGTCGACCACCGCCGACAGCGATACCGAGTAGGCCGATCCGCTCAGACTGACCTTTCGCTCCAGGGGCAGTCCGTTTCGCAGTACCTGTTCCGCCTCGTCACCGACTCCCAGCGCCGTGAGAAGATCGGTATGAATCGTACAAGGTGCCTCTTCACAGGGGATTCCGGCAGCGCGGAGGAGGTCAGCCGCTGGCTGGTTCATGAGGGTACAGCCACCGGCACCGTCCACCAGCATAACCGCGTCGTTCATGCTCGTCAGGATTCCCGAGAGCCGGGCGTTGTTCTCGTGCAGTTGGGCGATTGTCTCATCGAGCGCGTCGGCCAACCGGTTGATCGAGTGGCCAAGCCAGGCGATCTCATCGGTCCCGGTCACAGCGAGCCGCTGCTGGAAGTCGCCGCCTGCCATGGCCTGGGCCATCGCATTCATGCGGCGGAGGGGGAGGGACATCCGGCTGGAGAGGTAGAGCGCCAGCAGGGTGACCAGGAGCAGCATACCGGCGGCCACCCAGAGGAAGGTCTGCCGGGACTCCGCAAGCGCTTCGTCCACAGGGCTTGTGGGCTGGATCACCAGCAACGCCCCTCGGTTGACGCCGTCCTTGATGACGGGGACACCCACCGCGAAGAGCCAGTAAGGCCGCTCCGGCGCGATGCCATGGTTGTGCTCGTCGGTATCCAGACCGTCCAGGGCGGTGTTCAGGACCCTGTAGGTCACATCCTGACCATCGAGCAGACGTTGGGCCCGGTCGGGTGGCAGGAGGGCAGGACTGCCGACCGGCGCCTGGCTGAGGGTCGCAACCTGAGCGGTTGTCAGGGTGACGATATGCGCGCCGATCACGCCCTCCAGATCAAGCCAGGGGCGGTCACCGGGCATCTCGGGATCGGGTTCATAGAGTTGGATCAGCCCCCGTGCCTGGCCGAGCATATGGTCGGAGAGGTGGAAGTCGTAGAGCCCGGTCATCTGCTGCGGGACCAGAACGGCCAGCACCAGAAGCATACTCCCGGCGAGCGCGACGATCATGAGCGAGAGCTTGAGGACGACACTTGATCTCATTTTGCGACCACCAGGCGATAGCCCATCCCCCAGGCGGTCTCGATCTGCGTAGTGGCGCCGGCGGCGGCCAGCTTCTCCCGCAGGTTCTTCACGTGGCTGTCCACCGTGCGCCGACCGCCGGTGAAGTCGTACCCCCAGACCTGCTCCAGGAGGGCCTCTCGGGTGAAGAGATGGCCCGGCCGGCGGAGCATGAGCGTCAGGAGGGCATACTCCTTGGGGGTCAGCGGGAGCTCCTTGCCATTGACTCGGGCGAGGGCAGCCGCCTCGTCGATCACCAGGTCCCCCTCGCCAGTCACCACGGGCGCGACCGGCTCGGAGACGGGGGCACGCTGAGCCGGCTGGGCCCGACGCAGCAAGGATTTGACCCGGAAGACCAACTCCCGCGGGCTGAACGGCTTGCCCACATAGTCATCGGCCCCTAACTGGAAGCCGAGGATCCGATCGTACTCCTCGTTTCGGGCGGAGAGCATGATCACCGGGGTCGTGCCACGCTTCCGGATCTCCTGACAGATTGTCCAGCCATCGACCTCGGGCAGCATGAGGTCCAGGATCACCAGGTCGTAGGGGGTTTCAGCAAGCTGCTCCAGGGCGGACTGCCCGTCCTCCGCCTCATCGACAGTAAACCCTTCCTTGGTCAGGTAGAGGCGCACCAATTGGCGAATGCGATCTTCATCGTCGGCAATGAGGATATGGGCCGGCATAGCTATCCCCCTCGTTGCTGCACTTTTGTCTCTTTCTCATTTAGGCATCCGATGGAAATCCCCCTGCCGCAATAGTCGCGACAGGGGGATTTGCGTCCTCATGGCCGGCAGTACAGGCTGGAAAAAACCTCAGGTGCCAGACTACACCTGAGGCTTTTGACCGATGGACTACCGCTCCACAGCACCCCGCCAGGTAATGATTCCGCCCGAGACGTTCTTCACGTTAGTGAAGCCCATGGCCTGCAGGTACTGGTAGGCCATGGAGGACCGGCTGGCCGTCCGGCAGATCAGGAGAATCTCATCCTTCTTGTTGAACTCATTGGCCCAGGACCGAATATTGCCGAGGGGCTTCAGCACGCTGCCAGGCACATGGCCCTCCGCGTACTCCCAGGGCTCGCGAACATCGATAATGATCGGCTTTTCGCCGTTCTCCAAACGGGCCTGCAGTTCGGCGGTGCTGACGTTGTTCATGCGCGGACCAAATGCGAACATGGCTTATCGCTCCTTACTCTCTTTGCTCTTCCGGATTGTTGCGGCTGTCACAAGCACAATAATACCCGTACGGGTATCAGTTTGGCAAGAGGGTATTCATCGGATGCTCACCCAAGGAAGGAGAATAGACCTTTGGATTATTGTAATACGGTAGGGGGTATGGTTGAATGAGAACGAATGAACAAGCTCACAGGGGGTCATTTCCTATGTCGAAGCGCAGGATTCTAGTGGTGGGTGGTGTCGCCGGTGGCGCCAGTGCGGCGGCTCGGGCCCGCCGGACCGATGAGCATGCCGAGATCATCCTCTTTGAAAAGGGTCCCTTCATTTCGTTTGCCAACTGCGGTCTCCCCTACTATGTCGGCCGTGAGATCGGCGACCGGAGCGCCCTGTTGCTCCAGACGCCTGAGACCTTCAACGCCCGCTTTTCTGTCGATGTGCGAGTCCATCACGAAGTGATCGCCCTCGATACAGCGCAGAAGACCCTCCGGGTCCGCAACGGCCAGACCGGCGAGGTCTACGAGGAGTCCTACACCGAGCTGATCCTTTCGCCGGGCGCGATCCCGATCCGCCCGCCGCTGCCGGGCATTGACCAGCAGAATATCTTTACCGTGCGCACCGTGCCCGATTCCGATGCGATCCGCGCTTATATGGAAGAGACCGGTTCGGGCCGGGCCGTGGTGGTAGGTGCAGGCTTTATTGGCCTGGAGATGGTGGAGAATCTCCTCCATCTCGGACTGCAAGTGACGCTGGTTGAGAAGGCCGACCAGGTTCTGCCGCCGCTCGATCCGGAAATGGCCGCCTTTGTTCAGGGCACCCTGGAGCAGATGGGCGTCGAGGTAATCACAAACGACGGCATTTCTGCTTTTGATGGCGATGGCCGAGCCACCGCCGTCCGGCTGGAGAGCGGTCGGGTGGTGGAGGGCGACCTCTTCATTCTCGGCCTCGGTGTTCGCCCTGACACCCGCCTGGCCAAGGCTGCCGGGCTGACGATCGGAGCGACCGGTGGCATTACCGTCAACGAGCGCATGCAGACCAGCGATCCGCACATCTACGCCGCCGGCGATGCGGTCGAGACCACCCACCTGGTCACGGGCCAGCCGACGCTGATTCCACTGGCTGGGCCAGCCAACAAGCAGGGCAGGGTTGCCGGCGCGAACGCCGCTGGTGACAACCTAACCTTCCCCGGCGCCATTGGCACGGCCATCGTACGGGTGGGCAGCCTTGTCGCTGCCTCCACAGGTCTTTCCGAGAAGGCCGCCCGGCGGGCTGGGATCGACTGCTTCGTCAGCTACACCATGTCCGGCGATCACGCCGACTACTACCCCGGCGTGCAGGAGATGTTTATCAAGCTGGTGGCCGAGACCGAGACAGGCCGCCTCCTGGGCGCCCAGGTGATCGGTGGGAACGGCGTCGACAAGCGGACCGATATCTTCGCCACCGCCATTCTCGGCAAGATGCATGTCGAGGACCTGACCAACCTCGACCTGGCCTACGCCCCGCCCTTTGGTTCAGCCAAGGATCCGGCGATCATCGCCGGTATGGTTGCCCAGAACATCCGGCAGGGCTCACTGCAGATCATCACCCCCGATTCGCTCCTCGCCAGATTGGAGGCCGGTGAACCGCTTCAGATCGTCGATGTGCGCAACTCCTACGAGTATGAGATCGGGGCGGTACCCGGCGCGGTGAACATCCCAATTGATGAGGTTCGCAGTCGGATCGCCGAGCTCGATCCGACCATGGAGACGGTGGTCTATGACCGGAACGGCTCCACCGCCTACGTGGCGGCCCGCCAGTTGATGCAGCAGGGCTTCCGCTCCGTGGCCAGCCTGACCGGCGGCTGGGTCCTCTTCCCAATCGCACAGATGGAGCGCATGAAGCGGATGACCCAGGTCTAGGCGGCTCGGCCCCTGCTCACTGCATAGAAAGCGCCCGACCTCCCTCATGTGGGGAGGCCGGGCGTTCTGCACTACTTCCCAGCCGGGCGGGCCTTCCAGAGCGGGTGCCGATGATGGGCGTACTCTGCATCGACCGTGCCGGTGAACATGGACTTCACCAGCGGCCGGTTTGGCTTCAGCAAAAAGGCTGCTAAGTGGGCGATGATCCCGAAGATGATCAGTCCGGTTCCGATGTTGTGGAGCATCGTGTTCCACCACATGACTTCGTAGGGGATCGAGACACCCGGGAGATTCTTGGCGACCTTGAGCAGTCCGGTGAGGATCAGCAGCGCCACCGTACCGGCAATAAAGGCGTAGGCCAGACGTTGCTCCGCCAGAAATTTGCCGGAAGGTGGCTCCGGTTTGCCGGTCACCATCGCCCCGATGATCTTCACCGACTCCTTCAGGTCGCCCTTCTGGGGAACCAGCCCCAGCCGCTTTGCTCGAAGGGAGAGGACAATGTGGTAGAGCGCTACCGTGACCAGGACGATGGCACCCAGGTAGTGCATCCGCAGGGTGATACCATAGTCAGCCGACCAGGCCATGCCCGGCAATTCCGCCAGCATATAGCGCTTGTACATGGGCATCTGTCCGATACCGCTGAAGATGAGCAGGAAGATGGAGAGCGCCGATCCCCAGTGAACGAACCGATCTGAAGTGGTGTGCCGCTTCACTTGAGGTTTTGTCGTCATTACTCCTCTTCTCCCTTCTTCATGATCTTCGCCGCTCCAACTACCGCAGCCGCGATGCCTGCCACCGGGGCGATCAGCATGGAGAGCGCCATGCCGTTCGGCGTGTCGAGCAAGTTGCCGATGTTCACAGGCATCGTCGGGCGGCCGGGCTTGTCGTCCTTGGCATCGGCCTTCGCCTTGCGAATCGCGGCGTCGATCTTCTCGAAGGGAACCTTGGAGATATAGAAGGTGGAGGTACCGCCGTTCTCGCTCTCGCCATAGATGTAGCCCCCGATCTCCTCGGCCCGCTTGTGGGCCAAGGCCCGCATCTCCTCACGGGGGCCAAAGGTAATGGCGCCCTTGGGGCAGGCTGTCTGGCAGGCAGGGGACTGTCCCTGCTTCACCAGGTCAACGCAGCCATCGCACTTGAACATGGCACCGCCGCCCAGGTACTCCGGGATCATATCCATATAGGGTCCGACACCGGCCTGCCGCTGCGGGATTCCCCAGGGGCAGACGTCCCGGCACTTGGCACCACCCATGCAACTGGTCTGGTGGATCTCCACGATCCCTTCGGCGTGCTGCTCGACCGCGGAGAAGGGGCAGATGTTCATGCAGGTCGGGTTCTCGCAGTGCATGCAGCGGCGGGGGACGGAGACCTCCTCCTGCTCCCCGTCAATCTCTACGGTAACCCGTTCGACATAGGTCCAGTTATAGGGTGTGAGGCGCGAGGTGAGGTCCCGCTTGTCCGACCAGTCCTCATGCTTCTTCTGAGGCCAGTAGTCCATGATCGGCTTCTCGGGCTCCGGGAACTTATCCGCGTTCTTGGTGCGGCAGGCGGAAACGCAGAGCGGTGCCTTCTCGCCCTTGCAGCCATCGCACTTGGTCAGGTCAATCACCGAGCCCATCGGAACGTAGCTACCAGCCGCTGCTACGACGCCGCCGGGGAGACCGTAGAGAATGCCGGCACCCACCGCGCCGGCGGTGAGGGAGCGCTTGAGAAAGCCACGACGTGACATTTCGGTCATATATAAGCCCCCTTCATTAAGAAATTACCTATACCCGTAAGGGTATACCTCTAGTTTCATTCTAAGGGTGTCAAGGAGCGGTTTCAACGAGGGCCAGCCTGGAGTATCCCGTTTTAACCCCAAAGCACTATCCGGTCTAGGAGCCAGGCAGGCCCGTGCCTATGTTCGAAAAGTAGTTGAACGTAAAACTGAACATACATCTTGCGGAACCCTTCCAGAAAGTGTATAATCTCCTCACACCCCTCTTTTCCGCCAGATGCACTCGCAATCCAGTCCGGACGCGCGCCCGAACCTTTCTCAAGCATTGCAGCGTCATAACCTCAGACACGGCGTTTCGTTGTTTGCGCGGCACTGCCGTGGTATAATACTACAGTTGCAGCCAAGAAATCTGGCTGGATATCCCGTATGTGGCCGGCGATCATCCGAGCCATATACTGACTATTGAGGGGGAGAATAGATGAAGGCGACCTGGGACAAGTTAGAAAAGAACTGGATGCAGTTTGAGGTCGAGGTTGAGGCTCCCGAGTTCTCCAAGGCAATTGACACCGCTTTCAAGAGCGTGAACCAGAAGGTGAATATCCCCGGTTTCCGCAAGGGGAAGGCGCCTCGGGCGATCTTTGAGCGGATGTATGGCAAGGAGAGCCTCGTTCAGGAGGCCGTTGAGCAGCTCCTCCCCCAGGCCTATGCTGCCGCCCTCGCCCAGGGTGCCGTTGAGCCGATCGACCAGCCCGAGATCGAAGAGGTCAAGGCCGAAGAGGGCCAGCCCTTCGTTTTCCGGGGCAAGGTCCAGGTCATGCCCGAGGTGACTCTTGGCAAGCTCTCCGGCTTTGGTATCGAGAAGCCGTCGGATGAGATCACCGATGAGCAGATTGAAGAGCAGATCAACAGCCTGCGTGATCGTATGGCGACCCTCGTAGAAGACGAGTCCGGAGAGGTGACCATCGGCTCCTTCGCCGTGATCGATTTCGAGGGCTTCCTGAACGACGTCCCCTTCGAGGGCGGCCAGGGTGAGAACTACACCCTTGAGATTGGTTCCAACACCTTCATTCCCGGCTTTGAGGAAGGCCTGATCGGCGCCAAGGTCGGCGAGACCCTGGACGTGAACGTCACCTTCCCGGCCGAGTACCAAGCCGAGCAGTTGGCCGGTCAGCCCGCTGTCTTCAAGGTGACGGTCAAGGAAGTCAAGAAGAAGGAACTGCCCGAGGTAAACGACGAGTTCGCTCAGCAGGTCAGCTCGTTCCAGACCATGGAGGAACTGCGGGCCGACGTCAAGAATCGTCTTACCGAGTCCGCGAAGGCGAACGCCGAGCGGGCCTACCAGGAGCAAGTGATCGATGCAGTCGCCGCTGAGGCGGAGGTAGAGATCCCCCACATCCTGGTCCATAACCGGGTCCACGATATGATCCATGACTTCGAGCACTCGCTCGCCCGCCAGGGCTTCTCCCTGGAGATGTACCATCAGGCTACTGGCAAGTCGCACGAAGACCTGCACACCGAGTTCGACGCCGGCGCCCGCAGGAGCGTCAAGAACGACCTCGTCCTTGCTGCGATTGCCAAGAAGGAAGGCATTACCGTCTCGGAGGCCGATCTTGAGGCCGAGTTTGACAAGATGCTCTCCCTGTACCAGGGCCAGGAGGCCGACATCAAGAAGCTCCGCAAGAACGCCGGGTACCGGGCTCGCCTGCGTGAGGGCCTGCTGACCCAGAAGACCACGGAATACCTGGTCAACCTGAATACGCCTGTCCAGGGCTAACGCCCGTAAGAATAAGTCACGGGTGGAGGAGGTCAGACTATGAGCTACCTGATTCCGTATGTCGTCGAACAGACAAACCGTGGAGAGCGGTCCTATGACATTTACAGCCGGTTGCTAAAGGATCGGATTATTTTCCTCGGGACCCCGGTCGATGACCAGGTGGCGAATGTGATCATCGCCCAGCTTCTGTTCCTGGAGAGCGATGATCCTGACAAGGAGATCAATCTCTATATCAACTCGCCCGGCGGCTCGGTGTCTGCGGGCCTCGGCATCTACGACGCGATTCAGCATATCAAGGCGCCGGTCAACACCACGGTCGTCGGCCTGGCAGCCTCTATGGGTGCTCTGCTGCTCGCCAGCGGGACCGGTAAGCGCTATGCGCTTCCGAACGGACGCGTCATGATCCACCAGCCGCATTTAAGCGGTGTGGGTGGGCAGGTTACCGACATCGAAATCACCGCGCGGGAGGCCATCAAGACCAAAGAGCAGATGGCCGAGATCCTCGCCAAGCACACCGGTCAGCCCATCGACCGAGTCAAGGCCGATACCGAACGGGATCGCTGGTTGTCCGCCGATGAAGCAAAAGCTTACGGTCTGGTCGACGAAGTGGTACACCCCCGGGATAAGGCGAGCAGGACCGCACGCTAGGAAAGGGGTGGGGGAATGTTCAAGTTCACGGGTGAGGATAAAGGCCAGCTGAAGTGCTCCTTCTGCGGCAAGTTTCAGGACCAGGTGAAGCGGCTCGTCGCAGGGCCTGGGGTCTATATCTGCGACGAGTGCATCGAGCTCTGCAACGAGATCATCGAAGAAGAGCTGAACGAAGAGGTCGATTTCGAGCTCAAGGACGTTCCCAAGCCGACGGAGATCAAGTCGATCCTTGATTCGTACGTCATTGGACAGGAGCGGGCGAAGCGGACGCTTTCGGTGGCGGTATACAACCACTACAAGCGGATCAACATGGGCAACAAGCTCGACGACGTTGAGCTGCAGAAATCCAACATTGTCATGCTCGGGCCTACTGGTTCGGGGAAGACGCTGCTGGCTCAGACCCTTGCCAAAATCCTGAACGTCCCGTTCGCGATCGCCGATGCGACCTCGCTGACGGAGGCCGGCTACGTGGGTGAAGACGTCGAGAACATCCTCCTGAAGCTGATTCAGGCGGCTGACTACGACATCGAGAAGGCGGAGAAGGGCATTGTCTATATCGACGAGGTCGATAAGATCGCCCGGAAGTCGGAGAACCCGTCGATCACCCGTGACGTCTCCGGTGAGGGTGTTCAGCAGGCGCTGCTGAAGATCCTGGAAGGCACAGTTGCCTCCGTCCCGCCGCAGGGCGGCCGGAAGCATCCGCATCAGGAGTTCATTCAGATCAACACGACCAACATTCTCTTCATCTGCGGCGGCGCGTTTGACGGGGTCGATAAGATCATCGGGAACCGCGTTGGCAAGCGGGGCATGGGTTTCGGTGCTGAGATCCGGTCTAAGAAGGATCAGAACGTGGGCGAAATGCTCTCGCAGATCCTGCCTGAGGACCTGCTCAAGTTCGGCCTGATTCCCGAGTTCGTTGGTCGTCTGCCCGTGATCGTAACCCTGGACGCCCTTGATGAGGACGCTCTGGTGAAGATCCTGACAGAGCCCAAGAACGCCCTCGTGAAGCAGTATCAGAAGCTCCTCCAGATGGACAATATCGATCTGGAGTTCAAGGACGAGGCGATCCGGTCGATTGCCCGGGAGGCGTTGAAGCGCAACACCGGTGCACGCGGCCTGCGGGCGATTATCGAGGACATCATGACCGATGTCATGTACGAGGTCCCCTCCCGCACGGATGTCTCGAAGTGCGTGATCACGAAGGAAGTGGTCTCCAAGAAGGAGGAGCCGCTCCTGGTGACCGCGACAGACGCCAAGACCCGACGGGTGAAGAAGGAAGAGTCAGCCTGACAGGACGCCCTGCGGAGCGAAAGCTCGGCAGGGCGCTTTTTTCGGCACCGGGCATTACGACCCCCACTCCCGCGGAAGGTTCATCCAGGATTCGCCCCCTGATCGTGAGGGATACTAGAATCCAACGAGAGACAGAGCGGCGGGAGGAGGGCTCAAACAGCATGTCGTTGGGCAGTTTCCTGACCATCATCCAACTGTTCTTCGGTGTCGTTATCGGGATCTACTTCTGGAACCTGCTGAGGAGCCAGCAGGGGAACCGGGTGGCTGTCGAAAAGGAGTCCCGCAAGGAGATGGACAAACTCCGGCGCATGCGGGCAATCAGTCTCACGGAGCCGCTCGCAGAGAAGACCCGCCCAACCAGCTTCGACGAGATCGTCGGGCAGAAAGAGGGGCTGAAGGCGTTGCGGGCTGCACTCTGTGGACCAAACCCGCAGCATGTGCTGATCTACGGTCCGCCAGGCGTGGGAAAGACCGCGGCGGCGCGCCTGGTCTTGGAAGAGGCGAAGCGGAATGTCCTCTCTCCCTTCAAGAAAGAGGCGACCTTTACGGAGTTGGATTCGACCACGGCCCGGTTCGACGAACGAGGCATTGCCGATCCGCTGATCGGTTCGGTGCATGATCCGATCTACCAGGGCGCCGGCCCCCTGGGAATAGCAGGAATCCCCCAGCCAAAGCCCGGGGCGGTGACGAAGGCCCACGGGGGCATTCTCTTTCTCGACGAAATCGGCGAACTGCATCCGGTCCAGATGAACAAGCTACTGAAGGTGTTGGAGGATCGTAAGGTCTTCCTGGAGTCGGCCTACTACTCGGCGGAAGACCCGAATGTGCCGACGCACATTAAGGATATCTTCGAGAACGGTCTGCCGGCCGACTTTCGGCTGGTGGGTGCTACAACCCGCTTGCCGCACGAGATTCCGCCGGCGATTCGCTCTCGCTGCATGGAGATCTTCTTCCGCCCCCTTTTACCCGACGAGGTGGCCCAGGTGGCCAGGCGTGCGGCGGAGAAGGTGGGCCTGAGCATTGAGCAGGGTGCACTGGATGTGATCAAGCGCTATGCCACCAATGGGCGCGAGGCGGTCAACATCGTCCAGATCGCTGCCGGAATCCTCTCGGGCACCAACCGGCGGACGATTCCGCGGTCCGAGGTGGAGTGGGTGATCAACTCGGGCCAACTTCAGCCCCGTCCGGACCGGCGCATCCCGGCTCTGCCGCTCGTCGGCTACGTAAACGGCCTGGCGGTCAGCGGCCCTAACGTTGGCCATTTGCTCGAACTTGAGGTCGACGTCAGGCCTGCCAAGTCACCGGGTCACGGGGTGGTCACGGTCACTGGTGTGGTGGACGAGGAGGAGATGGGCGGCCCCGGCCGGACCATGCGGCGCAAGTCCATGGCCAAGGGGTCGGTGGAGAACGTCCTGACGGTGTTGAAGCAGTACCTTGAGGTGGATGCCCGGGATTACGATATCCACGTTAACTTCCCCGGCGGCGTCCCGGTTGATGGCCCCAGCGCCGGCGTGGCGATCGCTACGGCGATCTACTCTGCCTTCACAGGCCGGCCTGTGGACAACCGGCTGGCGATGACCGGCGAGGTCTCGATCCGTGGTCTGGTCAAGCCGGTAGGCGGGGTGGTGGCGAAGGTGGAGGCTGCCCGACAGGCGGGCTGCACCCGGGTTCTTATCCCTTGTGAGAACTGGCAGGAGTCCTTCCGAGATCTGGTTGGCATCACTGTGCTGCCCATGGAGCGGCTGGATGACCTCCTGGCTGAGGCGCTTCGAGTGGATGATGCGATCGAGAGCCCAGCGGTGGCGGAGGACCGCCAGATGCCGGCACCGCTACTGGAGATCCCGGCGATCCCGCAGCCGGCCATCTCCGTCTCCGGTGTCGACTCCTAGCCTGGGAAGCTGAGGAAGAGCCTCCGGGAGGTCCGGAGGCTCTGTTCATACCCTGCAAGTCTGAATAGCAGCCTTGTGGCGGGCGAAAGCTAAGGCCGCTAAATCTCTCCTCAGGCGGGGATCAGCGCGAACCTGAGGGCGGGGTGGACTCGTCTTAAGATCACATGGTTTTCCAGCACAATGGATGGCAGTTCGCATCCGGTGTGCTAGAATCTAAATCGAAGGCTTTAGCCAGGAGGTGACACCGGTGGCCAACGAGCGTACGGGCAAACTCACTACCCTCCCGTTGCTCCCGCTGAAGGGCCAGATCGTCTTCCCGACCATGATTGTCCCCCTTGAGGTCGGTCGGGAGAAGTCGATCCGAGCCGTCGAGCAGGCAATGGCCGAAAATCGTCGCATGGTCCTTGCCATGCAGAAGGATGCCAAGGTCGAGGCTCCCGGGCCTGACGATATCTATACCGTTGGTACCGTGGTCGAAATCAAGCAGGTTGTGAAGGTTCCGGGTGGAACGATCAAGGTTGTCTTCGAGGGCGTTTCCCGCGCCAGGATTGACCACTATGTCGAAGAGGAGCCCTACGTCCGGGTTGCCGTTGAGGACGCGCCGGAAGATGCGCCCAAGACACCCGAGACAGAGGCGCTCATGCGCATGGTGATCAACCAGTACGAGCGGTATATTAAGTCCTCCAAGAAGGTTCCTCCTGAGTCGCTCGTAACCGCCGTGCAGGTAGAGGAGCCGGGTCGGCTGGCGGACACGGTGGTCGCCTATCTGACCAACCTCGAAATGAAGGACAAGCAGTCGGTTCTTGAGGCGTTCGATGTAACCGAGCGGCTGGAGCGGGTCTCGGACATCCTCACCCGAGAGATGGAAGTCCTCGATCTGGAGCGGAAGATCAATGTTCGGGTCCGCAAGCAGATGGAGAAGACCCAGCGGGAGTACTACCTGCGGGAACAGATCAAGGCGATTCAGAAGGAGCTCGGCGAGCGGGACGAGAAGGGGACCGAGGCCGAGGAGTTTCGCAAGAAGGTGGAGGAGCTTGGCCTTCCCGACGACGTGAAGGAGAAGGCGCTTCGTGAGGTGGACAGGCTGGAGAAGATGCCGCCCATGGCTGCAGAAGCGGTCGTGGTGCGCAACTACCTGGACTGGATCACAAACCTGCCCTGGAACCAGTTCACCGATGACAACATCGATCTGAAGCACGCGGAGGCGGTCCTGGAAGATGAGCACTTTGGCCTGAAGAAGCCGAAGGATCGCATTCTGGAGTACCTGGCCGTGCGGAAGTTGGTCGCCAAAATGAAGGGTCCGATCCTCTGCCTCGCCGGCCCCCCTGGCGTTGGCAAGACGAGTCTGGCCAAGTCGGTTGCGAATGCTCTGGGGCGGAAGTTTGTTCGCATCTCCCTTGGTGGCGTACGCGACGAGGCCGAGATTCGGGGCCATCGCCGGACATATGTCGGCGCTCTGCCGGGACGGATCATTCAGGGCATGCGGCAAGCTGGTTCCAAGAACCCGGTCTTCCTGCTGGACGAGATCGACAAGATGTCCTCGGACTTCCGGGGCGATCCCTCCTCGGCGCTGCTTGAGGTGTTGGATCCGGAGCAGAACGCCACCTTCTCTGATCACTACATCGAGTCATCGTTCGACCTCTCCAACGTCCTCTTCATCACGACAGCCAATGTGGTCTGGAATATTCCACGGCCCCTGCTTGACCGCATGGAGCTGATCAGCATCTCCGGGTACACCGAAGATGAGAAGGTCGAGATTGCAAAGCGACACCTGCTCCCCAAGCAGCGGAAGGATCACGGCATGACCGAGGAGAACCTGGAGGTCTCAGAGAACGTGCTCCGGTCCATCGTCCGGGAGTATACCCGGGAGGCCGGTGTCCGCAACCTCGAGCGCCAGCTGGCCAATGTGTGCCGCAAGGCCGCTCGGGAGATCGCAACGGGCGACACCAGCATCGTGCGGGTGACCACTCAGAACCTGCACATCTACCTCGGTGCCCCGCGCTTCCAGTGGGGCAAGAAGGCCAAGGAGGACCAGGTGGGTGTGGTGACCGGCATGGTCTACACCGAGGTTGGTGGCGATGTGATGCCAATCGAGGTTTCGATCATGAAGGGGAAGGGTTCCCTCATGCTGACCGGCAAGCTTGGCGAGGTCATGAAGGAGTCGGCCCAGGCGGGCTTCTCCTACATCCGCAGCCGGGCCAAGGAGCTGGGAGTAGAGGAAGACTTCCACACCAAGCACGATATCCACATTCATGTGCCTGAGGGTGCCGTGCCAAAGGAGGGGCCCTCCGCCGGTATCTCCATGGCAACGGCGGTCGTTTCGGCTCTCACTAGGCGTCCGGTGAAGGCGAACGTGGCCATGACCGGCGAGATCACTCTGCGGGGCCGCGTTCTGCCAATCGGTGGCGTGAAGGAGAAACTCCTGGCCGCGCATCGGGCTGGAATCACCGAGATCGTCCTCCCCAAGGAGAACGAGAAGGACCTGGAAGAGATCCCCGGGAACATCCGCAAGAAGCTGGAGATCCACCTGGTCGAGCATATGGACGAGGTTCTCCGCATCGCCCTGAGCGACAAGGAGCAGGATGAGATCATCCCGCCGCCTGACCAACTTGGGGTACCGGAGACCCATGCCGACGGACCCGTGGTCTAGCGCAGCGAAAGGCGGAGGGAACATTGTTCTCTCCGCCTTTTACTGGGTTGACTCCTTCCCACTATAGGAGGTAGACGGCAAGCATGGCTCTCTTCCCCGAGTTCGTACTCAGCGCCGCTGCGGCATCGCAATTCCCGGGCGACGCGCTACCCGAGGTTGCCCTGGTCGGGCGCTCCAACGTGGGCAAGTCCTCCATGATCAACGCCCTTGTACGCAGCAGCAAACTGGCCCGCACGTCCAACACGCCGGGGCGTACCCAGACACTCAACTTCTATCGAATCTGGCCGGAGGGCAAGCCGAGATTAGGCGACCCCAAGGCTCCAGAGGACAGGACTGACCGGTTCACCCTAAAGGGCTCCGCACTTGAGGCTGCCCAGCAGAGCGGTGCCTTCTACTTCGTCGACATGCCTGGTTACGGATTTGCCAAGGTCTCCGAAACTCAGAGGAAGGCCTGGCAGAGGCTGATTGAGGGCTACTTGACAAAGCGTGAGACGCTGCAGGGTGTCATTCAGATCGTCGATCTGCGGCACCCGCCCAGTCGCGAAGATATCGCCATGTGGGACTGGCTCCGGCATCATGACAAGGTCCGTCTCTGCCTTGCGACCAAGACGGACAAGGTGAAGAAGAACCAGTGGCCCACGCACTTAAGACAGATTGTCCAGGACCTTGGCATGCGGTCCATCACCTCGCCTGGGTACGAAACTGCGGTTGATCCTACAGCCGAGCCGATTCTGCTCTTCTCTTCGGAATTGGGCTATGGCCGTGAGGAACTATGGAATTGGGTGATTCGTTTGGTTCGGAAAGATATGAAAAGTATATGATTTCATGTGGCTGTTTCCTTCCAGGAAGGACGTATGATAGCATTCCTTCTGATAGCACCGAAGTTTCCTGGAGGTAAGAACTATGCGCCTATCGCGCCTGCTGAACCCGCTGCAGTGGAACTTTGGCCCCCGTAGCACTGCCACGCTTCTCACCTGGGCCGTACTTCCGATTGGCGTGGTAGGCTTCCTTGTGGTCCGTAGCATCCGCCTTGGGGCGACCGATGCTGGTCTGACCCCAGATCAGGTAGAGGTGCTGATCAACAGGATGCTTATGACGGCCCTCTGGCCTATCATCGTCATCCTGGTGGTAGCGGTCGCAGCATCGATTCTCTTTTCCCTGGTAGTGGTCCAACCGCTTTGGCGCCTGCGCCAGGGCATGGAGCGGATCGCACAGGGGGACCTGTCGCATCCGGCTCTGCCCGTCACCAGCCAGGATGAGGTCGGCCAGATCACGAACTCATTCAACGACATGGCCGTACAGCTTCGGGAAATGGTCCGGACCATCGCCGCTACGGCCACAGACCTGGACGGAGCGGTTGGAAGACTGGAACGGAGCGCCAGGGAGAGCAGTCAGGCGAGTGAAGCCTCTGGTAGACAGGTGGATCAAGTCCGGGTCACCGCCGAAAAGCAGGCGGAGCAGGCCGCTCTCGGCACACGAGCCATTCGTGAGCTGCAAGACGCGGCTGGCCAGGTTGCATCCGGAGCTGAGGCCCAGGCCAGCGAGGTGGAGGCGGGTGCCGAGACGGTCCGGCAGATGGCCACAGCCATTGAACAGGTGGCCCAGGCCGCGGGTGTCGTGGCTGAGGCTGCTTCCCGGACCCGGCACGCAGCCGATGATGGGAGCGACGCGGTCCGGTTGTCGGCCGGCGGCATGGACCAGGTTCGAAACCGTGTCCTGGAAGCTGCTGAGAGGATTCGGCAGCTCAGTGTGAGCCTGACTCATGTGGACGAGATCCTCCAACTGATCACGGAGATCGCCGGTCAGACCGATATGCTGGCACTGAACGCTGCGATTGAGGCGGCCCGAGTCGGCGAGCACGGAAGGGGCTTCGCCGTGGTAGCAGGCGAGGTCCGGCGGCTCGCCGAGCGGTCCCGGTCGGCGGCGGCTGAGATTGCTGGCCGGGTGGAGACACTGCGTGAAAGCGCCGATGCAGTGGTCGAAACGATGGAGGCCGGCACCCAGGATGTGGAGCGGGGCGTGGTCCTCTCACGCCAGGCCGGTGAAGCGTTGGAGCGGATTATGGATGCAGTGGCCGAGACCCAGCGGCAGGTGGAGTCCATCTCCGCTGCCTCTGAGGAGATCGCAGCGGCCAGCAACCAAGTCGTGAACGTAACGGTTCAGTTGTCGGCCATTGCCGAGGAGAACGCCGCAACAGCCGAGCAGATGCTGAGCAGCGCCCACACAGTGACTGAGTTGACCACAGCGGTGGAGGGCGACGCCCGGAAGAACCAGACGGCTACGGCGACCATGGCGGCCAGTGCAGTCCAGGTACGCTCTTCGGTCGAGCAGCTAGCTGCGCTGGCAGGAGAGGTCGCCGGTATGGCGGTCAAGCTTCATCGGCACGCCGAGCGGTTTCGCTGCTAAGGAGAGGGCCCTGCATCCCCCTTGGGAATGCAGGGCCCTTGTTATGATTGGCTAATCGCCCTCCGCGGCCGCTGCTTTCGTTCGGCGTCTGCCAACGGGCAACTCAGCGAGAATCATGCCAGCCAGGATCAGAGCGGCACCAAGGTAGCCTCGGGGAGTGAGCGTCTCCCCGGCCAGCAGGTAGGCGAAGAGGGCGCCCCAAACAGGCTCTGCGGAGAAGATCAGGGCGGTGTGGGTCGGGGTCGTGAAGGGTTGGAGCACGTTCTGGAGGAGGAAGGCGGCGGCGCTGGCAAGGACGCCGGTGATCAGCCACGAGACCACGACATAGCTCGGGCCGCCAAACCAGTTCACGTTCGGTATGCCTGGGGCGAGGGTACCCTTCTCCAGCAGATGCATCACCCAGGAGAGCCCGCTGGCTGTACCCAACTGAATTACGGCCAGTGCGATCGAGTTGTGGGCGCCGGCAAACCGGCTCACACCAGTGATATGGAGCGCAAAGCCAATCGCACAGAGAAAGACCAGCAGATCTCCGTACGTAGGCAATAGATCGGCGTTCAGCGAGAGGAGGGCCAATCCGGCTGTTGCTGCAGCCACGCCGAGCCAGGAGCCGGGGGTGGGCCGCCGCTTCAGCCAGATCACCGCCAGCACCGGGACCATTACCACGGAAAGCCCGGTAATGAAGGCTGCCTTGGCGCTGGTCGTGTAGGCCAGACCGAAAGTCTGAAATGCGTAGCCTGCGAACAGAAAGATGCCCAGCAGTCCGCCGGCTGCCCAAGTCCGCCAGGGCAGGTCACGAAGGCGCCGCCAGAAGATGAGCCCGAGGAGGACCGTTCCAAGTGTAAACCGAGCTGCGAGGAACCAGTAGGTTGGCACGCCACCCGAGCCCAGGTCAGTGGCGTTCTTAACCAGCGGAAACGTGGCTCCCCAGACCGCTGCGACGGCCAGAAGTAGTAGGTCTGCCTGCCAGGTCCGAATCCGCACCCCATCATTCCTCCAACGATCGAAACGTAGATGATACGAATTGTAGCAAACAAAAGCACGTCGGTCTACCGTCCTTCTGTATCGCCAACACTACGGGGTTCGTTCCAAATTCAACCTTTTTAACTAAAGATGAGAAAAAATCGTCCAAACCTATTGACTCAATCTTTCCACTTGATATAATAGGATTAGAACGTTAATGCGTTCTTTATCATCACAGGTGTGGAGAGGGAGGGGGAGCGGAAATGAGTCAGGCTCAGTCGGTGGTTACCGCAGGGGAACACATGGTTCCTGAGACTCCCGAATCGATCCTACCCTTGATTCAGCTCGTCTCTGACCTCGTCGCCCGCCGATTTGACAGGTTCCTCACCAGCAGCTATGGACTAACGATACCCCAATATCAACTGCTGCTCGCTGCGCTTCGAAACCCGGAGATGACCCTGGGTGATCTCAGCGAGTACCTGAATTGCAGCCGTGGTAACGTAACAGGGATCGTGGATCGGCTGGAACGCGACGAGTGGCTGAAGCGGGAGCGAAGCCTGGACGACCGCCGAGTGATCACGGTGCAACTCACGGAGAAGGGTGTGAAGATCCGCGACATTGAGCGAGAGATCACCCAGCAGATGCAGGAGTTGGCCGGAATCTGGAGCACGGTCCAGCAGAAGTCCCTTCACCGTGACCTGACACAGATCTACACACACTTAAAGGATTAGGCATCAAGCGCCGGGCAGAAGCCGTGAATGGCTTCCGCCCGGCCTTCGTCTTGGTATTGTCACCGACAATTCCCTGGAGGGAGGTCGACAGGAGCCGTCGAAACCAGAGCCCGAACCGGGAAGACCGAGATTACAGCAGAGGACGGGCTGTTTACGGCATGGTAACAACGGAAAGCTCACGAAAGACCGTATTGGCCGGTCAGTTGACGGTCCTACGTCCGATCGTCGCGACCGATCTGCCAGTCCTGCAGGCCTGGGATGCTGATCCAGCGATCATTGCCCTCATGGGCCGCCGGTTTGCGGATCAGATCCCGGAGAGCTGGCTGAAGTCGCTCCGTAGCGCCCGCACTTGCCAGGCATGGCTGATCGAGTTACCCGAAGGCAGGCCAGTCGGTGAACTCGAACTGGCACAGATCAACTGGCGGGCGGGGACGGCTGAGGTTCGCATCTGCATTGGCGACAAGGATTGCTGGGGAAAGGGCATTGGCACTGACGCACTCGCCGCCGCACTGACGCACGCGTTTGATGCGATGAAGCTCGAGGCAGTCTATCTTCGAGTCTTCGAGACCAATACTCGGGCAACGCGCCTTTATGAGCGGCTCGGATTCCGCGCACAAGGTATTCTCCCGCCAAGTGCACGGCGTGGTGATCCCGCCTCCGTGCTCCTTATGAACCTGACTCGCCGCCGCTGGGCGTCCAGGCAACTGGTGACGGCTTGACTCCTGTTGACAACGGGCTGGCAAGATTCTATGATGGCTGTATACCAAAGTGCATGAAAGGCGTTGAAGCGGAGGAGTAGCTCAAGAGGCCGCCCACAGCGAGGAAACCCCGTTGGGTGTAAGGGTTCCCGGGCAAGGCCAGAGCGAAGTCGCCGCTGATGCCGCTCTCCTGAACCCGGGCTGAGGCCGGTCGTAGGGAGCGCCGGGCTTCGCCCGTTACAGCGCAAGAGAGCCCTCGTCCTTCCTCACAGGCGGGGGAAGTAAGGTGGTACCGCGAGCCCCGGCTCGTCCTTATTGGACAGCCGGGGTTTTTACGTTTTGAGGAGGGCGTTTTCCATGTCCGGCGAGCAGATGACCCCAGCGACTGAGTTGGCCTCCCGATACGATCCGAAGCAGGTGGAGGATGAGTTCTACCAGTACTGGATGGACGCCAAGCTTTACCAGGCGCCCATTGTGGAAGGAAAGCAGCCCTTTACCATCGTGATTCCGCCGCCCAATGTGACCGGTACGCTTCATCTCGGCCATGCCCTGAACAACACCATGATCGATATCCTGATCCGTTGGAAGCGGATGCAGGGCTACCCCACTCTCTATGTCCCGGGCACCGACCACGCCGGCCTTGCCACCCAGATCCGGGTAGAGGAGGACCTGCGGAAGTCCGGTGGCCCGACCAGGCATGAGCTGGGCCGGGAGGGTTTCCTGGCGAAGACCTGGGAGTGGAAGGAGAAGTATCAGGGCACGATCAACGGTCAGCTCCGGAAGCTGGGCGTTTCGGTCGATTGGAGCCGCGAGGCCTTCACCATGGATGCGAACCTCTCCAAGGCCGTTCGCTCCTTCTTCGTGCAGCTCTATAACAAGGGGCTGATCTACCAGGGCACCCGTATTACCCACTGGTGCCCGAAGGACCAGACCGCTCTCTCGGACATCGAGGTGGAGTACGAGGAGAAGGACTCGAACCTCTGGCACTTCCGCTACCCGCTCGAGGATGGCACCGGGTATATCGAGGTTGCCACCACCCGTCCGGAGACCATGCTGGGCGATACCGCTGTGGCCGTCAACCCGGAGGATGCCCGCTACACCCACCTCGTCGGCAAGATGCTCCGCCACCCGGCCACCGGCAAGCTGATTCCCATCATAGCGGATGGCTACGTGGAGAAGGAGTTCGGCACGGGCTGTGTCAAGGTGACGCCCTTCCATGATCCGAACGACTTCGAGATGGGCATGCGCCATCACCTGGAGATGCCCCAGGTGATTGGTCTCAAGGGCGAGATCACCGAACTGGGTGGCAAGTATGCGGGTATGGACCGCTACGAGTGCCGCAAGCGCATTGTGGCTGACGCCGAGGCCGAGGGCTGGCTGGTCAAGATCGAGCCGCACAAGCACTCGGTCGGCACCTGCGCTCGTTGCTCTACTGTTGTCGAACCGCTAATCTCCAAGCAGTGGTACGTGAAGATGGCGCCCCTGGCGGCCCCGGCTGCCAAGGCCGTGGAGTCCGGTGAGATCAAGATCGTGCCCGAGCGGTTCACCAAGGTTTACCTGCACTGGATGGATAACATCCAGGACTGGTGTATCTCCCGTCAGATCTGGTGGGGTCACCGGATTCCGGTCTGGTACTGCGATGACTGCGGCAAGCAGCACGCGGCGGAGGTCGATCCGACCACCTGCCCGCACTGCGGTTCCACCAAGCTGCATCAGGACGAGGACGCCCTGGACACCTGGTTCTCCTCCGCACTCTGGCCCTTCTCCACGCTGGGGTGGCCGGACAAGACCAAGGACCTGGACTACTTCTACCCCAACGACGTGTTGATCACGGGCTATGACATCCTCTTTTTCTGGGTGGCCCGCATGATCTTCAGCGGCATCGAGCTGACCGAGAAGACCCCGTTCCACACGGTGGTACTGCATGGCCTCATCCGCGACAGCCAGGGTCGGAAGATGTCGAAGTCCCTGGGTAACGGCATTGATCCGCTTGACGTGATCGACAAGTATGGCACAGATGCCCTTCGCTTCATGCTGGTGACCGGCTCCACCCCCGGCAACGACATCCGGTTCCAGATGGACAAGGTGGAGGCGGCCCGGAACTTCGCCAACAAGCTCTGGAATGCCAGCCGCTTTGTGCTCATGAACCTGGAGGACTGGGATCCCGCCGACGCCTACCCCGAGGGTGACTACAACCTGACTGACCGGTGGATCCGGCACCGTTTCAACGAGACGGTGAAGGCCGTCGACCGGCTGCTGGGTGAGTACCAGTACGGCGAGGCCGCCCGGGCGATCTACGACTTCATCTGGTCGGAGTTCTGCGACTGGTATATCGAGCTGGTGAAGCCCCGCCTCTACAACAAGGAGGATGCCTCCCGCGGGGCCGCCCAGGAGACGCTGGCGATCGTCCTGGAGGGCACGCTGCGGCTACTCCACCCGTTCATGCCCTTCGTGACAGAGGCGATCTGGCAGAAGCTGCCCGCCCAGTCGAAGCCTGTCGAAATCGCTCCAGAGATCGCCAAGCAGGCCGGCCTGACCGAGCTTCAGCCGTCGATTGCTGTCACCCCCTACCCCGAAGCGCTGGGGGCCTGGGAGGATAACGAGGCGGCCAACCGAATGGGGCTCCTTGTCGACTCGATCAAGGCGCTGCGCTCGATCCGAGCGGAGTTCCGCCTCGGCGAGCACGCCAAGATCGAAGCGATTCTCATGGCCACGACACCCGATTCGCAGGCGATCCTGGAGGAGGGCCGCTCCTTCATTGAGACCCTGGGTAAGACCGCCAGCTTGACCATTCAGGCGGCCGCTGAGGTGAAGCCGGAGAACGCCGCCACGGCGCTGCTGGCCGGTATTGAGATCTATGTGCCGGTCGGCGGTCTGATCGATATCCCGAAGGAGATCGAGCGGCTGACCAAGGAGGCCAACGCTACCGAGGCCGACATGACCAAGCTGAAGAACAAGCTCGGTAACGAGGGCTTCCTGGCCAAGGCGAAGCCCGAGGTGATCGAGAAGACCCGAGAGGAGGCGACGGCTTTCGAGGAGAAGCTAACCTCGATCAACGCCCGCCTGGCGATGCTCCGCAAGCTGTAAGACGTGGGCCGGCGGGGAGATCACCCTTGCCGGCCCTTCCCGTACATACCACGGCACAGGTGAACTGGACCGGTACAAAGGAGACGCCACCCATGACCTACGAGGAAGCGCTTCAGTACCTGCACGGTCTTCAGCGGTTTGGCATGAAGCCTGGGCTCGGGCGGACAGTTGAGCTGCTCAACCGGCTTGGGCGACCGGATCGCCGCTGCGGGCGGATCATCCACATTACCGGGACCAGTGGCAAGGGTTCCGTCTCGGCCATGGTCGAGGCTGGGCTACGGGCGGCGGGCCACAAGGTTGGGCTCTACACATCACCCTCGCTTGAGCGGTTCACCGAGCGCATACAGGTTGACCGGGCAGAGGTCCCTGGGGCAGACGTGGCCGCACTTGTCACCGAAGTAGCCCCCCATGTGGCCGCCATGGCTGCCGAGGGACTGGACCAGCCCACCGAGTTCGAGGTGATCACGGCCGTCGCATTCCTTTGGTTTGCCCGCCAGGAGGTGGAGTATCTTGTCCTGGAAGTCGGTTTGGGCGGCCGGTTCGACGCGACAACCGCCATCGAAACCCCGATTGTGACCTGCATTACGAATATCGGTCTGGACCACACCCAGTGGCTGGGGCCTACCCACGAGACGATCGCCCACGACAAGGCAGGGATTATCAAGCCGGCAGTGCCCTGCGTCACCGGCACGGAGCATCCCGGGGCGCTGGCGGTAATCCGGGAGGCTGCCCTTTCCAACAGCGCCGTCCTCGTCGAGGTGACGGCAGATGACTGGCGTGTGGTGCAACACAGTGCAGCCGGGCAATTGGTTGACGTGTTGGGCAGCCGTGGCTGGTACCGCAATGTCCACCTGGCTCTTCTCGGTCGCCATCAGGCGGCTAACGCGGCTGTCGCATTGCGGGTGCTGGAGTTGGCGGGGGTGAGCGAGGGCCACATCCGCCAGGGACTGGCCTTTGTTGAGTGGCCCGGCCGGTTGGAACTCATCACCCTGCCGGACGGTCGCCAGATCCTTTTGGATGCCGCCCATAATCCGGCGAAATGCGAAGCGTTGGCGGAAGCGGTCCGGGCTTACTTCCCCGGCAAGTCGATCCGGCTCGTCCTGGGTGTTCTGGCCGACAAGGAGGTCCCGGAGATGCTTCGCCCGCTGCTCGATCTGGCCAGCCAGACCTGGGTCACCACGCCGGAGAGTCCCCGACGGCTCCCCGCTGCCGACCTGGCGACAATATGCGCCGACTTGGGCCGGGAAGTATCGGTGGTCGAGTCGGTGCCGGAAGCTGTCCGCACCGCCGCCAGAGAGGCTTCCCCGGACGAACTCGTTCTGGTGACCGGCTCTTTCTACACGGTCGGACCAGCCAGGCGGAACCTTCTTGGTGGTAGGTGAGTAGAATACCTGGTGTTCCTCCCGCATACCGATGGTGAAGAAACGACCCGCACAGGCGAGCGGAGAGAGAGGATTGGCACCATGGGCCACCCCGCTCCGTGTCGCCCCACCGGCGGGCGCAACCACCCATATGGGAGGGGACATCATGCATCGGTTTGGGCGATCCGCGCAGAAGAGAATGAACGACCGGTGGGGTGGCGCGTTCATCCTGGCCGTGTTACTGGCCGTGGTGGGTGCCTACAAGTTGGGCGACTGGATTGGCAAGGCACTGGATAACAAAGAGGCCGTCATGGAGCCCGTTCCGGGTGACACCGGTACCCTCGCCGGTAGTGTCGGGGAGATGGTCTCAGCTCAGCCTCACGAGTTCCAGCTTCACTTCGTTCAGGTGGGTGCCTTCCGCTCGGATGGTGCAGCCCGAAATCTGGCCAAGGCGCTTGCTGAGGCAAGCTTCACGGCCGCTGTGGCCCCGAAGAATGCCCAGGGGTTGGCCAAGGTCTATGTCGGCCCGTACATGACCTCTGCAGCCGCCTCAGAGGCCAAGGGACGCCTGATTAGTGAGGAGTTGGTGCCCAGCTCCTTTAACGTAACGATGACCGTCGATTACAAGCCCGAGGCCGTCATGGCCATGACCGGTTCACCGGACAGTGACCTGCAGAAGGGGCTTGACACGCTCAACGCCTATCTCTATGAGGCGGGCAACTGGTTCGCCAGCCGCTCCGCAGGCCAGTCCGTCGATGGCACAACACTGGCATCCCTCAGTAACCAGATGAATCAATACCTGACGGATCTCGCCAAAGCCGATGCGAATCCAGCGGTTACGCAGTTCCTCGAGATGGCTACCGCCGCCACTGAGAACGCGGCCGCGATCGAGGTAGCTGCCACGGCTCTCCCCGGCAGCGATGAGTTCCAGACCGCAATGAACGGGTATATCAGCCTTCTGGACAGCTACCACTCCTTCCATATGACGACAAGCGAGAACTAGAAGGCGGACCGGGGGGACCACAACCATGGGTGGTCCCTCCTCTTCTTTTGTGGAAGATATTGCCAAACCATCGATCCCGTGGTATCCTTTTTCCTGAAGGCGCGACGCACAAAGGATTTTGCCGAAGGAGCCCCGAAACCATGACCATTCGGGGGTCGTCATACCCATAGGCGCCGCCCCGAAAAGGAGGGCGTCTGCACGTGAACCGAGGCTGGTTGGCCTTCATGTGGGCTGTGATCGGTGCCGTCGTAGGGCAGTTGATCGGCGCGGCGTTAGCCGAGCAGATCAGATTTCTCAACTACCATCTGCCCATCGGGTTGGGACCGGCCAATCTTGACCTGAACTTTCTTGTCGTCTCTTTTGGGATTCAGATCAAGCTAACCATAGCGGGAGCGATCGGGCTCGTCCTGGCACTCTGGCTCTCGCTTCGCCATAGCGGCTAGACAGTTGAGGTGAAGATCGGTTGCAGGTGGTTTTGGCATCTGCGTCGCCCCGCCGGCAGGAACTCCTCCGGCAGGTCGGCGTCTCCTTTGTTGTGGAACCCAGTACCGTGGATGAACAAGTAGCCGAGCCCATGTCTCCTGAGAGTCTGGTTGAACACCTGGCCCTTCTCAAGGCGCGCGACGTCGCTCGGCACCGAACCGATGACGTCATCGTTGGATCGGACACCATCGTCGTGGTAGACGGCCACGTCCTGGGCAAGCCAACTGACCGGGACGAGGCGATAGCCATGTTGAGCAGGCTGGCTGACCGGGAGCATCAGGTCATGACCGGTATCGCCCTTGTGCAGGGTCAGCGGGAGCTGGTGGCTCATGAGACAACGAGCGTTCGCTTCGGGCCGTTGACCCGTGATCAGATCGAGCGTTACGTGGACTCAGGCGAGCCGATGGACAAGGCCGGGGCCTATGGCATTCAGGGCCGGGCTGCTGGGTTTATCCAGTCCATTACGGGTGATTATTTCACGGTTGTCGGGCTTCCTCTTTTTCGCACCGTTCAGATGCTGTCACATTTCGGCGTAGACGTCCTCTAGGGGGGCCCCGGAAGGGGGCGTTTGCACGTGACCGCTTCGCTCAAGAAGCTGCCTGAGTCTGACCGTCCGCGAGAGCGACTGCTCCGGCTGGGCGCAGAGCAACTCTCCGATGTGGAGTTGCTCGCGATTCTTCTGGGAACAGGCACCAACGGTCGATCGGTTATTGAAGTAGCCCGCGATTTGCTGCATCATTGTGAGTCGAAGGAGCCGGGCAGTGGACTGCGCGGTCTCCTGACGCTCCGGGAGAGTGAACTGAAGAGAGTGGCGAAGGGGCTGGGCAGAGCGAAGCTGTGCACAGTCCTGGCTGCCTTGCAGATCGGTATGCGGGCAGGAGCTACTCCGCTGAGGCGGGTCGACCTTTCCAACCCCCGTGCGGTGTTCGAGTATCTCTCTCCACGCATGGCGCACCTGGCCAGGGAACAATTTCATGTGGTCCTTCTGACCGCCAAGAATCACGTAATCGACTCCGAATGTGTATCGGAAGGGACCCTGACCGCCTCGCTCGTCCATCCCAGGGAGATCTTCAAGTCGGCAATCAGGCGCAGCGCCCATGCCGTCATTCTCGCACACAACCATCCTAGCGGTGACCCGACTCCCAGCCGAGAAGACCGGGAGGTTACCAACCGGCTTGTCCAGGCGGGCAGACTAATCGGGATCGAGGTGCTCGATCACCTCGTGATCGGTCAGGGGCGCTATGCCAGCTTCCGTGAGCGAGGGCTCCTCTAGCATCCGCGCTGGTCGCTGATTTGCTGCTCCATCAAGAAAGGGGAACACTACGGTGTCGTTCTGGCAGTTTTTCGCACGCGACATTGGGATCGACCTTGGTACCGCGAACACCCTGGTATACGTAAAAGGCCGCGGCATCGTGATCCAGGAGCCCTCCGTCGTCGCGGTCGACCGTGACCGCAAGGAGCCGCTCGCCGTTGGTCTCGAGGCGAAGCAGATGCTGGGGCGCACCCCGGGCAACATCATCGCCATCCGTCCCATGAAAGATGGCGTCATTGCCGACTTTGACACGACCCAAACCATGCTCAAGTATTTCATTCAGAAGGCCCATCCGCGCCGGGCGCCCTTCCGGCCCCGGGTGATCATTGGCATTCCCTCCGGCGTGACCGGCGTAGAGCGCCGGGCCGTACAAGACGCCGCCCTTCAGGCTGGCGCCCGTGAGGCCCACGTGATCGAAGAGCCCATGGCGGCGGCGATCGGAGCCGGTCTTCCCGTGGAAGAGCCCACCGGTTCCATGGTCGTGGACATTGGCGGCGGCACGACTGAGGTTGCGATCATCTCCCTCGGCGGTCTGGTCACTGCCAAGTCCATTCGTGTGGCTGGTGACGAGTTGGATGAGGCCATCGTGCAGTATGTGAAGCGGACCTACAACATGCTGATCGGTGAGCGGACCGGTGAGGAGATCAAGATGACCATCGGCTCTGCCTACCCGACTGGCAAGGAAGAGTCCATGGAGATCCGCGGTCGCGATCTGGTCACCGGCCTGCCACGTACCCTGCGCGTTACCTCCGACGAGATTCGGAAGGCGATCTCCGAGCCCGTGGCCTCGGTTATCGATGCAATCAAGATTACCCTGGAGAACACCCCGCCCGAGTTGGCGGCCGACATTATGGACCGTGGTATCGTCATGACCGGGGGTGGTGCTCTGTTGAAGGGGCTCGACCTGCTGGTCTCCAAAGAGACCGGCATGCCGGTCCACGTGGCCGATGAACCTCTCCTGTGCGTGGTGAAGGGCTGCGGCAAGTGCCTCGACAATCTGGACATTTTGAAGCGGGTGGCGCGCAACTCCTAATTAGCGCCAGCCGCGGGGAGGGCGTGCATGCCGTCACCCATGCGAAACAACAAGCAACTACGGCGCCTTGGGGCGGCTCTGATCGCCCTGACTGTCATCTTCACGATCATGGCCCTGACCGCTCGAGAGCGGTCGCAGGTCACAGCAGTAGAGAAGGGCATTGCCACCCTGCTCTACCCGTTTCAGGTTGCCACGGATTGGGTCGGCGATCGATTCCGCGGCGTTGGCGAATCGATCAAGGAATTGAGCAGACTGCGGGAGGAGAACGCTGCCCTCCGCGAGCAGGTCAAGGAGGCTTCCCAAGCAGAGGCCCGAGCGGAGCAACTGGAACACGAAAACCAGGTGCTTCGGACGGAGCTTCGCATGAAGGAGCGGTCTCCGTACCCTCTCCTGACCGCCCAGGTTATCAGCCGTTCCTCAGAGAACTGGTATCGGACGGTGATCATCGATCGGGGCAGCCGCGATGGTGTTCAGCAGAATATGGCGGTGGTGAATTGGCAGGGGTTGGTCGGGAAGATATCCCATACGACGCCGTACACCTCTACCATCCAGCTCATGATCGATGCTGGCTTCGGGCAACAGGGGTCATTCGGTGCCGGTGCCAAGCTTCCCACCGGGGAACTGGGACTGATCGAGACGATTGAAGGCGGCCATGTCCGCATGAAGTTCCTCTCGACCAATCCCACTGTGGAAGTTGAGCAGCCGGTCTACACCTCCGGTCAAGGCGTCATGCCGGCAGATCTTCTCATCGGATATGTGTCGGAGCTTGACTCCGAGGCCACCTTCGTCAAGTACGCGACCGTTCGCCCTGCTGTGGACTTTCACAAACTGGATGTCGTCCACATCGTCCTGATGATGACCGAGAAGGATAGGGGGACGAATGCCCCGTGAGGTACTGGATCTTATCCGGCCTCTTGCTATTGGCCTTCCTGGTACAGTCGGTCTTTGGCAGTTACCTGTCGATTCGAGGGATTGCCCCCAATGTTGTTCTGACGGTCGTAGTAGCTTACGGCCTGCTCTTCGGGTGGGAGGTTGGCCTAGGAGCCGGGGTGTTGGGCGGGCTGCTGCTCGACCTGGTGGCCGGCCGCTTTATTGGCATTCATGTCCTCTCTCTGGGGGTTGTTGGGCTGGCTGTGGGGCTGGTCGAGGAGCGCGTCTTCAAAGACAACGTTCTGTTGGCCGCGATTGGCGGCTTGGTCGGGTCGCTGGTCAGCCAGGCACTGGTCGTCTTTGCCCTTTGGCTCTTTGGCTGGCAGATTGCACTCCTGGGTTCACTGCGGTCAACCTTCCTCCCGGCGGCGCTCTACGATATGATCCTATCGGTTGTTCTCTACAGTTGGATATACAAATACTACCGGTACCTTCGTCCTGATCCACGCGGTACAATCGACTTGCGGCGGTACTAGTTCGCAACCGGAGACCGCTGAGATCAGTCAAAAGGCAAATGAATGGCGGGCCCTCGGGCCCGCTTTCTCTCGTCGCTAATTGCCAAATGGAGGGATTTATGTGAAGAAGCCCCACGATCCTTCACGGGGGCGAATCCGCGTCTTCACCGGTCTCATCCTAATCGCCCTCATCGGCCTGGCCGGACAGTTGAGTCGCCTGACGCTCGCCCAGGGCAAGTTTCTCCAGAGCGCTGAGGAGCAGCGTCTCCGCTCAATCCCGCTCTTTGCGCCGCGAGGGGTGATCACGGATCGAAATGGGATGGCGCTGGCCGAGAACCGCCCAGCTTATTCGGTCTTCATCCGCTACCCATACTATGAACGCCAGGATGTCCTTCAGCGGCTCTCCGCCATTTTGGAGATGCCCGTCTCGGAGATTACCAGCCGGGTCCAGCAGAAGACGGCCCTGTCGGAGTACTATGATCCGGTGCGCCTGAAAGATGATATCTCGCTGGAGCAGTACACGACTCTCGTAGAGCGGTCGCATGAACTGCCGGGCGTTGAGGTACAGGCGATGGCTGTGCGGGTCTATCCGCAGAAGGAACTGGCTTCCCACTTAATCGGGTACGTGGGTGAGATCAGCCAGGAGGAGCTCAAGAGCTGGAGGAACAAGGGTTATCTGGCTGGTGAGTTGATCGGTCAGACCGGCCTCGAGGCTTACTACGAGGAGTACCTCAGGGGGTTGCCCGGCACCCGGCAGATCGAGATCAACAACAGCTTCGAGCCCCTGGCAGAGGTGGAGGTTCGCCAACCGCAACCGGGCGACAACCTCGTGCTGACGATCGACGCCAAGCTCCAGGCAACAGCGGAGCGCGCACTGGCCTGGGATATGTGGCGCATTCGGAACACGATCATCGGCGACGGCCCCTGGCCGAACGCTCGAGCGGGTGCTGTGGTCGTCATGGAGGTGAAGACCGGGGCCATTCTCGCCATGGCCAGCCTGCCGGCCTTTGACCCCAACCTCTTTGCAACGGGTATCTCTCAGGCCGATTACGACCGGCTGCAACATCCCCTCTGGACCCCCATGATTAACCGGGCGGTTCAGAAGGCCTACCAGCCCGGATCCACATGGAAGATGATGACCTCTGCCGCCGCCCTGGACGCCGGTGTGATTGGTCCTTATGATCAGATCTTCTGTAATGGCGTCTACGACAAAGCAGGGAACCCAAAGGACTGGACGCCCGTGGGTCACGGGCACGTCAGTACCATTGGGGCCCTTCGGGGATCGTGCGACATTTACTACTACGAGATGGGTTATCGTATGGGGCCCGATCGCCTGGCAGCCAAGGCGAAGGAGTTTGGGTTTGGCAGCAAGACCGGGATCGACCTGGGCGGCGAGGCAGCCGGCCTCCTGCCGGACCAGAAGACCCGCTACGAGGTGTGGGAGAAGGAGCTGAATGATCCCTGGGGCATCGGTCATACCGTCTCTTCCGCAATTGGCCAGATCGTCCAGGTGACACCGCTTCAGTTGGCCCGGTACACAGCCACTCTCGGCAACGAGGGCCGGGTCATGAAACCCTATCTTGTCCAGAAGATCGTGGATTCCGAGGGCAAGACAGTTAAGGAGTTCGCGCCGGAGCAGACCGGCAAGGTTAAGATCCAGCCTGAGCACCTGAAAGTGATCCTCGAGGGCATGGTTGCCGTGGACACCCCCGGTGGAACGTCGGATTACGCCATCTATCCCCTGCCTGGCATTTTGAAGGGCGGAAAGACGGGCTCGGCAGAGAATCCACCTCGGGATGACTATGGCCTCTACGTGTCGCTCGCCCCCATAGATGACCCGCAGATTGCGATTGCCGTGGTGATCGAGCAGGCCGCCCATGGCTCCAATACTTCAGCGGTAGCCCGCGCAATCGAGGCCGCCTACTTCAATATCGCACTGCCCGCCGGTGATCCCGCCAATGTCCCCAGGGAGTTCCCCGTGGATCTACAGGCGTTGCGCAGCAAGTATCGGGTCATTGGGACAGGAGACTAAATGTGTTCTCGTACGAATGTCGGAGGCAGCCGCCTCCGACATAATTTGTAAGTGCGGCAGGAGATAAGCAACCCGAAGGAGAAGTAACCTAAGAGGATAATTCTACCGCCAGGGTCGTGGAGAGATACGATGCGACAAGATATCGTTATTCGCGGAACGACCAGGACAGGGCTTCTGCTCCTCCTGCCCGATGAGTGGGAGTTTCCGGTTCTCTGCCAGCGATTGCGTGAGAAATTGGCCCAGAGTGGCCGGTTCTTCGCCGGGGCAGGGGTGACCGCCTATTCCGGTCGTCGAACGCTGAGCATGTCAGAGCAAGCAACGTTGTCTGAGATCCTCCGGGAGGCTCACATGACCCTTCTTGCCGTTCAGGAAGGGGGAGATCCCGTGGCAGAGGCACAGGCAGCCGCCAGGAGCGCTGAGGAGGCGCGCCGGGCGAACAGCGCTCCTGTTGCTGCGCCGGTTTCCATGGAGACAGCGCTGGTGGTCACGAAGACCCTGCGGTCGGGCCAGGAGGTTCGGCACCCCGGCGATGTGATCATTCTGGGCGATGTCAACCCGGGGGCCGTTGTGATCGCCAGCGGCCACATTGTGGTCATGGGTGCCCTGCGTGGCGTGGCTCATGCTGGCGCCACGGGCAACACGGAAGCGATCGTAGCCGCAGCGAGGCTTCGACCCACGCAACTACGAATCGCACACGTCATCGGGCGAGCCCCCGATGAGGACACCCCACAGTCGGTACCCGAAGTGGCCCGGGTACGCAACGACTTGATTGTCGTGGAGGCCTCTTCCGAGAAACGTCAGGCATAGCGCTGAGCGGTCGGCGCGAAGGAGGATCGTGGATGGGACAGGTCATTGTGGTGACTTCGGGCAAGGGCGGCGTCGGCAAGACGACGACCACTGCTAACCTGGGAACGGCCCTGGCCCAACTGGGGAACAAGGTTGTCTTGCTGGATGCCGACATCGGTCTGCGTAACCTCGACGTAGTCATGGGTCTGGAGAATCGCATTGTCTACGACCTGGTAGATGTAGTCGAGGGCAACGCCCGCCTGAAGCAGGCGCTGATTAAGGACAAGCGTATGGAGAATCTCTATCTGCTCGCCGCAGCACAGACGCGTGAGAAGAAGGACGTCTCGCCCGAGCAGATGAAGGACTTGACCGACCAACTGTCCCGAGAGTTTGACTTCGTGATTCTGGATTGCCCTGCCGGTATTGAAGATGGCTTCAAGAACGCCATTGCCGGCGCCGAGAAGGCGATTATCGTCTCCAATCCTGAGGTCTCTTCGGTCCGCGATGCCGACCGCGTGATCGGTCTGTGGGATGCTCAGGCCGAATCGAAGAGCGCCGCCATGTTGATCGTAAACCGGGTGCGCCCCAAGATGGTCGCTCGCGGTGACATGTTGGAGATCGATGACATGCTGGAGATGCTGGCGGTTGATCTGCTCGGGATTGTTCCGGAGGACGATCACATTATCGTCTCCACCAACCGTGGCGAGCCCGCGGTCTACCACAAGGAGAGCAAGGCGGGCAGGGCTTATCAGAACATTGCCCGACGGCTGATGGGTGAGCAAGTCCCCATTATGGACCTGAACTCAGATGATGGGATTTGGGCCAAGTTCAAGCGAATTGTTGGCCTGAGCCGGAGCTAGAAAGGGGGGCGTGACATGCTGGACCTCATCTCAAGGGTCTTCGGACGTGATAATGCCAGTGCCGATATCGCCAAGGAGCGCTTGCGCCTCGTCCTGGTCCATGATCGGACGAACGTATCGCCCCAGTTCCTGGAGGCTCTGAAGGAGGAACTGATCGGCGTCATCTCTCGCTATATGGAGATCGAAGAGGAGAGCATGGATGTTACCCTCCAGACGGCCGAGCATCAGGTCGCACTGGTTGCGAACATCCCGGTCCGCCGTATGAAGCGGGCCGCCGTTAGTCGGTAATCGATCCTCTCACATGGCTACCCAGAAACCACCGGAGTTCCCGGTGGTTTCTTTGCTGCTCAGAGCGATTCTCGTTCATCCAATCATGTATAATGGAGAAACGGGTCTTTCGAACACGGGTACGATGTGAGATAACTAACTAGAAAGCGAGCACTGGCCATGAACATCGATCTTCGCCTTCTACGCAACCTGGACAAACTGCTGGTCCTGGTGGTCATGGCCCTGATCGGCGTTGGCCTGCTGGTCATCTCCAGTGCGGCCCGAGGCTATATCGGGGCGGAGGGAGCCAGCGGATTTGTCCTGAAGCAGGGACTCTCCTTTCTGCTTGGTAGTATCGCCCTCCTGGTGATCCTGCTCTTTGACTACTCGGAGTTTGGACGCATGGCAAAGTTGATCTACGGCGTGAACTTGGTTCTGTTGAGCGCTGTCCTCGTCATGGGTAAGGTGACAAACGGCGCACAGTCGTGGATTGGTGTTGGTCCCGTGCACATTGAGCCGAGTGAATACGGTAAGGTCATGTTGATCCTGACGTTGGCGTACCAGATCAGTCGCATGGAGCAACTCGAGACGATCTGGGACCTTTTCTGGCCTGGTCTGCACGTCTTACCGCCCCTTGCCCTGATCATGGCACAACCAGACCTGGGCACAGGATTGGTCTACGTCTGCATTACTGCTGCCATGCTTTTTGTGGCCGGCTTCCCAGTCTGGAAGCTCGCTCTGCTGGGCGGTACACCGATCATCGGTGTAGTTGGGTGGGTGGTAGCCCACGTCAACTGGGGGGTGCCGATCATCCTGGACGATTACCAGATCAAGCGTTTGACCAACTTCGTCAACCCCATGGCCGATGTCTCTGGATCAGGGTATCAGGTTTTTCAGTCTATTATCTCCATTGGCTCCGGCGGTCTTTGGGGAAAGGGGCTCTACAAGGGTACACAGAACCAATTGGGTTTTCTCCCCGAACAGCACACGGACTTCATCTACTCGGTGGTCGGTGAGGAACTCGGATTCTTCGGTGGCCTGTTCATTATCCTCCTCTTCATGCTCTTGATCTGGCGGATCATGACGGCCGCGGGCCAGTCCAAGGACAAATACGGCACGCTAATCGCAACGGGTGTGGCCGCGATGATCGGGTTCCACGTCCTGGAGAACATCGGCATGACCATGGGCGTCATGCCGGTCACCGGCATTCCGCTCCCCTTTGTCTCCTATGGTGGTTCTTCGCTGATGACGAACCTCATGGCTGTCGGCCTCGTCCTAAACGTAGGAATGCGGCGCAAAGCAATCATGTTCTGAACACGAACATACGAGGAGGTGACGGTATTCTGATGCACGCAGAGGCGTCACCCCCAGAAAGAGCAGTCGGAGGCCGACTGTTATGAATATAGCGCTGGGACTGTTGACGGCGATTCCAAAATATGGCATAGTAACTTCAGAAGCCAGATTCGCCGGGGGAGGATGTCTGAAGATGGCTTTTGACCTGCTGCTCCGGATGCAGACCAAGTGGAGGGGACTTCTCGTCTTTTTCTTGCTGAACATTGGGGTGGATGCCCTGACTCAGATTCTTCGCTTGTACTCGTCCAGCGCGCAGATGCATCTGGGTTCGCGCCTGGTCGCCATTGTGACAGCCCTCTTCTGCCTCTATAACACGGCCAGACTTCTCTTCACCGATCAGGAGGGTGACGAGGGATGGCCCCGCTTCTGGGGCTAGCCATACCAATAAGACAGGGGCCTGCCCATGACTGGGCGGGCCCCTGTCTCTATGCACTAGTCTTTGACCTCTTCAACTGTCGCCTCGAACTCAATACCGGCAATGGTGATCCGGAAGGTCCGAACCCCAACGCTCTTCGGTTGGGTGGCTGTCAGAGCTAGGCCTGGCCCCACCAAAGTCGGCTCGACGGGAAGGGAGGCCAGCATTGCGGGAAGGGTGAGTCCTTCCTCCGAGCGTTGTGCTCGCTCCAGGTGGCGGCGAATCTGCCCGAGCCGGCGCCGCTCCTGCCAGGCGATTTGATGGGCCTCGGCTGCATCGACCTCCTGGAAGCGCAGGGAATCGCCCGGCCGAAGCTGGGCGGCCAGCCAGAGATCGTTGTATACGGCCACGGCGATCTTGGTGTAGCCACCGGTCGTCTGGCGGTTGCCCATAAGCAGGATCGGCATTCCGTTTTGCGGCACCTGGACCGCTCCGACCGGCACCGGCTCCGAGATGATATCCGCTCGACCGCTGTGACTCAGGCGAGGGCCCTCCAGCCGCAGGCCCTGCCGATCCGACCGGGCTCCAACCCGATAGGTGCTGCCGAAGAACTGCGCCACCGCCCCGGAGGTGAACGATTCAGTCTGCGGCCCTCGGGTGGCTCGAATGGTCAGGCTGCCCTCGAAGGACGGGATGGCATCGGACGGGAGCCGGCGGCCAGCTAGGTCGGCGGGGGGATGCAGCGGCAGCCCAACGGGGAGCCAGTCGCCAGTCCGCACGGGGCGGCCCAGGGGACCGACCTTGCCGAACAGATCCTCAGACAGGCTGCCCAGGACAGGGGGCAGGTCAAACCCCCCCGCCACGGAGAGATAGGAGCGGCAGCCAGATGTGGTGGCGCCCATGCGCAGGCGGTCGCCGGGGGAGGCGAGCACCGCTGTCCAGCCCGGAATGGCTCGCGGGTGTGAGCCGTCGGCAGGAATCAGTTCCGCCGGCAGAGGCGCTCCGGTGAGGGCGAAGGCGGTCGGGCCGGTGAACTCCACCTCCGGACCGGTCAGGGTGATCTCGAGGGCGGCGGTCCGGGCACGGTTGCCGAGAAGCCAGTTTCCGATCATGAGGGAGGAGAAGTCAGCAGCCCCGGCGGTGGGTACGCCCAGGCTGGTATACCCCCGCCGCCCGAGGTCCTGCAGCGTGGTCATGAAGCCCGGCTGCAGGATCCGCAGGCCGGTCCGGCCAGGTTCATAGTCGGGCAGCGAACGCTCAACGTCCACATGATCTGCTTCGAGTGTGGTGTAGAGCCCTGGATCAATCGGCACGAACCTGACTGTATCACCCGGTTGCAGCAGGGTTGGCTCGGCTCGGTTCGGGTCGAACAGGCGGAGTGGGGTTCGGCCGATCAGTTGCCATCCGCCAGGGGATGGTGCCGGGTAGATCCCGGTCTGCTCGCCGCCGATCCCGACCGAACCGCCCGGGACCCTGACACGCGGCTCCGCCAGGCGGGGGGTGTGAAGGCCCGGCTCCAGCCCGCCCATGTAGGGGAAGCCCGGGCTGAAACCCAGGCTGTAGACACGGTAGCGTCCGGCAGCGTGCCGCTCGACCACCTGGTCAACAGGGAGGCCCGTGTGGGCGGCAACCGTTGCGATGTCTGGTCCCATTTCACCGCCGTAACAGACCGGGATCTCCACGGTGCGTCCCGACCCGCCCTCGGTCGAGGAAACCCGGGCAGAGGCCGTACGGACTATCTCCTCCACCTGTTCGGATCGGATTCGGACTGGGTCGAACTCGAGCAGAACGGCGTGGAAGCCAGGGGTCACCTCGACTACCGCCGGATGTGCCTGTTGGCGAATGGCGCTCGCCAGGGCGTGAACATGGTCGTTAATCACGGGATCGATTCGGTCGCCCAGGTAACATAGGAGTGCCCGGTCCCCACAAGGCACGAGACGAAGGTCCAGCATCAGCTCACCCGCTATCTACTCATAGTATCTGGTACTAATATGGCTTCGAGAAAGCTGCCTCAATCCCCTGCCAGGCGGACGGAACTAGCATCATGTCGTCCTATGCTCAGTTCGTCCTGTCGATCACGGCAGAGACCCCCATCCAACCGGTGGATGGGGGTCTCGCGGTGAACACTACAGCCCGCCGGCCCGCGCAAAGGGCCAGAACCGATAGACCGCCCTCGCGCTGATCTTCTCCCGCTGGAGAAAGCCCCAGTAGTGGCCATCGTTCGACTGGTTCCGGTTATCGCCCAGCACCAGGTACTGACCCTGGGGCACTTGGACCGGCCCATAGTCATAGCCCGGCGCCTCCGCAATGTAAGGCTCGGTCAGCGCTTCGCCGTTAATGTAGACCTTGCCGCCCTTCTTGACCTCCACCGTCTCGCCGGGCAGGCCGATCACCCGCTTGATATACGGGTATTCGGTGGCGAAGGGGGGGTCAAAGACGACAATATCTCCCCGCTGAATCTCTCCGAGTGAGAGGAACAGCTTGTCGGTCCAGACCCGGTCGCCGATCTGGATGGTCGGTTCCATGGAGCCCGATGGGATCTGCCTGGCCTCGCCCACAAAGGTGGTGATCAGAAACCAGAGCGCCACACCAAGGGCGATATCCTTCAAGAAAGAGATGTACGGGCGCCATTTCTCATCCATGTGAACGGTCCTCCTCGGGGTCGCAATCGACCATTCGTAGGGATTCGCTCTCCATGGCCCTGCTTCCTCTCTATTCAGCGCGCTGCAGGGTGCGAACCAGATCATGGGCAACCTGGACCAGGTCTCGCACCAGTGGGGTGGCCGGCTGGTTGAAGACCTCGTGAGGTGTGCCAATCTGGAGGATCTGCCCCTGGTCGATCACGGCCACCCGATCGGCCATGGGGGGGATCTCGGTGAAATCATGGGTTACGAAAAAGGCCGCCGTCCCCTCGCTCGCGAGCAGCCCCTTCAGATCCTTGAGGAGGGCGTGGCGGGCCAGGACATCCAGCGCTCCGAAGGGCTCATCCAGGCAGAGGAGCCGCGGCTTGGTCGCCAGGGCCCGGGCGATCGAGACCCGCTGCGCCTCCCCGCCCGAGAGTTGCCGGGCCGAGCGCTTTGCCAGGTGCCCAATGCCCAGCCGGTCGAGCATCGCCTGGGCGGCTGGACGCCACGCCGATGCCGCCTGCCCCCGCAGCTTCAGCCCCAACCCAGCGTTCTCCAGCACCGAGCCGTCGAGCAGCAGGGCCTCCTGGAAGACGACGGCCATCTCCCGGCGTAGAGCCAGCGCCTCCTGTGGCAGGTTTACCGGGCGGCCCATCCAGCGGTACTCCCCGAACGAGACCGGCAGCAGCAACGCCAGGGCATGGAGCAAGCTGGACTTGCCCGCCCCGTTAGGGCCGATTACTGCCAGGACCTCTCCGGGCTCAATCGTCAGATGAGCGGCGTTCACAACCGTCCGGCCGCCCCGCTTAACCGTGATGTTCCGAGCATCCAGCAAGGGGCTCATAGCGGTCGCCCCCCTTGCTGGAGCCGGGTAAGGAGGGTGATTACCAGCCAGATCAGCAGCATCAGCACGATCGACAAGGCAATGGCTATGTCGAAATGACCTTTGTTGACCTCAAGCACCATGGCGGTGGTCAGCACCCGCGTCTCACCGACGATATTGGCACCGACCATCATGGAGGCGCCCACCTCCGCAATCACCCGCCCAAAGCCGGCAATGACCGAGGCGATGATCGCCAGCCGGGCCTCCCGGATCAGCAGCCCGAACAACTGCCAGCGAGAGGCACCCAGGGCCAGGATTTGCAGATGCAGCTTGGGATGAAGCTGTTGGATTCCGGACATGGTCAGCCCGGTCACAATGGGGGTGGCGATCAGGGTCTGGGCGATGATCATGGCGGTCGGCGTGTAGATCAGCCCGAGATCGCCCAGCGGGCCCGAGCGCCAGAGCAGAATCGAGACCACGAGACCAACCACCACGGGGGGCAGCCCCATGCCAGCATAGACCACGCTGACCGTAAACCCACGTATCCGGAAGCGGGTAAGCGCAAGGAGAACCCCGACGGGTATCCCGAGAATCACACTGAGAAAGGTCGCCGTGCCGGAGACCCGCAGCGTGAGCCAGGCGATCCGCCAGAGCTCCCCATCGCCGGATACAAGCATCTCAAGTGCCTTGACGATGCCCTGTCCGATCAATTCCATGGACGATAATCACTACTTTCCACCGGTCAGGTCCGTCTCTACCTTGCCACCATCGGCAAAGAAGAGCGACTGGCCATACTTGTCTACACCGTAATTCTTGATGGTCTCCTGACCTTCCTTCGAGAGGAGGAAATCTGCAAACGCCTTTGCACCGTCGGCGTTCACCTTCTCGAACTTGGCCTGGTTGACCTCCATGACGTGGTAGATGTTCAGAAGCGGGCCGTCGCCTTCGACGGCGATTTCCAGCTTGATGTTGTTCTTCTGGGCCAGGTAGGTCGCCCGGTCAGTCAGGGTGTAGCCCTCCTTCTCGCTGGCGACAGTCAGGGTCTGCCCCATGCCAGTGCCGGCCTTGATATACCAGCCGCCTTCAGGGGTGATGCCCGCCGACTTCCAGAGCTCCAGTTCCTTCTTGTGGGTGCCGGAGTCATCGCCCCGGGAGACGAAGTTGGCCTTCGCATCATTGAGCTTCTTGAGCGCTTCGGCAGCGGTCTTGATCCCCTTGACCTTGGCCGGGTCGGTAGCCGGCCCGACGATCACAAAGTCGTTGTGCATGATCAACCGCCGGTTGATGGTGAAGCCCTTCTCCACAAGCGGCTTCTCCGAGGAGGGGGCGTGGACCAGGAGGACGTCGGCCTCGCCCTTCTCACCCATGGCCAGCGCCGCACCGGTACCCACGGCGACCGTCTTCACCTTGTAGCCCGACTGCTTCTCGAACATGGGGATCAGTACGTCGAGAAGGCCCGAATCCTGAGTGGATGTCGTCGTGGCCAGAATGATATCGGGATTGGAAGGCTTGTGCGAAGTCTGCTCAGCCGGCTTCTGCTGCTCGGTTATCGGGGGTTCGGCCGGGGGTGCTTCGGGGGTCTTGCTGGCGGTACCACAACCAGCCAGCAGGGCGAGCAGGGCCAGAAGGGCCACGGAAGAGCGAATCCACTTCATGGGGGCGACCTCCTCGGGCAGCGATATGAACCGAAAAGCATAACGGAGGGCAACGAAACGATAGCGTACGCCACCGTTATGCTAAATCTAAGCATAACGAACGATTGCCGGCTTGGCAACCCTCCCATTGGGCTATCATGACCCGGTCGAAGGAAGGGAGAAGAGTGGGACGCCATGCTCATCCAGACCGAAGCGTTCGATCAGGGCTCGCCCTTCGGGACCGGTCGCCCAGTCGACAAACCGCTCTGCACCGCCGTGGTTCGCCTGGGGGAACCGTTGCGGATGCACCGGTATCAGGCAGAAGAGGTTACGGAGGAGCGGGTCACCCTGGTAGAGGGCTGCGTACCCCTCGGGCTTGACGATGGCGAACGCGGCGGAGTCGATCAGGGTGTAAGCGCCAAGCGCCACAGTATGGTTGAGGGTGGCGGCGCTCCCCTGGCCGCCCAGCGCCCAGACCTCGTACCAGTCGTCGCCTGGCTCGACACCGGCGGCAGCCCAGAGTTGCATCTCCCTGACGTGCGTACCCGACTGGTCCCCGCGGCTGACAAAGGGGGCACGAGCAACCGCAATCCGCAGCATCGCCTCGGCGGCAGATGCTGCGCCTGCCACCCCTGCAGGGTCCGTCTGAGGACCACAGATCAGGAAGGTATTTGCCGCCAGCGGGTATCGCTTGGTCCCATACCCTTCCGCAATGAACTCCTCTTCCAAAGCGGGAGCGTGGACAAGGACCAGGTCCGCCCGACCCGAGCGGGCGACCCCGAGTGCCTGACCGGTCCCAGCGGCGATGTACCGGATCCAGAGCCCGGTTGCCGCTCGATAGGCGGTGGCCAGAGCATCGACCAGGCCAGTCTCCACCGGGCCGATGGTGCTGGCCATGAGCAGGGGACGGTCCTCTTCCGGTGCACCTGCGGGGCCGAGGATCGTTGCTACCTCCTGCTGGTAGAGCCGGTGACGGCGGAGCAGGTCCTGGGCGGCCGGCGTCAACTCGGCGCCCCCGCCGGCAGCCCCTCCGACCTTGCTGACCAGGAGCGGCGCCCCAATCCGCTCCTCCGCCTTGCGGATCAGCCCCCAGGCGTATCTGTAGGAGAGGCTGAGCGTCTCCGTGGCGCGCCGGAGTGAGCCCTGCTGCTCTACCTGGCCCAAAATGGCGCAGAGCCGTTCAAAACGGCCGGAGCCGTCGGTATCGATCAAGAGCCGGTAATCGGGCTGCATGGCGCTCCCTCCAAGGCTGGCGTCGGCGTTCTCCTCTTCTGGATTCGGTAAGCATGCGGTGCATCCTCCCGTGCGTTTTCGCTCATAGCGAATACACCTGCGGACCCCCTCTTTCTCCGAGAGATTATTGACAGAAACCTATTGCAATGTTATTGGAAGTGATGGTAAAATGTGGTTATTCACAGAGAAGAAACGGAGTTGCCAGGAGGGAAAAGATGTGACCGCTGGCAAGGAGACATGGTCCCGGACCTGGCATCTAGTGAACTACAAACCCGGAGAGGGGTTGGCCGCCCGAGTCTACCTGGCGCTGGGGCCGGAGCACCTGGCCAAAGGGTATGATCTGATTGCTCCCCTTCTCAGGAGCCGTGGGCTGAACCACCGGCACGCCCGGGACCCCGAGGCGCTCCGGGCCGCCGATGCGCACCCGACCTGGGCCGGCAAAGCGGTGGTGATCGATATCCCGCCCGGTGTGGACGCCGGTCAACTGGCCCACGAGGTCGATGCAGCCCTGGCCGATCGGGGGCTCACCGGACCCTCGCACTTGGCCGGAGCACGCCCTGTCGGTGGAAAGAGTGGGCTGGTCTTCGTGAGGCGGTTTGGCCCTGCCGCCGAAGCCGATGACCGCCGGCAGCGGCTGGCGAAACTGCTGGGGGAGTGAGCGATATGGCGATCATGGCACTGGCCTGTACCGGCGATCCGTTGCTGGACCTGCTGCTCGCCGAATGCTGCAGCTTCTCCCTCCGGCAAACATCTTGCGAGACCCTGGCAGAGGCGTTGCAGGAGGTTGAGGAGCAGAAGCCGACCTTATTCTTCATAAGCCCGGCGTTGTGCGAGAACCGTCCGGTCCTGAACCTGAAGGGCGTGAGGGTCTGCTACTTGCTCGAGGGTGCCGCTCCCGATGAGCTGGATGCGGACGTCCTGGCGGCGGAGCGAATCACCCCGGAACTGGTGGATGCCTGGGTACGGTGCCCCGCCCGCCCGGCGCAGGGATCGACCACCTCGGCCAGACCGCAGACGCTGCCCCCCTCGCCCCGGTCGGCGCAGATCCCGCCCCCGCCGCCCCTCCGCCCGACCGGCGAGCCGGCCTCCCCTCAGGGAGCCCCCCTGACACCGCCCGCACAGCCCCGGACGCAGCCGATGCCCGCAAGCCGGCCCCTGGCTGCCAGAGCCAACGCATCCCGATCCCGCTCCGAGCCCATCCGCCCGGTCCTCAGCGTCCTCCGCCAACAGGTGGTCACCTTCTGGGGCGGCAAGCCCGGTGCCGGACGGAGCACCCTGGCGGTCGCTCTGAGCGACCTCCTCAGCCGGGCCGGCGGAATCCGGGTCTGCACAGTGGACCTGAACCCCTGGAACTCGTCGTTGGCCGCACTGGTCGGAAAGGAGCAGGAGGTGCCCAGCTGGTTTCACCTGAGCGAGGCGCTGGCCCGGGGAGGCTCTTTCCCGCCTGATTCGCTCCGCTGGGTCAAGCCCAACTGGGCGATCCTCTCCGGCCCCGACGGCCGGCCCGACTGGGTCCAGCATCTGACCTCCCAGGCTATCATCTGGCTGGTGGACGGTCTGCGCACACAGTTTGACTACATCATCCTGGATCCGGAGGCCCGCCCCGGGGAAGTCCGGGAGACCGCAGCCCGCTTGGCACAGACCCTCTTGCTCACCCTCGCCCCCGACTACCCGGACGTGCTGGACACGACCCGGTCCTTCGAGGCCGGGCTGGAGCAGGGGATCATCGATCGGGGGCGCTGCCGGCTGGTCCTCAACCGGTGGCTGGAGACGCCGCATCTGCCATCCACCGATGTGGCCGACTGCTTCGGCATACCGGTCAGCCTGACCATCCCAGCCGCCCCGGACCTGGTGGTAGGCGCGACGAGCCAGGGGGTCCCTGTCACGCAACTGGACAGCCAGGCCGGCCGGTCGCTGGTCCAGGCGCTGGGTGGACTGGCCGGACTCGTGGCCGAGCCGTTGATCGGAGCCGCTCCCGAGCGGGGTGGCCTGCTGAAGGGACTCTTCGGACGCTAGATGTGCGCAGGGGGGATACATACATGAAGGGAAGCTACGGGCGCTACGCCCTGCTAGGGGCGCTGCTCTGTGCCCTGCTCGCCGCATGGTTGAACGTCCGGTTCCTGAAGGCCCAGGAGCAGACCGTCAGCGTGGTCACGGTGGCCAGGGAGTTGCAGCCATACACCGCCATTCCTGCTGAGGCGCTGAAGGTGACGGCCCTGCCGAAGGACGCCGTCCCCGCTGACGCCGTGACCGACGTGAAGGAGCTGGAGGGCCACTACAGCCGGGCCCTGCTGATCCCGGGCACGGTGATGCGGAAGGGGTACCTCGTGGCCGCCGGCGGCTCCAACCTCGCCGCGCGGCTGGCGGTGGAGCAGGCTCACGGCATGCGGGCCATGGCCCTCCAGGTCAACGCCGCCACGGGCGTGGCCGGTACCCTGAAGGAGGGCGATCCGGTTGATATCCTCGTGGCGGTAAAGGAGGAGTCGGAGGCCGGCGGCACCTTCTCCCGGATCATCGCCCAGCGGGTGCCGGTCCTCTTCGTGAGCGAGGGGGACGACAGCGGGCAGATGACCGTCGTCCTCCAGGTCGCCCCGGAGAAGGCCGAGGAGATCGCCTTTGCCCAGGCCAACGGCCTGATCTGGCTGCTGACCAGCCCCTACGGGACCGCGGCGGAGCCAACCGTCACCACCGGTGTCAATCCGGAGGTCTTCTTCGACCGGTACGGCATTACGCCCGATGAGGCCGCAACTGTGACCGATGGCGACAGCAAGGCGGCATCGGGCAAGTCGATGACCGGCCAGGCAAAGGTAGCTGGGTTCGGTGGTGGCATGACCGGAGGGGGGAACTGATCATGAGTGGCGGCTTCGTAACGGCTGTCTGGAGCCCGAAGGGCGGGGTCGGCAAGACGCTTCTCTCGGTCGCCGTGGCGCTGAAGCTCGCCGAAAAGCGGCGCACCACCCTGATCGACGGCAACGCCGATAACCCCGACCTGGTCAGCCTGCTCCAGTGCCAGAGCCTCCCGAACATTGGGACGTGGCCGGGGCAGCCCGAACCGGACGAGTTGGAGAGCCACTTGGTACGCCGCTCCAGCCGGTTCTTTATCCTCCCCGGGCCAACACGGTTTATCGACGAAGCGGTCCTTTCGGCCGACGCCATGGATTCCGCCCTCCGCAACCTGCGTAGCGCAGGCCACATGGTGGTGGTCGACTGCTCCACCAGCCTGCGGGACTCGACCCTGGTCGCTCTCGATCACGCTGACCGGATCCTGGTGCCGGTGACGCTGGACCTGCTCTCGATCACGCCGCTGAAGCGGGTGGCCCGGGAGTTGGAGTTCCTGAAGCTGCCGGTCCACAAGTTCCGGGTGGTGATCAACCGGCACACCGACACGAAGGAGATCACAGCCGAGGACATCCGCCTGATCAGCCCCTTCCCGGTAGTGGGGGTAGTCCCCTCCTCCCGGCATGCCGCGGCAGCGATCAACCGGGGGGACCTGGAGCTGGCGGCGGCACCGACCTCGCCGGTGGGCAAGGCGGTTGCCGGGCTGGTGAGCGATATGCTCCCCAGTGAGGCCCAAACCTCTGAAGAACCGGCTGATGGTAGCTCCGGCCTGCTGGGCCGACTTCGAATCCTCGCCGGCAAGGAGGGTGCCTAAATGTCCAACCGTTCGCTCCTCCGCCAGCTTGCCGCCCAGGGAGATGAAGGGTCAACGGCTCCGGACCGGGAGGGATTGCTCCAGAAGCGTGTCGATGCCGCCCTGGTCCAGGACCCCGCCGCCCAGTTGCAGTACGAGAAGCTGCGGGACAACGTCCGGGACCAACTCCTGCAGGAGATCAGCGGCGACCTGTTGCTGAAGCCCAGCGACTCCAGCCTGCGACTCCTTGCTCGGGAGAAGATCAACGCCATTCTCGAGCGGGACGGCTCGGTCCCTGCCACCCTGCGAGAGACCATGGTGACCCGCCTGGTGCAGGATCTGGTCGGTTTTGGCGTCATCCAGCCGTTGATCGATGATCCGACCATCACCGAGATCATGGTCAACCGCTTCAACGATATTTGGGTCGAGCGACACGGGAAGCTGGAGAAGGTCTCCGGCCTGGCGTTCGACAGTGACCAGGCGGTGCGCCACCTGGCCGAGCGAGTCGCCCAGCCGATCCGTCGTCGGATCGATGAGCGCCACCCAATCCTGGACGCTCGCCTGCCCGATGGCTCCCGCATTTGCGCCACGCTCGGGCCGCCCGCCCTGGACGGCTGCGCCATGGCGATCCGCAAGTTCAATCCCCGCATGCTCGGCGTCCAGGCGATGGTGGATGCCGGTACCCTGACCACCGAGGCGGTCGACTTCCTCCGCCGGGCGGTTCGGGCGAGGTGCAACATCCTCGTGATTGGTGGGACATCTTCCGGCAAGACGACGGTCCTGAACGTCCTCTCCAGCTTCATCCCCCAGGATGAGCGGGTGATCACCATAGAGGACGCCGCCGAACTGCAACTCCAGCAGCCGCACCTGCTCCGCTACGAGACGAGGCACGGCAACGCCGAGGGGCAGGGGGCGATCTCCATCCGGGACCTGGTCAAGACCTCGCTCCGGTTGCGGCCCGATCGCATTGTCGTTGGTGAGGTCCGTGGCCCGGAGGCGCTGGATATGATTCAGGCCTGCAACACCGGCCACGATGGCTGCTTCTCGACCCTGCACGCCAATACGGCCAGCGATGGCCTCTCCCGCCTGGAGACGATGATCCTCATGGCCGACAGCGGCCTGCCGATCCGGGCGATCCGGCAGCAGATCGGCTCCGCCTTTGAGCTGCTGGTCCACTGCGCTCGCCTGAAGGGCGGCGGCCGGCGGATCATGGAGATCGTCGAGGTGGAAATGACCGATCATGGTGAGTACCGCTACCGGTCCCTCTTCCGATGGAATTCGCAGCTTGACCGGCTGGAGCCGACGGGCGAGGCGCCGCAGCGGATCGTGAAGCGGTACACCTGGGAGCAGGAGGGATAGACCGTGCAGTACCTGGCAGGGCTCTTCACCTTCCTGGCGATCGCCTTCGCCCTGGCGGGGGTGACCCAGATCCTGAGCAGGCGCTCCCGCCTGGCCCGAAAGCTGATGGCTGAGCGGGATCCTCGCAGCCAGGAGGCGACGGCATCGGTCCGGACGCCGGGCCTGCTGGAGCGACTGGAGCGGGAGGCGAAGCAGGCGGGCGTGGACTGGAACCGCAGGTTCTTCCTGCTCTGTTTCACGACAGGCACCGGGCTGGGGCTGTTGCTGACCTTGTCGGGCAACTCTCTGCAGGCACTGCTGGTCATGGCGGCGGGCGTCATCGGACCGATCGGGTTCGTCCGGTACCGGGCCAAGGCTCGTGCCGAGCAGTTCACACAGCAGCTCCCGGCCACGCTCAACCTCATGGCTAACGTGATCCGGGCCGGCGGGACGCTCTACCAGGGCGTGCAGGCGGTTGTGAAACAGGCACCCGAGCCGATACGCTCGGAGTTCGCCCGGGTTGAGAGGGCCATGCAGCTTCAGATTCCTGCCGCCGAGGCGATGGAGCGGATCCGGGACCGGATTGGCCTAGCGGAGTTCCACTCCGTGGTCGTCGCCTGCAAGGTGGCAGGTGAGGCCGGCGCTGACCTCGACCTGGTGCTGGAGTCGATCAGCAAGGAGCTGGTCGAGGACCGGCAGTTCATGAAGGCGATGGTGGCCGCCAGTGCCGAGGGCAAGGCAAGCGCCCGTATGGTGACCGCTGTTCCCTTCGTGGTCATGGGCCTGGTGACCATGCGCAGCCCGGACTACTTCGGAGAGGCGCTGCGTGACCCCATCGGTCAGATGATGATCCTCGGCGGGGTTGCCATGATCGGCATAGGGTGGCTGGTGATCCAGAAGATCACGGATGTGCGTAACTGGTAGGGGGTGAGCGGTGTGGTCTCGCTCTGGACCTTCCTGGCGGTGCTCCTGCTGGGGCTCGGGATTTACGACCTGGTGACTGCTCCCCGCCGCCGCCTCAGGGCGATGCTCGACCGGGTGGGGCAGATGGAGGTGGACCGCCCGGGCAGCCAGCGCTTCATGACCTGGCTGAAAGAGCGGGTGATCCCCCGGGTGCCGCTCCTGCCGGGGGCGGGTTCGCTGGAGGAGCTGCGGCAACTGGTCCTCTGGGCCGGGCGGCCAGGCGGGCTGGGGGCCGAGGAGTTCTACTTCCTGCAGTTCGTCTCCGCCGTGGGATTGGCGTTGGTCCTCATGACCTCCGCCGGCTGGAAGGGGGCGCTGATCGGGGCGATCCTTGGGCTCCTCGGCCCGCGGACGTGGCTGCGCAGCAGGGTAGCCGAGCGAACGTTGATGCTCCGGCGGCAACTGCCACAGTTCGTCCACCTACTGGCGACCTGCCTGGAGTCGGGGTTGGGGCTGAACGAAGCCATCCGCCGGGTGGCGACCGAGAGCCCGGGCCTCCTGGCCCGGGAGATGATTCGAACCGTTCATGAGATGGCGGCCGGCAAGCCGGCCCAGAAGGCCTGGAAGGACCTCATGGAGCGGCACGGGAGCCCTGAGTTGGCCGAGATCATAACGGCGATCATGCAGAGCCACGAGTACGGCGTCGGGATCGCCGAGCACCTGCGGTTCAGCATGCGGGCCATCCGTCAGAAGAAGCAGCAACAGGCGCAGCAGAAGGCGCAGGAGGCATCGGTCCGGATGCGGCTGCCCATGGTCATCTTCATTCTCATGCCGACGATGATGATCGTGCTCGGCCCAGCGGTGGTCAACCTGATGCGCCAGTTCATGGGGGGATAGCCGATGTGGCTGCGCAGACTGCTCCGATCCCAGCGTGGGAGTCAAATGGTCGAGTTTGCCCTCATCGGACCGATCCTGCTCTACCTGGTCCTCTGCGTTCCGGTCTTCGGGATGTTCGTGCGGAGCTGGATCGTGATCTCCGGTGCGGCCCGTGAAGGGGCCAGGGCCGGTGCGGTGCAGATGCAGGGGAATCGGGTGGCACGGGCGACGCAGAACGCCGAGAAGGCCGTCTACCTGCCCAAGACCGGCCCGAACGGTGCGACGTACTTCACATCATCCGATGTAAAGGTGGTCATGGATCAGGAGACGATCACCGTCTCGGTCACCTACCATCAACCTTCGTACCTTCCTCTGCTAGGAGCTCTGCTTGGCGGCGGGGGAGCGAAGATGACCGATACAGTCCCGCTGACGGCCAGGGCAACCTTCTGGCTCGAGAAGGGGCGGACATGATGAGGTGGCAGGATCAGCGAGGCTCAGCGACGACCGTCTTCGTGCTCGCCTGGTCAGTGATCCTGATCACGGTAGCGTTTGCAGCAGACTTCGGCCGGATCTTCTTCATTCGGGAACAACTGCGGACAGCCCTGGACGCAGCCTCCCTGGGTGGAGCACTCCAGTTGGACTACAAGGTCGAGATGGCCTTCACGCAGTGGCGGTACCACGAATGGCGGAATCCGGTCTGTGAGGAGCCGCCGCCGTATGATCCGAGCGATCCACCTCCTGATCCCGATGCGCCGCTGCCGCCGCCCTGGGAGCCGAAGCCAGCCAAGCCGCTTCCCAAGCAGTCGGTCAGTAATACCTGCTGGCATCTCTGGTGGGCCGCCGCCCCGCAGCGCGTGGTCTTCACTGGGTGGGAGGATGATGTCTGGAAGGGATTTGAGGCCCGGTGGAACCAGCAGTGTGAGGGATCAGATCGCTGGTGTGACCTGACGGAGGAGCTGAACAGGGCCTGCTGGATTGAGCCTGCTGCGAGCGATGATCACGTGGAGCAGGTGGCTGGACAGGCCTTCGGTCGGAACCAGGTTTGGGGGAATCAGGCGACGCTGAAGCAGATGTTGGTGACGGTGGAGAGAGGCCAGTTCGCGGGAGGCAACCCCAGCCGGCCTCGGCAGGTGATCGTCAGAGCCAACGGTGAGCTTCACATGAAGACGTACCTTTTGGCGATGTTGGGGGCGCAGTACCGGCAACTTCCGGTCGAGGCGGAGGTCCAGGCTGAACTGGCTCGCCGTGGTGTTGACCGGATGGTGTCGATCGATGGCAAGACATTGACGTCGCCGTGTGATCTGCACGGATCCAACTGAACCCCGGTGGGGGAATTTCGAGAAGGGGTGGGGTTGACATGCTGAAGGCTTACTTCTGGCTCCGTCAGCTAATGGTTCGTGAGGATGGTCAGGGCATGACCGAGTACGGGCTGATCATCGCTCTGATTGCGGTGGTGCTGATTGCGGTCCTTACGGGCATGGGGAAAGGGCTGGAGTCGACGTTCAAGGACATCTGCTCCGCCGTTGGTGGCAGTTGCTAGCATCGCGGAGGGCCCTGGGTCCAGGAAGGGATCTCACAGCATGACGGTACAACAGGAGGTGCTTGGTTTTCACCAACGCCACGCAGGATCAGTGGGCGAAGCAGCTGTTCCAGACTGTGGCGAAGGAGATGTATAAGCACATTCACCAGACCAAGGGCCGGTTCGACTACGTGACGCAGTCGAACGCGCTCAACCAGTAGCAGTGAGAGCGAGCCGAGGCCGGGCAAATCTGCCCGGCCCCCGGTGCGCGATTGGCGACAGATCTAGTCCCAGCGGCCTCCCCTTGCGCGTGAAGCAGTTGACCACAAGCCCTCAGGTGGGTGGATGTCAGCCGGGGTACCGCTGACACCCCTCCAGTCCTTCGCCATGCACTGGACGAGCGCAGGAGTCAAACGGATGATAATTATAACTAACGATTGTCTTACTGAAAGAATAATGCTATAATACTATTAGATCCCCTCACTTCAAGGTCATAACAGATCTCACAGTTCAGCCATCGGCCAGTGTGGAAGCGCAGTGTACTCCGAGAGCCCATGTTGGTTGTTCCATTGACTTCTACATAAGGGTCAGGCCGTCCGAGCGCTGTCGTTTTAGGGCGGATGCAAGGGAAGTCACTTCTGTCATTAACTGAGCACTTGTGCGTTAGGGGTGTGCGTACAGTCCTTGTCGGGGGCTGTACGCATGTCTTCTTGAAGGAGGGTTTTGAAATGCGTCGAGTCCTTCCGTTCCTTGGCTTGGCACTGACACTGCTTCTGTTCGCCACCTCCTGCAGCGGTAGCGGTAGCGAAAAGCGGACGGAAAAAGCGTATAGCGGGTTCACCAGGCAGGCCATCGCTATCCATGAGAAGTCGTTTAACCCTAGTGGCTTCGAGTACCTCAACACAGCGATCGATCCGGTAGTGCACGTAACGTATTGGCAGTCTCAATTTGAGCCCGAGGATTCAGACCAGCTCGACGACCAGCAGCAGACGCCAACCCGGTTCGAGTATAACTACCTGTCGGCGGATGGAACGGTTCTTGTTGTACTCCGGTTCGTTTTCGTTCCGTGGGAGCAGCAAAAGCGCATCGTCTACTTCTCGACAGTGGCGTCCCGAACGTCGGGGATCCCAGGCGGGAGCAACTTCCCTTATCCGCTGCAGGAGGAGGTTATGTACTCATTTCCATACGGGTATATGACGGCAACGGGTTTCCTAGTAAAGGCTCCGGAAAGTCTTGACTCTGAGCTGGATAAGTTGAAACTCCTCTCCAAGACCTTTTACTCCTTTCAGCAGGCTCTGGACACTTATATTGGAGATCTAAACCTTGACTCGTAGGTCGTGGGAGCACCTTCAGGTGTGGCTGCTCGGCGGTACGTGCCGATTGTGGCAGAATGGTGACACCCTCTTTGCAGAGGATGACGCATCGCCCGCCGACGGGTGACGTTGCCGTTTTGGGCAACGAGGACGGAGGAACAGTCTGGATGCCATTCTCCCTGGTGGTGACCAAAGAGAAGCGGGCCGTCCCAGAAGCCATGAAAGATGGCCATGGGACGGCCCCGGTGCGTTTTCGATCGTGAAGATTCTCCGACAGACTGGAGTGGTCCGGTTCCCTGTTTGTGGGGCTTACGATTCGGTTTGCCCCCCCTTTCACTAGCAGGGGGGCTTGCCAGTTGGCCCGGTACTTCCACCAGGCCATGTAGCACAGGAGGGCGGCCACGCCCAGCATCTCCACGGCGACGCGTCCGCCAGAGTGGGGAGATACCGAAGAGCGACCACTGGGCGAAGTCCCAGGTGGTGTGCCAGCCGATCGCCAGCCAGAGCGAACCGGTGACCAGCCGGCTGAGGATCAGCCCGGTCGAGAGGACCAGGACGCTGGGAGTGAAGATCAGCATCCAGGGGCCGAACTCTCTGAAGTGAAGCAGGGCGAAGACCAAGGAGACGACCAGCGTTGCGATCTATAGCCGGTGCCCCTCGCCGATGTTTTGGAACCAGTAGCCTCGCATGACCACCTCTTCGGTGAAGCCGGGAGTGATCGCGTAAAAGAGACCGGATAGAACGAAGCCCATGGCGGTCTCCCATCGGCTGTGGTTGGGCTCAAAGGCGGTAACCCTCCAGCCAGCCGGCGGCGTATTCGATCAGGAAGACCAGGCCGGCGGTCGACCCAGGTCCGGTAGAGCCAGGTGCGGCCGATGGTCAGGACCACCGCCAGCCCCGAGCCCAGGAGGTTACCCCAGAGGCTGGACTGGGGAAGCCCGAGCACTAACCCCTGCAGGACCTGGGCCAGCAACTCATGCCCCTGGATGGCCAAGTCAATACGTGCAATTGGTTTACAACCGGCCAGATAACGTATGCACAGCCTGGCGAGCCGCCTCGCTCGCCTTCACCCGCCCATCCGGTGCGAGGGTCGCCTTCCAGTCGATCCGGTACCTCCGCCAGGCCATGTAGGCGAGGAGAAGCCCAACCCCCAGCATCTCTACGAGGATGCCCACCAGCCCTTCCTCGGGCATGCCGGGCGGGCCGATCAGCCAGATGGGGCCGGTCATCTGCACAGCGATCAGCGGGCGCATGCTCCAGAGGGGAGAGATGCCGAAGACGGCCCACTGGGCGAAGTCCCAGGCGGTGTGCCAGCCGATCGCCATCCAGAGCGAGCCGGTCACGAGCCGGCTGAGGATCAGGCCTGTGGAGAGAACCAGCATGCTTGGAATAAAGACCAGCATCCAGGGGCCGAACTGGCCGAAGTGGAGGAGGGCGAAGGCGACCGCTACGACTAACGTCGAGACCCAGAGGCGGCGCCCCTCGCCGAGATTCTGGAACCAGTAGCCCCGCATGAGCACCTCTTCGGTGAAGCCCGGGGTAATGGCGTAGAGGAGACCGGCGACAACGAAGCTCAAAGCCGTACCCCATCCGCTGCGGTTTGGCTCGAAGCCAGTGATCGTCAGCCAGCCGGCGGCGTACTCGATCGCGAAGACCAGCCCGATCAGGAGCACGCCGGCGGCAAAGCCGGTGAGCAACTGCCCCACTCGCCCTCGCAGGGTAAGTCCCACACCACTCCAGGGGCGCTTGTCCACCTTGGTCCGATAGAACCAGGTAAGTCCGATCGTGAGCGCCACCGCCAGCCCGGAGTGGACCAGAGTGCCCCGGAGGCTGTTCCGGGGGAGGCCCAGTGCTCGCTCTTGCAGAGCCTGGGCCAGCATGAGCATGACGAAGTAGAGGAGCGTGTAGGTGAAGAGCCGCCAGAAGAGGTTCAACCGGCCATCGGGGGCGATGAAGAGTCTGCGCACGGAACTCCCTCCGTTCTTGCATGGGCTGGTGGCGTCAGCCAGGACGATCGATTGCTGAGGATGATGAGGAGCACCGCCAGGGCGGTCACACCGATCACTGGCCACTCCGATGGGGCCGCAGGAACGTAAGCAGAAGAGGTGTTGAACGTATCATGGAGCAGGATCGCCGGCAGGATCGAGCCACCCGTGTGATTATGTAGCCATGTGTAGAAGAAGCTGTTGACCAGCACGCTGACCAGGAAGGGGAGGATCGGCTGCGCGGCCTGGGACATGCCTGCGACGTAGAAAAGCGGCAGGTGCCACGCTCCCCAGAGCACCCCCAGGATCAGGGTGGCGACCAGGGGGCTCCGGCGCCGCTGCAGATGGGGCAGGGCGAAGCCGCGCCACCCGATCTCCTCGTTGAGCGGGCCGATGATCAGGCCGGTGACCAGGAGGACTGGAAGCAGCAGCCATGGGTTGATGGGGGCCTGCCCATACACCGCTGCGTTCGACCAGGCGAAGGGTTCGCCGCCAAGCCAGGACCGCAGGAGTCCGCCGGCGGTGAAGAGCAGAGCGGGACTGACCAGGATGAAGAGGTACCAGCGGGCGCCGAAGCGCCAAGCGATGACCCGTCGCCAGAGCCGCCGAAGCCCCTCACGGCCATCGGTCAGGCCGGTGACGATCAGGGCGGCGAGGGTGGGCCCACATGCGTTGAGCGAGAGGGTGTAGAGGGGACTCGGGATCGGGCCGAAGAGGGCAGCGGGGATCCATCCGACCCAGGCGATGCCGAAGGCGAGCAGGACGAAGGTGACGAGCGGGTAGCGCTTCACGGCGATATCAACCTCTCCGGCGTGATTGGGGGGTGCTTCGTCAGCCATTCGTGCCGCTCCTGTGCACTTTCTGCTTATTTCGGCACTAAAACGCCCTCCGAATCGCACCGGAGGGCATCTTGCGAGGCTATTGATTGAAGAATTGTGTGATGAAGTGATAGGCAGCTTGACGCTCGCCTTTGCCCCCAGTTCCTGGGCCATGCGGCGTCACTTGTCCCAGGCCGAACCAGGGCCCTCACGAAGAGGGTGAAGTCCCGCACATCGAGCTCTTGGCTCAGGTTCAGGAAGGCGAGGACCGGGGTCTGGCCAAGGTGACCTCAAGCCGGGATGACCGGAACCTCGGTGAAGAACTCGCCCCCCGCTTGAGCCTTCAACCAGACCGCCAGCTCATCATCGGTCTGCAGGAAGAGCCGGAAGAACTCCTGCGGCTCCTTGGTGGCGCAGTTGATCAGGGCCCGCTCACCGTGGTGGCGGGCGATTGCCGCGGACAGGTGAATCCCGACCAGATTGATGATGGGCAGCCGGGGATCCTTGAGGAGCTGGTTGATCCTCCCCACCAGCTTCCGGAAGTTCTCCGGGCGCAGCAGGGTGATGATCTGGTGCAGGACCTGCACCGTCTGGCGGTGCCGCTCCAGGTCTCCAATGGCAAAAGCATACTTGAAATACCGAAACTCATAATCCGGGTGGGCGTCGCGCAGGGCGATGACAGGGGCGAGCACGACGTGGTTGGCGATCCCCTCGTTCCGGATCAGGGTCAACAGGAAGTGTCTCAGCAGATCCGGGGTGGTGGGGCTGGAGGCTGCTCTCTTGGACAGGGGTGTATCATACAGGTTGGAGAGTTCGTGGTAATAGACGTGGACGAGGAACAGGTAGACCTCCTCGGGGATGGCTCCGGGGCGGAGGGCGTAGAGTTGGTGCCCCTCAACCGGTCCGTAGTTCGCATGGAACCCGGGAATCAGGTGGATGGTCGTCTGGAACTGGTGGAACTCACCTTCGGGCAGATACTGCGCCACCAGGTTGACCGACTCTTCCAGGTGCTCCCGCAGGTAGCGGAGCGACTCGGAGACCGATTGCCAGAACTCCGGGCGTTCCATGGCTGCCCCATCCGGAAAGAGTTCCTCCCAGCTCTGCGGCGCCGCCTTCAGCAGGTCGGCTTCCTGGGCGAAGAGCGATTCAGCCGCCTGGAGCGTCGCCTGGTATCCCTTGCCCGATTGAGCAGCTGCCATCATCTGTGTCACAAAGCGGTCATCGAGCGCAACCGTGAGGCCCCTGGCGCTTGCGGTAAGCAAAGCTCTTCCCTCCCCTAATCTCTGAGTTGAGCACAGTAGGTACAGAACCGCTCCAGCGCATCCTGCAGCATCTCGACCGAGGACAGGCTGAAGCTGAGCCGGACGTGCCCTTCACCCGCTGGGCCGAAGGGGGTGCCGGGACTTATCAGGACCCGCTGGGAGCGGGCAACTCCCTTGACGAACTCCGCGGTACTGGATCCCCACGGGCGTATGTCCACCCAGACAAAGAGGCCGGCGGCGGGTTTGAGGTGTGGAATGGCGTGCCGGTTCAAGGCCGCCAGGGTCAATCCGAGTCGTTCCTGAAGGCCTTTCAGCACGCTCGCCTGGTACTCGTTCCCTGCATCGAGGGCGGCCAGGGCTGCGATCTGCGAGATGGTGGAGACGCTCATGGTGACGGTCCAGTGGAGCCGGGCCAGGTCGGCGCCCTTTCCCGGCGGGGTTGTGACGTAGCCGATGCGCCACCCGGCCATGCCGTATCCCTTCGAGAAGGAGTGGATCGTATAGGTCCGCTCCGGGCAAATGGATCCGGGGCTGACATGAATCCCGTCGAAGACGAGGTCCTCGTAGGCCTCGTCGCTGATCAGCCACATCTTCCTGGCTGTGACCTGCTCCGCCAGTCGCTCCACGGACGCGGGGTCAGCGATCAGGCCGGTCGGGTTGTGCGGGGAGTTCCAGATCATGACCGGGGCCGGTGGCAACTGCGCCAGGTCTGGCACCACCCCGCTCTCCGGTGAGACCCGGTAGGGCAGTACCCGCAGGCCGAGCATCGCCGCCATTTGGCGATAGAGGGGGAAGCCTGGATCCGGAACCAGGATCTCGGTGCCCGGGGAAGTGAGCGCCGCCAGGGAGGAGTACAGACCGAGGGTGCTCCCTGCTGTGACGATGATGTCATCGACGGCGGCGGTGATTCGGTTGCGCACGGCAAGCTTCCGCTGCAAGGCCTGACGTAGCGCGGGAAGCCCGCCGGGGGGCGAGTAGCCCCTTCCCGCCTCCGGCGGAGCGGAGGTTGCTGCCGCTATGGCCGCCGGCGGCGGCGCATGATAGGGGTGCCCAATAGACAGGTCCAGCAAGCTTGGCCTTTGGCGGTCCTCCGTCATCCCACTGCCTCCTTTGCGCTGCAATCCTCCCGCTTCACGCCGACTGGCCTGTGGTCTCGGCCTGTGCCCGGGTGATGCGCAGCAGCAGAATCCCCGCCACCGAAGCGACGAGGGAGAGGGTCGCCCCCGCCGCAAAGCCCGAGCCGTGACCGAACCAGGAGATGAGTCCCCCGATGGTGACATAGCCGAAGGAATCGGCGAGATTGCCCAGCGTAGAGCGGATTGCCACTACCTTACCCATGTCTTCTGTAGGCGTATGGACCTGCAGCAAGGTCGTCAGGGGAATCGAGGAGAGCGAGTAGCTGAACCCAACGACCGCCGCGGCCACGAAGATCAGCTCTACACTGGGCAGTAGTGCCATGAGAAGGAAGCTGAAACCTCGCAGCAGGTACCCTGCGAACATCCAGCGATCATGCTGCTTCATTTTGATGTGGATCATTACCATGGCCGATGCGGCAGCCGCCAGGGCGGTGACCGTCGTCAAGGCGCCGTAGACGCTCTGCCCCTTCGGCAGGCTGGTGAGGATGCGTGGGACAGCGACCCCCATAAGACCTGTGCCGACCAGCACTTGGACCGCAAAGATCAGCAGAAGAAGCCCGATATCCCTCTGTTTTTGGAACAGGGGGCGCACGCCATGCCAGGCCTCCAGGAGGAGATTGGGGCGCTTCCCGGCCGGAGGTCTTGCCGCCGGGAACCGGATCATTCCGATGGCGATGGCGGAGAGCACGTAGGAGGCACTGTCGATGTAGAGCAACTGGACGACGTTCAGGTCCAGCAACATCAGCCACCCGGCGAGACCGGGCCCGAGGACCAGGGCCAGGTTGCGGGTGAGCTGGAAGTAGCCGTTCACCTGGCTCAGCTTCGCCTTGTCGGTGATCAGATCGGGGATGCTGGCGTTGTTCGCCGGGAAGAAGACCGTGCGGAAGCTGGTGACCAGGAACCCGATGATGGCCACATGCACGGCCGTGATCTCCCAGCCGAGAGCCAGGGCGATTGGGAGGGTCAGCACAAGCAGCCCGCGGGCCACGTCGCAGAGGATCATCAGCCATTTTCGATTGTACCGGTCTGCCAGCACCCCGCCGATCAATCCCAGGACCAGGTAGGGAATGCTGGAGGTGAACAAGACAGCCCCTGCCCCCAGGGCCGACTCCGTCAGGGAGACCGACAGCAGGGTGAGGGCCAGGGTGTAGATGGCCGTGCCAAACAGGGAGGTCGAATCCGCCACCCACAAGAGAAGTAGATTTCGGTTCATGTGATCAACCTTTCCGTGATGAAGGGGTTTGCCGAATCGGGATGAACAGGGGGAGGGCATCGAAAGTCAGGTGAGCCCGGGGAGTTACCTCCGCCCACCCTAGCTGATCGAGGCGATCCAGTGCCTCATCGGACGTGATCGGATCGATCGCCGGTCCCCCGTCCTGCAGATGGTGGTAGGTCCGCTGAACCCAGTCCTGGATCCGCTCCCCCACCCCAGCGGGGCTCGCCTTCGCCGTCGGGAACAGGCCAAACCAGAGGAAGGAGCATCCGTACCCCATGGCCACTCCGGATGAGAGGGAGTAGACCGATCCCGTCCACTGCAGATCCTCCTCCAGGGAGGAGCCGTTGAGGCGATGGACCGCCTTGGCCGCTGCGCTGAGGGGGAAGAGCAGCGGGTCTGCCCCGGGGAGGCTGTAGAGGTAGAGATCGATCTCCCTCAGGCCGGGCAAGGCGGCGGGCCTCAGCCCGGGCGGACAGGCTGGACCCGTCTGCTCCAGGGAAAGGCCCTGGGGATTCCCGGAGCGCTCCAGCCACTGGTGCAGGAGCTGCCGATTGGCCTGGGTCAGATCGCCTAGAACGGCGGCTCCCACGGGGACTGCTTCACCCGGGCCTGTGGCCTCCGGACACCCTAGTTGTGCCAGGACGCTCGGCAGGTAGAGCCGCAGGTACTCCCCGCCGTTTACTGCCGACCGGAGCAGCGCCTCCGAGGCCTCTCCCGGGGTGCGCAACAGCGAGTCCGTCAGCGCCAGTGCTGCCGGGACAGAGAGAGCGGGGGCCCAGGCGACCAGGAGATGGCGGCCGGCGAACTGCAGCCGCCGGACCCCCTTCTGCCCGCGAAACCGTTCGTAGAGGCCGTAGAGCCGCGGTTCTGGCAAGGCGGAGCCGTCGATGCGAATCTGCAGGTGCTGTCGCCGGGTCAACTCCCACCCGGCCTGTGCCAGAAAGCGGCGGCCTGCCCGGGTGATGAGCGCTGGGAGCAACGTGCTCCCCGTAGCCTCGGGCAAGCGGGGGGAAGGGGGTGGACCCGGTTTCCGGGAGGGCTTGGGTGGCGCAAAGGGCCAGGGTTGGGGCTGCAGGGAGAGGGGAGCGCCGGCGGAGAGGAGGAGAGGGGGGGACTGAAGCAGTCTCTCGGCGATCTGGTTCAGGACCTGCGGATCTGGCTCGCCAGGCCAGTCTTCTGCCAGGCGGTCAAACGAGCCGGTTGTGCCGCATTCGGTCAAGCGCATCAGCCGTCGGGAAAGGTCCTCCTGCGCCTCCTGCCGCTGGGCCCGGAGGAGCGATCGGGCCAGGCTGATCTCGCTTTCTGTGCAGGCCTGGGCGAGGAGTTCCCGTGTTGCGGCAATCTCCCGGGAGAGCTCGGTGATGATGCAGGAGCCTGCGGCGCCATAGGCGGTGAGCATTACCCGTCCCCCCGTCGCCCCCAATCGACGCTGCCAGATGCTCTGCAGGAGCGGGAGCCACTCCTGTTCGGAGGCGTCGTGGCAAGGGGCCGGAAAAAAGGCGAGCCGTTCGCCGCTCTCCGCCCGCAGGGAACCGCTCTGATAGCACGCTGGAACTGGCGGCGCCTCGGGCTCTGCTGCCGATTCGGGCAAGAAGAGTCCCCTCTCCGATAGGCGCTTCAGGATCTCCGCTGCCGTGAGCGGGGAGATGATGGCGATCAGGGTAGGCCCCCGGTAGCCGATCCGATGGGCCTCGATCAACTCCTCGTCCCGGATGGCTCCGATCTCTGCGGAGCTGCCTGTGATCGAACGGGCGTAGCCGTGGCTCCCGAAGGCCGCCTTGAGCAACCTTTCCTGGGCGGTCACCCGCTCTTTTGCCTGGCGCTGCCTCAGTTCCTGGAGTACGGTGAGGCGGTGCCTGGAGAGGATCGCAGGGGGAATATCGAACGGTCGCTGGCGCTCTCCTTGCCGGTCAAGCAGGTCGGTGATCCGATGGGAGGGGCCGACCGCCCAGTAGCTGGTGGTCTCCCGGTGGGTGGCGGCGCCCCTTCTTCCCGGGAAATCGCCCGTGCCTTGATGCTCCAGGATGTGCTCCAGCAGGTGAGCCACCCCGGGACCCACCCAGTGCGTTGCGCCGCCGACCGGGTAGAGCACGTTCACGGCACAGACAGAGAGTCCGGGGATCCGCTCGGTGACCACGCGGGTGCGGCCGAGTTGTGACAGCCCGATCATGCTGCTCAGCTCTGGCCGGACCCTGTGCGGCCCATGCCGGTGACCAGTTGCTCCAGGACTTCCTTGAGTCGGCGCTGGTTGAGCGGGTTGCCGAGGGACTTATGTGCCGATTTTTCTTCCAAGGGAATCGCACAGGCTGTAGGTGCACACCAGAGCCTCATGCCCCCGCAGACCTGGCGGAGGGCGCTGACCGCGTGAGTGCCGCCGTACCGCCCGCCGACCGTGAGAATCGCCGCTGTCTTTCCGGCCATGTCCGGGACGTCCAGGTGATCAAAAGCGTTTTTTAGCGCTCCCGAGAGCGAGTGATGGTATTCGGGGGTGCAGAACAGGTAACCTCGGGCGCTGCGGATCCGGTCCCGGAAGTGGCTGATTGCACGCTCCTCCGCCTCAGAGAGCGGGTAGCCGAAGAGCGGCAGCCTTTGCTCGGACAGGTCGAACCCTTCCACATCCAGGGCTGGATAGGTCGCCCGCAGGGTATCGATTGCAAATTGGTAGAGGATCTTTGTTTGCCCGTTGAGTCTAGGGGTACCGTTTATAACGAGAACAGTCATTTCATCCATGTCCCTTCGTCAGTGTTGTGTCGGCGTTTAGGCGTTGATAGACCTCCACGAGGTAGGCGAGGCTTTCTGCCAAGTCGAACTGGGGTGCATAGCCAAGCACCGCTCTGGCCCGCCCCAGGTCGAGTGGCTCCCGGCGATGCCCCGACTGGATGGATGGCGTCGACACCGCTCGCCCGGTCGCCTGCCGCAGGGCCTCAGCGAACTGGTTCGGGCCGATCAACTCCCCACGCCCGATGTTGAATACTTCAAGTAGCTCCCGTGACTCCCGGTTGAGCGCCAGTCGGAACGCCTCCCCGACATCCCGCGCATCAAGATGCTCATGATCCAGGGCAAAGTAGTCGCTCAGGATGATCGCTCCAGGCTGGAGCAAGAGGCTCTTCACGGTCACGCTCGTGACGTTGCCAGAGCGCTGACCCACGGGGCCGAGGACCCCTGAAAGCCGGAGAACGGTCACCGGAACGCCGGTCAGTCTCGCCGTCCATGCGAGGATGCGCTCCGCATAGAGCTTGGCATGGCCGTAGGCGGTGACCGGCTGGGGGGAGGCCGCCTCAACCCGCGGTCCATCCCCGTAGACCGCCAGGCTGCTGGCGTAGACCACCTGCCTGATCGGTCCCGTCATGCAGGCCTGCTGGACGGCAAGCAGGAGCCTGACCTCGTTCTCCACGGCGGCTGCGGGGTTGCGGCGAAAGAGCGGAGCCGTGCTCCCAGCTGTCACCACGAGCCGCTGCACTTCGGCCTCGGCGCAGACAGAGAGGAGGTCGGCGGGCGTCTCAATGCGGCCGGTTCGGATGAAGGTCGATGGCGGAGAGCCGACCACGGAGAGGTACTCCGGCTCCGGGGCCGCATCGAGGAGAAGGGGAGCGCTCCCGCTCTGCCATAGCGCAGCCGCCACATGCGCACCGATCAGCCCGCTGCCAATGAGGAGGGTCCGCAAGATGCCACACCCCTTCACACCCGGGTTACTTCCAGCCCACAGGGGTCAATTCGGAGGGAGACCGTCGCCTGGAAACGGGAGCGGTTTCGCACCAGCTGGCCGTAGGGCGCAAGATCTGCTGTGAACTTCTCCACGCTGATGTCATGGGCGATCACAAGGGCGCCGGGGCGGAGGCGGGGGTACCATGCCTCCAGCAGAGGGGTGTAGCCTGCCTTGGAGCCCTGTGCCTCAATGTCGATGTACAGGAGGTCAACGGGCTCCTGGCTGGGCTCCTCGGACCCTTGAAACGCATCCTTGTGCATGATCGTCACCTGCTCTTCCAGGCCGAGACGGTGAAAGTTCTGCCGGGCGACTTCACAGACATCGCCGTCCACATCGTAGCCGATGACCCGGGCGCCGGCGGCGCCGGCCAGCGGTCCGGTCAGCCAGGCCAGAGCGTACCCCTCAAAGCTACCCAGGGCGACCGTCAGCTTCGGCTGGTGCACGGCCGCCAGGCCAAACAAGGCGCGTTCCATTACCGGGGTGATGGTCGTCCCGCGGGTGATGAATCGCTCCTTCATTTGCAGCTTCCAGGCGTGAAACGCATCGGGTTTGAACTCACCCTTCAGAAACCCGGCGCTGGTCAACCGCCGGAACAGTTGGATGGCGACAGCATCCAGTTGGGTCCGTGACTTTACGTCGACCATTTCATCCCTCCGTTCCGACCATGGGCTTGCCTGCGTCTGTCGCAAGGGACTCTCCCAGGGCAAACAGTTGCAGGGCAAGCTCCTTGCGCTGGGCGGCCGAAGATTGACGCAGGTTCCCGACAATGATCTCCCGTTCGGACACGTAGGCGCCCATGGCAAGAAGGGTGGTGCGCATCTGGACGGCGGCCAACCACCCGTCCCGCTCTGTGGCGCCTACCACCAAGAGGATCGCCTTCTTCCCCTGAAGCGGCGTCCTCCCCGATGGGTTGTCGTAGGCCGGTCCACCCAGGAGATCCAGGGCGTTCTTAATGCCGCCTGCTGCGGCCCCCCAGTATGCGGGCACGGACAGGACGATGTGCTGATTGGTCCCGACCGCTTCGACTAGTTCATTTAGGGCAGGGTCCTGGTACTCCCCATGGAACCGACCATCGTAGAACGGAAGCGGTCGGTCACGCAGGTCGAACCACTGCCCATCAGCCCGGTGCTTCGTGTAGCCGGACATTACCAACTTCAAGAGTTCGCGGCTGGCGGAGCGTACATCTGTACCAGGCGCTGGTTTGATGCTGCCGCAGAGAAATAGCGTGGTCATACGTTCGCTCCTCCTGCATGGCCGGCAGCTTTCCGCAGCGGTCTGAGCGGCTCGCCGTGGTGGCTGACGAGGTAGCGATTGATATCCACCGGCGGCGTCTCCTCTAGGTCGATGTCAGGGATATAGGACGGCAGCTTGGCCTTGGGCGTGGTCACCGGATGCTCCCTCAGCCACTGCTCAAGGGCATCCTGGTCCTTCAGGGCAGGGCGGACCTGATTCAGCCAGTCCCGCCAGACGGGCCAGCCGAAGTCCAGCTCCCAGAGAGAATCTGTCCAGGCGGCTTTCCCGGCTCTCACCAGTCCGTGGATCAAGCCTGTGCCGTGTTCGCCCGCATGGGACCAGTCCTTCATGGCGACGGTCAACCGCAGACCTTCGGCAAAGGATTGGGTGGCCTCTTGCCATTGTCTGTTGGCCAGCTGCACATACCCCAAACCATACCAGATGCGCTCTCCCGTCAGCCGATCCCGCCTGGAGGCGGCAATGGCGGCTGCTCGTGAAAGGTGGCGCAGGGCTTGGTCGATCCGGCCGCTCCGATAAGCGAGGATACCGATGCGGTACAGATAGGCCTTCTCAAACTCGGCCCCGGCATCCGTCCCGTATCCCATGAACTTGCCGAAGGCTCGATCCCAGAAGCGGATCGCCTCATCAAACTGCTCTTGGATCTCCAGCAGAAAGGCGATGTTGGTGAGCAGGTTAAAGCGCAGATACCGCGGGCCCGCTCCCTTGTCATTCCTGACGAGGTTAAAGGCCGTGATCTCCCGCCGCAGTGCGCCCGTGATTCGCTCCGCCCGCTCCGCAGCGGGAGAGGCGATCGATTCCAGCGTATCGACGAAGCTCTGGCCGTTGTAGAGCCACCCTTCCTCCAGCCGCTCCTGGGGCGTGCTCCCGGTCAGGCGCTCGAGGCCTTGTATGAAGTGGGTTCTGGCGGTCGGGAAGTCGTAGAACCGCTTCGTGCAGAGGAGTCCTGACAGGTAGTGGAGGTGGGCGTACTCCGGTCCCTCCCGGGCCAGGTTGATCGCCTTCTGGAGTTCTGCATAGGCTTGGTCGACAAACCCCAGGTTCGCATCGATCAGGGCCAGCACCCGGTGGTGATCGGAATGGGGTGGAGCCGTCTGCATGGCGCCGAAGCAGGCTAGGTAGGCCCGCTCAAAGTTCTGCGTCACCAGCCCCTGCGCTGCCTCCTCCAGAAACCCCCGGCTCTCAATCGCAGCCGGATCGCCGGGCAGATCCCGCAGAACCTGCGGCTCCCCCTGCCACTGGACGTGTGGCTGTAGCTTGGCGAGCAGAGAGCCGAAGAGGCGAGCCCGCGCCTGGTAAAGACGGTAGGAGCAGGGATCGGCGGCGGACCCCTGGTCGATGACCGGAAGGCCCGCCGGGAATCGCCAGACCATCACCAGGCCAGGTGCGTCCAGCAGGGTCAAGAAGCGCGACAGCACCCGGATGGAGGGGCGATCCATCCGGTGCGCCTGGTCGAACACGAAGGGGCCCGACCCCTGGACACGGCAGGACAGCTGCCACAGCGCCGCCATTCTGTCCGCCAGGCTGTCGATCAGGGCCGCCGAGCCGATCGATTCACGGCTGATCCGCCTGATAACGCTGTACAGAATTGACTCCGATGACAGGTCGTTGGGGTGTCCGCCCTGCAGTACCTGTTGGAGGGCGGCACGGGTTTCCTCTGCAGCACCGGGTGCGTCCTCCTCCGCAAGGGCGGTCATATGGCGGACAAGGGCCACGCACTCCCGATAAGGAGCGAAGCCCTCGCCGGAGCACGTATGAAAGAACCCGCCTCTCTGACCGGGCGAGCCGCCGCTTCCTACCTCCCAGGAGAGGCGCGGTGCCTCCGTTGGGCAGCCTTCCGATCGCTTCACTGTGACCACCGGGAAATCTCCCCTATCCCAGAATATGGACGGCGGGCCACAGGTGGCCAGGCCGTGGAATTCTCGAAAGGTGGAGGGGGCGAAAACTAGCCTCGCCCCCACACCTTGACGAGCCCTCTTCTACCACGCCACAGCCGCCAGGGCGACCTCAACCTCCTCCTCCTCCTCGTGGAGGTCAGAGACGGTCACGAGCTCATCGAGAGCGATGAGCAGGTCCTCCGGAATCTGGGAGACCATCTTCTCCTTCATGTCATCACCTCCTTCGCCACCATCTTAGCATATAGTCCATATATTATAAATAGATGTACACAAACTTCTAGTCACGAAATTATAATAGTCTGTTATCTGGCTCGCATGAAGATGCGGGTGGCAGCTGCCACCCGCATCTTCGCCTTCGCCGTATGGTGAGAAGAACCGATTACGGACCGAAGAACTGTGTGATGAAGTTATAGACCGCCGGCCCGGCGGCCATCGCCAGAATGGAGGGCAGGACGAAGAGGACCAGCGGGAGGAAGAGCTTGACGCTCGCCTTTGCCCCCAGTTCCTGTGCCATGCGGCGTCGCTTGTCCCAGGCCGCCTCCGCCTGGCTGCGCAGGGTGAGGCTCAGGCCATCGGTCCCCTTCTCCATGCTCTGAACCAGGGCCCCCACGAAGAGGGTGAAGTCCCGCACATCGAGCTGTTGGCTCAGGTTCAGGAAGGCGAGGGCCGGGGTCTGGCCGAGCTGGATCTCGGCGAGAGCGGACTTCATCTCTTCGGCGAGGGTGGAGTGGGCTTGGCGGCAGTAGTGCTCCAGGGCGGGGAGCAGGTGGAGGCCCGCCTCCGTGAGCACGGCCAGGGTGAAGAGGAAGAAGGGGAGGTCTCTCTGGACCGCCATCCGCCGGGCGTCCGCCTTGCGGGCGATCTCCAGGTCGGGCCCCTGAAAGGCCCAGACGCCGGCCGCCGCGGCAACCAGGGAGATGTTGGGCATGCCGAGCAGCCAGAGCAGGACGGCACCGAGCAGGGTGATGACGGTCAGGCGGAGCTTGCGGGCGGCCAGATCGTCCAGGCTTATCTCCGAGCCCGACACGGCCAGGTTCCGGGCGACCTTCGTGGTGACCAGCAGGTCGGCCAGCCACCGGACCACGGGGCCATGGTGGACCTCGGCCGGTGAGGGGCTTGCGTCCTGTCCGCTCCAGCTCCATGGGCCGTGTGATACGGTGGGCCGCTCAGGAGCAGGTATCGCCAGGAGGAAGATGGCGGCACCGGCGAGCAGGGCGATCAGCAGGGCCATCTACCCACCTCCCTTATACGTCGATCCGGGTCAGCCGGTTCGCCAGCCAGTAACCACCGATGATCGCAAGGAAGATGATGCCCAGCGCAATCTGCCCGCCGGTGGTCTGGTGGAAGACGGCCATGTACTCCGGGTTGGTGAACCTGGTCAGCAGGTAGATCACCAGCGGGATCAGGGCGAGGATCGCCGCCTCGGCCCGCTTCTGCGCGGTCATGACCTGGATCTCCCGGTCGATCGCCATGCGATCCGCGATCATGTGGGCCACGTTGCCCATGACCTCAACGATATTCCCCCCGCGCCGCCGGGTGATGACGACGGCATCGACGAGAGAGGAGACCTCTTCCAGCGGGACCCGCTCCCGCAGGCGGAGGAGGGCCTGGTCGACCGGCACGCCCATCTGGACCTCCCGCACGACCAGGGATAGCTCTTCCAGGACGAACGCCCCCCGCGGATGGAGTCGCTGCAAATCGCGCACGGCCCGCTCCAGGGCGTTGGTCAGGGACTGCCCCGCCTTGAGCGATGTGGCCAGGGAGAGGAGCGCCTCCTGCAACTGGTCCCGCAGGGTGCGGGTCCGGTGATGGGCGAGAAAGTCGAAAACGGCGTTCAGGATAAGGGGGCCGGCGGGCAGGCAGATGATGGCCGTCAGCCAGGCCCCGGTCATCACCCGCGCCAGGAGGAAGGTCGCCGCGGGAATGGCGATGAGCAAGGCGCTGTACTGCGAGGGGGTCAGCGGGAGTCGGCGTGCGCGCAGTCCCTGCTCGAGCCGGGAGAGGTCACCAGTGGCGTGGCTGTTGTCACCGACCCCCGCTGGACTCCACGGGTCGCCGGAGGTAGCCCTCCCCCTGCCCAGGGGAGCTGCCACCAGGAAGGCCGCCGCAGCGGTCAGGAGCGCGATCAGGATCAGCATCAGCATCCCTCCGGGAGCGGGACTCGGGCCATGGTGAACTTGGCCCGGTTGGAGACGGGGTGCCCGGTCGGCAAGAGCGCCTCGGTGTCGGGGTCGTAGCGAAAGAGCTCCTCGGTGGTGATCTCGCCGTTCTGGAGGCCGGTCACCTCCAGGATCTGAAGGAGCTTGCGGGAGCCATCTGCCAGGCGTTCAAGATGCAGAATGAAGTCGACCGCCGCCGCAATCTGCTGTCGAATGGCGGACGTGGGGAGTTCGACACCGGACATGAGCACCATGGTCTCGATGCGCGAGAGGGCGTCCCGGCCGGAGTTGGCGTGGACGGTGGTCAGCGAGCCGTCGTGGCCGGTGTTCATGGCCTGAAGCATGTCCAGTGCCTCGCCGCTGCGGCACTCGCCGACCACAATGCGATCCGGTCGCATGCGGAGGGACGCCCGGACCAGCTCGCGAATCGGCAGGGCGCCCTTTCCCTCCACGTTGGGCGGGCGAGCCTCCAGGCCGACCAGGTTGGGAATCCCGGTCAACTGGAGTTCCGCGGAGTCCTCGATCGTCACGACCCGCTCGTGCCGGGGGATGTGCATGGAGAGGGCGTTGAGGAAGGTGGTCTTCCCGGTCGATGTGCCCCCCGAGACGACAATGTTGCACCTGGCCAGGACCAGCGACCGCAGGAACTCCACGGAGAGGGTGCTGAGTGCGCCCTTTTCGGCCAACTGGTCCAGGGTCATGGGCCGTTGGGGGAACTTGCGGATCGTCAGGACCGGCCCGACGAGGGAGACGGGCGGCAGGACCACGTGGACGCGGGCGCCGCCTGGCAGGCGGGCATCTACGATCGGGGTGGCCTCATCCACCTTGCGGTTGACCCGGGAGACGATCCGTTCGATCAGGTTCTGCAGGTCGCCATCTGACGCGAAGGTGACCGGATTGCCGGCATCATCTACCGCGGGTTCGGGGTGCCCGGTCCGCTCGATGAAGATGCGGTCCGGCCCGTTCACCATGATCTCCTTGATTGTCGGATCTTGTAGAAGCGGGTCGAGGAGGCCGAAACCGAAGATCTGGTACTGAAGCCGGTCGACAAGGGCGGCCTTCTCGGCGTGGGAGAGGGAGAGGTAGGGGAAGCGCTCGGAAAGCTCCTCCTCCATGAGCTGCCAGATCTGATCCCGGCTCTCCTGATCGGAGGTGGAGCCGCTCAGGGGCATCTCGGACTGGCGGAGCCGCTCGCGAATGGCGTCCACCACGGGTTTGATCCGCTCAGACTGGACGGCCGGCTGGGCGGCGGAGTCTGCCAGGCCCTGGCGGCGCTGCATGAGCTGCCGAAGCCCTCCGTTCATGTCGGACTCACCTCCATGGTCAGGTGCTCGAGGAGCGCATCCAGCGATTTGGCGGCTCCGCTGCCTGCCCTGAAGCCGCTGAAACGGCCCGTGCCGGCATCTACCGGGGGTTTGGACTCCTCGGGGACCCGCACGGCGGGCCGGAGCCGCAGGAACTCTAGGACCTCGGTTAACCGCTGGGGCACGGTTTCGCGGGTCCGGTTGACCACGGGGATGATGCGGTCCAGCGGGATCTGCAGGCCGGCCAGGGCCTCCTGGGTCTGGGCGAGGCGGAAGGCGGAGACGGGATCGGGCAGGGCGATGAGACAGATCGCATGGGCGCTTGCCAGGGCGCTGGCGGTGGGCAGGGTCAGATCGCTGGCCGTGTCGATGAGGATATAGCTGAAGCCGCAGGCGGGGAGCAGGTGCAGGACGGCGTCGACATCTTCCGGGCCGACCTGGTCCATGACCGTCGGGCCGCCGCTGGGGAGGAGGTGCAGCCCGGGAAGGACCTCGACGAGGGCCCGGGCGAGCACCTCCGGGCCGTTTGGCCGGCCCGCAAGCCCGGCCCGGAGCTCGGGCAGCAGCATCTCCCAGCCGGGGCCCGGGCGGAGCCCCAGCAGGGGGATAGCGCTGCCGTATCCGCCGACTTCGACAATCGCCACGTTTCGACCCCGCCCGTGCAGGCTTTGGGCCAGGTGGAGGAGGAGGGTCGAGGTGCCCGCCCCACCGCGTGGGGAGTGGCAGGCGATCACCTGGCCGTCCGCTGCGGCGGTGGTGGAGAGGCCCAGCAGGGAGCGCAGCAGGCTGGCGAGCCGGGCCGGCTCCAGGTCGGGGCAGCAGGCCAGTCCGATCTCGGCGGCTCGCTGGCGCAGATGGAGCCGCTCAGCGGTCCCGGCCAGGCAGACGGCCTGGTAGCCGGCGGCCAGGAGCTCCTGGGCGAAGGAGAGCCCCTCCATACCCAGCCCGGCATGCAGGATCACGCCATGGACCGGCTGGAGTGGCAACTGCTCCAGCAACGCCCCGGGGTCGGTCGCCCCATAGGCGATGGTCAACTCCATAGACTCGTGCTGCTCCATCCACTGTCGAATCCGGTCGACGGTGGGCTGGGGTACCCCACAGAGGGCGATGGCGATGCTCACGGCGCCATCTCCATATAGCGGCGGACAACCTTCAGCCGGCTCCCCTCGGCCACCGTCAGCACGGCGGCGACCCGGGGCTCGGGGACCAGGACGGCGAGGAGCCCATCTGCCGCCACGGTCACCTGGGCCCGCTCCAGAATGCGTACCGCCTCGCCGCTCTGCTCGGGGATGGCGTAGATATCCACCGCTTCGCCGGCCAGGTCTGCTCCGGGTGGAAGCTGATCGACCACGAGGGTGACGACCCGCAGGTCCCCGGCGGTCAGGCCATCGGGCAGGGTGGGAGCGGGCTGCGTAGAGACGTTCTGCCCGGGGACCAGGGGCTGGCCCGGGGCGATAGGGCGAGTGGCGTACCAGCCGCCGGGCGCATCGGTCGGGGCTGTGGGGAGCGCCTCGCCGGCCAGGAGCTTGCGGGTGGGGCCGTCCACCCGGACTTGCTGGAGCACGCCTTCTGAGAGCTGGGTACCGGGGCTGATCGACTCCGCCGCCACCCAGATAATCTCGGCCTCGCCGGTCTCGGCGGAGCCCCGCCCGCCCAGGTAGACCAGGGTCAGGAGCCCGGCAGCGATGGCGCAGACCGCCGCAAGGAGATATCGCATCCGCCCGTTCACACCAAATCCACCTCCTGTGAATTATCACGTAAGAAGCAGTGATTTGGTTCGAACGATCGAGGGTTGTTTACAATCAATCCTTGACAGTAGAGGGTGAAGCATCCTAGACTGACATCAGGAAACTACTGGATGAAAAGGGTGGTACTATGGAACAGGAGCGTGGCAGTGTCGCTGTGGAGTTTGCGCTGGTCCTGCCGTTCCTGGTGCTCCTGGTGGTGGGGGGCTGGGTGCTCGGCTATCTGGCCTACACGAAAATGGCCCTGGCCATGGTGGCGAATCGGGCGGCCCGGGACCTGGCGGTGGCACGCGAGGTCCACGGCAAGCTCTCCAATCAGGGAGCCGTCCGGTTCGATGGTGGCTTCAGCGAGTCATTCGGCCTGCCGCGCTGGGGACTTCACGCTCTGGCTCTGAAGTCGCCGGTGGTCAAGAACGCCAAGGCGGAGCGGGTCTCCGACCACGCCGTGACGGTGGCCGTCTGCTACCGCGTCCCCTTCACGGTCCCCTTTGGCGTGCTGGACAAGCCTGTCCGCTACCACGTAGACACGAGCGAGGCCGAGCAGGCGGTCCTCGACGTTGCGGAGTTCCTGGATGCCCAGGAGTTGGAGACGGTGGTCGAGGACTACCGGAAGACCAAGCGACGGGTAGAGGAGGAGGCGAGCGGCTGGGGGCAGCTCTGGAAGAATTCGCAGGAGACCTGGGAGCGGACCAAGGACCTCGGTGAGAAAGCGGGCTGGATCGGCCGGTTGATCTACGAGTTCCTGCACGGCCCCCGCCCTGACTTCCGCCCCTACCACAAGGGGAAGGGGGTCACGGCAGACCAGATGGAGTCGACGGTCGCCGGGCTCTGCGCACCGCCAGGGGGGGTAGGCGACAGATCGATCGTGCTCACCTCTCGGGCGACCTATCTCATGCAGGACTTCTGGCAGAAGGGGGATGGTCCGCGATGAACTGGCTGCGCTCCCAGCGGGGGTCGATCATGGTGGAGACGGCGATCACCCTGCCTCTGGTCCTGCTCCTGACGGTGGGCGGTACCTCGGTCCTCTGGTGGCTGCACAACAAGGCGATGATGCACCTGGTGGTCTCGGAGACGGCCCGGGAGCGCGCCGGCGATGGGAAATGGCTCGGCTACGTGAAAGATGGTGTCCTGGCGATGATGGGACCGGCGGAGACCTTTGGCCTACCCGATTTGCACGCCTACTCCTTCCACCTGACCACCGACCCGCCGCTCGTCATGGTCGTAGCCTGCAGCAGCCCGGCGGGGATCGTCCCCAAGCCAGTCACCTTCAGCGCACCGCAGAGCAGCAAGGCCCCGGCCCGGCCCCCGGATGATGAGGGGCTGCTCTTCGGCCTGGGCCCGGTGCTCGGGGTCTCCCGTGAGCTGCGCAACTACGCCCAGGAGGCCCTCGACCGGGTGAACGAGGTCGAGCGGGAGGTAGACGCCTGGGCGACCCCCGGGGTGGCCACGGCGGAGCAGGTGCTCTGGTACCAGCGGGCGACGGCGAACCTGCTTATGGGAGAGGAGTTCCACCGGCGCCAGACGGTTGATTACCTGGTGGGCGGATTGTTGGAGATGGCTGCGCAGGAGCCCTGTCGCACCGACGCAAACGGTGGCGTGATCCTGACGGCGAAGGCGGTCATTCAGGGGGAGCCGGTCTATGCGCAACGATAGGCGTGGGCAGGAGGGGTACGTGACGGTCTACGTCGCCCTGGTGGCGAGTCTGGTCCTGGTCCCCATGGTACTGCTGGTGATCGATCTGGCTGCGCTGGCGTACCATCGGACAAAGCTGCGGAACACGGCGGATGCCGTGGCGATCGGGGCCGTGGCGGAGACGCAGTCGCTGCATATTCCGATCCCGACGGAGTGGTATGGCTATGTTCCGGTGAACGGGTGGATGTTGAACGGCCTTCACCTGAAAAATGTTGGGCCAAGCTTTGCGCTCTGGAGGTGGGGCACCAAGAGCAAGGTGAAGCCGAAGCTGGAGAAGGTCGCCGCCCTGAACCAGGATGAGGCGGGCCTGAGCACGACGGTGACGGTCGGAGATGCCACGGTCCTGCCGATGGGCAACCTCTTCTCGCCCTACATGTACGTGGAGATTCCGGTCTCGGCAGATGTGCCGCTGCAGACCCCCTTTCTGGCAAGAATCCTGAGCCAGTCGGGTAAGGCGCCGCCAGAGGGGAACACGCTCAAACTGGAGGCCAAAAGCTGCGCTGTCGCCTGGTACCGGGTGGACAGCTGGGCTCACCCGTGGTGGACCAAGGACGAGGAAGCCCTGGACAGCCTGATCCACACCCTGGACCAATTCCTCCCGATCAAGGAGGATACGGAGCCGCACAAGTACTACCGGCTGGTCAACTGCGCCACCTCGGCCGATGGGGTTCTTAGCCTTGCTGAGAGCGTGATCACCGAGCACCTGGAACTGCAGACCGGAAAGGAGTACAAGTCGCCATGGGAGCGTGTTGACGAACAGAACGCCCAGAAGGGCAAGCCGCCTGAGCGTACCTACACCAAGAAGGGGGAGGGTGCTGATGCCAAGGATGGCAAGGATATCTGGGGGACGGTCCTGACCTCGAAAGGCAAGGAGTTCGGCAAGGTGAAGGAGAGCATGAAGGAGCCGCAGGACTGCCGGGTCGCGAAGACCTGCCTGGAGCCAGGCGCTACCCGTGACTGGGCGCAGGCGAAGGAGGAGCAGAAACGGCTGGAAGAGGAGGCCGAGAAGGCGGTGAGCGAGGCAGTCAAGTCGTTGAACGAGTAAGGTTACCGGGGCAGGACGATCGGTGCCCTTGGGCGAAGAGATGGGGAGATGCTCGATCAGGAGGCCGCCCCCACATGAACCCCACCCAGCGCGCCGGTCTGCGCACCCTGGTCCATTCGCTCCTGCCTACGCTCGGGCGAGAGGCGCTGCTCGACCTGCTCGCCCGCTGCCTGGAAGCCGGCCCGGACGCCTTGCCGCCGGAACTCGCCGACCCAATGTTGGAAGCACTCTGGGCCCAGCCGGAAACCCTCGGCTGGGCTCATCAGTATGCCCAGGAGGCGGTGAAGGAGCAAGCCTACGACCGGCTGTTGAAGGTGGGGCAGAAGGTACAAGCCCACGAGATCCCAGCGGTGACCCAGCTCTTCACCCCGGCCTGGATTGTGCAGTTCCTCGTGCAGAACAGCCTGGGCCGGCTCTGGCTGGAGATGCACCCGGACTCGGCCTTGCGGGCGGAATGGACCTGGCTTCTGCCCGAGGCCTCGGACGTCGCGGGGCAGCGGTCGTGGACCCTGGAACGGGGGCCGGTCCTCGCAAGGGAGATTCGGGTTCTCGATCCCGCCTGCGGGGCGATGCACTTCGGTCTCGGCGCCTACGACCTGCTGGCTCGCTGCTATGAGGAGGAGTTGGATCGGGCGGGCGAGCCTGGCTGGCCGGCGCAGCCTTCGGTCACCGAGGCAGTCGAGATCCCTGCGGCGATCCTGACGGAGAACCTCTACGGCCTGGAGATCGACCCAAAGGTGCTGCGCGTAGCTTCCTGGGCGCTGCGGCTCAAGGCTCGCGTGCAGGCAGAGCCCAACCTGTTCTGCCTGCCGGCCCCGCTGGGCGCCCTGGACCGGAGCGCCGGCCCGACCGGCCACTTCCATGTGGTCCTGACCAACCCGCCCTACCTGGCCCGTAAGAACGCTGATCCCACCCTGGCCGACCACCTGGAGGCCCACTACCCCGAAGGGAAGGGGGACCTCTACACAGCCTTTCTGCTCCGCTGTTTGGAGTGGCTGGCCCCGGGAGGCCGGCTCGGTATGATCGCCCAGTCGAGCTTCATGTTTATCGGCTCGTACGAAGGGCTGCGCAGCCGGGTACTGGCGCAGGTCGCAATCGAAGGCGTAGCCCACCTGGGACCCGGCGCCTTTGCTGAACTGGGCGGTGAGAAGGTGAACACGGCGGCCTTCGTGCTTCGCCGGGAGGATCAGCCGGAGCGGCGGGACCGGGCGGTCGGGACGTACATCCGCCTGCTGGATGGCGGCGAGGAGGAGAAGCGGGTCGCCCTGCACGCGGCCCTCCAACCCGGAGCCATGGACAGGCTCTTCACCACTCCGCAGGCTGCCTACGGCGCCCTGACCGGCGCTCCCTGGCTCTACTGGGTTCCCGCCGACCTGCGCAAGCGCTACCAGCAGGGCGACCGGCTCGGCAATCACGCCCGGTTCTGCCGGGGGATCACCACCGCCGACAACGCCCGGTTCGTGCGCTATTGGTGGGAGGTAGGGCTCGAGGCGATCGACTTCACCCGCCGCTCGATCGATGAGGCCGCCGTATCGGAGAAGCGCTGGTTCCCCTACATGAAGGGGGGTGGACCGGTCCGCTGGTATGGCAACATCCTCCATGTCGTGGACTGGGCGAATGGGGGGCGGGCCTTGCGGGAGTCAGGGAAGGCCGCAGTCCGGAACCTGCCCTACCAGTTCCGGGAGGGCGTCACCTACTCGTCCGTGACCGGGGGCTCGCTCACAGCCCGGTTCATGGATCCCGGCTTCCTCTTTGACCAGGCTTCCAACGCCCTTTTCGTGCATGACCCGGCGGATCAACCCCTCCTGCTGGCCCTGCTCAACCATCCGGTCGCAGGTTTTACCGTGGGCTTCAACCCGACCGTCAACATTGTCGAGGCCGATCTGAACCGGATTCCCTGGCCCCGAGTAGACCGGAGGCTCGTCGCCCGACAGGTGGCCCGGTGCGTTGACCTTGCACGGCAGATCGATCGGCAGAATCCGCTCAGCCCCTACTTCCAGCAGCCATCCGGCGACGATGGACTCCACGGCCGGCTGCGGCGGGCGGAGGCCACCCTTAACCACCTGATCGATGAAGCCCTGGGGCTCTCCCCCGAGGCCCTCCGCCTCATGCAGCCCCGACCGGCGAAGACCGAGGCACCGCCAGACCCCCGGGAGATATGGGTCTCCTATGCGCTCGGCGTGCTGCTCGGTCGCTGTCGCCCGGGCTCCTATGGTGGCGGTCCCATCCTGACCAACTGCTGGACCCGGCTGGCGCCTCTGGTGCGGCCGGACCGGCGCATAGCTGCGGGCGAGGCGCCCCAGGCGGTGGCCGAGGTGCTGACCATCCTGCAGCAGGAGCCGCCCGATTGGGACCTCACCGCCTACCTGGCCCGGACCTACGCAAAAGCGCACGCCCGGAGCCACAAGCAGCGCCCGGTATTCCGGCTCGATGACCAGCACTGGACCTGCCGCATGGCATGACAGAACCCGCCCAGATCCGGGCGGGCTTTCGCGAAGAGGGGGGAGCAGCTTGAGTCAGGCCATGGCCTGGAGCCGATCCCCGGCGGTGACTGGGTCGCCTACCGTGCCGACCGCAGGTAGGAGAGCCCTTCGGCCAGCGGGGTCAGTTCGATCTTGAGATCCCGGAGCAAGGCCGTGTTGTCCACGTGCTCCTCCATCATCACAAAGTCTACGGCGCTCGGTGAGAGCGGTGGGGTGGGCAGGATTGCCATGGGGGCGGTGGCCAGTTTCATAAACCAGACAGGGTGATGCACCAGCGGCTTCCGCTTGCCCATGGCCTTCAGCATGGTCGTAATGATCTCATCCATGGTGAGTTCCTCCGGCCCGCCAAGCTCGTAGACCTTGTCAGAAGCCACAGGGTTTGCGACACAGGCCGCGACCGCTTCACCGACATCATCCACGTGGACGGGCTGCACCTTGGTCTTCCCGTCACCGATCACGGGAATGAACGGGAGTACGCGGGCGAAGGTCGCAAACTTGTTCAGGCTGCGATCCTCGGCGCCATAGACCCAGGAGGGCCTCAGGATCGAGTAGGTCATGCCGCTCTCCCGGACCGCCTTCTCCGCCATGTTCTTGGCCACGAACCAGGGCTCGGTCCGACCGGGGCGGGTGCCGGCGCCGGAGAGGTAGATAAACTGTTTGACGCCGCTCTTCCGCGCCGCGTTGACCAACCGGACGGTGCCCTCACCATCCACCTTGATATAGGTGTAGCCCTTGCTCGGCTTCTCCACCGGATGGTTCGGAAACTGGACAGCGGCGATCACCACATCTACTCCGGACATGGCCCGCTCGAGCGAGGCACTGTCGGCCACATCGCCCTGGCGCAGGTCGGCGCCAGCCGGGACCCTGCCGCGTGCCTGGTCGGGATTTCGGCTCATGACGATCACCCGATCTCCGCGCTTCAGCACGTGCCTGACTATGTGCGAACCGATAAAGCCGGTACCGCCGGCGACAAGTACAACTGCCACACTCTTCTCCTCCTTGGACCAGTTCGTGTCCCCATCGTACAGGAGGAGAATGCTGTACGGAAGGGAGAATGCGGACCGCTGTCCGAGAACGGTCATAGAATGACCCGCTTTAGCAGTCCTGTGGCCGAGAGCCGCCTTAGAAGGAGAAAAAAAGCCCCGGCGACTAACGCCGGAGCTCACTTTCGGAGAGAGAGATCGTGTTATGAAGGATTGACTGCTCACGCTTCAACTGCTCACGGAGCACCATGCGAATCATCCCACACGCTTCGAGCACCGACGGATCCGCCAGCCGGTAAAGGATATTGCTCCCCTGCCTCTGGCTATCCAGGATACCAGCCTGCTTCATGGCATGAAGGTGTTGCGAGGCGTTGGCAGGCGTGGTATCAAGGGCGGTGGCAATATCGCCGGCATTCATTTCGCCACTCCGCAAGAGATAAACGATCTGAAGCCGCTTGACATTGCCCAAGGCCTTGCAGATATCAGCCTGGCGCTCAAGCAGGCGCAGGTCCAATTCGTCCACGGCCATCCTCCTCTGCACTTTAATGGTACACTTAAGTTTATCATAGGTTTTCCAAGGTGTCACGGACTATTTCATTTGACACATTTTCAAATCCGTGTTAAGGTATCTCTGTGGGGATTAAAGGACTCGCTTAAATGATGACGTGGGGGGTTTTTCCGATGGAGTTCAGCAAGGTTGTGGGGACCACCAAGAGCGTGGCAGAGGCGGTTGCGGCGATCGAGGCAGCTCTGCCCGCTCGGAAGTTCGCTGTTCTCTGGCAGATGGATATGAACAAGACCCTGGAGGGAAAGGGTCTTTCTCTGGCGCATGAGGTGCGGATTCTGGAGGTCTGCAGCGCTCCCCGGGCGAAGGAAGCTGTGGAGACCAACCCGGAGGTCGCCTTCTTCCTGCCGTGCAAGATCGTGGTCAAGCGGGTTGACGGCGAGACGACGATCGGGCTGGCCCGTCCCACGCTCCTGATTGATCTTGTGGGCGATTCCCGCCTCATGGGGATGGCTACCGAGGTCGAAGCAGCTCTCATGGAAGCGATCGAGGAGGCCAGGTAAGATGAACTGGGGGCTCTGGGCGCTGCTCGCCCTGCTCGTGCTGGTACTGGGACGTCAGTTCCTCGCACAGCGGGGCGTAGTCAACATTCCCGCCGATGAAGTCAAGCGCCGCCTGGAGGCCAGGGAGAAGCTCGTGGTGGTCGACGTGCGCGAGGAGCACGAGTACCGCGCCGGCCATATCCCCGGAGCCATTCTTGTCCCGCTCAGCCGGCTTGAGCACGAGTCGAAGAAGCTGAAGAAGGACGCTGAGCTGGTCCTGGTCTGCCGGAGTGGCAACCGGAGCGTGACGGCCTATCATAAGCTGAAGGCCCTGGGTTTCGCGAACCTGAAGAACATGCCTGGCGGAATGAACCGCTGGACCGGGAAGACGCAATAGCGAAGGAATTGGCCCGCTCATGCCGAACCCTGACCAGGGAAGGAGGCTGAGCGGGCTTTGAATTTAGTCCTTTGGAAGCAGATCGGGGTGATCCTGCTCTCGAGTCTCAATGCTGTGCTCCTGGGGTGGGCGCTTCTCACTCACCGGAAGGGTCGGGGTATGCCGGGGGGCTACTATCGACTGCTACCGGTCAGTTCATTGATCGCGTTCTTTCAGGTGGGCATGGGTCTGTACTTCCTATGGCAGGGTCGGGTTGTCATGCCCATGCACCTGTTCTACGGGATCCTTGTTGGTTCGGGCGCCCTGGCCCAGTTGCTTGTCAGGCCCGGGACTGCCCTGGGGCAGAAGTACCGGGGAAAACCTCTGGTCCACGCTGTCCTGTCGCTCTTTGTGGGACTGCTCGCGGCTCGAAGCTGGATGGCCGGTTAGTGGCTCGACTTCGAAAGCACTGCTCACCAGCCCGCTCGCAGAGCCACCCGCAGGATTCGCCCAAGCAGGGCGCCTCCAAGGATCCAGAGGAGGGAGGCCACCAGCAGGACCTGTCCCACCGGTAGCATGATCGGGAAGTACTTCCAAATGAACTCCATCAACCGGAAGAAGAGGTAGTAGAGAAAGGCCGCAATTGCCCATCCTACCAAGGTGAGGCGGCTCAGGTTCATCAGGTGCAGAATAACAGCTTGCCACGCCGCACCCCCGCCCAAGGATCGGGCCAGGAGATTCTCGGCCTCCTCCAGGCCAGGGCTCCGGCGCAGCGCCTCCCGGAAGGCTCGGCGGGCATCGCCGACGGCTCCCGTTCCCATGTGAAGTCTCCCTTCGTGCAGGAAACTTGCCGGCTCGCCCGGCTGGAGCCGCTGCGCCTGACGGAACTGCTCCAGTGCCCCACCCCGGTCGCCCTGTGCCTGGAGAGCTAGACCCAACTCGTTGAGGGTGGCCACGTGCTCCGGGTCTAGCGTGAGCGACTGCCGGGCGGTCCGGATGGCCAGGTCAAGCTGCCCGCTCCTCCGCTGGCACTCGGCCAGATTGGCCAGGTAGAACGGCTCGGCGGGCATGAGTTGCATCGCTGCCCGCGCCGCCTCGGTCGCCCTGTCCCAGTGGCCCTGGCCGGCCTCCCCCCGGCTTAGAGCCCTGTGGAGCCAGGCCTGGCGGGGCTCCTGCTCCAACGCCGCATGCGCTGTCTTGGATGCCTCCTCATACCGCTCCAGCTCGGCCAGGCTCGCTGAGGCGACACCCAGAACGCCCGGCAGGAGCGGCCCCTGCTTTGAGAGCTCATCGACCTCGGCCAGGAGGGCCGTGTGCAGACCCCTCTCGTGAATGGCAAGCAGCCGCTGGGCATCAGCGTCGAGGTGCGCCAATTCCTGCTTGGTGATGATCATCCGCTTCCGGCCCCTTTCCTACACGAACCCATTCTCTCTGTTGATTCGTCTTACTCACAGACGAAACCCTTCCCGTCGGGAGGAGAAGCCACTGCACCCCGCCCTCATGGTCTTTCTGATCTCGATCGTCCCGATCTTGGAGTTCAAAGCCGGGATTCCGCTTGGCATTGCCAAGGGGATCTCGCCAGTCTGGGCGACCTTGCTGGGGATTCTCGGGACCCTTGTGCAACTGCCCTTCAACCTGCTCTTTCTCAGGCTGCTGCGAAGCCTGGCCCAAAGGGTCCCTGCCGCCCGCCGGTTTCTCGTCTGGTCCCGCATGCGTGCCCGCAAGCACCGTCCGCTGATTCGCCGGTACGGTATCCTTGGCGTTGCCCTGATCGTCGGTGTGCCGATTCCCGGCACCGGCCTCTTCACGGGTACGGTTGCTGGTTCGCTGATCGGGCTGGACGACCGTTCCCTGGCCCTTGGTCTCTTGCTCGGGACCGTGGCCGCTGCGACTCTCGTAACCCTGGTCTCCACCGGAGTGCTCCACCTCTTCTGGTAACTGAGGAGTAACCACCAGTCATAATGAGCTGTGAATATGGCAGATAGGGACTTCCAACCCTCACGGGGCCGGAAGTCCCTTTTTCTTTGGGCTACGCGGCGTGAAACTGGCAGACCTGGTTCTTCCCGGCCTGCTTCGCGTCCTGGAGGGCCTGATCCGCCTCGACCAGGAGTTGGGTCTCTGTCGCACCAGGGTGGAGCGTCGCCACGCCGATCGAAATGGTAATCCGCACGGGTGGATGCTCCCCACCGGGCAGGAACTCGTGCTCCGCAACAGTCACCCGCATGCGCTCCATTTCGGATGATGCTTCAGCGAGGGACGTCGCGGGTAGGAGCAAGATGAACTCCTCCCCACCGTAGCGGGCGATCAGGTCCGTGGGCCGGCGGTGATCCAGCAGCAGGGTGGCCAGTTCCTCAAGAACTCGATCCGCCTGCGGATGGCCGATGCGTGCGTTCCATTGCTTGAAGTTGTCTACGTCGAGGATGGCGACGGAGAGGGGCTCCCGCCGCACCCGGTGATGCGCAACAGCCGCGGCCAGCGCTGACTGGAAATGGCGGAAGTTCGGCAGGTGCGTTTTGAAGTCGGTCAGAGCATCAACAATGGCCTTCTTCTCGGAGTGGGCCAGGAAGGCAGTGACAATGCCGATCATCATGAGGTAGAGGCAGCGGATTGCGATCCGCTTCAGGTCGGTCTCGCCGAGGACAAACAGAATAGCCCACGTATAGAGGGTCGTACCGGCCAGGCCTGTCGCGATCGCCTGCCACATGCCCAGGACCAGGCCGGCCTCGGCCATGACCAGGAAGTAGAGAATGTAAGCATCGGTCCGCAGACCACCTCGAGCGACGACCAGGGCCGTGATCAGCATCAGGTCGGTGGAAAAAGCGATATACCATAGCCAGTGGTCCAGGCGGGTGTATGGGTACCGCAGTCGAACCTGCAGGATCACCGTGAGCAGGGCGAAGCCGCCCATTACGGCAGCCGTTGCTGCGGGGACGCTGACGGGGCTAAGACCCGCCAGGATCGGTGCGAGCACCAGCATGAACCATCGCATGCCGACAAAGAAGGAGCGCGAGGCTCTTGGCGCCGCAGTCAGAACCGACTGTCCGGAATCAGCCCTCACACGGATCCCTCCTTCGTGCTCCCGCCTTTCTGATTACGAGAGAGGTAGCGGAAAAACCTTTTGGACTGATCTGGTATCACAAACCTGACAACCCGGCAATCATTTTGCAAGAAGTTTGTTAGACCTTTCGTGTCATTTTCGTGCGGCAGGAGAAGGACCCCTCAAGGGCTCCCAGACGGATGTGCCGCAGCAGCTAGTCCCTGGAAACGAACCCCTATGGGTATAGATCACCGCGCTCGAGATGAGCGAGAGAGCGAGCATTGAGAAGAAATCAAGAGATATCAGGACGGAAATATAGCTGAATGTGTGGCGGTATGACCTGGTCTCCGTTGGTTCCTTAGAAACCTGAGAGTAAGATGAGAACGGAAATAAATTTGCAAGGCGGAGGCAAGGTTTGTGTAACACCTTGGTAGCGCCGTCATCCAGCCCTTGTATGTGAAAGGGTTCACATCACCAGGTCTCATCAGACCGATAATGAACGCTTATGACGGAGGAGGGCGCCAGGAATGAGGAGAGACGCGAGGTTGCTGCGCATCCTGAGGTCCATCCTCCTGATCATCGGGATTCTGGCTCTTGTGGCTGGAACCGCTCTGGCAGAGGAGCGAATCCCCAAGCAGGTCGTGATCCCGACGGAGCCGGAGGGGAATAAGGCCTGCCTGGAGTGCCACGCGAAGGACGAGTCCATGGTCCGGGACGCCCAGACAATTTCCGTCCATGTCGATCCGGCCGCATATGAGAACTCGGTGCACGGCATTCTCTCCTGCACCCGCTGCCACGCAGAGGCGGGGCCGGAGCACGCCACCGACCCCGAGAAGCCGCTCGACCTGCCCACCGGGCGGGCCCTGAAGGTCCTCAAATCAGAGGGATGCGTCAAGTGCCATGCCGGTCTTTATGAGGAGAGCTACGAGTTGAGCTTCCACGGTGTTGCCGTGAAGCACGGCGATGAGCGGGCAGCTACCTGTGTGGACTGCCATGGCGTCCACAACGTTCTCCCCTCCCGCAACCCGGACTCCATGGTGGCAAAGGCGAACGTACCGGGGACCTGCGGTACGGCTGAGTGTCATCCTGGCGCACCGGAGAACTTCGCGGAGGGCAAGGAGCACTTCGTGGCCTCTGAGCCCGAGGCTGGTGGTCTGCATCTCCTGTACAAGTTCTTTCTTGGTCTGATCCTCTTTGACACCCTGAAGGATGGACCGATCGTCATGTTCGAGCTGCTTCGGCGGCTTATGAAGTAGCGGGGGAGGTGGCGGCATGAGTACAGCCAGAGCGGAGGCGACAGGCGAGGCCAGAGTGACCCACTTCCAGCGCTGGAATTTGCAGCACCGGTTACAGCACGCCGTACTGGCTCTCTCGACCATGGGGCTCCTCTGGACGGGGCTGGCGATCAAGTTTCATTACGTAGCCTGGGCGCAGTGGACCTTTCGCCTTTTTGGTGGGTTCCACGGCAATCTGATCGCTCACAAAGCATGCGCCTCCGCCCTGGTGGCTGTGTCGGTCTGGCATCTCTTCTACCTGCTGATCGGTTGGCGGAAAATGGGCTTCTCCTGGGGGATGGTCCCCACCTATCGAGACGTGATCGATGTCTATCATCACGCACTCTACCTGCTGAACATGCGGAAGAAGCCGCCTCAGTTCGACCGGTACAGCTACCTGGAGAAGTTCGAGTACCTGGCAATCTTCTGGGGTATGGTCGTCATGGGCGGTACGGGCTTTTCGCTCTGGTTCCCCGCTCAGGCGGCCAGCCTGGTCCCCCGGGCCTGGCTGGACGGCTTCCGGATCGTCCACGGCAACGAGGCGGTGGTCGCCCTGATCACCCTGGCCTATGGCCACTTCTTCAACGCCCACCTCAACCCGGCGGTCTTCCCCTCCAACCCGGTCTGGCTCACGGGCAAGATCTCCCTGGAGCACATGCTGGAGGAGCATCCCCTTGAGTACCAACGCATGGTGGAACAAGGACTGCTGCCTTCGGCTCCTGCAGAGGAGCATCACGAGCACAGGCTGGCCGGCTGGCGCCGGTGGGTGGCCGGTATTGAGCTGGTGATCTACTCTGCGATCTTCTACTACCTGCTTGTCACGTTCATTCCAATGCTGCTGGCGTAGGGGGGGAGGCTCCGTGAAGCGCACGATCAACTGGGCGATTCCAGGCCTTCTGGCCATGTTGCTGATCATGGCAGGCCTCGCCTGGATCCAGAGCGTCTCGGCGGTCTCGCCCGACCCGGCGAAGTTGGCCACCCAGTGCTCTTCCTGCCACGACATGAGCGACCATGTAGAGACGTGGCAGCAGTCCGCACACAAAGATGTCTCGTGTACCGACTGTCATGCTGATCCGGGTGTCCGGGGCTGGGTGGAGATGCAACTCGGCCAACTCCGCATGCTGAGGGCCAGCGACGACGAGCCGTTCGATATCAGCCAGGTCGCGACCGACGTTCCGAACGAGCGCTGTGTCACTTGTCACGCCCAGGAGATGCCCTGGGTCATGCAGGACCTGGAGCCGCCACAGTTCGATGAGAACGGCCAGCCGCTGCGAGTCGCAGAGGATCAACTGCGGCACTTCCCGGCCCTGGCCGGCCACGATCTGCACCTGACGCTCGATCAACCGCTGAAGTGCACCGACTGCCACAGCGGCGCTTCCCACGGCCCGGCAGAGAAGGTGGATCAGGTCCAGTCCTGGCACAACACCTGCCTCCAGTGCCACGCCGATGAGAAGGTGGCCATGGATGTCCGGACGAGCATCTCCTGCTCGGCCTGCCACGCGGATCTGACCCTGGTCTCCCCGGAGGATCACAAGAAGGCGGACTTCCGGGACCTTCACGGCACCTCGGCGGCCAGCGACATTCAGTCCTGCCAGCAGTGCCACCTGACCCCGGGCCTGGCCCAGCTGGGGCAGGGCGCGAGCCCGCCCGCCGCAGCCCACACCCCCGTAGCGCTGAAGGAGCATCCGGCGATCCCGGAGATGCCCGTCGGCTCCATCGCGGTGACCGATGGCATGAAGGACGCCTGCGCCTCGTGCCACGGTGTGACCATGCCGCATCCGACGAACTGGCTGGCGAGCCACACGGTCGGGTTCACGGAGAATCCGGCACTCTGTGCCTCCTGTCACGGCACGCGGGATCAGGGCTTCAACATGCAGGTCCTGGGCGATCCGAAGGCGATTGCCACGACCGATGCGACCTGCACCAACTGCCACGCTCAGCCGATGCCCCACCCAGGCGGCTGGACCGCCTCCCTTCACCAGAGCCAGGCCAAGACCGCTCCGCAGACCTGTGCGCAGTGCCACTCTGAGCAGAACAAGGTCAACCCCGACAGCCCGCACGCATTGCCAGGCTACTGTGTGGATTGCCATTTGAACCAGTTCACGCATCCAGGTGGCTTCGTGGCCAGCCATGGCGGGATCGCCCTGGCACCGAACGGGAAGGACGTCTCTGCGGACTGCACCAGTTGTCACACCCCGACGGTCAATTCCTGTACGGAGTGCCATAGCGACGGGATCGGCAAGGGCGTGAAGCAGGACTGGCATCCCGACACCTGGGTGGCCACCCACCAGAACTTCGCCCTGAACAGCAGCGGTGAGATCAGTGCCAACTGCGCTACCTGCCACACCCCGACCTTCAACTCCTGCACCGACTGCCACAGCGCTGGTTTCGGCCAGAACGTGAAACAGCAGTGGCACCCGCCGATGTTCTGGGTCTCGCACGCCAGGACCACGAAGCCGCAGGATATCGCAGACTGCAAGTCCTGCCACACCTACGTGGAGCCGAAGTGCGCCCAGTGTCATCGGGGGTACTGAGTTCCTGTAAGGCCCATTCCCGCCGCAGGACAAGCGGTGGCTGGGAAATACTCTATGCCCCAGGGAAGGAGGTGCCAAGGAAATGAAACGGAAGGCGTTAAGGCTGGGAATTGTCAGCGCACTTGTGCTCCTGATCGCTCTGACTGCCGGGGTGGTTGTCTCTTCCGCCAAGGTGAAGGGAGAGTTGCCGGAGTACCTCGGATCCAAGGCCTGTCTCGGGTGCCACGTGGACAAGTTCGAGAATTGGGAAGAGACCGGTCACGCTCACATGCTGACCCAGGTATTCAAGCAGAGCGATCTCCCGGGCGATATCGATACCGCCTCGGAAGAGATCCAGGCTGAGCTGAACAAGGCCCAGTGGATCGTCGCCGGACAGCGTTTCCTGGCACGGGACCCGAAGACTGGTGCCCTCTCGTACCTGAACGTCCAGTGGGATTCCGCCAAGGGTGAGTATGTCGCCTACAAGGGCGGCAGCAACTGGGAGACCGGCTGTGCCGGCTGCCATACCACCGGCTGGGACAAGACCGAGGCGGTCTTCACCGAACCGGGGATCGGCTGCGAATCGTGCCACGGTCCCGGCCGTGACCACGTCCTCGGCAAGGGCGACATCTCCAAGATCGTAGCTACCGACGATGCCCAGACTTGCGGCGCCTGCCACACCGGCGGTGCCATGCCGAACGGTGAGCGCTGGAGCGACTACAAGCCCGGCGACGACCTGCACGCGACCGGCTTCCTCTTCCCCGAAGTCCCCGATCCCCACGAGGCTCTCTACCCGGATCCCAGCAAGGTGAAGATGCGTCAGTACCCGCTGTGGGAGCAGTCGGCTCATGCTACGGCCGTCCTGACCCTCGCCGGGAACGACCACGCCTCTGACCGCTGCTACTCCTGCCACGCCGCTGAGGCGTTCCAGAACCAGCTGGCAGGTAAAACCGCACCGGCTGACCACAAGCAGTATGAGGACGCAATCACCTGCTCCGCCTGCCACGACCCGCACAACAGCACGAATCCCGGTCAGCTCCGCATGCCGGAGGAGCAACTCTGTATCACCTGCCACAACGGCAGCATTCCCGAGGGCGGCAGCCTGAAGCCCGGCTCGGCGGCGCATCACCCGATGAAGGAGATGCTCGAGGGCTACGGTGCGATCAACATCGCTCCGACGGAAGGCGCCCACTCCGGTCTGACCTGTACCGATTGCCACATGACCGAGGGCAACCACCTCATGCGGGTGATCAAGCCGTCTGAGGTCGCTGACACTGCCCGCAAGGATACCTGCACCAGCTGCCACACCCACGCTGACTCCTCGAAGGAGTCCCGCGAGGTCTACCTGGAGATGTGGCAGGAGGCCATTGGCCGCCGCATCGAGCAGGTGAAGGGTGATGTGGCCGTAATCGATGCCGTCCTGAAGGCCAGCCCGAGCGCCCTGAGCGCCGATCTGAAGGCGAAGTACGACGCGGCGAAGACCAACATGACCTTCGTTGACGCCGACGCCTCGAAGGGTGTCCACAACTTCGAGTACGCTATAAAGATCATGGCCGAGTCGCAAAAGACCATGGCTGAGGTCCGCAAGGCCCTCGGCAAGTAGGTCGGCAAACGGTGAGCCCTCAGATGCCGCAAGGCACTGAGGGCTCCGTTTGTTCTGTTACTGCGCTGCGCTCTGCTTATGCCGGCGCAGGTGGTAGAGGATCAGGGCGAACCCGAGGAGCATGAGCAGAACCGCTGTGAGCTGGGCTACCCGGATCCATCCGAAGAGGAAAGAGGAGTCCTCGCGGATCGATTCGATCACAAACCGCCCGGCGTTGTAAAGGACCAGGTAGAGGCCGAAGACGACACCGGCCGGTACCTTCTTCCGGTGGAAGTAGTAGACCACCCCGAAGGAGAGGAAGTTCCATACTGACTCGTACAGGAAGGTTGGGTGCATGACCGTTCCCCCAATGGTCATGCCCTCCCGGAGCCAGCCAGGCATGAGTTCGATCAGCCCCTGCGGGGCCGGGCTGCCGTAGGCCTCCTGGTTAAAGAAGTTCCCCCAGCGGCCAATCCCCTGAGCCAGGATCAGGGACGGGGCCACAATGTCAGCCCAGGGCCAGAAGGGCTGCTTGCGGAGCCGCATGAAAATCGCACCGGCCAGTGCGGCGCCAAGGACTGCGCCATGGATCGCCAGGCCGCCATTCCAGATCGCAAGAATCTCGCCGGGGTGCTGGCTGTAGTAGGGCCATTGGAGGGCGAAGACCTCGTAGAGCCGGGCGCCGAGGATGCCCGTGGGCACGAGCACCATACCCAGGTCAGGCACGAAGTCCGGATTCAGACCGCGGTGGGGGGCTTCCCGGTTGGCAAGCCAGATCGCGATCATAATGGCGCTGACAATAATGACGCCATACCACCGAATGGTGATTGGCCCAAGCTGGAACAGAATCGGGTCGATGACCGCCGCAACGTACATGAGAGGCCCCCTTTTTTTGGGCAGCAGAATCACCCTTCCATTATCGCAGTTGATCGGAAACGAGGGAAGTCCCTATTGATGGCAGGGGTGAACCTTAACCAGAACGAACAATTTCGTTACAGTCTGACAAAGGATGTGGGCCGATGCGTGAGATCCTCGCTGCCTCTCCTCTTATCGCGGCTGTTCGGCGGGAGGAGGATCTGACCCTCGCTCGGGAGAGTCGAGCCAAGGTGGTCTTCCTGCTCTGCGGCGATATCAACAGCCTGCCTCGCATGGTCGCCGCCCTGCACGACGCCGGCAAGAAAAGCTTTCTTCACCTGGACCTGGTGCATGGCTTCGGTCACGATCGCTCCGCCATGCGGTTCATTGCCTCCCGCATTCGACCCGCCGGGATCATTACCACCAAGTCGCATCTGATCCGAATGGCGAAGGAGGAGGGGTTGACCTGTATTCAGCGCCTCTTCATCTTTGACCACCAGTCGCTGACGACGGCATTTACGCAGTCCCGGGCGAACGGGCCGGCGGCGATCGAAGTCATGCCCGGCGTGCTCCCTGACTGGGTGCTGAAGCAGCTCGTCGCCGAGGTCTTAATGCCGGTGATCGCCGGGGGGTTGGTCCGAAACCGTGAGGATGCCGCTCGAATCCTGCAGGCAGGGGTGGCGGCCGTAAGCGTCGGTGCACCTGCCCTCTGGGCGGAGCCACTTCTGTAAACCTCGTTGCAGTAAGTTAAGATATGGGAAGATTTTTGGACTACAGGAGGATGAGACTCAGGAATCTCGAATCTAGGACTGTGTTGATAGATAAAAAGAATAACACCGTACTAGTCGGCTGTTCATCGGGTCGGAGAAATGGAGAGACCTCGGTGGAAAGACGTGTCTTTCCTCTTGGGTTTCTTTTTTCGTGGGCGGGCGGTCTACCGTAGCCTGCCTGAAGGGAGTAAATGAAGTGATCTCGCGATACGAAGGCTTTATCTTTGATCTCGATGGCACCGTCTACCTCGGTGACGAGCCAATCCCCGGTGCGGTGGAGACCCTGGCAGCGATCAGGGCCCGGGGGCGGAAGCGGATCTTCCTGACGAACAAGCCGATCGCTCGGCGCAGTGACTATGCCGCCAAGCTGACCAAGCTGGGAATCCCCTGCTCGGAGGAGGAGGTAATCAACTCCACCTACGTTATGGCGCGATACTTGGCCCGGACTGCCCCCGCGGCCCGCCTGCTGGTGATCGGGGAGGAGCCGCTGATCCAGGACCTTCAGTTGGCAGGGCTCACCCTGACGGACCGGCCGGAGGAGACCGACTATGTGGTGATCTCCTGGGATCGGGAGTTCCACTACAACAAGCTGAATGCCGCCCTCCAGGCGGTTCGCCGGGGAGCGAAGACGATCGCCACCAACCCCGACCGGACCTGTCCCATGCCCGGGGGGATGGAGGTGCCCGATTGCGCCGGCATGATCGGGGCGATTGAGGGGGTCACCGGCAAAAAGCTGGACCTGAACGTGGGCAAACCATCGGCAATCACCCTGGAGATCGCCCTGGAACGTATCGGCCTGCGGGCAGACCAGTGCCTCATGGTCGGCGACCGCATTGAGACCGATGTCCGCATGGGAGTCGACGCCGGCATGGATACCGCTCTGGTCCTGACCGGCGTGACCAGAGAGTCCGACCTGGACCGGTACGACTACCGGCCCACCCACTTGCTTCGCAGCATCCACGTGATCCTTGCGGGGAGCTAGGATCACGTGTGCTGATACATCCACATGGTGGCAAAGATGAGAAGGAGGGCTTTCATCTACATGGCTCGTCGATGGCTAAGTGCGTTCCTGGTCGTTATGCTTCTGGCTCTGGCCGGTTGCGGCAGCAGCAAGGCTCCCGAGACCCAGGGGACCGATTCCACCCAGGGCGCGGCTGAGAATTCGAAGACCGAGCAGCCGAAGGATGTCGAGATCAGCTTCTACTACCCGGTCGCCGTTGGTGGCCCGCTCACCAAGATCATTGACAACATGGTGGCTGAGTTCACCAAGGCCAACCCGCACATTAAGGTCAAGCCGGTCTTCTCCGGCAACTACGCCGACACGCTGACCAAGGTTCAGACCCAGATCCAGGGCGGTTCGATCCCCGAGGTCGCCGTCCTCCTCTCCACCGACATCTACACCCTGGTTGACCAGGATGCGATCATTCCGCTGAACGACCTGATCAAGGCCGACAAGGATGGCGCCGAGTACCTGGCCGACTTCTACCCCGCCTTCATGGCCAACTCCCAGATCGGCGACACCACCTACGGTATCCCCTTCCAGCGGTCCATGGTGGTCATGTACTACAACAAGGACCTCCTTGCGAAGGCCGGCTACACCAACCCCCCGAAGAACTGGGACGAGTTGGTCGATGCGGCCAAGAAGATCACCGACACGGCCAACGGCGTCTGGGGCATTAAGATCCCCTCTGACGGCTACCCGTACTGGCTGACTCAGGGCTTCGCTATTCAGTCCGGCAAGAACCTGATGAGCTCTGACGGCGCTGAGGTGTACTTCAACTCCCAGGAGAACATTAAGGGCCTCACCTTCTGGAAGGACCTCGCTTACACCCACAAGGTCATGCCCGAGGGCGTGATTGCCTGGACCGCCGCCCCGACCGATTTCATTTCGGGCAAGGTCGGCATGATCTACCACTCTTCCGGCTCGCTGGCCAACATTACGGCCAACGCGAAGTTCCCCTTCGGCGTCGCCTTCCTCCCGGCTGGTGAGAAGGGCTTTGGCTCCCCGACCGGCGGCGGCAACTTCTACGTCTTCAAGGGCATCTCCAAGGAGAAGGAGCAGGCCGCCTGGCAGTTCATCCGGTTCATGACCGAGCCGGCTCGCATCGCTCAGTGGGGTCTGGATACCGGCTACGTCGCTCCCCGCAAGGCCGCCTGGGAGACCCAGGTCATGAAGGACGCCGCTGCGAAGGACCCGAACGTGCTTGTCGCCCGCGACCAACTGCAGTACGCTGCCGCTGAGCTCTCGGTCCACAACAACCCGCAGATCTACAAGGTCTACGGCAACCAGCTCCAGGCGATCATCACCGGCCAGTCCGATGTGAAGACCGCTGTGGATGCGGCCCAGAAGGAAGCGGAAGCGATTCTGGCGCCCTTCAAGAAGTAGGGCACGCCTATGGCAGAACCCGTCGTTCAGCCCAAGCGCAAAGCGACGGCGCCAAAGCGCGGTACGGTCTCCACCGGATGGTGGAGACCGTACCTGATGCTTTCGCCCGCCATCGTGTTGCTTCTGGCGTTCACGATCTACCCCATGCTGGCCGCCGGCTACATGAGCTTCTTCAAGATCAACCTGGCGACGAAACAGCAGATGGTCTTTAACGGCATTGCCAACTACAAAGACCTCCTGGCCTCCCCTGCGTTCCATACGGTCATGAAGAACACTGTGCTCTTCGCCTTTGGCACGGTCCCCTTCAGCCTGGGCCTGGCCATGTTCCTCGCGATCCAGTTGAACAAGCAGTTCAAGCTGAGCGGCATCTTCCGGACCCTCTTCTTCTATCCGACGGTCATCCCCATGATGTCCGCGGCGACGATCTGGCTCTTCATGTACACCCCGCAGTATGGCATCATCAACCGGTTTCTTGGGTTCTTCGGTATACCGGATATCAACTTCCTTGGCAGTTCCACCTGGGCGCTTCCGGCCATCATGATGATGACGGTCTGGAAGGACGCCGGCTATTTCATGCTCTTTTACCTGGCCGGGCTTCAGAATCTGCCCACCGAGCTTTACGAGGCGGCTGAACTGGACGGAGCCAACGGCTGGGTTCAGTTCCGGCGTCTCACTTTCCCGCTGCTGATGCCAACAACGCTCTTCGTCTCCACGGTCTCGCTGATCAACTCCTTCAAGACCGTGGACCAGCTCTTCCTCATGACCGGCGGCGGCCCCAACAACGCGACGAATCTGCTGCTCTTCAATCTATGGGAGCTGGCGTTTAGCTTCCACGACAAGGGAATGGCCGCAACCCTGACGGTCGTGCTCGTGGTAATCCTCTTGATCCTGGCGATCATTCAGAACCAGTGGGTCGATAAGAAGATCCATTACAACTAGGGGGTGACCGCTGTGCAGCAACGCCGAAACAGCGCATCCGTGCCTGTCCTGATCATTCTTGGGCTAATGGCCGCCGCCTGGGTCATTCCCCTTCTCTGGACCTTCGCGACATCGCTCCGCCCGTCGGATCAGTCGGTGGCGGTCGGCTCCTGGCTCACGACGGACATGACCCTTGCGAACTTCCAGCGGGCCCTGGACTACGCCCCCTTCGGGCAGTACCTCATTAACACGGTGATCATTGTCGTGGGCATTCTGGTCATGCAGTTGATCACCGCCACCCTGGCCGGCTACGTCTTCGCCCGTATGAACTTCCCGGGGCGGGACCTGATCTTCCTGCTCTTCCTGCTCCAGCTCATGGTCCCCGCTGAGGCGCTGGTGGTGCCGAACTACACCACGATCCGCCTCCTGAAGCTGGTGGACAACCCGCTGGCGATCATGCTGCCGTACGTGGCCTCTGCCTTCGGCACCTTCCTGATCCGCCAGACCTTCCGGCAGGTGCCGAAGGAGCTGGAGGAGGCATCGGTGATCGATGGCTGCAGCACCATGCAGACGCTCTGGCATGTCTTCATTCCCCTGGCCCGGCCCACCCTGGTCGCCTTCGGTCTGGTCTCGGTCAGCTATCACTGGAACAACTTCTTCTGGCCCATGATCGTGACCAACGATCCGGCCCGGCGGCCACTGACGGTGGGTCTGGCGCTCTTTGCCAAGGCGGTGGAGGCCGGCGCTGACTGGTCCCTCGTCACGGCGGGCACGGTGATCGTGATCCTGCCGCTGCTGGCGGTCTTCCTGATCTTCCAGCGGCAGTTTATCTCGAGCTTCATGCAGAGCGGTATCAAATAGCGGAGGGCTCTTGCCATGCGTCTGACTGTCCTGGGGCGCTGGGCGCCCTTTGCCCCCGCAGGAGGGGCGGGTACCGCCTACCTCGTCGAGGCCTGCGGGGTCAACCTGCTGCTCGATGGCGGCCCTGGCACCATCTCACGGCTTCAGGAGTTCCTGGACCCGGCTGAGCTGACAGCGGTCTTCGTGAGCCATCTGCACGAGGATCACATTGCCGATCTGCACTCGCTGCAGTACGCGGTCTGGGGCGCCCGGAAGAGCGGGCGGTTGCTGCAGGCGCTGCCGATCTATGCGCCGATGGAGCCCGCCGAGCCCCGCCGCTGGCTGGAGCCGGCGATCCCGGGCCTGGTGGAGGTCCGCCCCCTCCCGGTAGATGAGGGGATGCGCTTCGGCGATGTGCGGCTGAGCTGGCACCGGACCGACCACCCCCGCCCCTGCTGGGCGATTCGGATCGACTGCCCCACCGGCTCGCTGGTCTACACCGGCGATACCGGGACGGGGATCGACCTGGCGAGCTTTGCGGCCGGGGCCGATTTCCTTCTGACCGAGGCGACCTACACGGAGGCGACGGGCGCTGAGCGGGCCAGCTTTGGCCACCAGACCGGCGCCGAGGCCGGGGCGCTGGCGGTGCGGGCAGGGGTGCGGAAGCTGCTCCTGACCCACCTGCGGCCGGGGATCGATCCGGCTGATGTGCTGGCCGAGGCCCGGGCAGTCTGTCCGGTGGCGGAGTTGGCAGAGGAACGGAAGGTGTACGTGCCGTAGGCTGAAGCCCCCTGTCCGGGTAATTCCGGGCAGGGGGCTTTCTTTGGCTTTGGATTCGTGAGGAAGGGTGAGGACTGCAGAGCGAGGATGGGGAGTTATGGAGATTTATGGAGATTTATGGAGATCTTTGGAGATCTATAGAGATTTCTGAGGATCCGCGGGGATTTATGAAGATTCATGAGGATTTGCGAGGATCCGTGAGGATCGGCGAGGGCGTGCGAGGAAGACAAGTGACTTCGCATTTGCAATATGTCCACAGCAGATGACCTTCCCTGGTATACTGGCAGTATGGAGTCTTCGCTTTGCCCGGGAGGTGTCCTTTTGATCTGGCGGTGTCTTGGACGTGGGCTTGCATTCTCGGTGATCACCTATATTGGCGCGATCACAGTTGATCCGTATTGGCCCCTCGGGAGTTCGAAGGCTCGTCTCCTGTTCCCCCTGCTCATGGTCGCAGGAGCTTGGTGGGGATCTGCCGGCTCCCGCAGGCCCAAGCAGGGAGCACTGTGTGGTGGGTTGACCTTGCTCGTACCCGCCACCTTCATAAATGCCTTCCTCCTCCTCACCCAGTACCTGTGGGGCACGCCTGGAACCTTCGGTGTCAAAGACTTCTACCCCAGCCTGTTCGTTCTGGGTGTTCCACTGCTCGTAGGAGCCACTGTCGGGGCGATTGTTGGGTACCTGAACCACCGGAAGCTGAGTACATAAGTCAAAGGGGAGTTGCGAACCAAATCGCGGCTCCCCTCGTATTACTTGGTGGCGGCGCCTCGTTGAAAGGGGGGTGGAAGTATGAGCAAACTCGATGATCGGATGTCTTGGCTTCTGGTCATTGTGCTCCTACTCAAGCTCCTATCCCTTAATCCCTAAGGGATAGGGCGAATCGTCCTATCCCACATATCGATTGTCAACGGCGCCGCCGGCCCGGTGTGTATGCACCGGGTCTCTTCAATTCTCCCCACAATCCCCATCCACCAAACCGATCCGTGACTGCGATCACACAAGACATCCTGTGTCCACCCGATCTTTTGGGTGGACTTTTTCAATCTCGATGTGCCTGACCGACTATCTGACCTCCTTGCTACACTCTTCGTAGTTCTGTACGACATCCAGGGAGGTTGAGCGGCATGGATCGGCGCTCCTTTCTAAAGCTCTCACTCGCCGCCACGGCTACGGTGGGGATGGCTGGCGAGGCCTTTGCGACGACCCAGGGCCAGGCGACGTATATCAGCGGAGGCCCGGCTCCGGCCCACGTGGAGCCGGAGAAGTGGATCTACTCCACCTGCGGTTTCTGCGGAACCGGTTGCGGCATTGAGATCGGCGTCAAGGGCGACAAGCCCGTCGCTGTACGAGGCACCAAGGGATATCCGGTCAACGATGGCCTGCTCTGTGCGAAGGGCATCTACCAGTGGAAGTCGATCCTGGCCGACGACCGTGGCACCACCCCGCTCATTCGCAGGGACGGCAAGATGGTCAAGACCTCGTGGAATGAAGCCCTGACCGCCATGACCGACAAGTTCAAGCAACTGATCGCGGACCACGGCCCCGACTCGATCGCCTGCTACAACACCGGCCAGATGTGCATGGAGGAGTTCTACACCCTCGGCAAGCTGCTCCGGGCCGGCGTAGGTACCGCCAATCTCGACGGCAACACCCGAGCCTGCATGGCCTCCGCCGTGGTCGGCCACGCCCGCTCCTTCGGCACCGATGGCCCCGTGGGCGCCTACGAGGATATCGAGCACGCCCAGGTGATCCTGATCTCCGGCTCCAACATGGCCGAGTGCCATCCAATCCTCTTCGGCCGGGTGGTCAAGGCGGTGGAGAAGGGCGCCAGGCTGATCTGCGTGGACCCGCGCCTGACCCAGGTGAGCCGGATTGCGACGATCAACCTGGCGATCAAGCCGGGCACCGACCTGCATCTGCTGAACGCCATGGCCCATGTCCTCATCAAAGATGGTCTGATTGACCGGGCCTATATCGACGCTCACACCAAAGACTTCGACAAGCTGGCGGCCCACATCGAAAAATACACTCCGGAGTTCGCTGCTCAGGTCTGTGGCGTGCCGGTGGAGCAGATTGTCGCTGCCGCCCGCCTGTACGGTCAGGCCGAGCGGTCGCTCTCCATGTGGGTCATGGGGATCAACCAATCCGTCAACGGCACCCAGGCGAACAACGCCTTCCACAACCTGAACCTGATCCAGGGCAAGATCGGCAAGCCGGGGTGCGCCTCCTTCTCGATCACCGGCCAGCCGGCGGCCATGGCATCCCGAGAGGTCGGCGGTTCCTCGACCTACCCGGGCTACCGAGCCATTGCCAACGAGAAGCACCGGGCCGAGGTGGCCGCACTCTGGGGGGTTGATGCAGCCAAGCTGCCGTCGAAGTCACCGGCGGTCACCGAGATCATCGATGCGATCCTGGAGGGTAAGATCAAGGCGCTCTGGGTGATCTGCACCAACCCGCTGATCTCGCTGCCCGACCAGAATCGTGTCGAGCAGGCGCTGAAGAAGCTGGAGCTGCTGGTGGTCCAGGACGCCTACGAGACGGTTGATACCGGGAAGCATGCGCACATCTTCCTGCCGGCCGCGATGTGGGCCGAGAAGACCGGCATTCTGGTCAACTCCGAGCGGCGCCTGAACCTGATCCAGCCGGCTGCCCTGCCGCCTGGCGAAGCCCGGACCGATTTCGACATCTTCCTCGACATCGCCCAGCGCATGCGCTATGGGCATCTCTTCGCCTACAAGACCCAGGCGGAATGCTTTGAGGAGATCAAGCTGATGACCAGGGGGCGCCCCAACGACTACTCCGGCGTCACCTACGAGAAGATCCAGGCCAGCATGGGCCTGCAGTGGCCGGTCAAGACCGCCGAGTCCACCGGCACGCCCCGCCTCTACAGCGATGGCACCTTCAACACGGCGGATGGCAAGGCGGTCCTCTGGGCGATGGACCCGGTCGACCTGCCCGAGAAGCCGGACGGCGAATTCCCCTTCAACCTGAACACCGGCCGCGTCCAGGAGCACTACCACACCGGAACCAAGACCCGGAAGGTGCCCGAGCTGAACGACCTGGTCCCCGGCGCCTATGTCGAACTGAACCCGAAGGATGCCGACAAGCTCGGCGTGGCCTACGGTGATATGGTCGAAATCGAGAGCCGGCGCGGCAAGATCACGGCCAAGGTGGTGATCACGGCCATGATCGCTCCGGGCGCCTGCTTCGTCCCCATGCACTTCAACGAGGGCCCCGTCAACCAGTTGACCGTCTGGGCCGTCGACAAGTTCTCCAAGGAGCCGAACTACAAGCAGCAGGCCGTGCGTATTCGCAGGGCGTAAGGGGAGGGAAACCGCATGACCACGACGCAAAAGGGCTTCCATGCCGATATGGAGAAGTGCATCGGCTGCAAGTGCTGTGAGGCCGCGTGCAAGGATTTCTACCGCATGCCGCCGGAGATCCGCTGGCGGAAGGTCCGTTCGTTCGAGATGGGCGAGTTCCCCTCGGCCCTGCGGGTCCATCTGTCGCTGGCCTGCAACCACTGTGAGGACCCGGCCTGCATGAAGGGCTGCCCGGTGGAGGCCTACACCAAGCGGGGCAAGGACGGCCTGGTGATCCATGATCCGACCGCCTGCATCGGCTGCCAGTACTGCACCTGGACCTGCCCCTATGGCGTGCCGCAGTTCGATCCGGAGCAGGGCGTCGTCTCCAAGTGCAACGGCTGCTACCAGCGGATCGACGAGGGGCTGATGCCGAAGTGTGTCGAGTCCTGTCTCACCGGGGCGCTCACCTTCGGTGAGGTGGACCAGCACGCCGCCACGCAGCGACAGGTGGTGAAGGAGGCGCCCGGCTTCCCCGATCCGTCCATCACCAACGCATCCACCCGGTTTGCCTGGCCCCTCAAGGGACCGCAGCCGGAGCACCAGCTTCCGATCGCTCCGCCGAAGGACGGTGAGAAGCATGGCTAACTGGCTGCACGATGCCCAGTACAGCCTTGTCGTCTTCACGCTCTTCATCCAGGCGACCGTGGGCGCCTTCTGGGTCCTGCTGGTGAGCGACTTCCTCAAGCGGAAGGCGCCGGACAAGGTACAGGACGCCTTCACCCGCATCGGCACCGCAATCCTGATCCCGATGACCGCTGTGGGCCTGATCTTCTCGACGACCCACCTGGGGCGCCCGATATACGCCTGGCGGGCGCTCAGGCACTTCGAAACCTCGTGGATGTCCCGCGAGATCTGGGCCACCGGCGCCTTCTTCGGGCTGATCGCCATTTACACCTATCTCTGGTGGAAGCGGGTGGAAGATGCCGAGTTCCGCCGCCTGGTCGGCGTCATGACCGGCCTGGTCGGTTCCTTCGCTGTCCTGACCCAGGCGATGATCTACACCATACCGGGCCGGCCCATGTGGAACCACTGGTCCACCCTGGTCCTCTTCGTCGCCTCGGTGCTGATCCTGGGGCCGCTTGCCGTGGCGACCGCCTACTCCTTCGCCTGGGGCCGGCATATCAGCCTGGCCGATGGCGAGGCGACGGTCCGCAAGTCCCACCGCCGGCTGGGCCTCACCCTGTTGGCAGGTGCTGTGACCTACGGCGTGGGGCTGATGGCCCGGGTGAGCTTCCTCCAGGCCGGTTCCGCGGCGGCGGGCTCGACGCCCGGCGCCCACGGCTCGGCAGCGGTGGGGGCGGAGACGGTCAAGACCGCCCTCTGGATCGGCGAGGCGGTCATGAGCCAGTACGCATGGATGCTAACCCTGCAGGTGGTGCTGGGTATTGGTCTGCCGGCACTGCTGGCCGTGGCGCTCTGGCTGCTCCACAAGAGGGGCGCCAGCCTGAGGCTCTGCAACGCCCTGATCGCTGCCAGCCTCTTCCTGGTTCTCTTAGGTGAGTTGACCGGGCGGGCGCTCTTCTACCTGACCGGCAGGCCCTGGTTCTAGTCAAGGAGGGGAAAGCGTATGAACGAGAAGCGTCGTGCCACCCTGTTGGCCCTCTTGAGCGGTGCTGTCGCTGGTGTTGCCCTGGTCGCCGCCCGTCGGGGTGTGCCGGGGGCCAGCAAGATGGCGGCCAGGCTGGTCAAGCCCATGCAGCCGCAGGCCAAGACGGAGACGTACGGGTACAAGGAAGTCAAGCTGAGCTAAACGAAGCGGGCCGGACCGCCTTCCGAGCGATCGGGTATCGGCAACTGGATCTCTTCGCACCGATCAAGGTCCTCGGGTAGTGTGAACAATCGCCCTTTCATGTGGAACAGTCGAAAAAATGCCCCCTGTCAAGTGACAGGGGGTTTCTGAATAAGTGCGGTTTGTTGGTTACTTCACCTGATCGAGCAGGACAGACTGACGGGTCAACTGCTCAGCCAGCACACGCCGGACAGAGGTAAGGGTGTCGAGAATCTGCTCCGAAGCGACCCGATAGTACATGTTGAGGCCTTCTTTACGGGACTCCACCAGCCCATGCTGCTTCATGAGCGAGAGATGCTGTGACAGGTTGGGCATGGTGACATCGACCGCCTTCGCCAGATCACCAGCCGTCATCTCGGAATCCTTCAGCGTATACAGAATCTCCAAGCGCTTGGGGCTGGCCAAGACCTGGCAAAGGCGAGCCTGCAATTCATAGATTCGACGATCCTGTTCCATCGATCACGCCTCCTGACTCGTGCAAAACCTTAAATAGAAATTTATCACCCGTTGCAATTATCATCGCATCAATTCGCACGTTTGTCAATCGGAGTCGAAGAATGTCGAACGAGATTTTGCAAAAGCCATCAGCAGTCCGTATCGGTCAGACCGAAAAAAGGATACTATTATATGAGGCATTCTGCCCTTTCGTCAACAGGTTTCCGGCCAGTTGCAGAAAACGGTCCTTATTGACCAAAATGCGCCGACGAACTACAATAGGATATAACACCAAAGTGCTATCCCAACGATGAGCCGAAGGAATCATCAATTTGGAGGGATCACACTACTCCACCATCCTGAAACGTATCGGTCTATACCACTGGCCGGTACGCTCCCAACTTTGATGAAGGGGGTTGCTTTTCCGATGGATCTAAAGACCGCCACCCAGTTGGATATGGAACAGCTTTTTCCCGTCCGCCACGTCCTGAATGCCGATGGGACGTTGGCTGGGCCGGAGCCGGACTTCCTCACGCCTGATCAGTTGAAGGACGTCTACCGCCTCATGGTCTACCTCCGGGCGTTTGACCAGCGTTGCCTGAACCTGCAGCGGCAGGGCCGCATGGGCACCTTCGCCCCGTTCAGCGGCCAGGAGGCCTGCCAGGTTGGCTCGGCCTACCTGCTTCGCAAGGGCCAGGACTGGGTCTTCCCGACCTACCGTGACCATGGCGCCATGCAGGTGCTGGGCGTGCCGTCGGTCAACATTCTCCGCTACTACATGGGCGATGAGATGGGCAGCCAGGCGCCCGAGGGTGTCAACGCCTTCCCGATCTCGATCCCCATTGCGACCCAGCTCGTCCATGCCGTGGGCACCGCCTGGGCAGCCAAGATCAAAGGAGAGGATACCGTTACCGTGGGCTACGCCGGCGACGGTGGCACCAGCCCGGGCGACTTCCACGAGGCCATGAACTTCGCGGCGGTATATAACACCGGTTCGATCCTCTTCATTCAGAACAACAAGTACGCCATCTCCACCCCGAACTCCAAGCAGTTCAAGACGAAGACCCTCGCCCAGCGCGCACTGGCCTACGACATCCCCGGCGTCCGGGTGGACGGGCAGGATATTCTGGCCGTGCTGACCGTCATGCACGAGGCGGTCGAGCGGGCCCGCTCCGGTGGCGGTCCCACCCTGGTGGAGGCGCTCACCTTCCGCTATGGCCCGCACACCACCTCCGACGACCCGAAGCGCTACCGCGCCGAAGAAGAGGTGTCGGAGTGGCAGGCGAAGGATCCGATCGAGCGGCTCCGCAAGTACCTCTCGGCCAGGGAGCTTTGGACCGACGCCGAGGACGAGGCCCTCTGGAACTGGGCGAAGGACCAGGTAGCCGCAGCCGTCGCCGAAGCGGAGGCCATGCCTCGCCCGACCGTCGATGATCTGTTCAACTATCTCTACGAGGAGCCCACCCCGGAGCTGGTCCGCCAGCGGGAGTACCTGAAGAGCTACCTCGCCAAGAAGGGGGAGGGCAAGGCCCATGGCTAAGATGACGCTGATCCAGGCGATCAACGATGCGCTCAAGGTCGCCATGCGCAAGGATCCCAACGTGCTGATCATGGGGGAGGACGTCGGCCTGAACGGCGGTGTCTTCCGTGCCACCGACGGCATCTATCAGGAGTTTGGTGCGGAGCGTGCCATTGATACGCCGCTCGCCGAGTCCGGTTTCGTGGGCGCCGCCATCGGCATGGCCGTCTACGGACTCCGCCCCGTGGTGGAGATCCAGTTCGACGGCTTCCTGGCGCCGGCCCACGAGCATGTGGTCAACCACATGGCCAGGATCCGGCATCGCAGCCGGGGGCGCTTTTCTTGCCCCATGGTCCTGCGCATCCCCTCGTTCGGGGGTATCAAGGCCCTGGAACACCACTCGGAGTCAATCGAGAACTGGTACGTGAACAACCCGGGCATCAAGATCGTGGTCCCCTCTAACCCGTACGACGCCAAGGGCCTCTTGCTGGCGGCGGTCGAGGATAACGATCCGGTCATGTACTTCGAGCCGAAGCGGCTCTACCGGGCCTTCCGTGCGGAGGTGCCGGAGGAGTATTACACCGTGCCGATCGGCAAGGCGGCTATCGCCCGGGAGGGCAAGGACATGACGATCCTGACCTACGGTCCCCACGTCCACACCGCGCTGGATGCCGCCGAGAAGGCCTCCGCCGAGCACGGCTGGGAGGCCGAGGTCGTCGACCTGCGCTCGCTCCACCCGCTCGACCTGGATACGATCATCGGCTCCGTCAAGAAGACCGGCCGGGTGGTCATTCTCACGGAGGCGCCCAGGACCGGCGGCTTCCACAGCGAACTGATCGCTCTGATCAACGACCACGCCCTGGAGTACCTCGAGGCGCCGGTCGCCCGGGTGACCGGTTTCGATGTGCCCATGCCCTACCTGCTCTCTGAGGACCTGTATATCCCTGACACCGGGCGGGTTCTGGAGGCGATGACCGCTGTCCGGACGTACTAGCCACCGCCCCGGGGAACGACTAACCAGAGGCTGCATGTGAGAGGAGCAGAAGGAACCATGGCATTTGAATTCAAGCTGCCCGACGTAGGCGAAGGTCTGCACGAGGCAGAGCTTTTGAAGTGGATGGTCAACGAAGGCGACTATGTCCGGGAGGACCAGCCGATCATGGAGGTCCAGACCGACAAGGCCGCCGTGGAGATTACCTCGCCGGTCAACGGCAAGGTCTCCAAGCTGCTGGGAAAGCCCGGCGATATCCTCCACGTCCACTCCGTGGTCGTGGTCTTCGATGACGGCTCCGCCGGCACGGTCCCGTCCTCGGCCGAGGCCGAGGCGGTGGTCGCGGCGGCCGCCCCGGGTGGCGCTACGCCCAAGGCGACAGCCGATATCCAGAGCGCCGCGGGCGCACCGGCTGCCACGGTTGCTGCTGATCACCCCGGCGGGCGTGCCCTGGCCGCGCCGGCCACCCGGAAGCTGGCCCGCGAGCTGGGCGTGGACATTAACCAGGTGCCGGGCACCGGCCCTGCCGGCCGTGTTACGAACGATGATGTCATGGCGTTTGCGTCTGGCGCCACCGCAGCGCCGGCCCCGGCCCCCGCTGCCGCCCGGCCTGTGGTCCAGGCGGCCCAGGCCGCGGGCGTTCCCGTTGACAAGCCCGCCGGCGTGGCGTACGGCCTGACGGCGGCCGACGAGCGGGTCCCGCTGAAGGGCATCCGAAAGGTCATCTCCGAGCGTATGGTCAAGTCGAAGCAGACCGCCCCCCACGTCACCACCGTGGACGAGGTTGACATGACCGAGCTGGTCGCCTTCCGTGAGAAGGCGAAGGTGCTGGCCGCCAAGAAGGGGATCAAGCTCTCCTTCATGCCCTTCGTGATCAAGGCGATCACCACGGCACTCAAGGAGTTCCCCTACCTGAACGCCATGATCGATGATGAGAAGCAGGAGATCGTGCTGCGCAAGTCCTACCACATTGGCTTTGCGCTGGACACGGAGGCCGGTCTGCTCGTCCCGGTGATCAAAGATGCCGACAAGAAGTCGGTCTTCCAGATCGCCGCCGAGATGGCCGATCTGATCGAGCGGGGCCGGGCGGGCAAGCTTCAGCCCGACGAGTTGCGCGGCTCGACCTTCTCGATTTCCAACCAAGGATCGATCGGCGGCCTCTTCTTCACCCCCGTGATCAACCACCCCGAGGTGGCGATTCTGGGCGTGGGCAAGACCGAGGACCGGGCGGTCGTTCGTGACGGGGAGATCGTCATTCGCAAGATGGCTTATCTGGCGCTCTCCTTCGATCACCGCCTGATCGATGGCGGCATGGCGACCCGCTTCTCCAACCGTCTGATCGAGCTTCTCGGCAATCCGACGCTGCTGATGATGGAGGCGATGTAGCATGGTCATGGGTTCGATCAAGATCGGCACCGATGTCGTGGTGATCGGTGGTGGCCCCGGCGGCTACGTAGCCGCTCAGCGGGCCGCACAACTCGGCCTCGACGTGACGCTGATCGAGAACGAGGAGTTGGGTGGAACCTGCCTCAACCATGGCTGCATTCCCTCCAAGGCGCTGATCTCGGTTGGCGATCTGCTCCACAAGGTCAAGGAGTCGGCGGACCGGGGCGTCACGCTGAACGGCTCGCTGGATGTCGATTTCGCCAAGACCCAGGAGTGGAAGCAGAACAAGGTGATCAAGCGCCTGACGACCGGCGTCGGTGCGATGATGAAGGCGGCCCAGGTTGAGGTGATCCGGGGCAAGGCTCACTTTGTGGATGACCACTCCATTTCGGTGGAGTTGAATGAGGGCGGTAACGCTGCCTATACGTTTAAGCACGCGATCATTGCCAGCGGCTCGGTGGCGGTCGATCCGAAGTTCTTCCCGCTGGACGGTGAGAACGTCGTGGACGCCCGTGGCGCTCTGGCCTTCCAGTCGGTTCCTAAGAACTTCGTAGTCGTGGGCGGCGGGTACATTGGGGTGGAGTTGGGCCAGGCATACGGCAAGCTCGGCGCCAGCGTCACCATTGTCGAGGCGACCGAGCAACTGCTGCCCGGCACCGATCCCGACCTGATCAACGTCCTCATGCGGAAGCTGCGCCGGCAGAACATTACCGTCATGCTGAAGGCAAAGGCCTCCGGCGGCCTGCAGAATGGCAAGGTCCGGGTGGAGGATGCCGACGGCAAGGTCCAGGAGATCGAGGCCGACAAGGTGCTCGTCGCCGTTGGCCGCCGGCCCTACACCGAGGGGTTGGGCCTGGAGAACGCAGGGGTGAAGCTGGACGAGAAGGGCTTCATTCCGGTCGATTCGCAGCAGAAGACCAATGTGGCCCATATCTACGCCATCGGCGATGTCTGCTCCCCGATCATGCTGGCGCACAAAGCCAGCGACCAGGGACGGGTGGCGGCGCAGGCGGTCGCCGGCAAGCCCGCCCATGCCGACTGGCAGACGGTACCGGCGGTCATCTTTACCGACCCGGAGATCGCCTATGTCGGCCTGACCGAACAGCAGGCTAAGGAGGCGGGATACGAGCCCGTCGTGGGCCGGCACAACTTTGCCGCCATCGGGCGGGCGCTCACCATGGGCGAGTCCGACGGCCTGGTCAAGCTGGTGGCGGACAAGAAGAGCGGCATCCTCCTGGGTGCGCAGATGATCGGTCCGGAGGTCTCCGAACTGATCGGCGAGATCACCCACGCCCTGGAGATGGGCGCTCTGGTGGAAGACGTGGCCCTGACGCCGCACTATCATCCGACGCTCTCGGAAGGGATCTTGGAGGCGGCCCATGCACTGGTCCACTCCATCGAAAAGGGTGGGAAAAAGTAGCAGCACCAACCCCGGGGAGACAGGCTCCTCGGGGTTCTTCTATTCGGACTGGTCCGAAGATCTGTATATACTGTACGAAGCATGGTTACTTGGGGCTACAAAGAATCCTCTCCTCGTCCATGAGACAGAACCCCTTCCTGTGGATTGTCGCGCCTTTCTTGCGGGAGTACCATGAAGATGCCATACCGGGTCGGGTATCTGAAACGCTCTGGTGACAACATGGCTGGCCACCATGCCCCGGGGGGTGTCGAGACCAGACTCGTGATATTCGGAACATGGACTGATCCGAGGGGAGGCATGCAAGGTGTCTAACAAATCATTCTCGAGACGGACGTTCCTGAAGGCCGCTGCGGTCACCGGGGCGAGTCTCTCGGTACTCGGTGTTGCGGAGGTTGCCCCAAGGCACGCTGAAGGTAACGAGCCGGTATCGGAGTATGAGTGGATCCCAAATATCTGCACGATGTGCGTCAACACCTGCGGCATTAAGGTCAAGGTGAAGAAGACGGGCAATCTCACCCGGGCTGTCAAGATTGAGGGGAATCCTGATCATCCCTACAGCAAGGGGAAGCTCTGTGCCCGAGGCCAGGCCGGCCTTCGCCGGGTCTATGACCCCGAACGTATCACCCAGCCCCTGATCCGGGTTGAGGGGTCCAAGCGCGGTGAGTGGAAGTTCCGCCCTGCGACCTGGGAAGAGGCCTACGGCTATATCGCCCAGAAGCTGCAGGCCGAGCAGATCATGCCCTATGAAATGGCGGCCGCCGGGGGTTGGATCTCCTGCGCTTTCTACCGACCCTACCTCATGTCCTTCGCCTTCGCCATGGAGATCCCGAACATCCTGGCCACACCCATGCAGCACTGCGTGATGGGTGAGCACCTGGGCCTTGACTCAGCTGTGGGCACCTTCAACGTTCACGATGAGATCGTGGCCGACTACGACAAGGCGAAGTACTACATTGCCATGGGCGCGAACGCAGCGGTCGGAGGTATTGCTACGGGCCGGGCTGTCCGTTATGCCGAGGGCAAGAAGGCGGGCAGCAAGACCGTCGTCCTGGACCCCCGCATGTCGGAGATGGCAGCCAAGGCCGATGAGTGGATTCCGATCAAGCCAGGCACCGACGTCGCATTCGCCCTGGCCATGATGAACGTGATCCTGCAGAAGAAGCTCTACGACGTGGAGTTCTTGACGAAGCACTCGAACATGCCCTTCCTCGTCACGGAGCAGGGCGGTATGGTCATGCCACTCATGGAGTCGGGTGGCGCCATGGGCATGCCGAAGGCCTTCTATGTGTACGACGAACTCTCCCAGTCGATCAGGCAGATCCCTGGCTTCCCGGCCAACAACAACCTGGTCGACATCGAGGGCAACCCGGTCAAGCCGGCCCTGGAGGCCCCCGCAGGCCTGCAGCAGAACGGCGCCGGGGTCACCACGCTCTTCCAGGTGGTGCTGAAGCAGGCCGCTCAGTACACCCCGGCCTGGGCTGCATCGATCACCGATGTGCCGGCGGAGACCATCGAGCGGATCGCCACGGAGTTTGGCTCCACCCGTCCGGCGCTGATCGAGCCGGGCTGGCACGACGCCCGCTATAGCTCGACCACTCAGTTCCGCAAGGTCTCCGCTCTGATCCAGGGCCTGGTCGGCGGGATCGATCGGCCTGGCGGGTGGGTCTTCATTGGTGGTGTCCGGGAGGTCATGCACAACTTCCTGGAGATGATGAAGCAGGGGCAGATGCCCTCCAGCCCGCTCCAGCTCCCGGGCCTCTTCAGTCCCAAGGCCGCCCTGGACATGAAGTTCAACAATCCGCAGGCCTGGTCTCATGGGCGCCCCTCTGTCAACCAGGCGTGGAATCAGCAGGAGTGGGCGAATGGCCGGGCGGGCGTTGGTTTTAACCTCTACACGGACGTTGGCTACGACGAGGCAATTAAGGGGGAGCTGTCTTACGACGGCAAGCCCTATCAGTTGAAGGCCTTCTTCCTGAGCCAGACCAACCTCATTCGAGGCTTCTTCGGCTGGAAGGAGATGCTGACCAATCCGAACGTCAAGCTGGTGGTCTCCATCGAGATCGGCCCGTCTGACAGCATTGCCTACTCCGATGTGATTCTGCCCGATACCGCCTACCTGGAGAAGTACGACCCATTCTTCGAGGTCGGCATGTCGCACGACCTCGGGTATACCACGCGCATCCCGGTGATTCAGCCGCCAGGTCAGGTCAAGCACACCATCGACATGTTCTACGAAATGGCTGCGGGGTTCCAGAAGGATCTGTTGACCCCCATGGCCGGCATGTTTGGCTGGAACCCGGCTGAACTGAAGCACGAGGTCGAGGTGGCCGTCGGGGAAGGAAAGGGCGCAGTCTATGGCATTCAGCAGTACCAGGCGCACACCATTGCCCACCACGCTCACACGACGCCGGAGAAGGTCATGGAGTCGATCCGGGCGAAGGGCCTGATCCAGGTCGAACACCGCGATGAGCTGATGGCGAAGTGGTCCATGCCGTACCAGCAGCCACTCTCCACGCCCTCGGGCCGCTTTGAGTTCTACTCGCTCTTCCTGGCGAACATCGTCCAGCAGACCGGGATTCCGACTCTGGAGGGGAACCCGCTCTTCACCTTCGTGCCGAACGAGTTCAAGCCGGGCATGAAGCCGGGCGATGCGCTGACCGAGAAGGATGAGTTCTTCTTCACCTACGGGAAGGTACCGACGCAGTCACATGCCGCCACGATGAACAACGACCTGCTGACAGCGATCAGCGAGAAGCACAAGGATGCCTACTACGGCGTCTGGCTGAATACCCAGCGGGCTACGGCGTTGGGGATCAGCACGGGCGACCGGATCGTGCTGACGAACACCACCTCCGGCCAGAAGGCCGAGGGCACCGCCTTTGTGACGGAGATGATCCGCCCCGACACGATCTTCGTACCGGCTGCCTTTGGCGGTGAGGATCCGAACATGAAGCAGGCTTACGGCAAGGGTACCCCGTTCTCGAACCTGGTCCCGCGGCGGCATGAGCACTCCGTGGGCAACTTCCGGGCGTCCGAATTCACCGTGAAGATCGCCAAGGCGTAAGGAGGTGGCAGAGATGACCAAGCGTTACGGAATGGTGATCGACCTGTCCACCTGCGTCGGGTGCCAGGCCTGCGTTGCATCCTGCACGACCCAGAACCAGACCCCGTATTGGGACGGGAAGTTCCGCACCCGAGTAGACGATATCGTCACGGGCTCCTTCCCCGATCTCTCCCGGACCTTCGTCTCCCAGTTGTGCAACCACTGCGAGGACGCTCCCTGCGTCCAGGTTTGCCCGACGGGCGCGACCTACCAGACCGAGGAGGGTGTGGTGCTGGTCGACCAGGAGCAGTGCGTTTCCTGCCAGGCCTGCGTGGCTGCCTGCCAGTACGGTGCCCGCTATGTCTACACCCCCGAAGATGTGGTGCAGGCCAAGTCGGTCTACGGCGAGGGGAACAAGCACAGCGTGGCCCATGTGGACAAGTGCACCCTCTGCTATGACCGGGTGACCGGCGAGGGAATGGAGCCGGCCTGCGTGACGACCTGCCCGGGCCAGGCCCGCATTTTCGGGGACTGGAACGATCCTGAGTCCAAGGTGAACAAGGCGCTGGAAGCGGCCGGTGACCGGGCGCATCGGGCTCCCGGCAGCGCGATCGCCTACATTCTCCCGGCTCCCTCTCAGAAGGAGCTGCCACCCCCTGACCCGGTGGATCCGCTCTGGGTTTCGGGCTGGAAGGGGTACGTGCAGCCTGCCGCAAAGGCCGCCCTGGGTGCAGCGGTGGGTGTTCTGGCGGTAGCTACGGCGGTAAACCTCTCGCAGAAGAAGGCAGGGGAGGGTGATCATGATGACGAGTAAGCCGAAGGGCAAGGTCTTCCGCTTTGGTCTGGGGTACCGGCTGGCGCATTGGAACAACGCCATCTTCTTCCTGCTCCTGCTCCTCTCCGGCCTGATGTTCGTCTTCAAGGGCGTCTCGGGCCTCCTGGGGGAGGCGGGGGTGGTCTGGGCGGACCGCATTCACCGGGCGGCGGCCTGGCCATACACCTTCCTGACGATTCCCCTGCTGGCCTTCATGGCCGGCAAGGAGACCAAGGAATGGCTGAAGCATGTCTTCACCTGGACGAAAGATGATATCGCCTTCGTGGCTGCGTTCCCAAAGGCACTCTTCAACCGGAACTACCCGCTGCCGGCGCAGGACAAGTTCAACGGCGGCGAGAAGATCAACTCCATGCTGACGATCTTCGGGACCGTGGTCATGATCGTGACCGGCTGGACCATGGCGCTTTCGCAGTACCTCGGCCCCCAGGTTATGGCCTGGGCGCTGCCAATCCACGACGTGACCGCCATTCTGCTGGGGGCCGTCATCATGGGCCACATGTGGCTCTCCCTGGTGCACCCCGACAACAAGGCCGCCATGCCTGGCATGGTGAACGGCTATGTGGATGAGCACTTCGCAAAGCATCACTACGCCAAATGGTACAAGGCGATGAAGGATGAGCGGTCCGCGGAGGCGGCTGACTAACCACGACGGGGGGGATTCCCGTGACGATGACGCTTGATCCCATTGCACCGGCCCAGTCTATCCTCTACCGCTTTCTGGCTGAGGGGTTCAGCCTGCCCACCGCCGAGCGTCTGGCCTACCTGGCCGAGATGACGGAGACCGTTCGGGCGGCGTGCGAGGAGATGGTGGAGTCGGGGGAGGCTGCCGCTCTGCCCGACCTGGACCGGATGGAGCAGGCGGTCCGTGAGGCTGTCCGGTCTGATCTGGGGGAGCTTCAGGCCGAGTACACCCGGCTTTACGTGACGGGAATCCCTGTGACCCCTTGCCGGCTGCTCGAGTCCGTTCAACGGGAAGGGGCGCTGGTGGGAGAGGCTGCTGACCAGGTAACCGGAGCCTACCGGGAGTTTGGCCTGGAGGCGCAGGAGAGGGAGCCGGATCACCTGGTGACCGAGTTGGAGTTCCTGGTCTACCTGACCGGCACGCCGGTGGCGGAGGGGGATGAGGCCGAGCGGTATGCCCGGGCCCACACCCGGTTCTTGCAGGAACACCTTCTCCAATGGGCACCAGCGATCGAGAGGCGCACCCGAGAGTCCACCGAGGAACCACTCTTCCTCTCCCTTGCCACATTACTTGGCTGGGTCGCAACCGCCGGGTCGGCGCGGTAGTGTGGATTGGCACCACCACTCCTTGCCCAAGGAATTTCGCTCTTTGGAGTCGAACACTTGCGGCAAGTGTGAAAGGTGGTAGGTGCCATGGGACGGCGGTTGCGGATTGCGGCAGGGCTCCTCTTGCTTCTCGCCGAGGTGGTCATTCTGGCCCTTCAGCCCGTTCAGGGGCCAGGTGATACCACTGCCATCGCGGCTGGCGAGGTCCGCACCATGGCCACCGGGGTACACCAGGACAGGCATACGACGACATTTACCCTGAAGGGGCATCCACCCGATGCAGTGCCGACGTTGACCGTGCATGACGGGGAGAAGGACCTGAGTCGCTGGCTGCTGGTGGCCGAGCACGCCGGCGATGAAACGAGCCAGCGACTCTCCTACATGGGGGTGGAGATGTATCCGGCCCGGCTTCTGACCTTTGCCTGGCAGGTAGGTGAGGAGCAGGTGACCGGGGAGTACCTATACATTCACCCGAACTTCTCGTTTGCATGGCAGATGGAGCAGCGGGGCCCTTTCGTCTTCTACCACACCGGAACCCTGAACGATGACTTTGCCGCGGAGTGGACAGCGGTCTACCACTGGCTTGGTGCAGAGTTAGAGATGGAGCCCGTCGAGCGGGTGATCTACCTCCTGCCCGATCAGGGCTCCCTCACGCGAGCACTCGGGAGCGATCCGTTGATCACGAACGTGGCCGGGCTCTGGGTTAACCGCCTGGAGGCGATCCTCACCTCGACCAGCTTCTCGCCGGCCGCCCTGCGGGTGATCATGGCCCATGAGTTTGTCCATGCCTACCTGGCGAACGACAACCCGCCCTGGTGGGAGGAGGGCATTGCCCGCTGGTTCGAGTTGCGCTACCTTGCTCGGTTCGGGCCGCTTCGCTTCTCGGCGGAGGGGCTTCGAGTCTTTGAGGGCCTGGAGCAGGAGATGGCGGAGCAGCCGGTCTATCTCATGCGGATCAACCATAGCCAGAAATCGCCGCTCGACCCATACACGGTTGGGTACAGCTTCTGTTCTTTCGTGGAGTCCCGCTGGGGAGAGGAGCGGCTGACTCGCCTGGCGGCGACGGCTGCCCGGAAGCCTCTGCGAGAGGCTGTGGTCGAGGTCTTGGAGCAGAGCCTCGATGAGGTTGAGGTTGCCTGGCAGGAGTATGTGCGGAGTGGTGCGATGCTGGAAGGGTTGACGGGTCAATAAGTGAGACGGGCTGCATGAGTGAAGCCGTCCCAGATGGGGGACGGCTTTGTTCACTAGAGGGAGTACTGGCGCTTCATAATCTCGACCCATGCATCGAAATCGTCCTGGGCGTGTGGTTGCACCACGACCCTGTACCAGCGGTCGCTCTCGGCATGGTGTAGGAAGATCGCCTGGTCGCCAGTCCCGAAGGTGGCGACAAGGCCACGAACGGGGATCTCCACGGCGCCAACCTTGATCAGGGGAACCGGATCGCGCAGTTGAAGCATGGCCCAGTTCGTGTCAGCCTTTGCATCCCAGTCCGTTTGGAGGCCGTATTTGGAGCTGTAGTAGCTGATTCCCGAGAGCGCCATGCGCACAGCGGGCTGTTCCAGCGGGGCGATCTCTTCGGGTGCTGTTGAGGCCGTTGCCAGGCGGGTGTTGAGCATGGTGAACACCTGCGGAATGCCGAGTACGGGTGCCGATATCGGCTCAATCTGTGAGAATGCGGACCACTCAGGGAGGGCAAATACGCCAACTGCGGCTGGTGCAAGGTCTGTCGGGAAGATTGCGGAAGGGGTGGGCTTCTCCTTGCCGGGTTCGACCGCAGGCTCCTTGGACGGCTCCGTTGTAGGTGACTGGGCCGGTTGTTGGGCCGGTGGTGAGACTGGGTCAGTCCTGGCTGGCTGGGAGCACCCGGTTATCAGCATCGTCATAAGGAGTGCCAGAGGGAGCAGGGCGGTCCAGTGGCGTTTCATATCGCAATCCTCCGAAGTGTCTTTCCTGTAGTAGGACGATGTGCCTCGATCTCCGGTTTCCTGCCATGCGCGCGAAGAACCCCCGACCATGTTCGGTCAGGGGTTAGGTAGGCTTGTGCTTACGGCATGGTGCGGTGTGTGCCCTGCACTTGCTGTGCCTGGACGTAGCCCTGGTCAAAGGCCCGAAGAGCTGCCCGGGCACCGTAGGCGAACTCCCGGTCGTAACTGGCCCAGATTGCGGCGCTGAGCACATCGGGGTCGATCCATGAAGCGGCACGAGCCGCCCCGCCCAGCAGAGCTGTGACCGGGTCCGCTCCCTGATCGAAGGCGATACCGGAGGCATCTACCGCAACAAGGCCGGCCGGTCGACCGTTCAGCCGCTCCAGCAAGTACCGGGCCGGGCGGGCGCTGCAGACCACGACCGTCGAGTCCTGGTCCAGGTGGGCCCGCACGATGGGTTGGTCGATCAACGACTCCTCCATCAGGAGAAAGCACTGCTCGTCTACATCGTCGGGGCTGGAGACCGTGACTGCTTCCTCCGTACAGGTGCAGGCGTACCCTTGTCGGGCCAAGCAATCCGCCAGAATCGAGGCCGCCAGATGTGCCTCTACGCCCCGTGCATCGTCCACAAAGAAGAACTGCCGCATGGTGAACGCCCCCATAGTCCATGGTCCTCTCACCTTCCATGGTACGGGGTGACTCTTGCGCTGTCCCTGGCTCTGCGGCGAATCGTTCACTGGAGTTGGTGAGGCGCAGGTCGGTGGGAATCTCAGGGGCGGTCTACCGTTCACCGGCGCCGAGGCGCCCTTCATCGGTGATTTATGCGATCTTTTGAATCCACACGTTGCGAAAGGCGGGTGATCAGCGTCCAAAGTCTGGGGCTACCCCCACGACGAGACTGATCCCATGGATCGTTGGAGGTGTCTTCGCGTGCCGAGAGTTGAAGTCGAGGGCCGTGGAACTCACGAGGTGCCCGCTGGTACGAAGCTGGTGTTGGCAATGGAAGATAACGGGGTGGACGTCCTTCACCGCTGTGGCGGGAACGCCCGCTGCACAACCTGCAGGGTAGAGATTCTGGAGGGCGACGCTCCGCCTATGAGCGACGCCGAGAAGGCCAAGCTGGAGGAGAAGGGGTTCCTGAGTCAGTTCCGCCTCTCCTGTCAGATTCGGGTGGAGGGGGATCTGAAGGTTCGCCCGGCCATGACCGTAGCCACCTCGGGGATGGACGCCGGCCCCAGGCCGGCTGAGTAAGCGGAAGCCCGCCCGATGAGGATCTCTCGGGCGGGCATTCGATTGTCAGGCCGCGGGCACCAGAGCCGGAGCCGTCGCCTCCTCGATCCGGGTCTCCCAGACCTGGCCGCAGAGGCGGTAGGTGAGCTCGCGGACAACCCGGTGGAATGCGTTGGGGCAGAGTGGCTCCTCCGCCTCGGATTCATCGATCGTGGCGATCAGCGTCTCCCCCTCGAGACGGAGGTCCAGGAGGGCAATGCCAACCGGCTCCATGCGGTCAGCCAGTTCACTTCCGATCACGCCGAGCAGTGGCAGGGCCGGACTGCAGGCGAACCCCTGATTTACCTGAAGTGTAGCGCCGTTCTCCTGAGCGAGCACCTGTGCGACCGCGGTCATGACATCCATCATGTCAAAGCCCTCCCTTCGTTCCTTACACCTACCTAGTCGAACGCCCCGCGGGTTTCTCCTCGCGGGGCGTCCACTTTTTTTGACGAGAATTCTCAGGTGCGGGCGGGGAGGTTGAGATGTTCCAGTCGGATCTCCATGGCTTTGGGCGAGACATCGAAGTGGCGGGCCAGCGGGAAGAGCTTGCCGCCGGTCACGCGGTGCATGGCCCGCACGGGTTGCTCGGGCATGAGGAGCTCGGCAGCAAACAGGTTGGCTTCCATTTCGCGGCGGAGATGGAGCAGCCGTGGGTCGTCGTGACGGAGTCGGGGTGTACCGAAGCGACCCTGCTGCCCGGGCGCCTGGCCCCGGGCGACAGCCACCAACTCGGGGCTGACCTCCATGTCCCGGCTGGAGCATGTGAAGAGCGTCATGGTGGGGCGGTAGTGCATGACGAAATGGCCAACCTCGTGGGCGATGGAGAATCGCTGCCGGTGGGCATGGTGCCGTCCCTCCACGGCGATCAGGCGAGCAGCGCCATCTAGAAAGGCGGCGTACTCCCGCTCTCCGACTCGCAGGTCGGGCACCTGCTGAATCCCCATTTCGTAGAGGAGGATCGCCAGGAGTTCGACATCGACCCGATAGCCGTCCCACGGCTCACCCAGGGACTCAAACTCCCGCCGGGCGCGCTCCAGGACCTCCTGGGCGGCACGCTCGGCGGGGCTCTTCGGGCGCATGCTATTGCTCCCCGGGAGGCCTCTTGCGAGCTGCCTCCCGGACCTTCTTGAGCAGTTCCTCCCGCTCCGCATCGGTCGAGGTCTCACGATCGCGGGTGAAGACTGCCTGGCCGGACATGCCCAGGTTCTCCAACGAGAGGAGGCGCCGCACCTCCCGGGCCAGGGCGGCAAAGGGGGCAGCTACCTGGCCGGCCATCTGCTTGATCGTGCCGTTGTCCAGGCTGGTCACCGGGGTCTCGTCCCGGGAGAGTTGCTCCAGGGCCTGAACCGGCAGCCCGGTGCGCCGTGCCTGCTCCTCCAGGGAGAGACCGGCCTCGGACCGCTCGCGAGCGAAGAGCGCTCCGACCGTCTCCTGGGCGGGCTGCTGCTCGGCCAGTTGGGCAAAGAGCCCTACGGCGAAGGCGCGACTGCGCTCCTCCGCCTGCTGCCAGCGCTTCTCCTCGTGAAGGGTCAGCATGACTGGCAGGATCTCCTGCAATTCGGTGGCATGTTCCGGGTACGCGGAGGCGAAGGCCGCAATGTCGAGTCGCCCAGTGGTCTCCAGCCGCCGCTGGGCCTCGGCTACCACCGCTTCGATCGGCCTGCTCATGTCGGGGTACCTCCTCCGTAATCGTAGCCCAGGGCCTCCAGTTGCCGTCGCAACTCCTTTAGCCCTCGGTAGTAGTAGTTCTCCGCTCGTTTCTCAGCCCCGGACTCCTCGGGCACCAGCCCCTCGGTGACCAGCGCCTGGGCGGTCTCTTTGTTAGAGAGCCCTTGCAGGAGGCGGGACTCGATTGTCCGGCGATAGTGGTCAGGCAGGTTCGCCAGGGCCTGGTCCAGGAGGCTCCCCTCCTCGGAGCGAACCGCTTCCTGCAGGGGATCCGGCGCTTCAGACGCCTGGCTCTCCAGCAAGGAGCGCCCCTCGCCCTCCTCACCGGTGGGGGTGGAGTCCAGCACTGCCGCCTCCTTAGTTCGCCCCCGCTTACGCAGCTCGTCGATCAGCCGGCGCTTCAGCAGGGTATGGAAAAGCGCGGCGAAGCTATCCGGGGGCTGCCGCTTTACGGCTAAGATCACGCTCGACCAGAGGTTCTGCATGATGTCCTCCGCCAGGTAGGGATCGCTGATCTGGCGCCGGATGATCCGAATTCCCCTTTGATTGTAGCGCTCCACCAGTTCGGTCCAGGCCTCCTGGCCCCCGCTCATCGCGGAGCGCAGCAGGGCTTCATCCGTCTGGGAGTGTGTCGACCCCAACCGGTATGACCTCCTTGCCTACCCCATGAGTCGCTCCTGGGGCGCATATCTCCTCACTCTCTCCTCCATTTCTTTTTCGCCGGGGAGGAGTCCTGTCCACGGTCGATATCTTCTTCGGCTTGGGCTTGGGGGCACCTCTGTCGAACCTTACACGGTGGCCGGAGCGTCTCTCACATGAAAGAGGTGCATATACCGTGCTCTCCGTAGACCAACTGGTGAAGCGCTATCATGAGCGCCCCGTCCTTCACGGCGTTAGCTTCTCGATTCAGCCCGGCGAAGTCGTCGCCCTGGTTGGCTCCAACGGTGCCGGGAAGTCCACGCTGATCAAGTCGATCCTTGGCCTGACCGGCATACAGGGCGGAAGGGTAGCCATTGGCCCCGGGGGCTTTGAGCCCGGGACCATGGAGGCCCGCCGTCTTGTCGCGTACGTCCCCGAACAGCCCATGCTCTACAACGACCTGACCGCCTGGGAGCACCTGCGCTACGTGGCCATGGTCCACGAGCTGGAGCCCGACCGTTTCGCACAGCGCGCCGAGTGGCTCCTGCGCCGCCTTCGCCTCTGGGAGGACCGCCACCTGGATCCGCTCCAGATGTCCAAGGGAATGAAGCAGAAGGTCTCCCTGGCTGCGGCCATGCTGACCAACCCTGCCATTCTCCTGCTGGATGAGCCCTTCAGCGGCCTCGATCCGCTCGCTACCCGGTCCCTGCGTGAACTCATTTTAGCGGTAAAGCACGAGGGGACCGCCGTCCTCATGTCGACTCACCTGTTGGACACGGCAGAGCGGGTCAGCGACCGCTTCCTGCTCCTCTTTGAGGGCCGGCTCGTAGGTGATGGCAAGGCCGACGCTCTTCGCACCCAGGCCGGTCTCCCCGCATCGGCCCATATGGATGACGTCTTCGCCGAACTCTGCGCCAGGCGGGTGGAACCATGAAAGCGCTTTTCCAGTTACGCTGGTCCCACTTTGTCCGCCGTACCCTCCGAAAGGCCGACAATCTGAGAGTCTACCTGCACTGGCAGGCGGTGGTGATCTACCTCTACGCCGGGGCGGTCTTCCTCGGGGGACCGATCTACTATCTCCTGGTGCCGTCACTGATTCCCGCACCCATCCGACAGATGGGCGGATGGCTCCTCTTTCTTCTGATGATGGCGCTGCTCGTCGCCGCTGGATACCGGGCCCTCTTTGCCGCCGCCGACGGCTTCCCCAGCCCGATTCCGGTGGGTGATATCCAGTTCGTCCTGACGGCCCCCATCGACCGGAGGGCATTCCTGGCTGACCGATTGACCTGGGGCTTCCTTGAGGCGGTCGGCCGGGCCATGCTCCTCACCCCAGTTCTCTGGGTGCTGGGACGGGCCTTTTGGGCCCCATGGAGCTGGCCTCAGGCGCTCGCTGGCGGAGCGCTGTATGCATCCCTCCACGTGGCTGTTCTTGGCACAGGGCTCCTGCTCTACGGCCTCCCCCGGGGCGTCCTGTCCACCGTACGGGCGGTTCGGGCGGGGCTCTGGGGGCTCAGCGCTCTCCTCGCCCTGGGTGGGCTGGTCTTCGGGCGCCTCCTCAGACCCGCCGGGGTCGGTCTGGACGCCCTCCCCAACCCGGTGACCCTGACCAACATGACCGATCTGCCGGCCGTGGCGCTTCCGCACGCCTCCGACCTGATCACTCCGCTCCTCCCGTTCGCCGTCCTATGGGCACTTGCCGCGGCAACTCTCACCCTGCTCCTCGCCCGTCCCTCCGGCGAGGCGCTCGCCGCCGACGCGATCCAGGCGGAACGCCGTCGCTGGGCCCGCATGGGTGGCCAGGTCGACCTCAATCCCACCAGGCCGGGCATCGCCCCGACCAGCCTGAAGGGCCGTTGGGGACAGGGCCTCTGGGCCGTGGCCTGGCGCCAGCTGGCAGCGTATCGCCACATGCCTTTCAGCGCATGGCCCACCAAACTCCTCTCCCTGCTGGCCGTCGCCGGCGCACCCTCCTTCCTAAGCATGCTGGACCACACTGGTGCGGCCTCCGTGGCTGGGGGCATGCCCCTCCTCATCCCCGTCATGATTGCGGTCACTGCGGCCGCCGGACTCATGGGCAGTTGGCGGCACGAGGTCAGAGAGGGGTGGAGCCGCCGCCTCCTTCCTGTCCGTACCATCCACCTTGTCGGTGGCTTTGCCCTCTGGCCCGGCTTAGTCATCGGGCTGGCTGCATCGATCGGGCTTCTGTTGATCGCTCTGACAGGCCTGACAAGTGCTCTGGCCGCGATCCCTCTGGCGTTGGCCGGCGGCGCCCTCGTCGCCGTGCTCGCCCTGCACGAGGAGTACCTGGCCGAGGTTTCCCTGACCGGCGCCATGGAAGGACGCCAGTCCGGCAAGGTTGCCAGCATCGTTCTTGCCGGTGCCCCGCTTCTTCTGGCCTATGAACTCCTCCCCGGCCTTGGCCCCGTTATCACCTTTCTGGTCATGGCCGTCCTTGTCGGGGTGGAGAGCTACCTGATCCTCCAGTACCTGGGCTTCCGCCTCGCTACTGACAGAAGCTGATAGGTTTCCTTTTGCACCGGTGCGCCCTATCTCTTATACTCTAGGCAGAAATGATTGGAGGGGATGCTTATGCCGCCCCGCGTGCTCGTGGTCGATGATGACGCCAAGATTACCTCCTTCCTTCGCCGTGCGCTTGCACTGGAAGGGTATGAAGTCACCGTGGCCAACGGCGGATCTGAAGCGCTACGAGTTGTGTCCGAGAATCCGCCCGACCTCATGATCCTCGATATCATGATGCCCGATATAGACGGCCTGGAGGTCTGCCGGCGGGTCCGTGCGGCGGGTGAGGAATTCCCTATCCTCATGCTGACCGCGAAGGATTCGATCACAGACCGGGTGAAGGGGCTCGATATCGGAGCTGATGACTATATTGTCAAGCCATTTGCCCTGGAGGAGTTGGCGGCCCGGCTCCGCGCGCTCAGCCGGCGGGCGGCCACAGGAAGCAGCGACGAGGAGTTGCCCCCGAGTGTACTGGCCTATGCCGACCTGAAACTGGACACGGCCAGCCGCGAGGCGACCCGCGGGCAGCGGAAGATCGACCTGACCGCCAAGGAGTATGAACTGCTCGCTCTCTTCCTGAACCACCCGCGCCAGGTCCTGCCTCGGGACACTCTCATGGAGAAGGTCTGGGGCTACGACTACTCCGGCGAATCCAACGTGCTGGAGGTCTACGTGGGCTACCTGCGCCAGAAACTCGAGGCGGGCGGCGAACCCCGGCTTATCCAGACGGTCCGGGGCGTCGGCTACGTCATGAAGGAGTGAGCCTGTCGTGTCCATGCGCCTTCGGCTCACTTTACTCTATACCGGTCTGCTGACAGGCGCCCTGATCATTTTCAGTGTCTTGCTCATGGGCATCTTCCGCTGGACCTACCTCCAGACGGTAGACTCCGAGGTAACCAAGGTTGGTTTGGAGGTGGCGACCTACTTCGTACGGACCAACTCCATTCCCGTCCTCTCCCGCCTGTCCGATCGGTCTACCTTCCTGCTGGTCCGTACCGACGCGGAGATTGTCACGGCCAGCAGCAACTTCACCGGCTCCTTCCCCCTGCCAAAGGCAGCGAAGGAGGGGAAGACCACGCTCACCACCGAGTCGGCCATGCACGGCGAGCCATACCGGCTCTACACCGTGCCGATCGATCTGCCCGGCGGCAAACTCTATGTACAGGTGGCCAAGGAGTTCGCCCTGCTCGAACTCGCGTCAACGCGGGCGCGCGTACCGCTTTACTTCGGCATCGTCCTCTTTATGGGCGGGACGGGCGTGGCGGCCTGGTGGCTGGCGGGACGGGCGATTGCTCCAATCCAGCAAGTGGCACAGGCCGCTGAGGCGATCAGTGAGTCAGCCGATCTGAGTCTGCGCGTTCCCTATCGCGGCCCGCAAGATGAGGTCGGGCTGCTCGTCCAGCAGTTCAACGACATGCTGGAGCAACTGCAGGGCATGTACGGCAGGCTGGCCGCCACCCTCGATGCCCAAAAGCGATTCGTTGGCGACGCGTCTCACGAACTGCGCACCCCGCTGACGATCATTCGTGGCAATATCGAGTACATGCAGAAGGCGGGGACCCTCGATCCGGAAGCGCTAGACGACGTTAAGGTCGAAGCCGAGCGCATGAGTCGCCTGGTTGAAGAACTCCTCACCATGGCCCGAGCCGACGCCGGTCAGGAGATCCAGTTGGAACCCCTCGCACTCGGGCCGCTTGTCCGTGAAGTCTGCCGTAAGGCGGAGGCGCTCCCCCACGAGGTAGCGTTCCGGACCGATCTACCCGAAGCCCTGGATCGAGTGGTGGTGCTAGCTCAGGCTGAGTGGCTCCGCCGCGCCCTGCTGATCCTGATCGATAACGCCTTCAAGTACACCCCTGCCGGTACGGTCACTGTCCGGGCGGGCCGACAGGGGGACGGGATCGTCCTGCAGGTAATCGACACCGGCATTGGCATCCCCGAGGAGGACCTTCCGCATATCTTCGAGCGGTTCTATCGGGCTGACCGGGCGCGTTCCAGGGGCGGCACTGGTCTGGGTTTGGCCATCGCTAACTGGGTCGCCGGGATCCACAATGGCGCTCTCACGGTGGAGAGCCAGGTCGGGAAGGGGTCAACCTTCAGCCTCTGGCTTCCCGTTCAGCGGGCGATACCGCCGGGAACCGCGAATTCTTAGGGTTTTCTCAGACCCGTTTCAGCACGTTTTCAGCGTGCTTCGGCATGATAGGAGCATAAACCAAAGCCCTGATGTAAAGAGGAGGGTTTCTGTTATGCTCGAAGATAAGGACCGTATGGAGTCTGCCGACTCCTCCACCAACAATCCAGGGCAGCCAGCCTCTCAGGAGGTCACCCCAGAGGCTATCGCTCCCGCTGCACCCCAGGCTGAGCCGGTTACAGAACTCCAGACCGAGCAGGTTGTGGAGTCTCAGGCCGAATCCCCGGCCATGGAACTGCCCGAGATTCCTGCCCCGACACCCGGCCCCGCGCCAGTGCCACTCTACAACCCGCCCAAGCCCGAGCCCCGCACGAGTGGCGGAGGCTGGCGGACCTTCGCGGCGGCCGTTGCCCTGGTTGCCCTCTCCACAGCGATTGGCAGCGGCTCTACGTACTATCTCATGAGCCAGAACCAGTCGAATAGCCGGCCGATCGGCGTGGTTGAGACGCCGGTCAAGACCATCTCTCAGAACAGCACCATTCCGGTGGCCAGCGCCGGTAATGTGATCGGGGATATCTTCCGAGATGTCAGCCCCGCCGTGGTGGCGGTTAGTGTCACTAGCGGCTTTCAGGGGGAAGGACAGGGCTCTGGCTTCGTGGTGGATTCCCGGGGCTATATTCTGACCAACTACCACGTTATTGAAGGCGCTGACCGCATCTCCGTGAAGTTTGTCGATGGGACCACGCTTGCCGCCAAGGTCATCGGCACGGTGAAGCGCAAGGATCTCGCCCTATTGCAGGTCGACCCCGGCAACCGCACCCTGATCGCTGCACCCCTGGGCGACTCTGACGACGTTGAAGTGGGCGAGATGGCCATTGCTATTGGCAACCCCTTTGGCCAGGAGTTCACCGTTACCGCAGGCATTATCTCCGGCCTGGATCGCGAGATCGAGGAAGAGGGTGCTGAGGCGGTGGTGATCCCCGGAGCGATCCAGACCGACGCTGCCATTAACCCCGGAAACTCCGGTGGCCCGCTGATCAACAGCCGTGGTGAGGTGGTCGGCATTAATACCGCCATTGACAGCCCCCTGCGCGCCAACGTCGGCATCGGCTTCGCCGTACCGATTAACGCGGCCAAGGAAGTGCTCCCCAACCTGATCGAGGGCAAGAAGGTGCAGTACGCCTTCCTCGGGGTTGGACTCTTGGATATGGACCGTCAGACCGCCCGTCTGCTCGGGACCGATGTGACCTACGGTGCCATTGTCCGGAGCGTCCAGGAGGGCTCTGCTGCCGAAGAGGCGGGCCTGCGCGCCCCCACCTTCGACGACAGCGGTTATCCGAAGACCGCCGATGTGATCATTGAGGCCGACGGCGCTCGGATTGCCTCTGCCAACGATCTGATCAGCCTGATCGCACGGAAGAAGGTTGGGGATCAACTGACCCTTGTGGTGCTCCGGGGGGACGAGCGAATAACCCTGACCGCCACCCTGGGAGGCCGCGAGGCCGACGAATAAGGCATCAAGTAGAGGGCCGCCCTTCCAGGGCAGGCCCTCTTTTTTTGTGCCGGATTGGGGGAGACTAGCCTATGTCGCAACTTCAGATTTCGTTAGCCAAGGAGGAGATCGCCGCATGTCTGAGAAAAACCCGACCAGTGGGAAGCGCCCTGCCACGGAACAGCCGCAGCCAGCCGGGAACGTCTCGCTCGACCACGGTGTCCAGTCCCTTGTCGCCCAGGACAACCCAGACGACTCCCAGTTGGGTGCCCCCGACCCCGCCGGTAGGAAAAAGCAACCCACCCGCCCGTAAGAGAGAACCCTGCTTCCGGGTAGCGTTGCTAGCCAGTTCGGTGTATACTGCAAGTGGGAAAAGTCAGTCCGTGCGTAGGGGTGACCCGAATGCCGCGCCTGAATGCGAGCCTCTGGATCGATGCAGCGCCCGACCAGGTCTACAAGACCTGCCAGGCTCCGCCGGCTCCGCTGCTCCCCAGTGGTGGTCCTCGGCTCGTAATCCCTGATCCGCCTGGTCTGCCCGGCTCACGCTATCTGTGGGAGTTCCGGCGATTAGGACTGTCCGGGCGGTTAGAGTGCATTCTGACCGACGCTGAGCCGGGCCGGCTCCTACGCTTTCGGGGGCATGACGGCTGGCACATGGAGGCCGATCTTACCCTCCAGCCTGAGAAGGGCGGAACACGCTTGCATTTTTGCATGCAGTACCGCTTCCCGGTCCCCTTGCGCTGGGTGGTTCCAGGCGGTCTGATCCGCCTTGGGGTCTGGCACGGACTGCATCAGGTGAAGGTATTGACGGAGCAGACTCCTCGGGTTCATACGACTGACCCCATCGTCATGTAACGGTGCGAGAAGGCCGGAGAGACTACCCCTACGGGCGCTCTCCGGCCTTTCGTATGCATGAGGATCGGTCACCGGTCCTGATACCAGCGAACGAGGAGGCCAGCCAGGTAGGCCAGCCCAGCGACGGCAAAGAGCCCGAGAATAAGGCGGCCGAGAAACCCGATCGAACTCAGAACCCCGTCCATGCTGACTTCCTCCCTTATACTGTACATAGTACGCCACAAGAGGAGTGGACCCCTTTTGCAGGCTTGTGGAAAGATCCTGACGGTATCGCTCGCGGAGATCGACATGACCACCGTGGCTCAACTGCTGGGACGAGTTCGGGTGCAGCGACTCACATAGACCTGTGCTACCGGGCAGACCAAGTGAACTGTGGCCGCCGCGTCCGATGGGGCGACGGGTCATCGTACGAAAGGACGACCCCCGTTTCCGGCCCCGGTACCTGCGATCCCCCCGGCTCTCCCTGGTACGATACTCCCAGAGAAAGCCCCAACGGGCACCCTGGGAGGACGAAAAACATGGCCTCGATCGCGGTCGAAGCAACTGGTCGCCAGTATCCGCCACTCACCCGCAACCGGACCTTTATAGCCCTCTGGCTGGGCAGTCTCGTGTCGGTTCTGGGTGACGGTTTCCACAGCGTAGCTCTGGGTCTCTGGGTGCTGCAGGCAACCGGTTCCGCCAGCGCCATGGCGCTGGTCATGTCGAGCCGGATCATTGTCTCGATTCTGCTCGGGGCGGTAGCCGGCACTGTGGTCGACCGCTCTGATCGCCGGATGATCATGATCATCATGAACGTGGCCCGCTTCCTGTCCGTCGGTGCGATCGCTCTGCTCGTAGAGGGCGGCGTGACCACGCTGGCCCCGATCATCGGCCTGACTGCGCTGACCGCCGTCGCCAGTCAGTTCTATGGGCCCAGTATGACGGCCAGCCTGGTCAATATCGTCGGCAAGGAAGAGCTTCCCCGGGCTACCGGCATGCTCCAGATGTCGAATACGGTCGGTCAGATGGTCGGTCCGTTCCTGGGTGGCGTGGTCGTGGCGATGCTCGGCGGGTGGGTCGCCCTCGCTGTCGATGCAGGCACCTTTCTGTTCGCCGCACTCATGGTCCTGGTCGCTGGCACCTTCCCCAGCCCCAAGCGTGAGGGGAAGGAGAAAGGAGACTTCTGGGGGGACCTGACCGAAGGTTTTCGCTATATCCGGCAACATCCGGTCGCCAACGCCATCATGTTCCTGGCACCGATCATCAACTTTTTCGGCAACGCCATTGGTGTTCTGCTTCCTGTGATTGCTGTGAAGGTCTGGCTGGCTGATTCGGTCCAGTTCGGCGCCCTGGAGGCCCTCTTCCCCACCGGTTTTGCGATCGGTGCCGCAGCTATCATGGCCCTCTCCAAGAAGCTGAAGCGCCGCGGTGCCCTCATGATGGGCGGCGTCTCCGCCGCTGGTCTCGCTGTGACCGTCATCGCCCTCATGCCATCGATCAACGCAGCGCTTCCGGTCGTGGTCCTTGCCGGGGTGGGTCTGGCCCTTGCTAACGTACTCCTGCAGATCACGCTCCAGAGTGAGGTGGCGCCCGAGGTTCAGGGCCGTGTCTTTGGCACCTTGGGGAGTTTGGTGAACATTGCCAGCCCGCTCGCCATGTTGCTCGCCGGCGTGCTTGGAGACGCCTTCAGCCCCACGACCATCGTCGCAGTCGCCGGCGTTCTGCTCGCCCTGGTCGGCGGGGTCGGTTACCTGACCTCCCGCGGACTGCGTCAGTACAACTAGCCACCAACGTGCCAGCAACCTCCATTCCGAAAGGACCCGACTCTCAGTGAATCGGATTCTGTCGACTGCGCAGACTAAAGTCGGTTCCCCATTTCGACACGGCGGAGGTGGCGTGTATGCGGATCGCTGTCGAGGGCGGGCTAAGCCAAGTCGAGCAGGCGCTACGCCAGGAGGGATTCCAGATCACCAAACTGACGCCAGGGGCCATGACGAATGTTGATGCGGCTGTCGTATCCGGTATGTCCGACAACTTCATGGGTGTTCACGACACGAACGGCAACAAGTTCCCGGTGATTGATGCCTCCGGGAAGACGGCCGATGAGGTGGTTCGCCAGATCCGCGACCGGGCGGGCAAAAAGTAAAACCGGGAGGTGAGCCTCGTGGCGCTCCTCGAGATCAGCGTGGTCCCCGTCGGGACGGAGAGCCCCAGTTTCTCCAGCGTTGTCTCCCAGGCGCTCAAGGAGGCCCAGCGCAACGGTATCAAATACGACATCAGCCCCACCGGCACGGTGATGGAGGGTGATCTGCCCGCCTTGATGGACATCGCCCAGAAGATGCACCACGCAGCCTTCTATGGCGGTACCCAGCGGGTTGTGACGAACATCAGCATTGATGAACGGCGAGACAAGGACCTGTCCTTGGAAGGAACCGTGGCGGCCGCCAAGAGCAGCTTGTAGGACAGAGAGGAGCACCCGGGGGTGCTCCTCTTCGCTGTCAGGAACGCTGGGTTGGGAACGGGGCGACTCCTGGCTGCGCAACCGCCTGCGGAACGGTAGCGGGAGCGCTGACAGCAGGCTGACCGCCTGCGGTCGGGCCCTGACCCGTCACTCGTGCGCCGGTGGCAGCGGGCGTCGCAGGTGTCTGGCCAGACAGTGCCTGCTCCGCCGCCATGATCGCGTACTTCGTGAAGCTGCCCGCCTCACGGGATGTCAGGCCACCGTAGTCGCCCGGCTGGGCGCGGTCGCCGGCGCCCTGCAAGCGGGCGAGGAACATCTTGGTCTCGTCGGAGAGCAGTGAACGCTTGCGGGCCATCGGTCTCACCCCCTTTGCCCATGGCTAGCCGAGTCGCTCAATTCCAGGCTTCGGACCCTTTTCCTTCGGAATGAAGGTTTCGCAGAGGGTCTGATTCGACTCCCGTGCCTGGCCGCCGATCGTGCCGATCTCCATGTTGGCGTTACCCAGGGTCTGAGGGTTGTTCCGGACCATGATCTTGGAAGCCTTGCAGTTGTCACCGCTGCCGTAGTAGTAGCAACTGTTGACCGTGCAGTAGATCTCCTGATTGGCCATGTTCTCTTCACCTCCCGCTGTTAGTCTCAGCGATTGGATACTGGTTCATGCTTGACAAACTCTGCTGCAGAAATGTGATCGCGAGGCTTAGAGAGACTAGGCGCGAGCGCGGATATACAAACCTGCATTTCGCGCGTGGATTTCTTGCACAATGCCCTTGAAGTTACCCTCAGGAAGCGCTATATTGTGATAGGTTACTACTCGTGAGCGGTCACCGGAAACGAAGCATCGGATCAGTGGTCTTCCTGAACCTGGCCGTTGACTTACAACCGATTTTCCGCTACAATCGCACCTATTGTGATCCGTTTTTCCGGTAGGCCCAACACTTTCGGAGGTTGAGACTGTCTCAACACTGGATCCGCACAAACAGGAACCTAGTACGCCTTAAAGGGTTGGGGCTGTGCCCGACTTTTCCCCCGTTGGCGTGACGATGGTCCCGTCTAGCTTGAGAGGGCTAGAAAGTCATTTGCTGAAGGGGGAGTTTCTAATGTCTTTTTCGACTTTTGGCCGTCACGTCACCATGGATCTCCGCGATGTTACTTTTGAGAAGCTGAATGACCTTCAGTTCCTGAAGGAGTCTATGCTCGAGGCAGCAGAGCGTTGCGGTGCCACGGTGGTTGGTGAGAGCTTCATCCAGTTCAGCCCGCAGGGCGTCACTGGCGTTCTGGTCCTCTCGGAGTCCCATCTTTCGATCCATACCTACCCTGAGGAAGGGTTCGCTGCGATCGACTGCTACACGTGCGGTTACACCGTCGATCCGGAGATCGCCTGCGATTACCTCAAGGCAGTGATGGGTGGTCGGGTTGCCGGTTATCGTGCCCTTCGTCGTGGCAGCGGCCCCATCGAGGATCTGAATCAGCTCCGTCTCGCTGCGGCCAACTAATCCAAAGCGAAATCACACGAGGCTTTCCGAAAGGAAAGCCTCGTTTTTTTGTGGGACGTCGAGGAACAAGGCTCCTCGTTTTGAAACTTTTTCCATTTCACCAGCAGGAGAGCGAGCGAGTGATGTAGAAATTTACTTGAGAACCCTTATTTATCCAGTATTTCTGCCGCAAGTGTCAGCCGCTGTGGGCGGTAAGGAGGGGGAGCGGCACATGACGGGAAGGGCACAAGTCCCTGGACGCCTTCTGGGTTACATGAGGGCTAGGCTCAGGTCGTTGGGGCCATTGCTCCTGGTGGGGACTGTTCTCCTGTATGAGTTCAGTTGGAAGGGACGGTTCATTCCGCACGGCGGTTGGCTGGAGCGGCTCATTGACATTGGCCTCTTCCTCGTGGTGGCACCTGCGGCGGTGTGGTGGGGCGGGGCCACGACACGGCAACTGATCAAGCGCCTGGCGCGGTCAGAAATGGCTAGTGAGGAGAAGAGCCGGTTGCTTGAGCAGCGCAATCTTCAACTGCAGGCGATTCTTCAAGCTTCCCGAACCCTGGCGCCGCTTCTGCACCAGGGGCGGGTGGCTGACCTGGTAATCAGTCAGGTGCAGTCCTACACGCGGTTTACAAAGGCGGTCCTGGTCGCGGGCCCGGACGAGCAGGGGGAGTACCAGGTCATCGGTAGTCACGCGTTCCCCGCGATTCATCAGTCCCATCTGATCGACGCGACTATGGGGAGCCAGAAGGCCTCCTCCCCCGTGGAGTGGTGCCGGTTGACCCGTCAGCCGGTCGTCGTAGAGAACCTGCTCCGCGATTTCCGTACAGCGGGTCTGAAGGAACTCTGGTCCGAGGCTGAGGCGGAGGCAATGCTGGCCGTGCCCTTTCTTGCCGAGGAGCAGTTCCGGGGCGCCCTTCTACTGTTTTTGGAGCGGTCCGGTCCCATTGCGACAGCCGAGATCACACTGGCCACAGCACTGGCCAGTCAGTCCGCGCTCTTCCTCGAGAATGCCCGACTCTTCACCAAGACGGAGGAGCACCGTGCCCGCTTGGAGCGGTCGGTCCAGGTTTTCGAGTCCATGGCCTCGGCGCTCGCATCCACACGGGTGGGCATATCGCCGTTCCTGCAGTTTGTGGCCGACGCCGCGGCTCGCCTCGTGTCCCCGGCTCGTGTCCACCTCGCCGTCACTACCGTCGCTCGCGCTACCCCGCTGGTCGTGACTCGCAGCGCCGGCCTGGCGGAGGGAGTGCAGACCGAGGATCTCCGGCTCGGGGTGGACCTGCCCATCACGTTAGATGGGGAGGAGGCGGGCCGCCTGGAGGTCTACGTCAGCGGTGAGGGCCGCATAGTAGATGGCGACACAACAGGGATTCTGCGCACCTTTGTCCACCTGATCGCGTCCGCACTAGGCAACAGTGCCCTGCTTTCCAACCTGCGCCAGGCGGTCGACGAGGTCGAGCGCGCGTACATGGGTACCCTTGAGGCGCTCTCAAAGGCCCTGGAGATGCGTGACCACGAGGTCGAGGGCCACTCCCGGCGCGTGGTGCAGTACACCGTGGCCCTCGCCAAACGCCTGAGGGTCCCCGAGTGGCAAATGGTTCCGATCATTCGTGGGGCCCTGCTCCACGACATAGGCAAGATCGGGATTCCCGATGCGATCCTGCGGAAGCCTGGTCCGCTCGACGACGAGGAGTGGGCAATCATGCGGCAGCATCCTCGCATTGGCTACGAGATGCTTAAGCAGATCGACTTTCTCAAGCAAGCGGTGCCGATCATTCTTCATCATCATGAACGGTATGATGGAACCGGCTATCCTGCTGGGCTGGTGGAGGGACAGATTCCGCTTGGGGCCCGCATCTTCGCGGTCGCTGACACCTACGATGCCATCACCTCGGACCGTCCGTATCGCAAGGGGAGGGACCACACAGCTGCCATCGATGAGATTCGCAAAGGGTGCGGGACCCAGTTCGACCCTCTGGTGGTCGATGCCCTCCTCTCCCTCCCGGAGGAGGATCTGAACCGAATCCGAGAGATGACCCTGGAGTCACTCCGCAACTGACCGCACGGCAGACGGAAGCCCCGCCATTGGGATAGATGGCGGGGCTTGCATTACCGCTCTTACTTTCCTCCGGAACGGAGCGGAAGTACCGCAGAGTTGACCGTCAATCCACCGGGGTACTGGACCTCAGCCCAGAATGCCCTCATGTTGCCAAAGGGAAGGGTCCCCTTCCACGACCAGCCGTCCTTCCCGTTGGTGTCCTCACCGAGCAGGTTGGGCTTGTACGATTCGTTGCCGTCGGCCCAGTAGAACGTGACCTTGGTGGCGGCGGTGTGCCCGGTCAGGGTGTAGGTATGTTCCCCATCCACAATCAGCCAGCCGCTCTCGTTGGGGACGGCCGGCGAAATCTCGAAGTCGGTCATCTCCTGGTGGATCAGCCTGGTCTCCAGAGCCTTCGTCAGATCCTCGGCTTGACGTTTCTCATCGGCAGTCTTGAGGGTGGCCTGGTCAAGTTGGGCCTTCAGGTCCTTGTTCTGGCTCTCCAGTTGGGTTACCTGCTCTTGCAGGGCGGTCACTTCACTGCGCAGGTTCTCCTTCTCCTTATCCTTGCTGCAGCCCGTGAAGACCACCAGGGCCGCAATCAATAGCGTCACCGTTAGTGTGCGCTTCATTAGCACGTCTCCTTTGTGGATCAGGTCAGACGACTTGCCTGCCACCCTGTATAACGGGGAAGTTCGACAAAGGTTGCGCTGAACCTGTCGAATTTGCGCATCTGCACGGGTGAGGCATGAATCCGGGGGCCCGTCCATAGACTGGGGCGGGAGGGGATTCCATGTCCAGGCGTGGGGCCAGGGAGGCGATCGCACAGCGATGGGAAGGGGCGTGGGGAGGCGTTCGATCAGCCTTTGAGCGGTTTCGAGAGAGCCGCCTCTACGTGCAGACAGTCTGCACCGCCGTGCTGGTGGGTGCCGGTTGGCTGATCCATCTGCTGCCCTATGGCCCGCTAGCCCGTGTGGATGCAGCCCTTCGAGAGATGGTCAGCCGTGATTACGACTTCGTCGGCCGGTGGCATGTCGCCAGGGACTGGGCAGGCGAGCGGGGAGGATGGATCGCCGCGGCTGGAGGCCTGTGGAATGATGGGCGGGGCCTGCTACAGGACTGGATTGGAATCCCGCCATTGGGCGAAGTGGCAACAGCCGCACAGGAGGCCGACCAGCGTAGCCCCGGGCAGACGGTAACGCCGTCCGATTCATTCGCAACCAACTTAGGCGGCATGGACGACGGCCTCGGTACCGAGAAGGTCCAGGTCGGCCTATCGGGGGCTCCGGCGGCTCCCGTCCTCCCGGTTGACGGTGCCGTTCACTGGGGATACGGCTGGCTCCCCCAGGAGGTGGGGGAGGAGTTTCACGAGGGGATGGACTTCCTCACCAGCGCAGGCAGTGCTGTCTCGGCTGTGCAGGAGGGGACGGTTGTCTCGGTCCGGGCTGACCCTGGACTGGGCGGCCTGATTGAGATCCGTCACGGCGACCTGATCGCCGTCTACGCGCAGGTTGAGGCGATCAGGGTGAGCGCTGGCGAGAGTGTGAGCCGCGGGCAGGTGATCGCTGCCGTGGCCCGCCCCAAGGGGAGCGAGGGCTCGCAGCCACCGCATCTGCATTTCGAGATCCGGCCGGTAGCCACCGGGGAGCCGGTTGACCCGGCGGCTTACCTGGGCCTGGGAGGGAGACGACTCTGAGGGTGGGCCGCATTGCCGGCATGCGGGTCGAGGTGCACTGGTTCTTCGGAATCATCCTTCTGGGGGCCTCACTGACCGGGTACTTCCTGGAGGCCGTGATCCTGCTGGGTTCGCTCATTGCCCACGAACTGGCTCACCTCCTGGTGGCCTGGGTCCTTGGCCTGGGCGTGGAGGAACTGGTCATAACGCCCTTCGGAGGGATGGCTCGGCTGGACTCCACCCTCGAGACCGATCCGCAGGCAGAGACGTCGGTGGCGCTGGCAGGACCGTTTCAGTCCTTCTTTCTCGCTGGTCTGGCCGGCTTTCTCATGGGGGGCGAACTCTGGGATCAGGCTCACGTGCGCTTCTTCTTTGAGGTGAATGCCAACCTGGCCTTCTTTAACCTGATTCCGGCCCTCCCGCTGGATGGGGGCCGAGCCCTGCGAGGCTTATTGGCCCAACGCTATGGCTACCGCCGGGTCACCCGTTGGATGTCCTGGCTTGGCCGCGTGTGCGGCACCGCCATGGTGGTCACCGCCCTCGTTGTCCTGCTGGAGACGGGGAGCTTTTACGCCACGCCGCTGGTCGGTGGGCTCTTTCTGGCTCTGGGAGCCGGGCAGGAGGTGGACGAAGCGGTGTATCGCTCGTACCGGCAGTTCCTGCAGAAGCGAGAGCGCCTGGCCCGCCGGCGGGTGATGGACGGCGCCCAACTGGTTGTCGTCGAGGGGACCCGGGTGGTCGAGGTGCTGGAGCACATGGCCAGCCGCCGCTACCACCTCGTGTTAGTGGTCGACCCCGCCCTCCGCCCGGTTGGTACGCTCCACGAGGCTGAGATCATGGACGCATTCGCCGAACTGGGACCCCAGGCCACTGTGGACCAGGTCCTGGACCGTTGAGTCCCAGGGCAAGCCCAGCGCCCCGCAGCAAAGCCCGCACGGCCAGAGCCTGTGCGGGCTTCCTCTTACTTGCCTATGCGGGCATCGACCAGGAGATCCCCTGTGGCGCTCCACGTCATGCGCAGGAGAATACCGTCCTTGCCAGTGGTCATCCACATGTGGTAGGAGCCGCTCCGGTAGAGAAAGGCCGGGCTCTCAAAGCCGGCGACATCATCTTCTTCGCCGATTAGCTGCCAACCTACATCTACCAGTTCTTTGTCGTAGAAGGAGCGGGCCTGCTCATAGGTCGCCTGGGAGGGCTGCAGCCGCTCGAAGATAATCCGATCGCTCGACGCCTCCTTCACCGGGTCGGGCGCCGTGGAGCCCGGGTAGTCGGGAATGCGGTACCAGTGACCGGACATCTCCTCCACCAGCAGATCGACCTGCGACTGGGTGATCGAGCCCGGATCCACCCGTGACAGCTCACGGTAGAGAAAGACACCGGCCAACAGCAGAATCAGGAGCGCCCACTGGCCCTTCTGCTTGCGCAGGAACTCCACGCTTACCACCTCTCGAAACCATTCGCATTTCGAAGGGCAAACTCCTCCGGTTTACTTGTGAGCAACTTTCACGTAACATCAGGAAGTGATCAGGATACCTGCATGGAGGGATGGGGAGATGAGCGGGACCTTGCGCGGGAAGATTGAGCAGATCCTCCCTCAGGTCTCCAAGCCGGCCCGGTACACGGGCGGCGAGTGGAACGCCGTGGTGAAGGATCATTCAGGCGTTGATCTGAAGGTCGCCTGGACCTTTCCCGATAGCTATGAGGTGGGCATGAGCCATTTGGGCTCACTGATTATGTACCACCAGATTAACCAGCGGACCGATGCGCTCTGCGAGCGCTCCTACGCGCCCTGGCCAGACATGGAGCAGAAGATGCGGAATGAGGGGATTCCGCTCTTCACCCTGGAAAGCTGGACGCCGGTTACCGATTTCGACCTGTTGGCCTTTCCCCTGCTCTACGAACTGACCTACACGAACGTATTCACGTGTCTGGACCTGGCGGGGGTTCCGATCTTCGCGAAGGATCGGACGGAGGCCCATCCGCTGGTGATCGCCGGCGGACCGTGCGTCTTCAACTGTGAGCCTCTGGCCCCCTTCCTGGATGTCGCTGTGCTGGGTGATGGTGAGCATGTGATCCATGAGATCCTGGATCTCTACAAGGCCTGGAAGGCCGAGGGGAAGCAGAACCGGCGGGAGCTGCTCCGGCGGATGGCACAGATCACCGGCTGCTACGTGCCTGCCTTTTACGAGGTCGACTATCATGATGACGGGACGATCAAGGGCTATCGCACCACCGATCCGACCGTGCCGAAGATTGTCGAACGGGCCACCGTCAGGGATCTGGATGACGTGGACTACCCGACCAGACCGATCGTACCGAACATGGATATCGTCTTTGACCGGGCGCAGGTGGAGGTCTTCCGGGGTTGCACCCGCGGCTGCCGCTTCTGCCACGCCGGCATGGTGACCCGCCCGGTGCGGGAGCGCTCGCCGGAGAAGGTACAGGCCCTCTCCCGGGAGATCGTCAAGAATACGGGTTACAACGAACTGAGCCTGGTCTCACTCTCGACTGCCGACTACACGGACATCCAGAACACGGTCAATATCCTCTCCACGGAGATGCAGTGCACCGGGGTGAATGTCTCCCTGCCATCGACCCGAGTGGATGCGTTCTCCGTTGGCCTGGCCGATGCGGTCAACAAGGTCCGCAAAGGGTCGATCACCCTGGCGCCCGAGGGGGGCTCGGCCCGAATACGACGGGTGATCAACAAGACCGTCTCCGATCGGGACATCCGTGACGCCTTCCGGGCCGCCTTTGAGTCGGGATATCGTTCCGTCAAGCTGTACTTCATTATGGGCCTGCCCAGCGAGACCGATGAAGACCTGGCCGCGATCGCCGAGAAGGGCCACTGGGCGCTGCAGATCGCCGAGGAGGTCCTGGGGCGCCAGGAGGCACGGAATGTCCGGGTGACGATCTCCGTCTCCGTTTTCGTCCCCAAGGCGCACACCCCGTTCCAGTTCGAGGGGCAGCCGACCCACGCCGAGATCCGCCGCCGTCAGCAGTACATTAAGCGATTCCTGAAGGATCGGCGGATTGAGTACAAGTACCATGAGTCGGATTCCAGCCATATCGAGGTGATGCTCTCGGTGGGCGACCGCCGCTCCTCTGCCGCCCTCCTGAGGGCTTGGCAGATGGGGGCCCGCTTCGACGGTTGGACGGAGCACTTCAACTACAAGCGCTGGCTGCAAGCCTGCGAGGAGGTCGGGCTCGACCTGAGCTGGTATGCCCACCGCAAGAAGGGCTATGGCGAGGTCTTCGCCTGGGATCATCTCTTCGCCGGGGTCACCCGCGAGTGGCTGATCGATGACCACAAGCGGGCCATGGCGGAGGTGGAGGTCGACGACTGCCGCTGGGAGAACTGCGACGTCTGCGGCGCCTGCATGCAGTTCGGCGTGCTTCCGCTGCTGAAGCCAGCCGGCCCGGCGGCCTTTGTGAGGGAGGATGACCTTGAAGTTACGGGTTAGAATGGCAAAGACCGATATGGCGCGTTTCTTTTCGCACCTGGATCTGCAGCGCACCCTGGAGCGGGTAATCCGCCGGGCTGGCCTGCCGATCGCCTTCACCCAGGGCTTCAATCCCCACATGAAGATCAGTTATGCCTCCGCCCTGGCCACCGGCACGAGCAGCGAAGGCGAGTTTGTCGATGTCGAGTTGACGGAAGAACTCGCACCGAATACCTTCCTCGATGCCGTCAACGCCGTCTCTCCCGCCGGTCTGCGCGTGCTGGAGGCCCGGGTGCTGCCCGGTGCGAAGGGCGACTCGCTCACCTCGCTGCTGACGGCTGCAGAATACCGCCTCACCCTGGCGGATGGCGATCTGACACATCTTCCCGCTGCGGTGGATGCGTTCCTGGCAGCCCCCGTCGTAACGGTGACCAAGGAGGGGAAGACGGGGCCCCGGCAGGTGGATATCCGTCCCCAGGCCTACGCCCTGGAGGTGACCGGTCCCGCCGAACTGCGGGCCGTCGTCCAGACCGGGCCGCAAGGGAACCTGAGGCCGGACGACCTGGTCAGCGGCCTCAAGGCCGTGGCTCCTGCCCTGGGCGAGGTCACCCTGGCGCAGGCCCACCGGTTGATGCTCTACCGGCGGGACCCGGAGAGCGGGGCTCTGCTCGAGCCCTGGGACCTGTAATACGAAAAGGCACCATCCACCGCGGATGGTGCCTTCTTTCAGGCATAGCGCTCTAGATCGTAGCCGTAGGCGATCTCGGTCAACGGGACGCCGCCAAACTCCTCGGTCTTGGTCCGTAGCGCCACTCCGCCCATGTGCTCGTAGAACCGTACCGTCGGGTTGGTCTCCAGCACCCAGAGCAGCATGCGCCGGTAGCCCTGGGCCCGCATACGACGGGCGCCTTCGGTGAAGAGCTTCCGCCCGATCCCCTTGCCCTGCTGCTCCTGCAGGAGGTAGATAGCGAACAGCTCAGCGGGATACCCCGGATCACCCTCCCGCTCCGCACCGCAGGAGACGAAGCCCACGATCTGGCCCGCCTCTTCGGCCACCAGGAGGATCCCCGGGGGCTTCATGAGACTCATTGCCTTCCGCCAGAAAGCGGTCCGCTGCTTGACCGAGAGGCCGTCCAGCACATGGTCGGGCATGAGGCCCTTGTAGGTCGTTCTCCAACTGTTCACATGGACATAGGCGATACCGGCAGCATCCACCGGTTGTGCGTCGCGGATTACCACGGTAGATTGGCCTCCTGCGTCTTCTTCTGCTTTTTGCCGGGCACCCACTGGACCGGTCGGAACCTGGCGCCGCTGGGGAAGGCCTCCAGCAGCTCATACGCTTCCTCTGGCACATCGGTCGAGACCGTCAGGCCCATGCTGCGCAGCGCCTCACAGTTCAACGGGTAGCCGTGGGTCCAGCGCCCTTGGGTCAGGGTTCGGGCGATCTCCCGGGCCTTCTCTGCCCCCATCCGATCCACGGTGATTTCGAAGATGTGATCCTCCATCTCCCGAAGGATCTTTTCCGCCTGGTCGGCCATGATCCAGGTCTCATCGTCGATCTCGTCCTTCGACTTTTCCCGCACGACTCGGAGGACAGAGGCCATGGCCACCTGCCCCTTGAAGCTGACGTTCTGAGGGTCGACTGGCCCGAGCACCGCGTTCTTGTCCATGATGATCTCACCGGCGGCGAGCGAGAGGAAGGTACCGCCGGACATGGCCCAGTGCGGCACGATCACCCGGACCGGTGCCGGATGGTTCTTCAGTGCCCGCCCGATCTGTACCGCGGAAAGGATCATGCCGCCCGGTGTATGCATGACCAGGTCGATTGGCTTCTCCGCCGGCGTCTCACGGATGATCTTGAGCATCTTCTCGGCCTCGAAGGGTCCGATTGAGCCACCCCCTCGGATAAGGGAGAGGGGTCCGTCTCCCCGGTGGATCATGGCAATCACCCGAGAGCCCCGCTTCTCCTCCAGCGAGCGGATCAAACGCCGGCGCCTGCGGGCCGTACCTGCTCGCCCCAGACTCACAAGGAACAGGAGCAGCCCCAAGAGAAGAAGCCAGGGCAGCCACCGAACCAGGTGAACCAGTGCGGACCAGAACGAGTCTCGCAGCATTTCAACTAGCAAGAACACTCACCCCCTGAAGATCTGCATTCGGTGGATCAAAACCCGCCTCCTCCTTGAAGGATTGCCCATGTGAGTCGACGTCGAACCAAATGTGCACCGTGAGGCATCCTATCAGTAAGCGTCATGCGTGCGAAAGGAGAGCATATCCCATGGAAGAGCGCGAACAGCTTGAGAAAATGGATCTGCTGCGGACCCGGTTCAACGTCTCCTACGCCCGGGCGCGGGAAGTCCTCGAGGCCAACGGCTGGGACGCCGTAAGTGCCACGATCCAGTTGGAGCAGGAGAGCAAGACCCAGTACGGGGGCTTCACCGAGGAGCTGAAGGTGACCGGTGCCGACCTGGTGGAGACGCTGAAGCGGCTCCTGCACGAAGGGAACATCAACCGGATTATCGTTCGGGATCAGAAGGGTGTAGAGATCCTGAACCTGCCGGTCAACGGCGTCCTCGTCTTCACCCTGCTTCTGCCGATCCTGACTGCCCTCGGCGCGGTGGTGGCGGTTGCCATGGACTATACGGTTGTGGTGGAGCGAACCGGCATGTAAACAGAGCGACCCCCGGCCTTACCGGGGGTCTTTTGCTTAGCGGGGCATCCAGAGTTCGGCGTGGTCCCGCACAAACTGGGCCATGCTGGTTGGCGTGCGCCCCAGAAGCCGCTCCAGGTCATCGGTCACACCGGCGGAGAGGCCGAGCCGTCCCATAATGTACATCATGCTCGTCAGGTTGATGATCCCTGCCGGGAAGCCGTCGCCCTTCATCTGCCGGCGGTAGCGCCAGAGCGACGGGCTGGGGTAACAGATCTCCCGGCCCAGCTCCCGCGTGAAGATCACCGCGATCTCGGCGTAGGAGTAGGCCTCCTCGGCCAGGGTATACCCCTTGTTCCAGTGCTCCTTGCCCTTCAGTGTCGCCAGCGCGGCCCCGGCGATGTCCCGACAGTCGATATAGCTCATCCGCCCCTTGCCTACCGGCAGGGCGATCTCACCGGTCTCCCGGATCATCTGCCGGTAGGTGGTGGAGAGGTTCTGCATGAAGAAGGTCGGGCGGAGCATGGTCCAGGCCATGCCGGAGGCCATGAGCCACTTCTCGATCTTGGCGTGCGGCAGGAAGGGCATGGTGTCGGCGCCCATGACCGAGAGAAAGACGACCTGCTCCACCCCGGCGGTCCTCGCCGCCTCCAGGAAGGGGAGAATCTGCTTCGGTACGTCGGCAAGCTGCGGGGGCCGGACCAGGAAGATCCGGCTCACGCCCGCCAGGGCGCCGGCGAAGCTGGTGGGGTCCTCAAAGTCAAAGCGGACGGTCTCCACGCCTTCGCCCAGGATCGCCTGCGCCCGCTCCGGTCTGCGGGCGCCAACCCGGAAGGCCGGTCCCTCCGCCTGGAGGAGGTGGACCAGGTCCGTACCGACGTTGCCAGGGGCACCGGTGACGAGGATCATCATGATCGCCCTCTCTTATATGTCACTACGACATATGTCATTACGACATATAGTGCCATAGAGAGCCAGGGGTGTCAAGGAAGAAGGACCGCCACCAGGGCGGTCCCTCCTTGCTTATAGCGGGTGGGGCCTCTTGCGGGGGACCGGGTTCTTTAACCGCAGGGACTTGGCCCAGGCCAACTCCAACTCCCACTGGTCCAGCCGGTGCTGGAGCACCAGGCGGAGCGGGGCCCCTTCGTCGGGAATCGCCCCGCTGCCAAGATCGCTCAAGCCGGCCTTCAGGTGGTCTATGTGCGCCTGGGCATATTGCTCATAGTGTTCGATCAACTGAACCCGCTCCTCGGGGCGGATTAGCGGAAAGACCGCCACCTTAAAGGCGAAGAGTTCCTGGTACTCCTTCGGGTGTGACTCCGTGTCGAGCATCAGTGTCCGGAAGCGTTCCTTCCCCTCGGCCGTAATCCGGTAGATGCGGGCCGGACGGCCATCCAGCTCCTCGTCGGTCGATGTGATCAGCCCGGTCTCCTCCAGCTTGGCGAGCAGCGGATAGAGCCGCCCGTTGGAGGCCCTGGCAATCGGGCCGATGATGTTGTTCAGGACCTTGCTGATCAGGTAGCCGTGGGCCGGCTGTCGCATGAGCAAGGAGAGGATCGCCAACTCGTACACGGTATCGTCACCCCGATCTGTCTACTGCTCGGGCCACCAACAGACCTCAAGCCTGTTTCCATCCAGGTCGTAAAAGCCGAAGAAGCGGACGCCGGGTGGTTGGGCGATCTCATCATCCACTTTGATGCCGGCGGCCTTCAGGGTTGCGTAGACCGCATCGATATCGGCGGCGTAGAAGTTGAAGGCGGCGTCGGTCACCGGGGCGAAGGCGTCGCCCTTCTCCACGAGGGTGAGCGGGGTTTCGGCCACGTTGAAGCAGCCGTAGCCTTCGGCCTTCCAGCGCAGGGTGAGGCCTAGATGCTTGGTATACCAATCGATGGCGGCATCGAGATGGCGAACGGGGAAGAAGACGGTATCGATCCGTTTGAACACAAAGAGAGCCCCCTCTGTCTTTGAGTAGGCTCTCTTTTCGCTGTCCCGGGGGCAAACCCCTTTGAGAGGCTAGACCAGCAGTTCCTGAGCAAGCTTTTGTCGGATGATCTGGGCCAGAGTCGGCTCGCCGATCTCCTGCAGTTCGTAGCGGACCCGCAGGATCGGCTTGGACGGCTTAATCACCCGGGTAATGTCGATCGGTGTCGCCGAGATGACCAGATCGCAGTCGCAGGCGTTGATCGTCACCTCGAGGTCCTTCATCTGCTTCTCGCCGTAGCCCATGGCCGGCAGGAGGATGCCGATCCCGGGGTACTTCGCATAGGTCTCAGCGATCGATGCCACGGCCCAGGGCCGCGGGTCGACCATTTCGGCGGCGCCAAACTTCTGGGCGGCAACGACGCCGGCCCCGTACTTCATTTCTCCGTGGGTCAGGGTCGGGCCGTCTTCGAGGACGAGGACCCGCTTGCCGCGGATCGTCTCGCTCTGCTCGACGAAGATCGGCGAGGCGCCATCGATCACAAGGGCGTTCCGGTTCAGCTTCGCAATCGACTCCCGAACCTTGCCAATCCCCTCGGGCGAGGCGGTGTCCACCTTGTTGATCACGACCACGTCGGCCAGGCGCAGGTTGGTCTCGCCCGGGTGGTAGGTCAGCTCGTGGCCGGGACGGTGCGGATCGACGACGGTGATATAGAGGTCGGCCTTGTAGAAGGAGAAGTCGTTGTTACCGCCGTCCCAGACGATCACGTCGGCCTCCTGCTCGGCCTGGCGCAGGATCGCCTCGTAGTCGACGCCGGCGTAGATCACGGCGCCCAGGTCAATGTGCGGCTCGTACTCTTCCCGCTCCTCGATCGTGCACTGGTGCAGATCGAGGTCGGCGTAGGTGGCGAAGCGCTGGACACGCTGCTTCTCCAGGTCGCCGTAGGGCATGGGGTGGCGGATCGAGACGACCTTGAGCCCCATGTCGCGCAGGGCGGAGACGACCCGGCGGGAGGTCTGGCTCTTGCCGCAGCCGGTCCGAATGGCGCAGATTGCGATTACGGGCTTGGTAGACTTGACCGCTGTCTCCTGGTAGCCCAGGAGGCGGAAGCCGGCCCCGGCAGCCATGGCGATGGAGGCCTTGTGCATGACGTACTCATGCGGTACGTCGGAGTAGGCGAAGATCACATCATCCACCTGGTGGTCCCGGATCAACTCGGGCATGTCCGCCTCATCATAGATGGGGATCCCCTCGGGGTAAAGCGGACCGGCCAGGGCTGCGGGATAGCGCCGCCCGGCAATATCGGGGATCTGGGTGGCGGTGAAGCCAACCACGTCATAGGTGGGATCGTTCCGATAGACTACGTTGAAGTTGTGGAAGTCCCGCCCGGCTGCACCGAGAATCAGGACACGCCGCTTAGGCATGGGTAATCCTCCTCTCACAATCTACCTGCGGACAATCGACACATACTACTTCCGGATCATGGCTCATCCAGAAAGCAAGCTGCTCCTCCACGCTATCGGTCTGGGGCACATCGCAGCAGCCACGGTACTGGGCCGTTCCGGTCTCCAGCGGTGCCCCACAGTGCTTGCAGATCTGTCTCAATCTCTTTCGCCCCCTTTTTTCTCACTCTCCGTAAGCGTTTATGCACCTTGTAAGGGAGGGGCGGTCCCACCCCGGAGGCGCCATTAGCGCCCATTAGCGACTAGCGTAGGCGCTGAGGCGGTGTCAACAGCACCGCCCGAACGAGAAGAGCTACCCCATCACCAAGGTCATCAGCGCCTTTTGCAGATGCATCCGGTTCTCAGCTTGATCAAACACCACACTCTGCGGCCCATCCATGACCGCATCGACCACCTCTTCGCCCCGGTGCGCCGGCAGGCAGTGCATGAAGATCGCATCCGGCTTCGCCAGACCCATCATCTGCTCATTCACCTGGTACCGCTGCATGGCCCGGCGGCGAACCTCCTGCTCCGCCTCCTGTCCCATGGAGGCCCAGACATCGGTGTAGACCACATCGGCGCCCTGGATCGCACGTTCAGGATCATCCACCACGACCTTGCCCCGGGTCCGGTCGACTACCTTCGGATCTGGCTCATAGCCCGCCGGGCAAGCGATCACGACCTCCATATCGAACTTGGCGCCGGCCTCCATGAGCGAGTGAGCCACGTTGTTGCCATCGCCCAGGAAGACCAACTTCAGCCCTTCGAGGTGGCGCTTCTTCTCCCGGATCGTCATCACGTCGCCCATGGCCTGGCAGGGATGCTGCCAGTCGGTCAGGCCGTTGATCACGGGGATCGTTGCTCCGGCGGCCAGCTCCTCCACGTCGCCGTGGGCGAAGGTACGGATCATGATGCCATCCAGGTAGCGGGAGAGGACCCGCGCCGTGTCTCCAATCGTCTCGCCGCGGCGGAGCTGCAGGTCGTTGGAGTTGAGGAAGAGCCCGTATCCGCCGAGTTGGTAAATGCCCACCTCAAAGGAGAGCCGGGTGCGGGTGGAGGACTTGGCGAAGATCATGCCCAGGGTCTTCCCCTTCAATGGCTGATCCACAATCCCAGCCTTCAGGCGCATCTTCATGAGGTCGGCGGTGGCGAGAAGCTGATCGAGCTCCTCCGGGGCCCATTCGTAGATGGTGAGAAAATCGCGGCCTCTCAGACTGACGGACATGGCTCTGGCCTCCTTCGCTCACTTGGCGTGGCTGGTTCACTGGCTGGCAGAATGGTGGTCCCGGCCCGGCCGCTTACGGCAGCCGTCGCCTCCTTCAGAGAGGCGATCACCCCTGGCCGCCCGGTATCCTGTACAAAGCGGAGGATCGCCTCAACCTTCGGCCCCATGGAGCCGGCCTTGAAGTGGCCCTCTCGCTGATAGCACCGCATATCATTGACCGTGACTACATCTAGCTGAACCTGGTTGGGTTGCTTGTAGTTGACGTACACATGGTCCACATCGGTCAGGATGCAGAAGAGGTCGGCACCGACGGCAACCGCCAGCCGCTCCCCGGCCAGATCCTTGTCAATCACCGCCTCGCAGCCGGTCAGGCCGGCATCGTCCAGATAGACGGGCACGCCGCCGCCGCCCGAGCAGATCACCACCGCGCCGGTCTCGACCAGCCGGAGGATCGCTTCTTCCTCCCAGATCCGGACGGGGTCGGGGGAGGGGACGACCCTCCGCCAGCCGCGACTGGCATCTTCCTTCATGACCCAGCCCCGGGTGCGCATTAGCTTCTGGGCGCGGGCCGGGGTGTAGAAGGGGCCGACGGGCTTGGTGGGCGCCCCGAACGCCGGGTCGTGCGGATCGACGAGTACCTGGGTGACCAGGCTGACGACCGTCCGTTGGATACCGCGCGCCCGCAGTAGGTTGTCGAGCCGGTTCTGGATCCAGTAGCCGAGCATCCCCTGGCTCTCTGCCCCGCAGACATCCATGGGCAGGGGTGGGACGGTGGCGGACGCCTCCTCCTGCTGGATCAGCAGGTTCCCTACCTGCGGACCGTTGCCGTGTGTGACCACGACGCGATGACCGTCCGCGACAAGGTCTGCAATCTGCCGGCAGGTGGTCTCAATGTTCTGGAGCTGCTCTTCGGCCGTGCCGGCCTGACCAGGCTGGAGGATCGCGTTTCCGCCAAGTGCAACGACGATGGTGGCCATGGTGGCCACCTCCTTTGTTGTGGGGTGGGGCCTTTGTTTATACAGTATTGCATAAACGCTCCCGGCGCTGTTCCCCATCCGTCTCATGTTTGCGAATCTTTTGCTCCAATGCGCCTGGGCGAGAAGTACTAATCCAACCTGCTATAGGGACCTGAAGGGCCTGCATGAGCAGGAATTTGATGGGTGGGAGAAGAATCCAATCTCATTTGGGATACTACTTTGGTGGAACCAACCCCAAAAGAGATGGGGGATTTTTTATGCGGAAAGAGATTCTTGTGACGGTGGATATGGACGAGACCCGGGCCGCTGTTCTCGAAGATGGCGAGCTGGTTGAGGTCTTCATTGAGCGACCGGTCCACCAACGAATTGTCGGCAACATTTACAAGGGCAAGGTGGAGAACGTTCTCCCCGGCATGCAGGCAGCGTTCGTGGACATCGGCCTGGAGCGCAACTCGTTCCTCTATGTGGATGACGCCCTTCCCGGGCGAGCCGAGGTGGAGGGCGAGGAGGTCTCATCGGGCAAGCCGGTCCAGAAGCTGACGATCAAGGATATCGTCAAGCCGGGTCAGGAGATCGTCGTTCAGGTGGCCAAGGAACCCATCGGGACGAAGGGGGCCAGGGTAACCCGCAATCTGACCCTACCCGGTCGGTTCCTTGTGCTGATGCCCCAGGTGGACTACATTGGCGTCTCCCGCCGCATTGCCGACGAGAAGGAGCGGGACCGGCTGAAGCAACTGGCCCAAAGGGTGAAGCCGCAGGGCATGGGGCTGATCGTCCGGACGGTGGCGGAGGGGGCCGGTGAGGATGAGCTGGCGCAGGACGCCGCCTTCCTGGAGAAGCTCTGGTACCGCATCTCCGACCGGACGAAGACCGCCGGCGCCCCCACGTTGATCCATCGGGATCCAAGCCTTGTTCACCGGCTGGTCCGTGATGGGCTGGACGACACCGTCTCGCTCTTCATGATCGACAGCCGGGAGGAGTATCAGCGGGCTCTGGAGACCCTGGAGATCCACGCCCCGCACCTGAAGGATCGCCTGAAGCTCTACACGCGGGCGGATCAGTCGCTCTTCGACTTCCACGGCGTGGAGATGGAGCTGGAGAAGGCGCTGAAGAAGCGGGTCTGGCTGAAGAGCGGCGGGTATATCGTCATTGACCAGACCGAGGCGCTGACGGCGATTGATGTGAACACAGGTAAGTTTGTCGGTACAACGAACCTGGCCGACACAGTCTTTAAGACTAATATTGAAGCGGCAAAGGAGATTGCACGGCAACTTCGGCTCCGGGATATCGGTGGGATCATTATCATTGACTTCATCGACATGGAGATCACCGACCACCGGCAGAAGGTGATCCAGACGCTCGAGTTGGAGCTGAAACGGGACCGGACCCGGGCAAACGTGCTCGGCCTGACCCAGCTTGGCCTGGTGGAGATGACCCGCAAGAAGTCTCGCCAGAACCTGGACGAGGCCATGACAAGGCCCTGCCCCTACTGCGAGGGGCGCGGCAAGCTCTTCAGCGAGGAGACCATGGCGCATCGGGTCCGGGCGGAGATCCGCCGGATTCTGAAGCAGTCCTCCAGCGAGGCGCTTCTCATGGAGGTTCATCCATCGGTGGCGGCCCTGCTGATTGGCCCGGGCGGGGCGAACCTGCGCCAGCTTGAGCAGGAGATGGCCAAGGTGATCTTCATCCGGGGCAACAGCGAGGTGCACCAGGAGAGCTGGAACCTGAAGGTGCTGGGCTCCAAGGCCGAGGTGGAGGAGCGGGCCCTGCCGGTGAGGGCCGGGCAGGTCGTTGACGTGAAGATCGACGAGGCACACGTGACCAACCCGTCGGATGGTATCGCACGGGTGGATGGCTACGTGATTGATGTGGAGGATGCCGGTCACCTGGCGGGCAAGTCGGTGAAGGTCGAGATCGTCAAGGCCTTCCGCACCTACGCCAAGGCGAAGTTGGTCTAAAGGGAAAACCGGCTGCCCATAGGTGATGGGCAGCCGGTTTTCCTCGGGTGGCGAAAAGGTGAACGCTAGCACCATTTGACTATTGCCGAATGCGATGGTGCAAACTATACTGTGGGTAAACCTTTACTCATTCTTAGGTATGAGTTCGGCATGCGACTGTGAGGGGATCTCATGAGGAGACGCAGCATTTCGATCAAGGAGATCTCTGCACTGGCGGGTGTCTCCATTGCAACGGTTTCACGGGTGATCAACCAGAACGGGCGCTTCTCTCCGGAGACCGAGGAGAGAGTGCGGAAGGTGATCAAGGAGTACGGGTACGAACCAGACCTGGTGGCTCGGAGCCTTCGTACCAACAAAATGCAGGTCGTAGGCATTATCGTCCCCGATATTACTAACGAATTCTTCGCCAGGGTGACGCAGGAGCTTCAGCACAACCTTTTTGCCCTGGGTTTCTCAGCGATTATCTGCAACACCAATGAGGAGTATGACAAGGAGAAGCGTTACCTTGCCATGCTCAAGTCCCAGAAGGTCAGCGGGCTGATCTATATCTCCGGCGAGTTTGCAGACGGCAAGCAGTCGTTGCAGGTCCCCACGATCTACATTGACCGGAAGCCGCCGGTCAACAGCGGCATCCAGGACTATGTCCTGATCGAGAGTGACAACGCCGGCGGCGGCTATGAGGCCACCAAAGCCCTGCTGGAGAGCGGGTGCCGCCAGATTGCGCTGGTCACCTACCGGACCGATATCTCCTCGCACGGTGATCGCATGCTCGGCTACAAGAGAGCCCTCCAGGAGCATGGCATCCCCTTCGACCCTGCGCTCACGGTACAGACCGACAAAGTCGATATGGCCTGTGGCTTTAAGGCAGCCGACACACTCCTGAGAGAGCACTCCGAGATCGATGGGTTCTTCTGTACCGCCGATCTGTTGGCCTTTGGCGTCCGTGATCGGGTATACGATACGTCCGCACCCACGGGAAGGCGTCTGCGGCTGATCGGCTTCGACGATCTCTCTTTCTCCGGGACGAAATCGGTGGCGCTCTCCAGCGTCCGGCAGTCGGTTCGGGAGTTCGGGCAGCTGGGGGCGGAAACCCTCGTGGCCATGATCAACGGGCAGGAGCTGCAGCAGAAGCAGTATCTGTTGCCGGTTCAGTTGATCCAACGGGCGACGTCCTGACGGGTCGCTCGCTTCCTAACGGCAGTCCCGTCCTCCGGGTACCGGCATTCCCATGAGGACCGCCTCGTTGAGTAAACGCTTTTCTTCAGGTGAGTAAACGTTTACCTTTACTTGGGTAAACGATTACCATAAATGCGCTGGATGTGCCCCGTGGCGCCCTGTGCAAGGTCTGAGTGTCCCACATTTGTGCGAGGCTCGAAAAAACGCACCAAGGAGGACCCACACATGAGGAAGGCTTGGAAGGCAACGGCTTCTGTCCTGCTTACGACTGCGATGGCCCTTTCGCTGGCTGGTTGCGGCGGCGGATCCACCCCGGCTACCGGCGGATCCACCACCCCCACCCCCGCCCCGGCCTCGGACAAGGCTGAGTACGCCGTCGTCCTGAAGGTGCTCTCCAGCCCCTTCTGGCAGAGCATGCGGGACGGCATTGTGGAAGAGGCGGCGAAGCAGGGCATCAAGGTGGATGTCTACGCTGCCAACTCCGAGGATGACGTGGAGGGCCAGGTTACCCTGCTCGAGAACGCCATTTCCAAGGGCTACAAGGCCGTTGGCGTGGCGCCGATCTCGGCTGACAACCTGACTCAGGCCGTTGCCGCTGCGACCAAGAAGGGCGTCTACGTTATCAACATTGACGAAAAGGTGAACCTCACCACCCTCAAGGGGCTGGGCGGTGCCATTCAGTCCTTCGTCTCCACCAACAACGTGGAAGTCGGCAAGATGGGCGCCCAGTATATCGTGGATCAGATCGGCGGTACCGGCGAAGTGGCGATTATCGAGGGCAAGGCAGGCGCTGCGTCGGGCGAGGACCGGAAGTCCGGTGCCACCCAGGCGTTCAAGGCCGCTTCCGGCATCACCCTGGTCGACAGCCAGCCGGCTGACTGGGACCGCACCAAGGCCTATGACCTGGCCACCAACTATATCAACAAGTACCCCAACCTGAAGGGCATCTACGCCGCTAACGACACCATGGCCATGGGCGCCCTGGAAGCCGTGAAGAAGTCCGGTAAGAACATCCTGGTCGTCGGCACCGACGGGAACGCCGACGCCGTGGCCTCGGTCAAGGCCGGCGAGCTGGCCGCTACCGTGGCGCAGGATCCGGCGGGCATCGGTCGCCGCGGCGTGCAGCTGATGGTCGAAGCGGTCAAGGCCGGCAAGGCCATTGACGTCAACGCTGCTCCCGCCATGGAGAGCGTGAAGGCGATCCTGATCACCAAGTAATCTCGCCCCAACCAGCCAACCCGGGCGGCACCCGGCGGTATCTCCGCCGGGTGCCGCTGCCGGGAGAGGTTTCGAAGAGGGGGACACTATGCAGCCGCTTGTACAGATGAATCACATCACCAAGACGTTTCCCGGGGTCAAGGCCCTGAGTGATATCACCTTTGATATCCGTCCCGGTGAGGTCCATGTTCTGTTGGGCGAGAACGGAGCCGGCAAGTCGACCCTGATGAAGATCCTGAGCGGTGCCTATCAACCGGATGGCGGCGGCAGCATCCTCATCGAAGGCACAGAGTACCCGAGTCTTACGCCGAAGCTCTCCGGAGCGTGCGGCATCAGCATCATCTACCAGGAGCTCAGCGTGATCAACGAACTGAGCATCCAGGAGAACATCTTCATCGGCCGGATGCCCACCAGGAAGGTGGCCGGCATCCCGGTGATCGATACGGAAGCGATGCGGAAGCGGACGCAGGAACTGCTTGACAGCATTGACCTGAACCGTTCGCCCTCCACCATCGTGGGTGACCTGAGCATCTCGGAAAAGCAGATGGTTGAGATTGCTAAGGCCGTGGCGTTCAACGCCAAGGTAATCGTCATGGACGAACCCACCTCGTCGCTGACGGACAGCGAAGTGGCCAGGCTCTTTGAGATCATTGGCAAGCTGAAGGCTGAAGGAAAGGGCATCGTCTACATCTCCCATAAGCTCCGCGAGATCCTGAAGATCGGTGATCGGGTCACAGTCCTCAAGGACGGTGCCTATGTGGGTACCCGGGACCTGAAGGACGTGACCATGGATGATCTCGTCAACATGATGGTCGGACGGGAACTGAAGGAGAAATACCAGAGCAAAACCGACGTACATCAGGCAGGCAAGGCCATCCTTGAGGTCAAGGGCCTTACCCGGAAGGATGGCTACGTTAAGGATATATCCTTTACCCTTCGGGCGGGTGAGGTGCTGGGCTTCTCGGGGCTGATCGGCGCCGGGCGCAGCGAGACGATGTGTGCGATCTATGGCGCGGACCCGATCAGTGCAGGCGAGGTCTGGCTGCATGGCGAGCGTCTGAAGATCCGCACCCCGTATGATGCGCTGAACTACGGAATCGGCCTTGTTACGGAAAACCGCCGTGAGACCGGTTTCTTCCCCAACTTCAGCATCAGGCGGAACATCGGGATCGCCAAGCAACTGAAGCGCACGCGCTGGGGGGGACTGCTCGGGCTGGTCGACTTCAAGGACGAACAGGCCACAGCAGAAAAGCAGCGCAAAGATATCCAGATCAAGTGTGCTTCACTGGAACAGGGCATTACGGAGCTCTCCGGCGGAAACCAGCAGAAGGTAATCCTGGGCAAGTGGATGGCCGCAGGCGTCAAGGTGCTGATCTTCGACGAGCCCACGAAGGGCATTGACGTGGGCACCAAGGCCGAGATCTACAAGCTGATGCGCTCGTTGGCCGACAACGGGATTGGCGTGATCCTCATCTCCTCCGAGCTGCCGGAACTCCTCTCGGTCTGCGACCGGTTCATCGTCATGAATGAAGGCAAAATCAGCGCCGAGTTCGGTGCGGCGGAGGCGACCGAGGAGAAGTTGGTCAAGGCCGCCACCGTCGATGTAAGCGCCAGCGGAGGGAAGTGAGATGGCCATGGCAGCCACCGCCAAGAAGAAGCGGACCTTCAGTGATTACTGGGATTCATATAGTACAGTATCGATTCTGGTTTTGATGGTCCTGATCTTTGGGGCCCTTCAGCCCAAGGCGTTCCTGGGCGGCACCAACCTGATCAAGATCGTGGAACAGAGCGCCATTACCATTCTGCTGGCCTGCGGAGAGTTCTTCGCGATCTTGCTGGCAGGTATTGACCTCTCGGTCAGCTCCACCATGGCCCTGACCGGCGTTGTCACCGCAAAACTGATGGTCCTCGGGATCGCTCCCCTGGTCGCCGTACTGATCGGCGCCGTCGGTCTGGGAGCCCTCATCGGTGCGCTGAACGGGGCACTGATCAACGTCACCGGGCTGCCTCCCTTCATTATCACCCTCGGCACGCAGGCGATCCTGCGCGGCCTGACCATGATCGTCTCCAACGCACGGGCGGTCTCGGGGGTGCCGGTCGAGTTCACCGCAGCGGTCGGTGGCAAGATGTTCGGCGTGGTTCCCACCCCGATTGTGATCGCCCTGCTGACCGCAGCCGTCCTGATCTTCTTCACCATGAAGACGCAAGCGGGTCGCAACCTGTACGCGATCGGCGGCAACACCCAGTCCGCCTGGTTCGCCGGCATTAACGTCAAAGCCCATACGGTGCTGGCATTCACCATCTCCGGCCTCTGCGCCGGTCTAGCGGGCATGGTCAACATTTCCCGTCTGTCTGCTGCCGAGCCCAACGCCGGCACCGGCTACGAGACCTTTGCGATCGCGGCGGTGATCATCGGCGGCACCAGCTTCTTCGGCGGTCAGGGCGTGATTCCCAAGGTCGTCGTGGGCGGTCTGATCATCGGCGTGATCAACAACGGCCTGAACATGGTCGGCGTTTCTTCCTTCTACCAGCAGATCGCCATGGGTGCTCTCATCATCGCCGCCGTCACGCTGGACCGCTTCTTCGGTGCCAGCAGCAAGCTGCGCAAGTGATCGTGGAGGCATCGCTGGTGCAACGACGGAGGTGCGGTAAATGAAAGAGGAGAGGGTCCTGGGGATCGACCTGGGCGGGACCCACTTGCGGTTGGGGCTGGTTGATCCACAGCACCAGCTGTCTGAATTCACGATTCTGAGGACTCGCGAGGTGCTGATCGGGCCGGACTCGGTGGCAAGTCTGGTTGCCGCTGTTCGAGCGTACTGCAGCTCTCGCCTTGGGAACAGCATGCCGGCTGCGGTCTCGATCGGCTTTCCCTCCACAGTCGATCGGTCACGGCGGGTGGTGATCTCCACCCCGAACATCCCCGGTCTGGACAATATGCCCATCGCTGAGATCATGGAGCGCGAGTTGGGCATTCCCGTCTTCGTCAACCGGGACGTCAACTTCCTGATGCTTCACGACCTGATGGAGAACCAGGTGGATGAAAAGCCCGTTGTGCTGGGTTTCTACATTGGCACCGGATTCGGCAATGTGGTCTGCACGGACGGGCGGATGCTGCTCGGCAAGCACGGCATGGCCGCTGAACTCGGCCATATCCCGCTCTACCGCGTGGTGGAGAAGTGCACCTGCGGGAACGAGGGCTGCATTGAAACCGTGGCCTCCGGTGTCCACCTGGAACGGTTACACCGGGAGCACTTCGCAGATGTGCCGTTGAACCAGTTGTTCATCCGTCATGCGGAACACCCGGTCCTGCGCCAGTTTATCGATGACCTTTCCATCCCCATCTCGACCGAGGTGAACATCTTTGATCCAGACTGCATTATCCTCGGCGGCGGGATCCTTCAGATGTCGGGTTTCCCGGCGAAGTACCTGGAGGAGCGCATCTACCACCATGTCCGTAAACCCTATCCGGGACTTGATTTCGACATTCTGTATGCCTCGCCGAACCAGGAGAATGGTGTGATTGGCGCCGGCATTTACGCCTACAAGCGAATGAACGATCCGAGTTATATCTAGGGCGCCTCCATGCGGCGCCTCAAACGGAGTGATATTCTTGGCCAACCTGATCTGCCCATCCATGATGTGCGCCCACTTCGGAAACCTTTCCAAGGAGATCAGCGATCTCGAAGCGGCTGGTGCTGATATTTTCCACCTGGATGTGATGGACGGCCGGTTCGTACCCAACTTTGGGATGGGCCTGCAGGACATTGAGTTTATCGTGAAGACCGCGACGAAACCGTGCGACGTCCACCTCATGATCGAGGATCCCGGCGACTATGTCGAGAAGTTTGCGAAGTTCGGCATCCAGATCATCTACACCCACCCAGAGGCGGACCGTCACCCGGCGCGGACCCTTATGAAGATCCGCGATGCCGGTGCGATCCCCGGCATTGCCCTCAACCCGGGCACGACGATTCAGACCGTAGAGCCGCTGCTCAACCTCGTGGAGTACGTCATGGTGATGACCGTGAACCCGGGCTTCGCCGGCCAGAAGTACCTGGAGTACGTCGACGAGAAGATCGAGAAGCTGGTCTCGCTAAAGGAGAAGTATGGGTATAAGGTGATCATTGACGGGGCCTGCACTGCCAAGGTGATTGCCCGGCTTTCGCCCAAGGGTGTGGACGGGTTTGTGGTCGGGACCTCCGGCCTGTTCGCCCTGGGACGGCCGTACAGCGAGGTCATCCCCGAACTGCAGGGCCTGTAGGCTGGATTTCCTGGGAAAGAAGGGTCTGTAGCACATGAAACTTGCGATCGGCAACGACCACACCGCTGTTGAGATGAAGCGTGAGATCATCGCACATCTCCTCAGCAAGGGCCATGAGGTCGTCAACTTCGGTACGGACTCGACCGAGCGCACTGACTATCCGGTCTACGGGGAGCGAGCCGCAACGGCGGTGGCCTCCGGTGAGTGCGACTGCGGGATTGTGATCTGCGGCACGGGTGTGGGTATCTCCCTGGCGGCGAACAAGGTCCGCGGCATTCGAGCCGTGGTCTGCAGCGAGCCGTACTCGGCCCGCCTCTCGAAGCAGCACAATAACACGAATGTGCTCGCCTTCGGTGCCCGTGTCGTGGGTATCGAGCTGGCTAAGATGATCGTGGATGAGTGGCTGGCTGCCGAGTTTGAAGGCGGACGCCACCAGAAGCGGGTTGAGATGATCGCAGAGATCGAAAACCGATAGGGCGCTGCGTGAAAACGAGGCAGGCTTCATCATCAGTGGGCTGATGATGAAGCCTGCCGTTTTGCTATCTGTTGAAGTCCCAGCATGACCACCGTGCCCACCGCGATCATGACCACGCTGGCGCGAGGTCCGGACCCCGCCATGAGCAGGCCCTGGAACCAGGGGATGATCATGCCGCCCACGGTGCCCATGACCATGACAAAGCTGCCGGCGAAGCCCGGGGTGGCGGGGAATGAGGTGGTCGCCAGGCCGACCATGGTCGGGAAGACCGGACCGTAGGCGAGGCCGAGCAGCAGGATGGCTGTCACCGAGAGGGGGGCTGAACCGGTCCCGACCACCAGGAGGATGCCCCCAGCCACGGTACCGCTCAGGAAAAGGCCGAGAAGGCGGAGTGGGGCGAGCCGGGTGCCAAGCGTGGCCCCCAGCATGCGTCCGACTGTGGAGGCCATCCAGAAGCCGGAGGTGGCCAGTGCAGCCAGGGCGCTGTCCAGGGTGGTCGTCTCGTTCAGGTAGGTGGTAGCCCATCCGCCAAGGCCATTCTGCACCCCCACGTTCAGGAGCATCAGCAGGCCGAAGGTCCAGAGAAGCGCGGAGCGGTAGGGGACCGAGGGGCGGATGGATTGGTGGAGCGAGGTGGCCCTCGACCGGGTTGATGGCTCGGGCTGCAGGGCGGCCACCGCGGCGGCAAGGATGATCAGCCCGACTCCGAGCCAGAGACCGGAGAGCCCGGTGGACCAGCGGCTCATGGTGAAGCCCGCGAGCGCCGGGCCGGCCATGGCGCCCACCCCGAAGAAGACGTTGAGCAGGTTGAGTACCGGCACGGTCCGCTCAGCGAATCGCCGCGCGATGAAGACATTGGTGGAGAGGTCCATGGAGCCTTGGCCCAGACCGATCAGCAGGGCAGAGCCGAGCATGGTGGGAAGGCTGGCTGTCAGGGTGAGCCCGGTGACCCCCAGACCGGCCAGTGCGGCTCCGGTCAGCATGATCGGCACCTGGCCCACCTGGTCGATCAGGTGGCCGGCTGCGGCTATGGAGAGGAGAGCCCCAAGGAAGAAGGCGGTGAAGAGCCCGCCAAGGGCGGACGGTTCGGTGCCCAGCCGCTCGGCCAGGGTGGGAAGCCCCGGCCCGAGCGAGGCGGTCACCATGCCTACGGCGAGGAAGGAGAAGGTGGCTGCCAGCATGGGGCCCAGTTGGCGAAAGGAAAGGACAAACACCTGAGCGACGCCTCCATACTACCGGGTGAGTCTCTCTTTGGCACACTCAGGATGATACCTGTAACAAATGAGGGGGTCAAGGCGCAGGGGTGAGGTGGTTCGCTGCCCAGTGGGCGAGGAGCATGCCCAGCGCCCCCGCTGCGATGATCAGCATGGAGGCCTGAGGACTCGTCCCCTCCAGAACCACGCCTTGCAGCTTGGGCAGGAGCATGCCACCGACAAATCCGGTGGCCATGACCACGCTGCTGGCAGTGGCCGGTGAATCCGGGAAGCGAATGGTGCTGATAGCCACGGTCGTCGGGAAGATTGGGCCGAAGCTGAAGCCCAGCAGCAGGATGCCCCCTACCGAGAGCGTGACCCAGCCGGGGCTCAGGAGGAGAAGGATTCCGCCGGCCAGCGAACCGGCCAGGCAGATCCGGAGCAGGGCGTCGGGGGAGAGTCTGTTGCCCAGTGCAGCCGCCAGGAGGCGGGAGCCGGTCACAGCCAGCCAGAAGCCCGATGTGACCAGAGCAGCCGTGGCGGCAGAAAGCGTGGTGGTCCGGGCCAGGTAGGTCGCGGTCCATCCACCCATGCCATTCTCCACCCCTACGTAGAGGAGCAGCAGGAGGCTGAGGGCCCAGAGGAGCGGGGAGCGGAACACGGCGCTTGCCGGCGGAGACGGGTGGGCGGCGTCTGTGCCCCCGCGTGCGCCCCCGGGCAGGAGGAAGGGGGTCAGCGCAGCGGCGGCGAGCATGAAGAGCGCTCCCGTCCAGAGGCCGGCCAGCCCGTTTCCCCAGAGCCGCAGGGTGAGGCCGGCAATGGCGGGCCCGGCAATGGCGCCCACGCCGAAGAAGACGTTGAGCAGGTTGAGGGCTTGGACGCTCCGCTCGGAAAAGAGCCTGGCGACCATGACGCTGGCGGCGATCTCAATCGCTCCGAAGCCAACGCCGGCAATGGCGATCAGGCCAACCATGACCGGAAGGCTGGTGGAGAGCAACAGGCCGGTAATGCCCATGCCCATGAGCAGGGTGCCCGCCAGCAGGACCGGGCGCGGTCCGACCCGGTCGTTGATCGGGCCGGCAACCAGGAGGGCCACCAGTCCGCCCAGGAAGAGAGCGGTAAAGAGCCAGCCCAGACCGGCGAGCGTACTGCCGCTCTGCGCAGCCAGGTCCGGAATCGCCGGTCCCACCGAGGCGTTGATCAAGCCCATGGAGAGGAACATGAGACAGGCCACGAACATGGCAGGTGCGTGTTTCACACCGGAATCCCCCTTTACGCGGAAACCCGCACGTTTCGGCTTGACTAGAATCACAAACCAGCATTATCATGCATATACAGGATGATATACGCAGAATCGTGCAGCGTCAAGAGACGGGATGGGGGTTCTGATGATGTTAGCGGCAGAGCGCCGGCAGTTCGTCTTGAGCATCCTCGGGCGGGATGGGAAGGTCTCCTCGGGAGAACTCAGCCGGCAGCTGGGGGTCTCTGAGGACACGGTTCGACGGGACCTGCGCGAGCTGGCGGAAGCCGGGTTGCTCCAGCGGGTCCACGGCGGTGCGCTGCCCCTTACGCCGGTCTCTCCGAGCTACGAGGTCCGCCAGGGGATTGAGCCGGAGGTCAAGGCGGTGCTGGGGCGGGCCGCTGCCGGCCTCGTCCGCCCCGGCATGGTCGTGATCATTGATGCCGGCACGACGGCGCTGGCGGTGGCAGAGCATCTGGCCCCGGACCTGCGGGCGACGGTGATCACGAACAGCCCGCCCGTGGCCGCGGCGCTGGCCACACGCAGCGCGGTTGAAGTCGTCCTGCTTGGTGGTCGGCTGCTCAAGCCGGCGGTGGCTACCGTTGGCTCCACCGTGACCGATGTACTCCGTCGAGTCCGGGCTGACCTCTGCTTCCTCGGGGTCTGTGCGCTACATACAACCGGGATCGGGGCCCTGGACTGGGAGGAGGCCCAGGTAAAGCAGGCGATGATCGCCAACTCGGCCGAGGTGGTTGCCCTGGTGCCGGCGGACCGGCTGGGAACCACGGCCCCGTACCTGGTCGCCCCGGTACGGGAGTTGACCCATCTCGTCACGGAGGCGCCGGTTCCCGCCGAACGATTGGTGGTGTATGAGGCAGAGGGGGTCGAGATCATCCGGGCATAGGCAGAGTCCCTGTGTGGGCGACCTGCTACTTCCGTAAGGCGGTGGCAGGCCGCTTGATTTTCCGGTCCGATGTGGGTTTCACGGCCGGCGAAAGAATGTATTCAAAAAACTACTCTTACATATACAGGAAAACAAGGATCTCCGTTGAAATAGTATGACAGACGAGAGGCGGGGGGGATGGGGCCGCCTGCTTCACGGTGAGAACACCTGAAAAGGGGGGGTGTTGCTTGTCTGCCTGGTTCAACGAGGTCGAGGGGGTCCATTATTCGCTGACAGGGCATGCGATCCTCAGGTTTGCCTCTGCCCACGTATTGGATCCGGTTGAGGCGTTGCTGCTGGCACAAAAGGATCTCGCTTTCTCCTACGAGGTAAACGAGGAGGAGGCCCGTCGTTTTCTGAACTCTGGGCTGCGGTTCCGAGCGGGGCGCACCTATCGGGCTGGTGCCGGCGGGGTATACATTTGTGAAGGGAATCGTGTGATCACCTACATTGACCGGCAGAAGCGTTTCCGCAGCAAGGAGGTCAGGGGTTGGGCGCAGAAGAGCCGAGCCGCCCGAATGCGATTCAAATAGCTCACTGGGGCACCCGTCTATACTGGGGTGCCCCGAATCGCGAACCCAACCTGTCCACGCATTGACAGTGGTAGGATACGCGTGTTAAACTGACTTGTCGCCTGCGCGCGTCTATTATTCATGGACAAGGTGCGGGGTGGCAACCGCTCGGAGCAGGTCCCAAACCGCCGTTACGGCGTACCTGGCGCCGGCGAGTCTACATCTCGGAGGTGTTCCTTTTGGCTTACGCGATTGTGGAGACGGGCGGCAAGCAGTACCGTGTCCAGGCTGGTGACACCGTGCGGATCGAGAAGCTCAACGTTGGTGAGGGCGAGACCGTCGTCTTCGACAAGGTTCTTGCTGTGGGCAAGGACGGCCAGATCACCGTTGGTGCTCCCTTCGTCTCCGGTGCAAAGGTGACCGCGAAGGTCGCCGCTCAGGGCAAGGCCCCGAAGATCATCGTCTTCAAGTACCACAACAAGACCAACTATCGCCGTAAGACTGGCCATCGGCAGCCGTTCACCGCGGTGACCATCGAGTCGATCGAGGCGTAGTCCGGTGATCAAGGTTCAGGTCCACCGGGGATCAGATGGCTCTGTTCTTGAGTTGCGGGTAGATGGGCATGCCGGCTTTGCGGATTCGGGCGAAGATATCGTCTGTGCCGCTGCCACTGCCCTGGTCGTGACGGCCATGATCGGGCTGAAGCGAGTTGCCGAGCATCCACACGAGGGCATAGCAACCAACGGCAAGGCCGTTTGCAAGGTTCTTACCGGTGGTACGGCTGAATCGGTTATGAAGGCCCAGGCGATCCTGGAGACAACGGTCCTTGGGCTCCGCGATATTGAAAAGGATTACAGAGATTATATCCGCGTGACGGAGGGAGGCTAACCTCATGTTTCTTCAGCTTTTCGCTTCGAAGAAGGGCGTCGGCTCTACGAAGAACGGCCGCGACTCTAACCCCAAGTTTCTTGGCGTGAAGAAGTTCGATGGTGAGATCGTCACCGTTGGCCAGATCATCGTGCGCCAGCGTGGCACCAAGATCCATCCGGGTGATAACGTTGCTATTGGCAAGGATGACACCCTGTTCGCCATGAAGGACGGCGTTGTGAAGTTCGGTCGCAAGGGCGCCGACAAGAAGCAGGTTTCTGTCCTGCCTATCGAGGTTGTCGCCGAGGCCTAAGGCGTGTGCGCCAACGCCCCAGCACCTTGCGGTGCTGGGGCTTTCTTCACAAGGGGGGTGGGGGCATATGGCCGACGATCTCTCCCAGGCGCTGGCCTTGCTTCGGGCCCAGCGGCACAGCTTTATGAACCACCTGCAGGTGATCAGCGGGTGGCTCCAGATGGGCAAGACCGACCGAGCCGCGCAGTACATTAGCCAGGTCGCGGGCCGCATGGAGTCGGAGGGAAATGTGCTTCGGCACGCACAGTCCCCCGCCGTGGCGCTCTTTGTGCTGTCTTCGGCCATGGAGGCGGAGCCATTTGGCGTCACCATTGACTGGCGCGTGAACGGGCCGGTTGACATTGGTGCTCTGGCAGCGGCGCAGGCTACCATCTCCCGGGAACTGGAACGAGCCGCCGGTCAGCCCGAGGGCGCACGCCGGGTCATTGTCACGCTGGGACGGACGATCAGCGTACATAGGCCAACGGTACAGAGCGAAGGATAGCGACGAAGGAACTAAGGTTTGGGGATGTGATTCCTCTGTTTGTCGACGTAACACGGATCTATGTAAAAGGCGGCGACGGCGGTCGCGGCTCGAACGCCATCCGGCGGGAGAAGTTTGTGCCGGAGGGCGGCCCCTGGGGCGGCGACGGTGGCCGTGGTGGCAATGTGATCTTCATAGTGGACTCGGGCCTGAACACCCTGGTCGACTTCAAGTACCAGAAGCATTTCAAGGCCGGGCGCGGCGACATAGGCGGCACCAAGGGCATGCACGGTCGCAAGGGCGAGGATCTCGTGGTCAAGGTGCCGCCTGGCACCATCGTGAAAGATGATGACACCGGCGAAGTCCTGTTCGACATGACCGAGCCCGGCCAGCAGGAGGTCATCGCCCTCGGTGGACGCGGTGGTCGGGGAAACATGCGCTTCGCTACGCCGACCAATAAGTGCCCGACCTTCTACGAGAAGGGGGAGCCGGGCCAGGAGCGGTGGATCCTCCTGGAGCTGAAGGTGGTGGCCGATGTCGGCCTAGTCGGTTTCCCCAACGCCGGCAAGTCGACCTTCCTCTCTACCGTCAGCGCTGCGAAGCCGAAGATCGCTAACTACCCGTTCACGACGCTCAACCCGATCCTGGGAGTGGTCGAGGTGGGCGACGGTCGCGGTTTTGTGCTGGCCGATATCCCCGGTCTGATTGAGGGCGCTCATGAGGGCGTGGGCCTCGGTCATGAGTTCCTGCGCCACGTGGAGCGGACCAAGGTCCTGATCCACGTCCTCGACGGTGCGGGCACCGAAGGACGCGATCCCCTGGAGGATTTTGCAATCATCCAGCGCGAACTACGAGAGTACAACGAGGAGTTGGCCTCCCGGCCGACACTTGTCGCCTTCAACAAGATGGACCTGCCCGAGGCTCAGGAGAATCTGCCGCGCGTGCGGGAGGCGCTCTCGGCCCAGGGCTACAAGGTCTTCCCGATCTCGGGTGCCACCCGCGAGGGGTTCCGACCGTTGCTCCAGGCGGCTGCCGACGCCATTGCGGCCTGGAGGGCGCCCGAGGAGGTTAAGCCCGACGTGGAACGGGTCTACCGGGCGAAGGAAGAGGACTGGCGAGTCTACAAGCACGGCGGCATCTGGCATGTGGCCGGCAAGGAGATCGAGCGTCTGGTCGCCATGACCATGTGGGAGAACGACGAGGCGGTGAAGCGGTTCCTGCACATCCTCAAGGTCAAGGGGATTGAACAGGCGCTGCGGGATTATGGTGCGGAAGACGGTGAGACGGTCCGGGTGGCGGACATTGAGTTCGAGCTGACCTCGGAGCCGATCAGCTAGAGGAGAGAAGACGAGTGGAACTGCGCGGCAAGCAGAAGCGTTTCCTGCGCGCCATGGGTGTGAACATGGATCCGGTCCTGACCATCGGCAAGGATGGGGTTAGCGACAATACGATCGTACAGGCCGATGGCGTCCTGACGGCCCGTGAACTGATCAAGGGTCGCGTGCTGACTACGGCCCCCGATGAGCCGGCAGCCGTGGCCGCAGAGATCGCGGAGCGGACCGAAGCGCACCTGGTTCAGGTCGTGGGCCGGAACTTCCTGCTCTATCGCCGGAACCCCGAGGAGCCCAAGATCGAACTGCCCAGCTAACGGCATGGGGGTGGGCCTGTGACCTATGTGGGCATCCTGGGCGGGACCTTTGACCCGATCCACCTGGGGCATTTGGCGTTGGCCGAGGGAGCCTGCCATTTGGCCCGGTTGGACCGCGTCCTCTTCTTGCCCAACCGGCAACCGCCCCATAAGGATGGCCGGTCGGTCACCCCGGCGGTTCACCGGGCCGCCATGGTCCGGCTTGCGATCGCAGGGAACCCGGCCTTCCTCTATTCCGGTATGGAGTTGGAGCGTGAGGGGCCGAGCTATACGATCGATACTGTCCGCGCCTTCCAGGCGGAGCAGCCCGGCTGGCGGCTGGCCTTTCTGGTCGGTATGGACTCCCTGCTCCAGATCGAAACATGGAGAGAGTACGAGACCCTGCTCACCCTGGTGGATCTGCTGGTGGTAAACCGGCCGGGGTTTCCGACCGAGGCGGGCAGGGCGCTGCTGGCCCGGCTAAAGCCGGCTGTGAGCCAGCGTGTCCGCCTGCTGGAGGTCCCTGGCGTGGCGGTGGCTTCCCGGGACTTGCGGCGCATGGTGAGCCAGGGCTACCCGCTCCGCTACCTGGTGCCGGACGCGGTGGCTGCGTATATCGCGGAACAGCAACTTTACGCCGGATAAGAGGCAACGGGGTCCCCCGCTCATGGTGAGAGGGGGACCCTTTTTGTGGCGCTATTGATTCACAAGATAGGTCGCCAGTCCACCCAAGTAGACCGGGGTGTAGAGCGTGAGGACTGTGGCGTCGCTGTCGGGAAGGGGGAGAACCAAGACCGCCCGGGCGGCGGCGCCGGGGGCCAGTGGCTGGTCCATCTCCCCCAAGAGCGGCAGCAACTCGCTGCTGGTTCTGTACTGCCGGCCCTGGTCATCGACCATGTAGATGCTGGAGGCATCGAAGGTTAGGAAGCTGGAGGACTGGTTCAGAATGGAGACCTCGATCAGCAGATGATCTTCCAGCCATGCCAGGCTCTGTCCACGTATGGCTGGGTTGGAGGTCCATACCTGGTTGTGCACAATATCGGCGTTCAACCGGGTCAGTTTCACGGAGAGCAGGTCAGACCGGTTCATGGTGATATAGGTTGAGGTGGTCGCAATTTCCATGGCCTTCGCGTAGGCGGATTCATCGACCACGGCAGCTTCAGACAGGGGCCACCGATCGATCAGGATGAAGGGACCATCCTCCGTGACCTGGATTCCCAACTCTGGCAGGATCATCGCAGGGACGAAGAGGTGGCCGCCGACTCGAAGAGGACCGGAGGAGAGCGAAAGGTAGTGCCCGTTGACCAGACCGGTGCGCTCTCCGAACGTCAGCAGGGCACTAAGGCTGCCTCTGTTGAGCTGAACCTGGTTCCAGGAAGGTGTAGAGATGGTCACCTCCAGGGTTGTCAGGAGTTCCTGGGGGAGCAGCAGCCCGCTGCGCAGACTGATTGGATCATACGCGACGGCTTGCTCTTGCCCATCGACCAGGTAGATGTATCCCGGCGCTGCGGCTTGGGCGACCTGGGGCGAAGGGAGAAGGGTCAGGGCCAGGATCAACAGGGTAAAGGCGAGGCCGGTAAGGCGCCGGCTCGTTGAATAGCGGGTCACAGGGATCCCTCCTTGGGCATTGGCCTACTCGTAGCGGAGCGCATCGATCGGATCGAGGTCCGATGCCTTTCTGGCGGGGTAATAGCCGAAGAAGACACCGACTGCCCCGGCGAAACCGGTGGCCAGCAGAATGGCCGAAGGCGATACAACCACCCGCCATCCGGCGGTGACCGAGATCAGCCAGGAGCCCGCCAGACCGACTACGACACCGATCACACCGCCAAGCAGACTGAGAACCACCGCCTCGACGAGGAACTGGCCGAGAATGGCGCCAGGGGTAGCGCCGACAGCCATCCGGATGCCAATCTCGCGAGTCCGTTCCGTCACTGTGACCAGCATGATGTTCATAATCCCGATTCCGCCAACCATGAGGGAGACGGCTGCCACGCTTGCCAGCAGTGCCGTTAGCGTGTTAGTGGTAGCCTCTGCAGTCTCGGCCACCGTGGTCAGGTTTCGCACGTTGAAGTCAGGCTGGGCCGGGGGTACGATTCGATGGCGCTGATTCAGCAGGTCGGTGATCTGCGCCTGCAGAATCTCCATGACCTCTGCACTGGCTGCCTGGACGTTGATCGTTCGTACGTGGGTGGCACCCATGAGGCGCACCTGTGCCGTTCGCAAGGGAATGTAGACCACGTTATCCTGGTCGGAGCCGGTGTTGGTCAATCCCTTCGGGGAGAGGACGCCGATCACTTGCACGGTGAGGTTATTCAGACGGATCGTCTGGCCGACTGGGTCAACACCGGAGCCAAAGAGGTTTTCGGCTACCGTCTGGCCCAGGACCGCTACGGGGGCGGCAGCGTTGACCTCATCGGCGGAGAAGAAGGAGCCGAACTGCACCGGCCAGTTCTTGATCACCTGGAGTTCGGGGGTGGTGCCTATGGCAGAGGTCGCCCAGTTGGTGACACCACTGTTGGCGGTTACGTTGGTGGAGAGTTCAGGGGCGACCTGGAGGGCCAGGGGGAGTTCGGCGATGGCCTTGGCGTCATCCCACGTCAAGGTGGTGATCTGACCGGCCGCACCCCGCACCGATCCGCCCGGCGCACCCGGGTTGACCACCAGGAGGTTCGAGCCGAGGCTGGCAATCTGCTCGGCCACCTGCGCTCGTGCCCCCTGTCCGAGGGCGATCATGACAATGACGGCCCCCACCCCGATAATGATGCCAAGCATGGTCAGCAGGGAGCGCATCTTGTTTGCCTGCAGTCCGGAAAGGGCGAGCAGGATACTGCTTCGCAGGTTCACGCCGTAGCCCCCCCTTCCCTGGCAAGAAGCAGATCTGCCTGCGCAGGTTTCGCAACGCTTTCGTCGGCCACGATCACCCCATCTTTGAAGCGGATGATTCGCTGGGCGAAGGCGGCGATATCCGGTTCGTGCGTTACCATTACAATGGTGATCGCCCGCTCCCGATGGAGCCGCTGAAGGATCGCCATGACCTCCAGACTGGTGCGGGAGTCCAGGTTACCCGTGGGCTCGTCCGCCAGGAGGAGCGATGGCTCGTTGACCAGCGACCTGGCTATCGCGACCCGTTGTTGCTGTCCGCCTGACAGTTGGTTAGGCCGGTGGTGTTCGCGACCGGCCAACCCGACCAACCGCATGGCCTGCAAGGCCCGCTACCGGCGCTCTGCGTCAGGAACACCTGCATAGAGCATGGGCAACTCAACGCTCGCCAGGGCGGTAGCCCGTTGGAGCAGGTGGAAGCCCTGGAATATGAAGCCGAGCCGCCGATTGCGTACCCCAGCCAGCTCACTCTTGCTCATATGGGTGACATCTTCCCCTTCAAGCAGGTAAACGCCGCTTGAGGGACGGTCCAGGCAGCCGATCATATTCATGGTGGTCGACTTGCCGGAGCCGGATGGCCCCATGATTGCCACAAACCCCCCTCTGTGAATGGTCAGGTCGATTCCCCGCAGGGCGTGGACTGTCACCTCGCCCATGGTGTAGGTCTTGGTTACGTTCCGCAGTTCAATCACAGCATGGGTCATCGCTCAGCGCCCCCCTTGGCTTCCTGGCGTGGAGACAGGGATCAGGCTGGGGCTGCTGCTCTTGGATGTGATCGGTTCCGGCTTGATCCCCGTGATGACCGTCGCACCCTCGGTAAGGCCGGATATCACCTCATAGCTCTTGGCGTCGCTGAGCCCGAGCTGAACGGTGACCGGGACGATCTTGCCGTTCGTCTCCTGGACCATAATGATACTGGGTGCCTTATTCTGCACGGTACCCGCCCCACTGCCTGGGGTGCCGGTACCACTGCCCGGGATGCCCGTCCCGCTGCCGCTGCCGGGGACGCCCGATCCGCCGCCGGAGCCCTTCCCGCTGCCTGGTGTACCCGTGGGGGCTGCACCCGTAGTCTCTCCGGGAGGGGTGGCAGGCAGCGACGGGGTGGGGGTAAGCTGAGTGGTGGCAGAGAGTGCCTGGGCATAGGAGACTGCCGCGCGCGGGACCGTAATGACATCCAGCCTTTCTGCGGTTACAACCTGGACCGAGAGGGGAAGACCGGCCTTCATGGTGGGCGGCGGGTTATCAATGGAAAGGGTGACGTCGAAGAGCTGGACAGACGAGACGGTTGTGGCGATGGGTGATACCGCAAGGACCGTACCGGTGAATACTCGGCCGGGGTATGCATTGGCGGTGAAGGTGGTCTGCTGGCCCGGTTGCGCCTTGGCTATGTCGGCTTCATTAATCTGGGCCTTGACCTGAAGGGCCTGAGAGATCAGGAGAATCCCGCCACCGCTGCTGCCTGAAGGTACGAATTGACCGGGTGTCAGGGAGACAGAGGCCACGATTCCATCGAACGGGGCGATAATCTGGGCGCTCGCCAGGTTGTTCGTTGCCACCTGGAGGACGGCAGACGCCTGATCCATTGCTGCCTGAGCGGCCCGAATATCCGGATCGGCCGCTCCGGCGAGGAGCCTCGCATAGTTGGCTTCCGCTGTGGCGAGATTCGCTTCGGCCTGTGCCACCTGGTTCTTGGCGGAATCGACCGCTTGGGCCGTAATCAGGGGTGCCAGGGCAGCGCTTGCCCGTTCCTTTTCCAGCAGGCTCGCATCGCTCTCCACCTTGCTCTTTCCCTGGTTGACCAAGTTGAGGAGATAGTTGTAGTCACTCTGCAACTGAGAGGTATTGGTCTTCGCAGTATCTAGCTGGAACTGCAGGTCTGTCAGGGCCAGGTTGACCTTGTCCAACGCCGCCTGCAGATTCGCCGCGGTCTCCGCTGCTGCCACGCCGTGGGGTGAGCGGGCCCCGTAGGTTGAAGCTGCTTCGCTGTACGCCTGTTGGGCACCGGCCAGGCTCTGTTGGGTCTGAACCTGCTCGGCCTTGGCCTGGTTATACCTTTCCTGGAGTTCTTCCTGGTGGTCCAAGGCTATCTGGTAGGCCTGTTCTGCGGCGCTCAACTCGCCGAGGTCGGCGTCGTACGTCGAGCGATTGGTGGCGGCGGACTGCTGTACGGAGGCGAGGGAACTCTTGCTGTTCGAAAGATCGACCTGTGCCTTGGCTTCGGCATTCGCCAGGCTAAGGCGGGCGTTTTCCAGAGCCACCTTCGCACTCTCCACCGTCGCACGGGAGACCGCCAGGTCCTCATTGCGGGCACCAACCAGGAGCGAATCGAGCCGGGCCTCAGCAACGCGCAGGTTCGCAGCCGCTTGAGCCACCTGTGCCTCAAGATCTGCCGCCTCCTGTGTGGCCAACAGACTCCCCACTGTTACCGCCTGGCCAGTCTGTACCGCAACCGTGGATACCAGTCCGGCATTCTTGAAGGTCAGGGTGACTTGAGACTGGGGTTCCACGAACCCGGTTGCCGCAATCGTGGAGGCTACCCGCCCCCGAACGGCATCGGCGGTAAGGTAGTTCGGAGTGCCACCAGCACTGCTGGTTCTCACGTAATACCATGTCCCACCAATGCTTACGACTACCAATCCAGCCGCCATGAACACCTTCCACCTAGCTTGGGGCATCCTCATGGGGTCTCCTCCTTTGGGTAAGGTCCTGGCTCCAAGCATAGTTGCATGTCTTGATGAGGTTTTGGCGAACCCTTGGTATATTCTTGGCCCTATTGTGGAGAAATGTGGAGGCTTATATTTCTCGGTTCTCGAAGGAAACCGGAACTGATCGAACGCGGCGAGCGTCTAAGGAGCAAACGGAGGGGGGACAACTTTGGCTAGTTGGCACCAGTTGGAGGTGGCCCTGACCGCCCAGATCCGGGGCGAGCGGCTTGCTCATACCTACCGGGTGCTGGAGACGGCCAGACTCCTCGCGGCCCGGCATGGCGCCGACGCAGAGCGGACCAGCACCGCCGCCCTCCTGCACGATTACGCCAAGGCGATGCCCCCAGCGGAACTGCTGGCCCACGCCCGCTGCCGCAACCTGATCACTGACGACGCCGAAGAGACCCAGCCCCACCTGCTCCACGGACCGGTGGCGGCAGCCCTCCTCCAGGAGCAGGGGCTCGTAACCGACCCGGAGGTCCTGGCGGCGATTCGCTTTCACACCACGGGCCGGGCCGGCATGAGCTTGCTCGAGAAGATCATCTGGCTGGCCGACTATATTGAGCCCGGCCGGGATTTCCCCGGGGTGCAGGCAATCCGGGCCGAGGCCGACCGGGACCTGGACCTCGCACTGTTCCACGCCCTGGACGATTCGATCATCTACGTGGTACAGCGCGGCTGGCCACTTCACCTGTACTCGGTCCATGCCCGCAACTGGCTCCTGGCCCAGCGACAGCGCAACGACCGGTGAGGAGGTGCCCCGGGTGAGCTATTCCGACCTGCTTGGCCGAAAGGGAAACAGTCCGCCCGCGCCGAGGCGCCCCCGGCGCACCTGGCGGCTCGTCGCCCTGGTTCTGGCAGCGCTGATCACCGCCGGCGTGGTCTACGTGGTCTCCTCGGTCGGGGTGGCGGTGGAGGAGATCTACACGCCCATCTCCCAGGAGGTCGCTCCGGAGGTTCGGGCGGCGCCGGTGCAGGCGGGTGAGCGGATCAACATCCTCCTCATGGCGCTGGATGATGAAGAACTGCGCTCCGACGTCATGATGCTGGCCTCGATCGATATGGAGCAGAAGCGGGTCGGCGTGATTCAGATCCCGCGCGACACCCGGGCCCTCCTGGCCGGCAAGAACAAGATCGAGAAGATCAACCACGCCTATGCATACGGTGTGGGCGACAAGGAGTTCCCGGCTAACCTGCGGGCGCTCAAGACGGTGGAGAACCTGCTGGATGTGCGCATTCACTACACCGTGGTGGTCAGTATGGATGCCTTCCGTGCCGCAATCGATGAGATCGGCGGCGTTACGGTCGACATCCCCATCAAAATGGAATACGATGATCCCTATCAAGACCTGCATATCCATTTCGAACCAGGTCGTCAAGATCTTAACGGTCAGCAAGCCCTTGAATATGTGCGCTGGCGCCATAACAATGATGGTACAGGCTATCCCGATCAGGACCTGGGCCGGATTCGTGCGCAGCAGGCATTCATTCGCACGGTGATGGAGCAGGTCATGCGCCCGGGGAACCTGGTTACCCTGCCCAGCACAATCACCCGTGTGGCTCGTTACGTCGAATCGACGATGGAGCCCGCTCGCATGGGGGCCCTGGCCCTTATGGCGCCATCGTTGGATCGGTCGTCGATCGAATTTGCCACCCTGCCCGGGGTCGATGGCTTTCTGCTCGACCCGGAGACCGAGAAACAGGTGAGCTATTACCTGCACGATCCAGATGCCACTCGCCAATTGGTCGATAGACTGATCCACGGTATCGACCCCGCGGAGGCGGCGAACGTAAAGATCGAGGTGGCAGCCGCCCCCGGCGATGAGCGGGCGAGTGTTGTCGTCGCCCGGCTGGTCTCGCAGGGATTCCAGGCCACCATGGTGGCACCGCCTGCCGGCTCCCTACCGTCCAAGACCCGGATCCAGCCCCGCACCAAGGAGAAGACCCAGTCGCTTCTCGTGGCTCGGGCACTCATGGCCCAGGGTTTTGAGGTGGAGATGGTGGAAGAGCCTGACCCGAATGCCCAGGCTGTGCGAGTAATCCTGGCCGACACTCAATAAGCGCTCTTACTCAGGGAGGAACCTGCCTGTGCAAATGGAATACGGTAAAGTAGACAGAATGCCTATGCAAGGAAAGGGGAATGCCGGGTTGGTAGAATCCGTCCAGCTGGCCCAGTTGGCCGCTCACGCTGCAGGTGAAAAGAAGGCCAAGGAAGTCCGGATTCTGGATATCCGTTCGATTAGCCCTGTCGCCGACTTCTTCGTGATCTGCACGGGTACGAGCAACACGAATGTCCGGGCGATTGCCGACAGTGTGGAAGATGAGGTCACCAAACAGGGCCTTCACCTTCACCACATGGAGGGCTACGAGAACGGCCGTTGGGTTCTGCTCGATTTCGGCGATATGGTGGTTCACGTCATGCAGGAAGATGAGCGCTCCTTCTATAACCTGGAGCGACTCTGGGGCGACGCTGTTCAGATCGATGTGGCCGGATAGCGACAGCACGATCTATACCCCCTGGCACCTTCTGGTGCCGGGGGTTGAACTTTTCTGGGCTCCCGCTCCCTCCCTCTACCGGCAGGATTCCTTCATTGACCACTAGTTAACATAACGATAGACTGGACCGCGTGAAAGAGTCGTAAATCTGTTGTCCGTCACGCATAGATGTGAGGGGGTGAGTTCATGACTGAAAAGCGAACAGGGCGCCGGCGCAATCGCGCTCGCCGCCTTTTTTGGAAGGCGAGCCTGGTCTCTGCACTTCTGGCCCTGGTGGGTTTGACGCTTGTCGGCTGCAGTGTGGCGGTTACGGCACCGTCGCTCAAGGAGCTGGATTGGTCACGAAGCACGGTCGTCTACGACCGGTCGGGCGAGGAGCTCTACCGTCTCCATGCGGGAGAGAACCGCACGCCGGTCAAGCTATCCGAGATTCCGAAGCACGTGCAAAATGCGTTTGTAGCGATAGAGGATCCGCACTTCCGGGAGCACTCCGGGATCAATCCGCGTGGCATTGCCCGGGCGGCCTGGCGTTCCGGGCTTCATGTACTGGGACTTCCGGGAGGGCGGCTGGAAGGTGGCTCCACGATTACGCAACAGTTGGCCCGAGATGGCTGGCTGACGCAGGAGATATCGATCAAGCGAAAGCTGAACGAGGCCTGGGTCGCCATTCAACTGGAGCGCACATACTCGAAGGATCAGATCCTGGAGATGTACCTGAACCAGATCTACTTCGGCAGGGGCGCCTACGGCATTGAGGCTGCCGCCCGTACCTTCTTCGGGAAGGAGGTCGGCGAGCTGACCCTCGCAGAGGGTGCACAGTTGGCTGGCATGATCAATGGGCCGAGCTATTTCGATCCCTATGAGCATCTTGAGGACTCCCTGGAGCGACGCAATCTCGTCCTCCAGGCGATGCTGAAGGAGAAGATGATCGGCCAGGAGGAGTACGAGCAGGCCAAGGCGGTCACCTGGGCTGAGCCGACCCTGGCAGGCGGAGTCAAGCGCTCCAACGATGGCAACGACTTCGTCGACTACGTAATCTCGATCCTGCAGGATGCGCAGCCGGGTCTGGCAGAGCGGTACGGAATTGAGCTGGGCGATGTGGATTCGGTGGCGCGTGCAGGCCTTCAGGTCTACACCACCATGGATCCCAGGCTCCAGGCACTGGCTGAGCAGGCGGTCGATGAGCAGATGACGGCGGCCGACCAGCAGTATGGGATTCCCGCCGGCGGGCCGAAGCCTGAGGCCGCTGTGGTAGCGATCGACCCGAAGAACGGCCACGTGCTGGCCATGGTGGGCGGTCGGGAGCGATCGGGTATGCTGGAGTTCAACCGGGCCACCGACGCGCTGCGCCAGCCGGGCTCGGTGATCAAGCCCCTGGTCGCCTACATTCCTGCCCTGGATGCCGGCCTCTCCCCGGCCACCATTCTGGACGATGCCCCGGTCATGCTCTCGAACGATGGAAAGACCGTCTGGCCGCAGAACTACGACTTCAAGTACTTGGGGCTGAAGCCGATGCGCTTCGGCGTGGAGCAGTCGATCAATCCCATGGCCGTCAGGGCCATGCAGGCCGCTGGCGGGCCTTCCAAGGCGGCGACCTATGCCCGCAAGTTCGGCCTGACCACTATCGGCAAGGAAGATGAGAACCTGGCTCTGGCTCTGGGTGGCGTCTCGAAGGGCACCACCGTCCTGGACATCGCCTCTGCTTACAGCGGGATCGCCAACCTGGGCACCCGGGTCGATCCGGTCCTGATCACGAAGATCGTCGACCGTGATGGCCTGGTGATTTTCGAGACCCAACCGCACAAGGAACCGGTGGTAAAGCCCGCCACCGCTTACCTCATGATCGACATGATGAAGGACGTCGTGAAGAAGGGAACCGCCTATGGGTTTACCGGAGGCTTTAAGGGCTGGCCGGCGGCCGGAAAGACTGGCACGACGGAGAACAACCGGGACGCCTGGTTCACCGGCTTCACCCCGGACCTGGTCCTGACTGTCTGGAACGGTTACGATAATCCAGACAACCACCTCCCCTGGACCGGCGCCTTTGTCCCGGTCAAGATCTGGAACCAGATCATGACCCAAGCGGTGACGGAGAAGCCCCCGGATTGGCCCCGCCCGGCCGATCTGGTCAGTGTGACGATCTGTCGTACCACGGGCATGCTGCCCAACGAGCTCTGCTCGAAGGATCAGGTGGGCCAGGAACTCTTCCGGAAGGGAACCGAGCCGAAGAGTGTCGGCGACATGCTGGTCAAGGCAAAGGCGGTTCAGGTCACCCAGAAGACGCCCGACGGTAAGTCAACCTACCAGCAGTGGCTGCTCTGGCAGGCCGGTTGCCCCGGTACGCCGGTGGAGCGGGTCTTCATTAAGCGTCCGCAGGCCCGGGTGATGCATCCGACCGATCCGTGGAATCCGAAGTATGTCCCGCAGGATTCCTGGAATGAGTTGCCCACGGCCACCTGCCAGCGGACCGGATTCTGGGACTGGCTTCTGGGGCCGGGGAAGGAGGAGCCCGTCAAGCAGACACCGGACTCCTCTGGGCAGCAGAACCAGACGCCCGGACAGACCCAGACTCCGACCGAGACGAACAAGAAGCCTGGCAAGCCCTAGACTCATAGAGGGGACTCGCGAACTGTTCGCGAGTCCCCTTTCGGTTACGCCGTCGTGCTTCTCTCCTCCGTTGATGCCCACTTCGCAGACAAGAGCAACCCTGACACAAGGGCTGGAAGTCTATTCGTTTGGCCTATTCGGACGTAGATCTACCGGATAGTTCGCTTCCCATATACTCAAATCTGGCAGGTAACCAATAACCGCTAGCGAAAAGGGGTGTCAGACTGAGAAATTCGGGCGTCGTGTCAGGGGCAAACCCGCCGCGAGGCGGGGGCGCAAAGCCACGGGACTCTCTGAGTCAGCCGGGTTACCATTCGCACGGGTTCCTTTCGCGCGGTGGCTCTTTACACGCACCCCCATGGGGGCACCAACGCATGGCTGCAGCTTATTTACTGGAAGAGTTGTTGCAGAAACTAAACGAAGAACGGTCTGATCTTCCCGCACTGCGGGCCCTCAGGGCCCAGGAACCGGGCTCCGCTGAGTTACAGGCCTTCCTGGAGCGGATCACAGCTGTCCTGTGCACGCTGGACCAAGCGATCACCAAAATGGGCGTCAAGGAGGCGCTGCACGTCCTGCAGATCAGGCGCCTCACCGAGCTGATGGACGCACAGAATGGTGACATCGAGCGGCTCGGCGTAGGGGTGGAGGAGTTGGCGCAGGGCGTCACCCGGGTCGCAGAGGACACGCATCAGGCGGCGGAGGCAGCCGCCCGCATGAAGGAGGCTGGCGCCCAGAGCCTGCAAGTGTTGGACCACGTGCTTGGCGCCATGGGTGACCTTGAGGGCGAAGCCCGCACGGCGCAGGAGCAGGTCGGCAACCTTGTCCATGAGACCCGAGCCGCCGTCGAGGGCCTGAAAGCGATCCGCGGTGTCGCTGCTACCAGCCAGTTATTGGCGCTGAACGCAGCGATTCAGGCCGCCCACGCCAACGACAGGGCATTCGCCGTCGTGGCCCAGGAGATGCGCCGACTGGCCGATCGCACCGAGCACCTGGGCAAGCAGATCGAGGCACAGGTGAGCGGCATGGAGGCGGCGATTTCGGCCGCGGCTACCGCCATGCAGTCCATGGCGAAGACGGCTGAGCGGACGGGATTGCAGGCCCGTGAGGCCTCTGGTGGGCTGAGTGAGGTGCACGGGCTCCTGGACCACGTCTCGGAGGCGGTGCAGTCGATTGCGGCCGTCGCAGAGGAGCAGGCAGCCGCCACCGAGGAGATGGCAGCTACAGCACAGGACCTGAGTCAGCGCGTTCATGCGGTGAATGAGTCGCTTGACCTCACCCGTAATCTGGCGATATCCGACGTGACCGAACAGGCTCAGGCGGCTTTAGGCCAGTTCCGCATTGGCAGTCAGGCTGATCGCATGCGCCAACTGCTGGACGATGCTGCCCGGCGGGTGGAGGCGACCGTGGAGTCCATTCTGGAGCGGGGAGCGGTCAACCAGAACGATCTCTGGGACTACAACTACCAGGAGCTGAAGGGGTCACAGATCGCCACCCTGGGCCGTCTCTTCCGGGTCGATCGGGTCCCGCCGGAGGGCTTCGCTCCGCCGAAGTACAAGACGGCCTATGACCAGAAGATCGATCAGCCCTTGATCGATATTATGGACCACGTCATTGCCAGCGGCAGACTCCAGTTCTGTACGGTCATTGACCTGAATGCCTTCGCTATTGCCCATGGCCGTAACATGGTCCAGGACTGGACGGGCGATTATGAGCAGGACCTGCGGGGCAACCGTATCAAGCGGATCTTCATCGCAGATCCAAGCGCACGCAAGGCTGCCCGAGTAGCACTCCCTGACCGTCTGGTGGCCCGGGAGCGGGTTACTCAGAGTGACCTGCAGGCCCTTCCGGGGCCGGAGGGGGCACGTCCATTCCTCCTTCAGACCTACGCCCTCGATTCCGGCGCTGTTGTCCTGGCAATGGCCATGCCGCTCTTCATTCAAGGCCGCCGATGGGCCGTGATCCGCATTGGCTACGATCCCGAAGTGTAGGTAGACCCGTTACGAATGAGGGACTCTCGACATCGTCGTGAGTCCCTTTTGTCGGTACGCCTCGCAGTTGGCGTAGCTAGGGAGTTCAAGTCTCCCCTGTCCCCACGCTCGTAGACGGGGACTGTAGCCTAAGCGTCTGTTGCGGCCCAAGCTGAGCCGTGGTCGAGATAGACCCCGGCCGGGTCGTCGCCGCGCCGCCCTTGACTTTCGCAAGCCTGTGGGGGATAATGGATCTCGTTATTCATCTCTCAAAGTGTAAAAGACGGCGTTGATGGGGCCCCTCGATCAGCCTCCCTTTCAGAGAGCCGCCGGATGGTGCAAGGCGGCAGCGGGTGCCGGTCGAATCTCCCCCCTGAGCCGTGCGGGCGAACCAATCGCAGTAGTCCGCACCGGGGTCCGGCCCGTTACAGCCGGCGCAAGCAGGGCCCTCCCAGAAGGGCCAAGCAGGGTGGTACCGCGGGAGCAAACAGGCTCTCGTCCCTTCTCACAGGGGCGAGAGCCGTTTTTATTTGCCTGGTTTATCAACAAGGAGGCCCAAAGAGTATGGCAGAGGAACGTTTTGACTTCCGAGAAGCTGAACCCCGCTGGCAGCAGAAGTGGGATCAGGAGGGCATCTATAAGGTTGAGCGTGACCCGAACAAGCCCAAGTACTACGCCCTCGCCATGTTCCCCTATCCCTCGGGCAAGCTGCACATGGGCCATGTCCGCAACTACTCTATTGTTGACGTGATCGCCCGCTTCCGGCGGATGAAGGGCTATAACGTCCTGCACCCCATGGGCTACGACTCCTTCGGTATGCCGGCCGAGAACGCCGCCATTCAGAAGGGCGTCAGCCCCGCGGTCTGGACCAAGTCGAACATTGCCGAAATGACCGAGCAGTTGAAGCAGCTCGGCTACTCCTACGACTGGGACCGTGCGGTCTACACCTATCGTGAGGACTACTACAAGTGGACCCAGTGGCTCTTCCTCCAGTTCTACAGGCAGGGCCTGGCCTACAAGAAGACCGCCCCGGTCAACTGGTGCCCCTCCTGCCAGACCGTGCTCGCCAACGAGCAGGTGGTGGACGGCAAGTGCTGGCGCTGCGACTCCGACGTGACCAAGAACAACCTCTCCCAGTGGTTCTTCAAGATCACCCAGTACGCCGATGAACTGCTGGAGGATCTGCGCCTGCTGGAGAAGGGCTGGCCGGACCGGGTCCGCACCATGCAGGAGAACTGGATCGGCCGCTCCGAGGGCGCCAAGGTGGCCTTCACCCTGGAGGCCACTGGCGATAAGATCCCGGTCTTCACCACGCGGCCTGACACCATCTACGGTGTGACCTTTATGGTCGTTGCACCCGAGCACCCCATCGTCGAGAAGATCATCGAAAGTGGTCTGATTGATGGTGACCGCGTGACTGCCATCCGCGCTTTCCAGGAGAAGATGAAGTCGCTCAACGAGATCGCCCGCACGTCCACCGAGGCTGAGAAGGAAGGCCTCTACCTGGGTGTCGATGTGACCAACCCGTTCGATGGCGAGAAGGCACAGCTCTGGATCGCCAACTATGTCCTCATGGATTACGGCACCGGTGCTGTTATGGGCGTGCCGGCCCACGACCAGCGCGACTTCGAGTTCGCCAAGAAGTTTGGCATGGAGATCAAGGTGGTCATCCAGGACGCCGCGGGCACGGTGGATGCGGCCACCATGACCGAGGCCTATGCTGAGCCCGGCGCCATGGTCAACTCCGGCCCGTTCGACGGCACCCCCAACCTGGAGGGGATCGCCAAGGTAGCCGCCTTCGCTCAGGAGCAGGGCTTCGGCGAGAAGACGATCACCTACCGGCTGCGCGACTGGCTGATCAGCCGGCAGCGGGCCTGGGGCGCCCCGATCCCCATCGTCTACTGCGACAAGTGTGGCACCCAGCCCGTGCCCGAGAGCGAACTGCCGGTCCGGATTCCGGACGACCTGAACTTCACCGGCGAAGGCGGCTCCCCGCTACGCCGGCACGAGGGCTTCATGAACGCCACCTGCCCCTCCTGCGGCGGCCCGGCCCGCCGGGAGACCGACACCATGGACACCTTTGTCGATTCCTCCTGGTACTACCTGCGGTATGCCGATGCCAACAACGCAGAGAAGGCCTGGAATCCGGAAGATGTGGACTACTGGATGTCGGTCGACCAGTACGTGGGCGGCATTGAGCACGCCGTGCTCCACCTGCTCTACTCCCGCTTCTTCACCAAGGTCCTGCGGGACATGGGGTATGTGAAGGTCGACGAGCCCTTCTCGGCCCTGCTCACCCAGGGCATGGTGCTGAAGGACGGCTCCAAGATGTCCAAGTCCAAGGGCAACACCGTCTCCCCCGAGGAGATGATCGAGAAGTACGGCGCGGACGCCTGCCGCCTCTTCATCATGTTTGCCGCTCCGCCGGAGAGGGACCTGAACTGGTCTGATGCCGGCATTGAGGGCGCCTACCGCTTCGTCAACCGGTTCTACCGCATGGTCATGTCGGCCCTTCCTGCTTACCAGCACGCCCGTTCACTGCTGCCCGTTCACATGGGTAACCTGGCCGGCTTTATGGGCGCCCTGACCGAGCAGGAGATCGCCGACGGGCTCAGGAAGGCGGAGCCGAACCTGACCCCGGAGGACAAGGAACTGCGGCGGATGATCCACGCCACGGTCAAGCGGATCACCAACGACCTGCATGACCGCTTCGCCTTCAACACCGCCATCTCCGGTCTCATGGAGATGACGAACGCGATCTACGCCTACCGCGATAAGCTGGATGCGGAGGACTGGAACCTGCGCACCCTGGTCCTCGCGGAGGCGATCCAGAAGGCGATCCTGATCATCGCCCCGTTCTGCCCGCATCTGGCCGACGAGCTGTGGTCGAAGCTTGGCTACCAGGAGTCGATCCATCTGCATGCCTGGCCCGACTTTGACGAGAACGTCGCCCGGGCTGAATCAGTCGAGATCGTGTTGCAGATCAACGGCAAGGTCCGTGACCGCCTGGAGGTCCCTGCTGGCATTACCGCCGCCGAAATGGAGCAGGTCGCCCTCGCATCCGACAAGGTAAAGGCCCTGATCGACGGCAAGCAGGTAGTCAAGGTGATCCCGGTTCCGGGCAAGCTGGTCAATATCGTGGTGAAGGGCTAAGGCCCACGCAGAGATCCGGCCGCCCCGTCGCAGGGGTGGCCGGAGTCGTTTTGGAGGGGATGCTATGCGCATCGGGCTGATCAGCGATACCCATATGCCAAAGCGGGCGAAGGCGATCCCGCAGGAGGTGCTGGACGCCTTCGCCGGAGCGGATCTGATCCTCCACGCTGGCGACCTGGTCGACCCGCAGGTCCTGGAGCCGCTCGAGGCCATCGCACCGGTGGTCGCAGTGGCCGGAAATAACGATCCGGCTGCCGTCATCGATAAATGGGGATGGAAGCGCGTCCTCGAGTTGGAGGGCTACCGGATCGGGCTGGTCCACGGCCACGAAGGGAAGGGCACCAACACGGTGGCCCGAGCGCTCTCCCAGTTTCCGAACGATGTCGGTGTGGTCGTTTTCGGCCACAGCCACAGTGCTTACAACGAGTGGCACGGCAGCATCCTTGCGGTCAATCCTGGCTCCCCAACTGATCGGCGTCGCTGGTCACCGGGTTACTCCTATGGTCTGCTCTACCTGGAGCCCACCGGGCCGCGCGCAGAGATCCGCTTCCTGGCTCGCCAGGCGGCAGGGCCGCGTAGTTCGGAGCGAACGCCCCAGGGTCAAGAGACCTGAAGTGCGGTCCGAGTCACGTGGGTAAATCCGTTGGATCAGGCTTAGCACTGCCGCCCGTTGGGGAGACTAGCGCGAGGAAACCCAGCGGGAGGAGAATGCGGATGGCCGAGCACCAGAGTCTGAACCAGGACCGTCAGAAGCCCTTCAACCCACCGGGGGTACAGGAACCGTTTAACAATGACCTTCATCTCATGAAGGAGGTGAAGGATGCCCTCCTCACCCAGACCGACTCCGCCGGCATTGATATCAAAGTCTCTGCGGAAGATGGCTGGGTCCGGCTCTATGGTGTGGTCGATGTCCTCTCACACAAGACGACCGCCGAGGAGATCGCCCGGAAGATTCCCGGGGTAAGGCGGATCGAGAACGACATCACCGTTGCGAACGAGGAGACATACACAGACAAGGATCTGCTCCGACATCTCACCGAGAAGCTGACCAAGTTTCCCGAGTACCGGAACATAGGGGCGCGGGTCCACAAGGGCGTCGTCAGCCTGGTTGGTCACGCTGGCAGCTATGGTGACATTCAGGAGGCCACGCGCATATGCGAGAAGGTCCCCGGCGTGAAGGAGGTCAAGGTCCTTCGGGTCAAGGTCGGCGAGGGCGAGAAGGAGGACGACGCCGATGTCTCCCGGACCGCCGAGCGGCTCCTCGACCAGTTGGGGTACAATCACCAACTCTTTGAGGTCTACGCCGATGCCGGCGTGCTCTTTGTAAAAGGTCTGGTTCCGACCAAGGCGGACAAGAGTCGGATCAAGACAGAGATGCACAAGATCCCCGGGGTGGACAAGCTAGAGGCGCTGCTTGTCCCCGAGGAGGATATGCTCCAGGAAGAGGACCTCCACTAGAAGGAAAATCATGGAAGATCGCCGAATCCCCTCACTGGGGGTGTGAGGGGAATGGGGGTTTCCGCTCCGATGCGAGTGGCTGCATTGACGATCATCGGCCTGTTGGTCACTGGACTTGCCTGGCGCGGATGGGGGCTTTACCAAGCTGACCAGAGGGCGGCCCTGGCGGCGTCGTTCGCTGAGGTGGAATCCGTTCAGCAGGCGAAGGCCCCCGTTACCACGGCTGGAGAGGAAGAACCCACGGCTGCTGCAGCCTGTCCGCCAGCGCCCGAGAAGCCCGCCCTGCTGGTTCATGTGGAAGGAGCGGTTCAACACCCCGGAGTTTACACCCTGCCGGAGGGGTCCCGCGTTCATGAAGCGATTGCCGCAGCAGGCGGAGCCCTGCAGGACGGAGTGCCAGGCGCTCTGAACCTTGCCGCCCTCCTGACCGATGGCACCAAGCTATACATTTACACCAACGAGGAACTGCATGCTGCCGCGGAGGCTTCGGCTCCGGCCAGCCGGGAGGTCTCCTACGTACCGGTGAGGGAGACGATCGGCCAGAGCCAGGCGATGACCAGCCATGCCGCGGGCCCGGTGATCGTCAGCATCAACTCTGCCTCCACGGCCGAGTTGGAGCGAGTTCCCGGCATCGGCCCTTCAACCGCGCGGGCAATCTCCGAGTACCGCTCCCAGCACGGGCCGTTTCCGGCCGTAGAGGACCTGACCAAGGTCTCCGGCATCGGGCCCAAGACCCTTGAGAAGTTGCGCCCGTACCTGAAGCTCTAGGGCGCAGGGGTGGAATCACCAGAATCAAGCCTGCTACGTCTCGTAGCAGGCTTGTTTTCTTGCTGTTGTGCGTGTAAAATCTATAAATAGAGACATAGCAGAAAATCAGCACAATAATTTTTTCCAATACTGCTGGTGCCGATTCGGCACGTTAGGTGAGGGGGAGGAATTCTGGATGCGCAGGCGGCGACCTCAGAGCAGAAGCGAGCGGGAGCGAATCCTGATGCAGTGGGTGGAGGGATCGAAGGAGGAGCGGATGGCTGTTCTCATGGAGTACATCCGCCTGAAGGAGACGGAGCCCGAAGAGCAGCCTGACCCCGCGAATGAAAAGACCTCGCCCGGGTGAGCCGGACGAGGCATCTCAAAATCCGAGGAGCTCAGAGAACGAGCCTCAGGATCGCCATCGCGACAATCCCCGCCAGAACGGTGCCCATGAGGCTCCGCGTCCAGACTGCGACGAGAAACGCAGGAACGGCCGCCAGAATTTCGGGGTGAGCCGGTGGCAGGGCCAGCTTCCCTTGCCGGACCAGCAGGCCGGAGGCAAGAAGAGCTGAGAGAACGGCGACTGGGACGAACTCTAGCCACCGAAGCAGGAGAGGCGGCAGTCGAAAGCGGCTCAAAACGACCAGCGGTAGCATTCGTGGCAGGTAGGTGACCAGGGCCATGCCTACCCAGAGTAGGAGAATGGAGGGCCGGACGGTCATCATTTAAGCATCACCCCCACCGTGGCCGCTACGAGCGTCGCGACGATAATCCCCCAGGAGGAGAGGCCCCCGAGGGCCATAGCAACCGCGACCGCTGCACCGACCGCAGCAGCGATCCGGCGGGGGTTACTCCCCTCGCCCTGCAGGTGGGGCATAAGGAGGCCAATGAACATGGCGGAGAGAGCGAAGTCGAGGCCAAGCGCCTCTTGGTTGCCCGCCAGTTGGCCGACAAGGGCGCCGACTACGGAGGCGACGACCCAGGAGGATTGGGCTGTGACATGAAGGCCTGCCATAAAGGCCGGTCCAATGGAGCGCCCTTGGAGCACCGAAGTGCTCACGGCGAAGGATTCATCCGTAATGCCGTAGGCAAGTAGCGCATTCTGCCAGGGGCGGCTCTCCCGGAGCGATGGGACCAGAGCAGTTGACATGAGCAGGTGGCGCAGGTTGACCAGGAAGGTGGTTGACAGGATCGCCGGCATGGCAGCCCCTGCTGCCAGCATGTTCACCCCGATAAACTGAGCGGAGCCAGCATAGACGATCAGGGACATCAGGCCGACCTCGGCCACGGAGAGCCCCGCGGTGCGAGCCAGGACACCGAAGGCGAATCCGATTGGCAGGTAGCCCAGCACGATCGGCGATGCCGCCTTGAAACCGGAACGGAAGGTCGCAGGTGGGAGCATGAGTTGCGAGGTGGGGGTGGCCATGGTGACACTCCTTTGAGCCTCGTACTTTACGAATTTAACTTGGTATAGTACCATGTCCAACCACCGAAATCCTGCAAAAGCGTGCGCCATCCCCTTCTGATCGACATAGTCTGTAGCCGGGGGTGAACGCGATCATGCGCAAGTTCGACCACTTTGGACGAACCGTGGTGATTCCGATCGCATCGACCGAGCCAATCGTGATCGATCGCGTCGGGAATGAACTTCAGGTCGTCTTTCCACCTACCGAACCCGGTCCCACCACAGCAACCCTGGCCAACGGAGCGGTGGTGGACGTCTTTCAACTGGGCCAGGTGGTCAGCCAGTTCTGCCCGGGCTTTAGCGGATCGTTTTGTAGCTGTAACTAACGACATGAAAACGGAGGGGGAATCTCCCCCTCCGCGCTGTTAGTCGCCGGTCGCAGCGGCCGCCTCTGGGACACCGACTGGGTCAGCGAAGAAGCCGAACCGCTTGGCCACCTTGTCGTACCAGGCAGCCGCCTGCACCTGCAGGATGAAGGCGAGGGTGACGATAAAGGCTGCTTGCGGCCCGAAGACCGCCAGGGCAATACCGAGGGCGATAGAGAGATTGCGCAGTACTGTGCTGTACACAAGGGTATAGGCATCTGCCCGGCCCAGGAACCAGCGACCGGCCAGGGTGGAGAGGAGGAAGTTGAGCAGGTAGAAGACCAGGAGGGTCAGCAGCCCGATCGCAACGGCGCGCGGATCAGACAGCAGGCTCTTGGCCCGACTGGCGGTGGAGAAGAAGATGATGTAGAGCATCGCCCAGACGGAGATTGGGTTGAGGAGCGGCTTGACCTTCGTCTGGAATTCCTGCTGGGTAAACCGACGGAGCAGGAGCCAGTAGGTGAGCGTACCTGCCAGCATGGGGGCAATGACCGTCATGGCGACCCGGCTGAGCATCTGGCCCAGGTCCATGGGCACAGACTGACCAAGCATTCCCATAAGATAGAGCGGCATGAGGAGGGAACCTGCCAGCAGGCTGATCACGGTGATCCGCACGGCTGCTGGAACGTTACCACCGCTCAGCGAGGTCCAGGAGATGGTCATGCCGCTGGTCGGGAGGAGCGAGGCGATCATGAGTCCCGCCAGAAGTGAGGGGTAGTTGCCCAGCAGCGTGTGGCCAAGCCCCCAGGCCACCAGGGGGATGATCACGAAGTTGATCAGGGTGGAGAGGAGCATGAGCCGCCAGGGCTCAAGCTTCAGGACCTGTCGCCAGGGCACGCCGATCGTGATCGGGTAGACCAGCAGGATCACCGCTGGCATGGTCAGGGCCTGAGACGAGGGAACTGGTACGAGAAGGCCGAGGAGTAGTCCGAGGAGCAGGGCGAGCGGGATGCTAGCCGCCAGATTGCGAGCGGGCAGGGTCAGAAGCTTCTTCCACACGGGGCGCATCCTCCTCATGAGGTCAAATACACCCAAGACTCTACCATACCCCGTATAGTATACAAATAGCACGAAAGTACTACTTGGCAAAAGTGGACCACGCTATGGAACTGGCAGTCGAGGGCTGACGCTGCTGCTTCTCATCTGCTGACCGAGGAGGTTCGGCTTCGCTCATCGCGGAGCTAGAAAGGAGGGGGCAGTTGCCCCCCCTTTCTACTTAACGGCTCATGAGTTTTCGGGCGTAGGCCATTTCGGGGCCATACTCCGACTCATCCTCCACCGGGGTCTCCAGGACGACCGGCAACCCGGTTAAGGCGCTGGAGCGAAGGATGATGGAGATTCCTTCTTCCCCAATGAACCCTTTGCCCAGATTGGCGTGCCGATCCTTCCGGCTACCGTGATCAAACTTCGAGTCGTTGAGATGAACCGCCTTCACATGCTCCCAGTAGCCAATCGACCGGGCGTGTTCAACAAACGCCTCCCACTCTTCCGGGCGGTAGGCGCCGGCCGCGAACCCGTGGCAGGTATCAAAGCAGAAGCCGATTCGCTCCGGCTGCTTCACCCGGGAGCGCACCTCCACGCACTGCTCGAGGGTCGTACCCAACTCCGAGCCCTGCCCGGCCGTATTCTCCAGCAGCAACAAGGTCGGACCGGTGTACGCCTCCAGCAGCAGATCCAGCGTCTCGACCATGCGGCTCATGCCGATCTCCTCGCCCTGCTCCACATGCTTCCCCATGTGGCAGACCGTACCGATCGCCCCGTAGACCTCGGCGTTCTCCAGGTCCTGCTTGAGCGAAGCGATTGAGATCTGCTGGAGCTCCGGATCCGGTGTGGAGAGGTTGGTTATGTACGGGGCGTGCGCCACTGCTACCAGGCCATACTCTGCCATGAGCGCCCGCCCCCTGGCGGCCAGGACCGGGTCCGCTGACTTTCCCTTGAAGCCGCGCGGATTCTTGGTGAAGAACTGGAACGACTCGCAGCCCAACTGACGGGCGTTCTCTACCGCCTGAACAATCCCCTTGCTAATGCTAATATGACAACCCAACTTCATACCCTTCACCTCTTCCTACCAGTATACCACAGGAGCGAGTACGACCCCCGACCTGATCCAAGACCGGGGGTCGCATGCTCAGAGGACGCTGCGCAGTGCGGCGGCAAACCGCTCCAACTCCGCTAGCTTCCCCACCGTTACCCGCAGACAGGTGGGCCGCCCGAAGCCTCCGCATGGCCGGACGACAACCCCCTGCCTGAGCAGCGCCTCAAAGACCGGCTGAGCCGGGCGCCCCAGGTCGATGAACAGGAAGTTTGCCTGCGATGGGGCATACGCCAGACCAAACTCGTTGCAGAGGCCTGAGAGGAACTCCTTCCCCTCCCGGGTGACCCGGAGCGTTTCCGCCAGGTGTTCCTCGTCCTGCAGGGCGGCCAGCGCCGCTGCCTGGGCGATGCTATTCACGCTGAACGGTTCCCGTACCGTGAGCAAGGGCGACCAGATCTCCGGGCGCGCCATGCCGTAGCCAATACGCATCCCCGCAAGCCCGTAAGCCTTTGAAAAGGTCCGGGTCAGGATCAGGTTTGGCCACTCCCGCAGCAGCCCGAGCGCATCGAACGGGGTGGTGTCGAACTCCCGGTAGGCCTGATCAATCAGGACAAGCGTCTCCTCTGGCACTGCCCGCATGAAGGCCCGGAACGCATCTTCCGGGAAGACAGCCCCGGTTGGGTTGTTTGGCCGGCAGAGAAAGATCAGCCTTGCCCCACTCGCCTCCGTTGCCATCCCCGTGAGGTCCATCGTCTCGCCGGCGAGCCCCACCGCTGTGACCGACGCCCCCATGAGTTCAGAGACCGCCCGGTAGTTCGGGAACGAGGATTCTGGCAGCACTACCCGGTCACCGGCCCGCAAGTAACTGGCGGCCAGCAGGCGCAGGATCTCGTCGGAGCCGTTTCCCACGAAGAGCCAGTCCGGCGGGAGCCCCGTCCGTATAGCCAGCGCCTGCCGTAGCTCCGGAGCTGCCGGATCCGGGTAGATATGCGCCTTCAGCGTGGCTTCCCAAACCGCCCGGATCGCCAGGGGCGATGGCCCCAGGGGGTTCTCGTTGGATGCCAGCTTGACCACATCGGTCAGACCGAGCTCCCGCTGCACCTCGGAGACTGGCTTGCCGGGAACGTAAGGACGCAATCGCAATACCTCTGGCCGCACAGCAAAGAACGGCAAATTTCCACCCCCAGAATGTTCGGTATCCGATATAATCCCAGTGATTACAAATAATTGATCATATGATACCATAGTGCCGAGGGCCAGACCACCAGACAGGTCTATGAAAGTCAATCACGCACTATACTCTACCGGGCCAAAACCACCAGGGGAGAGTGAGGCAGGTGACCACCGATTTTCTGCCGATCCAGGCAATCGACCATGTGGAGTTCTACGTGGGGAACGCCAAACAGGCTGCGCAGTACTACCGGACAGCCTTCGGGTTCGCGATTACGGCATATGCCGGGCTCGAGACAGGGGTGCGGGATCGAGCCTCTTACATGCTCGAACAGGGGGAGATTCGTCTGGTGCTGACCGGGGCACTGTCACCGGACAGCCCGATCGCCGAGCATGTGCAGAAACATGGTGACGGCGTCAAGGATATTGCCCTCCGCGTGGAGAATTGCGAAAAGGCGTTCGAGGAGGCCGTGAGGCGCGGTGCCGTGCCAGTCATGGAGCCGACCAGCTTCGCTGACCACAATGGGGTCCTGCGAAAGGCGACGATCGCCGTCTACGGTGATACGGTTCACTCCTTTGTCGAGCGCAAGGCATATAACGGGGTCTTCGCGCCGGGTTACAAGGCGATGGAGGGCGCACATGCCGCCACACCAACCGGTATTGTAGCGATTGACCATATGGTTGCGAACGTCGAGCTCGGGCGCATGCTCGAGTGGGTCCGTTTCTACGAAAATGTCATGGGCTTCTCACAGTTCCAGACCTTCGACGACAAGGACATCTCGACGGAGTACTCAGCCCTTATGTCCAAGGTGATGGCGGGTGGAAACGGAAAGGTCAAGTTTCCGATCAACGAGCCGGCCGAGGGGAAGAAGAAGTCGCAGATCCAGGAGTACCTGGACTTCTACGAGGGACCTGGCGTGCAGCATATCGCCGTGCTCACCGGCGATATCATTGCCACAGTGGAAGCGCTGAAGGCCAACGGTGTTCAGTTCCTCGATACCCCGGACTCGTACTACGACACGCTGGAGGAGCGCGTTGGGGTGATTGACGAACCCATGTCAGCACTCCGCCGCCTGAAGATCCTCGTCGATCGCGATGAGGAGGGGTACCTGCTCCAGATCTTCTCGAAACCGGTGCAGGACCGGCCGACCCTCTTCTTCGAGATCATCCAGCGGAAGGGTAGCCGGAGTTTTGGCAAGGGGAATTTCAAGGCGCTCTTCGAGGCGATTGAGCGGGAGCAAGCCTTACGGGGGAATCTGTAGTGAAATTGGTGACGGCTCTGGTACTCGGCAAGCAACCCAACATGGTCGCCGGCTGGCTCGACGGGGAGTACGTGATCGGTGCGGCCCAAGCCCTGGCATGGGTGCAACGGAGGGGGCTGGTCCCGGAGGACCTCCACCTTGGCACCTCCATGGAGTGGCTGGTGGAAGCGCCAATGCCGCTCATTCTTCAGGTGCGTGAGGCCCTGGGGAAGGAGCGGCCCCGAGGGGTGGCATACGCGTTGGATGCGGTTCATCTCATGGCCCCTCTGCCCCGTCCTCGCACGATCCGGGACTTCTACGCTTTTGAGGCCCACGTGAAGAACGCTCGGGCCCGGCGAGGGCTTCAAATGCAGGCTGAGTGGTACCAGGCGCCCGTCTTCTACTTCAGTAACCCCAACGCCGTCTTCGGGCCGGGCCTGGAGGTACCCAAGCCGGCCCGGACCAACAAGCTCGACTTCGAGCTGGAGGTGGCGGTCGTACTGAGCCGGCGCGGTCGGGATATCATGGTCGCCGAGGCTGAGCACCACATAGCCGGCTACATGATCATGAATGACTGGTCTGCCCGGGACATCCAGGCGCAAGAGATGAAGGTGGGGCTCGGTCCGGCCAAGGGAAAGGATTTCGCTACCTCCTTTGGCCCCTGGCTGGTCACCCCCGACGAGTTGGACGACCGGCGCCTGCCCGATGGTCGCCTCGACCTGACCATGATCGCCCGGATCAACGGCCAGGAGGTGAGCCGGGGGAACCTGGCGGAGATGCACTTCACCTTCGCCCAGCTGATCGAGCGGGCCAGCCAGGACTGCACCCTCTTCCCGGGCGAAATCCTCGCGTCGGGGACCGTCGGGACCGGCTGCCTGCTTGAGACCGAGGCCCACCGTTGGCTCCAGCCCGGCGATGTAGTCGAGCTGGAGGTCGAGCGGCTGGGTGTGCTCACCAATACCATCCGGTAGCCGCAGCGATCAACAACCCCCCGCCGGAGTAACGACGGGGGGTTCATCTATCTGAGAGGGGTGCGGCTCATGCCGTTTTATGTCTCGCGCGGCCAGGTTCCGCCCAAGCGGCACACCCAGTTCCGGCAGCCCGACGGCTCGCTCTACAAGGAGCAGGTCATGGGGACCCGAGGCTTCTCTGGCATTCAGTCGATCCTTTATCACATCCATCCGCCCACGGCCGTCAGCCGGGTGGCCGATGTGGGGCCCGTACTTCGCACCTACGAAGATGTCGGCCCACTCCGGCACCGGCATTTCCGAACCGCATTGCTTGAGCCGGGGGGCGATATACTGACCGGCCGCCAGTTGCTTATGGGCAACGAGAACGTCGCCGTACTGCTGGTGAAGCCGACCGAGCCGATGGACTACTTCTACCGGAACGGCGAGGGCGATGAGCTCCTCTTCATTCACGAAGGGCAGGGGCGGCTTCAGACCAGCTACGGCTCCCTGCCCTACCGGCCCGGGGACTATCTGGTGATTCCCATTGGGACGACCTGGCGCATGCTGCCGGACGAGGGCAGCGTGCATACGGTGCTGGTCTTTGAGGCGCAGGGCTCCATCGAGCCGCCGAAGCGGTACCGGAATGAGTACGGGCAACTCTTGGAGCACAGCCCCTACTGCGAGCGGGATATCCGCGTGCCCGAAGCGCTCGAGACCTTTGACGAGGCGGGTGAGTTCGAGGTCCGGGTGCGGGCCCGGGGCCGGCTGACCGCCTGCTTCTTCCGTCATCATCCGTTAGATGTGGTCGGGTGGGATGGCCACCTTCATCCGTGGGCACTCTCCATTCACGACTTCGAGCCGATCACCGGCCGGATCCATCAGCCGCCGCCTGTCCACCAGACCTTCAGTGGCCCCGACTTCGTGGTCTGCTCCTTCGTACCGCGCCTCTTCGACTACCATCCGGATGCCATTCCCGTACCCTATAACCATTCCAACGTTGATTCCGATGAAGTCATTTACTATGTCGATGGGAACTTCATGAGCCGCAAGGGGATCGAGGTGGGCTCGGTCACCCTCCATCCGTCGGGGATTCCGCACGGGCCTCACCCCGGGGCGGTGGAGGGCAGCCTCGGCAAGGACCGGACCGAAGAGCTGGCGGTCATGATCGACACCTTCCGACCGCTTCGGGTCGCCCGGCAGGTGGCACCGCTGGAAGATGGGAAATACATGTTCTCGTGGTTGCCGCGCGCATGAGGAGAGATGCCCTCTGATCGTTGATCCTTCGTCGCTGCCCTGGCGCGATGCCATCAAGGAACCGGACCTCATCCCACCGTGGAGGGGGTCCGGTTTCCGCGTCTACCGAACGTCACGGGTGTGAGAACATCCGAGAGTAAAAAATAAGACTTTGTGCCATTTGCTACCTTACTCCTTGACATCGGGCGGCTGAACCCTTAGCATCTAAATATATCGAATATTAAGATTAAGTTTGGTGACACGATCCTTTCGGTTAACGAGAGATTTCGCCGGCAAAGGAGAGTGGATATGAGTCTGATCATTCCAGGGGTAGAGATTCGTGTGATCCGCGAGTTGGTGCCCAGGCCGCTGGGGGCGACGGGTGTGCTGGGGATCGTTGGTCCGACCGAGATCGACCGGGCAAACAAGCCCCTCCAGGCACTTGGCTCGCTCCAGGAGTTCCGCGAGACCTATGGCTCCGCCAGCATCATGGCACTTCCCGAGGTCCGGCAGGCCTTCGCGGCAGGCCTCAACCAGGTCGTGGTGGCCAACATACCGCCGGACCAGCTTGAGACGGCCTGGGTGGAGGAGAACGTTCAGGTGAACGGCGCTCCCGGCAAGATCGAGTTCCGGGCCCGTGCAGGCGGCGCCTGGGGCAACGACCTCTCCGTCCGGGTGGTCAGCCGCTCCGCCACGGTGGTGGAGGTTCAGGTCTTCGTGAAGGGCTCCGACCAGCCGGCCGAGGTAATCCGTAACCTCTCCAGTGCTAAGGATCAAGACCGCTACTTTGTCAACGTGGTTAATGCAGAGTCGGGGTTTGTCCGGGCCACCCTGAAGACCGTAGCGGCGCCCGATGCCCAGGTGGTCCCTGACAACGCCAATCCCGCTGCGCCTCCGAAGCCGCTGACCGGTGGGCAGGATGCGCTCCCCGCAGCCTACGCCACCGCCCTGGCCCGATTGGAGACCTTCACCGATGTGGACATGGTCGCTGCCAGCCACCGGTATGGTGAGACCAACGCCACCCAGATCTATGCCGATATCATCTCGCACTGTGAGCGGATGTCGAAGATCGCCCGCAACCGCATGGGCTTCGGTCAGACGATCCCGACCGTCGATGGCGCCCCGAACATGGAGGTCACGCTGCGCATGGCCTCCCGCCTGGTCAGTGAGCGGTTCGTCTTCGTGGCCCCGTACAACTACATGGGCTCGGTGATCGGCATGATCGCCGGCCAGCGCTACTTCGAGTCGCCCACCTTCAAGACCCTGGGCGGCGTCTCCAGCCTCTCTTTCGACTTTACGGATCCGCAACTCGAGTCGCTGATCAAGGGCGGCGTCTGCGCGGTGGATGAGGTCCCGCGCAAGGGGATCGCCTGCATCAAGGGCGTTACGACCGATACCGGGCAGATCAATGTGACCCGGGTGGCTGACCGGGCGGTGCGCCACGTGCAGAACATCGCCCAGGACTACATTGGCCTCTTGAACACCGAGGCCCACCGGCTGGCTCTGAAGCAGCGGATCACCGAGGCCTTCACTCGCATGGAGAAGGAGGGGGCGATCGTCCCCAGCACCGATGGGCAGTCACCCGCCTTCGCCGTCTCGGTCGAGTCTACGCCGGACGACTTCGCTGCCGGGGTGGTCCGTATCGATACGGCTGTGCGGCCGGTTCGGGCGATCGACTACATCTACGCCACGATCAAGGTCCAGGCTTTCTAATCCGAGAGGAGGCAGGGTGAGTGGCCACGATTCTGTCGGCTAACCGGTCCAACGTCCTGGTGAACGGCACGGCGTTGGCAGGGCTTCAGGAGATTACGTATCAGACGGTCAAACCCCATACCGATGTGGCCGCCATCGGGACAGATGAGCGGGTCGGCGTGGTCTACGGTCTGACCAAGATCACAGGCACCTTGCGGGTCCGGTCCGCCAGCGATGAGTTGGAGTCCCTGCTCCAGTCGAAGGAGACCTTCCAGATTTTCGCCTCGCTGAAGCATGTGGCGGCGGAGGGGGAGGTGGCCAAGGAGGTCACACTGGACGAGTGCCAGATTCACGGCAAATCCTTCGGCCTGGCGGCCGGCGGTGTGGTTGAGGTGATCTACCACTTCTCGGCCACCCGGGAGCGGTAACCCATGGCCGAGCAGGTCGTAACGGTTGGGAGTGACCGGTTTCGGGTTCGTGCCCCCCGCTGGTGGCCCTGGAACGAGGCGCTGGAGCGGGCCGGCGGTGACAGCGCCCGCCTGGTGGAGGAGTGTCTGCTCACCTGCCTGGAGGGTGGATCGCGTGAGATCATCCGCAGTCTGCCGGCGGCGGAGGGGGACCGACTGCTGACCGCTGCCCTTCAGGCGGTGGAGGCAGAGCGGACAGCCCTGGGGCTCACGGTAGATGAGGGACCGGCGGAGTGGCGGGTCCGGGGAGCGGGCGTCGACCTGCGGCTGCATCCCTGGACGTTCGGCGAGCGGAACGATGCGCTCCGGCGCTCCCTCCGGCTGAGGGGTGGGCAGGTCACGCTGGACTTGCCGGCCTATGAACGGCAACTGCTCCAGGCCTGTGTCACCACCCAGGATGGCGAGCGGTTGACAGCGGAGGCGATCGCTGCCTGGCCCGTACCCCTGGGCGAGGTGGTCATGCAGGCCCTGGACCGGCTGAACGGTCTTGAGGAGGAGCACGCCGCTGTCCTGGAGGTCTGCATTCGAGAGGGAAGGGATCATCCGGATCTGGCCCTGCTCTACCTCTGCCAGCATTTCGGCTGGAACCCCGAGCAGGTGGAGCGCATGGATGCCCGCACGGCAGAGCGGCTCCTCTCTGCCCTGAAGGTACTGGAGCAGGGGCGGTCACAGGCGGCAGCCACCGTACCGAGTGGGGAGGGGGTGAGCCGGATCATTGTGGACGATGACTAGGGGTTCGCCCCATGTGCCACGATCGCTGGTCCAGTTTCTGAACCTGGTCCTGGAGGGAGCGGCGGCACGGGAGGCCCGGCGCTTCCGGCTGGATCGCACCGTCGGCCGCCCGCGGGATACGCCGGCAGCGGTTGGGGGGCGGGCGGCCCCCGCTGCGGCGGGTCCGGGCCCCGTGGGCCCGGGTGGCGCAGTGTTCTCTGCGGCTCCCTACTGGGAGGCGACGCCATTGCTGACGGCGGCATCGTCCTCCGAGCCGCACTCGGTGACGGCTCGGGGCCGGGGAGGGGAAGGGCAGACGGGGCTGTCAACAGCGCCTGCCCCGTCCGCCGGGCCGCACACGGGCCCTGGTCTCGACGGCCCTGGCGCCGTGCGCTTCTCCCACGCTGAGCCCATGGGTGCTCCGCCCGGGCCGGCCCGGGGGGATCGCTGGGAGCGCCATGCCTCGCCCCTGCTGATCCAGGCGGAGCGTGCGGCCCGCAGGGAGCACCTGCTCGATCGCTACGCCCCGGTCAGGGCGCCCACTGCACCGGCCCGGGCCAGGGGTCCGGAGCCGGAGCCGAAGGCCCTCCGGCCAGAGATGGCGGCCCCACGCTCCTGGCAGCCCGGCTGGCTCACAGTGACGGGCCCGGCCCCGCTCGGGCCCCACGCCCCGGCCTCCCACGCCCCGTCCCCCCACGCCCCGGCCCCGTTCGGCCCCCATGCCCAGGTCGCCATCAGCGGGCCACAGTTCCCACCGGTCGCGGGGCCGCGCCCCGCACCCGCCCAACTGCCCGAATGGCCCACATCGACCCGGACTCCCGCGTGGCCCCCATCCACCGGAGCCGCCCAGGCCGACCTGCGAGAGCAACTGGCCCGGATCCTGCGAGACGATGCCCTGCGCCACGGCCTGATCCTCGGGGAGGGATGAGCGAATGGCAGAAGCGGTAGTCCTGGGCGACCTGGAGCTGGACCGGGTGACCGGCCTGGCGATCAACGAGTCCCGCCGCCTGGCCATCCACCCCTGGCCCGGGTCCGACGGCGATCTGATCCAGGACATGGGCATGGCCGGCGCCCGAATCTGGCTGACCGGCGTGGCCCTCGGCCAGGATGCCGGCCCTCGGCTGGAGGCGCTCCGCCAGGCCATGCAGGCGGGCGAGCCCCTCGACTTTGCCGCCAGCGCAGCGGTGGCTGCCAACATCGAACAGGTGGTGGTGGCGAACCTGCAGGTCTGCCAACCGCCCGGCAAGGTCGACTACTACGAGTACCAGATGGAACTGATCCGCTATGTCCCGCCACCCCCGCCCACCGTCGCCGGGTTCGATGCCGGCGCCCTGGGCGATATCGCCTCCGATATACAGGATGCCGCGGGTGCCGCGGTCGATGCCGCCGCCGGCGCTATGGCCGAGGCTGCCGCAGCCGCCGAGGCGCTGAACGAAGCGCTCGAAGCGGCCGAGGACGCCATGGAGATGGTCGACGCCGTGCTGGATGCGGTCGAGGGGATGGGTGTGATCGAAGAGATCCTGAAAGCGGCTGGTAAGGTGATCTCTGCTGCCAGCAAGTAAAAGGAGGAGTATTGCGTGGCTACTGATCGTACGGCGAAGTACAACGCCCTGCCCGAGAAGCTGAAGGAAGTGGATGCGGCCCTGCGCGAGATGTGCGAGGTGATCACCGGCGGTACCTTCGACCCCGATATGATCTGGGGTGCGGCCGCCGAGGACTCGATCGTCGACTACATGGAGAGTCTGGCGGTCGATGCCGGCCTGAAGCAGAAGATCACCGACCTGCTGAGCGGTCTGCCCGGCAGCTCCGCCATTGGCTCCGCGATCGAGTCCGTGACCTCCGGCCTCCAGGGCGTCGTCACCAAGATCGAGTCCACATCGAACGAGATCGGCAGCGAGGTCGGCACCCGCTTCCAGGCCTTCAAGGCCCTCATGACCCCGCACAGCAGCAGCCCCGGCTACGACTACCAGGCCGGCGACGGCAACTACGGCTTCTTCCCGGCGATTGCCAACGCCATCTCCGCCGGAGCGGCATCGGACATGGATGTGGATGATATCATGGGCCCGCTCAATGAGGTGATGGATGTGGTCAACGCCGGCGGGGGGATTGCCGACCTGCTCGCCTTTGCCACCGGGGCCATCGACCTGATGGGTGAAGCGCTGACCGTCTAGCACGACCGGAAAGGAGAGGGCGCCATGCGACCTAAGATCAAGTTGACGATGACCGCGGCGCCCTCATCCGACGGAGTGCCGCTCGCCGCCCTCCGGCTGCGCCGCTCCCTGGCGTGGCCGGTGGGGCAGGCCGAGGCGATCCTCTCCCCGGCTGTCGAAGCGCCGGACGCCGGGGCGAAGGTCCGGATTGAGGGTTCTGCGACCGGCGACCAGCCGGCCCCCCTCTTCACCGGGCGCATCCTGCGGCGCCAGGTGGGCCTCTGGGGGAGCCGCCTGCTGATCGAGGAGGCGACTGGCCCCCTCGCCCGACTGCACATCGACAAAATGGCCAACTCGTCCACGGCTGCCAAGCTGATTCAGGAGCTCTGCCAGGAGGCAGGCGTAGAGGCGGCGGTGGAGCCGCCGGGTGCCACGCTGCCCTTCTACGCCGTGCAGTTCAGCCGCAGCGCCATGGACAACATCGTCCGATTGGCGGCCATCTCCGGCGTGCTGGTGGTCACTACCGTGGAGGGCAAGCTCCGCACCCTCACCCCGCTCCCGGCCCCGGTGGCGACGCTCCAGCGAGATGGCGCAGTCCTTGCGTTTCAATCCGTCGATGACCCCGACGAGGCTGCCGGCTCCCTCATTACGGGTGATGGTGCCATGGGTGCCAAGGGGCCCGGTGCTGAGGGGTGGCTCCTTCAGTCGCTCGATGCCGTGGCCGCCGGCGATGGCGCCATCCCGCATCATCAGCCGGGATTGAAGACCGCGGCAGATGTAGGCCGTGCATCGACTACGTTGGCCATGCGGGCCAAGGAGCGGCTGCGTGCGCGGCTGCTTTCGCTGGCGGGAATCCCACCCGCCGACCTGGGCGAGGCCATCCTCCTGACCGGTTTCGGACCGGCCCCGGAGCCCGCCCGACTGGTCGGGATCACCCTGACCTGGAGCGTGGAGCACGGGCTGATCAGTCGCCTGGAACTGAACGGAATCGGGGTGTAATCCGTGTCCGACATCGTCGCTCTGCTGCGTGAACTGATCCGGGCGGAGTTGGCCCGCCACGCCCCCAGCCATATCGGGGTGGTGGAGGCGGTCGCTGACCATGCCGCATCTGACAACGAGAACTACGGCTGCGATGTGCGCCTGCGGGGCCGGGATCTGGTCCTGACCGGGGTGCCGATCGCAACCGATCATCTGGGCTCCGTGGCCCCGCCCGAGAAGGGCGACCTGGTCCTGATCCACTTCGTAGGCGGTGACCCGGATCAGCCGGTGATCGCCGGCCGGTTTTACAGCGATCAGCTCCGGCCGCCGGAGTATGCCGCCGGGGAGATGGTGACCCACCTCCCGCCAAGCGCCGGGGAGAGCGACCGGGTCGAGCTCTCGGTGAAGGGGGGAAAGAATGGCAGCCGCTCCTGGAGCCTGGCGCTGCCGTCCGATGTGACCCTGACCGTGACCGACAAGAAGGTGGAGGCCGTGGTCGGCCCGCTTTCCCTGGTGATCGATGCGGATGCAGGCGAGGCGAGCGTGGTGACATCGGGTGCGACGGTGACGGTAACCGATGGCGGTGATATCACCCTGAAGGGGAACGGGAACCTGACCCTGGAGGCACAGGGGAACCTGGAGATCAAGGCGGGGGCGAATCTGAAGCTGAACGCATCGGCGACGGCGGAGCTGAAGGGCTCGGTGGTGCAGATCAACTAGGCCGGGTCGTGAGTTGCCAAACCTCGCCGGAGTTTCGCCAAACCTCGCCGGAGTTTCGCCAAACCTCGCCGGAGTTTCGCCAAACCTCGCCGGAGTTTCGCCAAACCTCGCCGTGAGTCGCCAAACCTCGCCGGAGTTTCGCCAAACCTCGCCGTGAGTTGCCAAGCCTTGCCGGAGTTTCGCCAAGCCTCGCCGGAGTTTCGCCAAGCCTCGCCGGAGTTTCGCCAAACCTCGCCGTGAGTTGCGGAACCACGCATGGACAGGAGGCAGATGACCATGGGCATGCCGGCCGCCAAGCAGGGAGACCAGGTTATGGCTACCGATACCCACATCATCCTGATTCCGCCGTACAGCACCCCGACCCCGCTGCCGCATCCCTTTGCCGGGATGCTCTCTGGGGGGCTCTCCAGCGATGTGATGATCGGCGGCATGCCCGCGGCTATTCTCAGCTCCACGGCGGACAACATGCCGCCCCACATCCCCCAGGGCGGGCCGTTCCAGAAGCCACCGGCCAACAAGGGCCAGATCATCATGGGGAGCAGCACGGTGATGATCAACGGCCAGCCTGCCGCCCGCAACGGCGACACGGCCACCACCTGCAACGACCCGGCCGACCTGCCAGTGGGCACCGTCATGGCGTCGGGCACCGTGCTGATCGGTGGATGAGGCCTGGACCGGGGGTGCTGTCGGGGGAGAGAACAGCCTGGGCACAGAACAGCCCGGGCGCTGTGGGCGGGGCCCGGTCCCGGGCGCCCCCGGGGGAGCGAACAGCCCGGGCGCTGTGGGCGGTGCCCGGTCCCGGGTGCCCCCGGGGCGCAGAACAGCCCGGGCGCTATGGGCGGTGCCCGGTCCCGGGCGCCCCCGGGACGCAGAACAGCCCAAGCGAGCTGCGCCACATTAAGCGTGACAAGCTGGGTGTCAGTCCCCACAGCAGGCGCCAGAGAGGCGTTGGGCAACCCCCGGTCCTCGAGCCCTAACCCGAGCCCGAGCCCTAGCCCGAGCTCCGGCCCGAGAGTCCTGGCCTTCGAGTCTTAGCCACGAGCTGTCTGTTTTTGTACACAGGATGGCTGCAGGATGCGCGAAAACCGGACAGATAGGCGAGACAGACGAGCCTCCGAGCCCTGAGAGGCCCGTCCCAGCGTTGACTCCAAGATGCTTCAGGCTAGTAGTGTCGGTTTTTGTACACTAGAGGCCCCTCTCTGAGGCTAAAACCGGACAGATAGGTGAGAGAAGGGGGGCGTCGCCCGGCCCCCACGCCCAACAGCCCCCACGCCCAACAGCCCCCGAGCCCCCGGCCCCCGGCCCCCGAGCCCCGAGCCCCGGCCCGCATGCACTGGCCCCAAAGAGAGGTGACCCCCATGAGACCAGACCTTGGCACCGACCTGGCCCTCCGGCACGGCCGCACCATGGGCAGCGCCCTGCGCCTCGTAGCGGCCGGCGGCGACCTCGCCACCGTCACCGGCTGGGAGAACCTCGACCAGGCCATCTGGCTCCGGCTCGGCGTCCCGCAGGGCGACCTGGCCCACCTGGGCCACCCCGACTTCGGCAGCCGGCTCCACCTCCTCATCGGGCGGCTCGTCACCCCCGAGACCCTCGCCCTGGCCAAGGCCTACGTGCGGGAGGCGCTCCGCCGGGAGCCCCGGATCACCGCCATGACCAGCCTCGAGGCGATCCCGGACCCGACCCGCCGTGACACCCTGCTGATCCAGATCCAGGTCCAGCCCGTCGGAAAGGCCGATCCGATCGATTTGACCCTAAGCTTTGCCCTTGAGCCGGGGCAGGTGGAGGCGGAGTAACTATGCAGCCACCGGGTGGCGTGTACAAGTACGAAGAGATCGTGACCCGCATGCTGACCCAACTGCGCGACGAAGGCACCCTGACCGATGTCAACCCGGGCAGCGTCACCCGCACCCTGGTCGAGGCGTTCGGGCGGGAGCTGGCCGAGGCCCATGCCCGCCTGGCGCTCATCTACCAGATGGGCTATATCGAGACCGCGACCGGCGAGTCGCTCGACTTCCTCGTCGCCCTGCTCGGCCAGTCCCGGATCGATGGCCTCCAGGTCGTGGGCGAGGCCGTCTTCAACCGCGACCCCCGGGTGGCCGGCCAGGTGACCATCCCCGAGGGGAGCCAGCTCGATGTGCAGCTAATCCCCACCGGCGCCGCCCGCTACAAGACCGCCCGCGAGGCCGAGCTTCAGGCGGGGCAGACCACCGTTACCGTGCCGATCCTGGCCGATGTAGCCGACGGTGAGGAGCCATCGGTCCACATCCTCCCGTCCGGCGTCCAGTGGGATGTGACCCAGAAGGTACCCCTGGCCGGCATCGCAGCGGTCAGCATTCCCCGCCCCACCGCCCTGCGCGGCTACCGCGAGACCGATGAAGACCTGCGCAAGCGGGTCAAGGGCCTGATCGATGCCGCCGGCGGCGGGACGCTGAAGGCCATGGAGCGGGCGATCCTCGGCACCGGCCACGCCAAGGGGGTCGTCTTCCGCGACGCCAACGCCGACGGCCTGCCCAAGCTCCAACCCGGCCAGCTCGAAGTCGTGGTCGATGGCGACCTCGCCGTACCCGGTGCCTACGAGGCGATCCGGGACGCCATCAACCAGGCGAAGGGGCCGGGGATCCTTGTCTCCGTACGCGGGATCACTACCCAGACCCTCGCCGTGCAGCTCAAGATCCTGCCCACCGCCGCCGACCTCTCCGTCTCCCGCCGCACCGCCCTGCGCCGCTCGATTGAGCAGACGGTCCAGGGGGCGATCGAGGCCCTCAAGGTGGGCGAGAAGCTCCTCTGGAACCCCCTGCAGGCCAAAGTCCTCTCATTAGATGGCGTCCTCGACATCCTCGAGGGCTCCACGGTCCTCATTGACAACGCCCCCGTCCCCCTGACCCGCGAGATCCCATCCGGCGACCTTTCGCCCCTCACCCGCCTGGTGATCCCCACCGACAGCCCTGCCGTCACCGTCCTCTTCGATGGCGAGGCGACCGTCCAGGTCCGCCTCTGGGCCTCCGTCACGCCCGACCCGACCACACAGGCGGCCATCGCCCGGGCTGTGGAGGAGTTGCTCGCCACCAAGACCGGCACCCTGACGTTCGATGAGGTCCTTGCCACCGCCAAGGGCGCCCCGGGAGGCGACGTACTAGATGGCGCCACCGTGGTCGTCCAGGTGATCGACCTGCTGGGCGGCGGCGAGGTCGAGCTGAGCGATGGCTTCCCGGCCTACAACCTCGGGGCCGACGACCAACTCGAACCCCACCCCGATGGCCCTGTCTGGGGGGAGTTACCCTCATGAGCACCGACCTCGTCTTCCGTCATCTCCCCGACGCCTACCGCCGGGCCGGCACCGCCACGATCGCCCACCTGCTGAGCCGCACCACCGCCGATGCCCTCCAGGTCCTTGACCGGCACGGCAAGCAGGTCATGCAGTCCCGCTTCCTCGACCACCTGGCCGACCTGGACGATGCCGAGCGGCTCGCCGCCCTCTTCGCCCTGGTCCCCTGGCCCGAGGAGGATCTGAGTGAGTTCCGCTATCGAGTCAGGCAGATGACCCGCATCTACCTGGCGGGGGCGGCCACCGCTCAATCCATGCTCGAAGTTGTGGGGGCAGCGACCGACTCCGCAATCGCCCAGATCGTCCTGCCAGAACACGCGGCAGAGGAGGGGGGCGTGCTGAATGACCGCTTCACCACGACCGGCATCATGGAGCGCCGGGTTGACCAGGCCGAGCGTTTTGAGGCCCGGGTGATCGAGCTTCCCCCCATCAAACAATCCCATGTGATCGATGCCGCCTCCGGCTACCTGTGGGAGATCGATAATGCGACCTACGCCGATCCCGGCGATTTTTTCACCCCGCCCACCTACCCGGAGCCGGTCGTCCTGATCACGGCCGGGGAGCATCCGGTCACACTGCCGATCCTCGTGCAGCGGGACCTGCGCCGGTTTGTCCTCATCAACCGGTTCATCCCGCCCGGGGCGACGCTGAAGGTCGACCTGGAGAAGCACGAGGTGCATGACGTAACCGGCCCCGCCACGCTGCAAGGGCCGGTCATGATCAACGATGAGCCCGCTCCCAACCTGATCTACGGCACCGGCGGCATCGCCGGCGATATCCGGGCCTACCGCCTGACCGACCCGCCCCCGCGGCAGGATGCCGCCCGCCCCTTCCACGTGGTCCGCTGGAACAAGCAGTACCGGACCGGCCACGACATTCCCCTGGTCCCGGGCCCACCCGGCACATCGGACCCGGTGCCGATTGCGAACATCCCCTGGCCCCCGCTGCTGGGCATCGGCCTCTCCCGCTGGCGGCTCCTCGTCGGGGTGAACCAGCACGGCCTCGTCCCCACGCTCGATGAGACCATCGACATCAACCAGGTCAGGCCCGTGCCCGCCACGCCCCAGACCGGCCCCGCCAAGATCGACTTCACCTGGATCGGCCGCCGTCTGGCCACCTTCACCGTGATCGTCCCGGAGGAGCACCTCTGCGGCGGCCCCGCTCCCGCCGGGAAGTTGAAGCACCGGGAGGGCTGGCTGCGAGATCAGATCATGCGGCTGAAGTTGGCCGGGGTGATCTACATTGAGCCATCGGCCACCGCCCTCATGCCCGAGGCCGACCCCGGGGCGAGCGAGGAGCCCGAGATCTCCCTCTGGGAGGTCTCGCCGGCCACCGCAGAACCGGAGGCGGGGATCCAGACCGTGGCCCGCAAGGCCGGTATGCAGGAAACGATCACCCTGGCCGATACCCTGAGCGTCACCGTGACGGTACCCGAAGAGGAGGCATAGCGCATGGCGTACGAACCGCTCGCAATCCGTGGACATGTCACACTGGAAGTAACCCGGCCAGATGGAACCATCATCGAGAGAGCCGAGGGGCATAACGCCGTGGTCAACGGTGGCCGCCAGATGGTCGCCGAACTACTGGCCGGCCAGTTGTACAGCCCCCGCTTCGCCATTGCCGCCGGAATCTCGGCGGAGGAGACCGTGCCCGACCTGACCAAGCTCTTCGAACCGGACGGGCTGGAGCCTGTACCCGTCACCGATGTGACGATCAAGGATGGGATCATCCGCCTGAAGGCAGCCTTCCCGGCAGCCGAACGGGAGCGGCTGATCAAGGAGGCGGGGCTGATGCTGACCGCCGTGCAGGGCGGCGACGCCGAGACAGAGCAGACCACGCTCTACAACCGGGCGCTGGTCAAGCCGCATGTGACCGTGCGGGTCAAGGAGGTCCTGACCCTGACCTGGCAACTAGCCTTCGCCCCACAGGGCGTGTAAAGGAGGGCTTCGCATGCCTGTACTGCCAGGCGGGGCCAAGATCCCGGTCAACTTCAAGCCGGGGCAACCACTGACCGCCAACGACCTGAACGCCCTGCAGGAGACCCTCATGCACCTGCTCCTGACCCATGATCACACCGGCAACGAGCAGACCGATCCACAAGGGGTGGTGATCGACTCGACCGGTATCGCCCCGAATGCGATCAAGGGGCCGCACATCAGCCCCAACGCCGTCAACAAGGGCGACATCCACAACGGGGCGGTCGGGGCCAGCGAGATCGCCGAGAAGTGCATCAACACCAATCATATGGTGGATGATGCCATAACCACGGCCCAGATCAAGGACAAGTCGGTCACCATGGCCAAGCTGGCCGATGAGATCCTGGCCCTGCTCAACACCCCCCGGGAGGGGGCGACCACCTATGGTTACTGTGCCTACCTGGACGGCCTGATCGTCTACCCGGTCGATACCGGCCGCTGGTACGACTGGCTGCTGGATGCCCAGGCGCCCGTGCGGATCCACGACCTGCCGATCCGCCGCCTCCGTGACGATGGCGGCTGGCAGCCGATCCGTTCCGTCCTCCCGCCCGATGCGATCCGCGAGATCCAGCCCAACGTGGACATGACGACCCGCGCCGAGATGGCCACCAGTCTGGCCAGCCTCTTCAAGGCGAATGAGCCGGTGGTCCGGGAGGTCCTGGGCGGGGCGGTCAGCGAGGTGAGGGCCGACGGGACCCAGTGGATGATCACCCTGAGCAGCGGCGAGCAGATGACCGTGGCCGACAGCGATGTGCGCGATCTGGTGGCCCGGCTAGGAACCGCCGGGGCCGACCTGAGCCGGATGGAGGCACCCCTTCGCACCACCAGCATGCTCAGCATGAACACTGCCCTGGAGCCGACCGCCCCGGTGGAGGGGACGACCGTCGCCCCGATCAGCACTGCCCCGACCAGTATCGCCCCGATCACACCGACACGGCTGAAGATCGACCCTGCCGCCTTCCTCAACCCAACCCCGTCGGATGACCTGATCGAGCGGAACCGGACCGCCATGCTGGTCGATCCATCGGCCATTGGGTGGGATGTGGCGCAGGACGGGCAGACCTTCTTCCAGCCGGGCATCGGCGGCAACGCCGTCTTCACCGAGACCAACCAGATGATCGAGTTCCGCCCCGACAAGAAGCCGAGCAAGGAGGAGTTGGCCGTGGTCGGCCAGATCCTTTACAGCTTTGGCCTGGAGGAGGACGAGCGGCTCACGCCCGAGTATGTGCTCAGCATTCCGAAGATCTACGATCTGCTCAACAACCCGCAGCTCCTGGCGGTGGGCTACTGGACCGGGGCCAACCGGAATGTCCGCTCGGTCACCCGCATGCGCGGGGAGTTCCCGTTTGTCCGCATCCGCTTTGCCACGGCTTACAGCGACTCGTCTTACGTGGTCAGTGTGACCCCGGACTTCCTCCCAGATAAGCTGGGCAGCGATCCGATCGTGCCGCATGTCTACCGGCGGCGGGCTGACTATGTCGACCTGGTCTTCCTGCAAGATGGCATGCCGGTCAACAAGCTGAGCTTCAGCTTCACCATTCACGGGGAGCTGGTGGAGTCATGATACAGGCCATGGAGGGTCACCTGGCCTCCTGGGCGCAGAAGCAGATTCAGGCCCTTTCAACGGAGAGCGATCTCTTCGGCCACGTGCGGGTGGCGGCCGGGCAGTTGGACCTGCCCAGCGGTCCGCCCCTGGGCAATACGGAGGTCGCCGCCCTGGTCCAGGTCCAGTCGCTCGTGCCGCGACCCGAGAACCGGGACCTGGGCCCCCGGCCCGTCACCGCAGGCGCCGGGGTTCACCTGACGGCGACCGTCGTCTTTCGGCTGCTGGGACGGACCGCTCCGTACGCAGCGGGCGGTGGCCTTGAACTCACGCCGGCGGCGGCGGAGTTCCACCGGGTGGATCTGGCAGCACTGACGCTGCTGGCCCTTCTGAAAGAGCAGCCGGGCCCCACGGCCGATGCACCGGTCCTGCCCCTCCTGGAGCTGGAGCAGGGCGCCCGGCCCGCCGGGGCGGCGTCGGCGGCTCACGGCGCACGCCGGGCCCACCTGGCCTGGACGGCCTGGGAGGTGGGCGAGGTGACCCTGACCCCCAGCGGTGAGGGGCAGTACCGGCAATGGGATATCGGCCTGACCGCATCGTGCCAGTTCCGGCTCAGTCCGGCAGCCCTGGAGGGCGGGCGTATCCTGCAGATCGGTGGCGAGCTGAACGTGCAGAACAAGCCGCTTTCGGTGAGAACGGCGGCTGTCTACGGCCCGGCCGAGCTCCTGCCGCTCTCCTGGTTCGACGGCCTCAGCGACGGGGTGATCGCCGAGTTGGAGGATCACGCCATCGGGACCCTGGGCGACCTGGGCCGGCTGGGCGCCGCTCGTGTCGGGGCTCTGGCCTCCGAACTGCGGACCGCTGCGCCGGCCGAGGAGACGATCCTCGGGCAACTGGCCAACATGGCGGCGATCCGGCAGACCGCCCTGGAACTGGTCCCGCTCTACCGGCTCGACCCCGCTGCACTTGAGCTGCCGGGCCGGGCGCTGCTGGCGCCAACCCCCGAGGAGGAGGAGGTGCTGCAGCAGGTGATCACCAGTCCGGAGATCCATACCCAGATGCTCATGCTGGCTGCTCCCGTGGTGGCGGCGCTCAGACCGGACCGGCGGGAGCAGGTGGTGCTTGGCACCCTGCTGATACGAGGGGGGAGGTAGGGGAATGGCGTTCGGAAAGGTGGATGCGGGCAAGTATCAAGTGGGCGGTGGCATGTACGAAATGCCGGACCTGGAGATCGGCCAGGCCCCCGACATCGGCATGATCACGGGGTACTGGGCACAGCCCCCCATACCGTCCCCGGCCACGGCGACGCTCGACCTGGGCCAGCCGCAGACCGAGGTGGCCGGCCTGCTCCTGCGGGCGAATCTGCCATCGACTATTACGCTGAAGGGCCCGGCGGATCTGCTCTTCAGCGGGTTCACGGTCAAGCTGACCGCCCAGCCGCTCATGCGCAACCTGGCGAAGCCGGTTTGGGGCTCGATTCGCTCGATCACGGGCACTGCGACGGCCGCCCAGGAGATCCTGCTGGCGGCCCCGGCCAGGATTGAGGCGGTTGGCATTCTGCGAGTCCGGCCCAAGAACGCCCTGCCGCCCGCCCCGGTCAAGGTGAGCTACAAGGAGGGCGGCTACTTCAAGACCTACGTGGCGGCGCTGGGGCTGTGGGCCATGCCCTGGTCATCGCAGTCGACCCGGACCTACTCCGGCTACCACGAGCAGGCGGTCGTGACCGATGCGATCCAGCTTGATCTGCTGGACAAGAATGCCCTGCTGCTGCTGGCATCGCCGAGCCTGCCATCCCGGCTGGGACTGGCCCTGGGCGATGACACCCCCGCCCAGCTCTTCCCCTCGGAAATGGAGGATGGGGGCACGGTCACCTCCCGCGACCTGACCGGCCAGATCAACGCGGCCTGGCGGCGGGGCGGGTCTGGCGGACCTGGCGGGGTGGCGGAGGTGGCGTTGCGCATCACCTCACTGACCGATGGCATCGTGCGGGTTGCGCTGGACGGCGCCTGGGGCCGGTCATATGTGAGCCCCGAGCAGGCGCTGGCGGTCGACCCGGTGGGGCCGGCCTCGTTCGCAGTGGCGTGGCCCTTTGCGGGGGTTTCGGAGGCGGTGGCATCGCTGCGGCTGACCGGCAGCCTGGAGGGTGGGCGCCGGGTCCAACTGGTGAGCGGGACGGCATCGTTCAACGTACGGGCCACCGAGCGGCTGGAGGTGGCCCAGGCGTTTCAGTTGGGGCCTTCGTCGGGCTCGCAGGCCACGCCGGCGACCAGCCGGGAGGTCCTGGCGGTCTGGCTCATGCTCCCCCGGCTGCCGAAGGCCGAGGAGCGGGTCGAGGTGCGGCTGGTCGAGGGGGCGGGCGATCCCCCATCCCCGGCGGATGAGCCCCTCGCCGCCATGGAGGTGACGCTGCCGGTCGATGCGTCGGCCTACGTGCCTGAGGGCAACGGCTTTTGGTACCGGGCCGCCTTCGAGAAGCCCGTCCAGCTGGATGGTATGCAGGTGGTCTCGCCGCTCTTCGTGGTGGCGGCGGGGCGGGAGGGGGGAAGCCTTCTGGCCCACCTGAGCCAGAGCGTGCCGCCAGAGGCGGCTCAGCGCGTGCCCGGCGGGGCCGGCGCCGGAATCAGCCTGGTGCGCAACCTGGACCGGACCGGGACCTGGGAGGTGCAGCCCTTCAACCGGCTGGCCGCCCAGTGGCTCATGGACCTGGAGGTCGCCCCTGTGGCGGAGGAGTACCCTGCGCTGGTTTCGCTGGCGTACGCGGAGCAGGTCTCCCAGGCGATCCCCCTCGCCGGGGGCGGGCGGGTCTCGCTGGAGACCGCCCCGGCGCTGGTCGCACAGCCCGGGTCCGGGGAGTTGTCGGTGCGGCTCGACTCGGTGGTGAGGGCCGGGCTAAGGGCTCAGCTCCTGCTCTACAAGCCCGTCAAGAGTTGAGCACTGGCCGGCGTGGCCGGGGCCATCTGTGGCGGGGTAGGGGGCCTGGCCCCCCTGGCCCCCCTGGCCCCCCTGGCCCCCCTGGCCCCCCTGGCCCCCCTGGCCCCCCTGGCCCCCCTGGCCCCCCTCGCCCCCCTCGCCCCCCTCGCCCCAGAACGCTTTCCGTAAGTTTTCTACGCCCCAAACCCCCGTACACCCGCAAGAATCTTACGGAACGAGGGCATACCCGCCGGGAACTGCCGAAACGAGGGAGCTCATCTCGCCCAGGACGCACTTTCCGTAAGCTTTTTTCGCCTCATGGCCCGGCGCATCCGCAGAAAACGTACCGAAAGGGGGCACACCCCTCTCTCCAACTCGCTTTGCGTAAGCGTTGTTCACCCTAGAGCCCCGCACACCCGCGAAAAGCTTACGGAAGGCGGCTTGGTATCCTCCCCAGCGACCCGGGCGTCCTAATCAGCGAATAACCCGACGGGGAGGACCTCCACATGAAGCTGGATCTGACCATTCCCACCCAACTCCACCCTTACATTGCCGGTGTCGTGACCCCCATGGAGTTCGGGCGGGCCGCCCTTAAGCGCAACCTGCAGGGGCTCACCCCTGAACAGCTTTCCGCCACCGCCCCTGGCTTTGCTAACAGCGTGGCCACGTTGGCGGTGCACGTGGCCGGGTACGAGATCGTCTGTGCCCACCGCATCCTGGGCACGCCCATGCCTGATCAGCTAAAGGCAGAGTTCCTGCGGGACCAGCCGCAGAACCCCATTCCTGTGGCTACCGGCGAGACCGTCGAGAGCCTGACCGAGAAGCTTGACCGGTCCCGCGCCTACCTCATGAATGTCCTCGCCGCGCTCACCCCGGACGACCTGGACCGCACGTTCGAGATGGGCGCCGAGCGCACCGCAACGGTCCGCTGGCTACTCGGCCTGATCCCCTACCACCAGGATGAACACCTCGGGCAGATCCTCCTGCTGAAGAAACTCGTCACCCAATAGGCCGGCGCCGTAGCAAAGCCCACAAGCCAAAGCAAGGCGCACAACCCATAACAGGGCCCGCACCCCCTCTCAAGGGAGTGCGGGCCTTCGCCATCTACTTCATCTCCATGCGGATCGGCCGGACGACCACTTCCTCCACCAACTGCCCATCGACCAGGCGGACGCTGTACCCCACGGGCCAGGCCTCGCCCAGGTCCAGCCGCACCAGCGGCTTGCCGTCCGGCCCGAGGTAGCTCAGCCCCACCGCCCCGTGCGCCTCGCCGGCAAACCAGACCCCGGCGGCGTAAGCGCTGCTCAGCGGCCGGGACAACCGCACTTGACCCCAATGAGGCTGCCCGGGCGCATAGACCCCATCCACTCCGCTGTCGGCATCGGCGACGAGGGCCCGAATGTTCCCGATCGCATTCTTGGCCGTGTCATGCTTGGTCTTCTCTGCGATCCCATCCACCTGGGCGTCCAGGTCATCCAGGGCAGCGACCAGCGCCGCCGTGCAGGACCCATCGGCACACCGCACGGGCCGCTCTGCGGGGCAGGCCGCCACCCCGTCACAGTCGTCGTCCCGGCCATCACTACACGCCGCGGCCCCATCACAATCCTGATCGACCCCGCCGCCGTCGCCCCACGAGAGCGAGCCCGAGACCGGGGTCACTGACTCAAACCGGCCCACCAGCGCCCCGTTTGCCTCCAGCCGCACCGGTGCCTGCGACGCCGGCATCCCCTCTTCGTCGATGGCAATCTCCAGCGCAGCCCGCTCGATCCGCTCCACGGCCAGCTCGATCTCCTCGACCAGGGCGCCGTCATCAAACGAGAGCTTGTAGGCGACCGGCCAGCACTCGAAGAGGTTATACCGTGCGGTCTCATCCTCCTTGTCGCGCAGCACCAGAGCTCCCGACCTCCGCTCCGTGCTACCCGAGGCCGCCTGCCTGTACCACTCCAGCAGCGTGGAGCCCGAAACAAACCCCCGCTTCAGGGTGATGTTCCCGTACTTCACTCTCCCCGGGCGCTTCCGATGCAGCAGATCCGGGTACCCATCCCCATCCAGGTCGCCGCCACCGCCGCCCAGCGCCACATCGAGCTCCGCCGCGACCGCCTTCATGTTTCGTATGGAGTTCATCGCGATCTCATGCTTTGCCTTATCCGTTACCCCGGCCGCGATCTCCTCCAGGTCCGACAGCGCCTCCCAGAGCGCCCCGGTACAGACCCCGGAGCCCGGACAGACCGGCACCGCCTCCATTTCGATCGATGTGCGCAGCGCACCAACCAACTCGACATCCGGCAGGACAACACCATCGACCTCAAACCCCAGCCCACCGGACAGAGGCGCCGGCGTCCGCGCCTGCACCCCACCGGCTGATGCGACCATCGACACTGCCAGGACTACCCCGATCATCCACCTTCTCACCAGAATCGCCCCCGTTGACACTATTCTATACGATAATGTCCAAAATTCAGACCGGTAAGATCAAAAAATGTTCTCATCAACTGGCAGGATTATTTGACCCTAGGAAAGAACTTTTGCAAAGCACCTTCTAAAGTCGCTCCCGTGGAAGGTTGGAACTAGACCATGAAGACATCCATCACACGCGTCCCTCGTGGCAACGTACAACTGATTAAGGCGATCAACGAGGGCGCCGTCCTGAAACTGGTGCGTGACCACGGGCCGGTCTCCCGGGCTGATCTCGCCCGCCTGAGCGGGCTGACCCAGCCAACGGTCGGCGCCATGCTCGATTCCCTCATCGCCCAGGGGGTGATTCAGACCGTAGGCCTCGGCGTCTCCAGCGGCGGTCGCAAGCCCCTGCTCTACGAGTTCAACCCCAACTCAGCCCTGGTCGTCGGGGTGGATGTCGGCGGCACGAAGATGGCCGGCGCCCTGACTAACCTGGCGGGAAAGATCATCAGCCGCCGGACCCTGACCCGGGATAACGGCCCCCCTGACACCTATGAGCGGCTGGTCGAACTGATTCGCTTGCTGCTGGCGGAGGCCCCGCCCGGCAGCTACGTCCGGGGTATCGGCCTCGGGGTGGCCGGCGTGATCAGCCTGGCCGAAGGGGTGGTAAGCCTCGCTCCCGGTCTCGGCTGGAGCGACTTTCCGCTGGGACGCAAGCTGGAGGAGCGATTCAACCTGCCCGTCTTCCTGGACAACGACGTCAACACCATCCTCCTGGGTGAGCGCTGGTTCGGCGCCGCCCGCAATGTCCGCAACGCCCTCTGCGTCGCGGTGGGCACAGGTATCGGTGCATCGATCCTCATGGACGGTCAGATCTACCGCGGCGCCCGCGATGCCGCCGGCGAGGTCGGCTATTGTGCCACCGGCCGGGAGGTGCTGCGCCGCCCACCCACCAGCCGCTCCGCTTACGGCTTCCTCGAAGAGGAGGCCGCCGGACCCGGGATCGGTCGCCGGGGCACCCTGGCGCTCGGCCGCCCGGTCGCCGGCCCCGAGGTCATGCGTCTTGCCGCTGAGGGAAACCCCGCCGCCCAACAGGTGGTGACCGAGACCGCCGAGCACCTCGGTCTGGCTATCGCCAACATGATCTGCCTGCTCGACCCCGAAAAGGTGCTCCTGACCGGTGGCGTCATGCGCTCCGCAGATCTGCTGCTCCAACCCATCCGGGACGTAATCGCCCGGATCGTGCCTTACCCGACCCCCATCGTCCTTTCCGAACTGAAGGAAGATGCCGGCATACTTGGCGGGGTGGCCCTCGTCCTGGAGGCCAACCGTCGCTCCATCCACGTCGAAGCCTGATCGCTCTGTTATCCACCTTGGGGGAGGTTCACCAACGTGATTCGGTTGAAGAGTGGCAAGAAGGTCATCGACTTCCATGCGCATTTCTGGGCCACACGCCGCTCCGGCCCCGCGACCCACGCACCGCACCCCGTCCACATGGAGTACAACCGGGAGCGGACCCAGCGCATGTCCGATGAGTGGGACTTTCCGGGTCCTGCCGAGCCCATGGTCGACAACCCGGAGGGGGAGGACCGGCTGATCGATCGCTGGGCGATGGAGGTTGAGAAGTACGACCTGGGGGCGGTCAACTTCCTGACCGGTTCCTCTAACGAAGAGCTGGCCCGGGTGATCAGGAAATACCCCGGCAAGTTCTTTGGCTTCGCTCACCACAAGCCTGAACTGCCCGATGTCGTCGAGAAGTTCAAGTACGCCATTGAAGAGCTGGGCCTGTCCGGTTACAAGCTCCTGGGCCCCCGGGTCGAGATCGAATGGACCGACCCGAAACTGAAGCCGCTCTGGACCTATATGGCCGACAAGAAGTTGCCCGTCCTGATCCACTTCGGGCCGCTTGGGCGGGCCGGCGGCGTCGTCTACCACAAGCATATGAACCCCCTGACGATCACCCCGATCGCCGCGGAGTATGCCGATATCCCCTTCGTCATCCCCCATTTCGGCTGCGGCTACATGCGCGAGCTGCTCCAACTCTGCTGGTCCGCCCCGAACATTTACGTGGACACCTCCGGCTCCAACCAGTGGATGCGGTGGGAGCCCTATCCCACGGATATCGACATGAGCTTCCGCAAGTTCTATGAGACCATCGGCCCCAAGCGGATCATCTTCGGCACCGACTCCATGTGGTTCCCCCGCGGCTTCGTCTACCGCTACCTCCAGGATCAGGTGCGCTCTGTCCGCTACCTTAACCTCCACGAGGAGGACATTGAAGACATCTTCCACAACAACGCGGCGCGCCTCCTGAAAATCAAGGAGTAGATCATCATGTCCAACCGCTCGCGGGTCTACGTGAACGAAATCCTCTCCCCCTGCTTCGAGGTGGCCAAGCGCCGGTTCTACCGGTCGATCATGGAGGTCAACCTGGCGCATACGCTCATGCTGGACCGGTGCGGGATCATTCCCCAGTCGGACTCCAGCCAGATCGCTCAGGCGCTGCTGGACCGCATGGAGAACGCTCCAGCGCAGTCCTACGACCCCACCTACGAAGACCTCTTCTTCCTGATCGAGCACCAGATTGAGACCGCGATCGGCGCCGAGACCGCCGGCAACATGCACGTCGCCTTCAGCCGCAACGACCTGGATGGCGCCATTTTCCGTATGGCGCTCCGAAGCGACCTGCTCGACCTGACCGAGAAGGTCCAGCTCATCCGGCAGGCCCTGCTCGACCTGGCCGGCCAGCATGTGAACACCGTCATGCCGGCCCATACCCACAACCAGCAGGCCCAGCCGACCACCCTCGCTCACTACCTGCTCGCCGCCGAGGCCAACCTGCGCCGCGACACCGAGCGACTGACCGGACTCTACGCCCGGGTCAACCGCTCACCCATGGGTGCTGCCGCCCTTGCCACAACTAGCTTCCCCATCGACCGGGGCCTGGTGGAGCGCTGGCTCGGCTTCGAGGGACTCGTCGAGAACTCGTACGATGCTGTCTGCGCATCGGACCATATGCTGGAAGCAGCCAGCGTCCTGGCCGTCCTCGGCTCCAACCTGAGCCGCTTCACCCACGACCTGATGCTCTGGGCGTCGAACGAATATAGCGTCTTAAGGCTTGACGCAAGCCTAGTGCAGGTATCCAGCATTATGCCGCAGAAACGGAATCCGGTAGCACTGGAGCATTTACGGGCAGTGCTCAGTCGCCTCATGGGTCGGGCTGGCGCCGTCTTCCCGCTGGCGCACAACGTACCCCTGGGTGATATCAATGACGTGGGCGATGACCTCCAGCCGCTCCTCGAAGAGGCGGTCGATGAAGCCCGCCGCGCCCTGGAGCTCCTGCTGGAGATCCTCGGGAAGGCCTCGTTTGATGTAGACCTCCTCCACGCTCGGGCACGCGATGGCTTCTCCGCCGTCACCGAGCTGGCTGATACCCTGGTGCGTGAGGGCGGGTTCGCCTTCCGCCAGGCGCATCATGTAGTTTCTCACCTCGTCAGCACGCTGCAGGCAGATGGACGGATTCTGCCGCAGGGGAAGCTCGTCGAGGTGGATCAGATCGCCCAGGAGCTCTTCGGCCGGCCCACTGGCCTGACCGAGGAATCCTTCCGGCAGGCGATCGATCCCCGCATCTTCGTGCAGCGGCGTGCTGTGACCGGCGGCCCCGCACCTGCCGAGGTCCGGCGGGCCCTGGGCACCGCTACCGATTCCGTGCAGGAGGCTCGCCAGTTCGTGGCTGCCAAGCGCAACGCGCTCCAAATGGCACGATCCTTGATGCTCTCCGATGCCCTCTCGCTTCTCCAGGGCGAGGGCGCTCCCGGGGCTGGCAGCAAGGTTAGGCAGTAATCTCTCACAGGGGGTAGAAGGATGAAGAAGCGGTTCGCAGCAGTGCTTGCAGCTGTTTTGGCACTCTCCGTGCTGGCCGGCTGTGGCGGTTCCAAGGCGACCACCCCGGATACCAAGGAACCTGCAAAGACCGAGACGACCCAGCCCAAGACCGAAGAGAAGGTTACGATTGAGTACTGGCAGTACGACTATAAGTCCAAGGTTGAGCTGATGACCCAGCTGATCGCCGAGTTTGAGGCCGCCAACCCCAATATCAAGGTCAACCAGGTCAACTTCCCCTACGAGCAGTACAACGAGAAGGTCGCTGCCACCGTGGCCGCCGGCAAGGGTCCCGACCTGATCAACCTGTACTATGGCTGGCTGCCCAAGTACGTTGACTCCGGCTACCTGCAGCCGCTGCCCGAGGACGCCTTCCCGCCCGCCACGATCGAGAAGGATTTCTTCCCGGTCGTCAAGGCCGGCCAGATGGACGGCAAGTACTACATCCTGCCGACCGCTGTCCGCACCCTCGCCCTGCTCTACAACGTGGACCTCTTCAAGGCCGAGGGGATCAACAACCCCCCCAAGACCTGGGATGAGCTCGTCGACCAGGCCAAGAAGCTGACCAAGCGCGATGCCAACGGCCAGCTGAGCCAGGTTGGCTTCTACTTCAATACCACCGGTCAGGGCCACAACTGGTTCCGTGAGGTTTTGATCCGCCAGGCTGGCGGCACCCCGCAGTCGGCTGACTACAAGACCATCAACTGGGCCACCCCCGAGGGCCAGCAGGCCTTCAAGTGGTGGGTCGAGCTCCAGACCGTCCACAAGGTCGGCGAGATGGGCTTCATGACCGATGACGTCACCGCCTTCAAGGCCGGCAAGGCCGCCATGGATGTCGACGGCTCCTTCCGCCTCGGCAACCTGAAGGAGGTCCCCTTCGAGTTCAAGTCCGCCCCGCTGCCCGTCGGCCCCAACGGCAAGCCCTACACCATGGCCTCCTTCTGGGCCAACGGCCTGACCAAGAAGGCCCAGGGCCCGCAGAAGGAAGCGGCGATCAAGTTCCTGCAGTTCCTCACCCAGCCCGATGTTATGGAGCGTTGGACCAAGGCGATCGGCGAGCTGCCGGCCCGTCCCGAGTCCGCTGCGAAGTTCAAGGACGATCCCAAGCTGGCCGGCTTCATTGAGGGCCTGCCCTATGCCAACGCCACCTTCTTCGTCGACGAGGTCAAGGACCGCGACGCGCTCGTCAACGCGGTTGATGAGGTCGTGCTGAACGGCAAGGATCCCGCCGCGGCCCTGTCGGACGCCCAGAAGAAGGTCCAGCAGCTGTTCGATGACTACTGGTCCAAGCGGAAGTAACTCCGCTGTGAACCGGCATGTGATTCCCCGGGCCCGCGCGGCCCGGGGAATCGTGCCGGGCCCCTCTGTCCGCTACTCGTGCGCCGAAATGGGGGAATGGGCTTGGCCACTGTACCGCAGCCACATAGACCCACGACGCCGGCCAGGGGCCTGACGCTTCAACAGAAACGGACCCTCTGGGCGTGGGTGACCCTGGCTGTTCCTCTGCTCTTCTTTGTCATCGTCCGTATGTTCCCGGCGCTCTACGCCATGAAACTCAGCCTCTATGACTGGTCCTTCCTGAGTGACAGCAACCCCTGGGTCGGCCTGGACCACTACAAGACCCTCTTCAAAGATGAGGTCTTCTGGAAGTCGCTGAAGAACACATTCGTCTACGTGGTCGTGGGTGTTCCCGCACAGATCACCGTGGGCATTGTCGTCGCCTTGCTCATCCAGAAGGTGAATAAGTTCCAGGGCCTCTACCGCATGCTCTACTTCGTGCCCTACGTCACCTCGTCGGTTGCGGTGGCCTGGGTCTGGCGGTGGATCATGCAGGAGCATGGCGGCCTCTTCAACCAGATCCTCCTCGGGCTCGGCTTCCCGGCACAGAAGCTGCTCGGTAGCCCGGATCAGGCGATCTACGTCATTATTGCCTCCATTGTCTGGCAGGGCATGGGCTTCTCCATGGTCATCTTCCTCGCCGGCCTGGAGGGAATTCCGCAGACCTTCTACGAGGCGGCCGAGATTGACGGCGCCAACGGGTGGCACCGATTCTGGAAGATCACCTTCCCCCTGCTCAACCCGACCATCGTCTTCTCCGCCCTCACCGGCACAATCCGGTACCTCCAGGTCTTCACCGAAGTCCTGAACATGACCAATCAGGGCCAGGGCGGTCCGCTCAACTCAACCAAATCGCTAGTGCTCTTCATTTATCAGGAGGCGTTCAAGTCCCTGAACCTCTCCTACGCCTCCGCTGCAACCGCCGTGCTCTTCGTGATTATCCTTGTGCTGACCGTGGTGCAGTCCAAGGTGATCACCAAGAAGTTCGAGTACTAAGGGGGTGGACGCATGAACCGGGCACCGCTTTCGCAGCGACTGGGGAAGGCGCTCATCTACCTGGGGCTGCTGGTAGGCGCAACCATTACGATCTTCCCGTTCCTTTGGATGCTCTCCACGGCTTTCAAGCCGGGGGCTGATGTATACTCCATGAAGCTGATCCCTGAGAACTTCACCTTCAAAAACTTCCAGATCATCTTCGAGCAGACCCCGTTCGCACGGTGGTATCTCAACTCGATCATCGTAGCCTCTTTGACCACGCTGAGCGTCACTTTCTTCGACCCGCTGGTCGGCTACATTCTGGCCAAGGTGAATTTCAAGGGGCGCGATGTGATCTTCTTTGCGATCCTCAGCTCGATCATGATCCCGACCGAAATGCTGGTGATCCCCTGGTATATCGGTGCGGTCAAGCTGAGCATTGAAGACACCTATCTCGGCATTATGTTCCCTGGTCTGATCACCGCCTTCGGCATCTTCCTCATGCGGCAGTTCATGGAGTCGCTTCCTAACGACCTCATGGACGCCGGCCGGATCGACGGCCTGGGTGAGTTCGGCATCTTCTGGCGGATCGCTATGCCGAACGTCCGGCCCGCCCTCGCGGCCCTGGCGATCTTCACCTTCCTGGGCAACTGGAATGCCTTCCTCTGGCCGGTCATCGCCATTACCAAGCCGGAGATGAACACTCTGCCGGTCGGCCTCTCCAACTTTGCATACCAGAACTTCAATGAGTACCAGTTGGTCATGGCCGGTGCGACCATGGCGGTCATTCCGGTGCTGGTGGTCTTTGCGATCTTCCAGAAGCAGATCATTAAGGGGATCACGCTGACGGGTATCAAGTAGTGAGTTCAGTTGAGAAGGCGGTGCGTGTTGCACCGCCTTCAGGCTGATGACCAGGTGGTTCGGGCGTGAATAAGGCCACATAGACATACGAGACCAGGGGGCACCCTGGTCCTTGTGCTTCGGCCCGATTCTTGAAGGTGGAACGGCCACCGCTGGACATTGTGTTACGGAGTGGTATGTGAGATTGCGGTCCGTTCGTGAGGGAAGCAGGATCCCACTACGTTTTTCCGAGGGCGAGCTCAGGCTAATTGGGAAAGCGTTACAGAGTCACACGTTTGAAGCGCCTGTTCACCCCGCAAATCGCCTTGTGTGCCCTCGGAGGGCGCATATCGGCCCGGATCAGGCGGAAAGACGGTGGTTTCGTCATCTCCAGGCCCCGGGTTTTGCGGATTCCGCTAGGGTTTTTCACACGGGGCGAGAAACGCTCCGGAAATTGCTAGTGGAACCCGGTCGGCAGAGCGTCCTCAGCAGCAGGCGCCTCTCCATGTCCCCCTATCTACACGGTTTTCCGCCTCATTGTAATGACAATTCCCTGTTCTTTGTCGTCATTTGTCGAACTGTTTCATTGGACACGCTTCCCCCAATACGCTATAAAGGTAGACATATAGCATTCAAGGGCATCCGATAATGGCAAACCTGGCGAAAGCCAGGGACGCAAAGCCTCCGGCCTACGGCTCACACGAGCTACGGCAGCGGGGTTGCCGAAGTGCCACGGTGGAAACCCGAGGCGCATCTCGGGTTTTTCTGTTGCCCTGTTGCCAGAGGGGGAACCACCGTGAGACGGCTTCGCAAGCTCTTATCGATCCTACTGCTCGGCCTCCTGCTCCCGAACCTGGTCCCCGGCCTCGGCCTGCGCCCCGTGCTGGCCGCCGGCTACGACGACCCCCTGGACCTGCTGCCCGACTGGGCCGCCCTGGCCACCGGCGAACTGAACAGCGCCGCCCCGCCCGATCCCCTGGCGGGGCTCTTGCCGCGCAACCCGCTGGACGGGCTCCTGCCCGACCTGCCCGCCCCGGCATCGCCGGCGGCCCCGGCGGGCAGCCAGAGCGGCGCCAGCCAGGCCCCCACGGTGGCGGCGCCGGGCAAGGCCACGCTGCCCACCCCACCCGCGCCGCCGCAGCGCCCCGGCGAGGTCAGCCTGACCAGCGGCAGCCTCACCCTGCGCCAGCCCGACCTCTCCCTGCCCGGCCTCGGCCCGGCCCTTGCACTGGAGCGGACGTACAGCTCCACCAAGGCCGCCGACGCGGGCCCCTTCGGCTACGGCTGGGACTTCAGCCTCAACCAACGGCTCCAGATGTTCGTCCACTTCCACATGACCGAGTTCCGCGGCGATGGTGGCACGACCACCTTCCACTTCACCGATGGCACGAACGGCCAGTTCGTCAACTCCTTCGACGGTGACTCCCTGATCCACACCGATCTCTCCCAGGGCAGCTACGCCCCATCCGGCGCGCCCGGCTGGACCCTGGAGCGGGAGTCTCAGGAGCGCTACGTCGTCACCCGGCCTGACGGCAGCACCTACATCTACAACGGCTACTACGCGCCCTGGCGGGAGGGGCAGGACCCGCGGGCCGGCCGCCTCCTGCGCGCCGAGGACCGCTACGGCAACGCCCTGGACTTCACCTACGACAGCCAGGGCCACCTGACCCGCGTGGCCGACGCCAGCGGCCGCTACCTCATGCTGACCTGGACCGGTGAGCAGATCACGGAAGTGCGCGACCACGCCGGCCGGATCTTCACCTACACCTACGGCGCCGGCCAGCTCACCGCGGTGAGCAGCCCCGACCACCCGACCCTGCGCTACGGCTACGACAGCGACCACCGGCTGACCAGCCACTGGGGCGGTCCGGCGGGTGCGGTCGACTTCGCGTACGACAGCGAGGGGCGGGTCATCCAGGCAGGCCAGGCCACCTATAGCTATACCGAGACCGAAACCGTTCATACCGATGCTTCCGGCGCCATCTGGCGCTACACCATCGACGAAAATGACCGCATCACCCAAAAAGTCGATCCCCTGAACCGGATCACCACCACCACCTACGATGATGACGACCGGGTCGCGACCGTGACCGAACCGGGCCGGACCACCAGCTTCACCTACGATGACCAGGGCCGGGCGCTGACCGAGACGGTTAACGGCCGGACCACCCGCTACGAGTACGGCCCCTTCGGCCAGACCACCGTGGTCACCACCCCGGTCGGCACCACCCAGTTCCGTTACGATGACCTGGGCCGCATGGCCGGTCGGACCCAGCCGGGCTACCCGGAGGTCACCTTCACCTACGATGACCGCGGCCGCATGCTGGCCGCCACCGACAGCGACGGCCATACGACCGAGTTCGTCTATGAGACCTCGCCCCACGGCCTGCCCGCCCGCGTGATCGACCCGGAGGGCGGCATCGAGGAGCGGACCTACGACCCCTTGGGCCGGCTGCTCACCCTGACCGATCCCCGCGGCTTCACCACCACCTACACCTACGATGCTGCCGGCCGGGTCGCCACATCCACCAACCCGGGCGGTGGCGTGACCACCTATACCTACGATGCGGTCGGACGGCTGAAGGCGGTGGCCGGTCCGGGCGGCGCCGGCCTGACCCAGTCCTACGACGCCCACGGACGGGTCAGCGAACTCGCGATCACGGACGGGCTGACCGTCACCTACACCTACGACGGCCTGGGCCGCCTGCTCACGGCCACAGCGGGCGATGCGACCGTAACCTGGGAGCGAGACGCCCTGGGCCGGGTTACCCGCCAGCTTGATCTGCGGAACGTGGCCCAGTCCTACACCTACGATGACGCCGGGCGGATCATCACCGTGACCGGCCCCCTGGGCGAGATCCACTACGACCGGGATGAGCGGGGCCGGGTCGTCGCCGTGCGCGGCCCTGGCACCCGCCGGATCGAGTACGGGTACGATGATGCGGATCGCATCAACCGGGTGGTTTCGGGTGGCCGGAGCATCACCGCCACCCTGGACCCCTGGTCCCGCCCCCTGACCGTGACCGGTCCGGAGGGAACGATCACCTACAGCTACGATCTCTATGGCAACCTGACGAGCGTCACCTATCCCGATGGTCGCCCATTCACCTATGCCTATGACGGCATCAGCCGGTTGGTCCAGGCGACCCGGCCGGGCGGGCTGGTCACATCCTACACCTACGCCGAGGGCGGGAAGCTGGTCACCCAGTCGGACAGCCTGGGGCGGGAGAGCCAGAGCCGCATGGGCTGGACGGGCCGGCCGGTCTGGCAGCGCGACCCGGTGGGCGGCGAAGCGAGCTTCACCTACAACGAGGCGGGCCGGCTGACCGCGGTCACCAACGGGGCGGGTGAGCAGACCACCTTCGCCTACGACGCCCTGGGGCGGGTGACGGAGGTCATCAACGGAGCGGGGCGGAAGACCACCTACACGTACGATGCGTTCGGCCGGGTGCTGACCATGACCGACCGGCGCGGCTTCACGACCACCTACACCTACAACCTGGCGGCGAACACCGTGGCCCTGAAGCGGCCCGACAGTGGCACCGCCTATTACACCTACGATGATGCGGGGCGGCTGGCAGCGGTGCAGGACCCGACCGGCGGCACCCTGACCCGGGCGTACCATCCGGAGGGGACGCTGGCCAGCCAGACCATGCGCGGCAAGGCGACCCGGACCGGGGCCGAACTGACCGCCACCTGGTCCTGGCAGTACGACAGCGCCGGGCGAGTCACATCGGCCATGGATCCCCGCGGTGCTGCCACCACCTACAGCTATAACGAGGCCGGGCACCTGACCGCCGTGGCGGATGCCCTCGGCCAGCAGACCAGCTATGCCTACGATGCGTTTGGCCGGACAGTCAGCGTCACCTCTCCCCGGGGCGGCGAGACCCGCTATGCCTACGACGAGGCCGGTCGCCTCGCCAGGCAGACCGATCCGCTGGGGCATGAATGGACCTACACCTACGATGAAGCCGGCCGGATCATCACCCAGACCGCCCCGGATGGCGGCCAGGCCCGCTTCGAGTACACCCCTGCCGACCAGGTGGCCGCCGTGGCCCAGCTGGTCGCCCCCGGTCAGGAGGCGGTCACCCGCTACGGCTACGATGGCGCCGGGCGGATCAGCAGCCTGACCAACCCGCTGGAGCAGACCTGGCAGTACGCCTATGACGAGCTGGGCCAGCTGGCGAGCATCACCGACCCGCAGGGTGAGAGCTACCAGTACACGTACAACTGGGAGGGCGCGCTCTACACCGTCACCACCCCCGAGGGGCGCACGACCCGGTATGCCTACGACCGGGCGGGCCGCATGGTGCTGCAGACCGCCCCCGACGGCCAGGACACCGTCTACGAGTACGATGACGCCGGCCGGGTGCGCCGGGTCCAGACCGGGGATTCCCGGGCCCGCTACCACTACGATGGCCTGGGCCGGCTGGAGGCGGTGATCGACCCGCTCGACCGCATGACCACCTTCGGCTATGATCTGGCGGGCAACCGGACCGAGCAGGTGGATGCGCTGGGCGGCATCAGCCGGTGGGAGTACGATGCCGCCGGCCGTGTGACCGCCGCCCATGACCGGCTCGGTAACGCCACCACCTACCGCTACGACCTGGCGGCGGGGCTGGCGACCACCACCGACCGGGAGGGGCAGAGCTGGCAGTATCAGTTCGACCTGGCCGGGCAGCTGGTCAGCAGCAGCGACCCCCTGGGTCGGACGACATCGTACGGCTACGATCCCGTGGGGCGGCTGGCCGGCGTGACCGATCCCCTGGGCAGCTCCCGCACCATGACCTATGATCTGGCCGGCCGTCTGGTCAAGGAGACCGACCAGGAGGGCGATGCGGCCCACGCGGAGGCGGCCCGGCTGGGGCTGCCTGTGGACTTCCCGATCCCCGCGGAGCAGAGCCGGAGCTACGCCTACGACCTGGCGGGCAACCTGACCAGCCGGACCGACGAGGCCGGGCTGACGAAGACATACGCCTACGATGCGTCGGGCCGCCCTGTGCTGGCCTCCTGGCCCGCGGCCGACGGGACCGTGGCCACCGAGCGGTACCAGTACGACGGCGACGGCCTGCTGATCAGCCACACGAACGCGGCGGGCGGCGGCAGCCAGTACAGCTATGATGAGGCGGGCCGGCTGACTCGCAGCCAGGATCCGACCGGGGTCTGGCTGGAGGTGGCCTATGATTCATACGGCCGGGTCGCCTCCCAGACCGACGCCGCCGGCACCACCCGCTACAGCTACGACCTGGCGGGCAACCTGGTCAGCATCATCGACCCGCGGCCCACCGGCTACGAGACCCGCTATGAGTACGATGCGCTCAACCGGCTGGTCAAGCTGACCGATGCCGAGGGCGGCATCCAGCAGTTCACGTACGACGCGGAAGGGCGGGTGCTGGAGCAGATCGACCCCCGTGGCCAGAGTTGGGGCTTCGCCTACGACAAGCTGGGGCGGGTGGTGAGCGCGACCGATCCGCTGGGCGCATCCACCCAGTGGCAGTACGGCCCGACCGGCCAGATCAGCCAGGTGGAGGACGCCCTGGGCCGGGTCGCCCGCTTCACCTACGATGATCTCGACCGGCTCATCCGGCAGGATCTGCCCGGTGGCATCGTGCGGGAGTCGGCCTACGACTGGCGCTCCCTGGAGGTCGCCCGGAAGGATGGCAATGGCCAGATCACCCACTATGCCCATGACGCGGCGGCCCGCCTGACCGAGGTGATCGATGCCCTGGGCGGCCGGACCCGCTACGCCTACGACGAGCGTGGGGCCCTGACCGCCGTGACCGATGCCAACGGCAACACCAGCACCTACGCCTACAACGTGCTGGGCCTGGTGGCGGCGGAGACCAACCCCGAGGGCGAGACGATCCGCTACGGCTACGACCCGGCGGGCAAGCTGACCGAGCAGGTCGATCCGCTGGGGCAGGTGACCCGCTACCGCTACGATGCCCGCGGCCTGCTCTCGCAGGTGGACTACAACGGGGCCGAGCAGTCCAGCTTCGCCTACGATGCGGCCGGTAACCTGATCCGGGCCGAGAACCCGGCATCTGCCGAGGAGTTTACCTTTGACGGCCTGAACCGGCTGGTCAGTGTCAACAACCTGACCCTGGAGAAGGTGACCCAGTTCCAGTATGACGCTGCCGGCAACCGTACGGCGATCATCGACCCGGAGGAGCGGGTGACCGGGTATCAGTACGATGCCGCGGGTCGGCTCTCGGCGGTGGTGATGCCGGATGGCGAGATGGCTACGTTTGAGCGAGACGCCCTCGGCCGGCTGACCCAGGTGAGCCGCCCGAACGGGGTGGCGACCGGATACAGCTACAACGAGGCGGGCTGGATGGCCGAGATCGCCCACACCGGGCCGAGCGGGCTGATCAACCGCTACAGCTACGAGTACGACCAGAACGGCAACAAGACCCGGCAGGTGGAGGCCGACGGGGCCGAGACGACCTGGCGGTACGACGCCCTGGACCGGCTGGTCGAGGCGACCTACCCGCTGGCCAAGATCCAGGGGATCCGGGACCAGTACTTCAGCCCGACCAAGCTGCTCCGGCCCGGGCTGGAGGAGGCCACGGTTGAGGCGGATGCGCCCGAGAAGAAGGGGCCTCAGGCGGCGTATAGCGAGCAGGTGGCGCCGGTGAAGGTCGCGGCGAAGCCGGAGAAGCCTGCTGCGCCTGAGAAACCCACCAAGCCCGAGGAGCCCGCCAAACCCGAGGAGCCCACCAAGCCCGAGCAGGGGAATGGTGGCGGGAATGAGAAGCCCGATAAGGATGAGAAGAGCAAGCCTGACCAGAACGACAAGGGAAAGCCCGACAAGGCCGAACAGAGTAAGCCTGACAAGGAAGAGAAGGGCAAGCCCGACAAGGAAGAGAAGGGCAACTCCGCCCTCGCCGTCTGCAAGACCGAGAAGCCTGCGAAGCCCGAGAAGGTGGCCAGCAAGAGCCTGGTCGAGGAGTACGACGAGCAGCCCGCCTACCTGCTGGAGCCCACCGGCCAGGTGACCTACACCTACGACGCCGTGGGCAACCGGCTCCGCATGGTCACCGACCAGGGCGCGACCGAGTACCAGTACGACAAGGCGAACCGGCTGCTCCAGGACAGCAACGCCGCCTACACCTACGATGCCGCCGGCAACCTGACCAGCAAGAGCAGCGATGAGGAGCAGGTCAGCTACAGCTACAACGCTGCGGGCAAGCTGGTCGCGGTCCTGTACGACGACGAGACGGGCGTGACCTATGCCTACGACGCCTTCGGCCGCAAGGTCGAGCGGACCGAGACCAACTGGGTCGAGAACGGCGCCGCCAACAAGCAGGTCCCGCCCGGCCTGACCGACGAGAAGGGCAAGGGCAACAACAGCGATGTGACCAAGGAAGAGCCCGCCGGCCTGTCGAAGGAGAAGAACGACCAGGCCCAGGCGAAGAAGCAGGCGGCCGAGGAACTCTGCCCGACCCCCGAGGAGCCCGTTGCGGCCTCGGTCAACGAGAAGGGCAACAACGGCGTAGCCAAGGGCAAGGCGACCGCCCCCGGCCAGCTGAAGAAGGCCGAGCACGACCTGCTCAAGCTCTCGGATACCACGACCCGCTACCTCTACGACGGCTTCGGCCTGAACGTCCTGAACGAGTACAAGGACCGGACCGCCCCGAAGGCCGCCTACACCTACGCCAGCGGCCAGGTACTGGCGCGCAAGATGTTCGGCGTCAAGGGCGAGGGCCCCGACCGTGAGCCCGGCCTCGCCAACGGCGGGACCTACTACTACCTGACCGACGGCCTGGGCTCCGTCACCGATCTGACCGACCAGCACGGCGAGGTAGTGCGCCAGTACCGCTACGACTCCTTCGGCGGCCTCTTCACGGGCTCCGTGGGGCTCTACAACACGACCGGCCTGACCGGCAAGACCTACGACGCCAAGGCCGGCCTCATGGACTACTCCGCCCGCTGGTACGACCCGGCCGTGGGCCGCTTCACGCAGGCAGACTCCTACCGTGGTCATCAGTCTGAGCCGATGAGCCTGCACCGTTACAGCTACGTCTATAACAATCCGGTGATGAACACGGATCCAACTGGGCGAGCTACTATCGTTGGGTTGGAACCAGAATGGACGTACGAGTATAACGTTCGTGTTGTCGAATCAACCGATCCGGGGGAGAACGGTTTCTGGGAGATCGGGCACTACTACGACTACGCCCACTACCAACTCTGGGTCCACTATTCGGACGGGACCACAAAAGCTGGGCTCAGCTTTACGAACAGCACCGAGAAGGGAAGCTTCCGGACATGGGTGTCGACAGCGGATCCCGATAGCGATAGTGGCAGCGGTGGCAGTGGTGGCAGTGGTGGTGGCGGTGGCGGTGGCGGTGGCGGCGGATACACTCCCCCTGCAGGCCCGACCGATGAGGAAATCCGTGCGCGGGACAACCAAGAGATGGCGGAGCACGGTATCGCTCCAGTCACAACGACAGTGCAGGCGGGTCAGACGCTGTCCGGTATCGCCGCGGAACACGGAGTGACGCTGGAGCAAATCCTCATCGCCAATCCGGAGATCACCAACCCCAACGTGATCTACGTTGGACAAGTGCTCCGACTGCCCGGGTCGGCAGTTCTGGCGGCTGGTCCTTCGAGCATAGCGACCCAGCCGACGGTGGGGGTCAACGCAAAATCGAAGGGGGATCAGCCGAAATCCACCCTCGTTCTGTCGGATGAGGGCGGAGGGTTCTCCACGCAGGATACGTGGAAGGGGAGCGTCTGGGAGCCGTGGTCTCAGAATCTGTACGTGTACACCGGCAACAACCCAGTCAACTATACGGATCCCACGGGCCACTGTAGAAACTGCGAGAATATTGACGAGCCAGGCGGGATGGGTTTTCGGACTATCCCCCCAAATGCTGAGGATCCGTTCCAACCGTTGGACGACTACCTGAGTCAAGTGTATTTGCAGCAGAAAGCGAACATTGCTCTAATAGTAACCACAATATACTTGACGTTCCAACTGGAGGATGTGCTCACGCCTCCCGGGCAGATGACGCCGAGTGATGCGGTGGGCGAGATTGCTGAGTATGCTATCGTCAAATACGGGACGAAGGTGACTCAGTTCGGGAAGTTCCAGAAGCATCACGGGGTGTTAGACGTCTGGGCGGCGGTGAATATTCCAGGGTACAGGAGCAGGCAAGCACCCGCCGTTGTGCTTTCGGAGGCTGCGCACGACGCCACACGGAAGGAGTATAACAAGTGGGTATATGAGAAGACAGGGCAGTGGGTCGGTGGTGCCATCGATTGGGCCGCTGTGAGCTATGATGAGATACTGACGCTTTCTGAGCGCCTCTTCGATGCTGCCAGCGTACCCAAAGAGGCCAGGCAGGCCTATTACCAGGCATTCGCGAAGCACGTCAACGACCTGACTTCACCGTGAGGAGCGGACGTAGATGTCGGAATTGAAGCGGCTCTTGAGCCAGTTATCTGGGCTGGAAGGGTGTTCAGTTGACTACTCGGCGGCCACAATCAGTCCAGAGAATCTGGAGGAAGCATATGGAGTGGCACTACCGAACGACCTTCGGGAGTTCGTTAACCTATGCAATGGTGTACACCTGTTTGAGTACGCCGAATGCCCGATTCACATTCTGGGTCTGGATAGAATGCACCGGTCGAACACCGTTATTCGTGGAGTAGATGGTGAAGGACACCCGTCTTACTCGTGGTTTCTGATAGCCGACCTCGAAAACGGCGACTATGTGAGCATTGACCTGGCGCCTGAGCGGTCGGGGAAATGCTACCAGAGTTTCTGGACAACACACTCTCTTGTGGGACAGAGCCCAATCGTCGCCACAAGCTTCACGGACTTCCTGAGAAGAGCAATTGCTAATGGGGGAGACTACTACTGGTGGTTGAAGGAGGGATTTCACCGGTTGGGCGACGCATATGATGCTTAGCCTTTATCTAAGACAATGAGCGCTTCATCTAAGACAATGAGCGCTTCACAAAGCGCCACCCTCTAAACCATCCCCCATAGCACAGCGGCCCCAAACAGGCCGCAAATCCGGGCAGGGAGTGACTTCCCTGCCCTTCCCTTTTGCCTCCTGGTGAGGCCCAGAGGCGTACCCCGGTGGGGCCGGCTTGACGGGTGGCAGATGGCGGTAAACTCCAATCGCCGGAGGGACGGCGCTGCATCCCCCTGCCCCCCGGAGCCGGCCCTTCGGCACTCCAGTTCAAGACCGACAGATTGCCGGGGCCAGACAAGGCGAGCCACACCAATCTGGCCATACTACTCCCAGGAGGGGAGAGCCGTGGCCGCCTGCATCGCCCCGCAGTTGTTCCGCAACCGCCAGACCCGCCAGTATTGGGCCGGACCCTGTGGCCGGTGGCACTGCCCTGCCTGCGGACAGATGCTCGCCCGGCGCTGGCGAGCCATCCTCCAGTGGGCGACCGACCACGGCCAGCCTCCCCAGTACCTGCTCACCCTCACCGTCCGAAACCCGCTCCCCCTCTGGCGCCAGGCCCCGCCCGCACAGCGAGAAGAGAAGAAGGCCGAAGCCGCCGCCCTCTGCCAGATGCTCACCCGCGCCCTCACCCGGCTCGTCGCCGAGATCCGGGCCGCCTTCGGCCCCTTCGAGTACGTTGCCTTTGTCGAGCTGACCACCGGCCGCCGCACCCCCGGCCACCGGCCGCACCTGCATCTGCTGGTGCGCGGCCCGCAGCTTCCCCAGCGCTGGCTCAGCCGCCGCTGGGCCTTCCACACCCGCGGCTCCTTCAAGGTCGACTGGCAACGGCTGCGGTCGCCATCTCACGCTGCCTGCTACCTGGTGGGCTACACGATCGGCCAGCGCAAGAAGGCCCAGCCGGGGCTACTTCCCCGATCGGGTGGATGCGATCCAAACCGCCCTCATCCAGACCTGGCGGGATGCCAATGGTCACGAACCGCCGGATGGCGACTGGGAGTGGATCGGTCCGCTCGCCTCCCACTGGTGGGGCCGTTGGCAGATGGTGCAGTCCGCCATGGCAGCCCTGACCACCGCTGGAAGCCGGCCCGCCAACTCCCACAAGGAGCCCGCGCCACCGCCCGCGAAACCATCCGCAGAAGGGAGTGCCGGGCAGGACCGGTCCAGGCTTACGTTTCGGCGCAGAAAACCCCTCGACTGCTAAAGTCGCAACGCTCGGGGTTTTCAGCTTGACCTTGCCAGTGTGGCTGTAACGCAGATTGCCGGCCCGTGATCCTGGACAGCTTCGGCGACCGGCTGGGCAGCCTGGAGCTGGCCAACCGGCGGGCGGCCTTTGGCCCCTGGCTGGCGAGCATCCAACAGATGGCCCCCGGCAAGCACCTGCTCTTCGGCCTGGAGAACACGACCACCTGGGGCAGAGCCCTGGCCCGCTATCTGCTGGATGAAGGACAGACGGTGCTGGATGTCGCCCCGATCCGGACAGATCGGAAGCGCCGGCAGCAGCCCCATCCGGACAAGAATGATGAACGGGACGCTCTGGCGATCGCCAAGGCCCTGATGAACGACCTGACCGACCTGCCCCTGACCCGCAGCGATGACCTGATCTGGACGCTGTCGCTGCTGGTGACCCAGCGGGAGGGCCTGGCCCGGGAGCGCAACCGGGTGAAGAACCGGCTGCATGCCCTCCTGCCGCATGGCTACCCCGAGTACCGGCGGTTCTTTGCTGATCCGTTCCGCAAGACGGCTCTGGCGTTTTGGGAGCGGCATCCGTCAGCCGCTTCCTTGACCGGTACCTGCGTCAATAACCTAGCCGAGTTCCTGCGCGAGGAGAGCAACTTCTTCAGCCGGGCGAAGGCGGCGGAGATCCTGCATCTGGCGGGAGAGAGTGGACC
>JAWLHU010000008.1:0-118832 GCA_041690255.1 Symbiobacteriaceae bacterium
GCGTCGGCTCCTTGAACTGTTGAAGATCGAACGGATTCTTTAGCGAAGCCCCGTGCTCGGGGATTCGCTATCCGCATGTGCGGAATCCAGGCCTAGAGACTCATGGAACGAAAACAAGAAAGGGGGCGTCCAAAGAAGGTAAAGGTAGTTATCTCGTGGGATAGCAGATATTGTATTGGCTTACCACTTGCATCGCTAAAACCATGTGACGATGTATAGTTTACTTTTCACCCATTTCTATAGATAATGGGAGGTGGTAGAGTCAATCTCTGTTTCGAAGTGTAAAGGAGACGTGAGAAAAGATGCGTCGCTCCTTGCGGAAAATCGACACTCGAGAAGTGGGTCAGTATCAGGAAGAGGATCAGGTTTTCACTGTGCAATCCTTGGAAGAAGCACGTCAACGCCTAATTGGACAAGGATTAGATCCCGCCAGCTTCTGCTTCTTTACCTGGATGCGGGAAGGCGTACGCTATTATCGCGTCTGGGAAGATAAGAAGTTAAAGGAAGGCATTGTCCGTCCGGTACCGTTCGGCCAGGTTGCGGCACGGCTAAAGCGCGCTGACGCTGAGAAGCTGTATACGGTTGCCAAGCGTTATAACGGGACCGCCCTTCGGTTTGAACAGGTGGAAGCGGTACTGCAGGTTCGGGCCGGCGCAACCGACGAGGTGAAGACGGCAATTAGCGTTCCGTTGGTTGGGGGCAGCCTGGTCTTTGAGCCAAGGCAATGGAACGAGCGGCAAGCGGCCCACTTCGTCAATGTGATCCTGGTCCGCGGTCAGTCGCCTGACGTCGCGTTTGACGAGTCGGAGAATCTACAGCCGGTGGTCTAGTGCGTGCTCGAGCATCTCAGGGGGCCTTTTGTCCCCCTTCTCTTCTTTCTGCTTAGGAGGATCGACGTGCTTCACGTAAGACGCAGACTTGTCGCCATGCTGGCGGCAATGGTCCTGATTGTCGGTGTGTTCGGTGGAGTTGCTGGCGCAGCCTCAGATCGCGGCGAAGTGTTCAGGTCCCTTCGGACGATCTTCGAGACAGTTGAGTTGTACCACAAGGACGGGGCTGATCTCCGTAAGTTCTTTGAGGGCGCTGTGCGGGGCGGTTTAGAGGCGCTCGGTGATCCTTACACGAACTACTTCGCCCCGCAGGAGTTCGCGACGTTCCTGGACAGTCTGGAAGGTACTGTGACGGGGGTCGGCATCTACCTTGAGTTTGTTGACAACTACATTGTCGTGTCAGCGCCCATAAAAGGAAGCCCAGCTTTCGAGGCGGGCCTTCAGACGGGGGATCGTATTCTGGAGGCGAACGGAGTCTCACTCATAGGGGGACCGGTCGAAAAGGCTCAGAGCCTAATCCGCGGGGAGCCAGGAACCCAAATTGTCCTCAAGATTGAGCGGCTGTCCGAAAACCGTACCTTTGAGGTCAAGCTCACCCGTGAAGTGATTCACATTCCTCAGGTTGAGTTCAAGATGCTTGATCAGACCACGGGCTATATCGCCATTACATCGTTCGGGTCCACGGCCGACAAGGAGTTCTATGCAGCAGTTAATAACCTGAAGGAGCAGGGCGCTCTAGCCCTCGTACTCGATCTTCGCCAGAATCCAGGTGGCTACGTCGGTCCGGCTGTCTCCATTGCAGACGCCTGGGTTCCGAATGGATCACCTGTCATGTATGAGGTGGGGAAGCGTAGCGAACAGGTATTGGTTAGCAAGGGACGGCTGATCAACATGCCGACGGCTGTGCTGGTCGATGGTGGATCTGCCTCGGCTTCCGAAATCCTGGCCGGAGCGATTCAGGACTACAATGCTGGCGAATTGGTCGGTACGAAGACCTTCGGTAAGGGGACGGTCCAGCAGATTATCTTCATGAGTGACAAGAGCGGTATGAAGGTCACAATCGCGGAGTATCTGACCGCTCGGCGCCACCATGTGCATGGTATCGGTCTGACTCCCGACTACGTGGTGGAGCCTGCCAAGCCGAATCCCGCTCTCCTCAAGCCCATGGTACTCAGCCGTGTGCTCACCCAGGGTGTCGTGGGACTTGATGTCCTTGACCTTCAGAACCGGCTGGCCTACCTCGGGTACGAGCCTGACCTAGACGGCGTCATGGGCACCAAGACCATGAAGGCGCTGTACTACTTTGCGTGGGACTATGGGGCTTCGCCATCTGGAGCGGTAGATAACAAGTTTGTGGAGGCTTTAAACCGCCAGGTGAGCCTGAGCCTGAGGGAGCCATCTGCGGATGCTCAGCTTCAGAAGGCGATTGAGGTCCTGAAGCGGCGCAACTAGTCAGAGGGACCGTGCTGGCCATGTACCAGCACGGTCCCTCTTTCAACTCACTGCAACGGAACCGGCGGAGTTATCGTCCAACTCAGGAGAGATCTGATGCCTCGCTGGCTTAGGTCCACAGCCCAGTGCAGGAAACAGCAGGCGAACACGGCGAAAGGTTGCCTGAACAGGTCTTTGTATGGTCTGAGAACCGAAAGGAGGAATTTTGCTCTATGTTACGATCACTCCGACTCCTCGCCTCGATCATGCTGGTGCTGACCATGCTCACGGTCATTCTGCCCGCCCGACTCACTCAGGCGGCAGACACCACGCTAATGACCGAGGAAGAGGCTATCGCACTTCTCAAGGAGTATAACATTGTCCGTGGTGATCCATCAGGCGCAATCAACGTGAACGATAAGCTGACTCGAGCACAAGCGGCGGCTGTGTTTGTTCGCGTGCTCAACATGGAGAACCTAGCGACACTCCTGCCCGACGTTGTCCCGTTTACCGATGCCCGAGGGCACTGGGCTGCCGGTGAGATCGCCATGGTTGAACGGCTTGGTCTCATGCGGGGTGACGGGAACGGCCTGTTCCGCCCGGATGATGATATCACCTACGTCGAGGTACTGACGGTCCTCCTGCGTATGGTGGACCAGGAGCCCTCCGGTCCATGGAATCCCGCCGCTATCATCGTAATGGCCAATCGTCTCGGCATTGCCCCGCCCCAGGTTGCTGACCTGAAGGTTCCCGCCATCCGCGGGAAGATCTTTTGGTCTCTTGCGGTAACCTCGAGCAACATTCCGGTCGATGAAAGTGGTACCCTTCTACAGAAGCACCTCGACGCCACCCCGCCGAGCCTGGTGCTTGAGAAGACCACGCTCACCACGCCCGATGATGCCATCGTTATTCGCGGCATCACCGAGGGTGCTAGCAAGGTGTTGGTCAACGACAGGCCGGCTCAACTCGACCCAAAGAGCGGCTCTTTCAGTTATCAAGCTCAGGTGCCGGTTGGACAGAGCACTCTGGTCGTGAAGGCCCTGGACTGGGCCGGTAATCAGACTACGGCCAGCGTCTCTGTTAACCGCCAGGGGGTTATCTCCCGCCTTCGGGTCACCGGGCCTGCCACCGTCCTCGCTCGAACTAGCACCAAACTGACAGTCGAAGTAAAGGACTCCCGGGGCAACGACCTGCCACGTGATGAAGTTAAGGTTGCCATGACTGGGGACGTTGCCACGTTCAACCTGGACACCGGAACGTTGACAACTGGTTCAAAGACGGGGCGGGGAACCCTGACACTGAGCGCCGGTTCTCTCCGGAGTACGTACACCTTTGATGTGCTCGGTCCATCTGCCTCGGCCACGCGTGTTATGATATCGTCGATAAACTCGAACAGAGCACCGGCGGTGGACCAGGAAGTCACTGTTACTGTACAGGTCCAAGACTCGGACGGTCGCTTGGTTGCCGATGACTATGGGCGTACGATCTCCTTGAGAAGTCAGGGCTTGGCGGGTATCACAATCACTTCAGTCAAGCCGGTAACCGAAAAGGGTATTGCCACGTTCAAGCTGAAGGGCGCCCGAACTGGTACCGCATCCTTGGAGGCTTCCTCGACCGGGCTAGACAGCGACATCAAAACAATCGAGATCCTGTCGAGCGTCCGAATTGCCCTTTCGTCGACCGTTTCCGCCATGAAACCCGATGGTACTACTACGACGATCATCCGGGCAACTCTCATGGACCAGAATGGCCGGGCGATGAACAACTCAACGAACCAAGATATCCAAATCCAGTTGGAGGCGACTGGCACAGATGGTGAACTGATCGACGACTACATTGTTATTCCGAGGGGACGTTCCAATTCTTCGGGGAGTGATGGTAGCTATCGCGCGGGGATCATGGCTGGCACGGTGGTGATCCGGGGTACCTACCTCAGCAGTCACGATTACTCCATTCAGACACTCGACCTTCCAGTCACCATCCCACTGGCCGGTGTGAAGCTGCAGGTTACCGCCTCGTCCAGTAGTGCCGAACCGGGTGCACAGGTAACGCTCACACTAAAGGTGCTGAATTCGAGCAACAGCGTGGTAAACACGGGTTCCTATGCCTTCCAAATCAGGATCTCCACCAGCAACAACGACCCACTGGTAAACGGTCTGCCGGATGGCGCAGAACTATCGTTTACCAACTCGATTTACACCCCGGTTGATGATGGCCGCGCGGACACAGATCCGCTCAACAATGAGTACTCGGTGGTTGGTCGGACCATCAACGGAACCGCCCAAATGACACTGAAGTACAACCGGAGCGGCAGTGTAACGGTGACCCCGGTGGTCAAGCCCTCGACTTACGAGGGTTACCACCCGAGCGAGTCGTTTGGGCCTGCATCTGCGTCGTCGAACCTGACAGTGGTCCCGGTTACCGTGACGTTCGCAGGGTCCCCGACCAAGGTCCTGTTGACCGCCGATTCCGACCTAGCTACCGATGCGGCGGCTGCCGCTGTGACATCAGCGAAGCAGATTAAGGTGCGCGCCAAGGTAGTTGATGCCAGCGGAGCCGTTGTGCCTGGGTACAATCAGACAGTCAGCCTGACCCGCCTATCCGAGGGCAACGGCATTTCTAGCATCGTTGGTATCAGTAAGAAGGCCGCCGTAAACGGCGTGGCGGAGTTCACGATTCAGATGTCGGGAACCGAAGGGTTTGACCGATATCGGGCTTCGGTCGGGTCTTTGGTCAGTTCCGACATGACGGTAGCACTCCACAAGTCCAAGCCGGAAGCTCCTCACATTGTAGCGGTTCGCGGTATCAAGGAAGGCGATCTCTCTCCGGAGACCGGATACGTTGGTCCGGAAGCGGATTACATGGACATTCAGCTCCTACCGCAGGCGGCTTACCTAGATGATGAACCAACCAACTGGGTGGTAGCGAAGGTCTACAAGCAGGGACAGAGCCGCGAGTTCTTTAGGAGTGAACCGATCAACCTTGACTCGCCGGTTCCAACCATCCGGATTCCCAAGTCCCTACTCTCCGTCGGGGAGTCGAAGTATGAAGTTGTGGTGAACAACGGTGCTGGTGACAGCATCAGATCCCCAACCTTGGATGACACCAGCAAGGCGATGAACGCTGTCTATTACAGTGGATATCGCTTAACCAGTGCTACGTACGATGCCACTCTTGGGAAGCTAACCTTGAGTGGTAGCGGTCTGGTCAGCAACGGGCTTGTCGACACGTCTAAGATCCGTGTCACAAAGGGAGACAGCACAATCTACCTGGGCGGAGACCAGGTGACAGTCCAGTCAGTCTCCTCCTCCAGTATTGTTCTCCTCCTGGGTGATATGGCTGCGAGCATTGACCCGGATGTGTTCTACGGGACGGTCACAGTAGTAGCAGAGACCGGCTGGTTTGCCAGCTCCAACGGTAGTCAGATTGCCCAACCTCAGACGGTCGGGGTCACGCCAATGGCGACGATCACATACGCTTCGGTGGATGCCGCGAACAAGTACCTTTATCTCTATGGAGACGGCCTCAGGCAAGGCACGCTGACCCCCGGCCTCCTGAGCATTCACGGAATCGACGATTCGGTCACCCTCAATACCGCCAACGACAAGATCAAGTCCACTACGGACTCGCTAATCACTCTCACCCTCTCATCATCTACTCTTGAGGCGATCATGCTTCTGCAAGGTCCGCTGCATGTGACGGCGGAGGCTGGCTGGCTCAAGACGTCCACCGGAAAGGTCGGAGCGATTGCCGGAAGCGGGCACCAGGTCTACCTGCAGGCCAAGGTCATGAGTGGTTCCTATGATCCGGAGACAAACACGCTGACCCTCCGTGGCAACGGTTTCCTTGATGCGACCCTAAATCCCGCCAAACTCTCCATCAGGCGGACGACGGGGAGCGGTACGTGGACGCCGGCAACCACGGCTCCAGTATTGGGTGAGGCTGAAGATACCATTGCAATAACGTTCAGCGAAGCTGACGCGGCAGCCTTTGAGACCCAGTTCCTTGGCAAGAACATTTACGTCAACACCCAAGAAGGTTGGCTTGTAGATGATCTGAACCGAGAAGCTCTGACCGTACCGAGTAACAGCGTATTGTTTCAAGTACCATCGAACTAGAACCGACATCAAAGAGCCGCCAGTGGGTCAGTCCACTGGCGGCTCTCTACTTAAAACGTATAGGTGGCGAGCGTCTCCATTTGAGTCTGGGTCTGAAGGTACAGATTCAACATGCGAACGTCCTGAGCAAGGCCTGGGTAGACCAGAACACCACTGACAATCGCTCCGGGAGCGATGTTCCCGAACAGATCGCCCATGAGTGGAATCCGATCGTCGGAGAGGGGGTACTGGTTGCCGAGGTTGTCCACCAGGAAGTAACTAGATGGGGTGAAATTGAGCACCTTGTTGGAGGAGTTCGTTATGGTTATTTGAATGAGGTTGCCGCTCTGTAGGAGTTCTAGAGTTCGGCCACGGGCAAATGGGTCCGCCGTCCACGGTTGGCCCATGACAATAGCATCATTCAGGCGAACGACCTCAACCCGGATAGTGGTATCGCGCACTGGGGTAATTACTCGTTCTTGGGCGGAAGCACGCCGGGCCTCCGTGTACTTAGCTGTATCCGGCGTGCCCTGAACGGGCGGCCATGCGTCCAGGAACAGATAGCCTCCTTCAATGCTAACCTGGACGCCCAACAGCGTCATGGCCTCTGCAGGAATATACAGTTGACCAGTGAGGCGGATGGGAGCACTAGCGAGGATACGACTTACTCCATCCAGGCGAGCCACCTTACTGCCGACCTGCATCTTTACCGTCACCAGGCCACGGGTGGCAGTAAACGCACCTGTGCCGGACTGATTGACCGTAACACTGATCTGGTCCATCAGGACTTCAGGAAGGAGCATACCCGACTTCAGACTGATTGGATCAAACCCAACCGGAATCTCCCGCCCATTAACCAGGTAAGTGGTATTCGAAACCGTCGATGCAGCCTCGGACGAGGGCAGAGCAACAAGGCTCAGAGCTACCAGAGCCGCCAAAACGACAAAAGCCAGCTTAGGGCGCTTCATACGGAGAAACCTCCTCTGTTTCCATTCCTTCTAGTTCACGTGCATTATAGCCAGCGAAACTCAACGATGGCTCAACAAATGTGAAACCCGCCACCGCCATGTGGAGTCCAAGAGAATGGGGCAAATCATGCCTGTCCTTCCTTGACTTACGCAGGGGGTACATAAAGGAGAGCACCACTCTCTCAGCGAAACTGCCCCTATCTCCTCGTGATCCGTCTTCAACGAACAGGAGAGAGTTATGAGGAAACTTCTGCTTATAGTATTGACGTTCCTTCTAATGGTAACGGTTGCGGTCCGGCCAGCCGGGGCGTTTTTATCCGACCTGGCCGGGCATTGGGCATCCTCCATGGTAGCCGTCCTGGAGGCTTGGGGAATTGTAGGTGGAGATGATCAGGGCCGCTTTCGGCCTGATTCCCCCCTGACACGAGCGCAACTCGCCAAGTTACTAACGGTAGGCTTGGGGTATGAGAGCGACGCCGATGAACTTCGCAAGTACCAGTCTCGTTACACTGACGTGCCGGCATGGCACTGGGCTCGTGGTTATGTAGAATCCTTTGCGGAGTTGGGCATTACAGAAGGCTATCCGGACGGCCGCTTCGGGCCTGATGAACCGGTGACACGGGCCCAAATGGCAGCCTTTGCTGTACGTGCTCTCGGGCTCGCCGATCGGGCACGCCTGTCAAACGCCGAGCCGACTCGCTATAACGATGATGCCAATATCCCCTCTTGGGCACGTGGTTCGATATACGTGGCTTACAACGAGGGGATCATGATGGGTTTACCCGACGGGAACTTCTACCCGAACCAGTCAGTCACTCGCGCAGAAGGTGTCGCCACCCTGTACCGCATTCTCGCACGGAAAGGGGCTGTTCTTCATCTGGTCGGCACCTTGGTTGAATATGACCTGAATGAAGGTGTCGGGCGCGTGCGAGATGCCTTGGGTCAGGAGCGGTCATTCACCATTGGAATAGGGGCGGGCTTCTATCGACAGGGCGTGCGGGTCAGGCCAGATCAGATCAGGTTGTTGGATCAGGTCTTCATCGTCCTGGACGAGAATGGCGACGTAGAGTTCATTGAGGCCCGTTACCAAGACATGTTGGTGGCCTCCGCAGAACCCAGGGCCGATGGTATCTCGTTGGCCGTGGCCGAAGACCATCAGATCGTCCGTCGAATCCAGCCAGGCGCACTTGTTCAATTGAACGGGCGACCTGCCACCCTTGACCAACTCCGCGGAGCTGGACCCGTGTATGTGGTCTTCGATCAAACCACCGGCGATATCCGCGTGATTAATGCCGTCCGGTTCGATGTAACGGGCCTATTGGCCAACGCAGATGGGCCGGAACTCATCCTGCTGGTAGATCAGGAGACGAAGCGCTATACGGTAGCCGCAGACGCCATCTTCATGGTGGACGGAGAATCGGTGGGCATGAACGACCTCATACCCGGTGAAGAGGTTAGCCTAGCGCTGGATGCCGCTGGTCAGGTGACGTACTTGGAGGTAACGAGGTGAGACGATGAGGCGACCCGCCAAATGGGCCGCAATGCTCGGTTTGACTATCGTGCTAGCCGGTTCGGTCGGAGGGACCGTTCCGGCTGGCTTAGCCGTGCCTTCGCAGCCCAAGCCGCTCCCGGAGATTCCAGCCGCCGTCTGGAGCGCCGTCGAGCAGGCTGTACAGACCCAAGCCGACACCTTGGAGCTGGACCTCGTTGTCTCGGATCGCTCCGAGCTCAAGCAGGTGCGCGAGTTGGTCGAAGCGGCCGGCGGGGAACTGCTGTTGGCGGATCAGACATACGCCCAGGTCAAGTTGCCTCCGGAGCAGGTCTCCCAGGTGGCTCAGTCGATCCCTGCCCTGGCTGTGGGCCTGAACCAGGTGGTACAGGCGAGTCCAGCCGATCTGGTTCTGCCCGACCGGAGCCTGACGGCGCAGGACATGGCAGCCCTTACGCCCGTAAACTTCGACGCGAGCGGCCTTCTGCAGTTTCGTGCCACGCAGCGAGTCTCCGGTGCCGGTGTGAAGATCGCGATCATTGACTCAGGGATTGACCCCGGGCATCCTGATCTGCAGGTTACATCAGCCGGCCAGGTTAAGGTCGTTGACTGGAAGGACTTTACCAACGAAGGTAAGGTAAACCTAACCCAAACGGTCGCATGGGGTGATACGTACAGTGCTCCCGGAGGTCGGACTTACCGCCTGCCAACTCGCCCAGCAGGCAGCCAAAGTGCCCGCTTTGGCTACTGGGATGAGTCGACCGTACCCGGGCTCATCAACCGGGACTTGGACCGGAATGGATCACCAGTTGACCGGTTTGGGGTTCTGGCGGTTGACTCCCAAGGGACGGGGCGCTTCGACCTCGTCTACGTAGATACCAATAACGACAACAACTTCACCGATGAGCAGCCACTCCTGGTCTACAGGAGCAGTTACTCCTCTGCACGGCTCGGCCGGTTCCGCAGTGGAGCCGCTGCCCAGCGGCAACTAGCCTTTGTAGTAGCAGACCTCAACCCCGACGGAACGCAAGTCTCCTTTGGGTTTGACAGTCTGGGCCATGGGACTCAGGTGGCTGGAGTGGCTGCCGCGAGCAATCCGGCTGGCATGACCGGCGTCGCACCTGGTGCTCAGGTCATGGCACTCAAGGTAATCAACTCCCGAAACGAGGGAAGCTGGTTCGCCATTCGCCAGGCAATCCAATACGCCGTAGACCAGGGCGCACAGATTATTAATGTCAGCCTCGGTGGGTTGCCGGTCGCCTCCGCATACGACTCCACCGCCTCGGCCTGGCTGAATCAGACCGCCATCCAGAACGACGTGCTGATTGTCCTGGCAGCAGACAACAGTGGACCCGGCCTTTCCAGCGGTGCCACCCTGGGAAGCCCTCTGGAGATTCTGTCGGTGGGTGCGTACTACTCGCCCGAGATGTGGAAGCGGGACTACGACGTTGTCGTTCCCACCGAAGGCGTCTGGTGGCGGTCCGGCATGGGTCCTCGTGCCGACGGCTCCTACCTGCCCAACCTCATCGCCCCAGGCGGTAGTCCGACTACATCGCCACACTGGCTGAGCGAGACGGGGTATACCATTGCGTCGGGAACGAGCATCGCGACACCCCATGCCTCGGGCGGGGCTGCGCTGCTGCGGGAGGCGGCTATTCGGTATGGCCTCTCGGCGGATCACCGAAGCCTCCAGCGTGCGCTGGAGCAGGGGACCCGACGGCTGACCGGTGTGCCCTCCTACGAGCAAGGCAATGGCCTGCTCAACCTGCCGCGTACCTTTACCGAACTGAGTTACATTCGCAAGGTACCGACCCTGGCTAGCCGCGGGGCTGCCGGTGGTGACGGTATTCTGCTCCGTTCATATCGACCGGGTAACGGCAGTATTACCCTGGCGAACGTGACCGACCAACTGACCCGAGCGAACGTCTATAGCTCCGAGCGGTGGGTCCGGCCTGCCCTCCGGTCGGTGACCCTGCCGCCCGGCCAGGAGCGTCAATTACCCCTAGAGTTCGACCCGCCGATCCTGCCTGGTGTCCATTCAGCCTTTCTCCAGCTTGTGCACCCTGACCAGGTGGTCCCGAGTGTCATCCTGCCCGTCACCTATGTTCAACCCATCCCCCTCGATGCCAATCAGCGGTTCACCAGCACGATGGATCTGGAAGTGGCACGGAACCAACGCTACTTTGTTCAGGTGGAACCGGGCACCGAGCGGTTGACAGGGACCGCTACGGTCGCCGTTGGCAGCGATGGGCGTGCTCGCGGCACGATTCAGGTGCAACTCTTCCGTCCTGACGGGCAGATGGTCTATCGGTCAGATCCGATCGGCTCCCAGGGGAACGGCCTGAGCGCTACCTTCCTCACCCGTCAGCCTGTCTCCGGGCTCTGGGAGATTGTGATTACCGCCCTTCCCGACAAGGACGGGACCAACCTGGTAGCGGGGTACCGCCTGGAAGCCCAGGCTCCCAAGATCCCCCTTGAATTGCCCATGCATTACGTGCTGCCCCCGGGTGAGACGGCTCAAATCACAGTCCCTGTGGTCAACCCGGGTCAGCCGATCAGAGCCCAGGTCGAGGCCTTCGGTCTGGCCAAGGCCAGCGACAGCCAGCCCTGGAAGGTGCTGCAGAAGCTCTACCAGATCGACGAATTCACCATAAAGGCGCAGGCCGGCGCAGCCCTCTTTGAAGTGCAGGACATCCTGCCTTCGGATGGCGACATTGACATTTGGCTGTACCGCTATGACAGTACGAAGGGCTGGCAACGCTACTGGTCCTCGCAAGAGCGGGAGCCCGGCCAGGAGCGCATGCTGCTCAAAAACCTGCCAGGCGGTCGGTACCAAGTCTTCGCAGTCTACAACGGCACCCCGCCGGCATCGTTGCGTTACCAGTACCGGCGGTCCATCTTCACGGACAACTACCAGTTGGCCGCGAAAGATACCATCCGCCGTCGTGAAGCAGGACAATCCTGGTCTGTTCCCGTAACCGTCTATACGCCCGAAAGTCCGGGCAGGTACCTGGGGTTCGTGATCCTGACCAACGAGGAGACCAATGAATTAGTCTATGCCTACCCTCTGGAGCTTTCCGTGGGTCAGCCGAGCATCAAGGTCGAGCCTATGGTCGCGCAATTGCGCCAGAACGTACCTGGTTCCATCACCCTCGAAGTGCGCGACGCCCTGACACACCGCCTGGTGGATGGAACTCTGAGGGTGAATGGACAGCGCTATCAGACGACCAGGGGTCGGGCTACTGTCACGGTTCGTCCTACGGGTTCGGTCCAGACCCTTCAGGTGGAGGCGGACCTCCCAGGCTACCAGTTCTACCGTGAGACGCTCCGGATTCCGGTTGGTACAGAGTGGGCCACATACCCCTTCGGTGTGGATACATCGCCGGAGGAGTCGATCTGGCGCCGCAAGGTGGAGTCGCTGCTCCCCGGCGTTGCGCCGTGAGAGAGGGACGGTCAGTATGAGCGATCCACTGATTCTCGTGGTCGATGACCAGGTGGGCGTTCGCAGGCTCCTACAGGAGGTTTTCCGAGAGGTTGGCTACCGGGTCGCCCTGGCGGCGAATGGGCAGGAGGCGGTTATGCAGGCCACTGCCGAAACGCCGGCACTCGCCCTGGTCGATGTGAAGATGCCGGTCATGGATGGTCTGGAGACGCTGAAGGCCCTGAAGGTCCTCGACCCCACCCTCCCTGTTATCATGATGACCGCGGTCGGCGACGGTAGGGTTGCAGAACTCATGGCTCACGGCGCCCGACACTGCATGGGTAAACCGTTCGATGTTTTTGCCTTGCGGGATATGGTCCAGCAGATACTCCAGGAGGAGGGTCGGATATGAACGAATCATTCCTGCGTCTCCGTATGTCGGCCCACGACGCCCACTACGGCGGCAATCTTGTCGATGGTGCCCGGGTCTTGGGTCTTTTCGGCGACGCCGCCACCGAGCTTCTGATCCAGCACGATGGCGATGAAGGCCTCTTTGTCGCCTACGACAAGGTCGAGTTTAAGGCTCCGGTATATGCGGGGGACTACCTGGAGGTTCGGGCTCGCATTACCCGGGTGGGCAATACCTCCCGTACCATGGAGTTCGAGGCCTACAAAGTGATCGCAGCCGATCCGACCCCCGAGCAGCCCTCCAGGGCCACCGTATTGGCTGAGCCGCTCCTGGTCGTCCGGGCCAGCGGTACCTGCGTCACACCGAAGCAATTTCAGCGCGGCAGCCAGGAGGCATAGCCATGGAGAAGCTGGTGATTACCGTCGCGCTCGATGGCGCCGAGGTGACCCGCGAGCAGAACCCCCACCTGCCGATCACGGCGGAGGAGATTGCGGCCGATGCCGAGCGGTGCCGGAACGCCGGCGCAGCCCTGATCCACGTTCACGGCCGCTACCCTGACGGGACCGCGACACAGGATGCAACCGTCTACGCCGACATCCTTCAGGCCGTTCACCAGCGGACCGATGTGATCGTGCAGGTCTCCACCGGCGGAGCGGTCTGGATGAGCGCTCAGGAGCGTCTGGCCCCGGTCCTGCTCAAGCCCGAGATGGCCTCTCTCACGACGGGTACCGTCAACTTTGGTACCGAGGTCTTCATGAACTCACCCGCCATGATCGAGGAGTTTGCCAGGACAATCGTCGCCAACGGCGTCGTGCCGGAGATCGAATGCTTTGACCTGGGGCATATCGACAACGCACTGGCCCTGGTCAAGAGGGGAATTCTCAGCCTGCCGCTCCACTTTGACTTCGTCATGGGCGTGCCTGGCGGTATTGCCCCGACCATTCGCAACCTTGTCCATATGAGCGAGTCGATTCCAGCCGGCTGCACCTGGTCGGTGGCGGGGATTGGGCGGGCCCAGTTGCCCCTGGCCACGACGGCTATCATGCTCGGTGGGCATGTTCGGGTAGGCCTGGAGGATAACATCTACTACAGCAAGGGCGTGCTGGCATCTAACGAGATGCTTGTCGCCCGAGTCGTACGGCTTGCGCGCGAACTCGGGCGCGAAATCGCCACCCCCGATGAGGCAAGAAGGATATTACGCGTCCCTGATCGAAACCCTAACTGACAAACATTAGCTAAAACATGCATGTTGTCCGTGGTCAGAAGGGGGTGAAGGCCCGTGCTCATATCTGCCTGTACGACCTTTGCAGTTCGCTGCCCGCACTGCGGGAAGTTGGAGACGACTCATCTCTCACGCTTCGCCCTGGGGCGAGGGGGATCGGTCAAGGTGAACTGCTCCTGCGGTCACCATCAACTGACGGTCGGAATCCGGCAAGGTCAGGTCTGGCTTCAGGTCCCCTGCTATCTGTGCGATGGGGTTCACTTTCTCTACTTCACCCCGGACGCATTCTGGCACGAGGAACTGAAGCAGATCCCCTGCGCGGAGACCGAGCTACAGCTTGGGGTTTTTGGCGGAGAGAGTGCGGTTACCAGCTACGCCCGCCCGGGCAGTAGCGAACTGGAACGCCTTTTGGAAGATGCCGCCTTCGATGACTACTTCGATGAACCGGTGATCATGTACCAGACGCTCAGCGTGATCCACGGGTTGAGCGAGGCGGGGAACCTGACCTGTACTTGTGGCAATCAGGAGATCTCCGTCGATATCTTCCCCGACCGGCTGGAGCTGTCATGTCCGGAGTGTGGCCGCCACAGGGGTGTCTCAGCCACCACGGAGGAGGATCTGAACCACGTTCAGCGTCTCACCCATATCCAGGTGGGCGATGATACGCCTAACCGACGCAAGGGGCACAAGAAATAAAGGCGCAGAGATGGCCGGGGTAATCCACCCCGGCCACTTTTAGTGTTGCCAATCCTGTGGTAACCTTGTTTGGGAATGATCGAGACCCTGAGAGGAGCATTTTCATGAAGTTTTTCATTGACACCGCGAACGTAGACGAGATTCGTGAAGTCGCCTCCTGGGGCGTATTGGCGGGCGTGACGACCAACCCCTCCCTGGTGGCGAAGGAGGGCCGTGATTTCAAGCAGGTACTGACCGAGATCCTCGAATTGGTCGATGGCCCGGTCAGCGCCGAGGTGATCAGCCTGCAGGCTGACGAGATGGTGGCCGAGGCGAAGCAGTACTACGAGATGCACACGAACGTTGTGATCAAGCTACCCATGACGAGCGAGGGCCTGAAGGCTTGTGCCAGGTTGAGCAGCATGGGCGTGAAGACCAACCTGACCTTGATCTTCACCCCGAACCAGGCGCTTCTCTGCGCCCGGGCCGGTGCCTCCTTCGTCTCCCCGTTCGTCGGCCGGCTGGATGACATCTCGACCGATGGGATCAAGCTGATCAGTGACATCTCGGAGATCTTTGCCATTCACGGCATTGACACCGAAATCATCTCGGCTTCGATCCGCACGCCCGGCCAGGTGGTCGATTCGGCCAAGGCCGGCGCCCACATTGCCACGATTCCATACAAGGTCTTCCAGCAGATGCTCAAGCACCCGCTGACCGACTCGGGAATTGAGCGGTTCCTCAAGGACTGGGAGGCTGCTAAGGGCAAGGTGTAAGGGGTAACCCCTGCGAGTGGCCTGGCGTGATCGCCGGGCCACTTTTGCGACCGGCCCGCGATAGAGAACGTCAATCGCGGAACCACAGAGAATCTATAACCGTAATGTGTAATTCCAGCGGTAGAATGGGGGTAGGACCCCACGCGAGGAGGAAGCACTGTTGGAGCGGGAGTTGGCAATGGAACTGGTCCGCGTAACGGAGGCCGCCGCCCTGTCTTGCGCCCGGTGGATGGGCCGCGGGGACAAGAACAAGGCGGATCAGTTGGCGGTGGACGCCATGCGCGCCGGTTTTGACACCGTCAATATCGATGGCGTCGTCGTTATTGGTGAGGGCGAAATGGACGAAGCGCCCATGCTCTACATTGGCGAGACGGTAGGCGCCGGTGGTATTGCTGTTGACGTAGCCGTTGACCCGCTCGAAGGGACCAACCTGGTGGCCAAGGGCCTGAACGGCTCGATTGCGGTGGTGGCGGTTGCACCACGCGGCCATCTGCTTCACGCTCCGGACATGTACATGGAGAAGATTGCGGTTGGGCCATCAGCCAAGGGATGCATTGATCTCACCGCCTCCATTACTGCCAATCTGAAGTGGGTGGCTCGGGCCAAGGGTAAGAGCGTCAGTGATCTTACCGTCGTGATCCTGGACCGCGACCGCCACAGGACGATGATACAGGAGTGCCGTGAGGCTGGCGCGCGAATCAAGTTGATCAGCGACGGCGACGTGGCCCCCGCGGTGGCTGCCGCAATCGATGAGACAGGCGTGGACATTCTGCTTGGTATCGGTGGTGCGCCGGAGGGTGTTCTTGCAGCCGCAGCGCTGAAGTGTCTGGGCGGTGACATGCAAGCTCGGCTGAAGCCCGAGAACGAGCAGGAGTATGAGCGGTGCAAGGCGATGGGGATCAGTAACCCTGACCAGGTCCTGAAACTTGAGGACCTGGTGAAGGGCGAGGAGGTCTTCTTTGCAGCCACCGGCATAACCGATGGAGATCTGCTCCGTGGCGTCCGCTACTCGGGACACAACGGGGCCCGGACCCATTCAATTGCTCTGCGGGGCACCACTGGGACCGTCCGGTTCATTGAAGCGGTGCATCGCCTTGACCGGAAACCAGCCTGGTATCAGGGCCAGGCGAGACGGTAGGGCAGGGGCCGACATAACGCGGACCAGCGCGGCATACTCCTTTCCTCAGAGATGCATGGGGGTGGACAGGAGTTGGAGCCGACGCTGGTCCGGCGCATTGTGGCAGGGGTACTTGCCCTCTGCCTTGTCCTGGGTGCAGGTGTATGGGGATGGTGGCGAAGCGTCTCGCAACAGACCAGACGGGTCGACCTGCCCGCAGAGGGTGGGATCCTGGCGACGGGCGAGACGACCGAGGAGGTCGCAGGTAATGGCGAGGCAGGAGCGGCGCTGGCGCCCGCTCACGCCACGGAGGGCCGCCGTGCCATGGCGATGGCAGCCCCCTCTCGCGGCGGAGCAGTCTCGCGTGAGGCACCGGTTCACAGTGTCAGGCCCCAGGAGAATCTCTTTCGCATAGCCAAGGCCTACGGTGTAAGCGTTGACATGATCAAACAGGCCAATGGCCTTACATCCGACCTGATTCTGGTTGGGCAGTCTCTCGTGATCCCTGGTGGAACACCGCCGGTTAGCGGCGTTGCCTTGGGAACGCCTTATGCGTGGCCCGTGGTCGCTCCCGTCAGCTCTTACTTCGGTCCCCGCTGGGGGCGGATCCACAAGGGTATTGATCTCGCAGCCAACCATGGCGATGAGATACACGCCAGCCGAGGGGGGGAGGTCCTCCTGGCAGGTGAGGTAAGCGGATACGGTCAGACGGTGGTTATCGAGCACGCCGATGGCAGTCGCACCCTCTACGGGCATTGCTCCAGGCTCCTGGTCAAGCCAGGCCAGCGGGTGAAGCAGGGGGAGGTAATCGCACTCGTCGGGTCGACGGGCCAGTCAACGGGCCCACATTTGCACTTTGAGATAATCTTGAACGACCAGCCGATCAACCCCTTGCCGTTACTACCTCAACGATAGGGAGCCCCCCCGAAATCGCGACGTCCGTAGGATTGGTTAACCTCGCGCAAAAACTGTCCACGAAGGTTTCCACACCTCCTGTTAACTTATCCACAATATCCACAGAGGCCTGTTGGTAAATATTCATGCAACATGCTACCTTGTTCGACAGGCGGAAAGGATCACGCGTTATCTGCGCGCAACATTTCCTCGATAGAAGCGGGGCGCGTGGTGCACAAAAACACCAGCGGCTCGAAATATGTCGAAGACGAACGGTTATGCCGAAACGAACACCCCCCGGGGAGGTCCTTACTCCCCGGGGATTTTGCGATCAGGTTATGGCTTCAGCATGAGCTTATGTCCGCTGGTATAGTCGGTAAAATGCCGGTCGAAAAGTTGGCCCTGGTTGTGTTCATCGGCCTGGTCTCCGTAGTACGGGCTCAGGAAGTGGCCCGATTGGCCTGGCAGCACAATCGACCGGCTTTTGCCCACGGGATCGGCAAAGTCGACGACTTGGCGCCACGGACCGGCATTGGTGACCAGTCCGTCCTTGCCGTACTTCATTTGGGCTACGGTGGTCCAGCTACCTCCCGCCGGCAGGGCCTTGGGATTCAGAATCCAGCCAAGCTGCTTGACCGCACCGCCAATCGGATGAAGCGGCTGCATGCGGTGGAACTCTCCCCAGGCCCACTTGGCAGGATTCGCTCCCTGAAGGTCGCTGGACTGATTAACCGCTGTCTGGAAGGAGGAGAGCGCCAGCGTCTCCAGGCCGCCGGCTGCCTTGATCCAGTCGTTCTCATTCCCCTTGGCAGCAGCAATCAGAGCGTTGTCAGTCACGTTGTGCAGGTCGGCGACTCGCTTGGACAGATCCTCGCCCATGAGCGGCTCATAGAGCAGGCGGATCAGCTCATCGTACCAGAAGTGGAAGAGCAGCGGTGCACCTTGGTCAACGCTCTCCACGTAGTCCCAACTGCGCAGCAGAGCCAGCGCCTCGCGTTCTGTCTTGCTCAGGCTCGCCTTCTCCACGGCGGGAAGCAAGACCGGCAGGAGCATGCGTGCCTGTACGTTCAGGTAGTCAGCCTGAAGCGCCTGCATGTCTTCGGCAGTAAGGCTTCCCTTCTTGCTTTCGAGTACCTCAACGATCCGCATGGCCCGGTAGGGGGAGGACCAGGAGGAGGTGATGAAGTGTGGGTAGGCGTCATCGATCACCTTGTTGTTGGCGGTCGCAATGTAGCCCTGCGCAGGGTTGACCGACTCGGGCATCTCATCGAACGGAATGAACCCGGTCCATTCAAACTCACCGGTCCAGCCGGGCACGGGGTGAATCCCGTCGCCCTTGGCCCGCACTGGGACCAGACCGCCGGCTCGGTAGGCAATGGTCCCATCGACCGAGGCGAAGACGAAGTTCTGCGTCGGGACCTGGAACTTCTTCAGCGCCTCCCGGAACTGATCCCAGTTCTGCGCCGTGGTGAAGCGAAGGACTGCCTCCAGTTCGGGCGTGCCCATATGAGCGGTCCACTTCAGTGCCAGTGCCTCCTGGGGGCGGTTCTTCTCGCTGCCCACCACCTCGGAGACAATCGGGCCGTGCCGAGTCACCACCAATTCGAACGCCACGGGCTCCTTCCCCTTCACGGGGATCAGCTCCTTGTAGACCGTGGCATCTTCCCACTTCCCCTTGTAGAGGAACTGGTAGGGGTTTTCGGGGTTGCGCTTCTCCACAAAGAGGTCCTGCACGTCAGGGGCGGTGTTCGTGACGCCCCAGGCGATCTTGTCGTTCTGGCCAATCACAATGCCGGGGGCACCAGGGAAGATCACACCATAGGCGTTGACCTGCTCCGGTCCATCCTTGACCATGAGGTGCTGCTCATACCAGATGCTGGGCGTCCGTACCGCAAGGTGCGGGTCGTTAGCCAGCAGGGGCTTCCCGGACTGGGTGAGCCTGCCGGAGATGACCCAGTTGTTCGAGCCGACAAAGGGGTCCGGCCAGTAGGCGGTACTCAGCAGCCCGCTCAGGTCGATCTCACCCCCAACGTGTGGGGTGGATGCTAGTTGTACCGGCTCGGAGGCGGAGGACTTCCCCTCGTACTGAATCATGGTAGGGCCGAACTCTGGGTACACCGGCAGCAACTGATCGGCCAGGTCAATCCCGACCTTCTGCCGGAGTTGCAGCCTGTAGACTTCAGAGGCAAAGTTCCCGCCAAGATCGTAGGCCATAAACTTGCCTATGATGGCCGAATCAGCAATGCTCCAGGGCTCGGGTTTGTAGCCGAGAATGGTGAACTCGATCGGGAGCTTTCCGCTCGTGATCGCCTGCTCCACATAGGTGTTCACCCCGGCAGCATAGGCGTCAAGCAACTCCTTTGCCCACGGCTCGTACGACTTCACCGATTCCTCAGCAGCTCGCACCAGGTTCAGCGTTCGCATAAACCTGTCCGTCTTCAACTGGCTCTCGCCCATTACTTCGGAAAGGCGACCGGCCGCGGCCCGGCGGGAGAGATCCATCTGCCAGAGACGATCCTGAGCAGTCACATAGCCCTGTGCCATGTAGAGGTCGTGAAGGCTACTGGCCTCAATGTGCGGAACTCCACGTTCGTCGCGGTAGACGGTGACTGGTGTTGAGAGTCCGGCGAGCTGAAGTTCGCCACTGATTGTCGGGAGACTTCTCCGAGCGACGGCGTATCCAGCGCCTGCGGCCACGGTCAGGAGAATGAGGAGAAACGCAATCAGGTAAGCCAGCCATCGGAACGCCCGTCTGGAGCGCGGTGCGGGAGCCGCGTGATCAACTCGTGCAGTTGAACCTGCCAAGCCAGATACCCTCCCCCATCGGTAGTGTATTTCATGCTGTTTATTCTTTATATCACGAAGAATTCCTATGTGAAGGAAACGAAAATCCCCCGCTGTCAGCGAGGGATTTTGTTATTAGCGCTTGGGTGGGGTGAGGAGGAGTCGCGGAAACTTACGAATCTCCGGATGCCGCATGGACTGCGGGGAGTAATCGCCCCGCTGCCAGGTCGCGAACTGGTCGGTAAAGAAGGGGCTGAGCGGGTGCCCACTTACGCCCGGAGCAGAGATATCCACCCCGTCCTCCGGGAAACCCATATCGACCACCCGCCGATAGGGCGCAGCGTGGATGATACCGAAAGGATCCAACAGGCTGAAACTGTTGTGGTAGATCGTCGTGTGGCTGCCACTGGCCGGATACGGACCCAGGTCGAGAAAGTGGGCCAGGAAGCGAAATCGCCTACTGAGCGGGTGGACGAAACGAACCCGGTGTTCTCTTCCCCAGTGCCACGCCTCGGGTCGAGGGCCGTACTTGGCGGCCAGGAGAGCGACCGCCCGGCGGAAGGAGCGGAGTGCCAGGCGTGGCAAGCCGTTCTCGCCCTCCTGCCCGAGCCAGGGGCTATCTTCGCCGGCGGCAACCTGAGCGAGAATCCGGTCAGCGACCGGAATAGCGTTACGGGTTGAGACAAACTGGTCGAACAGCCCTAGGCCCATCTGCGGGCGGAAGATCCCTTCCAACAGGAAGATGTACCACTGCTGCCAAAGGAGTGCCCCGGGCGAGGAGGCCTTCTCGTCGTGGTCCCAGCCTGAGATCAGGAGCAACGCTCGCTTCTCGACCTCGTTCAGGCTCTCCGGTTGCGGCCCCTGCCGGAGCCCTTCGTTCAGAACGCCCAGAAGGAGTTGGATTAAGTTGCGGGCCTGCAGGTTGACTGTGTCGGCCTGGACCTGCTCGCCCCGCTCCCGAGTCAGGCCCGTCGCCCCTCGGAGTCGCTCAGCCAAACGCTGTGCCCGGTACGGCGGAACCCAGGGCGAACCCACACTGTAGGGGTATCCAACCGGGGTCAGGTCCTGGTTTGCGGCTGTCAGAAAGCCCTCTTCGGGATTGACCGTCTCGGGAAGGTGGTCGCTTGGAATGAAACCAACCCATTCGTGGGTGCCCGTCCAACCCGGAGCGGGGAGTTGACCGTCGCCGGCCTTGCGGATCGGAATCAGCCCGACGATCTTCCGGGCAATGATCCCGTCCCTTCCAGCGAAGAGGAGCGCCTGAGCCGGAGACTTGAAGTCGCGCATGGCCTCTCGGAACTCCATCCAGTTGCGGGCCCGGTTCATCTGCAGGCAGGATTCGATCTCCGTGCTCGGCTGGAGGACCGCCGACCGCAGGGCAACACCGGAGAGGCCATTCGTGGCAAGAATCGGGCCGTGTCGGGTGATCAGAACCTCGTGGCGGACTGGTTCGGTACGGCCCCGAACGTGAATCTCCTCAACCAGGCGGGTGGCTTTCTCCCATTCGCCGGCAAAGGCGACCTGGTCGCGGGAGGTCGGGTTTAGTCTTTCGAGCACGAGGTCCTGGGTATCGGCGTTCAGGCTGGAGAGTGTCCAGGCAAAGTCTCGGGTGTGGCCAAACAGGATTCCCGGCATGCCAGGGAAGCTGATTCCGGTCACATCCAGCCGGTCTGGTCCGATCAAGTGGGCCTGGTGCCAGGCGGTGGGGATCCGGGGGGAGGCGTGCAGATCGCTGCCCAGCATGGGATGGCCGGAGGCGGTTCGACTTCCTGCGACGACCCATCCGTTGCTGCCGGCCACAGTGCCCAGGCTGGTGACCGCCAGGGCGAAGAGGTCATCGAGCCCGGTCTTGGGCAGGCTGGACATGGCGTCGACGGTGGTCGGGTCAGGTTCGTGGCAGAAGAGTGCGGAGGCCTTCTCAGGTCCTACCGTCTCCACCAGATGGGCACGAAAGAGCTCGTCGGCCCAGTTGTTGCTCATCTCGTAGGCCAGGAGCTTGGTGACGCAGATCGAATCCAGTGGGGTCCAGGGCTCCGGGTTGGTCCCCACCAGGGTGAATTCGATCGGGAAGCGCCGCTCGTTGAGAAAGGCGTTGACGCCGGCGGCGTAGGCGTCCAGGTGGGAGCGCCCGGTGGAGCTGAATCCGTCTAGCGAGGCTTCTGCCACCCGTCGTAGACCGACCGTCCGCAGGTGGCGGTCCCGGTCCAGGTAGCGCTCACCGAGGATCTCTGACAACCGCCCCGCAGCTGCCCGGCGAGCGATCTCCATCTGCCAGAGGCGGTCCTGAGCTGTCACATACCCTTGGGCCAGGTAGAGGTCGTGCAGGTTCCGGGCGTAAATGTGCGGAATGCCCCGGTCATCACGGAAGACCTCGACTGGTTCCCGTAACCCCTCAACAGAGAAGTTTCCGCTCATGGGCGGAAGGCTGCGCCGGAGAAGGAGGTATAGCCCGAGGATCGTGAATCCAATCAGTACAGCAAGCACCCGGAGGAGTACCGAACCCGTAACCAGTGCGGGCAGCAGCACAATGAGGAAAAGGACGCCGGCATAGCCGAACAGGCGTGGCACTGGTTCACCCCCAAAAGGGTTAGTGCCGCAAACAATTAGATGTACAAACGAGAACTCCTGCTTTGGAGCCAAAGCACGCGGCGACTCGTTGCGCGCGAGAATCGCGCGTGTTATAATCCTTCAGTACGACTCCGACTTCGTAGACCGGCGCCCTGAAAGCAGCTGCAACTGCTCTACCGCAGGATCGGGAACGGCGGCGGGTTCGAAGCGATATGAAAGGGAGTAATTGATCATGAAGGACGGCCTCCATCCGAAGGCTGAGAAGCAGAAGATCGTTTGCGGCTGCGGTGCTACCTATGAGGTTCTCTCCACTCGTAAGAATATCCGCGTGGAAATCTGCGCGAACTGCCATCCGTTCTACACCGGTAGCAAGAGCACCCGCGTGGAGGCTGGCTCCCGGATCGATCGCTTCAAGAAGAAGTACGGCCGGTAGTTTTAAACGAGCGAACTTACGAGAGCAGAGCCATCGCGCTCTGTTCTCCTTTTATCCAGGGGGTGAGGTCCGACATGAGCCAGGAGCGGGGTCTGTACGGCGGTCAGGCAGTGATTGAAGGGGTCATGATGCGCGGTCCCAAGCGCATGGCCATTGCGGTCCGGCGGCCCGATGGCGAGATTGCCATTCGTGAGGAAGAGGTCAAGTCGGTCATGCAGCGGTATCCGGTCCTTCGCATGCCGATTCTCCGTGGCATGGTTGCCCTGGTCGAGACCATGAAGATCGGTATGGCAGCCCTCAACTTTTCGGCCAGTCAAGCCTTTCCGGACGAGGAACAGCTCTCCAATAAGGAGATGGCCCTCACCTCGATGGGGGGTATTGTGCTTGCGATTCTGCTCTTCGTCGTCCTGCCGACCTACATTGGTGGGCTGGTGAAGAGTTCCATGGGCAACTCCTTTCTCACCCATACGGTTGAGGCGGTTATGCGGCTCGGTATCTTCATTGGGTACTTGGCGATCATCTCTCTCATGAAGGATATCCAGCGGGTTTACCAGTACCACGGGGCTGAGCACAAGGTGATCAACACCTACGAAGCAGGCGACCCGCTCACGGTGGAGTACGCTCGGAAGCACTCCCGCGAGCATAAGCGCTGCGGAACAAGCTTCCTGCTCTACGTGGTTGTCATCTCGATCCTGGTTTTCTCGCTCTTCAACATAGATAACATGTGGGTCAAGATGGTCGTTCGCATTGCTATGCTGCCGTTCGTGGCAGGGATCTCCTTTGAGTTTATTCGCCTCATGGGCAAGTACGACAACGCCCTGGTCAACCTGATCAGCCGGCCTGGTATGTGGCTTCAGGGTCTCACGACCCGCGAGCCCGACGACAGCCAGCTCGAGGTGGCTATTGCTTCGTTCGAGACCGCCCGCGGTCATGGCCTGCCGGGTTAGCTTCGCTATACATGGGGCACGGGGAAATCCCGCGCCCCTTTTGCATGCCCCTTCCCACACACTGAAGTCGAGGTGAGCCAAATGGATCCCCGCATGAAGGAGAAGTTGGATGGTGTCTCTGCCCGCTACGAGGATCTTACCTACAAGCTGGGCGACCCCTCTGTGATTAACGACCAGAAGGAGTACCAGAAGGTGACCCGGGAGCACAATCGCCTCGGGCCGGTCGTCGAGAAGTACAAGAGCTACCTGCGAACCGAACAGGAGACCGAAGATGTGCTTGCCATGCTCGACGGTCAGCTTGACGCCGAGGAGCGGGCGCTCTTCACCCAGGAACTGAAGGCACTGAAGGAGAAGGCGGACGCACTCTCCGAGGAGCTGCGCCTTCTGCTGGTGCCGCGGGACCCGAACGATGAGAAGAACGTCCTGCTTGAGATCCGGGCCGGCGCTGGTGGCGATGAGGCTTCGCTCTTTGCGGCCGAGCTCTACCGGCTCTACTCCCGTCTGGCAGAGCGGCATCGCTGGAAGACCGAGTTGATCAGTATTAGCGAGAACGAAGCGGGCGGCGTGAAGGAAGTGATCTTCCAGATCAACGCCGAAGGCGCATTCTCCCGTCTAAAGTACGAAGGCGGTGTCCATCGCGTCCAGCGAGTCCCGGCGACCGAGGCGCAAGGGCGGATTCACACCTCTACCGTTACCGTCGCGGTCATGCCGGAAGCGGAAGATCTTGACGTGGAGATCAAGCCGGATGACTTGAAGATCGAGGTCCAGCGGGCTGGCGGCGCTGGTGGCCAGCACGTGAACAAGACGGAGTCGGCGGTTCGCCTGACCCACCTGCCCACGGGCATTGTGGTCTACTGCGCCGACGAGCGCTCGCAGATCCAGAACAAGGACAAGGCGATGCGCGTTCTGCGCTCCCGCCTGTTCGACTACTATAGCACGCAGGCTAAGAGCGCCGAAGAGGCGCAACGGCGCTCCCAGGTCGGCTCTGGCGATCGCTCGGAGAAGATCCGGACCTACAACTTCCCGCAGGACCGCTGCACCGATCACCGGATCGGCCTGACTACCCACAACCTTGTCGCCATTATGGATGGCGACATTGACGATATCATTAACGCCCTGGCGCAGCACGAGCAGGCAGAGAAGCTGCAGGGCCAGGAGGGCTAGGCCGTGACCACCATTCGGGTGGCCCTGGCTAATGCCGCTCAGCGCCTTTCTGCTGCCGGTGTCGACGCTCCCGACCGGGAGGCTGGCTGGCTCCTGGCCCACCTGCTGGACTGCTCGGTGGGCAGCCTGCGTGTACGGGGCGAGTCGGCCCTGTCGGAGGATGAGGCCGCTGGCTTTTCGGCCCTGGTCGCCCGGCGTGAACGGCGGGAACCGGTCCAGTACATCCTCGGGACGGAGGAGTTTCTGGGGCTGACCTTCGCCGTCACGCCGGCGGTACTGATTCCGCGGCCCGACACCGCAACGTTGGTGGCGGAGGCGGTGGCCCGGCTGGAAGGTCTCGGGCCTGTTCGGTTGGCTGACATCGGCACGGGGAGTGGGGCGATTGCCGTCGCTACAGCGCATCTCCTGTCGAGTGCGACGGTCGTTGCCGTCGATCTCAGTGCCGATGCCCTGGCGATTGCGTCTGAGAACGCGGTGCGCAACGGTGTGAAGGAGCGAGTCGAGTTCCGGCAGGGTGACCTGCTCGCACCGTTAGGTGAGGAGCGGTTCGACGCGATCCTCTCCAATCCACCCTATATCGCGGCTGATGAGGTAGAAGGGCTGATGCCTGAAGTGCGGGACTGGGAGCCACATCTGGCCCTCACCCCCGGACCGGATGGCTACCTGCTATACCGCCGGTTGGCTGCAGAGGCGCCAGCACACCTGCAGTCCGGCGGTGTCCTGGGGGTCGAGGTCGGCATTGGCCAGGCGGCGCAGGTGACGCAGTTCTTCCGGCAGGTGGGCTTCGAACCGGTCACGGTCCACCGTGATACCGCTGGGGTTGACCGGGCAGTCTTTGGCGTGTGGAGGTAACGGCATGATCGACCTTGCAGCGATCCGAGAGGCACGGCAGCGCATCCGCGACATAGCCCTTCTGACCCCGGTTCTGGAGGATCCTACGGGAAGCGGACTCCGGTTCAAGGGAGAGCATCTGCAGCGGACGGGCTCCTTTAAGGTCCGGGGAGCCGCCAACCGTGTCATTTTGGCGGCGGAGGCCGGGGTGAAGCATGTGGTGACCGCCTCCTCGGGGAATCATGGGCAGGCGGTGGCATACATTGCCCGGCGCCTGGGCCTGAAGGCGACGATCGTCGTTCCGGAGGACGCCCCTCAGGTCAAGGTCAGGGGGATTCAATCGTGGAGCGCTACTGTCGAATTCTGTGGAATGACTTCAACCGAGCGGTTTGCTCGGGCGGCGGAGATCGTTCAACAGGACGGTGCAGTCTTCATTCCCCCTTACGATGATCCGCAGGTCATGGCAGGCCAGGGAACGATCGGCCTGGAGATCCTGGACCAGGCGCCCGACGTGGAGGTGGTCTACGTCCCGGTCGGCGGAGGAGGCCTGATCTCGGGGGTGGCGACAGCGATCAAGGAGTCCAACCCGGGCATTCGTGTGGTGGGGGTCGAACCGGAGTTGGCAAACGATACCTACCTCTCCCGGCGAGAGGGCAAACGTGTCGGCATCGGTGGCTCCAGTACCATCGCCGATGGTCTCCGCACCTCCCTCCCAGGTGAGCTGACCTTCCCGGTCGTACAGCGGTACGTTGATGAGATCGTCCTGGTCTCGGAGGACGAAGTTCGTGCTGCCGGTCGGCATATGCTCGAACATGTCCGGCAGGTGGTGGAGCCCTCGGGAGCCGTCAGCGTTGCAGCTGCCCTGCGGCTGGGTGGCCGGGCAATCTGCGTGATCTCGGGTGGGAACCTGGACCTCGGTGGGCTCTCTGGCGTACCGGCGTGGAAGGCCTGACTGGACAAAAGGAAACGACAAGCCCGCAGGTGGGGGGACCTGCGGGCTTGTCGCCAGTATGGAACCGTTTTGGGGGGTTATAGGAGCCGTCGGGGGGGATGACGGCGGGCCTAACAGATGGAGGACCTCGTCGAACTCTGTCGGTTTCTGTCTCTTATTCTACCTTATTCGGCATATATTGCCATAGGACTTGAGTCCTATCTTTTGGCATCCTAAGCCTGGGACCTCATGCATATCCAACGGGCAGGAAAACGGGTATCACGTCCAGAAAGTCTACGAGATCACAGGGTGACGCCGAGAGAGGGAGGAGGGGTACCTCGTGGAACACTTGGTTGCGGGAACCCGAGTGCTGCGGGTAAACGCAGTCCATCCCGAACCTGAGACCATTGCCAAGGCAGCCGAACTGGTCCGCCGCGGCGAGGTGGTGGCTTTCCCCACCGAGACCGTCTACGGGCTGGGCGCCAGCGCGATCGACGGCGCCGCCGTGGCTCAGATCTTCACGGCAAAGGGGCGCCCCTCGGACAATCCGCTCATTGTTCATGTGGCCGATCGAGAGTCACTGTCCTCGGTTGTGAGCGTCGTACCGCAGAGCGCCGAGAAACTGATCGAGAGATTCTGGCCCGGACCGCTCACCCTGGTCCTGCCCAAGCGGGAGACCATTCCGGGTGAAGTGACCTGTGGCCTTCAGACCGTGGGGGTGCGCATGCCAGCTCATCCGGTTGCGCTGGCGCTGATCCGGGCAGCCGGGGTACCGCTGGCAGCTCCAAGCGCCAACCGTTCAGGCCGGCCCAGCCCGACCGCTGCCGAGCATGTGCTGGAGGACCTTGCCGGGAGGATCCCGCTGGTGCTGGACGGTGGAGAGACGGGTCTTGGCCTGGAGTCTACCGTGATCGACATGACGGTCGACCCGCCGGTTCTGCTGCGCCCGGGAGGAGTGACCTTGGAGCAGATTTGTGCGGAGATCGGCCCTGTCGAAGTGGCCTCGGCCGTTCTTGGGGGAGACGCAGGCGAGGCGCCCCGCTCTCCCGGCATGAAGTACGCCCACTATGCCCCCAAAGCGCACGTGGTCCTGGTTGAGGGGCCCGTTCTCCAAATGCAGGAGAAGATCCGGGACCTGAGCCGGGAGTACGAAGACGAAGGCAAGCGGGTCGGAATCATGTGCAGCAATGAGAGTCGTGGGGTCTACCAAGCCCAGGTGATCTTGGAGTATGGTACGCGGGAAGACCTGGCCGGCGTCGCAAGCGACCTGTTCTCCACTCTCCGTGCATTTGACCGCCACGGGGTAGACGTAATCCTCGCCGAGGGGGTACCTGCCAGCGGCATCGGCCTGGCGATCATGAATCGGCTGCGGCGAGCGGCGGCCGGGCAGGTGGTCCGGGTATGAGTATCCGCCGGGTACTGCTCGTCTGCACGGGCAACACCTGCCGCAGTCCCATGGCAGCGGTCCTGCTCAGGCACCTCTGGGCCCAGGCTGACCCGGGCTGGGATTTGGAGGTTGCTTCCGCTGGGACCGGTGCCTTCCCGGGTATGCCCGCAACCGATCATGCGATGACTGCCATGCGAGAACGAGGGATTGATCTCTCCGGGCACCGGTCACAGGTGCTGCCGGACGTCAGTGGCTTTGACCTGGTGCTGACCATGACACGCGGCCACCGCGATGCAATTCTCGCCCGGCAGCCTGCCATGAGCGGCCGAGTCTTCACCCTGGCCGAATACGCCGGAGCCGGGCAAGATGTGCCCGACCCCTTCGGCGGGCCCCTCTATGCCTATCAACAGACAGCAAAGACACTGGAATCCATGTTGCAGGCAGTCATCAACCGAATTCGTACCGAGGGGAGAGCTGCAGAATGAAAGTGGCTATTGGCTCCGATCATGGCGGTCTCGATCTTAAGGAGACCGTCATTTCCGTGCTCAAAGGGCTCCAGATTGAGGTCGAGGATCTCGGCACCCACGATCGCAACTCTTGCGACTATCCGGATTATGCTCAGAAGGTGGCCAACGCCGTTGCCGCTGGCGAGTATAATCGAGGTGTCCTGATCTGTGGCACCGGAATCGGCATGTCAATAGCGGCCAACAAGGTCCAGGGGATCCGTGCCGCCCTGTGCAACGAAGTCTACTCGGCGCAAATGGCTCGCGCCCATAATGACGCGAATATCATCTGCATGGGTGCAAGGGTGGTCGGAACTGGTGTGGCAGCCGAAATCGTCAAAGCCTTTTTCACAACTGAGCACGAGGGCGGCCGCCATACCGGGCGTGTCGCGAAGATCCATCTGATCGAGCAGAAGTAGGAGGAGACGCCTATGGACGACGCTCAGTTTCTGGCGCAGGTTCGCACGGAGGTGTCGGCGGCAGTAGAGGAACTCCTCTCTGTGGCAAACCTTAAGCCGGGCCAAGTGCTCGTGGTTGGATGCAGCACGAGCGAAGTCGCCGGTCAGCGCATCGGGACGTCGGGAAGTGATGCGGTGGCCAGGGCGGTCTTGGAGCCGCTTTGGGATCTCACCCAACGACACGGGATCTATCTGGCATGCCAGTGCTGCGAGCACCTGAACCGAGCCCTGGTCGTCCAACGGGAGGCGGCGGAGCGCTACCACTGGGACGAGGTGACCGTCATTCCTGTGCCGAAGGCCGGCGGAGCGTTCGCAGCTCGGGCCATGCACCACATGCCAGGGGCTGTGGTCGTGGAGGAAGTAGCGGCCCACGCAGGCCTTGATATCGGCTTGACTCTGATCGGAATGCACCTGAAGCGAGTGGCCGTTCCTGTCCGCCTAAAGACCCTCACGATCGGACAAGCTCGAATCACCGCCGCACGGACCCGGCCGAAGCTAATCGGCGGCGAGCGCGCGGTCTACCGACTTGATTAAGGGAGAGAACATCATGTCAAGGGTCGTTGTGATCGATCATCCGCTCATCAAGCACAAGCTCTCCATGATTCGTGACAAGGAGACCGGCTCCAAGGATTTCCGTGAGCTCGTGAACGAGGTCGCCATGCTCATGGCCTATGAGGTCACCCGTGACCTGCCGACCGAAGAGGTCGAGGTCGAGACCCCTGTGGCGATTGCGAAGTGCCACCGCCTCACCGGCGAGAAGGTTGGGATCATCCCGATCCTCCGGGCCGGTCTCGGCATGGTGCAGGGCATTCTCAATCTCTATCCGACTGCCCGTGTCGGTCACATCGGGCTCTATCGCGATCCGGAGACGCTGAAGCCAGTGGAGTACTACTGCAAGCTGCCGAGCGATCTGCCCGAGCGCGAGCTGATTGTTGTGGATCCCATGCTGGCGACGGGTGGCTCCGTCGTGGCGGCCATCGACCTGGTCAAGCGCAAGGGTGGCGTGAAGATCAAGCTGCTCTCTCTGATCGCGGCGCCCGAGGGCATTAAGGTGGTACAAGAAGCCCATCCGGATGTGGACATTTTCACAGCGGCCGTCGATGATCACCTGAACGACCACGCATATATCATCCCAGGTCTCGGCGATGCAGGAGATCGGCTTTTCGGCACGAAGTAGGGGGCAACATGCCCCCTTTTCTCATTTTTGGTTGGAGGTGCGAAACCCCCATGGCTCGCCCTAGTTGGGACGAATACTTTATGGAGCTTGCGCAGGTAGTGTCAAAACGTTCCACGTGCAACCGGCGGTCCGTGGGTGCCGTCTTAGTAAGAGACAAACGGATTCTGACGACTGGGTACAACGGGTCCCCTCCTGGTCTCCCCCACTGCCACGATGAGGGCTGCCTCCTTGTGGACGGCCATTGTGTGCGTGCGATCCATGCCGAGCAGAATGCGATCATCCAGGCAGCAGTGCACGGCATCGACATCCGGGGTGCCACCTGCTACGTAACGAGCAGTCCCTGCGTTCACTGCGCCAAAATGTTGATCGGGGCCGGTATCGTACGCATCGTCTACCAGGACAGCTACACCGAGCAGATCGGGTTTGACATGGCCCGGCAGGCAGGCGTTGTTATGGAGAGATTTGGGGACAAGGGGGAGCAGGCGTGAGAACCAAGACCATTGCGCTCCCCCAGCTGTCCAAGATCCGACCGACGGTCGAATCAACGGCTCTGAAGCTCATGGAGGAGTCCGGTGAGCTGGCGGCGGCCCTGGCCCGTTTTAAGGGATACGGCGGAATTCAGGTTACCACCCGGGACCGGCGGGAACTCGCGAAAGACTGCGCTCGGGAATTGCTGGATGTGGCCCAGACCGCGATTACGCTCATGTTCGTGCTGGAAGAGCAATATGGCATCGATGTGGAAAACGTTGTCGCAGAGCATGTCCAGAAACTGATCGATAAGGGCTACCTTGACCTTTGACATTCTGGTCGCTCGCGAGTAGAATCCTTGTTGTTATGTCACGCGTAGATCGCGGGCTGGCAACTATCCTCTACTCGTAACGAGTGATCGGCTGATCGTTAAACGATCAGCCTTGGCTAGGAGTGAACACACTAATGTTGAACGTAGGCATGGTCTTTGGTCTGGCACTGGTCGCGTCGCTGCTCCTGACGCCACTTGCCCGCCGGCTGGCCCTTCGTACGGGGATTGTCGCCAAGGTCGTCTCCCGGAGCGTTCACACGGAGCCCAAGCCCTTTCTGGGCGGCCTGGCTATGTACCTGGCCTTCGCGGCCGCGGTTCTTGCCGGTGGCGGTGCAACCGATAACGGGGTCCTGGGGATTCTCGTCTGCGCGGGTCTGATCATGCTCCTCGGCGTCGTAGATGACAAGGTCGCCCTGTCAGCCAAGGTCAAGTTCGCCGGTCAGTTGGCGATTGCCGCTCTCCTGGTCTTCGGTTTTGACGTCGTGATCGCCGGCATTCACAGCCCGCTCGGAGATCAGTGGGTCTCCTTCCCGGAGTGGGCCAGCGGCCCGCTTACCATCCTCTGGATCGTCTCGTTTGTAAACGTCATGAACTTCATTGATGGTCTTGACGGCCTGGCGGCCGGAATCTCGACCATCGGTGCTCTGACACTGCTCCTGGTCTCCATGCAGCAGAACCTCGCCTCAGCCGTGATACTGTCTGCGGCACTGGCGGGTGCGGCGGTTGGATTCCTGCGGTATAACTTCAATCCGGCGAAGATCTTTATGGGCGACGCCGGCTCCATGTTCCTTGGATTCACGCTGGCTGCCCTCTCCGTTCATGGGGTGCTGAAGAGTGCCCTCGCGGTTTCGGTGGTTGTGCCGATTCTCGCCGTTGCGGTTCCGATTTTCGATACCGCCTTCGCCATTATTCGCCGTCTCGCTGCCGGTCGCTCGATCGGTGAGGCGGACAAGGATCACCTGCACCACAGGCTGCTCCGACTTGGGCTCTCCCATCGGAATACCGTTCTGGTCATGTGGGCAGTTTCAGCCTGGCTTGGTCTATCGGCCGTAGCCGTGACCGAGGTCCCGTTGGGACAGGCGCTCCTGATCGTCGGTGTGGTGCTCGTCGGAATCATTCTCGGCGCTCGCAAACTCGGGCTCCTGGAGATCTCTGAGGCCAAGCCAAAGAATCTGGGTCAGTAAATCGGGGAACAAAGGAGGGTAAGAGGCAACCACCTCTTACCCTCTTTTTTTACCGGTACCATAGGAGGAAGAAACGTGTCGGAACGTCGCAAGATCATGACCGTTTTTGGGTCGCGTCCGGAAGGAATCAAGATGGCCCCTGTGATTCGTGCCCTTCAGAGTCGTTCTGACTGGTTTGAGACCGTCGTAGTCTCGACGGGGCAGCACCGTGAGCAACTCGACCTGGTGTTTGAGGCCTTTAACCTACGCCCCGACTACGACTTGGCGATCATGCAGCCAAGGCAGACCCTGATCCAGATCATGGCCCGCGCCCTCTCCGGGCTCGACGAGGTATTGGCGAAGGAAAAGCCGGACCTGATCCTGGTTCACGGTGACACCCACACCACGGCGGCGGGCTCGCTGGCGGCCTTCTACCACAAGATCCCGCTGGGGCATGTCGAAGCGGGCCTCCGCACGTTCGACAAATACAACCCCTACCCCGAGGAGATCAACCGGCGCATGGCTGGGATCATGTCCGACATCCACTTCGCTCCCACGCCACTCTCCCGGGAGAACTTGCTCAGCGAGCGCACCCAGGCCGAGACTGTCTTCGTGACGGGCCAGACTGGGGTGGATGCCGCCCTGCAGATTCTTGCGCAGGAGCATACCTTTGCCGCACCGGAGTTGCGCGAGATCGACTTCACTAAGCACCGGGTAATCGCAATGACTGCCCACCGGCGGGAGAACCTGGGCGAGCCCATGCAGAACATGTTCCGGGCCGTACGGGACCTCGTGGAGAAGCATGAGGATGTCCTGTTGGTCTATGCCGTTCACCTTAACCCGGCTGTTCGGGAGATCGCCTTCCCGATCCTGGGCAACCATCCCCGGATCAAGCTGCTCGACCCACTGCCCTACCCGGACATGATCCACCTGGCAGCCCGTTCCTATATGGCCATGACCGATTCGGGTGGGATTCAGGAGGAGACTCCGTCCATGGGTGTCCCGCATATCGTCATGCGGGAGACCACCGAGCGTCCGGAGGCGGTAGACGCAGGTGTGATCATCCTGGCGGGCACCTCGTACGCCGGGGTGTACGGAGCCGGCGAACGACTGCTCAATGAGCCGGCCCTTTATCGGCAGATGGCCCAGGCGCAGAATCCCTTTGGCGATGGGCATGCTAGTGAACGGATTGCCGATTATCTGGGATGGAAGTTTGGGTTCAAGCCAGACAAGCCTGAAGAGTTCCGGGTTGGGTAGTGAGGTTCTAACCCATATGGCCTATAGATCTAGGCCATATGGCCTAGTCCTAGATGCCATTGTGTTATCGACGCCCTAACCACTTGGAATGATTCAAATGCAGGCGCGAGACGCATTGCACCTTGTGTTTTGAAGGTCACTTTAGTATAATCCGCTTTGGGGATTTAGCCGATTGTTTGGAGGAGGTAAGACTCGGGGTGTTTCACAAGACCCGAGAAAAGTCGCCATACTTCCTCGCAGCCATGGACTTTGGGTATACACTGCTCGCCTCCCTTGGGGTCTTCGGGTGGCTAGGGTGGTGGCTCGATGGCAAGTACAACACATCGCCTTTGTTCTTGATCGGAGGCGTGTTCCTGGGTCTTGCGGTCGGGTTCAATAGCCTGTTCAAGAAATTGGCGCTGATTGAGAAGGCACAGAAGGCGGCGAAGGATCGGGAGAAGAAACCGCCCGAGCCAAAGCCCTAACCCCGGTTTGGGGGTAGGACCTCCTTGGTTCATGTCGTGTTTGGGATTCTATATGGCGGACTGGTTGGGTACATTGGCAACCTCCTACTGTTTCGCAAGATGGAAAACAATCGACAGGCCGGTGTCGAGCCCCTCAGGGGAATCGGTGTGATCTTTTTCTTGCGATACCTGCTGGACGCTGTCGGTCTGCTGCTTCTGTACCTGATCACGCGGAATGCAGTTGGGCTTGTCGCCGCCGCACTGAGTATTACCGTGGCGGTCAAGATATCACTCTATGTGGTTTTCACGCGGAAAGGGGGGAGATTTGATTGACCAATTTCCTCTTCAGTCTCGCCGCAGCCGCCGGTTCCACTGAAACGCATGGTGCGGAGGAAACCGCTCACAAGGCTTTCCATCTGCACGAGCCGTATGCGTACTTCTTCGAGGGCACCATGTTCGAAGTCAACAACATGATCATGACTCAGTGGTTGGTGATTGCGGTCCTTCTAGTAGTGGCCTTTATCATCAACCGGGCTGTGATCAACGGTCGGTTCACAAAACTCCGGGGCTCCCTGGAGTTGTTGACCGACTTCCTGGAGGGCTGGTACGCCTCCTTCATTGGCGGCCGTCAGTATGCCCGTCAGTACATGCCGCTCCTGGGCAGCCTGTTCATCTTTATCCTGGTCTCGAACTACCTGGGCGTCGTTCCGACCGCCGGATACAACGCCTCGATCTTCGCTCCGACCGGTCGGTGGGGTACTACCCTCGGCTTGGCTATCGTGGTCGCGATCGCCGTTCAGGTGATCACAATCAAGTGGCTGGGTATCGGTGGCTGGATCAAGCATCTGCTGCATCTTGGCCCGCTCTCCATCCTGGAAGAGTTCGTCCGGCCCTTCTCACTGTCCCTCCGTCTTTTCGGTAATATCTTCGGTGAGGAGACCCTGCTGGCGGTTATCGTCTTCCTGGCCCCGATGATCGCCCCGATCCCGATCATGGGTCTCAGCCTCATGTTCGGCGCCATTCAGGCGATCGTTTTTACGACGCTGACGGCGATCTACATTGGCGGTGTTCTGGAGCACGCTCTTGCCCATGGTCACGGTCATGGCGATCATGGTCACGCTCACGAGCACGAGCCGGCTCACGCTCACTAGGCTGTCGTTTTGCGAGCCATCTCGCTAGCAGCGAATGGCTGGCTGCACAATTTTAGGCTTTCCTCCCCCTCTGGGAAGGTAACACTTCCTTTACCCCTATGGGAGGATTGACTAAAGCGGGCCGCAAGCCCAGGTCTTTAACACTTTTTATCTGTGTGTAGGAGGGGACCCAAAGAGATGACAAACGCTCTCGCTTGGATCGCGATCGCTGCCGCTCTTGCTATCTCCGTCGCCGCTATCGGCGCCACCATGGCCCAGGGTAAGGCTACCGCCGCTGCGATGGACGCCATCTGGCGTCAGCCCGAGGCCGCTAACGATGTCCGCGGCGCTCTGATCGTCTCCCTGGCTCTTATGGAAGCCATCGCCATCTACGGCCTGCTGATCGGTCTGCTGATCATCTTCATCCTGCCCGGTGCCGGCGCGTAACTCGGAGGGGGCGACCCGAGGCTAGTCACCTCTGGTCGCCCCTTACTAGAGAGGGGGGGAATTTTCTTTGGACATGAACTTCCTGTTTACGCTCGCAGCGGAGGGAGGCGGTTTTAACCCGTTCCCTACGATGAACGAGCTGCTCTGGACCCTTCTGAACTTTGCCATACTCCTCTGGGGTCTTCATAGGTTCCTGTACAAGCCCCTTCTCGGCGCCATCAGCGCTCGCGAGAACGAGATCGAGAGCGCTCTGAAGAAGGCTGCCGAGGATCGCGCTGAGGCGGATCGGCTCCGCAAGGAGTTCGAGTCCCAGATCGCCAACTCGCAGCGCGAGGCTCAGGAGATTATTAACAAGGCTGTGAAGGGCGCCAACGCTGCCAAGGAGCAGATTGAGGCCGACGCTCGGGCCAAGGCGTCGGAGTTGCTCGAGAACGCTACCAAGACCATCGAACGGGAGAAGACGAAGGCTCTTGCCGAACTCCGGCAGGAGGTCGCCAACCTGGCGGTGGCGGTGGCCGGAAAGGTTATCGAGAAGAATCTCGATAACGCCGAGCAGAAGCGCCTTGCTGATAGCTTCGTCGCTGAGGTAGGGAAGCACTAATGCTGAATCAGGCAGTCGCTCGCCGCTACGCTCGTGCCCTCTTCGACCTGGCCCAGGAGAAGGGTGTCACCGAGCAGGTTGACAACGAATTGCAGTTGGTGGTCAAGATGATCGAGTCCGATGGCTATCTCCGTGCCATCATGAACGACGTCCTGATCTCCCCTGACAAGAAGCACAACCTGATCGAGAAGCTGTTCGGCGGTAAGGTCTCGCCGCTGGTTCTGAACTTCCTCTACGTGGTCGTTCGCAAGCGCCGTGAGGCCAACCTTTCTGAGATCTACAGGGCTTTTCTGGACCTGGCTAACGAGGCCCGCGGGGTCGTGGAAGTCGAGGTCCGTTCGGCCTTCTCCCTCCCTGAGGAGACGATCCAGACCCTTGAATCCAAGCTTGTCGCCAAGCTTGGCAAGCGTGTGAAATTCCAGACCCAGGTCGCTCCCGAGCTGATTGGCGGCCTGGTCGTGCGAGTGGGCGATACCCTGATGGACGGTTCCATTAGGACACGTCTGCGCCGCATGCGTGAGCGCCTGATCAGTTCCAAAGCTGAGTAACTAGGGGTGAAACTGGGATGAGCATTCGGCCTGAGGAAATCTCCTCGATCCTGAAGCAGGAGATCGAGCGTTTCTCCACCGATATCGAGACTTCGAACGTCGGCCGGGTCATCCAGGTTGGTGACGGCATTGCCCGCATTTACGGGCTGCAGTCCGCCATGGCCTCCGAGCTGCTGGAGTTCCCCAACGGCGTCATGGGCATGGCCTTCAACCTGGAAGAGGACAACATCGGCTGCGTCATCCTTGGTCCGTATACGGACATCAAGGAAGGCATGGAAGTGAAGCGCACCGGCCGCGTCGTCGAGGTGCCTGTCGGCCCTGGTCTCGTCGGCCGTATCGTCAACGCCCTCGGCCAGCCGGTCGATGGCAAGGGTGCCGTGGACGCCACCGAGTACTACCCGGTCGAGCGGAAGGCCCCTGGCGTTATTACCCGTAAGTCCGTGCATGAGCCGCTCCAGACCGGTATCAAGGCGATTGACGCCATGACGCCGATCGGCCGCGGTCAGCGCGAGCTGATCATTGGCGACCGCGGCACAGGCAAGACTGCCGTGGCCGTTGATACGATCATCAACCAGAAGGGCAAGGACGTCGTCTGCATCTACGTTGGTATCGGCCAGAAGGCCTCTACCATCGCGGGTGTCGTGAAGACCCTGACCGACGCCGGTGCCATGGACTACACCATCGTCGTCGCCGCTACCGCTTCTGAGCCTGCCCCGCTGAACTTCCTCGCTCCCTACGCCGGCTGCGCGATGGGCGAGTGGTTCCGCGACAATGGCAAGCACGCCCTGATCATTTACGACGACCTCACCAAGCAGGCGTTCGCCTACCGTGAGATGTCCCTGCTCATGCGCCGCCCGCCGGGCCGCGAAGCGTACCCGGGCGACGTCTTCTACCTGCACAGCCGCCTCCTGGAGCGGGCTGCAAAGCTGAACGACAGCCTCGGCGCTGGCTCGTTGACCGCTCTGCCGATCATCGAGACCCAGGCCGGCGACGTTTCTGCTTACATTCCGACCAACGTGATCTCCATTACCGACGGCCAGATCTTCCTGGACACCGACCTCTTCAACTCGGGCGTCCGTCCGGCCATTAACGTCGGTATCTCGGTCTCCCGCGTGGGTGGCGCCGCTCAGGTTGACACCATCCGCCGTACCGCCGGTACCCTGAAGATCGACCTGGCCCAGTACCGCGAGCTTGCTGCCTTCGCTCAGTTCGGTTCCGACCTGGATAAGGTCACGCAGGCCCGTATTACCCGTGGCCAGCGTACCGTTGAGGTGTTGAAGCAGCCGCAGTATCAGCCGCTTTCGGTCGGCCTGCAGGTCCTCTCCATCGTGGCTGCGACCAACGGCTTCCTGGATGATCTCGATCTAGGCGAGGTCTCGGCGTTCGAGAAGGATCTCCACACCTACTTCCAGGCGAACCACGCCGACCTGCTCCAGAAGATGGAGGCGGGTAAGTGGAAGGAGCTCGAGGCCCAGGTCAAGGCTGGCGTCGAGGCGTTCAAGAAGGGCTACGGTCAGCGCGCCGCCGCCAACCAGTAAGGGTGGTGAGCAGAGTTGGCTGAGAACAAGAAATCCGTACTCCGCCGCATCAAGGCGGTCAAGAGCACGCAGCAGATCACCAAGGCCCAGAAGATGATCTCCGTTGCGAAGCTCCGTAAGTCTCAGGACAGGGTTCTCGCCGCTCGCCCCTACGCCCGTGAGCTTGCGAAGACGCTCGCTCGCCTGGTGCAGGGCGGCGCTGGCGCTAACCATCCGCTGCTGGCGCAGCGGACCGGCACTCCCACAGTCGCCTATGTGGTGGTCACCGCCGATCGTGGTCTGGCCGGCTCCTTCAACGTCAACATGATCCGCAAGGCGAACGCCACCATGAAGGCCGACGCCCGTCCGCTGAAGCTGGTTGCCATTGGCCGGAAGGGCCGTGACTTCTTCTCGAAGCGGGGGGTCACCCCGGTTCTGGAGTACACGGGGCTGGGTGAGGAGATCAACTTCACCGCCGCCCGGCAGATGGTCCAGAAGCTCGTCGATATGTACGTCAGCGGTGAGGTAGACGAGGTCCGGTTGCTCTACACCGAGTTTGTCAACCCGGTGACGCAGCGCCCGACCGAGGTCCAGTTGCTCCCGGTCGTCGCCCCGGAGGGTGAGGGGACCGAGGGCCCGCAGACGGACTATATCTACGAGCCTTCGGCGGAAGAGGTCCTGAACACGCTGGTCCCCCGGTTTGCAGAGACGGTCTTCTACCAGGCTCTCCTGGAGTCGAAGGCCTCTGAGCACGGCGCTCGTATGACAGCCATGTCCAGCGCAACCGATAAGGCCGGCGAAATGATCGCCAAGCTGACCCTCGCGTACAACCGGGCCCGTCAGGCCGGCATTACACGTGAGATCTCTGAAATCGTCGGCGGCGCCGCAGCCCTCGAGGGCTAAGGCCGCTTAGGAGGGACTAAGATGAGCGAGAAGACTGGTAAGGTTCTTCAGGTACTCGGCGCCGTCGTCGACGTGGAGTTTGGTGACGGCTACCTGCCTGCTCTTAACAACGCGCTCCTTATCGCCAACGGCGGTGAGAAGGGCAACATCAACCTCACCCTTGAGGTTGCGCAGCACCTCGGCAACAACAACGTCCGCTGCATCGCCATGGACTCCACCGACGGCCTCCGCCGTGGTGAGCCCGTTGTCGACACCGGTGCTCCGATTTCGGTTCCCGTTGGTGACGCCGTCCTCGGCCGCATGTTCAACGTGATCGGCGAGACGATCGACGGTGCCGGCGAGCTTGGCACGAAGACCACCCTGCCGATTCACCGTATTCCCCCCGGCGTTGCCGAGGTAAACCCGGCGACCGAGCAGCTGGTCACGGGCGTCAAGGTTATCGACCTGCTCTGCCCGTACGCCAAGGGCGGCAAGATCGGTCTGTTCGGCGGCGCAGGCGTTGGCAAGACCGTTACCATGCAGGAGCTGATCCACAACATCGCCTATAAGTTCGGCGGCCTCTCGGTTTTCGCCGGCGTTGGCGAGCGCACCCGTGAGGGTAACGACCTGTTCCACGAAATGAAGGACAGCGGCGTTATCGACAAGGTTGCAATGGTCTTCGGCCAGATGAACGAGCCGCCCGGTGCCCGTATGCGCGTGGCTCTGGCTGGTCTGACCATGGCGGAGTACTTCCGCGATGAGTCCGGCCTCGACGTGCTCCTCTTCATCGACAACATCTTCCGCTTCACGCAGGCTGGTTCTGAGGTGTCCGCTCTGCTCGGCCGTATGCCCTCCGCCGTTGGCTACCAGCCGACCCTGGCGACCGAGATGGGCTACCTGCAGGAGCGCATTACCTCGACCAAGAAGGGCTCGATCACCTCGGTTCAGGCCATTTACGTGCCGGCCGACGACCTGACCGACCCGGCCCCCGCGACCGCCTTCGCCCACCTCGACGCCACGACGGTTCTGAGCCGTGACATCGCTGCACTCGGCCTCTTCCCGGCCGTCGACCCGCTGGACTCCACCTCCCGTATTCTCGACCCCAACATCGTGGGCCGTGAGCACTATGAGACCGCTCGTGGCGTCCAGAAGACGCTGCAGCGCTATAAGGAGCTCCAGGACATCATCGCCATTCTCGGTATGGACGAACTGTCCGACGAGGATAAGCTGACCGTCGCCCGAGCCCGTAAGATTCAGCGCTTCCTGTCGCAGCCGATGTTCGTGGCGGAGGCCTTTACCGGCCAGCCCGGCGTCTATGTTGACATTAAGGATACCGTGCGCGGCTTTAGGGAGATCCTGGAGGGCAAGCACGACGACCTGCCCGAGCAGGCGTTCTTCATGGTCGGCACGATCGAGGCCGCTGTGGAGCGTGGCAAGCAGCTACTGGCCGAGGTGAAGTAGTATGGCCGAAACGTTGACCCTTAGCGTGATCACGCCGGAACGCTCTGTCGTGAAGGATATCACCGCCGAGGCGGTCGTCATTCCCGTGGTCGATGGCTCCATGGGTATCCTGGTCAACCATGCCCCCATGGTGGCGAACCTGCGGATCGGTCTGTTGAAGTACAAGCAGGGCGGTACCTACAAGCGGATTGCCCTTACCGGTGGCTTCATGGAGCTCTCCAATAATCGGATAACGGTCCTTGCCGACGCGGCCGAGATTGGTGACTCCATTGACGTCATGCGTGCGCAGGAGGCTCGACGGCGTGCCGAGACCCGTCTGCGCGAGCGGGCGGATAACATCGACCGGGTGCGGGCAGAGGTTGCTCTGCGCCGGGCGCTCAACCGACTGCGTGCAGCGGGTGCACTTGACGAGGACCGGAAGGGCTAACCAGAGTCAAACAGAGAGTCGGGAGCAATGCGCTCCCGACTTTTTCTTGTGCGCTATGGCAAAGGGCTGACCCCATCCAGCACGGCCATGGTCAGGTTCCCCAGGCTGAGCCGGGCTACCCTGACCGTCCCCCTAAGAGGGCCCCCGTCTTCCGTCTGGGCGAGTACCTGCACCGCCTGGGGCACGCCGAGCAACTCCTCCAGGACCACCAAGCTCTCGGCCTTCAGACCCTGCAAGAGAATTCGCCACTCGCCAGCCTCGGTCACTTCCAGAGCGGACAACTGGGCTTTCAGCACCGCAAAACCACCATCGGTCTGAATGGTGACAGTCTCAAGGTAATGGCGCATACGCAATCCTCCCATCACTCGGATCAGAGAGGCCGGAGGCAATGCCTCCGGCCCTTAGTGCACCTGTCTGCGAGCGCCGCCGTGGCTGCTGATCAGCAGCGTCTCTGTCATGTCTATCAGATCATGAACCGTACGGATCAGGTAGATCTGATCGGCGTAGCGACCGAGCGTGCCGTACCATACGTTGGAGCCCATCCAGATCGGGATCTCCTCGAACCCGTACTTGAAGCTCCCCAGGCGCCTCGGTTTGCTCTGAGCCGATTGTGAGCCGGAGCCGGAGAAGTCAGCCGACGGCGTAACGAAGATGACCTGCTTGGCCCGTTTGCGAAGCTCGCCCATGTATAGCTCAATCTTCTCCGCTTCCTCCGGCGTCAGGGAGACCTTGCCGTCGGTGGCGATGAGCACGTACGTGTGCTCGTCAACATAGGCGGTCTGGGCGATCTCTTCCAGAGCGGAGCCGAAGCGTGTGCCGGCGTTCCAGGACTTCGCTCCCTGAATCAGCCGCTGTACCTTCTCCTCAAAGGTCCCCAGGCCGTTCAGGAAAGGGGTGGCATGGGTGGGTTTCTCACTGAAGACGTAGCTCTCCACGACAAACTTGAAGTTCAGGCTATGAAAGAAGTACAAGAGCACGCTCACATAGTGGACCATGGAGTGGGAGACATCTCCGATCACGAGAATCCGAGCGGGCTTGATCTCCTGGGGCAAGGGATACTCTTTCTCAGCCCACTGGAAATTCAGGATCGCTCCGGCGTATCGGGGGATGTTATACCGCAACGTTCGGCCAATATCCAGGCGGTTGCGGCGTATAGAGCGGGCGAAGGTCTCATCTATATCAAGCCACTTGCGGGCCAGTCGTTGGATCAGTTCCTCCAGGAGCTTGATGTCTGTCGGCGCAATCTTGCGCAGTTGGGCGGACATGAGATCGATATAGGCGTAGCGGCGATTAGCGGCTGTAGCGCCCATGGATGCATCGTCGGCTGTGGCCGGCCTGGCGCCCTTCCAGAGGGAGACGCTGCTGGTCGAGGGGCTGCCCCCCTGACCGGAGCCCTTCCCTCCACCGGACCAGAGCAACGAGGTGCTGGGCTCGCCTGAGGCGATATCCGCCAGGGCGCCGACCGATCCCTCTCTGGACTCCTCTGAGGCCTCAGTGGGCTGCACAAACACGTTATTGGGGTCTCTGGGGCGGACCATGATCTGCAGGAAGCGACCGGTGACGCGCATCGAACGACTGGCCTTCTGGCCAAGATGGCTGAGCCAGACCAGCAACCAGCGCAGGAAGAGGCGAAATGGGCGGGCGAGAGCGAGGACTAGGCGGTTCTGCCAAAGCCGTCGTACCACCGACCGAGCGCCTCCTTGACGATCGCTTCATCTTCCGGGTATTTGGCCAGGAACCCGATGGTCACCTCGACGGTCTCTGGGGTGATCCGCCCATCACCCACGTCGACGAGGGCGCGGGCCCATTCGATGGCCTCAGCAATAGCCGGCTTCTTCTCCATATTCAGTTGCCGTAGCTGCATGACGATCCGGGCTACACGCACGGCAAAGTCCTGGGGCACCCCGACCGACGTTTCGATGATGGAGGCCAGGGCCGGCTCCTGCGGAAAAAGCAGATCCAGCCAGACCGTGCGCCGCATGAACGCGGTATCGAGCCGCTTGTATTCATTCGAGGTGAGGAAGACGAAGAGTGGCGCCTTGGCGCGGAGGATCTTTGTCTGCGCCGAGTGATCCAAGTTGTGCACGACCAATTCTTTCTTGTCGAGGTAGCGCAAGAAAAAGTTCGTAGTATGCTCGTTCAACTTATCGACTTCATCCACCCGAACAACGCAGGGCCTGTCGGAGAGCAAGCTTTCCAGCAGCGGTGTGCGGTTCAGGTACTCCAACGTGTATAGATTAGGCGGGTCACCAGTACCACTGGCCTTGTAGGCTTGGGAATCGACGATCTGCTTGAAACCATTCCAGGAGATACCGATCTCCTCCGCCTCCAGGTGGCTGTGGCATTCCAGGTCAATGAACGTGTAGCCCATGGCCTGGGCAAAGGACTCGGCCAATTGCGACTTGCCAATGCCGGGTTCTCCACGCAGACCGATCGGCTTTCCCTGCCGAAGGTACGACCAGAGCTTCATGCCGCTTACTTGGTCGAGGAAGTAATTCTGCGCCTCTAGTTCCCGCATCAGCTCTTCACTAGATAGATGAAACACGCGACTCGCCTCCTTCTGGATGCGGTCCTTCGCCAGATCGAAGGCCTCCTGGGTCGCAACCTCCTGTCGCCATAACCGCCACCAACGGGGACCCCATCGGATGATCGGTACAGCTATGGCAACGCTCGTCACCAGGGCACCCACCACGAGTGGACTTGGGCTCACAGGAAGTCACCGCCTTTGTGAAACGCGTGCCAATCTGGAGACAGACATGAAGAAGGGGGGACCGGTGTCCCCTCTTTCACACAGCAGCCTCGTCTCTACCATAGAAAATAGAATACGGGGCATTGGCCCAAACTCCTGCCTGCGACATGTCACGGGGCACCTGCTAGCCTCTCCCTTACCTGTTTAGGCTATTCGGGTTTACCTGAAGGTGCTATGGTCAACACTCAGGGGCAGGAGGTGCCATGCACATGCGTCAGTGGATTGCCATCTTATGCGTGATCGGGTTGCTGCTCTACATAGGTCTCGTCATGGAACGGCATCAGCCGGCACTGCGGCCCGACACGCCCCTGGCAGGCCTGAGCCGCGCGATGAACGAGGCCGGTGGCCATCTGAATGCGGTCACCTTCATTCTGTCGGTACCGATTACCGACACCACGCTGCCCTATCGTCTGAAGGGCGTGTTGGCGGAGAGGATCAAACCAGCAGCGCTTGTCCACCAGCCCGATCCTGCCCTCGTGACCCGAGACGGCCTCTACTACCTCGAGATGCGCTGGCGCCTGACTGGCGAAGCCCTGCGGCACTGGCCCGAGTGGTATGGGGTCCTCACCTCGGCGTTGCAGGCCGAAGGGATCATGGAGCCAGCCCACGTGCAGCTGGAGGGCCTGGCTGCGGCCCCGAGGACGGACCTGCTCGGTCTGATCCACCGGGCCTTGGACAGCCTTGACGCCGAGAACCGCCAGCCCTGGGCCCAGGGCCCGTCCGCCTCCGTGGCAGCAAAGACAGCAGCCCTTCCGACGGGCCCCCACGCGGTGAATGTGCAGGTCGCGGCGCGGCAACTGGACCAGCAGGTGAGGCTTTTTGTTGCCTGGCCGGCCATGACGGGCGACTACTAGCACACCATCTTATGTAATATCGCGGGTCGACCCTCCATAGAGATAAGCTGACACCACTCGCCGGTGGTTAGCCGACCCTACGGAGGAGAACCCATGCTGCGCAACCTCACGATTGGTCTCTTCGTGCTTGCGACGATCCTGCTCGCCCTGCCAGCCACGATTGGCTCCCTGGGTGGGCGTCCGGCACCATCCACCGCACCCGATGGTGCCGACTCCATTCCGGTCCAGGTCTACTTTCCGGAGACGCAGAATGTGGTCACCATGCCCCTCGGGGACTACCTGAAGGGCGTGGTCGCCGGAGAGATGCCTCCCGAATTCGAAATGGAAGCGATCAAGGCCCAGTTTATCGTGGCCCGGACCTATACGGTGCGCCGCATGCGTCAATTCGGCGGGAAGGATGGCTGTCCTCTGAACCCCGCCGCCGACGTCTGCGCCGACTTCAACACGAGCCAGGCCTACCTGACCGAGGACACACTGATTGAGCGACACGGAAGGCTCATGGCTCAGAGCTTCTGGCGGCGGCTTGAGCAGGCGCAGGCGGAGACTGCCGGGCTGGTCCTCACCCATGAGGGGGAACTGATCGATCCACTCTATCATGCCGTTTCCGGCAGGGTGACAGAGAATGCGGAGGAGTATTTCGCAAACCCGGCTCCCTACCTCGTCTCGGTGGATGATCACTGGGGGGCTGATGCGCCGCGCCTGGTCAGGCGGGAGCATTTTGCCCCCGATGCCCTGGCACGGGCACTTGACGGGGCTCAGCCGCCCGTGCTGGCGGTGACCGCTGCGACCCGCTCCGGCCGGTCTCCGATCCAGGTGACGGCCCGCACGACTACGGGTCGGGTAAAGACGGTCAAGGTGGGTGACCTCATCCTGAGCGGTCGAGAGTTCCGGGAGCGACTGAAGCTTGCATCCACCGACTTCCGCGTCTTCCTGCAGGATGGCCAGGTTGTCGTGGAGACAGTCGGCAGTGGGCACGGGATCGGTATGAGCCAGTACGGAGCGAATGGGATGGCCCTCGCGGGAAAGGGCTATATGGAGATCCTGACCCACTACTACAGGGGGGTGACCATAGGCCGGCTCTTTGAGAGCTAGCCCCCATTTCATGGTCTAGCTAAAGCCAGAATTGGGCAGGATAGGGGCAGAGGTGATCATGGTGAAACCTGCCCGTGGACTTGCCGGATCCTGGCTTTCTCGCCTGCCGCGGCAGCGACGGATGGCCCTTGGCTCCATCGCGGCCTTGCTGACCCTTCTTGCAGCTCTCGTCGCCTATCAGACCTACTTCCTGCCCCAGCCCGAGCCCGAAACCGCCTCCCCTGCCCCTGTGCCCGATACGTCCGATCCTGCTCCTGGTGTACCGGTCGAGGCGCCGCCTGCGACGGCGGGGGCAGAGCCCCCAGCTGGTGTACCCGGGCCAGCAGAGACGGCTGAAGCCCTAGGCCCTGCGTCGCTCGGACATCCCCTGGGCGGTGAGCGCCTGATTTTGAAGCCGTTCGGTGACTCCGACCGGGTCCTGGACGACCACCGTTTCTACAACGCCATCGCGTTTGAAGCCAGCGAGGGTGAAGCGGTCTTCGCCGCCGCCAGGGGTACGGTCGCCTCGGTGGAGGAGCACCCTGTCGAAGGACTCCTCCTGCTGCTCGATCACGGTGGTGGTTTCTCTACGCAGTACGCCGGTCTCGCGGAAATCTCGGTGAAGCCAGGGGATTTCGTGCAGCAGGGCGCCACCATTGGACAGATCGGTCTACCTACTCTGGCTCGCTCTGAACTGGGACCTCACCTGGCCTTTGCCGTCTTGCTTGATGGTGACCCCTTCGACCCCGAAACCTACCTGGAAGACTGAACGAGAGCCGCTGACCGCACTCCTCTCCGTCATGTTTCTCCCCTTCGCCCAATAGACTCTACCAACCAAGAGGGCGAAGGGGGCCCAGCGGTGAAGGACCACATCTGGAAACGGGTGGTAGACATCGGCAATCATATCTTCCGAACGAAGGACACCGTGCGGGATACAGCCATTCTGTTCGGCGTCTCGAAGAGCACGGTCCACAAGGATGTGACAGAGCGACTCCCCCGCATCAATCCGGACCTGGCGAACCGAGTGAAGCAGGTGCTGGACTACAACAAGGCAGAGCGGCACATTCGCGGCGGTGCCGCCACGCGCCAAAAGTACCTGGAAAAGTAGATGGATACCCTTAGGTCCGAAGGACTTCCTGTGCCCGTGTCGAACTGGAAAAGTGCCGTGGATCGAACTCATCCAGGGCCTTGGACAGGAGGCATCGACATAGTGTTCGGATGGGCGACAGATATCGGAATTGACCTGGGAACAGCGACTGTGCTGATCTACGTGAAGGGCAAGGGCATCGTTTTGCGTGAGCCGTCCGTCGTGGCGATGAACCGCGATACCAAGCAGATCCTCGCGATCGGTGAAGAGGCCCGCCGTATGCTTGGCCGGACACCGGGCAACATCATTGCGACCCGGCCTCTGCGCGAAGGGGTCATTGCCGATTATGATGTAACGGAGGCCATGCTCAAAGACTTCATCCGGCGGGTGGCAGGTCCCCGCCTCCTGTCGCGTCCCCGCGTTGTGGTCTGCGTTCCTGCCGGCGTGACCACGGTCGAGAAGCGGGCCGTGATAGAGGCTGCTGTTCAGGCCGGCGCTCGCAGTGCCGTACTGATCGAGGAGCCGCTTGCCGCCGCCCTGGGTGCCGGGCTGGACATTACCCAGCCGACCGGTCACATGGTGGTGGATATCGGCGGTGGCACGACCGACATCGCTGTCCTCTCGCTGGGTGGCGTGGTCCGCAGCGAGTCGATTCGGTTGGGCGGCGACAAGTTTGACGAGGCCCTCGTCCGGTACGTGAAAATGAAGTACAACCTCCTGATCGGTGAGCGGACCGGTGAAGAGATCAAGATCACCGTGGGGAGTGCCGGCTGCGACAGCCGGAACGAGCGCATGGAGGTTCGCGGTCGGGACCTCATGACCGGGTTGCCGAAGAACATTACCGTCACCAGTGACGAGACGCGAGAGGCGCTTGCTGACCAGGTGAGCTCGATCTGCGACACGGTCAAGGCCGTTCTGGAGGCGACCCCGCCTGAGCTCTCTGCCGATATCATTGAGCGGGGTATGGTTATGACAGGTGGTGGGGCCATGCTCCACGGTCTGGATAAGGTGATCACCTCCCGGACCGGTGTGCCAGCCTACTTGGCCGAGGATCCGGTCTCATGCGTTGCGCTGGGGACCGGCAAGGCCTTGGAGCACTTCGAGTTGCGAGATGATCACCTGGTTGTCCTTCGGAGGATCATGTAGCAGAACAGCAGCCCCCTCGCCTGAGAGCGAGGGGGCTTTTGACTGCATACCGATCTCCAGTGAGGTGCTTGAGCGCACAAGATGCTCGACTTTGGCATAGGCTCCGCGGGTCAGGTCTCAGGTAGGCCTAATGGATCAAGGGAAACAAGAAGCTATTCACGAAGTTTCCCTGCGGGAGGTGTATGGCGTGGCGACCTTCACCATGCATGTGTACGGCGAAATGTGTCCCGCGCCCCTCATTAAGGCAGAGCGAAAGCTTCAGGAGATGGAACCAGGTGACAGGCTGGTCATGGAGTCCGACCATTCGTGCACCGTGCGGCTGTTACGGGAGCATCTGCGGAAGCTGCCCTGTCGCTTCCGGGTGACGGAGGTGGCAGACGGAATCTGGCAGTTTGAGATTGAGCGTCGTTAGCAGAAGCCCCGCTCAGCGGGGGAGCGCAAGGTCCGGAGCAGCGCCCGATCCATCGCACCGCGCATGCCGTGTTTCGGGTAGACCAGTGTCCAGCGACTGGTGAACGATACGCCTTCGAGAGGGATCATTCGTAGACTGCCAATGCGGGCATCGACCCGGACACACCATTTGCTCACCAAGGAGACGCCGTGCCCGGAGGCGACCGATGTCTTGATTGCGTCGGTGCTGGTCAACTCCATGGCCACATTGAGTTCGCTCCATTTGCGCCCGAGCGCCTTCCACGTCTCCTCGAGTACCAGGCGTGACCCCGCGCCGGGTTCCCGCACGATCAGGGGCACCTTGATCAGGTCGTCAAGGGAGTAGGCTGTCCGCTCCGCCAGAGGACCCTCGACCGGCCCAATCAGGACCAACTCCTCTTCACTGACCACGACCGTCTGCCAGTCGCCAGTAAGATGCTCCTCGCCCAGCCCTTCAACCAGGGCGAGATCCAGCAGGCCATCCTCCAGTTTCTGCAGCACCTCCTGACGCTTCCCGATCACAAGCTGGATGCGGGCCGACGGATGCTTCTGCTGGAACAGGTACACCGTACAGGGTAGAGCATATCCACCGATGGCTGAGGTGGCTCCGACGGTGATCTGGCGTGGTTCAGCCGCCCGCAGAGCGTTCATCTCCTCCTGCAGGGAGCGGTCCAGGCTCAATAGGCGCTGCGCATACCGGTTCAGAATCTCGCCGGCCTTTGTCAGTTCAACCCCGCGATTGGTCCGCTTCAGGAGCGGCATGCCGTAAGTCTCCTCCAAAGCCCGCAGGCGTTGGCTAACGGCGGGCTGAGACAGATGCATCTCATGAGCCGCTCGGGTCATGGACCCGTGTTTGACAACTGCCGAAAAGGTCGCCAGTTCGTCGATCATTCATGCTCCCTCCTGTCAATCATGGGGAGGTGTACTCGTGACATCGTTCACAATTCTGGGGTGGGTTCTGCTGGCGGGACTGGGCTCAGGCTTCGTCTTCCAACGATCCCGCCTTTGCTTTGTCAGTGCTCTGCGAGACCTCTATCTCTTCCGGGCCCTTCACATGACCCGAGCCATTCTCTTGCTCTTTCTGGTGACCGTCGCGGGCGGCGCCACGATATTCTCGCTTCGCGTACTCCCCATGACACCGGTCCTCGGGCCGACGCCACAGGCGGCCCTACTCGGGGGTGGAATCTTCGCTCTCGGAATGGTCCTTGCCGGAAGCTGTGCTGCCGGCGCCTTCTGGCGCTTGGGCGAAGGACAGGTCTCTCAGGTCTACATTCTGCTGGGCCTCCTCGCGGGAACCTGGCTGTACCAGGAGCTCCCGCTCTGGGAGGAGACCCGCCTTCAGCCAACCTTCTCGGGGTGGAAGGTGGTAGGGCTCCTGCTGGTCGCCCTGATTGCACTGTACGGCTGGGACCGCCTGCATGCCACGAAGGGGGAAGAACTGCCTGCTGCGCTACACGGAAGCCGATGGAGGGCTCCCTGGTCCCCGGAGGTCGGCGCTCTCGTTATGGCCTCGCTCCTGGTCGGGTTCATGGCCCTGACTGGTCAAACCTGGGGCGTCACACGGGCCTTCCTGCTAAATGACCTCACCCCAACCATTTTTGCCCTCGGGCTGACCGTGGGCGGATTCCTTGGCGCAAAGTTTGGTCATGAGTGGCGGCGCCGCCGGGGAGGCAATTGGCCTCAGATCCTGATCCGACTTGTCGGCGGGATTATCATGGGGTATGGTGCCCGGGTTGGCTGGGGCTGCACCGTGGGCGCCGTTATGAGCGGTATGGTCAACCTCTCGGTCCAACCCTGGCTCTGGCTGTTGGGAGCCGTAGTAGGGGCCGCAGCAGGGTCGGCCTTACTGCGCCGTTTCATGAGTCTCTATCTGTAATTGTAAAGAGATCAGTGGGCGGTGGAAATCCCCCGTCCGATACATTCGAGAGCGTGCCATCCCTAGATACTCAAGGGGGCATGCTCTCATTTCTGTTCTAGGTATAAGAGTCTACAATACCAATAAACTCTCCAAATGGCCGTGGCTCTAGGCTTCTCTGGCATTTTGGTGTCCGCAGTGTTACATTGTGAACAGGAGCACAAGACCCTAACCGGGGGGAGGGAGGCAATTACGCAGAAGGGTCTATGCGGTCTATAGTACCATTACCCGTATTGGTATAAACCTCGCATAGGCTTTCATCCTCCAAACAAGTCAGACTCGATTGAACGCTTCTGCGGATGCTCCTTTCAGGAATATTACGCTAGCATTTCAAGTAATCGGTGGATATTCCACCGACCCAGGTTCAACTCGTCAACGGATTCAACTAGGAAGAGGAGGGTCTCACTATGACGAAGTGGATGCGTCGCATGGCCATGGTTGTGAGCGTCTTCACGATGGTAGCGGTCCTGGCCGGCTGTGGTGGTGCCAAGGAAGAGCCCAAGGGTGCCGGTGCGGTCCCGCAGACCGAGACGAAGCCCGCCGCCGCCCCTGCTACTCAGGCTCCTGCTCCGGTCGACAAGGCCGCTGTCATGAAGGACACCGCTGTCGCCTACTTCAGCAATCTGCCTGCCAACTCCAACATGATGGACGTCGCCGACCTGAAGAAGAAGATCGACGCGAAGGACACCAGCTTCGTGATCGTCGATATCCGCTCCGCGGAGGACTTCGCCAAGGGTGCGGTTGAAGGCGCTATCAACATCCCGATGGGCAAGCTGGGCGCCGAGCTCGACAAGCTGCCCCGTGATAAGCAGATCGTCGTCAACTGTTACTCCGGTCAGACTTCCGGTCAGACAGTCGCCGTCCTCCGCATGGCGGGCTTCAACGCCATCTCCCTGAAGGGTGGCTTCCCCTCCTACGCAAAGGCGGAGATTGCTACCCCGGCCCCGGCTGCTGCCGCCACTCTGCCGGCTTCGACCCCAGCCACGCTGGACGAGAAGCAGACCGTCGTGAAGGAAGCGGCTGTCAGCTACTTCAGCAACCTGCCGGCCAACTCGAACATGATCGCCGCCGCCGATCTGAAGAAGAAGGTCGACGCGAAGGATGCGTCCATCTTCCTGCTGGACATCCGCAAGGCGGAAGACTTCGCCGCCGGCCACATCGAGGGTGCGACGAACATCCCCATGGGTCAGGTTGGTGCCAAGCTCGACACCCTGCCGAAGGATAAGCAGATCGTCGTGAACTGTTACTCCGGGCAGACCTCCGGCCAGACCGTCGCCGTCCTCCGCATGGCGGGCTTCAACGCCATCTCCGTCAAGGGTGGCTTCCCCTCCTTCGAGACGGCGGGCTTCACGATCGTCAAGTAACTCGTAATCGGGTGCTATGCCCAAACCATCGGAGGCCAAGCTTGCCGAGGATGGTTTGGGCCCGGCCCCTCTTCCACGCAACGGGAGGTGAGCGTATGACCGACTTTAACCGTCGAGACTTCCTGAAGTTGACCGGCCTGACCGCCGGTGTGCTGGCAGCGGACCTGGGCCTGCCGATCCGCCAGGCCCGTGCGGAAGTCATCGAGCAGAAGATCCCTACCCTGTGTGAAATGTGTACGAGTCGTTGCGGTGTCTACGCTGTACTCAATGAGGGCAAGGTTGTCCGCATTGAGGGGAATCCTGAGCATCCGACTAACCTGGGCAAGCCGTGCGCTCGTGGCAACGCTGGTGTGTCGGCCCTCTATGACCCGGACCGGCTGAAGCAGCCCATGAAGCGTGGTGAGGACGGCAAACTCCACCCGATCACCTGGGACCAGGCCTATGAAGAGATCGGCGCCAAGCTAAATCAGATCCGGAACGTGAACGGGCCGGAGGCATTGGTATTCGCGGAGTACAACAACCTGAACTCGGCGCTTACCAAGCGGTTCACGGAAGCGTTCGGCTCGCCGAACCACGTGGGTCATGCGGCGAACTGCTTCGCCAACCGCAATGTGGGCTACTCAGCCGTCTACGGCTCCCTGCCAACGGTTGACTATAAGAACGTAAAGTACTATCTGAGCGCCGGCCGCAACCTGCTTGGCGGCATTAAGGTGTATGAGGTTAACGGTCTGGCCCAGGCGAAATCGCACGGTGCAAAGATCGTGATCTTGGATCCCCGGCATTCGGAACTGGCCGGGTGGGGCGAGTGGCTTCCGATCAAGTCGGCCGGCGACCTGGCCTTCCTGCTGGCAATCGCCAACGTCCTGATCACCGAGAACCTCTACAACAAGCAGTTTGTGGAGGCGCACACCAACGGGTTCGATAAGGTCAAGACCGAGATCGTCAAGTACACGCCGGAGTGGCAGGTCGAGCACACTGATATTCCTGCGGATACCGTACGCCGTATAGCACGTGAGATGGCCGCAGCCGCCCCGGCAGCTGTAGTCGATCCTGGCTGGCACGGTGGCAACGGCATGTACTGGAATGGTTTTGAAGCCGCCCGGGCCGGCGCTATCGTAAATGCCCTGCTGGGCAACATGGGTGCCAAGGGTGGCCTGAAGCTCTCCCCGAAGGTGGAGCAGGGCACGATCGATGTGGTTCCGGAAGGAGAGAGCGCCGACGCCGGCGGCGGTGGCTGAGCGGCCACAGGCGCCCCTGCAGGTGCAGGGCCATGGACCCCGTATCCCAAGCCGGCCGCGGTGCGGTTTGATGGTCAGGGAACCAAGTACCCGCTCGGCCTCGGCTCGATCCAGGCGATTCCGCTGGTCATCGAGTCCAAGGATCCGTACGAATTAAAGGCTGCGATCTTCTTCCGGGTCAATCCGGTGAAGTCATCCGGGGACCAGCGACGCTGGATCGAGGCGCTCCAGAAGCTCGACCTGGTGGTCGCGATCGACACGCAGATGTCTGAGACCGCCATGTACGCCCACTACGTCCTTCCCGAGTCCCACTACCTGGAGCGCATGGATGCGATTTCGGTGGTCGGCGACACGGTCTCGCTCCGGCAGCCCGTGGTCCAGCCGCTCTACGACACGAAGTCGGGCTATGAGATCATTCAGGGCTTCGCTAAGGCCCTTGGGATCGATGGTTACTTCGACTTCGACATGGAGAAGTACAACAACGCTCTCCTCGGGCCCACCGGATGGACGGTGCAGCACCTGAGGGAGAAGGGTGTCATGAAGGTCTCTGCCACTCCGCCCGACTATGATCACCTGCCGACATCTACAGGCAAGGCCGAACTGGTTCACATGGGATTTGCCCTGTCGGGTGGCACCGAGGTGGTCGGCTGGGTTCCGCCGAAGACGCAGCCTGAGGGCGACAGACTCCGCCTGCTCCACGGCCACGTTGCCGTTCACACCAACGGCTACACCCAGAACGTGCCGGCCCTCTTTGCCCGCATGCCGGAGAACGAGCTCTGGATCCATCCGTCCGAAGCTGCCAAGCGAGGCATTGCGGATGGCGATCGGGTTGAGGTAGCCAACGAGTATGGCAAGCAGGAGATCCAGGCCAAGGTGACCGAGGCGATTCGGCCGGAGTGTGTCTGGATGTGCCACGGCTTCGGCACCATGGTACCCGAGCAGCGTCTCTCCTACGGGAAGGGTGCGGCGGACGGCTGGTTCTACCCGATCATGGTGACTCCGGTCTCCGGCGCTTTGGGCCAGGGCGATGCGGTCGTCACTGTTCGAAAGGTAGGTGCTTAACCCATGACCAAGTATGCCTACTACGTGGATCTGGGTATCTGCGCCGGTTGTGAAGCATGTACCGTAGCTTGCCAGAACCTCAACGGGCTGGATTACGACATGCGCTTCACCAAGATCAGCCGTCACATTCAGGGCAGCTATCCGAACGTGACCTCCATGTTCGTGGCCAACCAGTGTATGCACTGTGACAATCCACCCTGTGCCAACGTCTGCCCGACCGGCGCGACCTACAAGACGAGTGAAGGCCCGGTTCAGGTCGACTACGAGAAGTGCATTGGCTGCAAGTACTGCATGACTGCCTGCCCATACGAGGCACGCACCTTTGATGAGCAGGAGAACGTTGTCAAGAAGTGCTCCCTCTGCTACAGCCGCTTGGCCCAGGGCGAGCAGCCAGCCTGCGTGCAGACCTGCCTGACTGGCGCCCGCATGATTGGCGACCTGGACAACCCGGCCGATCCGATCCATGAGGCAATCCAGCACGATGGTGTGGTCAAGGTGGAGGGGACCAGCTTCTACTTCCGGGTGCCGGCGGGCTTCGACCGGAACCTGGTGCCCGAGAACTTCCAGGCTGCCGGCATCACGTACGCCTGGCAGTCAATCTTCCAGCCTGTCGGTCAAATCATGCTCGGCGGCACGGTTGGTGCCCTGTTAGTCAGCATGGCGATCAACGCCGTCAAGTCCATGCGGAAGGAGGGAGCGGAGCATGGCGGCCATTAAGGAGTCCGAGATCCTTGAACCCGTTCGCCAGACGTCGCCGCACGAGTTCAAGCGGGGTGACAAGGTCCTCCGGTTCGTGCTGGGCGAGCGGATCGCCCACTGGAACCATGCTCTGACCTTTCTGATCCTGCTCTTCACCGGTGGCGCCCTTGTGGTTCGCGGCCTCGCCGGGGCACTCGATCGCGATGCGCTGTTGCTGTTCGGCCAGATCCATCGGATCGCTGCCGTTCCTTTCACCCTCCTGACCATTCCGATCCTGTATATCATGGCTCGGAAGACTGCCGGCAAGTGGGTCCGTGACTCCTTCACCTTTGACAAGGACGATATCGGCTTCCTCGCTGGTTTCGCCAAGGAGTTCTTCGGAATCCATGTGAAGCTGCCCGACCAGGGGCGGTTCAACGGCGGTGAGAAGGTCAACTCGATCCTGCAGATCCTCGGCTGGCCCGTCATGGTGATCACCGGGTGGATGATGGTCTACAAGACCGACCTGCCCCGCGGGCTCATGGAATGGGTGATTCCGATCCACTCCATTACCGCTCTTCTGCTGGGGTGCGCCGTCCTGGGCCATATCTACCTGGCGACTGTTCACCCGGGCTCCAAGCCTGGTCTGAGCGGCATGTTCTCTGGCTGGGTCCCTGGTAAGTGGGCCAAGGCTCACTATCGGAAGTGGTACGACCAGTTGCCTGAGGAATAGCACACATGCAAAAGGACCCGACCGGCATCATCGTGCTGGTCGGGTCTTTTCTACCTCATCGGACACGCAATCCACGATCCGTCAACTGCTTGCGGATCCGGTCCATCGTTTCGTTTGATGGCGGCTGCACATCATCCAACAGGTAGGGAATCCCCATCGTATCCCACTTGTGCCGACCAAGGAGATGATAGGGCAGTAACTCCACCATCTCCACTGTGCGCAGGGTCAGCACGAAGTCAGCCAGGGCCTCCACATCGGCAGGGGCGTCGGACCAGCCAGGGACCACCACGTAGCGAATCCACACGGGCACGCCCATTTCGCTGGCCAGACGGGCCACACCATGGATTCGATCGAAGTCGACGCCAGTCAGCGCCCTGTGCTTTGCCCGGTTCAACTGTTTTAGGTCGAGCAGGAGCAGGTCGGTTTGCTCCAGCACCGGCCTTGCCGCATCTGGCGTGGCAAAGCCGTTGGAGTCCAGAGCAGTGTGAATCCCCAACCTGCGGCACTCAGCGAAGAGCCCTGCCACGAACTCCGGCTGCAGCAGCGGCTCTCCTCCACTCACAGTCAGTCCCCCACCCGACGCCTTCATGAACGGAATGTACTGCTGAATCTCACCGATCAGGCTTGCCACCGTTACCTCCCGGCCACCCTTCAGGTCCCAGGTGTCCGGGTTGTGGCAGTAGCGGCAACGCATATGGCAGCCCTGCAAGAAGACCACAAAGCGCAGACCAGGGCCATCGACCGCCCCGCACGTCTCCACCGAGTGAACCCGCCCCACCCGGTCACCGAAGAGCAAACCGCCTACAGCGAGCTATGGAACGTGCGGTTGAGCACGTCCAATTGCTGCTCGCGGGTCAGCTTTACGAAGTTTACGGCGTAGCCGGAGACCCGGATTGTGAGCTGCGGGTAGCGCTCCGGATGCTCCATCGCATCCATGAGGGTCTCGCGGTTCAGGGCGTTGACGTTAATGTGATGCCCACCCTGGCCGCTGTAAGCATCCAGAATGGCGACCATGTTAGTCACCTGGTCCTGTTCCGCCTTTCCGAGTGCCTGGGGCACCACGGAGAAGGTGTAGGAGATGCCATCCTTGGCGGCTTCATAGGGCACCTTGGCGACGGAGCAGCAGGAGGCAAGGGCGCCCTTCAGATCACGGCCATGCATAGGGTTGGCACCCGGGGCGAAGGGCTCGCCGGCCCGGCGGCCATCAGGCGTGTTACCGGTCTTCTTCCCATAGACGACGTTCGAGGTGATGGTCAGCACCGAAAGGGTGATATCGGCATTCCGGTAGGCCTTGTGCTTGCGCAGGCGGGCGGTGAACTCCTCAACCACCTCACGGGCGATGCTGTCCACCCGCTCGTCGTTGTTGCCGTAGGCGGGGTACTCACCATCGATCACGAAATCAACGGCTACGCCCCGGGCATCGCGAATCGGCTGGACACGAGCGTGCTTGATTGCCGAGAGGGAGTCAGCCACGACCGAGAGACCAGCAATACCGCAGGCCAGGGTCCGGAAGATGTCCCGGTCATGCAACGCGAATTCGATCCGCTCATAGAAGTACTTGTCGTGCATGTAGTGAATCACATTGAGCGTGTTCACATACAGCCGAGCGAGCCAATCCATCATCTGGCTGAGCCGCTCCCGCACGGCCTCGTACTCAAGCACTTCGCCGGCCAGGGGGGGCAGCTTCGGCCCGACCTGGATCCCCAGCTTCTCATCGATCCCACCGTTAATGGCGTAGAGCAGGCACTTGGCCAGGTTTGCCCGGGCACCGAAGAGCTGGGTCTGCTTGCCGATTCGCATGGCGCTGACACAACAGGCAATGCCGTAGTCATCGCCCCAGTATGTCCGCATCACGTCATCATTCTCATACTGCAGCGAGGAGGTGTCGATCGAGGCCTTGGCCACGAATCGCTTGAAGCCCTCGGGCAGGCGAGTCGACCAGAGCACCGTCAGGTTGGGCTCGGGCGCCGGCCCCAGGTTGTAGAGGGTGTGGATCATCCGGAAGGAGTTCTTGGTCACCAACGTCCGGCCGTCGAGGCCCATGCCGCCAATGGATTCGGTAACCCAGGTGGGATCGCCACTGAAGAGGTCGTTGTACTCCGGGGTGCGCAGAAAAGCGACCTGGCGCAGCTTCATGACCAGCTGGTCCATAAGTTCCTGCGCACCTTCTTCGGTCAACAGCCCCCGGGCCAGATCTCGCTGAATGTATATGTCCAGGAAGGTGGAGGTCCGTCCGATGGACATAGCAGCTCCGTTCTGCTCCTTAATGGCGGCCAGGTAACCCATGTAGAGCCACTGAATGGCTTCCCGGGCGTTCTCAGCCGGACGACCCAGGTCAAGGCCGTAGCGGTTGCCCATCTCCTTCAGCTCGTGCAGGGCACGAATCTGCTCCGCGACTTCCTCCCGGAGGCGAATCGTGGACTCGTCCATCTGATCGGGTTCGGTCCAGGACAACTCGTCCTCCTTGGCCTCAATCAGCCGGTCTACGCCGTAAAGCGCAACCCGGCGATAGTCACCAATCACCCGGCCGCGACCGTAAGCGTCGGGTAGACCGGTAATGATCGCGCTCTTTCGTGCCAGCTTCATCTCGGGCGTGTAGGCATCGAAGACGCCCTGGTTGTGGGTCTTGCGGAACTGGGTGAAGACCTCAGCCCACCGGGGGTCGGCCTTGTAGCCATAGGCCTCCATGGAGTCTTCCACCATGCGCCAGCCGCCGTTTGGGTAGAAGCCCCGCTTGCCGGGGGCGTCGGTCTGCAGGCCTACGATCAACTCCAACTCCCGGTCCACGTATCCAGGGCCGTAAGCCAAAATGGTCGATGGGGTCGTGGTGTCGATCTCAAGCGGACCCTTCTTCGCCTGCTCGGCCTTGAAAATGGCGAAGACCTTCTCCCAGAGCGCCTTCGTCTGCTCCGTCGGGCCGGTCAGGAAAGAGGCGTCCCCCTCGTAGGGGGTATAGTTCGCCTGAATAAAGTCACGGGTATCAACATGGCGCTGCCAGCGTCCGCCCTGGAACCCTTCCCATGCGCGCATGAGCAACCTCCTCAAGAGGCTAAAACGGCCTCTCTGACTAGGGAATGAAACTGAGATGCGGCAGAGCCGCCTTCTATTCCCGGTCTCTTCACTATAAAAGCAAAGCTAGGATGCCCACAGTCCCAGAAGGGCGAATCCGATTCATGGGGAGAAAGTCCTGTCAGATCTCCGACTTGCGAATGAGACTCGGACTGGGTTCATGAACCGACCCGAGATCTGTTTGTGCTATTCTTCACATGGCGACTGCAAAAACAGGCCTGACCATGCTTTGGTCAGACCTGCTCTTTGCTGGATTAGCAGCTCCCTATGTCCGGATGATGGAAGGTGAACCCGCCACCCCACTCGTCGGTCTCGAAACCAAGTTCAGCGCCGCTGAACCAGTCCGCGACCCGCCGATCCAGGTAGACACGTGCACCATTCTCGACAAGCTGCTCATCGCTGTCCGTCGGCTCTTCCAGAGCCAGACCCAGGCTGGGGCCGCCTCAACCAAAGCCGCGCACGAAAATCCGGAAACCGACCGTCTCCGGCTTCCCTTCAAGGCGCCGGATGATCTCCTTCTGAGCGTCCGGCGTAACCACGATCATACCCTGCACCTCCGCACACCCTCAATGGCTATACCCCGTACGGTACTATGTTACGCACCAAGGCATGCTGAGTCAAGAGCCAGGTACGTACTGTTTTGGGGACAGGAGAAACTGCTCATTTGTGGAATACTACCAGTATGATTCCACATAATCAGGAGGGGTATCCGCTGGACGCCAAGCAGATTATGGCGACAATCCCCCACCGCTACCCAATGCTCATGGTCGACCGCGTATTGGAGATGGAGCCGGGCAAGCGAGTGGTGGCAATCAAGAATATCTCGGCCAACGAGCCAATCTTTCAGGGGCACTACCCGGGCAATCCAATCTTCCCGGGCGTCCTGATTCTCGAGGCGATGGCGCAAGCCGGCGCGATCGCGATCATGTCGCAGCCTGAGTTTGCCGGCAAGGTCCCGCTCTTCGCGGGGATTGATGAAGCGAAGTTCAAGAGGCCCGTCCTACCCGGTGACCAACTCCGCATGGAGGTGGAGATCGTCGCCATGCGCCGCGGCCTGGGAATTGGCAAGGGGAAGGCGTTCGTGGGCGAGGAATTGCGGGCAGAGGCGACCCTCAAGTTCGCCATCGTGGAGTCATCGGTAATGGATCGGTAAGAAACGGGGGGAATCTTGACAGCCCCCCCCTCCTTTGGTATGCTATCCACAATTGCATACTCTTATCGAGAGAAGCGGAGGGACTGGCCCTATGATGCTTCGGCAACCAATCCGCCCCGCGCGGGTAAGGTGCCAATTCCAGCCGGTCACACTACCGAGAGAGATAAGAGCGAAGAGACGTCTCATACACCCTCTTCCTCGCGGGGAGGGTTTTTTCATGTGTGAGCGCAACATGGCAAGGGAAATGTGGAAGCTTGAAGGAGGTAACTAGATTCCTATGACGATTCGTAAGGGTCGGTACGTCTTCACGTCCGAGTCTGTTACCGAAGGTCATCCTGACAAGATGGCTGACCAAATCTCTGATTCTGTTCTCGACGCTATTCTGGCTCTCGATCCCAAGGCCCGGGTGGCCTGCGAGACCATGCTAACCACCGGTCTGGTCGTGGTGGCCGGCGAGATCACTACCGACGCCTACGTTGATATTCCTAACCTGGTGCGTGACGTGGTCCGGGACATTGGCTACACCCGTGCCAAGTACGGCTTCGACGGCACCACCTGCGGTGTCATGACCGCGATTGACCCCCAGTCCCCCGACATCGCCCAGGGCGTTGACGTGGCCATTGAGGTCCGCGGTCAGGTGACGGAGAAGGAACTGGAGATCGGCGCCGGTGACCAGGGCATGATGTTCGGTTTCGCCTGCGACGAGACGGCTGAACTGATGCCCCTGCCGATCAGCCTCTCCCACAAGTTGGCCCGCCGGCTTTCCCAAGTTCGTAAGAACGGCACCCTGCCGTATCTGCGGCCGGACGGCAAGACCCAGGTGACTGTGGAGTACGAAGATGGCCGTCCGATTCGGATTGACACCATCGTGGTATCCACCCAGCACGACCCCGACACCACCCAGGAGCAGATCCGTAAGGACATCGTTGAGCATGTGATCCACGAGGTGGTGGACCATAAGCTCCTGGACGACAAGACCAAGTACTTCGTCAACCCGTCCGGTCGTTTCGTGATTGGTGGCCCGCAGGGCGACACGGGCCTGACCGGCCGCAAGATCATCGTGGACACCTACGGCGGCTATGCCCGTCACGGTGGCGGGGCCTTCTCTGGCAAGGATCCCACGAAGGTGGACCGGTCCGGCGCCTACGCTGCCCGCTACGTGGCCAAGAACATCGTGGCCGCCGGCCTGGCCTCGCATTGCGAGGTGCAGCTGGCCTACGCCATCGGTGTGGCCCGCCCCGTCTCGGTTCTGGTGACCACCTTCGGCACCGGCAAGATCAGTGACGAGCAGATCGCCGAGTTGGTTGTGAAGAACTTCGACCTGCGCCCGGCTGCGATCATTCGCGATCTTGATCTTCGCCGTCCGCTATACCGGCAGACAGCAGCGTACGGCCACTTTGGCCGAAACGACCTGGATCTGCCCTGGGAGCGGATCGATAAGGCCGCTGATCTGCGCCGTCAGGCCGGTCTATAAAGCGATATCTGCACGCCCGCCCTGCAACAGGGGCGGGCGTTTTTCTGTTCTCATATGGTAGGAGGAGGGGGGAGAACGGATGTGGGAGAGTGCAGCCATATGGGGCCTGATGGCTGTTGCCGTCTATGGAGCGATATCTGCTACTGCTTCGATCATCGCCCTTTTCCGGTCCCTCCACCAGCGAGGCGGGCTGGTTACCTACCTTGTGCTCGTTAAGGACCAGGCTGAGCGGGTGGAAGGGGTTGTCCGGACCCTCGCTGCCGAGCAGGCGGGTACCCTCCTGCTCGCCGATCTCGGATCGGCCGATGAATCAGCCGCAATCCTGGAGCGACTGGCGCTCGACTTTGATCAGGCCCGGATGTTGGGCCCGATAAACCCGGGGCGTCAGACAACGATCGCTGCAGCACTTGCTGTGGCAGAGACGCCACTCGTCGTGATTGTTGACCTCAGCAAGGATATGGGAGAAAAAGGAAAAACCTGAGCGAGTGGCGAACCTTCTCCCTGAGGGGGAATGCCAGTGCTCAAGGTTCTTGTGGAGGGTCTGCTGGATCTGCTCTGGCCACCACGCACAACATGCCTGCTCTGCGAGGGGGCCTTGGATCAGGGGCGGAGCGATCTACTTGTCTGTAAGCTCTGCTGGGAGGCCATGCCATTCCCGGTGAACCTGCCACTGTGCCGCCAGTGCAGTCGACCGCTCAAGAGCGGGTGGGGCTGGTGTGCCGACTGTGCGGACGGTCAGCCCTACGACCAGGTCTGGGCTCTTGGATTACACCGGGGGGCATTGCGAGAGGCGGTTCACCATCTCAAATTTGGTCGCCGCGAGGAACTGGGCCGGCCTCTGGGAGAGCGCATGGCTCCGCTCATCTGCCGGAAGTATGACCTCGTGATCCCCGTACCGCTACACCCATCCCGCCTGCGCCAGCGCGGATACAATCAGGCTGGCCTGGTCGCAGCGGGAATCGCTGCTGAACTGGGCCTTCCCCTGGTGGACGGCTCGCTTGTGCGCCTGCGGCGCACTGGACACCAGGCCAAACTCGAGCGGCATGCGCGCCTGCGAAACCTGAACGGTGCCTTTCACATAGTCCAGTCTCAAGCGGGCCGGCTTGTCGGCAGGTCGATCCTACTGGTTGATGACGTCCTGACCACAGGGGCAACGGCAACCGCAGCGGCAGAGGCGATTCGCCGGGGTGGGGCCGAACGGGTGGATCTAGCAGTCCTGGCGGTCTCGGAGAAACCAGTCCGGTTAGCCAGGTACGGTCCAGCAAACAGGAAGATCACACGGGGTTAGGACTCTGGTTCTTCCTCGTCTTGCGGGGCAATGGGTTTCCGCCCGGTCTGCCCCTCTACGGCCTGGAGCAACTCTGCCGGGAGAGAGATCTTTGGCTGGAGGGCCTGCTTGTTGGCGGCAACGACCTCGTCATAGACTTCCTTACGAAGGACGGTGACATGCTTCGGCGCGGATATGCCGACCCGGACCACTGCCTGACCGCCTGCCCCGCGAACCTGCACAATCTGAATCTCGATATCATCACCGATCAGAATCGATTCATGTAGGCGTCTGGTCAGGACTAGCATAGAGATGCCTCCCCATGGCTGTGCTACGCCTTGAACAGGCGCTCTCGCGTCTTGATCCGGTCGTCCGCCAGGATTACCTGTCGCGCCTTCCGGGTGAACGGGTTGAAGATGAGAGGCGCACGCAGATTCGCTGTGGCCTCTTTGAAGTTCTGGGGCACACTGGCCATAACGTAGAGCAGTATCTGCTCAGCGCTCTCTGCCCCAACCTCCTTTAATTCCTCCTCCGGGATGTCCGGGGAGTACTGTGGAAAGAAGGCGAAGGGGAAGGCAATGGTAAAGGCCACCTCAGGATTATCGAGAGCGATCATCTGCTTGAAGAGATCACCGCCGCCGGGAAGGTCGACCACGATAAAGCGCTTGATCTCGGGAAACCCATAGAGGCCCACAGGGAACTCGAAGGCTTGGTCCTCAGCGTTTCTGTTCGGCTCGGTCGCAACTCCACCCATGGGATACCCTCCACATCGTGCATAGAATGGTCTTCCCCTACCTTTCGCCGCGGTTGGGCGCCGCGCCTTCTTCCGCGCGGGTTCCCGGTCTCTCGCGTCCACATTGTTATCCCCAGAGTCAACCCACGCAAACAGCCTTATCAACAGAGTTATCCTCAGTATCCACAGGATTTCTGTTCACAACCTGTGAAGAAATCGGGAACATGGGAGTTTCACTAGGGTTCTCGACCGAGAGCCAGCCGGATTCGCTGCGGCTCATTTTCGTCTTTAAGAGCCATTTTGACAGCTCGACAAAAGGGGTAAAATGGGGGTAAGCCAGAAGCTTGGCAGGGATTCTCCCGGCCAAACGGGAAGTAGGTCCATGACCCTGAGAGGACTTGAGGGACCTCTCAAGATGGAGGGAGTTGAGGCTATGCAGGTTGCTGTACGTGGGAAAAACATCGAGATTACCACCGCAATTCGAGATTACGTGGAAAAGAAACTGGGGAAGATCGAGAAGTTCGCTGACCAGGAAGTGAACGCGCAGGTTAACCTCTATGTCGAGCGTGGCCGCCATATCGTCGAGGTTACGGCTGGTCTGAATGGCATGTTGCTTCGCGGCGAGGAGTCCACCGCCGATATGTACGCATCCATCGATCTCGTCGCCGATAAGCTCGAAAAGCAGGTTCAGAAGTATCGGGCTCGCCTGCGCCGTCGCAAGGACGTGGGCGCTGCACCAGTTGAGGCTGTTCCTGCTGAGGACGCATCCGCCGATTTGGACGGCAAGGTGGTCAAGACCAAGCGCTTCCCGGTGAAGCCTCTGCCAGTCGACGAGGCGATCCTGCAAATGGATCTGCTCGCCCACGACTTCTTCGTCTTCGTCAATAGCGATACCCATAAGGTGAATGTGATCTATCGCCGGCGTGACGGGGACTATGGCCTTCTGGAGCCCGAATACTAAACAGTGAGCGCTCCCCCGCTACCTCAGTGGTGGCGGGGGTTTCTTTGGTTTTCTGACCAGCGCAAAGGGGTTCGGGGCAGGCGAATGGAATACTATGCGCGTTTGAGCTTGATTCGTCAGCAGGGGGGCCGTTTCGTTGCGCCGGGCTGCCATAATCTTTGAGGGCGGGGCTCCCGCTCAGAATGAGTTGCAGGAGATCATAACTGGATTGCGCCACGCAATCACCCTGGATACGGTGGAGAAATTCCGGTCTGCCGGACTCGCTGAGGTGATCCTCGCGACGAACTTCCCCGCACTGGCCCGCGCTGCGGAGCGGTTGGGCGCCCGCGTTTTTGATACCCGGACCACGGCCCCGTTCCACTTCGGACGGACCCTTCAGCAGGTGGTGCGGGAGAGTGAGGCCGATGCGGTGATCTACCTGAGCGGTGCAGCACTACCGCTGATCAGCCAGGCCGAGATCGCATGGATTCTCTCGGCCCTGGACCGCTCGACCCCTACCGTAGTCGTCAACAACCTTCAGTCCATTGACCTTGTCGCCTGGAACCCGGCGAGCCATATCCAGCAGATTGCCCCGCCCGAGAGCGACAACTTCCTCGGCTGGCTTCTGCGGGAGACAGGCATGGAGCGGGTCCTACTCCCCAGTTCGGCAGGGATTCACTTCGATCTGGACACGCCCACGGACTTCCTGACCCTGGGTCTATCCGGTCAGGGGGGCCCCCGGGCACTGGCTGCCCTGAAGGCGCTCAACTGGCCGATTGCCTTGGAGCACCTGACCTCCGCCGCCGATATCCTGACCACCGATTTGCCCGAGGTGGCATTAATTGGGAGAGTAGGCACGCCGATCGTTGATCACTTCAATAAGAACCTGCGCGTGCGGCTCCGTCTCTTCTCTGAGGAACGCGGCATGAAGGCGACGGGTCGGGAGGAGGAGGGGAAGGTCTTCTCCCTGATCGGGGACCTGGTAGATGAACTCGGCCCGGAGCGGTTCTTCCGCCATTTGGAGCGGATCTGCAACGCTGCCTTCTTCGACACCCGGGTACTCTTCGCGAACCGCGGCCGGCGTGTCAGCGAATGGGACCGGTTCCACTCTGATCTGGGTATGCCGGAGCAGATCCATGACCCCTTTGTCCGAGCCTTCACCGCTGCGGCCATGGGGTGCCGAGTACCGGTCGTGCTCGGCGGCCACTCAACCGTTTCTGGAGGTCTGTGGCTTCTGGTCGACCGGGCAATTGAGCGCCGCGGTGGATTACAGGCAAGTCGGGCCAAGGGATTCGCCAAGTCCTGAAGATCGGGTCTCGTCTCGCCATTCTGCCAACAGCCCGACAGGTTCGTTGCTTGTCCCGTCGGGCTGTGCTAAAATATCGCGGATACTGACCCAACACGCGAACCAAACCCCGGTCGTCGCGACTCTAGGAAGGTATCGACCGGGTTTTCGCTATTGCGCCGGCCTCTTGCTGGCAGCCTAACGAAGAAGGTGTAACTGTGGCACTGAAGCTTCTTCAAGCCATCTTCGGCGATTACAGCGCCAAGGTAGTGAAGCGCCATCAGAAGACGGTGGCGCTGATCAACAGCCTGGAACCTCAGATGCAGAAGCTGTCCGACGCTGAACTCTCTGGCAAGACCGCTGAGTTCAAGCAGCGCCTTGCGAATGGCGAGGCCCTGGAGCAACTGTTGCCCGAGGCCTTCGCTGTCGTACGTGAGGCATCTGTTCGCATGACGGGCAAGCGGCATTACGACGTACAGCTTGTCGGTGGTCTCGTCCTGCACGAGGGCAACATTGCCGAAATGAAGACCGGCGAAGGCAAAACACTCGTCGCCTCCTTGCCCCTGTATCTGAACGCCCTTGCGGGTCGCGGATGCCACCTTGTCACGGTCAACGACTACCTGGCCCGTGTCGGCCGCGACGACATTGGCCGGATCTACCGGTTCCTCGGAATGTCCACCGGTCTGATCGTTCACGGACTCACCTCCGAGCAGCGGCGCGAGGCCTATGCCTGTGACATTACGTACGGCACCAATAACGAGTTCGGTTTCGACTACCTCCGCGACAACATGGCCATGTACCCGCATGACATGGTGCATCGCGAGTTCTATTATGCGATTGTCGACGAAGCGGACTCGATCCTCATTGACGAGGCCCGTACCCCGCTAATCATCTCCGGCCCTTCTGGCAAGCCGACGGAACTCTATTACACCTTCGCCAAGATCGCCGAGCGCCTGAAGAAGGAAGAGGACTATATCGTCGAGGAGAAGGAACGGCGCATTGCCGTCACCGAAGAGGGCATTGCCAAGGTCGAGAAGTGGCTCAACATTGACCACCTCTACGAGGGCGAGAACCAGCAGTTGGCCCACTACCTGAACAACGCCGTCAAGGCGAAGGAACTCTTCCATATCGATAAGGACTACGTCGTCAAGGATGGCGAAGTCATTATTGTCGACGAGTTCACTGGTCGCCTTATGTTTGGCCGACGCTGGTCCGATGGCCTGCACCAGGCTGTCGAGGCGAAGGAAGGCGCCAAGATTGAGGGCGAGACCCAGACGCTGGCGACCGTTACTTTCCAGAACTACTTCCGCATGTACAAGAAGCTGGCCGGCATGACCGGTACGGCACTGACAGAGGAAGAGGAGTTCCGGAAGATCTACAACCTTGACTCCATCGCTATTCCGACCAACATGCCGGTCATTCGTAAGGACCATCCAGACGTGGTCTACAAGACCCTCAAGGCAAAGTTCAACGCCGTGGCAGATGAGGTTGAGGAGCGCCACAAGAATGGCCAGCCCATGCTGGTCGGCACTGTCTCTATTGAAAAGTCGGAACTCCTCTCAGCACTCCTCACGCGTCGCGGTGTGAAGCATCAGGTGCTGAACGCGAAGTACCATGAGCGTGAAGCGGAGATCATCGCCCAGGCCGGTCGGTTCGGTGCCGTGACCATTGCAACGAACATGGCCGGTCGTGGTACCGATATTCTGCTGGGAGGCAACCCGGAGTTCGCAGCGCGCCAGCGCATGAGGGCCGACGGCATGTCCTCCGAGATGATCGTCGCGGCGACCGACGTGATTCCATCCCAGGACCCGGAGGTCCAGGCGGCCCACGAGACCTACCGGAACTACCTGAAGGAAGAAGAGGCCAAGTGCGCGGAAGATGGCGCCAAGGTTCGAGCTGCCGGTGGCCTGGCCGTGATCGGTACCGAGCGCCATGAGGCCCGCCGTATCGACAATCAGTTGCGCGGCCGCTCCGGCCGTCAGGGCGATCCCGGCGAGTCCCGGTTCTATGTGGCCCTGGAAGATGACCTCATGCGACTCTTTGGCGGCGAGACCGTCGCCAATCTCATGAGTAAGCTGGGGATCGAAGAGGATGTGCCTATTGACAGCCCGATGGTCTCCCGGGCGATTGAGAACGCGCAGAAGAAGGTCGAAGCTCGGAACTTCGATATCCGCAAGCACGTGCTCAACTATGACGACGTTATGAACACGCAGCGCGAGCTAATCTACAAGCAGCGGCGCCAGGTCTTGGAGGGCCACGATACTCGCGAGATCGCACTGGACGCCGTGAAGGCGATGGCTGAGCATGTCGTCCACGAGGGCGTGCCGGAGGATGTCTACTTTGAGGAGTGGGACCCCGAGATCCTGGTGGGCCTGGCCGAAGAAGCCGGTCTCCCGAAGGGCTATCTCACGGTTGAGGCGCTGAAGGAGTCGATCCAGGACATCCGTAAGCACGCCGATGGTGTGAAGGCGCTCTCTGAGGTGATTACGAATGCGGCGGTCAAGGCGTATGAGGCGAAGGAACAGCGCCTTGGCACCGACGTGATCCGTTCCCTGGAGCGGTTCATTATCCTCAAGACCGTCGATGAGAAGTGGATGGACCACCTCGACGGTATGGACGATCTGCGTGACGGTGTAGGCCTGCGTGCATACGGCCAGAAGGATCCGCTGGTTGAATACAAGATGGAAGCCATGGAGATGTTCAACACCATGATCAGCTCCATCCAGCGCGACCTTGTTCGTCACCTCTTCACCATTGAGGTGGCGCGTGAGCCGCAGAAGCCGCGGATCATGATTGAGTCCGGTGCCGGCGGGACCGAAGCCCGCACCCCGATTCGCAATCAGGAGAAGAAGGTCGGCCGGAACGATCCGTGCCCTTGCGGGTCGGGCAAGAAGTACAAGTTCTGCCACGGCCGCGAAGGCTAACCAATCAAGGCGGAGACCCTGCGGGCACGGTGCCCACAGGGTCTCTTCTCATAGCTCCACCTTTGCACGCTTCAGGTTCTCTTTGCAGATCGTGGTCTCGATCACCTGCTCCCAGAGTCCGCCCATCAACTCATCCATAATGCGAATTCCGTCGGCGGTGACTCCTCCGGGGGTCGAGACACGGCCGATGATATCGTCAAAGCTGAACCCATTCTGGTCCATCAGGTCACAGGTCGCTCGCACTGTCTCCCGGATCATGCTGTCCACGGTTTCCCGGCAGAGGTCAGGTTGGTAGTGGCGAGCCGCCTCCGCCAGGGCGCGGAAGGTGTAACTGAGGAAGGCCGGACCGCACGAGGTCAGGTCAGAGGCGACCCGGGCCTGGGATTCGTTGATCGTGTATGGTCGGCTAACGGCGCCCATAAGCCGGGTGAGGGTATCGTGGTCTTCCGGGGTACAGCGGGAGCCGAACACGAGCAGGGAGCAGCCGCTGTTCACACGCTGGACCACAGAGGGAATCACCTTGGCCACCCGAGCTCGGGTCCGTTCCTCCAGCATCGGAATCATGACCGTGTTATTGATCGTGATCAGCAAGTGCTTCGGGGTTATGTATGGACCTACATCATCCAACACATCTCTGGTTTCGCCCGGTTTCACGCAGAGAAAGAAAAGGTCGCATTGCCGGATCAGTTCGCGGTTGGTGAACGCCTTTACGACCCTGGGGACAGCAGATGCTACATGGTCCAACTTCGCGGAGGAACGACTGCTGACAACGATCTCGTCGGGCGGCAACACGCCTGACCGCGCCAGCGCTGTGACTAGCATCTGGCCCATGTTGCCCATGCCAATGAAGCCAACACTCACCGGCGTTTCCCTCCCAAGGCTACTCAAGATACACCCTATTCCCCGACGGGTGAGTCGGTGACGAAGGGCTTTGCCGCTCCAGACGCGGAATTGCTCGGGGGGCTGGGCGGTGGTACAATGGGCTGAGTGACCACGGGTGGGGAGGAACAGATCATGTACGATGAACTGAAGCGCCGGGCCCAACGGCTAAATGCCAAACTGTCAGACCTCAGGAGGTCTCTTTGACGTAGAGAACCGCCTTGAGGAGATCGCGGCTCTGGAGCACCGGATTGCTGCACCGGACTTCTGGAATGACCAGGCGGTTGCGCAGCGAGTGACCAAGGAGGTCGCCCAGCTAAAGGCGCCTCTCGAGCAGATCGATACCTACCAGCGGCGGACCGACGACCTATCAGTGACAGTCGAACTGGCGGAGGAGGCCGGTGACGCTGAACTGACGGCGGAGGCTAATCGCGAGGTTGGTGAGATCGAGCAACTGGTAAATCAGTTCGAGTTGCAGATTCTTCTCAACGGCAGGTACGATGCCTCGAATGCCATCCTTACGATCCATGCCGGCGCCGGTGGCACAGAAGCCCAGGACTGGGCAGAGATGCTCCAACGCATGTACATGCGCTGGGGTGAACGGCATAAGTACAAGGTGGAGATACTCGATTACCTCGCCGGCGATGAGGCGGGTACCAAGTCGGTCACCATGGCTGTTCGTGGGCCGTACGCCTACGGCTTTCTCAGGCCGGAAATGGGTGTTCACCGCTTGGTGCGCATCTCCCCGTTCGACGCCTCCGGGCGCCGTCACACCTCGTTTGCGGCGGTGGAAGTGATGCCGGAGATCGATGATGACGTAGAGGATATCGAGATTCGGCCTGAGGACCTGAAGGTTGACACCTTCCGGGCGGGCGGTGCCGGTGGTCAGCACGTGAACAAGACCGAGTCCGCGGTGCGCATTACGCATGTTCCGTCGGGCATTGTTGTCGCCTGTCAGCAGGAGCGGTCACAGATCCAGAACCGGGCGGTGGCCATGACTATGCTCCGTTCCAAGCTGGTGGAACTGAAGCTGGAGGAGCAGAACAAGGAATTGGCCCAGGTGCGCGGCCCGCAGATGGAGATTGCGTGGGGCAGCCAGATCCGAAGCTATGTCTTTCAGCCATACACGATGGTAAAAGACCATCGCAGTGCGGTGGAAATGGGCAACGTCCAGGCGGTCATGGACGGTGACCTGGATGGGTTCATTTACGGTTACCTCGAAAAGAAGGCGAACGGTGAACTGGCCCGGCCATAGTCGGGCCGAGTTTGCGCGCCGTTACTCGCAACCGGAACTTGTAGGATCGGGGCCAACGTCAAACGCTATACAAGGCGTTGACTGACAGGCAGCAACGTACTCGAAGGGAGCGGTCGCTTATGGCGCCGTGGCGCAGGCTTCTTCCGATCCTCGTGGCTCTGGCTGCACTCCTTTCCGGGGTATGGCTTGGCCGGGTTACCGCCCAAACCAACGAGCCCGGGTCTGCTGCTGATCCCCTGGTCAGCAGGTCGTACGTGGACCAACTGGCGCTCTTTCGGGTCGTCTCCGTTCCGGCGGGACAGGTAATCCTGGGCGAGGCCGGGACAGAGATGGTCGTACGGGGTGGGAAGGCCACCGTTGTAACCACCCCGCAGGGCGGTTTACTCAACGTTTCTGCTGGTCTTGATATGCAGCAGGGAGAGGCCGTCCCGCCCAATCATTTGATCGTGGTTCCGCGGAGCGATGGTCGTGGTTTCCATGCACAGACCGATCTGGTACTCATGGTGAAGGGGCCGGCTAAGGTCGGCCTCCCGCAGTAATCCCGTAATCAGGAGGATACCGACATGTCCGGGCAGTCGCTGATCCGTCGTATCGCCTGGGGCCTGGTTTTGATCGCCCTGCTTGCTTCGACCCCGGTCCTCTGGAACCGGTATACTCGCGAAACCGGCAGCCGTAGCGTGGACCTGGTTCTCGATCTACCGGCCATGCAGGTGCTGGCCCTTCAGGATGGCCGCTCCCTGGTGGAGTTGCTGACGGAGGCCAAGGAAGCCGGGATCACTGGTGTGGCCGTGCCTGAAATGAATGCGAAGGATCTGGCCGAGCACGGGCTGGCCCTGGTCAAGACCGGGGCTCAACTACGGGCTGACTTGGCCCTGACCGCAACGCCCAGCCCGTTTCTCCAACGGCTGGTCAACAGTCCGAGCTTCAACTCCGGGTACACCTATCTGCTCCCCGCTGACCAGGAGATCGCCCAGCGTTTGTGGCGCGACCTGCAGTGGCGCCTCGACCCGGAGCGGATGACGCTGATTCCGATCACCGGTGCTGAGACCGGGGCCGGCGCCATCGCCCTGAACTATCGGGATAGCCAGCTAGCCAGTTACGGCATGGGCTATGACCCTCGGGACTTTGAGACCGTCAGAGAGGCGGGCCTGCGTCCGGTGGTCCGGCCCCGGCCGGCGCCTGGTGTGACTCCGGAGTCGATCAAGGCGATCTTCGCTGACCTGGACCGGATCGCTCCGGAGACGCGGTCGGTCATGTTCCAGGGCTCGGAGGCGCTGGGTTGGCGCCCCGATCGGACCGACGCGCTCGAGCAGACAGCGATAGAGTTGAAGCAGCGGGGCTGGGTGTTGGACCTGGTGGAGCACTTCAGCCAGTTGAGCTTCGTAGACCTCGCCGGTTATCCCTACCTGGCCAAGGAGCTTGACTACAAGGTCGCCCGTGTTTTCAGCATGGGCCAGGAGTGGCAGGACAAGGTCCTACCGTATGAGGCGGTTGATATGTGGTGGCGGGCCGTGCTGGAGCGGAACAGCCGGGCACTCTACCTCAGACCGTTCCTGAAGAAGCAGGACCCAGGTCTCACCGCGAGCGAGACGACCATGAAGTACTTTGCCAAGTCGGTGGAGGAACTTAACTACCGGGGCTACACCACTGGCGTTCCCGATGTCTTCACGCCCTACTACGTACCCTGGTGGCTTCGGGCCGTCCTTGGCTTTGGTGTGGTCGGTGCTGTGATCCTCTGGCTCAGCTTTGTCTGGCCCCTGGATACCCGTCTGCTGAACGCCCTGACCGGGATCGGTGTGGTAGGTGTGACCGGTATGTCCTTTATCATGCCGAACACCGGGGCGGACATTATTGCCCTTGCGGTGGCGGTCATCTTCCCCACATTGGCGGCTGCCTGGCTCATGGTCCGCTGGGGCGTGGGTTGGTCCTCGATCCAGCCTCAGGTCGCTCCCCCGGCCAGCGGCAAGGTTGGCTGGCTGGTCAAGGAGGCACTGACCGCTTCCGTGGCCTTCTTCGGCATCAATCTGATCGGTGGCATCCTGATTGCCGCTACACTGGGTGATATCGACCACATTCTCGAGTTTGTCTACTTCCGTGGGGTGAAGCTGGCCTTCCTGGCACCGCTTGCGCTGGCTGCGCTCTCCTATCTGCTGATCGGTCGGCAAGGAAAGCCACTCGCGGTCCTGCGCTCGCTGGTAGCAGACGGCCTCTCCTTCCTGAGGGTGACGGTAAAGTACCGCGAGCTCCTGCTGCTCGGCCTCCTTGCGCTTGCCGGCCTCTATTACATTCAGCGTTCCGGCAACTTCCCGACGGTGCCCATCTCCCAGTTGGAACTGGAGATGCGAGCCGCCCTGGAGCGCCTGCTCCTGGCTCGCCCCCGCACCAAGGAGTTCCTGATTGCCTACCCGGCCCTGGTGATCTCCGTTGCCTTCCTGGTGGCGAAGCTCCGCCAGTGGGTGCCGCTCTTCATTCTGGCGGCCGTGACGGGGGGCGTCTCGATCATTAACTCGTTCGAGCACCTCAGGACCCAGTGGACCCTGAGCCTGCTCCGGGGCATCAACGGCCTCTGGCTGGGCCTGGTGATCGGCGCCGGCGCCCTGATTGGCCTCTTGATCCTGCGCTGGGTGATCGAGCGCCTCTTCCCTGCGGAGGAGAATCCTGGTCCGGCTCGTCGGTAGGCCATTAGGGCGAGGAGGAGAGGCCGTATGTCGTCGCACCAGCGGAAGAGTCTAGTCGCAGCAGCCAGTCTGGTTGCGGCTGCATCCATTCTCAGCAGAATCCTCGGGTATGCACGAGAGGTCATGCTGGCTGCGAAGTTCGGCGCCTCCAACGTGACCGATGCCTACCTGGTCGCACAGGAGATTCCGGGGGCAATCTACTCGATCGTCTCGCTCTCTCTGGTGCTTGCCTTCATTCCGATCTACCGGGAAGTCCTGCAGAAGCAGGGGGAGGCCCCGGCCTGGCGCTTGGTGAACATCTTCCTGAATGTCGCCATTCTCATCTTCGGTGGCCTTTGGTTAGTCGGCGAGGTCGCTGCTCCGATCTACCTGCCCGTGCTGGCGCCCGGCTTCTCACGTGAGGCTATGCTACTCACGATCAGCCTTACTCGGGCCATGCTGCCCATGATCCTGCTTGTCGGTATCGCCGGGCTTTCGGCAGCGGTCCTCAACGCCCATCAACGGTTTGGACCGCCTGCCTTCTTCGCTCTGGCGGCCAACGTGGTGGTGGTCGGAGCTCTGGCTCTCGTCTCGCGACCTGAACACATCCACTGGGTTGCCTACGCGGTGGTCGGTGGTTACCTGTTGGGAGTGATCATTCAACTCGTCAACCTGCCGTCGCTTGGGTATCGCTACCGGCTCACTCTCGACTGGAGTGACCCCACCCACCGCAGGGTCTGGCGCCTGTTGATCCCGCTCATGATCGCGACGAGTGTCTACCAGGTGCAGACCCTGGTTGCCCGCTTCTTCGCTTCCCACCTGGCGGAGGGGACGATCTCCCTGCTCAACTACGCCGCACGGGTGGGGGCCCTGCCCTTCACCGTTGTCGGGCTGGCGGTCACCACGGTGATCTACCCGACGCTGGCCGAGCATGGTGCCTCGGGCAGGTTGGGTGATCTCCGTGACACGGTCAAGGGTGGGTTGCGGACCCTCTCTTTCATCCTCATCCCCATGGCTGTTGGTACCGCTGTCTTTGCGGAGCCGATCACGCGGCTGATGTTCGAGCGCGGCGCCTTTACTGCCGTCGACACGCAAATGACCGCCTATGCCTTACAGTTCTTCAGCTTGGGCATGCTCTTTACCGGATGGGTCGATATGCTCAACAGGGCATTCTACGCCGTACAAGATAGCATTACCCCCATGTGGATGGCCGGGGTGATGATCGGTATCAACCTGGTACTCAACTATCTCCTGGTCGACGTACTGGGGCACGGCGGTCTTGCCCTGAGCGCATCACTCTCGCCCATGATCGGCAGCATCCTGCTGCTCTGGCGACTTCGAGGACGTGTTGGCTCCCTGGGTGGATGGAGCGTACTCCGAGGGCTCTTCTCGTACCTCGCCACCTCTCTGCTGGGTGCCGGCGCCGGATGGTGGCTGATGCGCCTGGGAACCCGTCTGCTTGGTCAGGGGGGACTTGTCCAGGCGGGGTTACTGGTTGTGTCGCTCTCGCTCATTCTTGTGGTGCACATGGGGGCGGCGATTCTCTTCCGCACCCCCGACGGCGACGAAATCCGGCGCATGGGCGCCCGTGTGATGAGGAAGATACGACGGGCATGAGCTTATGGGCAAAGCGTTTATGGGTATTCGGACAAGGGCGGTGTCGTTGAGTGGCAGAGATCCTGGTGTCGGGTTACTACGGCTTTCACAACGCCGGGGACGAAGCCATTCTGGGCGGCATAATTACCGCGTTCCGGGATCTCGATCCCAACGTCCGGTTTACGGTGATCTCAGGTACCTCGGCCTACACCCGACAGGTGCATGGTGTGGAAGCGGTCAGCCGCGGCGATCTGAAGGCGATCTGGCGAGCCATGGACCGGGCCGATCTCCTGATTTCGGGTGGGGGCAGTCTCCTCCAGGATGTGACGGGCACAAAGTCAATTATCTACTACCTGGGCGTCGTGGGCCTTGGAAAGGCGCACCGGTTGCCCGTCATGTTCTATGCTCAGGGCATCGGACCGGTGACCGGCATCGTAGGGCGGACCCTTCTGCCACTCGTTGGCAACACCGTAGATCTGGTCACTGTGCGGGATGCCGAGTCAGCGGAGGCTCTGCGGCAGTTGGGGGTGCGCCGCCCCGAGACCCGGGTGACTGCAGATGCAGCCCTGGTCCTCACAGCTCCACCGCGGGCCGATGGCGAGGCCCTCCTGGAGAGGCATAACATTCGGCTGGGGAGACGCCCGGTGATTGGCGTCTCCATAAGGCCTTGGAAGTTTGCGAGTGAAGGGGTAGCTGCAGCATTGGCCAGTGCGCTGGATGACCTGGCCACCAATCACGGCGCTACCGTGCTTTTCATTCCTATGCAGCAACCGCATGACGTCACGGCCGCTCAGCAGGTTGCCGCTCTCATGAAGACCCCGGCCATTCTCTTTTCTGGCGATGTAACCTATCGCGATGTGCATGCCCTGATCACGACATGCGATGTGCTGATCGGCATGCGCTACCACGCCCTCGTTTTTGCGGCGCTGGCCCGGGTCCCCATGGTCGGTCTCTCGTACGACCCAAAGAACGACAATCTTCTGCGGCTCCTGGGCCAGACGGCGGTAGGCACCGCTCGGGAGTTGAGCGCTGAGCGGGTGAAGGCTGCAGTCAACGAGGCACTGAATCAGAGCAATGAGATTCGCCAGCGCTATGATCAGGTGCTGGAGCGTCTGGTGCCGGAGTCCCGACAGAACGCTCAACTGGCCATGGACCTCTTGAAACGGTGGCGAAATCGATGAGCCGAGTACGCATCCTTTCCATTCAGGTTGATATGGTCACAATGGGCGAGGCGATCAACCGCTGCCTCGCTTTTCTCGATGAGGAGACGCCGCATCTGGTGGTGACCCCCAACGCCGAGATCGCCTACCGGGCTGGTAAGGAACCGGCCCTGGCACAGGTGCTGGGCGACGCCCACCTCGTCATACCCGATGGGGCTGGGATCGTCCTGGCCTCTCGAATCCTGGGAGACCCCGTTCCGGAGAAGGTAGCAGGAACTGATCTGGCTACGAATCTGCTACGTGTCCTCTCCGAGCGGCGGCGGGGGAGTGTCTACCTGCTGGGTGCCAAGCCTGAGGTTGTCGCGAAAGCGGTGGAGCGAATTCGGGAGCGCTTCCCCGGGGTGACGATTGCCGGCTGTCACCACGGCTACTTCCGACCCGAGGAGGAGCCCGCACTCATTGAATCGATTCGGGCCGCTAGACCCGACGTGCTCTTCGTGGCCCTGGGCTCCCCCCGCCAGGAGTACTGGCTTCGGCAGCACATGCCGACGATCGGTGCCAGGCTAGGTATCGGCGTGGGCGGAACGTTCGATGTGTGGGCCGACGAGTCCAACCGGGCGCCGGAGTGGGCGATCAAGTCCAACCTGGAGTGGCTCTGGCGTATCGTTAAGTTCGGCCGCTATGGGCGGAGCCTCCCCCCGCTGCTCAAGTTCGGCATGGCAGTGGTCGGGCAGCGCCTGCGAGGGCGCTAGCATGCGGATTGCCCTGTTCAGCGACATTCACTCAAACTACCACGCCCTGGAGGCGGTCCTGGCAGACATGAAAGACCAGGGGGTGGACCGCCTGGTCTGCCTGGGGGATATCACCCTGAAGGGGCCACTCCCCAAGGAGTGTGTGGACCGGGTACGGGATCTCGGTTGCCCCATCGTGCTGGGTAATACCGATGGGTCCTATCAGCCCGGCAACCACCCGGCTCGCTTCCCGGTCAAGAATGAGAGCCAGCAGGCGATTCTCCAGGATTTCGACCGGCACCTCGCAGCTCTGACGAATGCGGACCGTGCCTGGCTCGCCGGTTTTCCACTCACGCACAGTAAGTGGGTAGATGGATACCGCCTCGACTTCTTCCACGCCGTACCGCACCACAACTACGAGTTGGTCATGCCGTGGGCCGAAAACAAGGAACTGGATCGCCTCCGCCTGTCCGAGGAGACGGCGCTCGCCGCCTTTGGGCACAACCACCGCCCCTTCATCCGGTTCGTCCAGGGCCGCACCGTCGTGAATTCCGGGAGCGTGGGAATCCCGTTCGATGGCGACCCGCGCCCAAGCTATGCCGTGGTGGAGATCGAAAACGGCCAATTAGGTGTTCAGATCCGCAGAGTTCCTTATGACGCAGAAGCGGCCATACGGGCGGCGCGTGACCGGCAGATGGCCGGTTGGGAGTTATTCGCCCATACTGCTCGGACCGGGGAATTCCCGGGATAACCGTGTGAAAGATTACCCTACCAAACCCGGTAGGGTAATTTTGTTAGGAATGGGGTAGGAAGTGGGGTAGTCAAGGCATAGACGGCCCTTTGTTTGCAGGACTTGGGGGAGACATGAAGAATCCTTTGGCACTATACAAGGTCTACACACTGTCTTATCCACCAGAGGAGGAGTCGAGCGGATGGGGCCAGCGACGCCACCCATGTCCCCGGGGAGCCAGTATCCGTCCCGGCCGCGCGTGACGGCCAATGATATCCGGTACGAGTGGGAACTGGCAGCTAATGTGGGGACCATTGCTGTCGGCCTGCTCCTGCTTCTGGTGATCGGTCAGTTTGTAAACATCCTTGTGGCCGCCGTCATTCCGATCGTCTTTACGCTCCTTGGCATGGTCTTTATCAACCTGTCCAACAAAGGGAGCATGGTGCAGATCTCGGAGGTCCAGTTTCCACACCTCTACCGCATGTCGCAAGAGGTTGCTCACAATCTCGATATGGAACTGCCGGCGATCTTTGTCACCCAGAGCCCGATTCTGAACGCCTATGCCACGGGTCTGTTCGGCCAGCGGACGGTCGTACTGCACAGCGCCCTGCTCGAGCAGATGTCGCTTGATGAGGTCAAGGCCGTCATTGCGCACGAGTTCGGCCATATTAAGCTGAATCACATTATGTACGGTATTCTGCAGAACATCACGGTCAGCGGTTTCCTGGGGAACATCATCTTTATGCCCATTCGTTGGCTCTTCTTCTTCGCCAGCCGGGCGGCGGAGTATAGCGCTGACCAGGCCGCCCTGATTGGCACTATGAACCTGCAGGCCTGTGTCACCTCCGAGATCAAGTTGGCCGTAGGTGCCAAGCTTTACGAGCAGATGAACATTCAGGCCTATCTGCTCCAGATTGAGGAGTTTAGCCACACCAAGGGGAGCAAGTTCATTGAGATCCTGAACGATGCGACGCACCCCATGACGGTCAACCGCATTCTACACGTGATTCGATACTACCGTTCGCCCAACTACCAGCGACTTGCCGCATCTCACGGGCGGTCCGGGACCACTACCCTCACCTCCGGGCAGGTCGGCACGCGTGATCTGTTCCAACGGGTTGCAGCGAAGGCGGAGTACCAGCGGGATATGGAGCGCGGAGCTTCCGGCTCGGCGGTGCCGCAACCGCAGCCGTCAACCCCCTACCAGCAGTCCGCTCCGGCCTTCATGCCGCCGGTACAGGCCCAACCGGCCTACGCAGTTACGCCGCCCGCCGTCACCTGCGGCGGTTGTGGACTTCCGCTGGAGGCTCATGCTCGGTTCTGCGTCCGATGCGGTACACCGGTGGCCGGAATGACTGCACCCCAGCACACCCCGCCTGCTCCGCAGGCTCAGTTCGCCCCCGCCCCCGCCCCCGCCGCTGCTCCAGCTGAGCAGGCGGCAGCCCGGGTGGTTCGTCGGGTCGTCCGGGCGTCCGGGCCCGACCAGGTCGCACCAGTGTCGCAGGCCCCCGTTGAGGCAGCTCCTGTCGCCCCAGCGCCGGTGAACTGTACCAGTTGCGGCCAGCCCCTCGGTACAGGCGCCAAGTTCTGCGGCAACTGTGGCCAGCCATCTGCCTAACCACGGCAACCCTCTAAGGCAGGTGACCAACGTGACAGGGTTCGAGACAATGATCAAGACCCATGTAGGGCGGGTCCGGCAGCGCAACGAAGACTCCGCTGTCCTCATGCAATGGCAAATGCAGGGCCAGGAGGCCCCCGAGAACCTGCTGCTCGCAGCCGTATCCGATGGCATGGGGGGACACGCCAACGGCCAAATTGCCAGCAAGATGGCGCTGCGAGGCCTCTCCTCAGCCCTCATGACTGGCCTGGCGAACGCTCCTCTGGAGGGAATTGGCCGCCTGACAGATGACCAGGTGACCGAGTTGCTCGGGGCAGCCGTTGCAGGGGCCGTTCAACGTGTTAACCAGGCGGCTGAGTTCGGCCTGAACGACATGGGAGCTACCCTCTGTGCCACCCTGTTCTTCGGAGATCTGGCTGTGATCGCCAATATCGGCGACAGCCGGGCCTACCTGATCGCTGAGACGATTCAGCAGATCACAACCGATCACTCGGTGGTGAACCAGCTCGTCAGCAGAGGAGAGCTCACCGCAGAAGAGGCCAGGAAACATCCGCGCCGGAACGAGATCTATCGGATGATCGGGTTCGGTCGACCTGTACAGCCAGATCTCTTCACGCTGCAACTCCAGACGGGCGACCTGCTGCTTCTGTGCAGCGACGGGCTGAGCAACCTGGTCACAGATACGGAGTTGCTCGTCGCCCTCGCTGGTGGCAAGGCCTTAGCCCCAGCGATGCAGGGGCTGATCGACCTCGCCCTTGCTCGGGGCGGTGACGATAACATCACCCTGGTTGCTGTGCGGGTTTTCCGTTGAAAGGGGGAAGGTGATCGCACATGAGGACGACACAATTCTTCTGTACCGGATGCGGCCACCGCCTCAAGGGCGGAAGCCGTTTCTGTACCCTGTGCGGCAAGCCGGTCTCCGCTACGGTTCCCCAGACCAGTCTACAGGGGGGCAGCCTCCCGCAGGGTATGGTTATGGGCGGTCGCTGGACGGTCATGAAGCAGTTGGGCAAGGGCGCCATGGGAGCCGTCTACCTGGTACAGGACGGTCGTCTGGCCAATAGGCGTGCCGCCCTGAAAGAGATGCTTGACCGATCTGAGACCCTGGGGGACCGGCATCAGGCGATTGAGCGGTTCAACCGCGAGGCCGAGACCCTCGCCGGCTTAACCCACGCTCACATTCCCCACATCTACGACCGCTTTACCGACGAAGACCGGGTATACATGGTCATGGAGTTCGTTGACGGCATGGATCTGGAGAAACTTCTCTATCAGTTTCGCGATGCCCTCGGTGGGGCCTTGCCTGAGCGAGTCGTGGTGCGCCACGCTTACCAACTGGCGACCGTGTTGGACTACCTCCACAAGCAGACACCGCCGACTCTGCATCGGGATCTGAAACCGTCGAATATCATCCTACAGCCGTCAGGAAATCTGAAGCTGATCGACTTTGGCATTGCGAAGCTGTTCAATCCCGGGGGCCAGGGCACTGGCCTTGGGACGCAGGGCTACGCAGCACCAGAGCAGTACAAGGGCTTGGCGGAACCCCGGACGGATATCTACGCGCTCGGCGCCACCATGCATCACATGCTGACCGGTCGCGACCCACAACTGGAAACGCCCTTTGACTTTCCGCGGGTCTCGCAATTGGTTGAGGTCTCCCCCGGTCTGGAAGAACTGGTCATGACTATGCTGGAGATGAAGCCGGAGAGAAGGCCCTCGGCGGGTGAAGTCCGCCGGCGCTTGGCTGAACTCAACCCCGGCATTCACGACTGGGAGGAGGACACCCGAGTCCTCCAGGCGCTAGGTGCCCGGCCCCGCCCGGTCACCCGTCTGCTGCCGACAGTGCCGCCGGCTCCTCCCCAGGCATCAGCACCGCCCGCACCGACCCAAGCCGTCCCGACGACCACGCCGGCGGTAAAGACCCCGGCTCCCGCACATGCTGCTCCCCCGCCCCCCGCTACCGGGACAGGGCCCAAGTTCTGTACCCAGTGTGGAACCCCGCTGATTCCCGGTGCGCGCTTCTGCACCGGTTGTGGCAAGCAGTTCTACACCGATCCCCAGCCCGTGCCAGTCGCCGCTGCGGCCGTGCCTTCCCCTCCTCCGCCCATATCACCCACTCCATCCTCACCCACCACAGGTCCACTGGAGTTGCGGGTTCCGCCGCATCTGCATGGGAGTCAACCTATGGAGTATGTGGCGTTTGACGATGCCGCAGAACCAGCGTGCCTGCTGGGGATTGTGGAGCGGGGCGAGAACGAGTTTGCTTTTGTCTGTTCCGGTCCGAGCGTTTCCACTGGAGCACTGGTAGAGGTGTACCTCCAGCGCTGGCAAGGTGGTCAAGCGTACTTCGAACCCGTGGACAGTCAAACTCCCGCCATTTTTGATGATCTCCGTTCCGCGTGGGAGAGTTTCTGCACCAAAGTATAAGGAGGAGTCGAAACGTGAGCCAGAAGATTTGTCCGTCCTGTAACGCTCCGAACGACGCAAACGCCGGTTTCTGTGGTAGTTGTGGCGCCCCACTGGGAAGCGGCCAGGTTGCGGCCTCTTCTGTCCCGACCCCCCCTGCTCCGCCCGCCCCGAACTACCAGCCGCCGGCACCACCCGCCCCTCCCACCTTCCAAGCCCCGCCTGCCCCTCCCACGTACCAGGCTCCGCCTACCCCGAATTACCAGCAGCCGACCCAGGGCTATCAGGCTCCGCCCGCACCGAATTACCAGCAGCCGACCCAGGGCTACCAGCAGCCCGGCGGCTACCAACCGCAGGGATACGCTCCCGGCATGGATGCTGATGCCGCCCGGGCATACCAGGCGGCCCAGGCGAACGGCTTGGTTATTCCCGCCGGCTACGCGCCCGCGGGCTTCGGTGTCCGGTTCGTCGCCGCCCTGATTGACGGCCTCATCTTGGGCGTATTCAACTACTTCCTCGGTGGCCTTTTCGGCTCAGTCGTAGGTATTGCCTACTACGTTGCCTTCTGGGCCATGAAGGGCCAGACCCCGGGCAAGATGGCCATGGGCCTGTATGTCATCAGCACCGACGGCAAACCCTTGGATTGGGGCAAGGCCATCATCCGCTACGTCGGCTATATGGTCTCTGCCATCATCCTCTGTATCGGGTTCATCATGATCGCCTTCGACGACTCCAAGCGGGGCCTGCATGACCGCATTGCCTCCACCCTCGTCGTCAAGCGGGTCGGCTAATCGTAGCGTGTGAGAGGGCATCCATCGGTATGATGGGTGCCCTTTTCCCATTGGCGAAATCATTGTCGAGAACTGGCAGGTTGACCAGAAACCAAGGGCCTGCGTTTTTCGTCGAAGGGAGAGGGAACCCTGTGGATTTTGTCGAAACCCCATGTGATCAGCCGATTTCTAACGACAAAAACGCAGGGTTACTGTGGGGTTTCCTAAACGTAATAGCATGAATAAACTATGGGGTGATCCCAATTGATCCAGCTCGTCAACGTCACGAAGGTGTATCCGAATACACATACACCCTCCCTCAACGGAGTCAGCCTCCGTGTTGAACGGGGGGAGTTTGTCTTTCTCGTCGGCCCCTCTGGTGCGGGCAAGTCCTCTCTCATGAAGCTCCTGTACCGCGAGGAACTGCCGACCTCTGGCCGCATCCTGCTGGACGGCAAGGACCTGTCGAAGCTCCCGGACCGGTCTGTTCCCTATCTGCGGCGTAGTCTTGGGGTTATTTTTCAGGATTTTAAGCTGCTCCCTGATCGGACTGTCTTTGAGAATGTCGCCTTCGCCCTGGAGTGCACAGATGTGCCCCGGCGTGAGATCATCCGCCGTGTGCCGGCAGCCCTCGAGTTGGTCGGGCTCCGCCACAAGACCCACTCCCGCTCCAGCGAACTATCGGGTGGGGAGCAACAGCGGGTCGCTGTGGCACGTGCCATCGTCCGCAACCCGGTCCTTGTCGTGGCCGACGAGCCAACCGGCAATCTGGACCCAGAGAATTCCTGGGCGATCATGAAATTACTCCAGGAGATCAATCAAATGGGCGCCACCGTGGTGGTGGCTACACATGCCAAGAACATCGTCAATGCCATGAAGAAGCGGGTTATCGCCATTGAGCGAGGCCGAGTGGTCCGTGACGAGCAGAGGGGGACCTACGGGTATGAGCATTAGAGGCTGGGCGAATGCCTTTCGCGATGCCCTTCGCAGCATGACCCAGAGCGGGCTCATGTCGCTGGCCTCGACTCTTTCCGTTGCCATCTCGCTCCTCGTCCTGGCGGTTGTCATGCTCCTTGCGGTCAATCTTGAGTTCATGGCTACCTCTGTCGAACAGCAGGTCGAGATTCGAACCTACCTTTGTGCCGCAAGCCGTGAGGAGACGCAGTGCAACAAGCAAGAACTGACAGAGGACCAGAAGCAGTCAATCGTCGCTCGAGTCAGGGCCTTGCCGAACGTCAAGGAAGTTCAGTATGTCACCAAGCACCAGGCGTTGGAGGAACTGAAGAAGAGCGATCCCACGCAGGCGGAGGCGCTGCAGGGATTCGAGGGCAGTGAAAACCCACTTTCCGATGAGATCTATGTCAAAGTGGTTGAGGTTGAGCAGGTGAAGGTGGTAGCTGACGCCATTAAGGCCCTGCCCGGTGTCGCCAAAGTGCAGTATGGCCAGGGTGATGTCGAAAAGCTGCTGGTTATCACGAATGCCATTCGGATTGGCGGGCTCGGCCTGGTTCTGCTCCTTGGTGCAGCGACGATTCTCACACTCTCCAACACAATTCGACTCTCAGTCTATGCCCGGCGCCGGGAGATCTCGATCATGAAGCTTGTCGGTGCCACCGACTGGTACATTCGCCGGCCATTCATGCTCGAGGGCGTATTCCTTGGTATCTTTGGTGCCGCAATCGCTGGCGGCACCACCGCCTATGGGTACGACCGGCTGATTCCCTATCTGCAGCAAACAACTCCCTTCCTCCCGCTGGTTCAACCGGTCGCCGTGATCACCAACTTGATCCTCGGTCTGCTGGCCCTCGGTGCTGTACTAGGGGCGGTTGGGAGTCTGATCTCTCTGAGACGATTCCTGAAGGTTTAGTGGAGGTGCGAGTCCATGCGTAGGCGGTCCCGTCCGCATTGGTTCCTGGTGCTCGCGCTGATACTGACCCTCCTGGGTCAGGCAGCACCCGTGGTTCATGCCGATGACTTGCAGAGCCAACTGGACAAGGCGCAGAAAGATCTTGATGAGGTTCGACGCAAGCAGCAGGAGACCCAGAACGCCCTGGCCGATGTGAAGTTCCAGGCCGAGGAGGCGGAGGTTCAGCTCCGAATCGTCGAAGGAGAACTGTCGCAGGCCAACAGCCAGTTGGCCGTACTCACCGAGGAACTGAACGTCACGACCGAGGAGTTGCAGAAGGTCGAGGCCGAGGTAGCCGTCGCCCAGCAGCGGTACGATGAAAAGAAGGCCGTACTGGGGGCACGAATTCGGGCGATCCGGGAGAATGGGCGCGTCGATTACCTCTCGGTCCTCTTTGGCTCAGCCACGTTCCGGGATTTCATCGGGCGGATGGAACTACTGAGCGCCATTGTGCGGAAGGACCGCGAGCTTTTCAATGGGATTACAGCGGACAAACTGGCCTTGGAGAAGCGGCAGGAAGAGGTCACGATTCGCAAGAACCGGCTGGCGACCCTGAAGTCGGAGGCAGAGGCGCGGCGAACGACAATCACGGCGAAGCGAAGCGAGAGGGAGCAGGTCTCCCGGTCTCTGGAGGAGAGCCGTCGGCTGCTGATCGCACGGCTGGATGAGTACGAGCAGCACTCTGAGGCCTTGACCCAACAGGTGGCCGAGTTGGTCCGGCAGATGAACCGGCAAGGCGGACCGTTCGCGCCGATTCCGCCAACGGGGAAGCCCTACATTGTTACCTCCGAGTTTGGTCCCCGTATCAGCCCGATCACCGGCGTCTACACACCCCACCGAGGCACGGACTTCGCCATTCGCTACGGTGAACCGGTCTACGCCATCGAAAGTGGCGTTGTGATCGTAGCCCGGTGGGATGACGTACTGGGCTATCTGACCGTTATCGACCATGGTGGTGGGATCACGAGCTGGTACGGTCACTCCAGCAAGCTGCTGGTCAAGGCAAACGACACCGTGACGCAGGGACAGCAGATCGCTGAGGGTGGCTCGACCGGTTGGTCCACCGGCCCCCATGTTCACCTGGAGATCCATGTCGATGGCGCGCCGAAAAACGCCATGGAGTTTATCAAATCCCCCGTCACCTACCTGCTCGATTAGGCTGTTGGGAAAAAGTGTAAGGTGGAGATTGAGGGCCTCAGAAGACGCTAGTGCGCGCCTGAGGTCCCATTTTTCCGTTTGACCAAGTTTTGCCTCACGGAGTATACTCACACACAGACTCTGATACACATACGGGAGAAGCGGGACTCGAGGAGGATGTACCGGACATGGACGAACGCCGTGAGAGTCTCACGCTGACGCTGATTCTGGTGGCGATTACGAGTGCTCTCAGCTATATTGCGGGCGCTGTTGGCGTAATCCCGTGGGTGAACAATCAGGTGGCCCACCTGGCCCCCAAGGCAGCTACACCACCGGCCGTCCAGGCGCGGGTTGAGGGGCTGGATATCCAACGACTCTCTGAGGTGGTACAGGCCATCGAGGAGTCCTATGTCGAAGAGGTATCCCCGGAGAAGCTAACCGAGGGTTCGCTCAAGGGTATGGTCGAGGCGCTGGGAGATCGCCACTCTACCTATTTCACGCCCGACGAGTACAAGGAGTTTGTTACCCATATCATGGAGGGCGAGAGCTTCTCCGGGATCGGTGTGCACGTGGAGATGTCCGAAAAGACCGGCCTCCCCACGGTTTTGCGCCCCATAAAGAACAGCCCGGGTGCCAGGGCGGGTCTGCGAGTGGGCGACGCAATCATCCGGGTCGATGATAAAGACATTACCGGTATGAGCCTCAACGAGGCCGTCTTGCTGATTCGCGGCCCCAAGGGATCCTCAGTGAAGATCACCGTTCATCGAGAGGGCGAAACAGGGCCACTGGAGTTCACCATCGTTCGCGATACGATCAAAATGCCTAGCCTTGAATACCAGATGGTTGATAAGACCAACGGAGTTGGCTACATTCAGTACTACGAGTTCACAAAGGGTACGGCCCAGGAGCTTCAGAAGGCGTTGGGCGATCTACGCACCCAGGGTATGACTAGTCTGATTCTCGATTTGCGGCAGAACCCGGGCGGTCTGCTGACCGAGGCGGTAGATGCCGTCTCGCTGTTCGCTCCAAAGGGTAAGCCGGTCGTGCACATTGTGGAGCGGGGCGAGGAGACGCAGGCGATCATGTCGAAGGGGTTGGAGGACTTCGACCTCCCCATGGTCGTCCTGGTCGACGGCGGCAGTGCCAGTGCCTCTGAAATCACGGCGGGCGCCATTAAGGATCTGAAGCTCGGTGTGCTCATGGGGACAAAGACCTTCGGCAAGGGCTCCGTTCAGACGTTCTGGGAACTCCCAGATGGCTCCGGCATTAAGCTGACCACGGCGAAGTACCTGACCGCGGGCGAAAATGCGATCAACGGCATTGGAATTGAGCCAGACATTGTGGTAGAGAACCCAGAGAAGATCGTCCCGGGAGGGGCAGGGGATCCTCAGTTGGAGGCCGCCCTGAAACAGATTAAGACAATGAAGCGATAGACATGGAGGGATCGCCGTGCAGTCGCTGCTCTATATGGCACAGTACCTGCTCAAGTCTTTGCCGGAGTTGCTTTTCAGCGTGTGGGCGATCCTCCTGGTTCTCGTGGCGGCTGCAATTGTCTTTGCCCAGTATCGCCGTATGGCGCTGACAGAGGCAGAGTTGTTCGGGCTCGCCATGCGGAGCCCGCTCATGCAGACACAGTACTCATTGCTTGTGGGACTCTTCGGTGGGATAGCTGGCAGCATGTTGCTTTCGGTGGCAGGGGTAGGGCTGGTGCAGATACCAGACGCTACCTCTGCCCTCCTCTATCTGTGGCCAGTCTCCATCGTACTTGGGGCGCTCAATCCCCGGCTGATCTGCTTTGGCTATTCTGCGACAGCCGTCTCACTGAGTTACCTTCTCTTTGGCTGGCCAGAGATTGACATTCCCTCAGTTCTCGGCCTGGTGGCCATGTTACACATGGTGGAAGCCTTTCTGATCTGGAGCAACGGTTCAGCCTGTCCGACGCCGATCTCAATCCCTGGCAAGTATGATGAGCCAGTCCCTGGGTTCCTCTTGCAGCGCTATTGGCCTGTCCCCCTGGTCTTGCCGCTCTTCTCCAGTGGCAGCAATGCCGTTGTGACCATGCCGAACTGGTGGCCCTTGCTCCGTCCGGATCCTGCTCATCAACTGATAACTGGCCAGTTGGGCTGGGAGTTCCTACCACTGGTTGTTGTTCTGGGCTATTCTGATCTTGCCATTGCTTCACCGCCCGAGGCCCGAGTCCGGCAGTCCAGTGGTCTCATGCTCCTGTACAGCGCAACGCTCCTCCTGCTTGCGATCCTTGGAGGGTACTATCGCCCCGTACTCTGGATCGCAGCCCTCTTCAGCGCAGTGGGACACGAGGCCATGGTGGTTGTGGCTGGCCGGATCCAAATGACCGGCATGCCCTACCTTCAGAGGCCTGCCAGGGGTCTGGCGATTCTGGATGTCGTGCCAGGCTCACCCGCGTCCCACGCCGGCTTGCGGAGTGGCATGGTGATTCTGTCGGTCGATGACTACGAGACGAACAATCGGGAGCAGGTTCATGAAGCCTTCCTGTCGGCTCCCGCAAATGTGAGCGTTCTCTACCGCCGGGGACGGCAATTAGAGCACTGCCGAATTCCCCGCCCTGCAGAAGGACTGTACGGGTTCGGAGTGATTCCCTTACCGGAACCCGGTGATCGGGCCCTGGCCCGCATGAAGAGACCCGGCTTCTTCCGCTGGTTTGGTGTCGAGAAGTAGGCCCACCCGGGCGGATGACCCCGCGGGTGGGTTTTTCTCTTGTCACCTACCCTGACTGTGGTTCATAGGCTGGCAGGGGAACTCACATATCGGGGGATGGGTGGAAGTAAGGAGGTCAGGCTGGTGTCCAAGTACCTACCGCCAATGTCCGGGGGGCAGGAGCCTCCGCGCGTAGTTCCGGGCCCGGTTCGGGGGGGCCACTGCCCGCCACCACGGGAGATCATGGTAGTCGAGGCTCGCAAGGTATTCGACTTTTGTACCCAGGAAGAGACCCTGGAGCGTTGCTTCTTCGTGAACGGGCTAGCGAACGGCGCAATGGTCACATCTTGTGAGATCACAGACGTCACCTGCCAGGAGATTCTGGACCGCGAGCCGATCCCCGACGAAGAGGGCAAGGCACTGGTCTCTATTCAGGTGAATCTCACCCTGAATCTCATGATTACGCCCGGGAACGGTATGGCACCCATTATGGTGCAGCGGAACATCGCCTTCCCAAAGCGGGTGGTTCTCTGCGCGCCCATGGGAACGGACGTCTCGTGCGACGTCCGCGGGACATGTATATGTACAATCCAACCCCCCTCACCGAATGGCGCTGAGATGGAGCCCAACGTCTGTTGCACCATTCAACTCTCCATTACCCTTACGAGCACCGCGAACGTCAAGGTCCTGGTGCCCACGTTTGGCATGGTGTTCCCTAAGGAGTGTACGGTAGCCCCAGTTCTGGGCGCCATGGTTCCGCCCGACTGCGAGGATCCGGTTGGCAAATTCATCGACCCGCGCAACTGCAGCTAAAAGGGCTCCGGAGGATCCGGCGCTCCGCACAATGGACTGGACCGAGGGCGCCCCCCCTCGGTCCTTCGCTATGGTCTGGGAGAGGATGAAGCCCCCGCAATCCGGGCTTGTTCGCGGGACCATTCTGTCAACCGGGACATAACATGGATCAGCCCGCGTTGTCGAGGGCGGGCCCGGAGGAGGTTTCGTTCGGTGGATATGAAGGATGCTCGCCACGACGTGATCTGCATCGAGGCGAAGAAGGTGTTCGATCTCTGCTTTCAGGAGGAACGTGTTGAACGGCTCTTCCCGATAACCGAGGACCTACCCGACGCACCGATTGAGCTTGACTGTCAGATCGACACAGAGAACATTACCTGCAGGGAGGTCTCCCCCCGAGAGAAGGTGGACTCCAAGAAAGGTAAGTTCTTGGTCTGCCTCGCCATTGAACTGCCGGTGACGATCTCTGCGGTCAACAGCAGGACCGGTCAGCTAGTCTGTCCCGTGATTACCCACACCGTCACTGTCCTTAAACAGGTGGTTCTCTGCGCCCCTGAAGGAACTTCCATTCGGTGCGAGGTGACGGGGAACTGCTGCTGCGTGCTTGATCGAAGGAATGACCAGATCAACTGCGTCTTCAACCTGGTTGTGGTAATCAAGTCCACGGCAACAGTCCAGGTGCTGGTGCCGACCCTGGGGATGTGCGCACCGGTCGAGTGCAAGGCGGTTCCAGGAGGGGTTCCTCCTACTGTACCCAAGGACTGCGTCAGAGACTGCGACTAGCGATAATCGGGCTGGACCAGATCGCGAGGGCGAGAGCGTGGAGAGTCTCGCCCTCGATTACACACGGACGAGAACTGAATAACGCTGTATCCTGGGTCATGGCTCCCGACTAAAAAGGGCGAAGCGCTCTCTGCGCCTCGCCCTCTTCTCACTTGAGGATATCACTGAGGAACACCTGAACGACTTCTTCCGGGTTTCCGCCCCGGACGGCAATGAAATAGACTCGACCTTCCTTTGTGAAGAAGAAGTTCACTGCCTCCTGCCCCTCGGTACGATAGCCGGTAATCACGCCCAGATCCACCGGCTTGGGTTGAGTGAAAACCGGATTATCCGGGCCGATGGTCGATGCCATATCCATGAACATCTGGTTGGCATGGGAAGGGCCCGCTCCGTTCGCCACCCAGAGATCCACAGAGACCGTCCCGTCGGTATAGGTCGCCATAGAACCCACTTTCGCGGGGATACGCTTCTTGTGCTGGCCCATAAAGGCGTTCAGCCCCTCGTCGCCAGCCGCCAGGAGCGTCTGCTTGAATGGACCGACCTGTTCAGGGAGGGTGATCGGGCCGGGAGGGGTTTCCTGAACGGTCTTCAGTCCCGTTAGCAGGTAGACCAGAAGAACAGCGAAGCCGGCGATTACGATGATAGGTACAGCTTTGCGCACGAGATGAACCTCCTCGCCTGGGATGCCAAACCCAGTATAGCGGATCGTGCACCCATCAGACTATCCGCGTAGGGGTTCAAACGTGCACTAGCACGAAGGTGTCAGTCCCTATCCCCCACCGTTGTGCGTCGATCCCAAAGCATTACCAAACTATAACTAATGCAAAGTGGTAATCGAATTCGATGTATCTATTACTGAGCATAGAGTATACGGGTAACATTAGAACTTTAATTTCCCGATAATTAATCCGAACCGCGGTCTATACCGGATCGTCTTATGGACGCCTAGCCAAATGGGCCACAACATATAAGGGGGACACTAGAAAGATGAGCATCAGCCGCAAGACTTCGCTGCTGCTGAGCCTGCTGGTTGCATCCAGTCTGGTTCTGTCGGCATGCGGTCCCAAGCAGGCGACCACCGACAAGCCGGCCGAGACGCCAGCCGACAAGCCGGCTGCTTCCGCTGAGAAGAAGCCCGCCAGGGGCGGCCAGGTCGTCATCCCGCTCGACAAGGAGCCGGACAGCTTCAACCCGATTCTTTACTCCACCGCCTTTGGCGCTGAGGTCATTCAGCACATTAGCGAGACCCTCTTTGACTTCAACGACAACTGGGAGCCGACCCCGTCTCTCGCCGAGTCCTGGAAGTGGTCGGACGACAAGCTCACTTTCACCGTCAACCTCCGCCAGGGCGTCAAGTTCACCGATGGTGCCGAACTGACCGCCGATGACGTCGTCTTCACTCTGATGGCCCTGAAGGATCCGGGCTACACCGGCCCGCGTGCTTCCTCCATGAAGGACATCGAGTCTGTCACCGCCGTTGACAAGCACACCGTTGCCTTCAAGCTGTCGAAGCCCTTCGCCCCGATCTTCACCAACATCAACTACGGTATTCTCCAGAAGAAGCTGTTCGAGTCCACCTCGATCGCTGACATGGAGAAGAATCCCGTCAGCATGAACCCTGTCGGCACTGGCCCCTACAAGCTAAAGGAGTATGTCCGTGGCCAGTACGTTCTGCTGGAGCGGAACAACGACTGGTGGGGTACCGCTGTCTACGGTGGCGCTCCGTTCATTGACACCATCCTGCTGAAGGTTATTCCGGACTCCCAGACCCAGCTTGCCGCTCTGCAGAATGGCGAAATCGACTGGATGAACCCCGAGCCCAGCGATGTCACCATGCTGGAGACCGACTACAAGGATAAGCTGACTGCCTATAACTACGACCGGAACGGTTTCGGCTATATTCAGATGAACAACCAGAAGGCTCCTCTGAATGACAAGCTGGTCCGCCAGGCCCTGACCTACGGCCTGGACCGCAACTCGATCATCACCGGCGTCATGGAAGGCCGTGCCACGATTCCGCCTGGCCCAATCCCCCCGGTCTCGTGGGCTTTCGACAAGAACGCCAAGTCCTACGACTATGACCCGGCCAAGGCCAAGTCCCTCCTCGAGGAGGCTGGCTACAAGCTGAACGCCAACGGTATCTACGAGAAGAACGGCCAGCCCCTGAAGCTGACCTTCTACGGCTCCTCCGGTTCCACCCTGATCGAGGGCATCGCTGCGATCGCTCGCAACAACTGGAAGCAGATCGGTGTCGAACTGGACGTCCAGCTCATGGACTACAACGCCATGTCCGACAACTTCGTGAAGCCCGGTAAGTTCGACCTCTCCTTCGGCGGCATGTCGCTGGGTCTTGACCCCGACTCCCAGTACAACCTGTTCCACTCCTCCACCGGCACCCCGGACGCCAAGGGCAATGTGAACGGCTTCAACCGTGCCCGGTATGGCAACCCCGAGGTCGACAAGCTCCTGGAGCAGGCCCGTGCCGAGTCCGATGTGGCGAAGCGCAAGGAGTTCTACACCCAGTTCCAGCAGATCGTTATTGACGAAGCTCCTGTGATCATGGCGTACGCCAACAAGTACACCGACTTCGTCAACAGCAAGGTCAAGAACGTCCGGAACTTCCCTGGTGTCGGCGCCAGCACCCAGTATATCTACCAGTGGTATATCAACGAGCAGTAAAGCTCACTGCGGATTAGCATGAGATGGGGGCGCCCGCCCTGGGCGCCCCCATTTTCGCTTCCATAACCTGAAGGGTGAGGGTGGTGACACCGGATGGGCCGCTTTCTGACCAAGCGTATCCTAAACATGATCCCGCTTCTGATCCTGGCGACCATGCTCTCCTTTACCATTATGCGGCTGGCTCCGGGCGGCCCGGAGAATCTGCTGCTGGGCGCTGAGGCCAATGCGACCATGGATCCGGAGAGAATGGCTGAACTCCGTAAGAGCTGGGGCCTCGATGATCCGATTCCCGTCCAGTACCTCCGTTGGGTCAAGAACATTGCCGTCGGTGATTTTGGCAATTCCTATTTCTATCGGAAGCCGGTTGGTGAGGTTATTGCTGCTGCGCTGCCGAACACGCTCCAGTTGAATGTGATTGCGCTCTTCCTTATCTACGGTATCGCCATTCCGCTGGGCGTTATCTCAGCGGTCAAACAGTACTCCAAAACAGACTACGTAGTTACGGGCTTGGCCTTTGCAGGACAAGCAGCACCAACTTTCTGGGTCGCAATGATGCTCATCTGGGGCGTTGCGATGAACTCGGGCGGCATGATCCCCACCAACGGTATCGCCACACCGGGTATTAACTTAGAAACTTACGGGTGGCTCTCCGTCCTTGCGGACCGCGCGAAGTATATGATTCTGCCGCTGACCGTCATCGTCTTCAGTGGCCTGACGGGTCTGACCCGTTACATGCGTTCGAGCATGCTGGAGGTCCTTAAGGAGGACTACATTCGGACAGCTCGCTCCAAGGGTCTGGCGCAGAAGCTTGTCGTCTTCAAGCACGCCCTCCGCAATGCGATGCTGCCGATTGTCGCCATCTCCGGCGGCTTGCTCTCCAGCATGGTGGGCGGTTCGGTCATCGTGGAGACCATCTTCTCTTGGCCCGGTCTCGGTCGCGTCGGCTTCGATGCGGTCATTCAGCGTGATTACAACGTGGTCATGGCGATCATGGTCATGTCTTCTGTGCTGACCCTGATCGGCTTCCTCCTGGTCGATATCGCCTATGTCTGGATCGATCCGCGCATCAAGTACGATTAGATGAGGGGGTGACACCCAGTGGCTCTTCCTGAGAAGAAGCAAGAGACTGCTCTGGATCCGGGCATGGCCCCGAAGGAGACGACCCAGCTTCAGCAGATTGCGCGTCGCTTTTTCCGGAACAAGACCGCCGTCGTCGGCGCCTTCGTCCTGCTGATCCTCTACTCGATTGCACTCCTGGCCCCCGTCCTCGCAAGTGAGCCCCTTGAGTTCCTGAACATCCCGAACCGGTTCCAGTCGCCGAGCTGGGCGCATCCGTTCGGTACGGACAACCTGGGCCGCGATGTGCTCTCCCGCATGATCTGGGGCTCGCGTATCTCCCTGTCGGTTGGCTTTGTCGCCATGGGCATGGCGGTTACGATCGGTACGCTGGTGGGCGCGATCGCCGGCTTCTACGGTGGCACCTGGATCGACCTGCTGCTGATGCGCATCGCCGAGGCGATCGATATCATCCCGGTCTTTTTCCTGCTGATCACCATCGTGGCGGTGCTGCCCAAGTCTGCCTACAACATCATGATCATCATCGGCATTACCTCATGGCCAGGCCTGGCCCAGATTGTCCGCTCGCAGTTCCTTTCGCTGCGCCAGCGCGACTACACCGAGGCCTCCCGGGCCATGGGCGCTCGTGACTCCCGCCTGATCTTCCGGCACATCCTGCCGAACGCCGCCGGCCCGATCATCGTATCGGCTACGCTGCGAATCGGCAGCGCGATCCTGGCCGAGTCGAGCCTCTCCTTCCTGGGCATTGGCACCCCGCCCCCTGCGATCTCCTGGGGCCAGATGCTGAACAGCAGCCGTGCCTTCCTGAAGCAGGCGCCCTGGACCATGGTCTGGCCGGGTCTGGCGATCTTCCTCGTCGTCATCTGCTTCAACTTCGTCGGCGACGGTCTCCGCGACGCCCTCGATCCCAAAATGAAGCGGTAAGGAAGCACGACGCACCCTGCGAGCCAAGTCGCGGGGTGCTTTTTCGTGGGCCTCACTTCAGCGCCAGTACCGTCTCCCGTAATCGCTCCGGGTTGGTGTAGACCAGGTTGCCCACGACGACCGTATCGGCCCAGCGGCCAGCTTCCGCCGCTTGCGAACCGGACTGTACCCCGCCGCCGTAAACCATGTGCGCCCCACCCGCCTGCTCCTTTACGGCGCGCAGCAGATCCATGTCGCCAAACGCCCCGCTATACTCCACGTAGATCAGCGGGAGGCGGAGCACCCGCCCGGCGAAGGCGGCGTAGGCTGCGGCGGTGGCGGCATCGATCGCGGCATCGGCTCCCGTCACCCTGGCCACCGTGGCTGTCGGGTTGAGCACCAGGTAGGCCTCGGGCAGGAGCAGATCCCAGGGGATATACTCCCCGACCACCGGCAGGAGCCCGGCCATTGCCTGTGCCTGGGCGCCCCCCATCCACCGGGAGTCGGGTGTGTTCAGGACCAGGGGAATCAGGAAGAGGGCCGGTCCGGGCATGGCCGACTCCATGGTCGAGACCTCCAGAGCGACCGGTACCGGCGAGTCCGAAAGGCGCCCAAACAGGCCGAGGACCGAATCTTGGGTCATGCCGGTGGAGCCGCCGACTACGATTGCGTCGGTGCCGCTGGCGTAGATCAGCGCCAGGGCTTCATCTGACAGAGCACGTTCGGGATCCAGTTTGGTCACGTGGCGCCACATCCGCCAGTTGGGGGCCGGCGGCCAGGTTACGGGCGATGTCACAAGGTTCATCCTCCGTTCGCTTTCAAACGTACGTTCGCAATGGTATACTAACCGGTAGGGCATCAGACAGGGGGTTGAGCTTTGTATGAAGCCGTTCAAGCTTGTTTCCGACTACAAGCCGCGTGGCGACCAGCCGAAGGCGATCGAAATGCTGGCAGATGGCGTCGAGAAAGGGCTGCGGGAGCAGATCCTGCTCGGTGCGACCGGTACCGGCAAGACGTTCACCATCGCCGGTCTGATTGAGAAGGTCCAGCGGCCCACTCTGGTGCTGGCCCATAACAAAATCCTCGCGGCGCAGCTCTGCAGCGAGTTCCAGGAGTTCTTCCCGGAGAATGCGGTGGAGTACTTCGTCTCTTACTACGACTACTACCAGCCGGAAGCCTACATCCCATCGACCGATACCTTCATTGAGAAGGACGCGATGATCAACGATGAGATCGACAAGCTCCGCCACTCTGCCACCATGGCGCTCTTCGAGCGGCGCGACGTGATCATTGTGGCCTCGGTCTCCTGTATTTACGGCTTGGGCTCGCCGGCGGACTATAAGGACCTGGCGGTCTCGCTCCGGGTGGGCAACCAGGTGGATCGCGACTACATTCTGCGCCGCCTTGTGGACATTCAGTACGAGCGGAACGATATCAACTTCGTGCGTAACAAGTTCCGGGTGCGGGGTGATGTGGTCGAGATCTTCCCAGCCGGCTCATCGGACCGGGCGATCCGGTGCGAGTGGTTTGGCGATGAGATCGACCGGATCTCGGAGTTCGATCCGTTCACGGGTGAGATTACCGGTAGCATGCACCATGTGGCCATCTACCCGGCCAGCCACTACGTCGTGGCGGATGAGAAGCGCGAGCAGGCGCTGATCTCGATCGAGGAGGAACTTGAGGAGCGGCTGAAGGAGCTGCGGGCGCAGGATAGGCTGCTGGAGGCCCAGCGGCTGGAACAGCGGACCCGCAACGACCTGGAGATGCTCCGGGAGATCGGCTTCTGCTCGGGGATTGAGAACTACAGCCGGCACCTGACCGGCCGGCCGCCCGGCGCATCGCCCTATACCTTGCTGGACTTCTTCCCCAAGGACTGGCTACTGGTGGTGGATGAGAGCCATGTCTCCATCCCCCAGGTTGGGGCGATGTACAACGGCGACAAGGCCCGCAAGGATAACCTGATCGAGTTCGGCTTCCGGCTGCCGTCGGCGGCTGACAACCGGCCGCTCAAGTTTCGGGAGTTCGAGGAGCGGATTAACCAGGTGATCTACGTCTCGGCCACGCCGGGACCGTATGAGTTGGAGCGGGTGGAGCCGAACCTCATTGCGGAGCAGATCGTGCGCCCGACCGGCCTGCTTGATCCGGAGATCGAGGTCCGGCCGATCAAGGGCCAGATCGATGATCTCTACGCCGAGATCAAGGCGCGGGCGGCGAAGAACCAGCGGGTGCTGGTTACAACGCTGACCAAAAAGATGGCGGAGGACCTGACCGATTACCTGAAGGAGTTGGGGGTCCGGGTCCGCTACATGCACTCGGACATTGAGACGCTCGAGCGCATGCAGATCATTCGGGACCTGCGGCTGGGAGTCTTCGACGTGCTGGTCGGCATTAACCTGCTGCGAGAGGGTCTGGACCTTCCGGAGGTCTCCCTGGTGGCAATCCTGGATGCCGACAAGGAGGGCTTCCTGCGGGCGGAGCGCTCGCTCATCCAGACGATCGGCCGGGCGGCCCGCAACGCCGAGGGCCGGGTGATCATGTACGCCGACCGCATGACGCAGTCCATGCAGAAGGCGATCAGCGAGACCAACCGCCGCCGGGCGATCCAGGCGGAGTACAACCGGGTTCATGGGATCGTGCCGCAGACGATCATCAAGCCGGTGCGCGACGTGATCCAGGCGGTGAAGCCCGCGGAGGATGCCCCGCCGATCAACCTGCTGGAGACGCCAAAGCACGAGATTCCGAAGCTGGTCGACAAGCTCCGCAAGGAGATGAAGGATGCCGCCAAGAACCTGGAGTTCGAGAAGGCGGCCGAGCTGCGTGACCTGATTATCGAACTGGAGCGGAAGAAGTAGAAACCACCGTATACATGTGGACCAACAAAGTTGTTGCGACTGGTAACAAATTTCCTGTGACTGGCCACAAACATACTGAGACTCGAACGCGGACGCTGGCACCGTAACACTTCGGTGACCCGACCAGTACCAGGTGCGACGGGCGATCCGCTTGAGGGTGCCCTGGTCTCCCGTGCCCACAACGCCCAGTAGCCCCCACCCGTGGTGCACCCACAGGTGGGGGCTATTTGATGCTTACCCTGATACGGTTCGAGTTCGCCGGAGGCGGCTGCCTTCTGCAGCGCCGCTGCGAACCGCATGTAGGACACCGGTTCGCCGCTCTTGGACAGACGGCAGAAGATGCATTTTCCGACATCTTGGTAATACCGATGTAAAACGTCGCCATACACGGCGCATAGGTCTAAGGAAGAGCGGAGCTTCGACTGAAGCGAATCGACCAAGGGGCGGCCAAGGCGAAACTCTTCCAATTGCCCTTGCACTCTTCGTACAGGAGCGTGCGATCCGCATACATTTGGCCCGCAGACCGGCGTGCCGGCATGCCGGGAAGAGCTGTGAACAACGTCTCCAGTTCCACCTGGAGGTGTACCCGGTCCTCCAGTGCAGCGTCGCGGAACGCCTGCCGGAACTCGTCCATCCTGTTCAGGGCCTGGAGCCAGTAGGATTTTCGAGCCCAGGAGTCCGGGAGCTTTTCAAGAAAAGCGATTAGCCAGGAGAGCGGGTGAAAAATGGTGGACGGGATCTCCAGACGATAGATGACGACCCGGACGCTGGCCAGGCGAATCAGGGATGACTCCACTTATGCGAGAGGCTGCCCAAGCTCTTCGGCGATCTGGCGGAGGGTTTTGGTGCCGTCGACCAGATCCAGCGGGCGCACCTGATCTTGAGAGAGTTGCAGCCCTTTTTCCGCGAAGTCAAAGTAGACGGTGCCGGCTGCTTTGCGGACCATCGGATGCAGTCGGGGACACAGTTCTGCCCGCACCCAAGGTTCTGCCCCTATGGTCTCTGCCAGTGCCTGAACCGCCCAAAAGGAGACGAAGACTTCTCGCTGCAGCCAGGGGCGTTGTGCGCGACGGATCACCATTGGTTCGACAAGCGAGGTATCTGCTTCGGCTGTGTTCATCGGCCCAAAGAAGCTGGCGGTGTCGTTCTTCGCGCAGAAGCGCTGCATGTAGGCCATCAGCTTCCGCCCCAAGACCTTTGACCTGGCCGGGCGGGGGCCGTTCAGCGGGGCGGCGAGGTAGGGGAGGACGCTGGTGCGGTAGAAGTCGGGGTTGGAGAGGAACAGCGCTTCTCGTGTGTCCGGACGGCCCACGAATTGCTGCAGGCGATCGCGTATCGCCTGCATTTCGCTTTCCAATAGCGTGCGACCTTGCGCGAAGAGGGTGTCCAACTGGCGGCTTAGCTGAAGGCAGCGATCGAGTAGCTCGGCCACGCGCCTGTCCGCCAGACCGGATGCCAGAGCCACGTCTTGCGGGCGGGTGTTGCCGCGCCCAAATCGGCTACGCAACTTGCTGAGGAGTCGCAGCCCCTGCCGATTTCCCGCGCAGGCTTCGAGTTGGACGGCTTCGGTACTCGAAGGGGAACCCAGTGGTTCTAAGCCATAGATCTGTGAGTAGCCGCCACCCAGACGTCGCTGTATCGGGCAAAACCGCTTCACCTCAGATAGGTTCTTAACATTCTAAAACGGATATACGAAATAGCCGTGCCGTAGCTATAATACGACAAAATGAACATTGATATTGCAATAGATAGTTGACTGTAATATGCTAAGTGCGTTACTAGCGTGACGTTTAAACGCGCTGGTTGTTCCGCTTCTCTGCGCAGACCAACCTGATACCGAAAGGGTGACTAAGGGAGTGAGAATTCGCCTTGTAAAGGCGCGCTGATCCGGCGCCGGATCCTGGTAAACGTATAGGGGGCGTTCTGTTTGCGTGGCTACCGCGCTCTACTGGGGAATCGGAACTTCCTGTTTCTGTACCTCGGGCTGCTTATCTCGCGCTTTGGCGATGGAATTGCCAAGATCGTTATCACATGGACAGTCTGGTCGGAGACCACTTCTCCTTCCATGGTGGCGCTGTCGATGATCCTGAGTGTGCTCCCGCCCATCCTCTTTAGTTTCCTGGCCGGCGTTGCTGCGGACCGCCATGTCCACAGGACCCTGATGGCGCTGTCCGATATTACCCGGCTCCTCGCGGCGCTGGGGGCGGCGGTATTGGCGTGGATGGGCGGCCTGGAGGCATGGCACCTGATGCTGCTTAGCTTCCTGTTGGGTACATTCGGTACGTTTTTCGGACCGGCCCGCGCAGCGGCAATGCCCCACATTATTGACCCCTCTAAGGTGCAGGCTGCAAATGGCTTAATGGCGGGATCGTTTCACGGCGCCCTGCTGATTGGCCCCCTCTTCGGAGGCTGGCTCCTTAATCTCACAAGTCCTGGTACCCTACTGTTTGTGGACGCCATGACGTTCGCAGCTTCGCTCCTGGGTGTGATGCTGCTTCCGTCCACTGTGAGCTCTACCCGGCGCCAGCGTCGCAGCATGTTCACGGACGCCCGGGAGGGCCTGAAGACGGTCATCAAGGTGCCGGCACTGTTCTGGATTATTGCTACCTTCGCGATCGGCGTCTTCCTGTCAGGCGGAGTTGGCGAAGTCGGCAGGACCTTGCTGATGGACCTTCTGGGGTCCGGCCCAGAAGGCCTCGGCATGGTCAGCACATCCATGGGGATTGGCATCATGCTCGGAAGCCTGTGGGTAGGACGGGTGGTTTCGTCTAAGAAGGCCCGGCTGGTTATGCTCTCGTGGGCGGTGAACGGCCTGATTGCCATCGTGATGGGGCTTAGTAACAGTCTCAGCACGGTACTGGTGGTGGCGTTCATTGGTGGCATTAACGTGGCCTTCATCAACGTGCCGACGGAGGCGCTCATCCAGGTCCATGGCGGAGAAAATACGGGCAAGGTGTACAGCTATTGGAACATTGTGATCCAGGCAGGGCAGTTGGCCTCCCTGGCCACGTTCGCTCCACTATTTGAGGTCTGGACCGTCCCGTTCGTATTCTCGGTTAGCGGCGTAGGACTCATCATTATGGCACTGGTAGGCGCCAGATTCTGCTGGTCGTTGCAGGATGGGGCCCCGGCTGAAGCGGGTGTGGCAACGAGTCAATGACGACTGCAAACGTGGCAGTTCGCTCAGAACTTCATTCTTCGGAGTACGGGATTTCCTGTAGAGTTCATGCAGCGAGTGCGGCACGGGGCTCGCCAAATAGTGGTGGCGCCAACACTCGGGCGCTCCAGCTGATCGCTACCACTCTGAGATTAGGGTCTCTTGGAGTTCAAGAACCCGATTAACCTTCTGCCAAGCCAAGTCAGGATTAGGGGCCTCCGACAAGAAGACGACCGCAAGCATGATAGCCGTGTCTAGTCTGTATAGCGTTTCTACGCCAGGGGGCAGGTGAGAGAAGCAGTCTGGATTCCCGTATCCAGCTAAGAAGTCAGTACCCAGACAGCCGTATTCGGCAATCCGAGCCAACTCCAGCGCTGGGTCCCCCACGAGTGCGTTGGACCAGTCCACAACGGCTGCAATGGCTCCCTGGTAACTCAGAACATTGGCGGGGCGGATGTCCATATGAAGGAGACTGCGTCGGGCACCCGGCAACTCCAAGCGAGAGGCAAGACCGCCGTAGTCCGGCAGGCGTAAGGTTACCCCGGTCAGGTTCTCCACGACCTTTGCGCGACGCGCCAGTCTCTCGGCGAGAACTTCATGTAAGGGCGCACCGTCCTGGGCCAAAGGGAGAAAATCTGGCAAAGGGGCAGCATGTATTGCAGCGACAATCCGCCCCAAGTCTTTGCTGGCAAACGCACTTCCGTCATTAGCAATGAACGCCGAAGCCAGGAAATCGAGCGACTCGCCCGTATGAAAAGCATAAACCTGCGGGACCGGGAGGCCATGCCCAAACAGATGAGCGGCCAGTGTAGCTTCTTGCTGTAGTAACTTGCGGCCATCAACCGATGCATCGTTATCGTTGCTGCTCCATCGTTCCCACGGAATACGCAATGCAACAGGGCCGTGGACGGCAGAATTCGCATAGCAGACAAGGCACTCCAGACCCGAGCCTGCGACCTCGGGCTCCCCTATTTTCCAGTCGGGATAGTGAAGGTCAACCTCGGCCTGCAGCTGTTCAAGCAGAGTCTTTACCCGGTCATTCATCATGAGATTACCTCCAGGAGTATCTATTCGTCGAGAAGTCTTGCGGCTAGACTGGCTGTGGCATAGGCGAAGCAACACTACAGTAACATCCATACGTTCCGAAGCTCAATTGAGCCTCGGCTCTGCTGCTGCAGGCGCATTCGGGCACAACAAAGGTACTTTTGGTGACGGGTAAACTCTATCATCCGTCATCCACCTCGTTACGTAACCAGGGGGACGAGGGGCCGGTCATCACGGCGAACCGGACTACATCTTCGTCCGGTCTGCTGTCAACCTTCCCCCGGAATGGGCCGAAATGCCTTGCCAAACGCAGAGAGTTGTCGTGAGTGGCTCTTTGCGCTTCCTCCGCTCGTCTATAGGAAAGTGAGGTGAGATGTATGCACCGGAGGGTCATGACCCTCGTCATCCTAGTGGCCGTCGCGCTCGTCGGCGCACTTGGGGCAGTCTGGGTCCAGCAAAACAGAGTGCATCAGGCAGAGTTGATTCTCTCGAAGTACTGGTCCAACGACTTCGCCATGGTCTTCAGTAAGCTCGGTACGGTCAACCAGGAGCTTCAGCAAATCGACGCTAGCGGCGAGATCGAGGAGGAAGTAGCGGTCCGCCTGGATGCCGATCTGAGCTATATGACCCTTCATTTGACTAACGAACTGGGCGACGTGCGCGGCTATCTCCCAGATGTCCCGCATGTTCCGTACCTGGTCGGCTATCTCGATCAGGTGCGGCAAGCTGTGAACACGCATCGGCGGCTGAACGCCCCGCGACCGCTGACAGCCGGAGAGCGCAGGGCATTCCGGCAATATGCCGATCTATCGGAGAAACTGACCGACACCGTCAAGCAGTATTACCCGGACTACCGTGGAGACGGAGGTTTCTCCAGTGACGATGACTACTGGGCGTTAGGGTTCCTCTCAGATACTCGTTGGCGGGAGATGCTGCTCCGGATGGATGCGGAAGCGAGCGAAATGGGGTTCATGGCGCGTTAGCAGGACGCCGGCCCGGGCCAAATGACACAAAGATGCAGCCCCCACTATGCGATTCGGCACGGTGGGGGCTATTTGACGTTTCAGCCGGAGCGCCTATAAACAGAGATGAGCCATAGTAACAGAATACACTTGACAGACGATACAAAACAACCATAGAATACGGTTCAGAGAATTTTGTTAAGAATGTGTTATGTATTTATGCACGATATTCTGCTTCCAAGCCGATACCGGTCCCTGGTTGGAGAAATCAATTGCGGAGGGTCTGGTAGCCATATGGGTCGACGCGTGATCGCACGGATAGCTCTGATACTTTCCCTTTCTATGGCTGTTACAGGGTGTGCTGTTCGGGGCAAGGATGGGTCGATGACGACGGATCAGCAAGAAGGCACCACTGAGGGCCCCCGGGTCGCTGTCTTTGTAGATGGGGCGTTTGGTGACCGCAACTTCTTCGACCTGGCCCTGGAGGGAACCAAGCGACTGAAGACCGAGTTGGGGGCAACGGTTACCACGTACGAAGGTCAGCTCAAGCCCGAAAACTTCCAAACGCAGATGCGGGATGCGGCCCAGCGGCATCAACTGGTCTTCGTGCTGGGCTTCAACGGCATTGACGCGATGCTCAAGACTGCCGAGCAGTTCCCGGAGACCCAGTTCGTTTTCATTGATGCGCCGATTGAGAATCCGGCGATCACATCGGTGGTCTACCGCGATGAGGAAGGGTGCTACCTGGCTGGTGCACTGACTGCCTCGCTGACCACATCGTCATCGCTGGCGGGTATGAACGACCAGAAGGTTGTCGGGTTTGTGGGCGGGATGGATGCACCGGTGATCCGCCGATGCGAAGCAGGCTTCATGCAGGGCGCAAAGCAGACCGATGCCGGCGTCAAGGTCGAATCGATCTTCGTGGGCTCCTTCTCCGATCCGGCCAAGGGGAAAGAGGTCAACAGCATTCTGGTAGAGCGGGGCTCGGATATCAACTTTGAATACGCCGGCCTCAGTGGTGAGGGTGGGTTCCAGTTGGCCAAGACAACCGAAGGGCTCTACCTGGTCGGAAACACGAGCGACCAGACGTACCTGGCACCTGGGAAAGTGTTAGGCAACATGCTCAAGAAGGTGGACGAGAGCATGGTCTGGATCACCAAGCAGTTCCAGAGCGGCACGCTGAAGCGCGGCGAGCAGTACCATGTCGGGCTGAAGGACGGCCAGTTGGGCATGCAGATGAACGACCTGGTCCCGGCAGATGTCCAGAAGCAGATCGAAGCGCTGCAAAAGCAGGTTGAAGAAGGCAGCATTTCGGTGGTGGCTAACACGCCGTGACAGCACACGAGACAGAGGGGAACTGGATCCAGACGGTTCACCTGAGCAAGCGGTTTGGGGCCAACGAAGCGGTGCGGTCGGTCTCGCTCGGTGTGAGGGCAGGGGAGGTCCATGCCATCATCGGGCAGAACGGCGCCGGCAAAAGCACCCTCATGCACATGTTGTTTGGCGTGGTGCAGCCTGATCAGGGCTCCATTCGTATCAAGGGCCGGGAGGTCCAGCTACGGAGCCCCCGGCAGGCAATTGCGGCCGGTATCGGCATGGTCCACCAACACTTCTCCCTGGCGCCAGGATTGTCGGTTCTGGAGAACATCGTCCTGGGTGCCGAACCGGTCCGGTATGGCTTGATTGACCGGCGTCGAGCGAAGGAGCGCGCCGAGCAGATCGCCAAGCAACTTGGCATTCCCCTGGATTATGACGCCAAGGTGGCATCGCTGCCGGTTGGGATCCGTCAGCGTGTAGAGATCATTAAGGCGCTCTACCGGGGGACAGAGCTGCTGATCCTTGACGAGCCAACCGCCCTGCTCACACCCCAGGAGAGCCGGCAATTGCTTGGCCTGCTCCGGGGACTCGCTGCCGGAAAGATCGCCGTGATCCTCATTACACACAAGTTGGCCGAAGTGATGGAGGTCGCCGATCGGGTCTCGGTCATGCGGCAGGGCAGCCTGATTGCCACCTACCCAACGAAGAAGGTCTCCGAGCGCCTGCTAACGGAACTGGTCATGGGCGGTCAGGTCATGGATCAGGTGCGTCCCCACAGGCCTTCCGGTGATATCCTCCTGGCTGTTCAGAGATTGTCGACCATGTCGTCCGGACGGCGCGTTGCGCTGGAAGCAATTGATCTTACCGTCCGGGCAGGGGAGATCACGGCGGTGGTGGCCGCGGCAGGGAATGGCGAGACCGAGCTCTTCGAGGCCCTGGCGCATGGCACCGAGATCACGGCGGGGCAGATCCTCCTCAAGGAACGCGATATCACCAACGTACCGCTGGGCAGCCGAATGAATGCCGGCCTGGTCGTTCTGCCGCCCGACCGTCACAACCAGGCGCTCTACCTAATGGCCTCGATCGCTGACAATCTGCGGGCTGGAAGCGTGCGCCGATGGTGGGAATGGTTTCTCCCTCCCGATCGGGGGCTCAGTGAGAGCACCATCGCCCAGAGGCTGACGGAGTTCAACGTCATGGGGGGGCGACCAGCCACCCTGGTCCGTGCCCTTTCCGGTGGAAATCAGCAGAAGGTCGCGCTGGCAAGGACCCTTTCGCATGCCCCCAGCCTCCTCCTGGTCGCCAATCCAACCAGGGGTGTCGATATCGCATCGGGGCAACTGCTGCACGACCGGATCAGGCAAGAGGCCCTGCGGGGAATGGGTGTCCTGCTGTTCACCTACGATCTGGACGAGGCGCTGAGTCTGGCCGATCAGATTCTGGTCCTGTACAAGGGAGCGATCGCCGGCTCCTTTCGGGGTGACCGCGTGACCATGCAGGATCTGGGGGCTGCCATGTTGGGGCTGCCCCCCACCGCTCCAAAGGAGGCGAACGGATAATGAATGCCAGCGCCACTCGCAAGTTGGCTTGGATCCTCCTGCCGGTCGCGCTGGCAGCGGGACTGCTCTCGACGGGGCAGACGTCCCTGACAGAAGCGGCATCTGCCCTGCTGAAGAGCGGTTTCGCCGGGCCGGATGCCCTGGCGGCGACGGTCGCCCGGGCCGGGCCCTTGATCTTGGCGGGATTGGCGGCAGCCGTTTCATTCCGGAGCGGCGTCATGAACCTCGGCGTTGAGGGCCAGGTCTACCTCGGCGCCATGGCGGCCGCCTGGGTCGGGTTTAGCCATCCACCCTTTCCAGGCTGGTTACATGCCGGGCTGGCCACCCTACTGGCCATGTTAGTCGGGGCCACGGCTGCCGCCGCCATCGGCTGGATTCATGAGCGCTTCAGGATTGATGAAGTGATCACGTCCATCATGTTCAACTACCTAGCTGTCCTGTTTACCGCCTACCTGGCAACCTATCCGCTGAAGGACCCAGACCGGTGGTCGGGCACGACACCGCTCGTCCTTCCTACCGCCCAGTACCGTCCATTGTGGCTGGGTACAGACCTCACCGCCGGCCTGGTGCTGGTGATCCTTGCGATCGGAGTGGTCCTCTGGTTGTTCTACCGGACCCGACTCGGATTTGCGTGGGGACTCTGCGGATTGAACCGGAGCGTCACGGCGTGGGCTGGTCTCCCCACCGGGGCGCTTATTACATCTAGCATGGCGTTGAGTGGGGCGCTGGCGGGCCTGGGTGGTGCGCTGCTGGTCCTCGGCCTGCATCACCGCTTTTGGGCTGGGCTGGCTGGTTCGGTTCCCTGGGACGGAATCCTCCTCGCCCTGCTGGCCGACAATCGACCCCTGCTGCTCGCAGGCCTTGGCCTCGGCCTGGCGGCGTTCCTCAATGGCATGACCGGTGCCGAAGCGGTCACCCAGATTCCGTCCTCCATGGGACAAGTCATTGTGGTCCTGTTCCTGATCAGCGCACTATTGGGCCGGCGGCAGACCCGCCAGGCTCTGGGACAGGAGGCGGAAGCGGCGTGAGTTCATTGCTGGAATCAGCCTTCCGGTTATCAACGCCGATCCTCTTGGCGGGACTGGGCGGAACGCTTACACTCCTGGCCGGTGACCTGAACATCGGGCTCGAAGGGCTCATGCTGCTCTCTGCCTTTGTAGCCATGGCCGCAGACTACTGGTTCCAGAGCTGGCAAGTCGGCCTGATTGCGGGGCTGCTTACGGCCGCCCTGGCGGGTGCCCTCTTCAGTGGGGCGGCCGTACGCAAGTGGGGAAACCTCTTCGTTCTGGGTATCCTGCTAAACATTCTTGCGGTATCCGCCACGTCCATGGGTCTGCAAGCACTCTTCGGGGTCAAGGGCTCGTTCAGCAGCCCCGAGATCGTACCCCTGCCCACCAGTGCCATACCAGAATGGCTGGCCGGCCTGCCGATCATCGGGAGTTTTCTCAACCAACAGCCGTTGACCGTCCATTTGACCGCTGTTCTCGCCGTAGGTGCGGCACTCATGTTGTACCGTACACCGTTTGGCCTATGGGTGCGCGCCGTCGGAGAATACCCGCTGGCGCTTCAGGGGGCCGGCGTCTCGCCGGAGCGGGTCCGACTGCTTGCCGGGGTACTGGGGGGTGCTCTGTGTGGGCTGGCCGGCGTTCACCTATCCATGGGACATTTGCAGATGTTCAGCGAAGGAATGACCGCAGGCCGGGGGTTCGTTGCGTTGGCTGCAGCCATTTTTGCCCGGGGGCGCATTGGGCTGCTTGTGGTGCTTGCGCTGATCTTTGGCGCCGCAGAGAGCCTCTCGATTCGCATGCAGCAGTCCGGCATTCCAGCCCACTTCCCGCTCATGATCCCATACTTGGCTACGCTCATTCTGCTATTGGTTACGGTGGTAAAGCGACGGGGGATGCACGTCTGAGAACAGGAGGGAGAGAATGGGGCCACGTACGATTATGGTGGGGGCTACAGGTCATCAGGGCGTCGAGTACCTGGAGCTGCTTGCACAGGACATCCAACTGGTGGGTTTGGTGGATATCAACACAGCGGATTTGGAGCGGCTGGCGGGCACATACGGTGTACCGGCCTTTACATCCGTCCGGGACGCTCTCGCAGAGGTTGACTTCGAGCTGGCGATTGTTGCGATCCCGCACTACCTGCACCAGACGGTTACCGCGGACCTGTTGAGACACGGGAAACACATCATTAAGGAGAAGCCGTTTGCCACCAGCGTGGAAGATGCGGTGCTGCTCAGCCGGTTAGCCGGTGAGAACGACGTGAGCATCTACACGATCGTTCAGCGGAACTACCAGGAGTCATTTGTTGCCGCTCAAGCAGACCTACCGCTGATCGGACGGCCTTACTGGTTCAGATACGAGTACTTCATGGACCTCCCCATCATCACAACCGGTTGGCGGGCCGTGCGGGCCATGTCATGTGGCGGGGTGGTTCTGGATATGGGCTATCATGTGTTGGATATGATTGTCCGCTTCTTTGGCGCTCCCGACCGGTTATCCACCGAGGTCTCCTATTGCTTTGACTCGATGCATAAAGAGTCGCTGGAGGATACAGCTAACATTACACTTGGTTACTCCGATCGTAATCTCCAGGGAAGCGTTCTGCTCTCCCGGCATCATTATGAGAAACGGGAGCAGTTCGAGATCCTCGGTGTCGAAGGGGCGCTTGTGATCACCCCCCGTGGGTACCGCGTCTACTCGCGAGCGGGGGAACTGATCAAGGACTACCGCTCCGAGAAATCAAAGGTCCAGGAGAAGCTCTCCATGTTCAGGACGTACTTAGGGAATATTGGAAACAAATCATTTCAACTCGAGCACGAGCAAATCCATCACTGCACTGTCAATCTGATCAAGGACATCTACCGCCGGAGGCAGCAGAATCAGCACGCCCTATACGCCTCCTCTTACGGCTTTACACCGGACTCAGAGAAGGAGGGTACTGCTCATGTCCGGCATCAAGTTTGAGCGCCATTTCTGTGTCACCACGTATGTGTACGATGAGGAGTCGGATCGCTTTCTCATGATCCGTCATCGCAAGCTCAACAAGTGGCTCCCTCCGGGCGGTCATGTGGATGAGAACGAACTCCCGGAAGACGCAGCGGTCAGGGAATGCCTGGAGGAGACCGGCGTTCCCGTCGAACTCATCGGCGAGCGTGCCCCTGTCGAAGGAGGCATGGTGCGCCCGTTCGGGGCCCAGTTGAACGTCATCCACCCGGGACAGCATGAGCACATGGACTTGATCTACCTGGCCCATCCCAGTGGCCCGAAGGACCTTCGATTCAACGAGCAGGAGACTGACGGTGCCCAGTGGGTCGGGACAGACCAGATTCTCATGCCGGACTTTGATACGTTCGATTCGGTCCGGTATTGGGTCGGCCGGTTTTCGCACCGTCTTGTAGCCCGTTGATCCGATTACATGAGAAGGTAGGGCCACATATGTTACGCAGACTGGCGATTTACTTGCCTTCGCTCATGAGCCGGTATTCCATTCAGATGATGTTGGTCGCGCTGCCCTGGATCCTGCAGAGCAGGAACCTATCCATGCTAACGATCTCCGTCACGATTGGCTTCTTCTACGCGGGGTCGCTCCTGGCGGCGCTTGTCGCTTCCCAGGTGGCTGGCAGGATCAGGGTGAGGCAGACACTCCAGATCGTCATTCTTCTCCAAGGCATCTTTTCGGCGGCTGCGCTCTTCACTAGCAACCTTGCACTGTTAAGCCTCGTTCGCTTCCTGCAGGGGGTTTCGGTGGGCGCGCTCCGCCCGCTGAGCCAGATCTGGCTGCTGGAGGTCGCCGGAGACGAAACGCCGGAACAGCGGGCCACAACAGCCGCCCACAGTCAGGTGGTCGTCTCCCTGGGCATGGCGGCGGGCAGTTTCCTCGGTTCCCTCGCCCCCCAGGCAACCAACGCCCTGCTGTACGGTGTTCTCGTCTGTATGTTGCCATCAGTCATTGTCATGTTCCTCCTGCCGAAGAGCAACGAAAGCACCCCCCGGGCCCCACAGCAGGCCGCTCCCACCACCAATCTCACCGCTGCCCTGCGCTGGATGGCCGCACACCCTACGTCCGCCCGGGCGATCCTGATCTACCTGCTGAGCCTCATGGTGCTCAAAATCTGGTTTGTCGGGCTTCCGTTCTACATACGTGAGGAGACCGTCAAGGTAGCCGGTCCTGGCATACTGATTGCCCTGTCCACCGCGCTCGCGATCCATCCCCTTGCCTTCTCCTTCGGCCAATGGCTCATGGGCTTCGTGACCGAGCGTCTGCCCAGGAAGTCTTCGACAAGTCTCTTCCTGCTCGCACTGGCCACAGCCCTGCAGGCAGTCCTCACCTGGTCGGCCATACTCACCGCCAACCCATGGGTCATTGGCGGACTGATCGTCATTGGCGGTGGACTGATCCCAGCCGCCATCTATCCGATTCTGAGCCTCATTAATATGCGGGACCTGCATGACAGTTCGCCCGTCCTGCGTCGCCAGGTCATGATCGTCCTGGCGCTCGCCGCCGACGTGGGACAGTTGATGGGAACTGCGCTCCTGGGCCTCTCTCCGGTCACGGGCGTCCCCATGGAGGTCATGGTGGTTCCCCTGGTCTTGGTCCTGCTGCTTCAAGTCTGGGACATGCTCCGGGGTGAGGTGGGAGGGGGCTCCGTGCTGATCCACAAACATCAGTACCGGTCAAGGAGAGCTTGGAGATGAATTACCGCACCTTAGGGCCGCAGTCTCGGGTCTCCGAAGTAGGATTCGGCTGCTGGCAGCTGGGCGCTTCCGATGAGTCCGGAATCAGCGAGACCGAAGCGCTTCGCGTGGTGGAGACGGCGCTGGACCTTGGCATTACCTTTTTCGACACGGCGGATAAATACAACGATGGCCTCTCAGAGGAACGTCTGGGCAAGGCACTCAAGTCCCGGCGCCATGAGGTCGTGATTGCAACGAAAGTCGGCCTCTTGTCAAAGGGGCGCCGCGACAGCAGCCCGGCCTATATCCGAGCGAGCATTGAGAGCTCGCTCCGGCGCTTGCAGACCGATTACGTTGATCTCTACCTGATCCACTGGCCCGACCCGAACACTCCGCTCGAGGAATCCTGGGGAACAATGACGGACCTGATGCGGGAAGGGAAGGTCCGCATGATCGGCGTCAGCAATTTCGATGCAGCCATGATCCAGCGATGCCTCGCCGTCGGCCCCGTGCACGCGGCCCAGCCCCCCTACAACATGTTCTGGCGCGAGATGGAAGGGGAGCTGCTTCCGTTCTGTCGGGATCACGACATTGCCATCCTGCCGTATGGTCCCCAAGCCCACGGTCTCCTTTCGGGCAAGTACCAGCGGGGGGACAAGCCCCAGTTCCAAGACTGGCGACGTTTCTACCCCTTCCTCAACGAAGGGTTCGACACGAATATCCAGATCGTTGAGCAAGTGGCTGGCATTGCCGAGAAACTGGATATGACGGTCGGGCAACTGGCGATTGCGTGGACCCTTCGGCTGCCAGAAGTCCGGTCAGCGATTGCCGGCTCCCGAAAGCCAGAGCACATTCGTGATCAGGTCGGAGCCGCGGGGCGGGTGATTCCGGCGCCGGTGCTGGACGAGATTGACCGCATCTTGGAACATGCGGCCCTTGCATCAGAGCGGCCGTCCTAGACAGGGGGCGACCGAACTGGGGGCAACAGTCGATTTAGCGGACCTGCGAAAGGCGATCACCGCGCAGTATGCACTGCCGATCCTGGATGACTTGGTAGCGCTGGACAGCGTCACGAACCAGTGTTTCCAGGTGGCGACGCCGTCGGGTCGAACGATCCTGAAGGTGTACCGGACCGCATCTGTTGAGCAAGTATCCACAGAGCTTGACCTCTTGGAGCATCTGCTCCGGGCTGGACTGCCAGCCAGCCAACCCGTGCATGGACCGAAGGGCAGCCGGGTGGCTACCTTTGAGGGGCGCCCGATCTGTCTGCTATCGGAGCTGCCCGGGCGGCCGTTTCCGCCACCGCTGGACCCCAGGAGCATTCAGTTGCTCGGGGCGATCCTCGGAAACGTACAGCGGGCCTTGGCTGATTTTCCAGATCGCCAGGTGCTTTCGAGTGCACTGCTTACCAGCTACGACGAGACGTACAGCCTGTGGGAAGAGTGGTACCGGGTAGTCGAGTCCGCGGTTGAGGACCCTATGCGCAGCGAGTTCATGGCCATGATCGAAGAGACGTTCCGGACAGCGGAGCATGTGAAGCTGGAGCGGCTGGACTGGCGGGCGATCGGGGTTCAGCCCCTGCATGGCGACTACCACGCCGGCAACGTCCTGCAAACGGATGGGCAGTGGACCGGGATCCTTGATCTGGAGCACGCCCAGATCGGCCCCCGTCTCTTTGATGTCGCAACCGCGTGCTGTGTCATGCTGATCAACCCCTACGAAGAGCCGGAGCCCTCGATTGCACGGGTACAGGCCTTTGTCAACGGCTACAGTACGACCGCAGCGCCCTCTCAAGCCGAGAGCGAGCATTTCGCCCAGGCACTCATGCTGGAACGCTGGGCTGACTTCCGCATTATGAAGCGCCATTATGAGCAAGGTGATTCGGCTCTGGATCGGTTCGTACCATTTGACACGGCTTATCTGATCTGGTTGAGGCGGCACGGTGATCGGCTGATGGAGTCGCTGTGGCGTTCATAGGGTGCTACGCAGGATCGGAAGGACTGAAGATATGAGCGGAGACAGCGCAGCCGGAGGGGTGAGGCTCCCTCCGGCTGCCTTTCTGCATATCAGCGGGTCACTCGGGTGCTCGTCTCAGCGCCCTCACATTCCATTACGGATGAAAATGGTGCCATGGTTATCCGCTTCCAGAGGACCGATGATCTGACAACTGAGGCACCCGTATGCTGTCAGTTTGGCCGCCAGTGCCCCGGCCCGGTCGGGGGGAACGGCGATCAACAGGCCGCCCGACGTCTGCGCATCGGACAGGGCGATCCTCTGTGAATGGCTGATATCCAAGCCCCAGGAGACATGCTCCTGCAGGAAGCGCAGGTTATTGCGCGTGCCGTTGGAGACCGCTCCTGCCTCTGCCAGTTGCAGGACCCCTGGCAGAATCGGTACCTGGTCCACCTCCACAACCGCGCTGACGCCGCTGCCCAGGGCCAGGTCATGGAGATGACCCAGCAGGCCAAAACCCGTTACGTCGGTGGCAGCGTGAACGCCGACTTCGAGCATGGCCCGGGAGGCCCCCTGGTTGAGGGTTACCATTATCGTGGTCACCGCCTCCACCAAGTCGGCATCACAAGGCAAGCCCTGGTCGAGGGCGGTCGTGACGATACCCGAACCGAGCGGCGCGTTCATCGCCCTGCAGCTGAGCAAGGAGGACCGCCCATGCAACCTTCCATTTGTGTTCTGATCACCCAGACTCCCTATGGGCTCGTGCGCGCAGCCGAAGCGGTTCGGCACGTGAACGGGGCCCTCTCGCAGGCCCTGGCCAAGCAGGATGGTCCGAAGCGGTGGGTGGTGGTTCATCGTCCGAGTCTGGCGGACCGAGGCTTGACCGCGGCCGACCTGGTTGACGGGATTGAGCTGACCGATGACGCAGGCCCGGCTGCTCTCATAGCCGAGACGCAGTACCTGCTCCGGTTTTAGGAGGGAGAGAGCATGGAGCGCATCGCAGTTCTGATTGCCAGTAGCCCGACTTCGCCTTCAGCCGGCCGTGCCTTTCAACTGATCCGTGATCTCTCGGCACAGGGCCATTCGGTTACCCTCTGCCTGCTGGAAGATGGCATCTACGCCGCCGGCGTCAGGGCTTCGGCCTATCCACTGGACCGCTGCGCCGCCTGGATGCTGACCTTGACCTGCGCGGGATCCGGCAGGATGCCCTGCACGAGTCTTGCCGGCCCCGCAACTACACTAACCTGGTCGATTTGATCATGGAGCAGGTGGACCGGACACTCGGTGCCTTCTAAGGGCGGTGGTGGATGAGATGCAGCCCTACTGTACCAGGGTGTCTGGCAACCCCTCCAGCGCACACGCCTACGGGCAAGGGGCGACATTTGAACACCACGGTGACGGAACCCCCGGCCTTGCTGGCCACCTGCCGGTACCGGGGAGTTGCTGCGGAACTAGCGAACAACGGGTGGAGCGCAGGGCTCCACCCGTTGTGTTTGCACGGACTTTCGCTGCCTGGCCGCCAGTGTCTCCGGCATCCTTACGGCCACCACGACACTGGACAGGCGGCAGGTGAACAAGTTGGTGGCAGCCTTCATGGCACCGTTGACTTGAGTACCGTCCCCTGGACTAGACCCGGAAGCTGGCCACCAACTCCTGCATAGCTTTGGCAATCCCCGACAGGCTTGCGGCGGACGTTGCGACCTGGTCGGCGGAGGCAGTCAACTCCTCCACCGAGGCGGAGACCGACTGTGTTGTCGCTGCGTTCTGTTGCGATACGGCTGCGATCCGGCCCACCGCCTGCGTCACCTCCTCCGCTCCCGAGGCCATTTCCTCCGTGGCGGCGGTATTCTCTTCGGTGAGTGCCGCCATGGACTCGAAGGCCGTCACTACGTTGCGGGCATCCTCCTGCACACGGGTGACCGCCTGCGCCATCCCGGATACATCGCTCGCGGCCCGCTCCACCGTTACGAGGATCTCCCGCAGGGAGCGCCCGGCCTCAGCCGCCAGTTCGCTGCCATTCTCCACCTCGCCGGTGCCGGCCTCCATGGCCTTCACGGCCCCGGCGGTCCGCTCCTGAATCGTCCGGATCAGGTCCGTGATCTCCCTGGCCGAGTTCGCGGAGCGCTCGGCAAGCTTGCGGACCTCTTCCGCCACCACGGCAAAGCCCCGCCCGTGCTCCCCGGCCCGGGCTGCCTCAATGGCGGCATTCAGGGCGAGAAGGTTCGTCTGGTCAGAGATTCCAGAGATCACGTTGGTGATATCGCCGATCTGTCCGGAGAGCTGTTCCAACTCCCTTATCCGACTGGCCGACTCGCCCACCACGCTCCGGATTCGCTCCATTCCCTCCACGGTGCGGTCCACCACGCCGGCACCGGTACGGGCCATCTGCGAGGCATGAGCAGCTCCCGAGGCAACATCCGTTGCGTTGCCTGCCACGCCCTCCAGGGCACGGGCCATCTGCACCAGGAGCGTGCTCGCATTCTGCGCCTCGGCGGCGGACCGGCTGGCACCAGAGGCGATCTGCTGGATCGTCTGCTGCAGCTCCTCCATGGTCTGGCTAACGTCGTGGGTCGCGCGGGCTTGCTCCGAGGCGCCCTCCGCGACCTGCCCCACCCCCTGGGCGGCCTCCCTGGCAGCATTTGCGGACTGATCGGACGCGGCCGTCAACTGCTCGCTGGCCTGCAGGACAGCGGCAGCCGAATCCCGCACCTGATCGATCATAATGCGAATCCGCCCGATCATGTGAAGGATACCGTTGTAGGCCTGAGCGACCTGCCCGACCTCATCTCTGGACTGGACATGAATGGCGGACACGTTAAGGTTGCCGGAGGCGAACTCGGTCAGATTGGAGGCAATCTGCTTAAGCGGACGGCTGATCCGCAGGGAGAGGAGAAGACCAATCGTGAGACCGAGAATCAGGGTTGCAGCCAGCGCGATTAACACCGTCATCCGGGCATTCTGCTGGGCAGTCTTGGACTCGTTCCAGGCGTCGTTCACCAGCTTGTCGGTGTCCGCTGCCATGCGGCCAAAGATCTCCCGGAACTGATCCATCTGCCACTTACCGTCGGCGATACGGGCCTGGGCTTGTGACCGGCCCTGTGGGCCCGTCCGGACCTGAGCAATCAGGCTCTCGGAGAGGCTCTCAATCTCAGCGATAACCGGCTTGGCCTCTTCCAGGAGTCCCTTCATGATCGGATGACCGGCTGAGTGGCTGTCGATCAGGGCCAGATCCTCCTGAATGGACTTCTTGCCCGCATAGTAAGGCTCCAGGAAGGCCTCATCTCCGGTTACCAGAAACCCCCGGAGTCCGGTCTCTTCGTTGATCAGTCCGGTTAGGATATTACGTGCCGCATTGTTTACGGGGATGGCGTCCTGTACGATCTGATCGGCGGCTTTTTGCATCTGCACCATCTGAACAATAGAGATCGTAGCAATGACTGCGGCAAGGATCACCATGGTGAGATAGCCCAAGAGCAGCTTCGAGAGAACGGAGAGTCGCATGCCTGTAAGTTCCTCCCTAGAATGATATCGGAATAAACTTGAGTACAGATAAATATAAGACTTAATGTTAATTGTCATTCCGGGTAGGCTTAAAGTCAACCACGAAATCCAATATTGTCATTCTATAAATTAGAGGGATAAGCTAACGGAGCCCCCAACCATAGCCGGATGGGGGCTCCGCTTTCATCGGTCCGCAACGAATCGTAACTCAATCAATTTTGACATATAACAAGGAAGGTGATATATTACCATTAGGCATGTATGTCTCGCGGGTACTCAAGGCCTGATGACAGGATAAATCGATCTGGTAGAGTGGACACAATCCACGCAGGCATTCTGGAAAGGAGACTGAGAATGGAGTCTTTTGTCGGTGAAATCAGGATCTTTGCGGGTAACTTCGCCCCTACGGGCTGGGCCCTTTGCAACGGGTCACTCCTGTCGATTGCGGAGAATGACTTGTTGTTTGCCCTGATTGGGACCACCTATGGCGGTGACGGTCAGACCACCTTCGCCCTGCCCGACCTGCGGGGCCGGATTCCGGTACATATGGGACAGAACCCGAGCACGGGTACGACCTACAATCTGGGGCAGAAGGCTGGAACGGAGACGGTTACGCTGACCGCCAACCAACTGCCCGCTCACACCCATCTGGCCCAGGCGGTTGAGGCCGATGGGACTGCGACCACCCCGGAAGCCGGCGTGTGGGCCGAGGGTGCCGATATCTACACAACGGACAGCCCGAACACCAGCATGGCGTCGAGTCTGGTGGCATCCGAGGGCGGTAACCAGCCCCACGACAACGTCATGCCGTTCCAGGTGGTTAACTTTATCATCTCCCTGTACGGGCTCTACCCGTCCCAGAGCTAGCCGAACCCGGACCCCAACGAAAGCGTTGAGGAGGAAACCTTCGTGGCTGAACCCTTCCTTGGAGAGATCAAGCTGTTTGGCTTTGGGTATGCCCCGCGGGGCTGGGCCCAGTGTAACGGCCAGCTCCTGGCCATCAATCAGAACCAGGCGCTCTTCGCCATTCTCGGCACGACCTACGGCGGCAACGGGCAGACCACCTTTGCCCTGCCCGACCTGAGAGGCCGTACTCCGGTCCACATGGGGAACGGCGTCACGCTGGGTCAGTCGGCCGGCGAGGAAGCACACACGCTGACCACTCTCGAAATGCCCATGCACACACACATCGCCTCGGCCAGCACGGCAGCGCCCAGCCAGCCGAGTCCGGCCGGGGGGCTGTGGGCCCAGAGCGATGCGCAAAACTACAGCACCGCAACTCCTAATACCCAACTGAGCGGTGCCGCGATCGGCTCAGCCGGTCAGAGCCAGCCTCACAGCAATATGCAGCCGTACCTGACGCTGAATTTCTGCATTGCACTGGTGGGAATCTTCCCATCCCGTAATTAAGACAGGGGGTTGAAGTCAATGGCAGACGCATTTATTGGTGAGATCCGGATCTTTGCCGGCAACTTTGCCCCTAAGGGATGGGCCATGTGTAACGGACAGCTCATGGCGCTCGCTCAGAACACGGCGCTTTTTTCGATCCTCGGCGTCCAGTACGGCGGCGATGGCAAGACGACCTTTGCCCTTCCGAACCTGCAGGGGAGGGCTCCCATGCATCAGGGGGCAGGCCCCGGGTTGACACCCCGAACGGTGGGCGAGACGAGCGGCAGTTCCTATGTCACCCTGCTCACCTCCGAGATGCCCGCTCACAGCCACGTGCCGCAGGGCAACGGCGATTCCGCGTCGGCTGATCTTGAAACGCTCGGTAACCACGTCTGGGGTGCAGGGTCGAGCCGGAGTGGACCAAACCTCTACGCCAGTGGCGCCCCCAACGTCCACATGAGTCCGATGGCGTTGGGTGTATCTGGTGGCAGCCAACCGCATAACAATATGCAGCCGTACCTTGGGCTGAACTTCATCATCGCCTTGGAGGGGATTTTCCCCGCTCGTTCCTAGGACTCAGGTTTCTCCGTCCTCGCGGGCTCGGTTGGCCCGCGGGGACCTCTTGTGTCTACGCTTCTAGTAGGTAGCCACGCTGACGGCGATCGATAGAGGGGGAACAGATCCGTGCAGACCACCAAAAGAGGGGTTCCGCTGGGGCCCGCTCGACTGCTCTCGGTTCTCATGGCTCTGCTGTTTGTGGGATTCTCATTTGGCCTGCCCAGCATGACCGTGGCTGCGGAAACTGACCAGGTACACATCGAGCAGTTACTCACGGGCGACGACAACGAGGCGCAGGTGCGGGATGATATGATACAGGCACAATCATTCTTGATAAATCAATCGGGAGCGATGTCGCGCATAGCTCTCTACGCGTACGCGTCTAACCTTGGCCACGAAGGGGAGATAAGACTCGAACTGCGAGAGGGTGTCCCCCAAGACGGGGGCGCAGTAGTCGCGACCGCCTCGAGCTATGTCAACGATGTAGCGCAATGGCGCAATTTCATGTTTGCTACGCCTGTGCCCGTAACCGCCGGCACGACCTACCATATTCAGTTGACCCCAATCTGGGACAGCGGTAGCACCTTCAAGTTGGGTTATAAGATATACCCGCCAGCGTCAAATCCGCCTTCACCTTATGAAGGAGGCGACAGTCATTCGTGGACCAACTCCAGCGCCACTTGGTCGGACTGGGCTGACGCTGACCTGGCCTTTAAGGTCTACCTTGCCCTGAACCAGGACCCGACCCTGGCCACCAACACGGGGCTCTCGCTCAACGAGGGCACCACCGCAACAATCGCCAACACGAACCTGAACGCCACCGATCCGGATGGTGACACGGTCACTTATACGATCGGCACTGCCCCCATCAACGGTACTCTAAAGCTGGGTGCCACTTCGCTCAGTGCCGGCAGCACCTTCACCCAGGGTGACATCAATGCCGGTACCCTTTCGTATGTTCACAACGGTACCGAGACGACGACGGACAGCTTCACCTTCACGGCGGCAGATGGAAATGGGGGAAGCATTGGCAGTACTACCTTCACGATCACTGTGAACCCGGTCAACGATCCGCCCACCTTCACCCTCGGCAGCGATGTAACGGTGCTGGAGGACTCCAGCCCCTACTCGGCCACCAACTTCGTGACCGATCGCAGCGCCGTGGAGGCGGGCCAGACCCTGACCACGACCGTCAGCAATGATAACAACATCCTCTTCGCTGTCCAACCCGCCGTGGATTCTTCTGGCACGCTCACCTTCACGCCGGCAGCGAACGCTCACGGCACCGCAACGGTGACGGTGTCGGTGACGGACTTCGACGGTGCTGTCGAACTGGACACCACCTCCAAGACGTTCTTGATCGATATCACAGGGGTCAACGATGCGCCCAGCTTCACCGCCGGTGCGAATCAGACGGTCGACGAGGATGCCGGTGCGCAGACGGTAGCCGGTTGGACTACGCCGAGTGCCGGGCCCAACGAGACGCAGAACGTCAGCTTTGTGGTCAGCAACGACAACAACGCCCTCTTCTCCGCCCAGCCTGCCGTGGGCAGCACCGGCACGCTCACGTACACGCCGGCGCCCGATGCCTACGGCTCCGCAACGGTGACGGTGCAGGCGCAGGACGACGGCGGTACGGCCAACGGCGGCAGCGACACGTCCGCTCCGCAGACCTTCACGATCACCGTGAACGCGGTCAACGATCCGCCCACCTTCAACATCGGTAGCGATGTGACGGTCCTGGA
>JAWLHU010000008.1:118932-328882 GCA_041690255.1 Symbiobacteriaceae bacterium
AACGCAGACCGTCAGCTTTGTGGTCAGCAATGACAACAACGCCCTCTTCGCTGCTCAGCCTGCCGTGGGCAGCACCGGCACGCTGACGTACACGCCGGCTACCGACGCCAATGGCTCCGCAACGGTGACGCTATACGCGCAGGACGACGGCGATACGGCCAACGGTGGCAGCGACACGTCCGCTCCGCAGACCTTTACGATCACAGTAGATCCCGTGAACGACGCCCCCGTGGGTGGCGACGACACTCATGCAGATGTCGCGGAAGACTCCGGCGATGTGGTCTTTGCTATCACAACCCTACTGGCCAACGACAGCAAGGGCGGCGGGAGCGATGAGGACAGCCAGACCTTGACTATCATCGATGTGAGCAGCCCGACCGGCGGCACAGTCGAGACCAGTGGGAGCAACGTCCTCTTCAAACCCACCTTGCACTACTTCGGCCCGGCCAGCTTCCAGTACACGGTGCAGGATAACGGCACCACCGACGGAGCGGACGAGTTCAAGACCGATATCGTAACCGTCTCCTTCGATATCACTCCGGTGGCAGAACTGCCGAACGTACCGACCGTAACCACAGCCGAGGACACCCTCTCCGCAGCGTTCCAGATCACCCCCGCTGCGGCTGATGCCGGTTCTGTCACCCACTTCAAGATCTCGGGCATCACCGGTGGTACGCTCTACGACAGCCTCGGTGCCTCCATTGCCGACGACGCCTTCATTACTCTAGCCCAGGCCACCGACTTGAAGTTCCTGCCGGACACCGACCTGAACGGCACCGAAGGCTTCGGCTTCACGGTTCAGGCCTCGCTGGATGCCAGCGGTACCGGAATCAGCCCCGCCGCTCCAGTCACGATCACCGTCTCCGAAGTGAACGACGCCCCGACCGGCAGCGATGACGACCTGACACTGACCCATAAGGTGGCCGAGGACTCCGGCGAGACGACGATCGACGGGGCGCTCCTGACCGGCAACGACAGCAAGGGCGGCGGGACCGACGAGGATACCCAGACTCTGACCGTGACCGGTGCGGACAACGCCGTAGGTGGCAGTGTCACCGTGGTGGATGGCGACGTGGTCTTCACCCTCGCCGCCAACTTCTTCGGGGAGGCCAGCTTCCGCTACACGGTGACCGACGACGGTACGACCGCCGGGAATCCCGCCGCTAAGACGAGCACAGCGATTGTGACCTTCACAGTCACCCCGGTGGCCGAGATGCCCTCCATTTCGGCGACCGAAACGCCGGAGGAGACGCAGTCGAGTACCGGACTGGTAATCGCCCCTGACGCGGCTGACTACGATTCAGCGGCCGGCGCCAGCTCGGTCACCCACTACAAGATCACGAACATCACCGGCGGGACAGTTGCCAAGAGCGACGGATCAGCCCTGACCGGCGAGTTCATTACCCGGGATGAGGGTGCAGCCGGGCTTAAGTTCACGCCTGACACTGATCTGAACGGCACGACGGGCTTCAGCTTCACCGTCCAGGCGGCGACCAGCGACTCCGGCGACGGGCTCAGCCCCGGTGTGGAGGCCAGCATTACCGTCACCGAGGTGAACGACGCCCCGACTGGTACCGACGACACCATGACCCGGGCCGAGGACTCCGGCCCCTGGACGATCCCCTTCGCCGGCCTGACCGGGAATGACTTGAAAGGCCCGGCGAACGAGAGCACGCAGAACCTTACGATCACCGCGGTGAGCGGTGCGACCAACGGCACGGTGACCCTGGATTCGGTCAACGGCACGGTGATCTTCGAGCCGAACGCTGACTTCAACGGCGAGGCCACCTTCATCTATACGGTGGAGGATGATGGGACCACCGACGCAGCCGACGACTTCCTGACAGATACCGCGACCGTCACCATCACCATCACCAAGGTGAACGACACCCCGACCGGGATGGATGACACCCTGGCGGATGTGGCGGAGGATTCCGGCCCCTGGACGATCCCCTTTGCCAACCTGACTGGTAACGACAGCCCGGGCCCCCTGGAGGGCGAGCAGAGCCTTACGATTACTGCCGTCAGCAGCCCGACCGGCGGCACGGTGGCAATCGACGGGACCGACGTGATTTTCACGCCAACGGAGCACTTCAACGGCCTGGTGAGCTTCACGTACACCCTGGAGGATGACGGTACCACTGACGGTGATCCCGCTCCGCTGACCCACACCGCCGTGGCCAGCTTCACGGTGACGCCGGTCAACGACGCCCCCGTGGCCGAGGACGGAGTCCTGACGGTCACTGTGGGATCCAACCGGAATGGTACGGTCACCGCCACCGACGTGGACGGCGACACCCTGACCTACGCCCTGGTGGACGCCCCGACCAAGGGGACCGTGACTCTGAACGCCGACGGCACCTTCACCTACCGGGGTACCAGCACCGGTACGGACTCCTTCACTTTCAGGGCGAACGATGGCACCGTTGACTCGAACACCGCCACGGTGACGGTCACGATCCATGCCGTGCCGCCGCCCCCGCCCGATCTGACGATCTCCGTGCCGACAACGCTGACCCGGGAGAGTAGCATCCTCGTGAGCGGCACGACCGGCCCGAATCTCCCCGTGGTGGTGAACGGCACTACCGTTCAGGCCGACGGTTACGGCAACTGGAGCACAACCGTCTCCCTGGTGGAAGGCGAGAACGTGATCACCGCATCAAACGGATCGACCACCAAGTCCGTTACCGTGGTGCGGGACACGACGCCGCCACCGTTGACCCTGACCGCATCGCCCACGTCGACGACCGGCGAGACTGCCGTACTGACCGCAGTCAGCGAGGAGGGCGCCGTGGTCACGATCGAGGGGCAGGAGACGACCAGCCTGACCGTCTCGCTCTCGCTTGGCTCGAACCAGTTCACCGCCACCGCTACGGACGCCGCCGGCAACGTGGCCAGGGCCCGAGTAAACGTGGTGCGGACGCCCAAGGAGGTCAAGGAGATCCCGCTCCCGCCGGGCGGCGAGGGTCGGGTTGAGACCGAGTTCGTCACGGTCGACGTTCCCCCCATGGTCTTCAGCGATGGTGTGATCCTCGTGGTTCAGGAGTTCGAGCCGAGTGAGGCCTCGAAGAAGGCGGAGACCGCCGGCGAGGCAGTGATCTTCGCCCAGGTGGATGCCTATCGGATGTCCGACAGGCGACAGATCCACGACCTGAATGGTCTCATGACGCTCACCTTCCCGTATGACCCGACCGCTGTGATCGACCCGACCAAACTGCGGATCTATTACTTCGATCCAGTTGGTGAGGTGTGGGTTGAGCTGGGTGGCGTGGTCGATACCGAAGAGCACACCATCTCCGTGCAGGTCAGGCATCTGACGCTCTTTGCCGCCATGGTCCCGGTAGAGGAGGCACCGACTCTTGATCCGCTGCCCGAGGCTGTGGCAGAGGAGAGCCTGACCCTGACCGGCAAGACCCAGCCGGGGACCTCGGTGACCCTCATGGTCAACGGGGAGGAGCAGGGGAGCGTCACCGCCGGGAAGGACGGACGCTTCACCATCACGGTAACGCTGGCGGAGGGGCCGAACCGCATCTACCTGAAGGGGACCGGGGCCCTGGCCTCCCACGAGGTGACCGTCACCTACCGGCCCTTCCCCTACAAGGACGTTGACGGCCACTGGGCGCTGGATGCGATCCTGCGGTTGCACCGGCTGAATGTGATCACGATCTACGAGGGTGAGAGCTTCCTGCCCGACGCCGAAGTGACCCGCCTGGAGTTCGCTGTCATGGTGGCCCGGGTGCTGAACCTAGCCCCGGTTGATGAGGTTCCTGGGTTCACCGATACCGATTCCATTCCGGTCGAGTTGCAGGCCGAGGTCTCGGCAGCCGTGAAGGCCGGGATCATTACTGGCTTCCCGGATGGATCCTTTGCGCCGGACGCACTGGTGACCCGAGCGCAGATGGCGGTCATGCTGACCCGGGCGCTCAAGTATGCCAGGCTCGACACGGCGCCGGGCAACAAGGCCTTCACCGATGCCGCCCAGATCCCTGACTGGGCGAGGGACGGTATCCTGGCGGCGTCCCGCCACGGCCTGGTTACCGGCTACCCCGACGGTAGCTTCCAGTCCGGCAACAGCACGACCCGGGCTGAGGCGGTGACTATGTTGAACCGGCTCCTGAAAGCGGTCTCTGCGAAGGAATAGCAGAACGAGGCCGTCACCCAGGGTGGCGGCCTCGCCTTCTCGAATTGGAGGGGGAAGCATGATCGAACAGGTACCAGCCCGCCCGGAGGATGCGGACTTTCTGCTGGAACTCTACGCCAGCACACGGCGGGAGGAGGTTGCGGCCTGGGGGTGGGAGAAGGGACAGCAAGACGCCTTCCTGCAGATGCAATTTCAGGCCCAGTCCCGCTCCTACCAATTGCAGTTCCCGGGGGCGGATCACTGTATTCTGCTCCACGAGGGGGAGTTGATCGGTCGGCTCCTGGTGCATCGTACGGACCAGGAGATCCGTCTGGTGGACATTGCCCTCTTGCCGGCGTTCCGGGGGCAGGGCCATGGCGGAGCAATCATTTGTGACTTACAGGCGGAGGCAGCGGCGGGCGGTAAGCCTCTTCGCCTCAGCGTCCTGCCGCAGAGCCCGGCCCGCCGCCTCTATGAGCGACTTGGCTTCACTGTAACCGCCGAAGATAACCAGCACTGCGCCATGACCTGGCAAAGTCCCAATTAAGCGACCTGAGGTGAGTACCTTGCTGGAGACCTACAGCCTGGAAAGCTTCGCTCCGCATGTGGAGAGTTCATTCCGCGTTCTCGCAGCGCCCGATCAGAGCGTCCAGATCACGCTTGTCAGTGCAGAAGACAGAGGCTCAACACCGAGCCATGAGTGTTTCTCGCTGCTCTTCCGTGGACCGGTCGATTCCTTTCTGCCCCAGCGCATTTACGCCATGGAGCACGAGGTGCTTGGACAGATGGACCTGTTCCTCGTGCCGGTTGGCCAGGAGGCTAGGGGATTTGTCTATGAGGCGATCTTCAACCGCCTGGTGAACCAGGCGTGAGTGGGATTACTCTGCGTCCGGCCGAAGCGGCAGACGAGGGTCTCCTCCTAGCTATTTATGCTAGTACCCGCAGCGAGGAGATGGCCATCGTGCCGTGGGATGAGGCCCAGAAAGAGGCCTTCCTGCAGATGCAGTTCACCGCCCAGCGCAACCACTACGTGGCGCACTACCCCTCCGCTGTTCAGCAGATTGTCCTGGTCGAAGCTCAACCCGCTGGCCACCTCTGGTATGAGGAGCAGAAAGATCGGATCCATGTGCTGGACCTGACCGTCCTGCCCACGCATCGCAATCAGGAGATCGAGAGTGCGCTTCTTCGCCGGCTGATGGCGCAGGCCGGCAGTGGGAAGGCGGTTACGATTTACGTGGAGAGTTTTCACCCGTCCCTGCAGGACCTTGAGTGGCTTGGTTTTGTCAAGGTGGAGGAGTCGGGTGTGCACTGGCTGCTCCAGTGGCGGGCAACAGAGTAGCGACATGGGGGTGCCTCGGAACAACCGTTCCGGGGCGCCTATCCTTTTTGCCCCAGAAGAGCCCTCCATATGGTAGACTAGTGGCCGAGGAGGGTTCCGCTTGATTGACCGAGAGGTCCCTACCCGTCCCCATAGAGCTCACCGGCGACGGCAGAAGAACGCGGTTCAGAAGCGCCGCCGTAGGATTTTCGTGCTTCTGGTTGCCGCGATTCCCGCATGGTTCCTGCTCGGCTGGTTCGGGGTAACCGGACTCTGGCGAATGGGACTCTCGCTTGCCGTGGCTGGCCTGCTCCTGCTACTGGCCTACTCCCGACCGGCCGCCCGACCCCGACGGAGGCGGGTTGTCTCGTCTTCAGGCCGGGACGCCGAACCGACCCCATCCCCTGCCCGCGTACTCTCCGAGGAGTACAACACCCTGACCCCCAGCCCGGCCCCCCGGGTGGTACCCATGAAGCCCCAGGAGCCCCGGCCGAGCCCGGCCGCAGCGAAGCAGCTCGCAGCTCCGGAGCCGAAGCGGCAGATGCCGCCGCCCGTGCCCCCACCCCTCTTCGGGCGCCCGGGCCTCCGGCCCGTCCTGGCCGGCCACACGCCCACGCCGGCCGAGCCCACGCCGGCCCAGCCCCCGCCGGTCGAGCCCACGCCGGCCCAGCCCCCGCCAGCCGAGCCCACGCCAGCCGAGCCCCCGCCAGCCGAGCCCACGCCGGCCGAGCCCACGCCGGCCGAGCCCCCGCCAGCCGAGCCCACGCCGGCCGAGCCCCCGCCAGCCGAGCCCACGCCGGCCGAGCCCCCGCCGGCCGAGCCCGTGCCGGCCGAGCCACGCCGGCCTGCGCCCCGCCCGGCCATCGGCCTGCCGGCCCCGGCCACCGGCTACGTCCTGCCGCCCCTGCACATGCTCCCCCCGCCCAAGGCCACGCGCGGCATCTCCGACGACGAGATCCTTGAGCGGGCCGCCCTGCTGGAGCACACCCTCAAGACCTTCGGCGTCGAGGCCAAGGTGATCGACTTCGCCTTCGGCCCCGCCGTGACCCGCTATGAGCTACAGCCCGGCCCGGGCGTGCGGGTCAACAAGTTCACCGCCCTCTCCGATGACCTCGCCCTGGCCCTGGCCGCGGAGGATATCCGCATTGAGGCGCCGATCCCCGGCAAATCCGCCGTCGGCATTGAGGTGCCCAACAAGGAGCGCCTGGCCGTGCCCCTCCGCGAGGTCCTGGAGTCCCCGGCCTTCCGCACCAACCCCTCCAAACTGGCTGTTGCCTTCGGTAAGGATAACGCAGGCAACCCCGTGGTGGGTGACCTGGCCCGCATGCCCCACCTGCTGATCGCCGGTTCGACCGGTTCCGGCAAGTCGGTCTGCATGAACACCATCATCTCCTCGCTGCTCTTCAAGGCCCAGCCGCACGAGGTCAAGATGCTCATGATCGACCCGAAGATGGTCGAACTCTCGACCTATAACGGCATCCCCCACCTCATGGCGCCGGTCATCACCGATGTGAAGAAGGCCGCCGGCTTCCTGAAGGGCGCCGTGAAGGAGATGGAGGCCCGCTACGAGCTCTTCGCCGGCATGGGCGTCCGGAACATCCAGCACTACAACCAGGTGGTCGCATCCGACCCAGGCCCCGACCCCGAGAACCCGCGTCGGCCGCTGCCGTTCATCGTCATCTTCATTGATGAGCTGGCCGACCTCATGATGGTCGCCCCGGCGGATGTCGAGGACTCCATCTGCCGGCTGGCGCAGATGGCCCGGGCTTGCGGCATGCACCTGGTGATCGCCACCCAGTCCCCCCGGGTCGACGTGATCACCGGCCTGATCAAGGCGAATGTTCCCTCCCGCATTGCCTTCGCGGTTTCGTCCGGCATTGACTCCCGGGTAATCATGGACAGTGCGGGCGCTGAGCGGCTCCTGGGCCGGGGCGATATGCTCTACCACCCCAGCGGCAGCTCCAAGCCACTCCGGGCACAGGGCGCCTATATTGATGAAGCCTCCGTCGAGGAACTGGTCCGCTTCGTGAAGGCGCAGGGCAGGCCTGTCTTTACCGCCCAGGAGGTGGCGGTGGAGACCGGATCGAAGCGCCGGGGTGCCTCTGAGGAGCCAAGCCCATCTTCTGCGGCAGATGCTGCCTTCCCACAGGCCGTTCGGGTTGTGATTGAGCACGGCCAGGCCTCGGTTTCGATCATCCAGCGCCGCCTCCGGTGCAACTACGCGAAGGCGACCCGCCTGATCGACATGATGGAGGAGCGCGGCTTCATTGGCCCCCACCAGGGCTCCCGCCCACGCGATGTGCTCATCTCCCTGGCCCAGTGGCAGGCGGAGTTCGGCGAAATGGAGACAACCGAGTCTACGGATGAACCCCCGCTCGATTGAGTGGGGGTCTTCTTTTCAACCGATCTACATCTTGCGACGTGAAGGGCCCGAGGTCACCATGAACGGTGGCCTCGGGCCTACTCGATTTAGCCAAGTATCTCCTTCAGGTCAGCCTCGGGGGTCGAGGTGAGCCGCAGGTCAAACTGGGACTGGAGTACCTGGAAGACGTCGGGCGTGATCCAGGCCGGCGGGCGTGGCCCCAGGTAGATGCCCTTCATGCCCAGGGAGAAGAGGCCCATGAGGATCGCTACCGCCTTCTGCTCCATCCAGGAGAGGATGAGGGTGAGGGGCAGGTCGTTCAGCCCGCAGCCCAGCGCTTCGGAGAGCGCCCCGGCAATGTTGATCGCCGCGATCGCATCGTTGCACTGGCCCAGGTCGATCAAGCGGGGGATTCCATCGATCGTACCCAGGTCGAGGTCGTTGAACTGGAACTTGCCGCAGGCCAGGGTGAGGAAGACGGTGTCGGCCGGTGCCTGCTGCACCAGGTCACGGTAGTAGTCACGCCCCTTGGTGGGGGAGTCACAGCCGCCGACGAGGAAAAAGTGGCGAATCTTTCCGGCCTTCACGGCGTCCAGGATCTGGCCGGCCATGGGGAGGATGTTCGTGTCGGCATAGCCGGTGGTCAGGGTGTGAGCACCGGGCTTCTCGGCCAGAGGTGGCAGGCTGAGCGCCTTCGCAATCGCATCGCTGAAGTCCCAGTTCTCCACGTGCGGTACGCCGGGGAGCCGGTCGGCACCCACGGTCCACATGCGGTCAGCCCAGCCGCGGGGAGTCACCACGCAGTTTGAGGTGCCAATGATCACACCGGTGAACTCGGCAAAGAACTTGTACTGATCGCACCAGGCGACGCCCAGGTTGCCAACCAGGTGCGGGAAGGCCTTCAGCATTGGGTACCCGTGCGCGGGCAGCATCTCCGAGTGTGTGTAAATGTTGATCCCCTTGCCCTCGGTCTGCTTCAGCAGCTCGTAGAGCGCCTTCATGTTGTGGCCGGTGACCAGAATAGCCGGCCCGGCAAAGGTGCCCGTCGGGACCTGAACGGGGACCATTTCGCCGTAATTTTCGACGTGGGCCTTCTTCAGCATGGCCATGGCGCGGATCGTCATTTGACCGGCCTTCATGTTGAGGGCGAGGAAGTGGTTCATGTCAAAGCTGACGTTCGTCAGGGTGGAGTAGAGCGCCTCGGCAAAGAACGCATCTACCTCGGGGTCGTTATAGCCGAACTCCCGGGCGTGATAGGCGTAGGCGGCAGTGCCCTTCAGGGCATAGATCAGGTTCTCCTGGAGGCTCTGGAGGTTCGGGTCCTTGCCGCAGATTCCGACCTCGGTGCATCCGGTGCCGCGGGCGGTCATTTCACACTGGTTGCAGAACATCGACATGGTGATCCGGCCCCTTTACGGTTGGTCTATGCTCTCTGTTTTAGCGGAAAGGGGCATGCAGGGGATGTGATATTCTTCACAATCCAGATGGAAGCCGCCTTATGGGCACCCATAACCAGCACCGTTCTCCCTCTGGATCTGGACACGAAAGACCTGTTTTGGTCTAAACCAGCGCTGTCGTGTCAAGGTCTTCACATTTCCTTCACACATTCCCCTGAGAATCGGGGTAACCAAGTGATGAAACGGTGGTGAAGCTGCATGGCGAAGAAGCAACAGCGCTCCCGATCGAACTCATCGCTCTGGACGCTGGTCATTGTGGCCGCTGTCGCCGTCTCGCTGGCGTTCGGGGTCTTCCTTGTGAACCGCCCGTCGCCGGCCGGAAAGACAGCAGCGTCGGAGCATGCGAATATGCCCGATCACGTTCCCCCCGAACCCCAGTGGATGAAGAACGCCCTGCAGCCCGTACGGCAGGCATATATCTACGCGGCCTGGAACCCGGAACCGCTCCAGTACATCCCCTGCTACTGTGGATGCGGCAATATCCACGGGTCCAACGCCGCCTGCTACTTCAAGCGGGACGAGGAGGGCAATGTGCTCGCCTACGATGAGCACGCCTATGGCTGACAGATCTGCATTGACATCACGCGTGACGTGATGACCGGGCTGGACAAGGGCAAGAGCCTCAACCAGCTGCGCCAGGAGATCGACAAGAAATACCAGGCACAAGGGCTGAAGCCAACGCCGACGCCTATGCCGCCGCCCAACCTCTAGCGAAAGGACCCGCCGTCTGACCTCTGACGGCGGGTTTTGCTTCACGGACTCAGAATGTATACTAAGGATATGAAAATCATGCGATTACTTCTCGCGGCCGTGACCGCCCTGGGGTTTTGGGCCGCCACCCTGCTTGCCCGCGACTGGTACCTGCCGAAGTCGCTATCTGTCGCAATCCTGACGGGAGCCACCGCCTGGAGTGTGCTGGTGATCGTTCGCCGCGCTCCTGGTCGCCCCGGGGGTCTTCTCGCGGCGTTCTGTCTCGCACTGAACCTGTTCATGGTAGGGCATCTTGCAGGCGGCCTGCCTCCGGGCAACCTCTGGGCGTGGCTGAGTTGGACTGGTGGCGTGGTTGCTGCCCCGCTGCTCCTGGACCTGGTCAGCCGGTTCCCGCTGGAGTGGCCGGACCTGCGCCGGTGGATCCCGGTGGTGTATGCCCTGGTAGCCGTGGTGGCTCTGGCAGAGGTGGTGGGTTGGTCGGGGCTGGCGATCACGCCCGGCCTGGAGTTTGTGGCGACCGCCTACCTGCTCGCCCTGCTGCCGCTCCGGCGGGCGGCGCGCATGGCCGAGAACCGGCTCGTGCAACGTCAGGCTTCTCTTATGATGCTCGGTATTCTCCTGGCTGCGGTGCCCTTCATCGCCTTCCTGCCAGGGCTTCTGCCCCCGGGCGTGGGCCAGTTCATGTCGCTCGCCGTGGTCTTCCTGGCGGTTCTCCCGGTGGGTACGGCGGTGGCCATGGCCCGCCCGAACCTGTACGACCCCTCCGCGCTGGTGCGCAACGCGATCGTCTGGACCGGGGTCTTGGCGACGGCGCTGCTGGCCTACCTGGCCCTGGTTCATCCACTGGCCTGGCTGAGCGGTCTGCTGCGCGTGGTCCAGGCACGGGAGGCTGGGGTGTTCGTCGCTGCGTTCACCGTGGCTCTCCTGATCCGGCCCCTGCAACTTGGGGCGGAGAGCCTCGTGGACCGGCTCCTCTTCCCGGAGCGGCTGGGCTTCAGGGCCTTCCTGGAGGAGATCAGTCAGGCGTTGGCGACCACGATTCGTCCGGATGACCTGGAGCATCTCGCAGCAGTGACGATCCCGAACCGCCTGAAGGCGGCCGGCGGCCTGTTGCTGGCAGTGGACGCGGCGGGCCAGAACCTGGCGCCGCTGGCGGCGAGCGCCCCGCTGGTTCCGCCGGGGCATCCGCTGCGCTCCCTGGCAGAGCAGACCCACGGGCCCGCGGCATTTCGCGGCAGGGCTGTCGCCGAATACCTCGGCATTCAGGTCCCGGCGCTCCTTCTGCCCCTGCGGGTTGGCGACCGGCTCGCTGGCCTCTACTTCCTGGGCACCCGGCAGGAGGGCGACATGTATGCCGATGATGAGGTGCGCCAACTAACCGTGCTGAGTCATCATCTGGCGGTGGCCGTTGAGAATGTGCGGGGGTACCGCCAGGTCGAGGCCCTGAGCCGGCGGGCATTGGCAGAGGTGGAGGAGCGCAACCATATCGCCCGTGAGATTCACGATACCCTGGCGCAGGGGCTGACCGGCATCGCTTTGCAGTTCGAGATCGCTCAGATGTTCCGTGAGTCGCGGCCTGAGAAGGCGGAGCAGGCCATTGCGCGTGGGCTGGAGCTGGCCCGAGCCAACCTGGCCTACGCCAGGCGCTCGGTGTTGGAGCTGCGAGCCTCGGCGCTGGGGGCCGACTCCCTGCCGGAGGCCCTGGCCCGGGCGGTAGCCCACACGGCCCGTGACGCGGGGGCAGAGGATCGATTCCGCCTGGAGGGTGCCTACACCGCTCTCCCGGCTCGGGTGGAGACCGCACTCTACCGGATCACCCAGGAGGCGCTGCACAACGCCCTGAAGTACGCCGAGCCGGCCCGGCTGGAGGTCGTGCTGGCGATCGCCCGGGATCGGGTACGGCTCACCGTTACCGACGACGGCAAGGGCTTTGACCCGGCTACCCTCCCGGCTACCGGGAACGCCGAGGGCGGCTTCGGTCTGACCGGCATGGGCGAGCGGGCCCGCCTGCTTGGGGGTAGCCTTCATGTGGAGAGCAACCCGGGCCTTGGTACACGGATCGAGGTGGAGGTTCCGCTGCGGGAGGAGGATGAGGTGTGATTCGCATCTTGGTGGTAGATGATCATCCTATTGTGCGAGATGGGCTCATGACGATCATTGAGGCGCAGGAAGAGATGGAGGTCGTGGGGGAGGCGGGCACCGGCCCCGACGCGGTGGCCATGGCCCTGGAGGCCAGGCCCGACGTGGTGCTGATGGACCTGCAACTCCCCGGCTTCTCCGGGGCGGAGGCGACCCGGCGGATCAAGGCGGCCCTCCCCGAGACCAAGGTGCTCGTCCTGACCGCCTACGATTCCGATGAGGGGATTATCGAGGCGGTGCGGGCCGGCGCCAGCGGTTACCTGCTAAAGGGCGCTCCCCGGGCCGAGGTGCTCCAGGGCCTACGTCTCGTCGCAGGCGGCGGCAGCCTGCTCCAGCCCGCCCTGGTTGCCCGCCTGCTGGAGCGGCCGAAAGAACCGGCGGTGGAGCCGCTGACCGACCGGGAGCTGGAGGCGCTGCACCTCCTAGCCCGGGGCCTGCGCAACAAGGAGATCGCTGACGCCATGCACGTGGCCGAGCGCACGGCGAAGTTCTACCTGAGTGCTATCTTTCAGAAGCTGGGCGTGGAGGGGCGGGCCGAAGCGGTGGCCGCCGCCTTCAAGCTCGGCCTCATCAAATGAGAGAGACCGTGCCCCTCCATATGAGAGGTCGCACGGTCTCTTCCTATCCTGAGGAGAACAGGCTTGCCCTTTCGGGCAATGGCGGATTGCCCGGTTGCCCGCGATTCCTTGCCCAGTCGCCCGATGATTTAGGGTACCCCCGCAGGGTACTATAAAGTCACAGCAAACGACTGAACCGGCTGGGATCCAGCCGATGCAAGGAGGAGAACCCCATGACTGCGACTGCCCAGCAGAACCGCATTATTCTGGATGTCACCGGAATGACCTGCGCCGCCTGCGCTTCCCGGATCGAGAAGGGGCTGAACAAGCTCCCGGGCGTCAAGGCGAGCGTCAACCTGGCCGCCGAGAAGGCGAGCGTCGAGTTTCTGCCCGACCTGACCGATCTGCATGCGATCATTGCCAAGGTAGAGGACCTGGGCTACGGTGCGATGGAGCACAAGGAGACCACCGGCGCCGCCGACCGGGAGCGGGAGATCCGGGAGAAGGAGGTCCGCCGCCAGTGGATCAGCTTCGCCATCGGTCTGGTCTTCACGCTGCCGATCTTCCTGGACGCGATGATCCTCATGCCCCTCGGTATCCATACCTTCCTCTCAAACGGCTACCTGCAGTTCGCCCTAGCCACGGTGGTCCAGTTCGGCCCCGGCTGGCAGTTCTACCGCCGGGCCTGGTCCAACGTCCGGCACGGCACGGCGAACATGGATGTGCTGGTCGTCCTGGGCACCAGTGCGGCCTACTTCTATAGTGTCGTGAACACCTTCCTGGCGGATGGCCACCTCTACTACGAAGCCGGCGCCACGGTGCTCACCCTGATCATTCTCGGCAAGCTCCTGGAGGCGGTGGCCAAGGGGCGGACCTCTGAGGCGATCAAGAAGCTGCTGGGCATGCAGGCCAAAACCGCCCGGGTCCTGCGGGACGGCCAGGAACTGGACCTGCCGGTGGAGCAGGTCGTGGTGGGCGACGTGATCATCGTCCGGCCTGGTGAGAAGATCCCGGTTGATGGTCTCATTCTGGACGGCCACTCCGCCGTGGATGAGTCGATGCTAACCGGTGAGTCGCTACCGGTGGATAAGAAGCAAGGCGATAAGGTGGCCGGCGCGACCATCAACAAGCATGGTGCGTTCACCTTCCAGGCGACCAGGGTGGGCGCCGACACTGCTCTGGCTCAGATTGTGCGCATGGTGGAGGAGGCCCAGGGCTCGAAGGCCCCGATCCAGGCCCTGGCTGACAAGATCTCCGGTATCTTCGTGCCGATTGTGCTCGTGGTGGCCCTGGGCGCCTTGCTAGGCTGGGGCCTGATCGCAGGTGATTGGGTGGCGGGCCTGCAGGCCGCAACCGCCGTGCTTGTCATCGCCTGCCCGTGCTCTCTCGGCCTGGCAACGCCGACGGCCCTCATGGTCGGCACCGGCCTCGGGGCGGAGAACGGCATCCTCTTCAAGGGCGGCGAGCACTTGGAGAAGGCGCATCTGGTAAACGTGGTCGTGCTCGACAAGACCGGTACGATCACCAAGGGCGAGCCGGAACTGACCGACCTGATCGCAGGGGATGGCTTCCATGAGGAGCAGGTACTGCGCCTGGCGGCGGCGGCGGAGCGGATCTCCGAGCACCCGCTGGCGGCGGCGATCGTGAAGGGCGCCCGGGAGCGGGGCATTACGCTGGCCGACCCGAAGGAGTTCAGCGCCATCCCTGGTCATGGCATCGAAGCGACGGTAGATGGCAGCCGCGTCCTGATCGGCAACCGGAAGCTCATGACCCAGTTCCGGGTGGATGTGGCCCCCCTGACCGCTGAGATGGACCGGCTGGAGGGTGAGGGCAAGACGGCCATGCTGGTCGCTATCGATGGGCGCTTTGCCGGGATCATCGCCGTGGCAGATACCGTCAAGCCGACCTCGGCTGGCGCCATCAGCGAACTGAAGAAGATGGGGATCGAGGTGGTCATGATCACCGGCGACAACCGGCGCACCGCGGAGGCGATTGGCCGCCAGGTGGGCGTGGACCGGGTCCTGGCCGAGGTGCTGCCGGACGAGAAGGCGGCCGAAGTCGCAAAGCTGAAGGGCACGGGGAGGGTGGTGGCCATGGTGGGCGACGGGATCAATGACGCCCCGGCCCTTGTCACCGCCGACCTGGGCATGGCAATCGGCACCGGTACCGATGTGGCGATCGAAGCGGCCGATGTGACCCTCATGGCCGGTGACCTCCGGTCGATCCCGGCGGCGATCCGCCTGAGCCGCAAGACCATGCGGAAGATCCGCCAGAACCTCTTCTGGGCCTTCGCCTACAACGTCGCCGGCATTCCGCTGGCTGCCCTGGGCATGCTTACGCCCATGCTCGCCGGTGCCGCCATGGCCTTCAGCTCGGTCTCCGTGGTGACCAGTTCGCTCCTGCTCAAGCGGTTCAAGGTCCTCAGCTAAACCGATTCATTCAACTAGGAGGTAGGTAGTATGTCTCAGATCGTAACCCTTGCTGTTCCCGGCATTACCTGCGGTGGATGCGTCAAGCGGGCAACCCAGGCCCTTCAGGGACATGAGGGTGTCCAGTCGACCGATGTGAAGGTCGGCCGGGCCAAGGTTGAGTTCGATCCCGCAATCACCTCGATCGATGCGGTCAAGGCGACCATGGCGGCGGCGGGCTACCCGGTCGCCCGGGTCGAGGAGTAGTTCAGGACTGAGTGAAGCGCCAGAGATCCTCTGGCGCTTCAGGCTGGTACGCCTCGCAGTCTACCGAGCCAGTGGGTTCAAATCCCACCGGCCTTTTGCTCGTCACCGTCCCGTAGCCGGAGACAAGGCGCCTCGGAGCAATCCAGGCGTGGCAGGGTGTCCCGGGTGATTGGGAATCTGAAGGGCCTGTTCACCCCCTTCTGTTTGTGTTGCCTCGAATGAAGGTAGAGGGGCCCCGTATACGGAATAGTGTGTCTGCGAAGGGTGACAGATGCTTCTGGGGGGGTCGGTATGATCGTCCGGCTGGATCTGAGCAATGACGCGATTGCCGCGGCGCTGTACGCCATGCAAGGGCGTGCCTATCGGGTGGAAGCGGAGATCATGGGGTTTGAGGGGACTCCACCCCTCAACGAAAGTCTCAATGAGCTTCGTCGAAGTAGGGAGGGTTTCTACGGCTTCTTCACGGGCAGTGGGGAGCTGGCGGGGGCGATTGCCATTGAGAGGGAAGGGGAGCGGGTGACCATTTCCCGGTTGATGGTAGATCCGCCGCACTTCCGAAAGGGGATCGGTCGTGCACTGCTCCGATTTGTCCTGGAGCAGGAGGCGGGGGCGAGGCGGATTCTGGTCTCCACCGGGAGCCTCAATACCCCGGCCCTTGAGCTGTACCGGCAGCATGGATTCCGCGAGAAGCGGCAGCGGGAGGTCGCCCCGGGGATCCTGGTGACCCATTTGGAGCGACCCGCCGCTGGACAGGTCGACTAGGACCCTCGGAGCGCCCGTAGCTCCCGGCTGATACGAATGAACTCCTGGTTCAGCCGCTCCGCCTCGCCGGGTGGAGGGGCGGCCAGTTGGGCGGAGAGCTGTGCCAGCCGCATCTCCAACAGGAGCCGCTGCTCCGCTGGCGCTGCCGTTGCCGGGGCCGGCGGCTTCTCGTCGCGCTCCAGGAAGGCCTCGTAGCCATCGGGGAAGGGTTCCAGTCGGCCATTCGCCACGTGTAGGACTCGAGTCGCCAGCCGCTTCAGCAGGTACTGGTCGTGGGAGACGAGGAGCAGGGTGCCGGGGTAGCCATCCAGCGCCTCCTCGACCGCCTCGCGGGAGGGCAGGTCGAGCCCGTTGGTCGGCTCGTCGAGCACCAGCAAATCCGGGGCGCTCAGCAGGATCTTCGCGATCGCCAGCCGCACCTTCTCGCCGCCCGAGAGCGTGCCGACCCGCTGGCGCACCGCTTCGCCCCGAAAGAGCAGGCAGCCCAACAGGCTCCGGGCGGAGGCCTGGTCCATGGCCGAGTTGCCCGTCGCCTCTTCCAGCACCGTGAGCGATGGGCTCAAGTTCTCCATCTCCTGCGCAAGGTAGGACAGCCGGACCGGCGAACGGTAGAGGCTGCCCTCCGAGGGGCTCAGCTCGCCAAGCAGCAGCCGGACCAGCGTGGTCTTGCCCGACCCGTTCGGCCCGACTACGGCGACCCGGTCGCCCCGCTGGACGTAGAAGGAGGCCCGCCGGAAGAGCCAGCGGCGGCCATCGTACGAGAAGCCCAGGTCCTCGGCCAGGATCAGGTTCTTGCCGGTCTGCCCGGCACCATCGAAGGTGAGGTTGACTCGGGCAGCATCTCGCGGCTTCTCCACCCTCATGCGCTCCAGCCGCTTCCCCATGGCCTTGGCCACCTGCATGTGTGCCTTGGCCTGGCCCCGCTGGTAGTCCTTCCAGTTGGCCGGGGCGCCGGGCGGTGCCTTGGCGTTGTGGGTCGAGACCGCCCAGGAGATCTGCCGGCGCATGGCCTCTTCGAGTTGCTTCTTCTCCCGGATAAAGTCGCGGTACTCGGCATCTGCCCGCTCCCGCTCCGCCCGCTTCTGGGCGGCGTAGGTGGTGTAGTTGCCGGGGTACTCCTTCACCTGGCCATCGGCCAGTTCGAGGATGCGGGTGACGGTGCGGTCCAGGAACCAGCGGTCGTGGGAGATCATCAGTACAGTCTGGTTGCCCCCGATGAGCACCGACTCCAGCCAGCGCAGGCCCTCCGTGTCCAGGTGGTTGGTGGGCTCGTCAAGCAGGAGCAGGTCGGGCTGGCCGGCGAGGGCTTGGGCGAGCGCCGCTCGGGTCTTCTGCCCGCCGGAGAGCGAGCCCGCGGACTGGCGGAGCATCGACCGGGTGATGCCGCAACGGGAGAGGAGTTCGCCGGACGCCGCTCCCAACTGCTCCTGCAGGGGCCGGTCCGGCTCCCAGTGCCCCTCCTGGGCCAGGTAGCCCAGCCGGGGAGCACCGCCGAGCCAGTTGACCCGGCCTTCATCGGCCCGCTCCAGGCCGGCCAGGATCTTCATGAGCGTGGACTTGCCGCATCCGTTCGCTCCCACCAGCCCGACCCGCTCGCCGGGGGCCAGGTGGAAGCTTACCCCGGTCAGGACCGGGTGGCTGTCGTATTCCTTGATCAGTTCGTTCACGCGAAGCATTGTCATTCGTAGGGCCGCCTCCTTCTGGTCAGGCGGTCCCGCTGCCCATGCACGCACGCAAAAAGACCACGGGTCGTACCCCCGTGGTCCTGGTGTTTTTCGCAAAGCACCGCAGACGGGACCGGCCTCATGTGCGCGACCAGCGGCCCTGAGCCAAGCCCAAGCCGTGTCGCCGATTTGCACTTAGAGTCCAGTCGCGTTGATCATGACTGCGGTACCTCCGCCTATTTGGCCAAAGAATTGAACCCACTTCACACGATATGCGCCGCGAGTCTCTCTGTCAAGCTTGTAGGGAAGGCAGGGGGAAGGCAAGGGCAAGGCAGGGGGAAGGCAGGGGGAAGGCAGGGGGAAGGCATGGGCAAGGCGCCTGGGGTCCATGGACAGGCAAGGGGTTAAGCTATCCATGGAGCATGATCAAAAACGAAAGTGGGGATCACGTTGGCCGTTGAGATCACGATCTTCTCCGACTACGTATGACCGTTCTGCTATATCGGCGAGGGACTCGTCGAGAAGCTGAAGACTGAGCCCGACCTGGACATGAGGGTCACCTGGCTCCCGTTTGAGCTGCACCCCGAGACACCGCCGGAGTCGATCCTGCTCACAGAGTACTTCAAGCAACTCTCTCCCGCCCAGATCGAGCAGATGCACGCCGGCCTGAAGGCCCGGGCCGGTGAGCTCGGCCTGCCCATGAACCCGCCGCCAATCCTGGCCAACACCCGCCGTGCCCTGGCCCTGGCCGAGTTCGCCCGGGACGAGGACAGCCTGGACGCCCTCCACCTGCCGCTCTTCCAGGCCTTCTTCGTGCACGGCCAGAACCTGTACGACGAGGCGGTGCTGCGCAGTGTGGCCGCACAGGCGGGCCTGGACCCCGACGATGCGCTGGCCTCCGTGCTGGACGGACGCTATGAGGAGCGACTCGACCAGTATGCCGCCCAGGCTCGGGCTTACGGGATCAGTGGGGTGCCGACGTTCATCATAAACAACAAGTACAAGATCGTCGGGGCCCACCCCTACGAGAAACTGCGGGAGACCATCCGTCAGATCGCTCGGCAGGGCTAATCCACACTTTCTTCACAGTCCTCATGGTAGACTGGGGGGACGGGGAGGGGTGAGCGTGGAGTCTCTCGTAGATCTGGCCTACCAGTGGTACACGGTCATGAGCCAACTCAGCAACCTGGTCGGTGAGCCGGTTCAGCGATTGCTGGGCAGCCAGAACATACCCGGCCTCTCGGCGCTCCTCTTTGGGCTCATGGGCGGCCTGGCCCCCTGCCAGGTGACCGCCAACGCCGGAGCGATCGCCTACGTGACCGAGTCGAGTCGGCAGCAGCGCCCGCTCTGGACCACTGTCGGCTCCTTCCTGCTCGGCAAGATCGCGGTGTACGGTACCCTGGGCATCCTGGCGGCGATCATTGGCTGGAGGTTGCCAATCCCGGTCATGATCCTGCTGCGCAAGCTCTCCGGCCCGATCCTGATCCTCATGGGCCTCTACATGCTGGGCTGGCTCCGCTGGAATGGCCCCGCCTTCGAGCGGGTGGCCGAGTGGATCCGTGAGCGCATGCCCCGCCGGGGCTCGCCCGCCTTCTGGCTCGGGGTCGCCTTCTCCCTCGGTTTCTGCCCAACCATGGCCATGATCTTCTTCGGCGGGCTGGTGCCGCTGGTCGTCGCTTCTCAGGCGGGGATTCTGCTGACGGTGATCTTTGCAGCTGGCACCGCCCTGCCGGTGATCCTCTGGGCTGCGGCCCTCTCCGCCGGTCGGGAAGCGGGCAGGCGATGGGTGCGGGGCGTCCGCCGCGCCGATCGCTACGTTCGGATTGCAGCGGCTGTCATCTTCCTGTTGCTTGGGCTGAATGATTTCGTGCTCTACTGGTTCTCGTGACCTCATCTGACAATGAAGAAGCCCGGGCACGATGGCCCGGGCTCATGTTATTGCTGGGTCTGAGCGCCCGGCCGGACATGGGACTGCCGTCGGGCCAGGACCACCAGGGCGAGGGCGAGGAGGAGGAGCAGGCTGAGAAAGGCGATGAACCCCGGCCAGCCGTAACCGGTCATGAAGATGCCGCCCACCGTCCCGGCCACTGAGGAGCCCAGGTAGTACGTGAAGAGGTAGAGCGATGAGGCTGCGCCCTTGTTGGTCCGTGCTCGCTGCCCGACCCACCCGCTTGCGATAGAGTGGGCGCCGAAAAAACCGGCTGTGAACACGGCAATGGCAACGATCTTCACAGGGACCGAACCGGCGAGCGTGCCGAGCGCACCGATGAGTTCAAACCCGATCGAGAGTGCCAGGATCGGCCCCCGGCCATGTGCGTCCGAGAGGCGGCCCATGAAGGCGGAGCTGAACGTTCCCGCCAGGTAGAGCAGGAAGACCCAACTGACGAGGATGGGGCTCAGATTGTATGGCGGCGCGATCAGGTGGTAGGTAATGTAGTTGTAAAGGGCGACGAAGGTCCCCATGATCAGGAAGGCGATGGCGTACAGGCTGCGCAGCAGCGGATCGGCAAGCGCATCCAGGAGCGACCGGCCAAGCCGGCTCAGCTTCAGCGGCTGGGCCTGGAAGTGCCGGGAGGGGGGGAGGGTCCGGGCGAACCAGACCGTACAGAGCAGGCTCACGAGCCCAATCGCCCCGACGGCGGCGCGCCATCCCCAGAGTTCGGCCACCGTGCCGGAGACAATCCGCCCGCTCAGGCCGCCGACCGAATTGCCGGCAATGTAAAGCCCCATGGCGCCCCCCAGGTAGTGGGGATCGATCTCCTCCGCCAGGTAGGCCATTGCGGTAGCGGGCAGGCCGGCCATGGCAAGACCATGAAGGAAGCGCAGGGAGAGGAAGGCTTCGAACTGGGGCACCATGGCCGCCAGCAGCCCGATGACGCTGGTCGCGATCATCGTCCAGGTCATGACGGGTTTGCGGCCCACGGAGTCGGCCAGCGGGCCCGCCAGCACCAGCGATGCAGCCAGGCCAACCGTGGCCACGGAAATGGAGAGGCTGGCGTGGGCGGGGGTGATTCCGAAGGCGTCCGAGAGGAGCGGGAGGATCGGTTGGGGTGCGTAGAGGCTGGCGTAGACCGATAATGCGCCGAGGAAGAGGGCCAGGGTGACCCTTCTGTATTCGGCGCTCCCCTGCTGCAGACCGGGCACGGTAAGGCCTTCTTTCGTAGAGTGTACACCTCTGAATGGTACTCCATTTTCCGAGCGAATGCCAGGGAAACTGCCTTTACGGGTACATACTCTCTACGCGGCTGTCACTTTGGGAGTGCCGTGCGCACCATAGACTCAAAGATCTCGATTCCATTGGCTCCACACGAACTCCAAAGCCCTGTGGTATGGTACAGGCGGAATAGGAGGATGAGGCCATGCGAGCTCGGATTCTGATCGCCGATGATGATGACAGCCTGCGCCAGGTGATCGATGAGTACCTGCGCAGTGAGGGCTTTGAGACCATACAGGCCGCCGATGGGACGGAAGCACTGGACCTCTGGCAGGCGGGCCAGGCCGATTTGCTGGTGCTCGATTGGATGATGCCAGGCCGCAGCGGTCTGGAAGTCGCCCGTGAGATCCGGCGGCACCACACCACCCCGATCCTCATGCTCACCGCCCGCGACGCGGAGTCGGACAAGCTGCTCGGGCTGGAGTTGGGTGCCGACGACTACCTGACCAAGCCCTTCAGCATGCGGGAACTGGTTGCCCGGATCCGGGCGGTGCTCCGGCGGGCCAGGCCGGAGGGTGGGGACCCCGGAGAGGTGGTCAGCTTTGGTGACCTGCGGATTGACATGGCCGCCCATACGGTTCACCGGGGCGGCGATGAGATTAATCTGACCGCCACAGAGTTCAAGCTGCTGACGGTCCTGGCCAAGAACCCGAACCGGGTCTACTCCCGGCTCCAGCTCATGGAGAACGCGATCGGCGACTACTACGAGGGCTTTGAGCGGACGGTGGACAGCCATATCAGCCATCTGCGTCGCAAGCTCGGCCTGGACAGCCTGATCCAGACGGTCAAGGGCGTGGGCTTCAAGCTTGTGCCGCCCCGGAGGTGAACGCCATGTCCCTTCGAGCCAAGTTGGTCTGGGCCTTCGTCCTCGTGGCCCTGGGCGCCCTGCTCCTCTCGGTTGTCATCGCCAACGCCGGGCTTTACGGCAGCATGATGCGGATGCACCACGACGGGGCGGCCATGCATCAGCCCATGAGCCCCGACGAGTTCATGGCCTCTGCGCTTCGCTGGAGCCTGGTGGCGAGCCTTGGCGCCTTCGGCATTGCCGGCGCAGTCGGGATCTTCACCGCCGAGCGCATCACCCGGTCGCTTCGCAGCCTCCGCAACGCCGCCGCCCAGATTGACCTGCGGGACCTCTCCAGGCGGGTGCCGGTGGCGGGGCAGGACGAGATCGCGGACCTGGCCGTCACCTTCAATCGCATGTGCGACCGACTGGAGGCCGGGGAACGCTCCCGCCGGCAGCTCCTGGCGGACACCGCCCACGAACTGCGTCATCCCCTGGCGGTCATGCAGGGCCACCTGGATCTCATGCAGGACGGCAAGGTGGAGATCTCCCCAGAGTCCCTTCTGCCCATTCAGGATCAGGTGATCCGCCTGACCCGCCTGGTGGCAGATCTGCGTGACCTGAGCCTCGCAGAGGTCGGCCAACTCTCTCTCCACCCGGCCGTTGTAGAACCTGGTGAGCTGCTCGAGACCCTCCTCGCCAACATGGCGCCGGTGGCCGCCGCGAAGGGTGTACGGCTGACGGCACAGCTTCCCCAGGACCTCTCACCCCTGCAGGCTGACCCTGACCGTATGCGCCAGGTCTTTGTGAACCTGCTCGCCAACGCCCTCCACTACACCCCGTCCGGCGGAGAGGTGACGATAGAGGCCGGGGCCGAGGACGGCGAACTGTACGTTTCGGTGGCGGACACGGGGCCCGGAATCCCTCCGGAAGACCTGCCCCATATCTTTGATCGCTTCTACCGAACGGATCGGTCACGGACCCGACATACGGGCGGCAGCGGTCTGGGTCTGGCGATCGTCCGGAGTCTGGTGGAACTCCACGGGGGTCGGGTTACCGCAGAGAGCGTGCCAGGGAAGGGGAGTCGGTTTTCCGTGTTCCTCCCCATATAGACAGCGGAAGAGCCAGACCGGCGTAGGTCTGGCTCTTCCTTTACGGATCCCCTTAGGTGTTAGATGTACCAAACATCATGCCATGCATGCCACCGCCATTGAGGCAGTCGGTGCTGTGCTGCTGGTGCATCTCGGTCATCTGGTCCGCCTGCTCCCGGGTGATCGTGCCCGCCTCGACAGCGCTGTCCAGGAAGCTCTTCATGTTCTGGGTCATGATGCTGATGATCTCTTCCGCGGCGACCTTCTTCTCGTCGGCCAACTGCTCCAGGGTCTTGCCCTCCGCCAGGGCGGCGTTCAGCTCGTCCAGGGTCATGTCGAAGTGGCCGGCCACCTCGCCCATCACCTGGTCGTGCATGGCGGGCATCTGGCTCATGAGCGGTGCCATTGCTTCGTGCATGGCCATCATCTCTGACCCCATCATCTGTTGGTGCATCTGGGCCATGGAGCCGCTGTTCATCATCTGCTGGTGCATCTTCTGCATGTTGGCGCTGCCCATGAAGGCGCTCATGTGACCGTACCCCAGGTTCTGAGCCAGAGCAGGTACCGCAAAGACGGAACCCGAGATCACGAGGGCTGCGGCAGCACCGAGGATCCACTTTGTCCGCTTCTGCATGGATCATTCACTCCTTCGCATTGTCCGGATCCTTCCGGACTACGCTCTTAGTCTACCGCACCCGATTGGAGTGCCCTTTGACCTCGCTTGGAGATTCTGTGGAGATGAGATACCGAAGGCTGAAGCACGTTGTCCCGGGACTCGGGAAGTTTATCCCGGTGACTGGGAAGTCTCGCCCGCAAGATTGACTACTCAAATGTGGGTTTTCTATAATCGAACCGCGATGGGGGCTGGTATCAGTTTCCACAGCGAAGGGTAGAGAGGAGATAAAAAATGGCTAAGCAAAGGGGATCATGGCTAAAGAGATCCGGGATCCGATTCCTGTCGGTCCTGACGCTCTGTCTGCTCCTGATCAGCAACATTCAGGTGTCAGAGGCCGCGAGGGCGACGGTAGCCCCAGAGATCACGTCGAGCGCTGTGGCTACCCCCAACCCGGTCGATGCCGGTAGCACCGCTACGATCACGGCGGACGTGAAGAGCAGCACCGACCTGACGGCTTTGATCGACGTCGAGATCTATGATCCGGCCGGCAACCGGGCACATGCTCAAGTGTATGACAACCAGTCCCTGAAGGCCGAGGATACCTGGACTCAGACCTTTGACTGGGCCGTCCCAGCCACTGCCGATCCTGGCACCTACACCATCCACATTGGTGTCTTCTCGGCAGGATGGGGCACGCAGTACGACTGGAACTGGGCGGCCGGCTCGGTGACCGTGAACGGCACCACAGCCCCGCCGCCTGCCACCACCTATGAGAGCACGGCGACCGTGACGCCGGACACGGCTTTCTACGGGGAGACCGTCAACATTGCGGCCAGCGTGACCGGCTCGGTCACATCCACCGTGCATGTGGATGTCGAGGTCTACAGCCCCACCGGCGCCAAGGTGCATCAGCAGGTCTTCGCGGACCAGACACTGGAGGGCGGGGTCGCTTACTCCTTCCCCGTCGCCTGGGTCGTGCCCGATGGGGCGGCCGAGGGCACCTACACGGTTGATATCGGCCTCTTCAGCACCGATTGGTCCGAGAACCCGCACTGGCACAGCGCTGCCGCCGCCTTCGCGGTCACCGCCGCTGGAACAGAGCCTCCACCCGCCCCTGCCAGCTTTAACGTGGTCGCGACCGCCTCGCCCGACCCGATCATGGCGGGCAACAAGCTGACGATTGCCACCACGGTGACGGCTGGTTCGGACAGCAACATTCTGCTGGATGTCGAGGTCTACGACGCCCAGGGCGTGAAGGTCTTCCAGAACTACTGGGACAATCAGACGCTGACCGCCGGAGTGGAAAAGACCTACACCACCTACTGGCAGATTCCCGCTGCCCACGCGGCCGGCACCTACACGATCAGTGTCGGGATCTTCGGGCCTGGCTGGGGCGATTACTACGACTGGCAGAGCGGCCTTGACTCCTTCGTGATCGAACTCAACCCCGATCCGACTGCCCCGCCGCCCCTGCCCCCCGCTCCCGCCACCCTGCCGGCGAAGCCGGCGGCTCTGCCCGACTACTTCTCCCTGGGCGTTACGGCGGGTTCCGGCAACAACGGCATTCTCGGCTGGATGCCGAACTCGGGCGTGAACTGGGACTACGCCTACCAGTACCTGACCGGCGGCGTGAACACCGGCGAGGGTTGGGCGACCTGGGGCGGCAATCCGTACTGGGCGCTGGATTATGCCAAGGCCGCCGACCAGCGGGGCTACATGTCGGTCTTCACCTACTACCAGCTGCTGCACAGCACGGGCCCTGGCGATGCCTACCCGGAGACTGAGGAGGACCTGGCGCACCTGAACGATCCGGTCCTCATGAAGGCCTACTTCGAGGACTTCATCAAGCTGATGAAGCAGATCGGCAACGGCACCCATGATGGCGTGCAGGGCTTCGGCAAGCCGATCATCGTCCATGTGGAGCCCGACCTGACGGCCTACGCCCAGCAGGCGGTGCTGGACAACAGCCGCTGCTACGGCTACTGCATCGGGGAGGGGAATGACCCGGCGCTCCTGAAGGCGTCGGTCGCCTCCAGCGGGGTGCCCGAGGTCGCCGGCTTCCCGGATACGTACCAGGGCTATCAGTGGGCCATGCTTCACATTCGGGACCTGTACGCCCCGAACGCGGTCATGGCGACCCATGTGAGTGGCTGGACCACTCTCTACGACATTGGCGGCGACACCAGCCCGGGCCTTGACGCCGCTGGTCTGGGCCAGATCGCCGGCGAGTTTGCCGCCAGGAGCGGCACCCGTGATGTGCCGGCCGGCTCCTCCACCTACGACCTGATCTTCAACGACGTGGGTGACCATGACGCCGGCTACTACAAGTACGCAGGCGGCAAGCAGAACGCCTTCTGGGATCGGACTAACCGGGTCTTCCCGAACTTCTACCGCTGGGAAGAGTACATGGGCAACATCGTCTCTACGGCGGGCAAGCGGGCCATGATCTGGCAGATTCCGATCGGCAACCAGGTCATGCGGACCATGAACAACACCTACGGCCACTATCAGGACAACCGGGTGGAGTACTTCATGGCCCACATGGATGAACTGGCCCGGCAGGGGATTATCGGGCTGCTCTTCGGGCGGGGCAACTACGGCTCCACCACCCACTGGAACGAGCAGCAGGACACTCCCGACCCCTTCAACCCGGACCCGGTCTGCACGACCGACGGCATGGGCACGGGAGAGACGATCTGCAACGACCAGGTCGCCGTCTATACCGATGATGACGGCGGCTACCTGCGGATTACGGCGCAGGAGTACTACGCCAACGGCACCTTCCCGCTCCCCTAGGCAGATGATGAACCGGCGGACCTCGCAATGGGTCCGCCGGCTTCCCTTTCGGGCGTAGGAGTTGCGAGACAGCGCGGCGAACTCCCCGGTATGATTGCAAGGGGGGATTCTTGTGCGTGTAGTGGGTACCTTCAAGTACGACGCCCCACCCGAGACGCTGTACGCCCTGTTCACCAACCCCGACGCGTTGCGAAACGCCACGCCAGGCCTTCAGTCGCTGGACGAGGTGGAGCCGGACCGCTGGGAGGCGGTGGCTAAGGTGGGGATCGGCGGCTTTGCGCTGCACTACCGGGGCTTTATGGTCGTGACCGACCGGCAGCCGGGAGAGGGCTATCGCATCGCCCTGGATTTCGCCACCCACAACGGCAGCGTTCAGGCCGAGGTACGGCTTCGCTTCTCCCCGCTCGATGCCGGCCAGACCCGGCTGGAGTACGAGTCCAACGTGGAGTTTAACGGGGCTCAGAAGATCTCGTACGCGATCGCCCGGGGTCTCGTTGACTTCTTCCTGCACGGCATGAAGGAGTACCTCGAGAAGGAGCGCAGTCGGGGTCGGCTCTAACTCCGCCGGTTGCCCGCCGCAGAGAAAGTCAACATGGGCACACAGTTTCTTCACAAATGCCGGGCAGAATGGAAGTCGGTAATGCTCGGATATGAGGAGGAGATGCTCATGAAGCGCTACGCTGCTGCGGCGCTCATTCTGGCTGGCCTGCTGGCCGGCTGCTCCAGCGGCTCTGGCAGCTCCAAGGGCCCCACTGAGACGGTCACCCTGACGGCCAAGGATATGGCCTTCGGAGCCAAGGAGATCAAGATTGAGAAGGGCAAGACGTACAAGCTCGTCCTCCAGAACGATGACGCCGTTGAGCACGACTTCGCCATTGAGAAGATGCCGGTCAAGGTCGGCGGCTCGACCCATGGTGACAGCCATGGCAGTGCAGCGCTTCACGTTCATGCCCCGGCGGGCAAGAGTGAGTCGGTCGAGTTCACGGCTACGGAGTCCGGCTCGTACCAATTCGTCTGCACCGTGGCCGGCCACAGGGAGGCCGGCATGGTCGGCAAGCTGATTGTGAACTGAGATTGCCCGGCCTTCAGGGGACGCCTTTCTGGCGTCCCTTTCCTCGTTTTCCCGGAAACCACAACAGCGGTAGGAGCGTCCAAGGTGACAGAAGGGGGTCCTGTCACTCGTTATGAAACGCCTTACATGGCTTCTTATACCAGCCCTGACATTCAGCCTTGTGCTCCCCGCCGCGCCGGTACTGGCGGCCGACCCGCCGTCCCCCGTAAGCGCAGCACAGAGCGAGCGCCCACTCGCCCAGGGACTCCGCCTGATCCAGTTCGAGCGGCTCTACCCACGGGGGTGGGCGAACGGCAGTCTCCTGCAGGTCGATCTGGCAAACCCGGCGATCACCACCGACCTGGTCACCGCCCCCGGCGTGAATCAGGTAGAGTCGCTCTCCGCCATGGCCGCCCGGTCCGGGGCGGTCGCCGCAGTCAACGGGGACTTCTTTGACATTGGCCAGACCAACATCGCACTGGGCGATGTGGTCAAGGGCGGACAGTTCCTACAGACGCAGATCCCGACCTGGCCCAACGCCGCAGGCGTGGGGACAGACCGCCTCGGTCGGCTGCTGGACGTGACCCTGGACGGAACCGTCATCCTGCCCGGCGGGAGCTATCCGCTGGGCTCGATCAACCTGCCCACCGTGCAGAGCAGCACGATCGGCCTCTACACCCCACTCTGGACGCTGCCTCGCACCCAGTCCATGTACGGTGCGAGCCAGGGGCGGGAGGTGATCGTGCGGGCCGGTACCGTGGTCTCCGTCAGCCCGACTGCGACCGCCGAGCCGGTCCCCTCCGACGGCTTCGTGCTGGTCGGGCGGGAGGAGTTCGCCGCCCCCCTTGCAGCGCTGAAGGTGGGCGACCCGGTCTCGGTCAGCTACGTCCCCAAGCCGGCGCTCCAGTGGGCGGTGGGCGGGAACAATATCCTCGTCCGGAACGGCAAGCTGGAAGCGGCCGATGACCGAAAGGTCGGTCCCCGCACCGCCCTTGGCTTCTCGGTCGATGGCCGGCAGATGTTCCTCCTCACGGTCGATGGCCGGTCCGAGGCGAGCGGCGGGGTCACCCTGCCGGAGCTGGCCGACCTGATCCGCTCGTTCGGCGCCTATAACGCCATTGAGCTGGATGGCGGTGGCTCCACCACGATGGTCGCCCGGCTGCCCGGCGAGGCGATGCTCTCCTTGATCAATCGCCCGTCCGATGGCAAGGAGCGGCGCATTCCCAACGGGGTCGGAATCTTCGCGGCCTCGGGCAGCGGGATGGCGAAGCGGCTGGAGATTGCCGCCACGGGTGACACGGCCGCCGAACTGCGCCTCTTCCCCGCCCTGCGCCGGCCGCTGACGGCCACGGCCTACGACGAGCAGAACGGCCCCGCATCCCTCCCGACCGTCACCTGGCGGGCCTCGGGCAATGGGAGCATCTCGGCGGATGGTGTCGTGCGGGCTGGTCAGCAGCCCGGCCGGCTCAGGGTGACCGCCAGTGCCGGGGCGATGGTGACGGAGCGTGAAGTGCGGATCCTCGGGCCGGTGGCACGGATCGCCACCTCGGTGGATGGGCTCAGCCTGGCCTCCGGCCAGAGCGAACGGTTCACGGTCCGTGGCTACGATGCCAACGGGTATATGGCCCCGATTGACCCCGCCGATCTGACCCTCACCTACGACAGCCAGGTCCTCCAGGTGATCCCTGAGGCCGGTGGTCTGAAGGTGACGGCTCTGAAGGACGGGGCCGGGCTGATTACCGTTGCCGTGCAAGGGCAGAAGGCGCAGATCAGCTATGCCGCGGGCTCCGGGGCCGCCACGCTGGCTGCCCTCGACCGGCTGACCGGCTGGAGCTTCGCCAAGTCCTCCGCCTCGGTGACCGGGTCGATCCAGTCTGCGCCGGGCCACGAGGGCATGGGTGTCAAGCTGTCCTACCAGTTCGGCGAGGGCGCCACGCGGGCGGCCTACCTCCAGGCCGATCCGGTGCTGGAGCTGCCCGGGCGGCCCGAAACGATCGGGCTCTGGGTGAACGGCGACGGCAAGGGCGCCTGGCTGCGGGCCATTCTGGTGGATGGGGCCGGCACGAACCACACGCTGAACCTGGCCCGGCACGTGGACTGGACGGGCTGGCGGTTCGTGGAGGCCCCCGTTCCGGTCGGGGCGGTCTATCCGCTCAAGCTCTACCGGGTCTACCCGGTCGAAACCGATGCGACGAAGCAGTATAGCGGAGACCTGGTCTTCGACGACCTGACCGTGCGGACCGCGGCGCCCCTGCCGGCGGTGGTTCGGCCCACCTCGCAGGCGGTGGCGGAGCCGGTCCTGCAACTCGGTGACGGCGGCTGGGCCTTCGGGCTGATGACCGGCCTCTCGGTCCCGGTGCAGCCGGCGTCGGGTACCCCGTCCCCCGCGGGGCCGAGCGCCGACGGCGAGGCGGCTGTGGTCCAGCAGATCCAGCGGGTACTGGCGGCCGACCCTGCCTTCCTGCTGGTCGACCCGGTCCTGGTCTCGCCCGACGCCGAGGTGCTGATCGCCCGGGAGGTGGCCGGGCGGGTCCCGGTGGTCCGGCTGACCCAGACGGCCCGGTCCATTGACCAGAATGGGGTTCGGTTTCTGATCCTCGGCACGGAGAAGGGCGGCCTGCGGGCGACCGGGTTCGCGCAGCTTCAGGGGCTGCAGGAGAGCCTGAATCAATCAGCCAGTGACCCGGCGATCAAGCAGGTAGTGGTCGTGGCCCGCGACGTTCCGACCCGGTTTGTCGACCCGCGCGAGGGTGCCCTCATCGCCCGGTGGTTGACTGAGTTCCGGGATCGATCGGGCAAGGAGATCGCTTACGTGGCGACCGGCGGTGCTTCGGCGGGCATGAGCCGCACGGAGGGAGTGCCCTACCTGGAGGTGGGCGGCCCGGCCGGCCCGGTGATCGTGAGGGCGGGTGGCAACCCCTGGCTCTGGGTGGAATAGCAGAAGAAGAGGTGGGTCTCGCTCATGTGGCGAGGCCCACCTCTTTTAGCCGGGGAGCCGGAACCAGAAAGTCGAGCCCTCACCGGGCCTGGACTCCACGCCGACATCGCCGCCGTGCGACCGAATGATCGAGCGAGCGATTGCGAGGCCTAGCCCTCGGCCACCGGCCCGCCGTCCCTGGAAGCGCTCAAAGATAAGGGGAATGAGGTCCGGCGAAATCCCCTCGCCGCTGTCGGTCACCTGCACCGTGACGCCGGCGGGGTCGTCGGAGGCGGTCACCCGGATCGTCCCGCCGCTCGGGGTATGGCGCAGGGCGTTGTCCAGCAGGTTAAAGACGACCTGCTGTATCCGGCTGCCATCGGCGGGGGGATGGGTGAGGTCGGCGGGGAGGGCGATCTCCAGGGCCACGCCCTTCTCCTCCGCTCGGGGCTGGATCGTGGCTGCCGCCTGCTCGACCGGCACCCGCAGATCCAGGGGAATGAGGTCAAAGGCCATCTGCCCTTCATCCATCTGGGCGAGGTCCATGAGATCATCCACCAAATGGCCCACGCGGACCGCCTCATCTTGCACAACCCGCTGGTACCGCTCCCGCTCAGCGGGATCGGTCACCAGTCCTTCCGCCATGGCCTGGGTGTAGCCGCGAATGTAGGAGAGGGGGGTGCGTAGCTCGTGGGCCACGTTGGCCAGGAACTCCCGCCGCCTGGTCTCAAAGGCGCTGAGCTGGGCGCTCATCTGGTTGATCGCCTCGCCCAGCCGACCGATCTCATCGCCGTCACCGACCGGAACCCGGACGGAGAAGTCGCCCCGGGAGATCGCCTGGGTCGCCCGCTCCATGGCCAGCACCGGGCGGGTCAGGCTGCGGGCCAGAGCCAGTGCCAGGCCGGTCCCGAGCAGCAGGGTGACGCCGCCGGCCAGCCAGAGGTAGCGCCGGGCCAGATCGAGCGACTGCTGGACCGGTTTCGCCGGAGCCATGAGCAGCACGGCTCCGCCGGTGGGAATGGGCACCCCGGTCAGGATATAGGCCTGGTCGTCGGGGCTGATCAGGTTGCCCACAAAGGCCCGCCCGGCCAGGACCTCGCCTGCCGCCTCCCGCGAGACAGTCAGTGCTGAGGCCCCCTCGAAGGGAATCGGCTGCCCCCGCATGTCCAGCACGATCACATCGCCGCCGACCATCTGGCCCATCATGGGGGCGAGCTGGAGGGCGTCGGGGTCCTCCGCCAGCATGGCGGCCAACTGCTGGCTGTGGTAGAGGAGCGGATCGGTCACCTGGGTGGCGTAGAAGCGCACGAGGACCTGGTGAAGGGCCAGCTCCAGTGGGACCAGGACGATGATCACCAGGGCCACAAAGGCGGTCCAGAGCTTGATGATCAGGCTATGGTGCCGCATGCTCTGCCTCCGCGAAGCGGTAGCCCACGCCCCAGACGGTCGCGATCAGGCTTGCACCCGCGCCGAGCTTCTCTCGCAGGTTCTTGACATGGGTGTCCACCGTGCGGGTGTCGCCATCGTAATCCAGGCCCCAGATCCGGTCGAGGAGCCGCTCTCGCGGAAAGGCCTGGCCGGGGTGGGCGGCGAGGAGGGCGAGCAGGTCAAACTCCTTGGGGGTCAGCGCCAGTGGGCGGCCCTGGTACTCGGCGGTCCGATCGGCGGGCTTCAGCACGAGCCCGCTTCGGCGGATGGGGGCTGCGGCCTCGGCCTGGCCGGTGGCACGGCGCAGCACAGCCTGGAGCCGTGCCACGAGCTCCCGGCCGTCGAAGGGCTTGGGCACGTAGTCGTCCGCCCCCATGCGGAGCCCCTGTACCCGGTCGGGCACATCGCCCCGGGCGGAGAGCATGACCACCGGGACCGCCGATTCCTCACGGATCCGCTTCAGGGTCTCCCAGCCGTCTAGGTTTGGCATCATCACATCCAGGAGGATCAGGTCGGGCTCGGTGGCGCGCAACTGACGCAGGGCCTGCAGGCCGTCCGCTGCCTCGACGACCTCAAACTCTGCCGACAGGTAGAGCTGGATCAACTCCCGCATGCGGGACTCATCATCGACGATCAAGACCTTGTGCCGCTTCATGTGTGGGGCACCTCCTGGGCTTCAGCATACCACGGAGCACCCACCTGATAAAAACGCAGAATAGTATATTTGTCTAACCCGGTTCAGCTGCGTTCCCGGGGCACAGCTCAGAGCAGTCCGGCAAGCATTAGAGTCCCGCATTCCGGCGCAAAGTGGAACCCTGCGACAGATCGGTCGCAGGGTTCTTTGGGCATGCTAACCGCACACAGTGTATCTGGAGGTGGCATTTCCCATGCAGCGTTACTCGCGCCTTTGGGCTGGACTCTTCCTGGTCATAGCAGCTTCCTTTGCCATTCTTGGTTACTACGGATGGGAGACCTATTGGAAGGCTCCCCCGGTCCCTAACCGCGTCATCACTACCGACGGGACCGTCCTGTTCTCCAGTCAGGCGATCAAAGACGGGCAGAACGTCTGGCAGTCCATGGGTGGCCAGGAAGTGGGGAGTGTCTGGGGGCACGGTGCCTATGTTGCGCCTGACTGGTCGGCCGACTGGCTGCACCGGGAGGCTACCTGGCTGCTGGACCGCTGGGCTCAGGAGGCACACGGCAGCAGGTACGATCAACTGGACTCCGAGGTACAGGCTGCTCTGCGCGCCCGGTTACAGAAAGAACTGCGGACCAATACCTACGACTCCGGCACGGGTGACCTGGTGATCTCCCCCGTGCGGGCAGATGCGGTCCGCGCCGTGAGCGCTCACTATGATCGCCTCTTCGGCAATGATCCCTCGCTGGCAGGACTACGTGAAGCGTACGCCATTCCTGCCAACAGCGTACCCGACCCGGCGCGGCGCCAGCAGATGCTCGCCTTCTTCTTCTGGGCCTCCTGGTCCACGGTCACCAACCGGCCGGATGCAACGATTTCATACACCAACAACTGGCCGCCAGAGCCGCTGGTGGGGAATCATCCCACGGGTCATATCGTTGTCTGGTCCGTGGTCAGCTTTGTGCTGCTGCTGGCCGGTGTGGGGGCGCTGGTCTGGTACTTCGCGGCGCAGCGGCACCGGGAGGAGGGCGAACCGGCCCACGCCGTACCGGAGCAGGACCCCCTGCTCAACTCCCTGCGGCCTACCCCATCCATGAAGGCGACGATCAAGTACTTCTGGGTTGTGGCGGCCCTGATCATCGTCCAGATCCTGATGGGCGTGATCACCGCTCACTATGGCGTGGAGGGAAGCGGCTTCTACGGGATCCCGCTCGATCGGTGGATGCCCTACTCGCTCACCCGTACGTGGCATACCCAACTGGGCATTTTCTGGATCGCCACCGCCTGGCTGGCTACCGGCCTCTTCATCGCCCCGGCTGTTTCGGGCTATGAGCCACCCCTGCAGCGAGCGGGCGTCAACTTCCTCTTCGTCTGCCTGTTGATCATTGTGGCCGGCTCCATGTTCGGGCAGTGGCTGGGGATTCAGCAGCGCCTGGGACTTGTGACGAACTTCTGGTTTGGCCACCAGGGGCTGGAGTACGTGGACCTTGGGCGCTTCTGGCAGGCCTTTCTCCTCGTGGGGCTCTTCCTGTGGCTCTTCCTCATGGGCCGGTCGCTGTGGCCCGCCCTCCGCAAACCCGGAGAGAATCGCCACTTGCTCGGCCTCTTCCTCCTGGCCTCTTCGGCCATTGCCATCTTCTACGCCTCCGGGCTTATGTATGGCCGGCAGACCCACTACGCCATGGTTGAGTACTGGCGGTGGTGGGTGGTCCACCTGTGGGTGGAGGGCTTCTTTGAGGTCTTTGCCACGGTCGTGATCGCCTTCCTCTTTACCCGGATGGGGCTTCTGCGACAGGCGACGGCGACCGCAACGGTCCTCTTTTCGACGATCATCTTCCTGTCAGGGGGGATCGTCGGGACCTTCCATCATCTCTACTTCACCGGTACCCCTGTCCCCGTGATGGCGCTCGGCGCCGTCTTCAGCGCACTCGAGGTGGTCCCACTGGTCCTGATCGGCTTCGAGGCCTATGAGAACTACACCCTGGCACGGGCAAAGCCGTGGGTTCAGGCGTACAAGTGGCCGATCTACTTCTTTGTGGGCGTAGCGTTCTGGAACCTGGTGGGGGCCGGCCTCTTCGGCTTTTTCATTAACCCGCCGATCGCCCTCTACTACATGCAGGGGCTCAACACCACCGCTGTTCATGGGCATACCGCTCTGTTTGGCGTCTATGGGTTACTCGGCATGGGGCTGATGCTCTTCTGCCTGCGGGGGGTCAGCCTCGGAAAGGTCTGGAACGAGAAGATCATCAGCTTTGCCTTCTGGTGGATCAACATCGGGCTGGGGCTGCAGGTACTGATCAGCGTTCTCCCAATCGGGCTGATGCAGACATGGGCAAGCGTGGAGCACGGGATGTGGTACGCCCGCTCCGCGGAATTCCTGCAGACCCCCACCATGAACCTGCTCCGATGGCTCCGGGTGCCGGGTGATACGATGTTCGCCTTGGGAGCACTCGCTCTTGGCTGGTTCGTGCTCTCCCTGAAGACAGGTGACCCCCCTGTCTCGGCCCCGCCCAGTGAGGGCAAGAAGGCTGCCAGGGGGGAGTACTGAGCCGGTTACCGCATGTCGAAGATCTCGGCCATCCATGTGGCTGTGGCTTCCAGGAGTGCTGGCCGCTTGAGCCCTGGCTCCAGCCGGCGGGCCTCGCCCACCACCAGCCGAACCGGGCGCCGCCGCGGCAGGTAGGTTCCGACCGGAAGCACGTCGGAAGCGCCGTGGATCGCCACGGGTACCACCGGCGCTCCGGTTTTGGAGGCCAGGTAGGCGGCTATGTCACCGAGCCCATCCAGCCGGGGCTCAGTCCGGACCCCGCCCTCGGGAAAGAGGGCGATCACGCCGCCCGCCTCCAGGTCGGCCATCATCTGGCGGACGCCGGCCACCGAGCCGGTTGGCACCGAGATCTGGCGCAGGACCCATCCGATGACGGGCATTTGAAAGAGATAGGCCGCCGACATGAAGCCTACCTTCTGCCGGAACAGGGCGACGAACAGGAAGCCATCCAGCAGGCTCCGGTGATTCGCAACAATGATCAGTGGTCCCGTCACCGGTAACCGCTCCCGGTGCTCAATGCGCAGCGGGGCCAAGAGCCAGACAACCAGGCGTGCGAGTACCCGATAGAACCGGTAGATAGGCCGCAAGAAAAGCCCCCCCCTTGCCACTAGCATAAGGGGGGGTGTGCCTTGGGATCAAGTCAGATCGGCTCGCCTTACGTAGACCAGGTTGAGCAATAGCGGGAGCAGGAAGGCGACCCCGAGGCTGAGGAGCCAGAGCGGCTGGCTCCCGACGAGCACCTGCACATCGCCGGGCCGGCTGTCGAACCAGATCGCCAGCAGGACCGGCACCGAGGTGATCGGGTAGAGGGCGGCCCACTTGGAACTGACCATGAGGATCCCGGCGAAGGTCCCCACGATCCCCACGCCACTGGTGACGAAGAAGGAGCGGGAGATCAGGGTGACCAGATGGTAGAGCGGGAGCATGACAGAGAGCCCCACGCCTGCGAGCAGCCACTGCTGGGTCCAGTACCAGAACCCCTCGAATGGCCCGAGGTTGAGCAGGGAACCCCCGACCAGGGATCCCAGGAACGCGGCCACCTCCAGGCCAAGCGTCCAGAAAATGCCGAGGATCACCTTGGCCAGGTAGACCTGCCAACGCTGGACGGGTGCCGTGAAGGAGAGCTTCCAGGTCTCAAACTGGTACTCACTCGAGATCGCATTGGCGCCGATCAGGGTGGTGACCAGCGGCCCGATCATCATGGTCTCCATCATGAGCGACTGGTTCAGAAACTTGTGCCAGGTTGGGTTTGGCCCCTCGCTCATGCCGAAGAGGAGCGTGGTGAGCAGGGGGGTGGCCAGGGTCGCAGCCAGGGTGACCCAGACCAGGGCGTTCCGCCGCCACTTCAGCGCCTCAATCTGCAGCACGTTCCACATGCGTCTCGCCTCCCGTCAGGTTGAAGAAGATCTCCTCGAGCGAGGCCTCCCGCTCCACAAGGCGGGAGACGTCCAGGTCGTGGCGGACCAGCAGGCTGTTGACCGCCGCCGCCGAGCCGGCGTCCCGAACGACCAGCGTGCCATCTTCATGTGGCTCTACCTGGGCGTTTAGCCGCTCCCGCAGGAGCGTAGCCGCCAGGTCGGGCCGTGAGACGGTCACCTCCAGTCGGTGTCCACCCTGCCCCCGCAGGTCGGCCACGGTCGCTTCGGTCACGAGGCGCCCTCGCTGGATTACGCCAATTCGCGTGGCTACCTGCTCTACCTCGCTCAGCAGATGGCTGGAGAGCAGGACGGTCATCCCCTGGTCGGTCACGAGGCGGCGCAGCAGCGAGCGCATCTCCCGGAAACCCTCGGGGTCGAGGCCGTTGGTCGGCTCGTCCAGGACCAGCAGTCGGGGCTTGCCCAGCAGGGCCATGCCAATCCCCAGTCGCTGCTTCATGCCCAGGGAGAAGTGCTTGACCGGCTTCCGGGCGGCATCGGCCAGGCCTACCAGCTCGAGTGTCGCCGTAATCTCCTGCCGGTTGGTGCCACCCTTTAGCTTCTGGATGATCACCATGTTCTCAGCGGCGGAGAGATGCGGCCAGAAGGCCGGACCCTCAATCAGCGAGCCCACCTGCTTGAAGAGCGACCGGTCGGCGGTCAACGGGTCCTGGCCGAGCAGGCAGACCCGCCCGCCGCTGGGCCGGGTCAGACCGAGGAGCATCCGAATGGTGGTCGTCTTTCCGGCTCCGTTCGGGCCAAGGAAGCCATAGATATCGCCCTGTTGGACCGTGAGGCTCACACCGTTCACGACGGCCTGCCCACCGTAGCGCTTGGTCAGTCGGTCCGTGGAGAGTATCTGCATACGAAAACCTCCTCTGCTAATCACTCTAGCGGAGGAGGTTTACTGCTACCTGATCGCTACCTTACATCAACCTGACAAACGGAGTGTGAAGATGGTGCCCCGCCCGGGAGTGGATGTGACATGAACCTCACCCCGGTGATGCTCCGCGATCTGCCGGACGATGGCCAGTCCCAGCCCACTGCCCCGACCCTGCACCGTGGCCGATGTGCCCCGGTAGTACCGCTCGAAGAGGTGAGGCACTTGGTCGGCGGGGATTCCCTGCCCGTCGTCGGCCACCTGGATTGTCACACCGGTGGGCCCTTCGGTCAGGGTGACGCTGATCCGGGTCGCCTCGCCGTGGCGCTGGGCGTTGTGGATGAGGTTCTGCAGCGCCCGCCCGACCAGCCGTGCATCTGCGCGGATGGTGACAGGCTGATCCGGCAGGTTCACATCCAGTTCGATGCCGGCCCGCTCAATCTCGGGCAGCAGATCGATCAGCCGCTCACGCATAACCTCGGCCAGGTCGACGGGCTCCTGCGGGCTGGGCGGCAGCGCCTGGAGGCGGGAGAGCTCGAGCAGGTCGCCCAATAGCGAGTCGAGTTCCGCGACACGCCGCCGTATGATGGCGACGTTCCGCTGACGCGCCTCAGCGGGGGTATCCGGCTGAGCCAGCTCCTCCGCAAAGCCCTGGAGGGCGGTCAGCGGGGTGCGCAGGTCGTGGGAGAGGTTGGCGACCAGGTCCTGCCGGGCCATCTCCAGCCGGCCCCGCTCCCGCTCTGCCTCGCTCAGTCGCTCGACGAGGGCGTTGAAGGACTCCCCGAGCCGGGCGATCTCATCGCGCCCACTCGTAGCGATGCGCCGGTCCCGCTCGCCCGCCGCCACCCGCTCCAGCTCATGGGAGAGGCGGACCAGCGGGCGGGAGACCCAGCGGGCATACCAGGCGCCGGCCAGGAGCAGCATCAGGATCAGCGCACCGGTCGCCATGAGGACGCCACGCCCAAAGTAGAGGGTGAAGCGCTCGGCGACCTGCGGCGTCATGTAGAAGTGAACCGGTGTGATCCTGCCCATGGGGACTGCCAGCACCACCGTACCGATGGGCTCACGCACCTCATTCTCAATGGTGGCCAGCTGATAACCCCACGCCCGGTCATTGTCGGGGGTAGTCAGGTCCGCCAGCTCGGCGGGGGTGTAGGAGGAGCGCCGGTCAGGAGGGGCGCCCGCAGCCTGGACCTCCCGGCCGTCCTTGTCGAGGGCCTGGAACCAGCCACCGGCGTCCAGTGTGGGGGCGAGCCAGTCCTCTGGGACGGGGGCGGTCAGCCCCTCCTTGCCCAGGTCGTTGGCGATCAGGTTGGCTTCGTGCGGCCGGGCGGGATAGGGCAGGCCCTGCACGCTGTCGATCAGGCGGTTGACCTGGATCACGGCCAACCCGAGGACCAGGAAGATCAGCAGGAAGAGCAGGGCTGCGTACGAGAGGCTCAGCTTGGTGGCGAGCTTCATGCCCGCACCTCCCCGGAGCCCGCCAGCTTGTAACCCAGGCCCCGCACGGTCAGGATCAGCGTGGGCCGGTCGGGGTCGATCTCGACCTTCTCCCGCAGCCGGCGAATGGTGACCATGACGGTGTTGTCATCGCCAAAGTAGGGGGCGTCCCAGGCGGCCTCGTAGAGCTGTTTCTTGGTGTAGATGCGGCCCGGCGAGCGGGCCAGCGCCAGCAGGACGCCGAGTTCGCGGGCGGTCAGCACAGCGATGCGTCCATCGGACAGGTGGACCTCGGCCCGGCCGGGATCGATCACCAACTCCCCGGCCCGAACCGGGGCCGCCGGGTCGGGCTGGGCCGGCGGAGCGTCGAACCGCTGGCGCCGCCGCAGGTGTGCCTTGACCCGGGCGGCTAGTTCCATGGGACTGAATGGCTTAGTCACGTAGTCATCGCCACCGACGCCCAGGCCGAGGACCTTGTCGAACTCCTCGCCGCGAGCGGAGAGGAAGAGGATCGGCATGGTCTGGCTTCGCCGGATCTCCCGGCATACCTCGAAGCCGTCGAGGCCGGGGAGCATGACGTCGAGCAGGATCAGGTCGGGCTCCTCCCGGCGGGCCAGGTCGATCGCCTCGGGGCCGGTGTAGGCGTGGATCAGTGACAGCCCCTCCCGCTGGAGCACCGGGGAGAGGAGGGCGTGCATCTCATGTTCATCGTCGGCCAGGAGGACTTTGCCGGTCATGGGCCTCACCTCTCCCCTACTGTAGCACGTGGCTTGGGCGAAGGGCCAGGGACTCCCGCTTCTGTCATACGGCGCTCCTTCTCATTCTGTGTTCGCTCTCGCCCCCGTCTTCACCGAACCCCGCACAAGTCTTGCCGAACCTCGCCGAACCTCGCCGAACCTCGCCGAACCTCGCACAAGTCTTGCCGAACCTCGCCAAACCTCGCACAAGTCTTGCCCAACCTCGCCGAGCCTCGCATAAGTCTTGCCGAACCTCGCCGAACCTCGCCGAGCCTCGCACAAGTCCTGCCGAACCTCGCCAAACCTCGACAGACCTCGCCAAACCTCGCCATACCTCGCCATACCTCGCACGAGGTTCAACGAACCTCATCCAACCTTTGGAGTACCCGTTGGCGGATCATCAATCGCATCAGCACGCGATCGATCTGATCCACACGTCCGACGCCATCCTCTTCGGCAGGGCTACCTACCAACTCTTCGAAGGGTTCTGGCCCGGCATCGCACGGCCCTCTCGCCGACGCTGTGCCCAAGCTCAGAGAGGACAGCCGGATCCTTTTCTTCGGTAGCCCGGGCCTTATCGCAGCGAAAAGACCGGCCCCCACGCGGGGACCGGTCTTCCTGGCTAATACAGCGAACGGCGGCTCACCGGCTGCCGATAGGGGTCGAGCAGGTCGACCAGGTACCGCCGCCCTGGCTCCTCCTCGGTCACAACCTCCTCGGTCGCAGCCATCTCCGCCATGACCGGCTCCTCGACCGACACCGCAGCACCAACCACCACATGCTGCCCGCTCTGGATCAGCCCTGCCACCGGGACGGGCCGGTCCATCTGCCGCGCAAACTCGTCGGCGGGGGTGTCGCCCCGCTGGCCGTTGCACTCCTCACAGGCGCAGATGCAGTTGGTCATGCTGGTTCGTCCACCCTTGGACCAGGGAATTACGTGGTCCATGGTGAACCCGGGCTGACCGCACCAGTAGCAGGTGTACTTGTCGCGGGCCAGCACCTTCAGGCGAATGTAGCGGTAGGCAAACGGGTCAAAGCGCAGCCGAATCCGGTTACGCCCGATCCACTTGGCCCGGCCAAGCCGGACCTCCCGGTCTGCCACCTTGCGCTTACAGGGGGTCAACGTGCGCCCCCGGCTGTCGATCACTTCAATCAGGTTCAGATCCATACCTCCATGGGGCACAGCGTCCATGTCCCCCCAATCTAGTCTATCCATTACGTTGTCAGGTCAGTCCGGTGCACCGCCGAATGCCGGAAGGCAAGTAGTGTGAATCCGGCCGCTGCCACTGCGAAGATGCCGGCTGCCGCAAAAGGGAGCAGGTAGGTCCCGCTCGCGAGCAGCATGCCAAACCATTTCGAGGCCACGGCCGTCCCCACATTCCGCCCGACCATCGCGTAGCTGTTGGCGGTCGCCCGCTCCGCATCATCCGTCACGCCCATGGCAAAGGCCGAGAAGAGCGGCATCTGCATGCTTGAGAGCATGGTGCGGAGCCAGAAGCCAGGCAGGTAGGCAAAAGGCGCATCAGCCAGTCCCATGCTCATGAGGACCAACCCCTGCAGGCCCATCACCATGGCATACGCCCGCAGATCCCCCAGGCGACCACTCGTCCATGGCACAAAGAGCGAAGCGATCCAGCCCAGCACGCCGCCCACCGTAAGGATCGTGGCGATCGTCTCCGAGCCGAAGGAGAACCGCTCTGCCAGGATCACATTACCGAAGTTCTGCAGGAGCGCTGTGAAGGCCCCGCTCACCACACTGACCAGGGCCAGCAGGAGTGCCGTGCGGCTGGGCAGAATCCGCATGCCCACCCTGGCCGGTTTGTACGGCCTGAAGGGGAGCGACATACGAATCATGCCGGAGACCACGGCGCAGCCTGCGGCCAGCGCCAACGGCCAGACATATTCGCTCAGGGCCCCTGCCGGCATCCACCGGGAGAGGAACCCGGCCAACTGAATGCCGAGCGTGTTCCAGAGGAAGAAGTTGATCATCATGAACGAGAAGACCGAAGCCCGTCGCTCAGGCCCCACCTCGCCCGCCAGCAGCGGGCTCTCGTTGACCATCATCAGTGCCATGCCCAGGTTGTGGACGCCATAGACGACCATGAGCAGTCGGAAGTCGGTCAGCAGCGGCATGAGCCCATAGGGAATGCCGAAGAGGAGGGAACCGGTCACGTACATGCCCCGACGACCAAAGCGGTCCGCCAGAACACCGATCGGCACGGCGGCAAGCGCTATGACCATTGCCGCCAGCGACTGTAGGGTTCCAATGTGCTCGGCGTTATACCCAACCTTCAGGAGATGCAGGTTGAAAAGAGTGGCGAAGATCGCCTGGGCGAAGGCGAAGAAGATATCGCTGACATAGAACAGCTTGACCGTCCGCGGAAAGCTGCGTAGCTGGCCAAAGAGATCACGGAAGAAGGTCATTTTCCTGGGCTCCTGCTCTTGAACGTACAAGTATCGCACCCGGGGCGGGGCTCGTCCAAACGACGCGCAAACCTACCTATCTAGTATATCACAGAATCGCCAGCCCGTGTTCGGTTGCAAACAAGTGTTCGTCGTGGTATGATTTGCACGTCTCACTTCCGAGATCGGGTATGGTATCATTGCGCTCATACCTCATCCGCCGTTGGATGAGGAATGCGCCTTGTGGGAGGATTTGTTTCATGGCGAAGGATAAGTTGATCGTAAAGGGTGCACGGGAGCACAACCTGAAGAACGTTGACCTTGAGATCCCCCGCGATAAACTGGTCGTCTTCACGGGCGTCTCCGGGTCGGGCAAGTCCTCCCTGGCGTTCGAGACGATCTACGCGGAGGGTCAGCGCCGCTACGTGGAGTCGCTCTCCGCCTATGCCCGCCAGTTCCTCGGGCAGATGGACAAGCCCGATGTCGACTACATTGAAGGGCTGTCGCCCGCCATCTCCATCGACCAGAAGACCACCTCTCGGAACCCGCGCTCCACCGTGGGCACGGTGACCGAGATTTACGATTACCTGCGCCTCCTCTTTGCCCGCGTAGGCCGGCCGCACTGTCCGACCTGTGGTAAGCCGATCTCCCAGCAGACGATTGAGCAGATGGTTGACACCATCCTCCAAATGGATGAAGGGACCCGGATTCAGATCCTGGCTCCGCTTGTGCGTGGTCGGAAGGGTGAGCACGAGAAGGTTTTCGAGGATATCCGTAAGGGCGGCTATGTCCGCATGCGGGTGGACGGAGAGACCATGGACGTGACCAACGAAACCCCCGCCCTCGACAAGAAGAAGAAGCATACCATTGAGGTGGTCATTGACCGCCTGGTGGTGAAGCGGGAGATTGCCAAGCGCCTGGCCGACTCCCTGGAGACCGCCACCAAGCTGACCGGCGGGATTGTCACGGTCGATGTGATCGGCGGCGCGGAGATCCTCTTCAGCCAGAACTTCGCCTGCCCGGACTGCGGCACCTCGATCGATGAGCCGCAGCCGCGCATCTTCTCCTTCAACTCGCCCTTCGGCGCCTGTCCGGCCTGTACCGGCCTGGGTCATAACACCGAGATCGACCCGGAGCTGATCGTTGACGCCCACAAGTCGATCGAGAACGGCGCCCTGGTCCCCTGGGCCAACTCGACGCAGCAGTACTTCCTCAACATGGTGGATGCGCTCTGCGACCAGCTCAAGATCAAGAAGGACGTCCCGCTGGACGAGCAGGACCCGAAGTTTGTCGACATTCTGCTCTTTGGCTACCCCGATGGTAAGGTCCGCTTCAAGTACGAAAACATGTACGGCCAGAACAAGTGGTATGAGGTGGTCTTCGAGGGTTGCGTGAAGCAGTTGGAGCGGGCCTACAAGGAGAGCTCCAGCGACTACGTGCGCACCCAGATCGAGGAGTTCATGACCACCAAGCCTTGCCCGGCCTGTCACGGTGCCCGGCTCAAGCCGGAGTCGCTGGCGGTCAAGGTGGGCGGCCTCTCGATCTCGCAGGTCACCGCGATGGACGTGAAGCGCGCTCGGGACTTCTTCGCCAGCCTCGACCTGACCCCCCGTGAGGCGGCGATCGGCCGCCAGATCCTGAAGGAGGTCAACGAGCGGCTGGGGTTCCTGATCAACGTGGGCCTGGACTATTTGACCCTGAGCCGGGCCGCCGGTACGCTCTCGGGCGGCGAGGCGCAGCGGATCCGCCTGGCGACCCAGATTGGCTCGCATCTGGTCGGCGTCCTCTATATTCTGGATGAGCCCTCGATTGGCCTGCACCAGCGGGACAACGAGCGGCTGATCGCCACCTTGAAGCGGCTGCGTGACCTGGGTAACACCCTGATCGTCGTCGAGCACGACGAGGACACCATGTTCGCGGCCGACTGGATCGTGGACATCGGCCCGGCGGCGGGCGAGCACGGCGGCGAGATCGTGGCGGCCGGCCCGCTGGATGTGATCCTGAAGACCGAGGGCTCGGCGACCGGCGCCTACCTGAGTGGCCGGAAGCAGATCCCGATCCCAGTCCAGCGCCGCCAGCCGAACGGCAAGTGGCTGACGCTGAACGGCGCCCGGGAGCACAACCTCAAGGACCTGACGTTCAAGGTGCCGCTGGGGACCTTCACCTGCGTCACCGGTGTCTCGGGCTCCGGCAAGTCGACGCTGGTCAACGAGATCCTCTACAAGCGGCTTGCCATGGACCTGAACAGGTCCCGGCAGCGTCCCGGCGAGCACGACGGCGTCGAGGGACTCGACCACCTGGAGAAGGTGATCGACATTGACCAGTCGCCGATCGGGCGGACGCCCCGCTCCAACCCGGCCACCTACACCGGCGTCTTCGACCTGATCCGCGACCTCATGGCCCAGACCCCCGAGGCGAAGATGCGCGGCTACAAGCAGGGCCGCTTCTCCTTCAACGTCCGGGGTGGCCGGTGCGAGGCGTGCAAGGGCGACGGCATCATCAAGATCGAGATGCACTTCCTGCCCGATGTCTATGTCCCGTGCGAGGTCTGCAAGGGTGCCCGCTACAACCGGGAGACCCTGGAGGTCCACTACAAGGGGAAGAACATCGCACAGATCCTCGGTATGACGGTGGATGAGGCGGTCGAGTTCTTCCGGCCGATCCCGCGTATATACCGGAAGATGCAGACCCTGCAGGATGTCGGCCTGGGCTACATTAAGCTGGGCCAACCGGCGACGACGCTCTCCGGCGGCGAGGCGCAGCGGGTGAAGCTGGCGACCGAGCTCTCCCGCCGCTCCCAGGGCAAGACGATCTATATCCTCGACGAGCCGACCACCGGTCTGCACATGGCCGACGTGCACAAGCTGCTGGAGGTGCTCCAGCGCCTGGTCGATAATGGGGACACGGTCCTGGTGATCGAGCACAATCTGGATGTGATCAAGCAGGCGGACTGGATCGTGGACCTGGGGCCGGAGGGCGGTGACCGGGGCGGCCAGATTGTCGCACAGGGGACGCCGGAGGCGATCTGCGAGGAGCCGAAGAGCTACACCGGCCTCTTCCTGAAGCGGCACATTGAACGGCAGCGCGGGCTCCAGCCGCTCGACGAAGCTTCCGGACACGACTAGACACTCTTACGAGAGGAGCGCCTCCCGGACACGACCGGGGGGCGCTTTTTGCGACTGTACGGTCCGGATGCGCAGGGTGTATCGTCATAGAAGAAGAGTCTACAGTGGCAGGGATGGTGCTCCATGCAGAACCAGTCGATCCTCGTCGTCGATGATGAGCCGGCCATCGCGAGTCTGATCGAGATCCATCTGCTCAGCGAGGGATACCAGGTCCAGAAGGCTGAGAACGGGCCTGATGCATTGGACCTCCTGCACGGGCAGATCTTTGACCTGGTGATTTTGGATGTCATGATGCCAGGCATGAACGGCCTGGAGGTCTGCCGGCAGATTCGTGAGCAGTGGAACACTCCGATTCTCATGCTCAGCGCCAAGTCGGAGGACGTGGACAAGATTCTCGGCCTGAAGACCGGGGCCGACGACTACCTGACCAAGCCATTCAACCCACTGGAGCTGGTGGCCCGGGTGAAGGCCCAGCTCCGGCGGTATACCAGCCTCAACCCCGGGCACCCAGCGACCACGGAGGAGACCCTGCTGGTTCACGGGTTGGAGATCAACCGGACCCGAAGGCGGGTCACGGTAGATGAGCGCCAGGTGGTGCTGACCCCAACAGAGTACGAGATCCTGCTGCTATTGGCCAGCCATCCCGGCCGTGTCTTCAGCTCCGAAGAGATCTTCGAGCGGGTCTGGAAGGAGCGCTATTTTCAGGCCAACAATACCGTTATGGTGCATGTCCGGAAGATCCGTGAGAAGATCGAGGACAACCCCGGGCATCCCACCCGAATCAAGACGGTCTGGGGGGTCGGCTACAAGCTTGAGGACTAAACTGCTCCAGTCAATCCGCTGGAAGCTAATGCTGGTCTTTGCCGGCAGCGTGGCCCTGGCCGTTCTCAGCGTCTTCCTCCTGCTGGGTCTCGCCTATCTGCTCAGGACCTTGGACCCCTTCCAACACGTCCTTGCCGTGCTCCGCGGGACCGTGGGTGAGGTGCCGACCATGGTCCTGACAGGGCTGGGCCTGTTCGTGGTCTACTTCTTCGTCCTGACCGCCCCGACTATCCGGTATATCGAGACGTTGAACAGGGCGGTGGACGCGATCGCCGAGGGCGAGTTCGACACGCACATTCCCGAGGGCAGCGCTGATGAACTGGGTAGCCTGGGCCGGAACCTGGCCCGCATGGCCAGTCAGTTACGCCAGTCGCTGGAACAGGAGCGGCAGGCTGAGCGCACGAAGCATGAACTGATCACTAGTGTCTCGCATGACCTTCGCACTCCGCTCACCTCAGTGCTCGGGTACCTGGAGCTGGTCGACAGCGACCGCTATGGCAATGAATTAGAGATGCGCCACTATGTGGGCCTGGCCTACGAGAAGGGCAAGCAGCTGAAGCGCCTGGTCGATCAACTCTTCGAGTACACCCGCACCAGCCATGGTTCTATTCGCCTCAAGTCGGCGACCATCAACCTGGGTGAATTGCTGGAGCAACTGGTCGAGGAGTTCGTTCCTGCTCTGCAGGAGGCGGGCATGGAGTACCAGTTGCAGTTGCCGGCCACCAGGGTCATGGCGACCGTGGACCCCGACCTTCTGGTCCGCGTCCTGGAGAACCTGGTCTCAAACGCAATCCGCTACGGTCGGGAGGGGCGAATCATTGTGCTGGAGCTGCTGGAAACGGCATCGGGGAAGGTGATTCGTGTTGCCAACCTCGGCAGCCCGATTCCGGAGCATGACCTGCCCTATCTCTTCGACCGCTTCTATCGGGTCGAGCAGTCTCGCTCAGGCAAGACGGGCGGGGCCGGGCTGGGTCTGGCCATAGCCCGGAACATTGTGAACCTGCATGGCGGCCGAATCCTCGCGTACAACGAGGCGAGTCGAACAGTGTTTGAGATCAGACTGCCGGCCTGATTTCATCTTTAGGAAGTCTTAAGGATTTCCCGACGGGTTCGTTCAGGTGTCCAGTGTAGGTTCTATGTGGATCTATACTGGTACCTGAGCCTGGAGGGGAATCTATGGCGCACCGTTTCCGCAGACGAATCCTTATTCCGATCCTCCTGCTAGCTGCTGCGCTACTCGTCCTGGACCAGAGCCATATCCGGTGGCTGGGCCTTGGACCGATCGTGCTGCCCACCCCTGGGCGAGTTGCTGCCTTGAATGATGACATGAAGACGATCACACAAGCAGCTCTCGCCGGGGCGCTGGCCCGGGGAGTGGGGGCAGAGCGACTTCGCTGGCCCACCCCAGAGTACTATGAGATCACCTCACCGTTCGGTATGAGGTTGCACCCCGTGCTGCATGTCCCGAAACTGCACGCCGGCATCGACATTGGAGCACCCAACGGAGCGATGGTCATCGCGTCGGCCGCGGGGACGGTGGTACTGGTTGAGCGCCTTCCGGTCTACGGCCAGACGGTGGTCGTTCATCATGGGTCGGGAATCGCAACGGTATATGCTCACCTGTCGGAGGTAGTCGTCAAAGAGGGGCAGCAGGTGAGCGAGGGCAGCCAGCTTGGACTGGTTGGCGCTACCGGCCAGGTTAGCGGGCCCCACCTGCACTATGAGGTTCGGCGTGAGGGGAAAGCGATCAACCCTCTGGACCTGATTGGCAAGGCATAAGGAAAGCCACCCGGCACATTCCCGGGTGGCTTTGCCCATACCGGAGTCGGAGTCGGATCACAGGGCATTGGGAGCGAAGCGCAGAGCCAGGTAGATAATGATGAAACCGCCGAAGTCGACCATGAAGTGCATGAGCATCAGCGGAGCGAGGCGCCTGCGGTAGATAAAGTAGATACCGGTCGGAATGCCGAAGAAGAGTGCCTTGCTCAGGGCGGAGATGAGCCCGTACCCGGGGGAGTGGAGCAGACCGAAGGCGAGCCCCGGCAGCAGAACGGCCAACCAGACCGGCAGACCCATCCGCTCCAGCCGCGTGATCAGGTATCCCCGGAAGATCAACTCCTCCCCGATTCCCGCCAGTGCGGCCAGCAGAAACCCAAACCCAAGGAAGTGGAGTGGCTCCAGGTCGCCAAACTGCGTGAAGAGCTGGATCGCGGCGGAGTCATCGGGCTGCCCGCCGTTGGCGATCATCATGGCAATCGCCACCACAATGGAGCCGCCAATGTGAATCCCCATCAGCCCCATGGCGAGCAGGACGTCCTTCAACTCCCAGCGGGAGCCGAGGCCCATCCCCCGGAAGCCGTCACCGTCGAGCAATGTGAAGAGCAAACCCACCAGGAACATGGCGAAACTGCTCACCGCCGCTGCCGGCAGTGCCCCAATCGTGAAGCGCTGTAGTCCGATTTCGGCTACCCAGACCGCTCCGAAGAATGCAACGATAAACAGAACGAGGGTAATGATCCGGCGAAGCCGGTTCCGGTTCGTATCAGCAGTTGTCAAAGACTGCACCTCCGAGTCGGTAACCTTGCCTTCCTTATTCGTTCAGGCCCCAAGCATCTCCTACACAACCCCACGCTACCGCTGAAAGGAGCTGTTTCCTTTCGTGGTTGGAAATGCTGCTGCAAAAACGTCTGACGGGAGCAGGAGCCGGATAATTTAGCACGAACAAAAGTGAGGTACTCCCCCGTCTTATGTAGAGGGATATATAAAGGGAGAGAAGTACCTTGGTGACCCAGTCGAAATGCCCATACTGCGGGACACCGGTCTCTCCGGTGGCTCGTTACTGTGATAATTGCGGTACGCCACTGAAGCCCTCCGATCGCCCCACGCCAACCCGTCGGCGGGAACGGCCGAACGATCGAGTTGCCGTGTGGCTTTTTGTCGTTGTACTGATCGTCGTGTTCACGGGCGGTACGCTTGGCGGCTTCCGATACCGGTCTGGCCAGTGGCCCTGGCAGCCGCCGGTCGCGCCAGTCGTCAGCAACGATCCCCCTTCGGCCCCCGAGAATCCGACCGTGACCATTCCACCGCCTTCGAACCCGCCCGTCAACCCGTCTGTGGAACGCTATCATCGGTCCATGGTCTCGATCAGCGTACGGGGTGATCAGGGGAGCAAGACCGGCTCCGGTTTCCTTATTGATCCGGAAGGCCACATTCTTACCAGTGCGCACGTGGTAGAGGGGTACCAGGGCTGTGTCAACGTGATCGATGACTACGGTGCCAGCCACCTGGCTGCTGTGGTCGGGCTTGATCGCAATCTGGACGTCGCCCTGCTCCAGGCGGCCACCCTGCGCAAATGGCCCGATGTGCTGAGCCTGTACGAAGAACCGGTCGCTGCCGGCGACCAGGTCTACGTGTTGGGTAGCCCCAAGAGCAACCCTAACGCTTCTCTGCTCGACGCAGAGGTGGAGAGCATACGGGTGTCCAAGCGCATTGAGGAGCGGTACTATCCGAACCTGATCGAGTTCCGAGGCGTCACGGTCGTTCACGGGTCGAGCGGTAGTCCGCTCATCCACCGTCAGTCCGGGCAGGTGCTGGGCATCGTGACCGCTGCGGCCGACACGCCCGTTGCCTATGCCGTACCCACCGATGAGAAAGTGCGGGACCAGATCACCCAATGGATCGCTGAGCCCACCCGCTCGGAGTGTGGGGTTCAGGCCAGTCAGAAGACGGTGCGTGTCGTTCTCTCCACGATCACCCCGCTGTCGGGATCTTACGGAATTTACGGTGGCGATCTCTCTGCCGGTGCCGAACTGGCCCTGCGCGATATGGAGGACCAGTTGCGCAAGGTGGGCTATGAGGTGACCCTGCTTCGCCACGATGACCAGGGTCAGGCCTCGGCTGCCCGCGACCTGGCCAACTCGGTCGCCTTTGACCCGGAGGTGATCGGTGTTGTGGGCAGCTTCACCAGCCAAGTGAGTGCAGCCATTGCTGAGGCGCTGCAGGAGTCCAAACTGGTCATGATCGCTCCGACCGCCGGGGCCGATGAACTGACTGCACAGGGCTGGCCGCATTTCAACCGACTGATTGCCTCGAACGCCCGGCTGGAGGCGTTGGCAGCCTCCTACGCTCAATCGAAGCTTGGTGCCCGCTCGATCCTTTTGATCCTGGACGGTACCCCGGCTGCGGAGAGCAAGGCTCGCTCTTTTGAGACCTCCGCCCAGATCATATCCATGAGCCTGGCTGGTCAGATCAAGCTGACCGGAACGATTGATCCGGCGGATCTCAAACAGAAGGTGATCGACTCAAAGGCCGATGCGATCTTCTACGCGGGGAACAGCCAGACCGCCTTCCAAATGGCACAAGCGCTCCGCCACGAGGGAATCACCCTCCCGATCATCGGCGGCGCCGAGCTTTACAGCAACTTCTTTGAGAACATGATCGGCCCCACCTGGCGCGGTATCTACTTCACCCACTTCACTGACGGCGGCGATGAGCGCTTCGCTCGCCACTTCGAAACGATCATGGGCAAGCCTACCCGTGGCTATGGCATGTATGGGTACGATGCGGCGCGCGTGATCCTGGAGGCGCTGGTCCGGTATGGCGAGAAGAACCCCGCCAAGGTGCCCGATCGGACTGAACTAGCGCAGATGGTGCGCACAACCCGGGAGTTCCACGGCTGGGCCTCTACGATTTCCTTTGACTCATCCACTGGTGAGAACCAGGCGGCCCGCGTTCACGTGTTCGAATGGGTGAGCGGTAGGCCGGAGTGGCGCGAAAGCGATAGATAGGCAGAAGAACCCACCCGCGGGTGGGTTTTCTTCGTAGCCGGCACATAGATTGGATCTTAACAGGAGATTCCCTGGTCCATGGCGAATGAAAAACCTATTACGGATAGATTTGCGTCTTTATAACGCGGTGAGCCTGAGGTATAGTTCTTTATACACATGTCGGCGGTGAGTGACGGGAGGTGAGAGTCATGGCTGAGTTGGAACCCGTACGGTTTGGCGATATCGAGTTCGCACTGATCGAGCGGTGCCAGGCGGGTGATCGCTCTGCCTTCGAGGAGATCTTCTCCCTCTATCGGGACGATGTTTTTCGTTTCGCCTTTCTGGTGGTGCGCGACGCTTCCTTGGCCCAGGACGTCGTACAAGAGGCGTTCCTGAAGGTCTTCCGTTCGATCGCGAAGTTTCAGTTCCGCTCCAGCTTCAAGTCGTGGCTCTACCGTGTGGCTGTTAACGAGGCCATTACCATCCTCCGCCGTCGCAAGATCAAGGAAGAACTCGATCCCGCGCCGGGCGCGGCTCGTGAGCATACAGCAGGAGGGGCTCGCGAGTGGCAGCCCGAGGAAGCGGCTCTTGACAGCGAGGAGCGGCAAATCCTTCGTGTGGCGATCGGCCAACTGGACCCGGTCCATCGGAGTGTTGTAGTACTCAAGTACTTCCATGAGTTCTCGGACACCGAGATAGCCGCCGTGATCGGATGCCCGCCAGGCACCGTAAAGTCGCGGCTTCACCGGGCTCGGGAGCTTCTGCGCCACTCGATGGCCCGGCAGATGGGCCGGCCCGACCTGGTGGCCCTCTCCTACAACCGACTCTCCAATAATAACAGTCCGTTGGTCCCTCTGGAGGAGTGACACGCAGTGCGAATGAACGACCGGGCGATCCGGGAGGAACTGCGGAAACAGGCGATCAGTGTTCCGATCCCGGATGATATGTGGGCGAATATCAGCCGCGAGTTGGATAAAGATGCAGCCAAGGCCGTGAGGCGCGAGCGCACCGCCACCGTCAGGGTTCCGGTGCGGCAGCTACTCGCCTTTGGTGCCGCTGCCGCGGTGTTCTGGATGGTTCTGATCCCGTCGGGGAAGTATGTGGATCGAATCAAGCAGCCGGCAGCGCCGAAAACCATCTACACCACCACCGACACCCGCTGGGATATTCCCACCCGGACGAAGGTAACCGCTCGGGAACCTCAGTCGGAACCGCAGGTCTCGGTGGAGCGCCGGCACCCAACCCAGATGATCCCTACCTCCAAGTAAAAGCCAAAGAGCCCCGCCGTTGGCGGGGCTTTTCTTGTTTCCAGATGATGATAAGATAGGAAGAGAGGTGACACTCGTGGATCGGCTGGAACTGGAGGAACAGATAAAGCTTCTGCCCGACAAGCCGGGCTGCTACATTTACAAGAATGAAGAGGGCCGGGTCATTTACGTTGGTAAGGCCCGGAACCTGAAGAACAGGGTGCGCCAGTACTTCCAGTCTGCCCGCAACCTCACTGCCAAGGTCCTCGCAATGGTGGGGCAGATCGCTCACGTCGAGCACATTGTCACCGACAGTGAAGTCGAAGCGCTGATCCTGGAGTCCAACCTGATCAAGAAGCATAAGCCGAAGTACAACATTCGGCTGCGCGATGACAAGCACTATCCCTACCTGCGGCTGACTCTCAGTGACAAGTGGCCGCGGTTGGTTGTCGCGCGCTCCATGAAGAAGGATGGGTCCCGCTACTTTGGCCCATACACCTCCACCCAGCCCATGTGGGACACCATGAAGCTGGCCCGCCGACTCTTTCCGTTGCGGACGTGCAACGATCCGGCCAAACACCCACGGGCCTGCCTGCAGTACCATATCGGCCGGTGCCTTGGTCCTTGTCTGGCCGACTTCGACAAACACGCCGAGTACGCCCAGACCACCAAGGATCTCCACGCCTTCCTGGAGGGACGCACCGACGAGGTGGTCGACCGGATTCGGACTCGCATGGAGGAGGCGGCAGAGAACCTGGAGTTCGAGCGAGCTGCCGAGCTGCGGGACCAACTGATCGCCATTGAGAAGGTGACAGAGAAGCAGAAGATCATTGGTAAGGAGATGGTAGATCTCGATGCCATCGCTTTTGCTCGCAGCTTTGATGAGGCAGCCGTACAGGTCTTTTTCGTTCGCCAGGGCAAGCTGGTGGGCCGCGACCAGTTCATTATGACCGGTGCCGATGAGATGTCAGGTGGTGAGATCCTGGCAGCCTTCGTGGAGCAGCACTATAACCAGACCGACTTCGTACCGAAGGAGATCCTGCTGAGCGAGGAGATCGAAGAGGCGGTGGTTCTGGAGGAATGGCTCTCGGCGAAGCGGGGGTCGAAGGTGGTGCTGCGGAAGCCCCAGCGAGGTGAGAAGCGCGAACTGGTGGAGATGGTGGCGCAGAACGCCGCCGAGGGCATTGCCGAGCGCAAGAAGCAGCGGGAACAGGAGCTTGCCGCTACCGACGGGGCCATGGAGGAGCTGAGGCAAGCGCTCAACCTGGCCAAGCTGCCGTATCGCATTGAATGCTTCGATATCTCGCACGTGCAGGGGTCGGAGGTCGTCGCCTCCATGGTCGTCTTTGAGGGTGGCAGACCCAAGAAGGAGGACTACCGGCGGTTCAAGATCAAGGTTGACAAGAACAACGACTTCGCGAACATGGCCGAGGCGGTAACCCGGCGGTTCAAGCGGGGGCTCATGGAGCGGGAAGCCCTGATCGATGGCCGGGTAAAGGACCTGGAGGAGGGGCTGATTGCCGCCGAGGAGGCAGCGGAGTACGGACTGGCTATGGACCCGGAGGAGGCGCCACCGGACTCAGACGCCGTCGCCGGCGAGCCGCCCTTTGGCGAAGAGCCCGCCCCGCAGGCGCCGGTGCCCGGCGAGGGACCGAAGTTTGCCGCCTTCCCCGACCTTCTCATTATTGATGGTGGCAAGGGCCAGTTGGCCTATGCCCGTGAGGCCATGCGTTCCCTGGGCGTCGAACAGATCCGCACCTTCGGCCTGGCCAAAGAGGAGGAGCTCCTCTGCGAGGAAGGACGGGAGGACTGGATCAAGCTCCCCCGCGGCTCCCAGGGGCTCTATCTGCTCCAGCGGGTGCGCGACGAGGCCCACCGCTTCGCCATTACGTATCATCGGAAGCTGCACCGGAAGGCGGCGACCCACAGCCGGCTGGATGATGTCCCCGGTATCGGGCCGAAGCGCAAGAAGGCACTGCTGAAGACGTTCGGTTCGCTCAAAGCCATTCGTGAGGCGACCCTCGAGGCAATTGCAGACGTGCCGGGCATGAATATGGACCTGGCCGAAAGGGTGAAGGAAACCCTCGGCGGTGCTCGCTAGGAGAGATCGATCTATGAAGAGATATGCAACGATATTGCTACTGTCGCTGCTCATCAACCTGATTCCGACGTTGGCCGCCGCAGAGGCGCCCCCAGCCCGCCTGGTTGTCGATGGGATCGAGCTGAAGACCGAGGTTCCTCCGACCATCATCAACAACCGTATGATGGTCCCTTTCCGGGCGATTGCTGAGGCCATGGGGGTCGAGGTCACCTGGATGGCCGAGACCCAGACGATCCGGGCGAACGGTCAGGGAAAGTCGCTCACGCTGGTCCTGGGCGAGACTACCGCCATGGTCAACGGTCTCGCCCACGAAATGGACGTTGCACCGCAGTTGGTCCAGAACCGGACTATGGTACCGGCCCGCATTTTCGCAGAGTCGTTCGGTGCCACCGTCCACTGGGATGGAGCGAGCATGACCGCCAACGTCTGGTCGGCGGTCCGGCCCATGCAGACCCTGGCCTTCTATGGCCTCGGCAGCTACGAGTGGCGCTACTACATTCCACGCTTCGCGGATGTGGCCTTCACCTGGTCCATGGTCGACGAGACCGGGCAGTTAACCCTGACAGAGCAGCCCTACTACTGGCCCGACGGGGCAGATGAGGTGCTCGCCCTGGCCCGTGACGCCCGGACCGATCGCTTCCTGACCGTCATCTCTGGCGATGCGGACGATCGGGTCACCAACCTTGTGCTGGATCCGGAGGCCCGCGAGCGGCTGGCCGGGCAGATCGTGACGGTCCTGTCCGAGCAGCGGCTGGAGGGTGCCGTGATCGACCTGGAGGGCCTGGGCTTCGGCAGGGAGGGCGCCGAACTGGAATCGGTGCGGGAGGGGTATGTCGCCCTGCTGCGGGCGGTGGCCAACAGGTTGCATCCACTGGGGAAACAGGTGATTGCGGCGGTTCATCCACCCAACGGCTGGTACCCGGGCTACGACTACGCGGCGATCGCAGCGCAGGTCGACCGGGTGCTGATCATGGCCCACGACTACAACGCAGCGGGCTCTGGCGAGCCCGAGCCCCTCGAGCGGGTCGAGGAAGCGATTGTGCAGAGCGTGGCGCTCATGCCGTCAGAGAAGGTGCTCCTCGGGATTCTCATGGAGCACGAGGACCGGACCTCGGTGATCCAGAAGGTCTCGCTGGCCAAACGGTACAATCTGGCGGGAATCTCCATCTGGATTATCAAGTCACTGGATCAGGAGGAGATGGAAGCGATCGAAACCCTGGTCTCCCCGGCCAGGTAAACCTGCCAGCGCGGGAACTTCCACTAACATGGCCTTTGACCTCTCACGGCCCGCGTCATAAGCTAGGTAGTAGATCCCCAAACCCTATAGAGAGGGACCGATCGCCATGAAGAGGATCTTCCTCCCTATTACGCTCGCGGCTCTTCTGCTCCTCTCTGCCTGCGGCACGACCCCCTCTCAGAGCCCGGCCCCACCCCCGCCTGCGGTGGAAGCGCCTCCTGCGCCTCCTCCCCCTGCAGTGGAGGAGCCGCCTACGCCGGCCCCGGTTCCACAGCCGCCCATGGGCGCCCCTCCAGAGCGTCCGGTCCCGGTCCAGGTGGAGCCCACGCCCACTCCTGTTCCAGTCCCAGCCCCCGCTCAGCCGGTGGTGACCTGGCGCCCACGGGGGATCGGGCTGCCCCTTGCCCCCAGCGACCCGGAAGCTGCGGAGCAGCGAGTCGCCATGCTCACCTTCGACGACGGCCCCACCGAGCAGACCGTACCGATTCTGGAAACCCTCGCGAAGGAGGACGTAAAGGCGGTCTTCTTCATTACAGGGTACAGCGCCAGGAATCATCCGGAGCTGGTTGAACGGATCCATAAGGAAGGGCACCAGCTCGGGGTTCACACCATGACTCATCCGAACATGAGGACCCTGTCCAAAGAGGATCAGCGGAAGGAGATTGAGCCGCTGATCGACCTGATCCAGCAGGTAACCGGACAGCGCCCCCGCTATTTCCGCCCGCCGTTTGGTGCCTACAACCAGGACCTGCTCAGCCTGTTGGAAGAGCTAGAGATGGAATTGATCAACTGGACGAATGGTTCGCTGGACTGGGAGGGCGTCGTGCATGGGCGCAAGCCCCCGGATGTGGTTGTGCAGACGGTCATTGACCAGCTACACCGGGGCGCCGTGATCCTCTTCCACGACACTATGAGCCACACAGCCGAGGCCCTGCCCGAAGTCATCCGTCAGATGAAGGCCGAAGGTTACGGCTTCGTATCGTTACCGTAACGCACACACCATCGTCTATAAAGTAAGCAGCCGGTCCATCGGGGGCCGGCTCTTTCTTGCGCAACGAGGAGGTATGGCGTGCACTATTTTAACGATGGTTCCGATGGGTTCCTGTACGATCCGCTCTACCGGAAGCGAAGTGGCCTGACGCCCTGCGAGCAGGAGATCATTATGCATCCGGCGCTGCGCCGTCTGCAGCGGATCGCTCAGTACGGCGGATCCGCCCGCATTCTGCCTATGACCCACACTCGGTTCACCCATACCGTGGGCGTTTTCACCCTGGTGGTTCACTTCAGGCCTGAGGACTGGCTGCTCCGTCTGGCAGCTTTGCTGCACGATGTGGGCCATCTGCCGTTCTCCCACTCGGCGGAGCGGGGCTTGGGGGTCAGCCACCACGACCTGGCCGTGCAGGTACTGGAGGAGAGCGGCCTCAATCAGATCCTCCGCAAGCACGGGTTCGACCCCGCCACCGTGCTGGGCCTGATCGAGGGAGACCCACCCAACCCGCTGGTCTGCGGCTCTGACCGGCTCAGCTTGGACCACTTGGACTCCTGGTTGCGGGACACGGAGACCTGTGGCATTGGGGTGATCCCCGTTCCGCAGATTCTGGAGGGCCTCCGCCTTAACGGCCCGTTCCTCGAGGCGGTGGATGAGGCCACAGCCCGGGAGGTAGTGCGCCGGGTGGCCGCTGATCAACGACTCTTCCTCCAGCCCCGCTGTGTTGCCATGGACGCGCTCGTCACCGAGGTCTTTGCGCGCGCTCATCCGGCGGTGGGTCCCCTCATGACCCTCGGCGATGAGGAGGCGCTCACCCTGGCGGCCCAGCGAGAGCCGATCCTGGTAGATGTGCTGCGCAACCGGCCCTGGGAGGTGCAGGTCCGCCCATTCGATGATGGCCCCGGCTTGACGGCCAGGGTCCGCAAGATATACACCGGTAAAGTCCTACTGCATGGTCAGCCCGTCACTGATTTGATGGCGGAAGCCCGGGCGGTCTACGAGTCCTTGGAGCAGCTTGTCCGGTCCTACAAGGTCACCCTTCCCATCCGGTAGTGAAGGACTTAACATCTCGCGGAAGGGGCTTTGCCCTTCCTGTAGAATCTTTCGAAGGGTGAAACAGGATACCGTGAGAAGGGCGGGTATCATTCAGTGAAAACCCTTGGGCTGTTTTGGATCTTTACGTGGTTGCTCGGTTCGTCTGTGGGGCGGCTTGTCCTGCTCGCACTCGCCTTCTGGTATGTGGACAACCGCTACCTGGGCCTGCTCGCGGCACTCTGGGCACCGATTCAGCGCGCCCAGTCTATCTCCAGCCTGCGCCAGGCTGTGGAGCAGAACCCGTCGGACATACGGTCGATGGTGGCGCTTGGTGAGCACTATCTCCGTAGTGGGCGCTACAGCGTGGCGGCGGAGTACTTGGAGAAGGCGGTAGACCGAGGCGAGGACAGCGCTCGGGCGCTCTTTTTGCAGGGTGCTACCTGGGTGAAGCTGAGGAAGTACGATGAGGGACGGGCCCGACTGACCGAGGCACTGGCCAAGCAGCCGCAGGTGGCCTACGGGGAGCCATACATCTATCTGCTGGAGGAGGCCCTGGTCACCTGGAGCCCTACGGCGCCGCAGATCGATGAGCTTGTCCGGGAGTTGGCTCACTTCGAGAGCGTGGAGATCCTCACCCAGGCCGGGCGGCTCTGTGTCGCCGCTGGCAGGAAGGACCTGGCTAAGAAGCTCTTCACCGATGCGATTCACAACTACGGATTCATTCCGAAGAAGATGCGCCGGCGGGAGCGCCGCTGGCTGATCCGTGCGAGGCTCGGCCTTATTCAGGCGGGCTAGAGACCAACGCAGCGAAGCCTCCGCCTCGAGGGCAGGAACTTCGCTGCGTTGCTGTCTTGGAACCTATGACGCCACACGCGATGACAGCCGGAGCGCTTTCCAATCCACGAGCCTCTGCTGTTCTTCATCCCACAGAACCAATCGCAGTAATGCCAGACTCCCCTGCACAGACACAGGCCTGACGGTCTGAAACAGCGGGTTTTCCTCATGACACGCCTGCAGCATGTAATTCGGCACCCGGGCCGCGAGATGATGGATATGATGATAGTTAATACTTGCCACGAACCACTGCAAGATGCTAGGCAATTGGTAGAAGGAGCTTCCGTACAAGGTCGCTACCTCATACTTCCACTCGTGGTCACGCTCCCAGTACGTCCCTTCAAAGGTGTGCTGTACATACAGGAGCCAAAGCCCTGCTGCCCCCGAGAGCCAGAGAATGGGGCCCAGAACGAGGGCGAATGCCTGTAGGCCAACTGTTTTCCATGCGACCGCCACAATGACTGCCAAGGCCAAGTTGGTGAAATGTACGCTGAGTCGCGACGCCCTATCTTTCTCTGTGACGAACCTTTCTACAATCAAGATCTTGAGGAGCGGGGCGATTCCGAAGAGCACCAACGGATGGCGAAACAGGCGATATGCAATGCGTACGATCAGTGGAGCTTCCAGGTACTCCCTCACAGTCATGGTCCACAGATAACCGTGCCCGCGCTTGTCCAGATTCCCTACCGTAGCATGGTGAAGAGCGTGTCGCCGCTGCCACTGGTGAAAAGCTGTCAGCATGACGACTCCCAGCAGCGCACCTACGATATTGTTCACGCGCCGAGATGGAAACAGCGAGGCATGAGCAAGATCGTGAAAGAGGCTGAACGCCCGAACATAGAGTCCCGCGGCAGGAATGCCAAGCAGCAGAGTAAGCCAAATAGATACGTCCAAGGATCTGTACATCAGGTATACTAGCAGGCCCAATGGCACCATGGTGTTTACCATTTGCCACGTACCGTGAAGCCAATCTGCCTTCTCATATCTCGAGACGATTCGGCGCCAATCTGACAGTGTTTGGTTTTGGTTCGAAACTTCCATTGTGCAGGCCTCCTCGCTGGCATCAAGAACCATTAAACAAGACAATTGAGAGTGAAAATTATATTCAAATATACCAACCTACTGCAAGATCGTCAAGTCCAATTACCGGGCGAGGCTCAGCCTCATATGGGCGGGCCAGGGCGCAAAAGTCAGCATCCCGAGGAGAATCTCCTCGGGATGTCCTCTTCATGATTTCAGCCGGAAGTGCCGGCCCGTGGCCGCTGCGATCAGCAGGGCAACGGTACCGAGGCCGTAGATAGTGGGTGCACCGGCGGCAGCCGCATCGGGCAGGCGGCCCAGAAAGTCCCCGGCGGGGCCACTGTTCAGGCTGGCGTAGAGCAGGAGGAGGTAGACCAGTTCAAAGGCCCGCGTGCCGCCAGTCCAGATACCGAGGGCAAGGGCAAGGGCCGGCACGAAGAGGGCGCCAACCAGCCCGACCAGGAGGCTGCCCCAGTCGCTGCCAAACCAGAACCGTATGGCGAAGCCGGTCCCCAGCACCATGGTGAGGATCACGCTACCCACGTAGGTTGCCGGCAACTGCCGGTGGATGGGGTACGGCGCCGAAAAGGTAAGTTCCGCTGTCCGATAGAGTTCATCGCGCGAGCCGGTCTCGGCGAGGCGGAAGATCAGGAGTGCCCAGGTGAGGGGCAGGAGGAATTGGCGGGCTTCGGTGAGTGGCAGGCCCAGGCTGCCCGCGATGCATCCACCGGCTGCGAGGTACCACCAGAGGGGGGTGCCCCGTTGCATCATGCGAACCTCTGCCAGGAGGGTCACCCCGAATAGGGAGAGTCCGCCCCATGTCGATCCTGCGCGCTGGAGCGGTGTGAGCTGGCGGACCGGCGGGTGTAGCTCAGGCTGGATCTCGGGCAAAGCGACGGGAGGGCGGGCTGTGGAGCGGTGCCATGCCCGCTCCCGGGTGGGATCGAAGCGCCGGAAGGGAAGCGTGGCACAGAGGGCTATTCCCACGGCGATCAGAATCCACCAGAGGTGGCTGGCGACCTCGGCTGCCGTCCAGTCAAAGCCTGGCCAGGTGAAGACGTTGCCGGGATCCAGCCGACTGATTCCTCCCATGGACCATCCGCTGGGAGCGGTGGGAACCGTCGCGTGAAGGGCTGCCAGCATCGACTTTTGGGCGGCCTGGACGCCGAGGAGGTCGGTGGACGGGGAAAAAAACCCGCCAGGCGAATCGCCCTGAGTCAGACCCACGACGCCCATCATCCACAGGAAGAAGTAGATCACGCTGCCCAGGGTGTGCCGTAGCCACGGAACCACATCGAAGAAGATGGCGAGGGAGGAGACCGTGGTGATCATGGGGATGGCGATTACGATAAACGGGCTGATCAGGGGCCATAGCTCGATTTCCCGGACCTCTCCCCGCCATAGTTGCAGGAGAGTGGCGAAGAGGAGGACCACAAGGGTCATGACAGTGAGAAAGAACGAGTTGCTCATCCACTTGCCGAGGGTGTAGGCAGGTCTTGTCATTGGCGTGGTGGCCAGGATCTGCCCCACCCCGGTCGATTCGTCTCGCTCAACGCTCCCCCGGACGAGGAAGAAACCGCCGATCGAAAAGAAGAAAGCGGCCCAGAGGGCCACGTTCGCCCCCACCCAGGCGGAGTTGTAGAGACCTCGATGCCCGCCGACCCGCATAGTGGCGATGCCGCTCTCAGGGTCGGGCAACAGGAAGAAGGCGCCGAAGAGCAAGATAGCCAGGGTAATGCGGAAGCTCGGGCGCCGGATCCGCTCCAGGAAATCGCCCCAGAGAATGTAGAGGAGTTGTCGTCCCATGGCCGCACTCCTTTAGGCGGTCCGACCGGCGGCCCGGTCGGTGGCGATGGCGTGGAGATAGGCGTCCTCCAAGGCGGGGGTGGCCGGGGTCGCACCGGGGCCGGGAGGAGCATCGGCGACGACTCGAATCCGGATGCCCTCCTGCCGGCGCACCGTGCTGCTGATCAGCCAGCGCTGCTTGGCGGCGGTCAGGTCCTGGCTGGGGATCACCCACTCCCAGACCTTGCCGTCTACGCTGGCGAGCAGCGCCTCCGGGCTCGTCTGCACGAGCAGCCGCCCCTCGTTGACCAGGGCAATCTCGGTGGCGGTCGCCTCCACGTCCGAGACGATGTGGGTGGAGAGGATCACGATCCGCTCGCCCGAGAGGTCGGCCAGCAGGTTCCGGAAGCGGACCCGCTCCTCGGGGTCAAGGCCGACGGTCGGCTCGTCCACGATCAGGAGGGCGGGGTCGTTCAGGAGTGCCTGCGCGATGCCAATCCGCTGCTTCATGCCGCCAGAAAAGCCGCCGAGCGGGCGCTTACGGGCGTGGTTCAGGTTGACCAGAGGGAGAAGTTCATCGATCCGTTGCCGAATTGCGGGCCCACCCAGGCCCTTGATCCCCGCCATGTACCGGAGAAACTCCTCGGCGGTCAGGTGAGGGTAGACGCCGAAGTCCTGCGGCAGGTAGCCGAGAACTGGCCGCAGAGCGTTCGGGGAGTTGGCGATATCAATCCCGTTCCAGAGGACGCGTCCGTGGGTGGGTTGCGTGATTGTGGCCAGGATCCGCATGAGCGAGGACTTGCCGGCGCCGTTGGGGCCGAGCAGCCCCACTACGCCGGGACCCAGCTTCAGGCTGAACTCCCGCAGACCCCAGACCTTGTCGCTATACCGCTTGCTAACCTGTTCAATGATCAGTTCCACGTTGCATTCCTCCCGGAGAGTGGTCACTCCATGCGGTATGACGGTACGGGTTGGTCAAAATCCTTCAAATCACATGAAAAGGGCCGCGTGGCTTTTCGCCACCCGGCCGTGCGGTCGTGTCTAGTCAATCCAACTCGTAATCTCTTCGAGGCTCTTCCGCCCCACATTGGGCAGTGGTCCACCGGCGGGGGTACCCAGGGCAACCAGCAGGTGCGGCTGGAAGGGGTCAGGGACCCGCAGCCTTGCCTTCAGTTCGGGAGCAACTACCAGCACCGGACCGGTCATGGGGACGGCGCCATAGCCCATGGCATGAGCGGCTAACAGCAGGTTCATGGTCGCGAGGGAAGTCGACTTGATCGACTCCTCCTGCTTCAACTTCTCCACGGCGGCATCGTCCATGATCTCCGTGAAGACCTCCCGCATGAAGCGGGAGTCGTAGGGCTCGCCACTGATCAGAATCACCGCCGGGGCGGTGCCGAAGTGGGCGGCGTACCGCTCAAAGACGCGCAGCTTCCGGGCTGCGTCCTTCCGGCCCTGGTCCAGAAGGGTCTGGCTGACCGCTGCAAACCGCTCCTGCGTCAGCCGCTCCAGCTCACGAATCAAGGGCTGGTTGGTGACGGCGGTGAAATGCCAGGGCTGCGAGTTGGTGTCGGATGGCGCCAGGCGGGCGCAGTCCAGAATCTGTTCCAGGTCGGCACGGGGAACCGGCTGATCAGTCCACCGGCGGATTGACCGGCGGGTGCTAATAATCTCGTGTAGGATTGGAAAGCGATCCATGCTTCAACTCCTTACCTGGGTGATTGTGCACATCTTCATGCACAATTATTCGATGGATGGGGGCCTTCCTCCTGCCGGTCGGCTTTGCCTTTGGCGTCGGGGTCAATGGGGCCCGCACCCTGAGGGGTTAGATCCACACAAAGCAGCCGGAGGTCGTTCGCCTCCGGCCGTTCCCGTTATTCGGCCCGCCCGCAAGGATTACCCTGCGGCCCTGCGCATGCGCTCCTGCCAGTACCAGGCCACGGTACCGACCGCTGCTGCGCCCAGTTGGAGCCCGGTCACCCCGCCCATGCCCGTGGCCGGGTGGGCCAGGTCGGCCAGCACGATCGCCAGAGCGGTGAAGACCAGGGTGGCGGTCGCCCTGGCCCCGGGTTCTGCCGGAGCCGGCGTGGCCCGTCCCACCAGCCCAGCCAGGAGGAGGAGCGGGCCGAGGGCCCAGGCGCCGGGCCCTATGGAGCCACTGGCCCCCACGGCCCCACCCAGGATCAGGGCCGGGACCACCTGGTCCAGCACCTCCACCCGGTTCGGCTCCTTGCGGAGTCCCCAGGCAACGAAAGCCAGACCGCCCAGAAGGGCACCGGGCAGAGCGAGGCTGCCGTACGGGAAGACCAGAAGGAGGCTCGGGCTGCCCAGGTAGGTCGAGGGGTCCAGGATCACGTAGATCAGTTTGGCACCGAGCACCCCGCCGATCGCCAGGTTGAGCACCACATCCTGCGCGGGGCCCGCATCCAGCCCGGCCCGGCGGCTCCAGAGGCTACCCAGGCCGTAGGCCGCGAAAGCCCCCATCAGCCAGAAGAGCGCCCGAGTCGGGAGCACTGCGGGTCCAAGCGCGATCACATCTGACACGTAATGGCCGGGGCTCAACCGCCGGAGCCACTCCTGATCCAGGGCGCCCGCTTCCGCAGGCTCCAGAGGCTGGGTGGAAGCGGCAGCGGTCAGGTAGTCGGTCATGGAGCGAAGCGAGAGCGGCCCGGAAATGCGAGCCGTCACGATCCCGTCCGGGCTGATGAAGAGGCTCGTGGGCAGGGATAGGGCGCGGAATGTATTGCCGGCCTCGCCTGTCGAGTCGAGAGCTACCGGAAAGGTGAACCCGTTGGCCTGCATATAGGCCAGCGGCGTTTCTGGCCCGGTCTCCTGGGCCGTCATGTTGACCGCCAGGATCGTGGTGCCCTCGGGCAGGGATTCGTAGAGCCGCTGAATCTCGGGCATCTCCATGCGGCACGGTCCGCACCAGGAGGCCCAGAAGTTGAGGAAGACGGCCTGGCCCCGCAGGTCCGACAGCTTCAGGGTCTGCATGTCGGGCGTAACCACTTCGAGGTCGGGGGCGGGGTAGCCCACGTCGGGGCGGGGTGGGCTGTTTGGGTCCACCCCCTGGGGCCGGAATGCCCCACCGAGCAGCAGAACTACCCAGGTTGCGATCACAAGGGGCAGGAAACCTCGGCGCATGCGCTAGCGCACCTCCTGCGTCTGCTCCCACCGGAGTATGACATCGTAGAGTTCCTTTAAGTCATGAATCACGTAGTCGGCCGGCCGCTCTTCGCAGCCCAGCGGGTCAAACAGAACAGCACCTACACCGGCGGCATTCGCTCCAACCACATCGGCACCCCAACTGTCTCCCGCATGCAAAGCGTTAGCTGGGGCCACATTCAGAGCCGAGAGCACGTGAGCAAAGAAGGCGGGGTCAGGCTTGGGTGAGCCGAAGACGGCGGAGTCGCCCACGAAGTCGATCAGGGGCATCAACCCCAAGGCTTCGCACCGTTCAGCCAGAGTCCCGTCCCAGTTGGAGACGAGACCGATCTTGTAGCCCCGCTCCCGCAGCCATCTGAGGAGAGGAACCGCCTCCGGGTCAATCCAGTGGCTCTCAGGTAGCTCAGCCGCTGTGCGGTGAATCTCGCCAGCCCGGAACGCAGGCAGTCCCAGCGCTTCCAAACCGATCTCGTTGTGCTCGATCCACCAGGAATCGGTATACCGCCGTGGGTGGGATTGCCGGGCCTGAAAGAACCGCTCTGTCGCCTGCGCCGCCAGCAGCCTGGCGGTCGGGTCAAGGGGAACGGTCAACCCCGCCTGCTCGCAGAGCCAGGTGAAACGGTCCCGCTTGTGAATCCACCTGTGAACCAACGTATCGCCAACATCGAACAGCAGGGCCTTCATATGAAAAAGTACCCCCCTCCGTATATTGACGCCAGAGCCCTATCAAGAGGTTTGGGTTCATAACTTGAAGTCTGGGTTTAAAATCCTCAAACCTCTGCTTTGATTTTTTTAAGAGGAAGCTCTTGACAGGACCGACCGTGCGCGAGTAACATGCGAATTGAAAGCGAGACCTGAGAGATTTTAAGGTTCACATTCAAGATTTCAAGTTGAGAGCCCGATTAAGTGAGGTGACGGACAGATGCAGAAGTGGAAGATGCCAAGCCGGTGCCCCGTTTGCAGTAGCGAGTTGACCGTTGTTCGCCTGAAGTGCCGCCATTGCGACACAGCCCTGGAAGGCAACTTTGAGGTCAGCAAGTTCTCCCGGCTGTCCAAGGAGCACCTGGAGTTTGTGGAGATCTTCCTCAAGAGCCGCGGCAATATCAAGGAGGTCGAGCGGGAACTGGGGATCTCTTACCCCACGGTCCGCGGCCGGCTTGACGCCGTGCTGGAGGCGCTCGGCTACCGGGTGGAGCCGGCCGCGGTGGAGGAGACCAACCGGGTGAAGCAGGCGAAGCGCAAGGAGATCCTGGATCAGCTCAACCGCGGTGAGATCACCTCAGAAGAGGCGGTCAAACTGCTCAAAACCCTCTAGGCACCCCCGGAAAGGAGGACCTGGCATGACCCTCGTAATCGGATCTGTTCAGCTAACCATAACCCGTGTCCAGCGCCCCAAGGAGGATGACCGGCGGGCCCAGCGTGCGTTTGAGATGCATCAGGTGGAGTTGCAGATCAGCGAGGCGCGCCAGGAGGCCTTCCGGCAGATGGCCCTGAACAGCTACGGAATGCACGCCGCACGCTAGGATGGTGACACCATGAGCGAAGAACGCAAGATGATCCTGCAGATGCTCGCCGAGGGCAAGATCACGACCGATGAGGCCGATACCCTGCTCCAGGCGATCGAGGAGTCCGAGCAGACCGCCGAAGAGGTGGTCGTGGAGAAGGCCCAGCGAACAGAGCGGACCGCCGATGGGCTCTCCGGCCTGGGCGGCATCATTGATGAAGCGATGACAGAGGCGGCCCGTGCTCTTGACGAGACCTTCCGCTCCCTGGAGGACCGGCTGAAGCACGATGAGGCGAAGCAGGAGCAACTCCGCCGGCGGGTCGAGGACCGGATCCGCCGCTCGACCGAACAGGCCTTGGAGCGAGCCCTTCAGGCGGAGGAGCGGGCAACCCGGGCCGCCGAACGGGCTGCTGCCCGGGCCGAAGAGCAGGCCGAGCGGGTAGCCGCCCGAATGCAGGAGCAGGCGGAGCGCCTGGCCAGGAAGGCAGAGGCGACGGCCGGGAAGGTTCAGGAGAAGATCTTCAAGGTTGGGGTTTCCATTGATAAGGAGTCGGTGGAGCGGACGGAGCGCCTCAGTCTCCCCGCCGAGCCAGGCGATCGGCTCCAGCTCGAGAGCCGTGTGGGCGATATCGAGGTCGAGTTCTACGAGGGCCAGACCATTGAGGTCGAGGTCCGCAAGCAGGTCTGGGGTAACGATGAGGCCGATGTGATCAGGCGGGCCGACTCAACGAAGACCGAGTTGGTACGTGACGGCGCTCTGGTGAAGGTGCAGTCCCGGACGCCATCGATCTCCGTTGTCGGTTTCGCCTTTGTGAAGGATGCCCGCCTGGATTACAAAGTCCGCCTTCCATACGGAACGCACCTAGACCTGAGCAGCAAGGCCGGCGAGATCCGGGTGACTGGCGACGGGCCAATCACCACCTGGAACTTGGAGTCAAAGGTGGGCGACATCGACCTATGTGTCCCCAGCGCAGCGGATTTCGACTATGACCTGAAGAGCCGGGTAGGCGAGGTTACCGTCAAGCTCGATCAGGACCCGGTCGTGAGCAACGAAGGGCTGGTCGGCGGTACGGCGACCGGTCGCTGTGGCAGCGGGCAGGGACAGATTCAGGCCCGGACCGAGGTTGGCGATATCCGGCTTCACCACTAGAGCAGGAGGCTGTTGAGCATGTCGCAGGATGAACGCCTGATGATCCTTCAGATGGTCGCTGATAAGAAGATCTCAGCCACCGAGGCGGCTGAGCTGCTCAAGGCGCTTGATGCCGGTCGGGAGGCCACTGCCGCCCCGCCTCGCCAGACCACCCCCGACGCCGGCCAGACCACGCCGCCGCCCCCGCCCGGCGCACCTATCCCTCCGGTTTCCCCCCCGCCCCCAACTTCCTCGGGGCTCGGCGGCGGACTCTCCTCCTTTATTGAAGAGATTGTCGAGCGGGTGACCACCGCCTTCAGCGACTCCTTTGAGCCTCGCTTTGAGTTCCCCACCGAGCTGAGCGGTGTCTTCACCTCCGATGAGGTCCCGCTTCGTCTCTTCACCGGGAACGGCCACGTGGAGCTGAAGGGCTGGGACCAGCCCGGCTACAAGGCGCAGGTCGTGGTGAAGGCCCGGGGCTCAAACGAGGAGCAGGCCCGCCGCATGGCAGCCGAGGCCTACACTGTGCGGGCCGACGGCAACGGCTTCGAGTTGGAGGCCAACCGCCGCTTCGACTGGTCGGACATGGCCGTGCACGTTACGCTCCTGCTGCCTACAGCGAAGCGCTACCGGTTGGAAACCCGGACCGGCAACGGCCATATCATCGCTGAGGGGATTACGTTACTCGATGGGCAGGCAACCAGTGGCAATGGGCGAATCGCTGTCCAGCGGGCGACTGCCGACCGACTCTACCTGCGCTCCGGCAATGGCTCCATCGAGATCGATGGGGACGTCGCCGACGTGGACGCCGGCACTGGCAACGGCTCGGTCCGGGTGATCCCCCTGGGCCGGCGCTCCGAGAGTTTCGCGATCAAGACCGGGAACGGCTCGGTCACCATCGACACCGGTCGGGTCTCCCGGGAGGTCGGTCTAAAGGTAGATGCGAACACCGGCATGGGGAGTGTCTCCATCCAGCGGAATGATCTGGTCTATGAGCGGGATGTCCGCACCATGGGCCACAAGCATATCATCGCCCGGAGCCAGAACTTTGATCAGGCGGAGCGCCGTGTTCAGGTGACCGCCCGGACCGGTCTGGGTTCGGTTACCATCGAATAGCGAGCCAGCCGACGGGAGGGTATATCAATGGGGGTTGTGATCAGCATCGAGAACCTGGTCAAGGAGTACCAGGGAAGTGACAAGCAGCGCTTTCGGGCCGTGGACGGTCTGGACCTGGCGGTGGAGCAGGGAGAGATCCTCGCCTTCCTCGGCCCCAACGGCGCCGGCAAGACCACGACGATCAAGATGATCCTGGGTCTCGTCCTTCCGGACCAGGGCCGGATCACCGTGACCGGGCTCGATGCGGGCCGCAACCGGTCTGCGATCCTCCGCAAGGTGGGGGCCGTGCTGGAGGGGAACCGGAACATCTACTGGGACCTGACAGTGGCCGAGAACCTCCGCTACTGGGGGACGCTGAAGGAGGTGCCCCTGGCGGTTCTGAAGCAGCGGATCCCGGAACTGCTGGCCTTCTTCGATCTGGCAGATAAGCAGAACACCATTGGCAAGCAACTCTCCCGGGGCATGCAGCAGAAGCTGGCCATTGCCTGTGCCCTGATTCACGACCCTGAGATTATCCTGCTGGACGAACCGACCCTCGGCCTGGATGTGGCGGCTGCCCGCATGGTGAAGGAGCGCGTTCAGCAGCTATGCCGGGAGCAGGGGCGGACGGTGGTGTTGACCACCCATCAGCTTGACGTCGCCCAGGAGCTTTGCGATCGGGTGGCGATCATGAGCAAGGGGCAGTTGCGGACCCTGGAGCAGAAGGAGAACCTACTGGAGATGTTCTCTTCGCAGGAGTACGAGTTCAAGATCGACGGCCCCATTCCCGAGCCAGCGCTCCGGAACTTCGGTGTTGTTCTACCAGGTGAGGTGAGCGGTACCACTACGTTTCGGATGATCCTCCACCATGCCGGTGCCCTGTACGGCGTCATGGACGCCCTGCGGGCCACAGGCCGGCAGGTCCTCTCCGTCACCAAGAAGGAGGCGGACCTGGAGAAGATCTTTGTCCACTTCACAGAGGGCAAGCCGACCGCGGTCGCCTCAAGAGCCAAGGGGGTGGCAGCGAATGCGTAGGTACATAGCCCTTCTGCGGGCCGAAGTTGAGCGGCAGGCGACGCTCATGAGGCGCTACTGGGCCAACGAATTCTCCTTCGCCCTGACCGTCTATATCGTCTTCCTCATGATCGTGTTGATGGGCGGCGCCATGTCAGGCCAGACGGTGCCTGACGAAATGAAGGCGTCTGCGCTGGTGGGCATGCTCATGTGGCAACTGGCCATGGGCTGCGTGGGGGTACTGGGCTGGTCCTACTTCAATGAGGCGGCGACCGGCACCCTGGAGCACCTCTATCTCAGCCCGCTCGGCGTGACCCCAGTCTTCCTGGCCCGCTCCGCTGTGGACTTCGTGCGCAGCGTGGTGGTCATGCTCTTCTCCGGCGCCCTCGCCATGCTGACCATGGGGATACGGCTCCACCTGCCGCCGCTGGAGTTGGCGGTAATCCTGCCGCTGGCGGTGGCGGGTACGTATGGGTTCGGCTTCCTGCTCGCCGCACTCACGCTTACGGTCAAGCGGACCCAGGCGGTCATGCAGTTGATCCAGTTTTTCTTCCTCTTCTTCTCGGGTTCTGTCATGCCCCTGGAGCAGATGCACTGGACGATTCGGGCTTTTGGCCAGACCCTGCCGCTCTCAGCCGGAGTTGTAGCCCTGCGGAAGGTGACCATTGAGGGCGCCCGCCTCTGGGATCTGGGCGACCTCCTGATTCAGATGACCCTCACCTCGGCCCTCTGGCTGGTGGTTGGCGTCGCGGTTTATACGGTGGCCGATCGCCGGGCCAGGCAGAAGGGATCGATTGGCCAGTACTAGGAGGTGTAACCAATGCAGCACTGGGAACAGACATATCCCATGACAGGGCCCGCACATGTAACCGTTGACCAGATCGATGGCGCCACCCGCATTACCGGTTGGGATCAGCCCACCGTTCAGGTGAAGGCTTCCTGGCCAGGGGAGGGGCGGATGGAAGATCGGCTGGAGGTACGGGTAAATGGCAACGAGATCATTTTAACCGTAAAGCCCTATCGGACCGGTTTTCTCGGCCTGGTTCACGACAGCCTTCTCGATCTGGAGATCATGGTTCCCACGGGTTCCTATGCCGTTGTGGATGCCGGCTCAGGCCCGGTGACGGTCGAGAACACCATGGGTCCTACCGAGGTGGATGGTGGCAGTGGCCGGGTTATGCTTTTCCGGGTCGCCAGCGCCCAGGTCGATTCCGGCAGCGGTTCGGTCCAGGCCCAGCAGATCGCCGGGAAGATAGAGATCGAGACCGGCTCCGGCCGGATCGATGTGGAGGCGATCGGCGGGCCGGCCAACCTGGAGACCGGGTCAGGCTCGATCGCAGCCCGCCGGATGGCGGGGGGACTGCAGGCTGAGACGGGCTCGGGATCCATTGCGGCGGTGGACATTCACGGCCACGTAATGCTGGAGACGGGCTCCGGTTCGATTCACATCAGCCGGGTTGTGGCGCCGAGCATGGAGGTGGAGACCGGTTCCGGAGCCCTGCGCATGGAGACGATCGACACCCGCGGGCTTACCCTGGAGACCGGGTCGGGCAGCGTGGAGGTGGAGCTTGTCCGCATCCACCCGGGTAGTGGGTACGAGATTGAGACCGGTTCGGGACGGGTCACGTTGGCCGTCCCCCCCGACGCTGGCCTCCACCTGGAAATGGAGACCTGCGGACGGGTGGACTTTGGCGGTCTGAACGTCCGGGTGCTCGAACAGGACGATGACCAGATCACCGCCCAACTCAACCAGGGCGGCGGTCACATGACGATCGAATCCGGCAGTGGCTCGGTCACCTTCAAGCCCGCCGCGGTGGTGGCGTCGGAGCCCACCGAGCCCGAGATCGCCATGACTCGCCTGGCTGAAGCGGTCAAGGATGATCCCGCTCTGGAGCAGAGCGACCAGATGTCTCGCATTCTCAGGATGGTTGAGGAGGGGAAGCTCTCGACCGAAGAGGCGGAGAAGCTCCTCCGGGCGCTGGACGGAGAGGAGGGCTAGATCGTGAGCGACGAACGTCTGCAAATCCTGAAGATGGTCGAAGAGGGAAAGGTCTCCGCTGAGGAGGCAACCCGCCTTCTTGATGCTGTGGAGAGTGGACCGAAGGCCGGCAAGGGCCCGAAGGCGACACATATTCGGATCCATGCGGTGGAGGGGAAGAAGGTGACCAACTTCTCCGTAGGTGTCGGACTGGCCCGTTGGGTGTTGAACCTACCCTTTGGCGGAATCTGGCTGGACGACAAACGGGTCGACACGGACCAACTCGTTCAGATGATCGATAGCGGCGCCACCGGTAAGGTCATGGAGATCGTCGAGGGGGACAAGCGGCTGGAGGTCTGGCTCGACTCCTGATGGGCTGCAGGGTTTTCCCTGCGGCCCCTTCTTCATAGATGGCGGAGGCGGGTTCAGTTGGTCTGCAGCCGGCGGGAGCAGGTAAGAATCGCCTCCCAAATCTCCTGGACCTCGTCGAATCCCAGTGTGGGAGTCGCCATGGTGGTGAGTCGCTGGAGAATCGCCTGCTCCCGATCGGGTTGCAGCGTGGCCAGTCCGTCCCGTCGCTTCAACTCCCTGACCTGGGCCACGATCTCCATGCGCTTCAGGAGCAGCGAGATCAACTGGTCGTCCAGCCGGTCGATGGAGGCCCGGCATGAGTCCAGCGTCTGGTGGGATGATGCAGGTAGCAGGCCCAGGTCGTCCATGAGGGTCCGGAAGGCCTCGAAGGTGAGTTGCTGCTCGGCATCGGAGAGCGCTGTCTCGGGAGAGGGGTGGACCTCGATCATGAGCCCGTCCATCCCGGCGGCCAGCGCCGCCTGAGAGAGGGCGGGAATCAGATCGCGCCGCCCCGCCGCATGACTGGGGTCGACGATCACCGGGAAACCCGAGAGGTTGCGGGCGGCTACCGCCGCGCTCAGGTCCAGGGTATTGCGGGTGTAGGACTCAAAGGTGCGAATGCCCCGCTCGCAGAGGATTACCTGGTCGTTGCCGGACACGGTAATGTACTCCGCGGCGCTGAGCCATTCGGAAATGGTAGCGCTCAGCCCACGCTTTAGCATGACAGGCTTACCGGCCTTACCGACCTGCTTCAGAAGGGAGAAGTTCTGCATGTTGCGGGAGCCGATCTGAAGCACATCGGCATACTGGGAGACGAGGTCGATATCGGCGGTGTCCATGACCTCGGTGACTACCGGAAGCCCGGTCTCCTTGCCCGCCAGGGCCAGGAGGCGCAGCCCTTCCTCTCCAAGCCCCTGAAAGGAGCGCGGCGATGTGCGGGGCTTGAAGGCACCACCGCGCAGAGCTGTTGCACCTGCCGCCTTGACGGCGTGCGCCGTAGAGAGGATCTGTTCCTCGCTCTCCACGCTACAGGGACCGGCGATGACCACGGGCCGCCCCGTGTCAAATCGCAGAGTGCCACCCTGGATGTTCTTCGACTCGTCGATGCTGCGATTTGCCATATCCCTCGCCTCCTTGAAGATAAAAAAACACTCCCGTCCCTGTGAAAAGGGACGGGAGGTTATTCCCGTGGTACCACCCTTCTGAGTCACGCCAAGGCAGGCGGGACCCACTCGTTGTTGCAGGTGCGGAGAAGCCTCTGCCGAAGCTCCCGACACCGCTCCCCTGTAACGGAGGGAGACCGGCTCCGCCTACATACCCCAGCAGGGCGTTCAGCGGGCAGCTCAGGCGGGAACTTCGGCGGGGAACTCCATGGCAGCGCTTGCAGTCGGTGACGCCGCCTCCCTGAATGGCTTTCACTCCACGTACTTTCCGCCATCATCGCTTGTGAAGAAGATGTGTCCAATCATACGGCGGGTTCTGCCTGCTGTCAACATTCTTTCTTGATTTTCATGCCCCTCTTTCGTAGATGGCATCGCATGTGAGCCAGGGAATCATGGTACGATGAACGAAACGAACCGTTCGGAGGTGGCTGGTCCGTGAGCCTGCTGCTGCGCTGGGTTCTCAACGCCCTGGCCCTTATGGGCATCGCCTACATGACACCGTCGATTCCGATGCTGAGCGGTTTTCGGGTTGAGGGCTTCGAGGCGGCGGCTGTGGCGGTGGCAATTCTCGCCCTGCTCAATCTGACCGTGCGCCCGATCATGAAACTCCTGGCCCTGCCGATTACCTGTTTGACCTTTGGGCTCTTTACACTCGTGATCAATGCGATTATGATGCTCCTGACTGGCGAACTGGTCAACGGCTTTACCGTGGGCGGGTTCTGGAACGCCCTGGTCGTATCGATCCTCTATGCCGTGGCCAGCGCCCTCGTCAACGGCCTGTTTGGCGGCGACGAGAAGAAGAAAAAGAAGAGGGATGATTAGCCATAGCCGCCATTCAACTCGTGGGCCTCGATCTGGACGGAACCCTTCTCAACGTTGAGCACCGAATCCCCGTCCGCACCCAGGAGGCAGTGGCTGCGGCCCGAGCCCGGGGCATTAAGGTCGTCATTGTCACCGGCCGCATGTACCAATCGGCACGGCCATACGCCCAGCAGTTGGGTTTGGCCGGTCTTCCGGTGGGTACCTATAACGGGGCGGCAATCTGGGATTTCCCCTCTGGCAAGCTCCTGTCCCATGAACCCATGCCACTGGAGGCGTGCAAGCGCCTGGCTGCCTTCTGCGAGGCCAAGGGGCTCCACCTGAACGCTTACATGGATGATGAACTCTATGTACCAAGCATGAGTGAACGGACCAGGGATTATGTCGCCGTCGCCGGTGTGGAGGCTCACCCGGTTGGCTCCGTCTTTCTCTGGCTGACGCGGCCGTCCACGAAGATGTTGATCGTGGCCGAACCCGATGAGATCCAGGGGATAAAGCCCGAGGTCTTGGAACTCATGGGGCCGACGTTCAACGTGGTCCAGTCCCACCCCAAGTTCCTGGAGGTCACCGGTGAGCGTGCAACCAAGGGACACGCCCTGGCCTGGATTGCGAACTCCCTGGGCATTCCACGCGAGTCGGTTATGGCCGTGGGCGATGCCGGCAATGACATGGCCATGTTCCGCTGGGCCGGCACCAGTTTCGCCATGGAGCACTCGATGGATGAGGTAAAGCGGGCTGCAAACTACGTGGCGAAGGGTGGTCCGGGCATTGGAGTGGTCGATGCCCTGGAGCGCATGGGGCTCGTTTAGCAGAAGAACGGGACGCAGGTGGTGGCCACCTGCGTCCCGCCTTCGGTTTTAGTACTGGACACCGCCGGTGCCGTACGGTGAGGCCCCCTTGCCCTTGCCATACATACCGGCGCCGGGCATGCCCTTACCCTTGCCGTACATACCGGCGCCGGGCATGCCCTTACCCTTGCCGTACATATCGACGCCGGGCATGCCCTTACCCTTGCCGTACATATCGACGCCGGGCATGCCCTTACCCTTGCCGTACATGCCGGCGCCGGGAACCGCCCCGGCCCCAGCCCCGAGATACTCGCCAGCGGGGCTTGGACCAATCAGCTCTCGCTCAATCGCTTCAACCTGGCGAATCGCCTCGGTGGCGGTCGAACCGGCGCCGACGAGGGCGCCCATGAGGGCGACTTCGCGGATGACATGCTCCAACGAAGCCCCTTCTAACGACATCTCGCGCAATCCATGCTGGACAACGGGCTCAACCGCCCGAATGTAGCGATGCGGCACGCGTTAACACCTCCGGCCCATCCTATGCGCCGGGTGCCCCCTCCGGTGACATAACCGATCGCACAACGCCGGTGTCCCCATCCACTTGGAGGATCTGATTCTCCCTGTACTCCGACATGGCGCCGGCCACGTTGACAACCGCTGGAATACCATACTCGCGGGCGACAATCGCCCCGTGCGAGAGGTAGCCGCCGACCTCCATGACTACGGCCGATGCCCGCAGGAAGAGCGGGGTCCAGGCCGGATCAGTCGATGGAGCGACGAGCACGTCGCCCTTCTTCAGCCGATGCCCCTCGCCCGGGTGCAGAATCAGCCGGGCCGGACCGCTGGCCTGGCCGCTGGAGACCGCTACGCCCTGCAGCTCGCCGTCCTTACCGGTGCGCCGGGCGGCTCGATCGACCGTCTCGCCCGGGGCCAACCGCTGCATGCCGTCGGGCTGTGAGCCGGCCCGCAGGTTGACTACGGCCCGATCGCCCATGACCACATCGGGGGCGGGGAGCGACTCCCAGTGGGCTCGCTGTGCCTTTCGGTGGGCGATGGTCACACCGATCCCGGTGCCATCCCACTGTTGAGAGAGAAGGGTGGCCAGTTCATCTCCCGTCAGGAAGAAGACATCGTTCGCATCGGCCAGGAAGCCCTTGGCCTCCAGTCGCTTGCCGATCATGAGGGCGATCATGCGGGCGGGGCGGACCAGACGGACCAGTGCTGACTTCGCCTCCTCACGCAGGCGCATGGCCTCCCGGGCCCTGCGCAGCAGGTAGCCGTAGAGGGGGGAGAAGCCGAGCCCCTTGCGAGCCTCGGCCTCTGCGGTGAGCCGCTTCTGGCGGGAGGCCTCGCGCGGGTCACTGACCGGCAGCCCTTCTCGCAAATGGCTACGGACCATCTGCAGCACGTAGGTTGGGTCCTCGGACCAGCGAGGGTTCATGAGGTCCATTTCGTAGACACCTCGGTGCCCGAACTCCTTCAGGAAAGCATCGAGAGCGATGCAGGTCTTGGTCCCCTTCAGGGTAGTCCGCCAGTCGGCCAGGCTGCCATCGCCCGAAAAGAAGGCGGTAGCAGCGGGCTCGGACTGGGCCAGGCGAGCGATATCGACCAGCCGGTAGCCCACCTCGGCAGAGGTGATATCGTGAGAGCCGGCCAGCAGGGCCGAGGTGAGGCTGAGGCCCCGTCCGGGGAATCGCTTCTCCAGCAGTTGGGCCAGCCTTGCCGACCAGAGACCGCCCACGTTGTGGATCATGGTCTCCGGCAGGAACTCCCGCCGCTGCTTCTCCACCTCCCAGAGTCGGTGAAGCAGTTCGAGTTCGTGCGCCCGGGCCGGGAGGGGGCTCTGCTCAAACGCCGTGCACCAGTCCCAGACCTTCTGGAAGCTCTGGCCGGCGTCGCGGACTGCCCTGCGCAGGACCAGGCCCATGCGGCTGAGCCGGGTTAACCGGGCACGGCCTGTGGCACTTAGCAACGAGGCGGGCCTGGGTACATCGATCTCAGGCTGATGCCCGCCCAGTGCCCGGTTGGTCTCTGCAGGCGACCAGCCAAAGGCGTCGTAGGCCGCCCACTGGAGCGCCGAGAGGTTCATGTAGATCCGGCCATTGTGGAGGGTACTCCAGGTCAGCCCCTCGGGGAACTCATAGCCACCCCGCCAAAAGATCTGGCGGAGCAGGACTTCCACGGTAAGGGAGTTGAACCACCATCCGAGAGGGGTTTGGACCCCGGGGCTGGCATCTTTCAAATTTGCGTTGGACCAGATCGTCGTCTGGCCTGCCAGGGCGGGGAAGGTCGCCTCGGGCAGGGCAGTGATCGGGCGAGCCTGGGTAATGTAGAGGTACCAGCCATCGTGGCACCACTCCACATCCTGCGGCTGATAGCCCTCACCCAGGGTGTCCTGAATCCGCCGCACCACCCGGCTGAGCTCCTCCAACTGTGGCTTTGCCAACACCGGTTCAGACCGGTCGGCATAGCCAACACCTTCGATCACCGTACCACCATCGATCGATGGACGGACCGCCTGTTGCTTGAAGCCGATCCGGCCACCTACCAGCTTGACCGGCCCGGCATGGTCAATGTGCAGATGGTACTCGTCGGCCTCCACCGAGCCGGCCACCACCGCCTCTCCCAGACCGAACGAGGCGTTGATCACCACCCGGTCCCGCCGTCCGGTCACGGGATCCGCCGTGAAGGCAATGCCGGCGTAGAGCGACTGGATCAGCTTCTGGACCGCCAGGGCGGCGCCGACCTGTTCATCGGTCAGGCCCATCTTCCGGCGGTAGGAGACGGCCGTCGGGGTCCAGAGGGAGGCGTAGCAGCCACGGATCGCATCCTCCAGGCCAGGATCGCCGATCACGTTGAGGAACGACCGGTGGATCCCGGCGAACGAGGCGCTCGCCGAGTCCTCTGCGGTGGCAGATGAGCGCACCGCCAGCGGCTCGTGGGCTGCGACGCCAGCCCGGGTGAGCGTGGCGCGCAACTGTTCCAGCATTCCCTCGGGCAGGGTGCCGGCTTCGATCCGCTCCCGCAGCCGGGCCAGGCGGCCCTCTGCCGCTTCTGATGCAGCCTCATCAGCCGAAAGGGCACCCAGGGCCCGAATCTCACTGGTCAGGTTGTTCTGGGCCAAAAAGTCGGTGTAGGCCTCCACCGAGATGGCACACCCCGGCGGTATGCGAAACCCAAAGTGGGCTAGCCGGCCCAGATTCCAGCCCTTCCCACCGACAGTGCCGGGGCCGGCCGCCATGGCCTCTGCGAAGGTGAGTATGTACTGCTTCATAGTTGCACCCTCCCTGAATCCCATCATAACGGTTTTGTGAGGAAATGCACATGACGATACGGAATGTTTACTATACCTTGGTTCAGATCGCGTACGACCTCTTCCTGAAGTTGAATCCCCGGAAGATCGGGGCACACGCCGTTATTGGCGATCGGGAGGGGCGAGTCCTGGTGGTCCGCTCTCGTTTTTCTGATGCCTGGCAGTTGCCCGGGGGCGGGCTGAACGCCCGAGAGCATATCGACGAAGGCGTCCGCCGAGAGTGTCAGGAGGAACTTGGCACAGCGGTGGAGGTGGAGGCGCTGACCGGCATGTACTATCATGAGCGGTCAGCGTCATATGTGGCGGTCTTTCGCTGCCGCCTGGCAGGGAGCAGTTCGATCAGCCTCTCACACGAGCACGCGGCGTACGATTGGCTACCGCCGGAGGCGCTTTCCGAGCGAATCCGCACCATGGCGGAAGATGCCCTGTCCTATGCCGGTCAGACCGCCGTCCGCCGCATTCAATGAGGCCCTTTGGGCTACTAGGCAGGGGCAGTTCGACAGGCTACACTGGGGACGTGCTGTTCCGAAACCTGGCGGCCGAGAGGCGAAACACCATGCAGGACTCCCAGCCGAAGACCATGACTCGCATGCACCGCAACGTGTGGGTGGCAGGTCTGGTCAGCCTCTTCACTGACATCTCCTCCGAGATGATCGTCCCTGTACTCCCGCTCTTTCTGTCCACGACCTTGGGTACCCACGCGACAGCGATCGGGCTGATCGAGGGGATCGCCGAGGCCATGGCAAGCGTCATGAAGGCGGTCTCCGGCTACCTCTCCGACCGTATGGGGAAGCGCAAACCCCTCATGGCGTTGGGCTACGGCCTCTCTAACGTGCTCAAGCCACTCATGGGCTTCGCCACCTCCTGGTCGCAGGTCCTGGCAATCCGCCTCTCGGACCGCTTTGGCAAAGGGCTACGGGGGGCGCCCCGCGACGCCCTGATCGCGGAGTCGACACCGCCTGAGATGCGGGGCCGGGCATTTGGGCTTCATCGTGCGATGGATACCCTGGGCGCCGCCGTTGGCCCCCTCGCTGCCTGGCTCATCCTGTTGGCCTGGAAGGGTGACTATCGCGTCGTCTTCTGGTGGGCGCTCCTGCCGGGTGCGGTTTCGGTTGCCTTGCTCCTCGCCTTCCTGCGCGATACCCAGCCCGAGGCGGCCCCCAAGGCGGGGCCGGTCCTGCGCAACTGGTCCCTGGCGGTCGGTTCCCTCTCCCCTCGGCTCCGCCGGTTCATCCTGGTCGGCGTCCTCTTCGCCGTTGGCAACTCCTCGGACGCTTTCTTGATCTTGAAGGCGCAGGAGATGGGGCTGGCGGTGGCGCTGGTCCCGCTGGCCTACTTCACCTTCAATGCCGTTTACTCGTTGCTCTCCTACCCGCTCGGCGCCCTTTCCGATCGCATTGGCCGCAAACCCGTCATGGTGGGAGGCTTCCTGGCCTTTGCTCTGATCTACGCGGGCTTTGCCCTGGCTGGCCAGCCCTGGATGGCCTGGCCCCTCTTCGGTGCCTACGGCTTCTACTATGCAGCCACCGAAGGAATCCAGAAGGCCCACGTAACCGACCTGGCTCCCGGCGAGGTCCGGGCGACGGCCGTCGGTGTCTTCAACGCCCTGACCGGCCTCGCTGCCCTGCCGGCCAGCCTCATGGCCGGTTGGCTCTGGGAGCACATTAACCCCGCTGCTCCCTTCTGGCTGGGAGCCGCAACCGCTGCTTTGGCCGCCATCCTTCTGGTGGTGTCGGAGTAGCATACAGGAGAAGCCTGCATCCCGGAAAGGGGATTGCAGGCTTCTCACGTAGGTCTGGTGCGGGGCAGACTAGGCAAAGACCGCCCGAAGTTCCTGGACGACCGCAAGCGTATAGATTGCGAGGGTTCCGAGCCCTGCCAGCGTGCCGCCGACCAGCAGCCAGCGCCGCCGCCGGGCCCGCAGGAGAGACAACTCCTGGGCCATAGCTAGGTACTCGGCCGGTAGTTCCTGCGAGGGTTCGAGGACCGGTGGGGCAGGTTCGTACAGCCCCTCCTCGGCAGCCTGTGCTCCCGCAGGGTCGGCCAGGTCCCATGGCCCAAAGCTCCGGGCAAGGAAGTAGGCGGCCACGCCGGCAGTTACCGCAAGCGAGGCATAGAGCCCGACCGCCATCCAGACACCGAATGATGGGAAGGTGTCCAGCGTAGAGAGATCAGGAGCATCGGCCCGGTTGGAGACGAATACGGTCAGCCCCAGGGCGATTCCGTTGTTCAGGAAGTGCATGATCATGCCCGGAAGGATCGAGTTGGATCGCTGGACCACATAGGCCCAAACCATGCCCAGGATGGACAGGGGGATCAGCCGGATTAAGGACATGTGAAGCATGCCGAAGAGCAGGCCCGTTGCCACAACGGCTACCACGGGGCCGAAGGGACGGAGGGCGCCGAGTACGTACCCCCGGAAGGAGATCTCCTCAACGGTGGCTGGAATCAGCATCCCCACGATCGCAAGCTGCCAGAATGGAGCGCCGAGAAGAAAGTCATAAGGTTGGACCATCTCGCCACCAAACTGATGAAGGGCGAGGATCAGAGCGGTGCTCAACTGTTGCACCATGAACCAGCAGACAACGCCAAGGAGCGCCGCTTTGGCAATGCCCTTCCACGTCAACATATTCAGTCGCAGGAACGCCTTGATCGGCTTTCGCTCCACGCTCCGTACGAAGAGCACCGGTATGACGAGGTAGATCAGAACTTGGTAGATCGGTACGCCTGGCAGTCCCAGCGCAATTTGAAGAGCGCTGCCGACTACCATCATAAGAATCAGCGCTACAAAGTAGAAGGTGACGACCCGGACCAGTGATGTGAGTCGCTCGAGTGACACGTGTAGGACCCCTCCAAAAAAACTTTGCTCAGAATGCATTCCCGCTGAAGGGTTCAGTCCTCGGGTTACCGTCAAACTCGGTAGACCGGCGGCGAGAGGTTGTGTTAGACCTTGACTCCTCGTGACGAAACGTTGGCCTTTGAGGCGCAGGAAGGGAACATGCAGGCATTCGCGGACCTTGTGGAGCGACACAAGGGTCGTGTTTACCGCACCCTGTATCAGGTCGTGGGCGACCCGCATGACGCCCAGGATCTGGCCCAAGAGGTCTTCGTCAAGGTCTTCCGCTCCCTCGCCAGCTACCGTGGCGATGCGGCCTTTACCACGTGGCTCCACCGCCTGACCCTGAACCTGGCGTTCGACTGGCTGCGGGCCCGGAAGCGAAGACCGCTACAGGTGCCGTTAGAACCGGCGGACCGGGAGGAGGGCCCTGCGCCCGAGCCGGCCAGCCCCGACGAGGGACCGGAGGAACTCACGCTCCGAACCGAGCGACGTCAGAACCTCCGAAAGGCCGTTCAGGATCTTTCCCCCGATTACCGGGAGGTCATTCTGCTCCACCATTTCCATCATCTCAGCTATCAGCAGATCGCCGACCGATTAGATGTTCCGTTGCGCACGATTGAGACACGACTCTATCGGGCAAGGGCTCAGCTAAAGAGACTGTTGATGGCGATGGAAGGAGGTGACAGCGGTGGAGTGCAAGGTAGTTCGCCAGCTCCTGGACGCTTACTTGAATCAGGCGCTCGGGGATGAGCAGACCAGGGTAATCGATGAGCATCTCGTAGACTGTGACGAATGCTTCCGGGCTGTAACGGAGAACCAGGTTCTTCTGGACGATCTGGACGACCCGGAACTCCAGCGTATGGTGCTCGATGAACCTCCGCCGCTGCCGGAAGACTTCACGGCGCAGGTCATGCAGCGGATTGAAGATGAGCATCCGAAAAAGGTCAACGTGATCTGGCCCTGGCTCCGGAAGCATTGGACCCGCCGGCAGTATGCCAGCGTCGCCTACGCAATGAGTGCCACCATGGTGGTAGTTTCGGCAGGCAACCTGCTTTTCCTGTGGAATGAGTCGACTGATCGACTTGCGGTCCTCAGCGCACAGGTCCAGGCTTACTGGGACGCCTTCCAGGCCTTCACTCATCCGATTGCTGAGTGGTTCTCCATGATCCTCGGTGCAGTCTCTGGTCTTCTCGGTTAACCATAATACAGGAGGATTGTGTTATGAATTGTGCCTACCACTTCGACCGGGAGGTCCGGGGCATTTGCAGTAGTTGTGGCCGGCCCATATGCGAGGATTGCCTGGTCGATTTGAACGGGCAGCCTTACTGCAAGGGCTGCCTGATCGCTCGGGTCCAGCGCCCGACACGGCAGATCAGCGGTTTCATCCGGTTTGTGCTCTCGCTCTGCCCCGGCATAGGGCATCTCTACATGGGCCTCTTCAATCGGGGAATGCAGTTCCTGGTCGGCACCGTATTGGGCGGGGTCATCCTGGGCATGATTTTCCCGAGCTTCCTTGGCCTCTATATTCCCGCCGTGATCTTCTTCAGCATCTTTGATGCCCGAGAGGTTCACATGCGGCTCGCCCAGGGGCTTGAGGTCGAGGACAAGGGCTTTGTGGACCTGAAGGCGTTCTCGCTCGAGTGGAACCAGAAGTACATTGGCTACGGACTGCTGGGCGTTGGTGCGCTCGGCGTCTACCGGGTCCTGCTCGATGACGTCCTCTCCCTCGTCTTCGAGCGGTACGGGTACTTCTACCGGGTGCGCGACGCGGTCAACGGCCTGTTGCTTGGTGCGATCGCAATTGCCGTGGGCATCTGGCTCCTGAGGCGCGACAGCCAGCGTTCCCAGTAGGGCGATTACCGCAACGCACAGGCGAACCTGCTTTGGGTTCGCCTGTGCTATTTCCATGGAGACCTTCTTAACACTATAATGGAGACCATGTTTCGTAGCTCGCAGGAGGTGCGGTAGATGTCGGAGCAGAGGGGTTTGGCCTTGGGTATTGACCTGGGCGGGACCGCTGTCAAGGTCGGTGTGGTGAACCATCGCGGGGTGATTGTCGGTCGGGGTCACCGGGCGACGGAGCCCGAGAAGGGCGTGAGCGGCGTAGTTGCCAACATGGCTCTCGCGGTGGATGACGCGCTGGCGGCCGCCGGCGTGAGTAAGGCCGAGCTGGATGGTGCCGGCGTAGGGGCCCCTGGCATCTGCAACACAGCCGAGGGTGTGGTCGTTAGTGCTGGCAACCTCTTTTGGAAGGATGTGCCTCTCGCACCTCTGCTCGGCGAGCGAATCGGGCTGCCGGTCAAGCTGGACAACGATGCGAACTGCGCCGCTCTTGGTGAGCAGTGGTGCGGTGCGGCTCGGGGCTCGAACCACGTGGTCCTCTTCACCCTGGGGACCGGGGTAGGCGGTGGTCTGATCCTGAACGGCAGGATCTACGAGGGTTTTGCGGGATGGGCCGGTGAGCTGGGCCACATGCCCGCCGTCGCCAGCGGACACCCATGCACCTGCGGCCGGGCCGGCTGCCTGGAGACCGTTGCTTCAGCGACCGCCATGGCCCGTGAAGCCCGAAAGGCAATGGGCGAGCACCGGGCCCCGATCATGGAGATGCTGGCCCGGGAGCAGGGCGGCCAGATCGATGCCCGGGTTGTGATTCTGGCGGCTCAGCAGGGGGAGCCCGCTGCGAGGGAGATTCTTTATCAGGCCGGAGAGTACCTCGGTCTGGCCTCTGCCTCCCTGGTCAGCGCCCTCAACCCAGAGCTGATCGTGGTGGGAGGTGGGGCATCCCGGGCAGGTGAGTTCCTGCTCGAGCCGATGCGACGGGTGATCAACGAGCGGGCAATGCCTGGCCCTGCCTCGGTGGTACAGGTGGTAGCGGCCACCCTGGGGAATGATGCAGGCCTGATCGGTGCCGCCTCCTTGGTCTGGCGGTAGGGGAGGGTATGAAGATGGAGCGGCTGCACAAGCAGATCCAGTTCATCCTCGAAATCGACAGACTGAAGACGGTCATTCGCCAGACGCTTTTGACCGACCGCTCCCGACAGGAGAACAGCGCCGAGCACTCCTGGCACCTCGCCATCATGGCCCTCTTGCTGTCCGAATACGCCAACCAGCCGGTCGATCTGCCTCGCGTTGTCAAGATGGTCCTGATCCATGACCTCGTGGAGATCGATGCAGGGGACACGTTCATTTACGATGACAAGGGGCACCAGGATAAGGCGGAGCGGGAGCAGCGAGCGGCGGAGCGCCTCTTCGGCCTTCTGCCAGACGACCAGGCCGGGGAGTTGAAATCGTTGTGGGAGGAGTTTGAGGAGCGGCAGACTCCCGACGCCCGCTTCGCAGCGGCGTTGGACCGGCTGCACCCCATGCTGCACAACGTTCAGACCGAGGGCGCCTCCTGGCGGAAGCACGGGATCACCAGCGACCGGGTGCTGGCCCGGAACCGGACCATGGCCGAGGGCTCGACAGAACTCTGGGAGTATGCCCAGGCGATGATCGAAGAGGCCGTCCGAAAGGGATACCTCGAGCGCTAAGAGAGCCGGGATGGGCGTCGCAACGCCTATCCCGGCTCACTCAATGCGTTCCTCAGGGAAGTCCCCGGCTCGGTGCCACCGCTCGCAGAAGGGGCAGCGCACCCGAGCCAGGCTCGGGAAGGAGCCCATCTTCTTACCACAGCAGACGACCGTGTGGAGGGTGAGGGGAATGATCGGCTCATCCTCCTCCGGCACCGGTTCGGTCTCTGCGCTCTTCCGGCGCCCGCGGCGCCCCGGCTCAGCCGGTTTCTCCTCGGTAGAGTGGAGTTTGCGCCGTTGTCGGCGAAGCTCATCCAGCTCCTTCAGATCCTCCTGGACCAGGGCCAGAAACTCCTGGAGATCCAGGGAGCGCATCTCCCGATCGGACAGGTTCCGGGATGGCTGCACGCCCATGATCCTCCCTCCTTCCGGGGACAAGGGCCGAAACGGCCAGGCCGGTAAAGATCAGCCCAGCGCCGACGTAGAAGTACCAGTGCAGGGTTTCACCCAGCACAAGCGCCCCGAGGACCGCCGCCACGACCGGCTGAGCGAAAAAGAAAAGCGAGCCGGTGGCGGCATCGAGCAGGGCGAAGCCGTGAACCCAGAGGTAGAAAGCTACAGCGGTTGAGATCACGCCGACATAGGCGACGCCCAACCAGACAAGGGTCGGCAGCCCGGCTGGACCGGGCCAGTCATGCCATTCGGTTGCCCAGGCAAGCGGGGTGGTGAAGACGAGCCCGGAGAGGGTCGCATAGGTGGTAACCGCCAGGCTGCTGTATTGGCGACTGGCGAGCTTGCTCAGCACGGTGTAGAGGGCCCAGGTGATCGCTGCCCCGACCAGCGACAGGTTTCCGACCCAGACCGAAGGGCCAGATGTGCCGCTGCTCTCGGGCCCGACCACGGCGACTACGCCCAGCGTAGCAAGGCCCAGGGCGATCACGTTCGACCGGGTCAGCCGCTCTCGCAGAAGCCATACTGCGAAGAGGAGAATAAAGGCTGGCGAGGCACTGGTGATCAGCCCGCCGTTGTGTGCACTGGAAAGCTTCGTTCCCCAGAACTGGAGCCCAAGAGAGAGCGTGAATCCTACGAGTCCCAGGGAGAGCAGGAGGGCCCAGTGACGCCGTTCCACCCGCCGATCGCCCGACCACCAGAGCGCAACCGCCAGGATCACGCCGGCAATGGCGAGGCGCATGACCAGGAGGGTGAGCGGGGGGATGTAATCCAGGACGTATTTGGTCACCACGTACATGCCGCCCCAGATTGATGCGGCCAGCGTCAGATACAAGGCCCCGCGCAGTCGCAATCGCGCCACCTCAGGTGAGTGGATTTGTTTCCGTCGTCTGAAGAGTTACCCCACTGGCGAAACGATTCCTGCTTACCGAGTCGGACTAGGGTCGAAGGTGCGGGAATACTAGCCCAAAAGAGGGGGCGAGCCAATGAAGATCATCGCAGATCTGCACACGCACACCAGGTACAGCCACGGCAAGGGGACGGTCCTTGAGAATGTGACCGTTAGCCTGGCCCGGGGCCTGGAGGCAGTGGGAATCACGGACCACGGACCTCGCAGTGCGCCCTGGGTGGGGGCGTCCGTAGGGGACCTGATCCAGATGCGGCGCGAGGTGACCGACGTGGACCGGCGGGCGATGGGAATCCGGGTCCTGGCTGGGGCGGAGTGCAACATTATCTCAGCCAGCGGCGATCTGGATGTCCCCTCGCGCGTTCGTAACAACCTCGACATTGTGCTGGCGGGGTTGCACCCGGGGATCCTGCCCGCGTCAGGCAGGGACTGGCTACTGCTCACCGGAAACAACTGGGTCGCGAAGTTCAGTTCGAATCTCCAGCGGAAAGCCCGTCTGATCAACACCCAGGCGGTGGTGGAGGCGGTGTGGAACAACGAGATCGACGTCATTACGCACCCCGGATATCACCTTGATATCGATACCGTAGAGTTGGCCCGCGCCTGTGCTCAGCGAGATACAGCTCTGGAGATCAACGCCCGACACGACGAGATGACCGCAGCCTTCTGTCGGGCCGCGGCTCGACAGGGGGTCCGGTTCGTAATCAACTCCGATGCTCACAAGCCGTCCGATGTGGGCAACTTGAGCAGGGGAGTTGCCGTGGCCATGGCCGCGGGCCTGGAGCCCGAGCAGGTCCTGAACAGCGAGCAGGGCGGCCTCTTCGAGTGGTTGGCCCAGAAGCAACTCCGGCGGCGGGCCGAGAAGAGGGGCTGGGCCGACTGGAGCGAGCAGCCCCCTATGGACCGGGAGACGACCAGCCCGGAGCGACGCAGTTCCGAGCGGGGCCAGTCTCAGTGGACCGACTGGTCTTCCCAGGGAAAGATTCACTAGACCGGCGCGCTCTTTTTCACCTGGGTTTCAGGACGCGTCCCCAGAACAGGAGAACCGAACGCAAGGGGCGAAAGCTAGAGGGATCGACGGCCTCGTCCACTTCTGACTGGGGTGAAAGGTATGCAACAGGGGATTCGACTCGTAATCGTCACCGGCATGTCCGGGGCGGGGAAGACCCAGGCAATCAAGTACCTCGAGGACATGGGCTTCTTCTGTGTCGATAACCTTCCCCCGGCACTCATGCCCAAACTGGCCGAACTGTTCGAGCAGACAGAAGGCAAGGTGAACCGGCTTGCCCTTGGCATAGATATCCGTGGTGGTCGCTTCTTCAACCAGATTGTCGGCGCCCTGGCCGAACTGGAGCAGAACGGCATCCCCCATCAGATCCTCTTCATGGACGCGTCCGAGGAAACCCTTGTCCGACGCTACAAGGAAAGCCGGCGGCGGCATCCCCTCGCCATGCAGGGACGGATCATGGAGGGCATTCGCAAGGAGCGGAAGATGCTCCAGGAGTTGCGGGGACTGGCCTCAAAGATCGTTGACACCTCTTCTCTGAAGGTCTCCGAGCTTCGCCGTGAGCTTCAGCAGACCTTTAACACCGACTCCGAGGGGCCAAGTTTCCACGTCAACCTCGTCTCCTTTGGTTTCAAGCACGGTGCCGTGCTGGATGCCGACCTCCTCTTCGATGTCCGCTTCCTGCCCAATCCCCATTACGTGGAGGATCTCAAAGCCTTGACCGGTGAGGAGCAGGCGGTCCAGGAATACGTCATGAAGTGGGGGGTCACCCAGCAGTTCTTTAAGCGGTTGACCGGGTTGATCGGCTTTCTGCTACCCCAGTACGTGGCGGAGGGAAAGAGCCAGTTGACCATTGCCGTAGGCTGCACCGGCGGACAGCATCGGTCGGTCTGTATGGCCCATAAGCTCGCGGAGTGGATCAAGGAGCGCGGCTACGCAGTTAGCATCGAGCACCGAGACGTGCCCCGGATCCATCATGATGAGCCACACCATGAAGAGCGACTGGGATCTGACGAGACTGAAGCGATCGACTTGGAGGGAGAGAAAGAATGAGACGCTACCTGCGCTGGCTCTCGCCGGGGCTGGGCGTCAAACGATGGCTCTTCGTCTCGGTCGTCGGTGTTGCCTTCATGGTTCTGGGTCTCTCGTTGGCGCTGAGGTACAACCTGTACGCCGTCCTTGGCGCCTGGTTGTTTGAGAACATCGCCTACAGCGCAGCTGTTTTCCAGACCGGCCCCCAGATTGCCGGCATCCTCATGCTGCTGCTGGGCCTGATCTTCTCGCTCTGGGGGATCGCCCGGCTGGTCCAGTCAGTCCTGGGTACCCTCTGGGTCCCCTCCGGTGGGGTGGCGGAGACCTTCTACCAGCGGCGCCTCCTGCTGCGCGGTCCCAAGGTGGCGGCGATCGGGGGTGGTACCGGCATTCCCACACTGCTGCGCGGTATGAAGCACTACACCTCGAACATTGCTGCGGTCGTTACCGTGGCCGATGACGGCGGCTCATCGGGCCGGCTCCGCTCGGAGTTCGGCATTCTGCCCCCCGGCGATATCCGCAACTGCCTGGTGGCCCTGGCCGACACGGAGCCGCTCATGGAGAAGCTCTTCCAGTACCGGTTCAGCCAGGGGGAGGGGCTGGCCGGGCATCCCTTCGGCAACCTGTTCATCCTCGCTATGACCGAGTCGACCGGCGACTTTTACCAGGCGGTGCGAGCATCCAGCCAGGTCCTTGCCATTCGGGGACGGGTCATGCCATCCACCCTGGACCAGGTGATCCTGCGCGCCCAACTGGAAGATGGGCGCATTGTCTCCGGCGAGTCGGTGATCGGAAAGGCGAAGAGCCCGATCCGGCGAGTCTTTCTGGAGCGGGTCGTCCCGGAGGCTGAACCGGCGGCCATTCGCCCCCTGCAGGAGGCGTTGCAGGCGATCGAAGAGGCAGATGTGATCGTTCTCGGTCCTGGCAGTCTGTACACGTCAATCATTCCGAACCTCCTCGTCCCCGGTGTGGCGGAGGCGATCCGTCGCTCTCGGGCGCTAAAGGTCTATGTCTGCAATGTCATGACTGAACCAGGCGAGACCGATAGCTACACGGCTTCGCATCATATGAAGGCCCTGATTGACCACGCCGGCTATGGGATCGTCGATATCTGTCTCGTAAACAACGCCCCGATCTCTGCGGAACTGAAGTCGCGGTATGCTGAGCAAGGGGCGGAGCCAGTCGTCATTGATCCGCAGGCCGCCAAGCTTGGGATTGACCTGGTCCAGCGCGACCTGTTGGACACCAACACAGCCTACGTGCGCCACGATCCGGACAAACTGGCCCGCATTATTGGCGAACTCTTTCTGGCCCGGCGGGTCTATTTGGAGCGGACCCCCTGGGAGTTCTTCCTGCTCCGCCAGCGGATCGTGGAGCGGTCCAAGCCAGGAGGGAACAGCTAGATGGAGACCTATCAAGGGAGTGGCTGCTGGTCGGGGCAGGCCAGCGGTCGGATTCTCTGGGTGGAGACAGCCCCTGTGCACGACCGGGGGCCCGTGTCTGATCGGGCCGCGGAGATCAGCCGGCTGCGCGCAGCCATGGCCACGGCCCTGGCCGACTTGGAACGCCTTACGGAGCAGCAGCCCACCCTGGGTGGCAAGGTAGCGCTTCAGACTTATCGCGAGGCGCTGCAAGACCCCGCCTTTTCCGGTAGAGTCACCATGCTGATCGATGTCCACGGCCTGCCTGCTTCCACTGCCCTGGTGGAGGGGGCTAGCCTGGTGGCCCAGGTGATGAGCCGGAGCGAAGACCTGGCGGAGCGAGCGGTCACCTTCCCGGTAGCCGCCCGCTGGCTGGCGCGCCGGCTCATGCCCCAGTCGATTCCTCCCGGTACGATCCTTGCTGCCACCGAACTCTCGCCACTGGAACTTCTTGACCGGACACATCCGGCCATTGTTGCCTCGGGCGATCCCGGCGTGCAGGGCGATACCCCTCTCGTCTGGGGCGTCGCCGCCGCGAGCCCGGACTGGGCCGGGCGCATGGCCCATATAGATGGTGAGAGTGTCACCCTGGAGCCGCGCGGGCAGTCCCATGAGTCCGTTGGCTACTCCGCCGTGCGCCGCACGGTCCTGGAGGTCGCCCGGCGTATGAAGCGGGATGGCCTGGTCCGGCTGACCTCCGGAAATGTCTCCTGCCGGGTGCCTGGCCTCGACCAGTTCGCGATCACCCCGAGTGGCATGGAGTACGAGTCGTTGGAGCCCGACGACATCTGCATTCTCGATCTCGAAGGTAACCTGGTGGATGGCCGCCGCCGCCCATCCACCGAAGCGCCGCTCCACCGGCTCACCTACCAGCGCCGGCCCGACGTAAACGGTATTGTCCACACCCACTCGATCTACGCCTCCGCCTTCGCCTGCCTCGGCCAGGAGATGCCCGTCATCTCCACCGAGCTGGCCGGCCTCGTCGGGGGCACAATCCGGTGCGCACCCTATGCTAAGAGCGGAACCGAGGAGTTCGCCGTCACCGCCCTCGACACACTCGGTGCCGATGATGTCGCTGTACTCTTCCAGAACCACGGCGTCATGGCCGTGGGCCACTCCCTCAAAGCTGCCTACGATGTAGCTGTTGGGCTCGAGGAGGCGGCCATGATCTACCACCTGGCCCGCCAGATGGGCGAGCCCGTCATCCTGCCCGAAGAGGAGCGCCGGCGGATCTTTCGGGTCACGCAGACCGGCTACGGTCAGCCCGGGGAAGGCCCCGAGAAGGAGGGATAGCGCTTGGCCGATGACCTCTCCTTCTCTGCCCAGGTCAAGGCGGAACTGGCCCACCTGCAGACCGAACTGGACTGCTGCCAGCGCATGGAGTTGGCCGGACTGCTCCGGGCCCTCGGACGGGTTGAGCTTCAGGGTGGGGGGCGGCTTGCGCTTAGCCTCTCCACCGATTCCAGCCCGACCGCTCGCAAGTTGATTCGGCTAATCCGGACCAACTTCAGCCTGGACTACCGGGTCATGGTCATGCGGCGGCAGAAGCTGCGAAAGAACCTGGTCTACCGTATCTACCTGCCGCATCAAGAACGGCTCCAGGAGATGCTGAAGGTCTGTGGCTTGGTGGACGAAGAAGGGAGCCTCACCGAATGGGTGGACGTGCCGGAGCTGGGCAACGACCACTGCCGGCGAGCCTACCTGCGGGGCACATTCCTTGGGACCGGCTGGGTCTCTCCACCAGAGCGGCAGCATCACCTGGAGATGGTGACCACCGCGACAGAGGCGGCGGATGCACTCGGGCAGATGCTATTCAGCTACGGTATCTCCATTCGCATGGCCTATCGCAAGGAACTCCTGATGCTCTACGTGAAGGAGGCAGAGCAGATCGCACGCTTCCTCAACGTGGTCGGGGCGCACCAGTCGCTTCTACACTATGAGGATGTGCGGGCGCTGAAGGAGATGAAGAACCGCGTGAACCGGCAGGTAAACGCGGAGACAGCGAATCTGACCAAGACAGCCGAGGCTTCCGCACACCAGGTGGAGATGCTGGAGCGCCTGCGGGCGTCGGGGGGGCTGGCCAGGCTGACCGAGCCTCTGCGCGAGTTGGCGGTGCTGCGGCTCAACCATCCCGACGCCAGTCTGAAGGAGCTGGGGGAAATGTGTCACCCGCCGGTCGGCAAGTCCGGGGCGGCCCACAGGATGCGACAACTTCTTGCCCTGGCAGGGAGTACGGAGTAGGCGGCTGTGCTCAGCACGGCCGCCCATTTCATTAGGGGTCCCAACAAGAGACAGTTTTTTACGATTTGTTCGCCGTTCCCCTTGCAATCTGCTAATCTATTGGATAAAATGGGAACAGAAACCAAAACTGGCGGGGTGGTGGCATGGCTGCAGTGGAGTCCCTGCGCACCGCCTTCGAGCAGGGCCGCCTGGGAGACGCCTGGGAGGCGTACAAGCAACTACATGCCGCCAGGGAAGTCGACGCCGAGGTCCATTACATCGGCGGGCGTGTGGCAATGCAACGAAACGACCTGTTCGAGGCAAAGTCGGTCTTTCTCAGGGCTATGGCAGCCGTTCCCAGCGGTCCGTTGCTGGGGCAGATTCGCCTGTCACTGGGAGAAGTGGAGCGCCGGATTGGCGAGGTAGACGAAGCGGTGGCTCATCTTCAGTCATTCCTGGAGGAGATGGGCGAGTACGCAGACCTGGGGGCCCTCTGGCAGGGGGCTGCGCTCTACAATCTCGGCCTGACCTACCGGCAGGCAGGGCGCCATGAGGAGTCCCGGGGCGCATACCGGCAGGCGATCGAACTCTTCCGCCGGGAGGGGCTCCGGGAGCCGCTTCGTCGGGCCCTGCAGAACCTGGCCTGGGTAGCCTGCATGCAGGGAGATGTGGCAGAAGCCCGTGGTGCACTCGATGAGTCGGACAAACTGTGCACCGGCGAGGAGGCCAGGTGGCGGCAGCGGTTGGGTCGATCCTATTTATGGGCAATCATGGGGCAGTATAGCCAGGCTATGGATCTATGCGGAGCGATTGTCAGAGCAGAAGGGCAGGTTCCGTCAGACGTGCGGAGCCACGCTTGTTGGATCGCTGGACACCAGGCACTGCGGAATCATCGGTTCGACGTGGCCCTTGCCATGGCTGAGCAGGCGCTACACCATGCGGCGCAGGCCGGCAAGGAGAACCGGGTACTCCACGACGCCGCAGAGTTATTCCGAGCGGTCCGTTCTCAGCTCACGCTGACGGGTACAGATGGGGAACCGTCTCCCCAACCGGCCCTTGTAGGTGGACGCGTGACTTAGTGCGGGGAGGCCTGGTCTATGCGGAAGATGCTTGTTATGTTTCTCCTGGTTCTGGCGCTTGGGGTCATGGCGGATTCGGCTCTGGCCGAAAACGGTGGAATCCTGCCTCCGATCCGGTCGACTAGCACGACGCTTGGTGACTAAACTCTATCTACTAGCGGCGACCCCCCTCCCGGACGGTCGGGAGGGGGGTTTCCTATGACTCAATTCCGCCAGGCATCTTCCAGCCCTGCAAGACGCTTCGCGCAGCCTTGCGGACCACTCCCAACGGGTCGTCCCGCGTCAGATCCATGACGCGAAGAGCCAGTTCCGGCAGGACACAGTAGACAGGCCAACGTCCGAGAACATCAAGCGCCAGGAGGCGACATGCAGCCTGATCATCGGCAAGCCCCCGCTGAATGACAGTTGCGCCCATGCCCGGGAACCTGCGCAGGGTCCGCAGGAGAACCGAGAGTACGTCACCACCGGGAGGCAGGGGCAGGGCCAGGAGGCGCTCCAGCTCGCCGCGACCGGCGCCGGTCGCCAGGTAGGCCCAGAGGGCAACGTTGTCGGGCTCCGCCTCCAACTGCGGGATCAACAGGTCGAAAACCGGGAGTTCCAGGCGGCGGGCGGCCTCTCGGGCGATCCAGGCAGTGGTCGGGTCGGGGTCGGAGACCTGTGCAAGAGCGAGCGCCGGCCACCGTTCGTCCCGGATCATACGTCGCACACGTTCCCGGACCTCGCTGGCGACCGCCGTAGGCCAGAAATGTTCGGGCTCCTCCATCAACTGAAGGAGGTTGGATAGCGTCAGGAACTGCGGCAGGCGGGAGGTCCGGCCATCCATTCTACGGACCCAGTGAAGGCAGGCCTCTGGTCCGAACTCGTACGCATCGAGCCCGGGGGCTGGACCGGGCTCCATCAACCCATTCAGGATCCGCCTGGCCCCTTCGAGCAACGCAGGGTCAGGATTGGGTACAGACAGCGCCTCATGGAGCCGACACTGGGTCGCGATTGGTAGGGCGACTAGGTTGTCATCTACCCGGGTGGCGCAGCCATGACGCAGAAGCCAGCCTCGCACGTCGGGTCGGTCCGCGTGCTTGACGAGCCGCCCCACCAGATGGATCTTCCCCCATCCGTCAAGCTGTTTGGCCAGGTCCAGCCAGGCAGGTACCGGGTCCGGAAGAATGGAGCCAAGGGCCACCGTCACGTAGAGCGTGAACTCCTCGTGGCGCCCAAAGATGGTCAGCAGCGCCTCATCGGCCGGCTGCCGGTAGAGACCCAGCAGCGCGATGCAGAGCTTGGCGACCTCTCGCCAGTGGGTGGTGACGATCAGGGACCTTAGCTCGGTGTAGAGCGTGGCGGGGTGGATTCGGTCGTCGCGCTGGACCGCCTCTACCAGGGCATCGATCATGTGGATACAGCGCCGGTGCCGAACCACCGCCTCGACCTGTCGTCGGCTGCGGAGTGTGGGCTTGCGGGAGAGATCGATCAACGCCGCAAGGACCGAGTCGATCTCTTCGGTCTTGGGCTGCAGGAAGATCGGCTGGTTCGCCATGCTGTCAGCCGCCCCCGGCGCCAGACGTTCGCCGCCGGGAATGAACCCGACATCGGGCAGGGCCTCGCCTCCTGGCAGCAGGCCCGGTCCCTCTGCCGGCAGGTGGCTGCGAATATGCTCGTAGATGGACGCTACGCCCACTCGCTCACCTCCTGCGGTGTTCGTGACCTCCTTAGCCCAGCAGTTTCAGGGTTGCCCGGCCCAGGATCTCCATGCCAAGCGGCAGGGAGGCCTCATCGATTGTGAAGCGAGGATGATGGTGCTCCTGGTTGGCCCCAATCGCTTCGTTGCGGCATCCCACCCACATGAAGGCGGCGGGCACCCTTTCGGTGTAGTAGGCGAAATCCTCGCCACCCATGGTTGGGATCTGCGCGCCAACCCGGTCGTCTCCCAAGGTCTCCCGGGCCGATACCCGCAACACGTCAGCGATCTCCTTGTTGTTGAGGACGGCCGGATAGCCCCAGTTGTAGCTGACCTCCACCCGGGCGCCGTACATGGCGCAGGTGGACTCGAGCGTCCGCATGATCTCGTCGTGCAGTTGCTGCCGGACATCCGCGTGGAAGGAGCGGACAGTCCCCCGGATCTCAGCCGTGTCGGCGATGATGTTGAAGGTGGTACCGGCGTGGAAGGAGCCGACAGTCACCACGGCAGGTCGGGCCGGATCGACCTTGCGGGCTACGATCGATTGGAGGTTGACGACTGCGTTGGCCGCGACCATGACCGCATCGATCGTCTTGTGCGGGGAAGCACCGTGGCCGCCCCGGCCGTAGATCTTGGCGGTGAAGCCGTCGGAGTTGGCCATGACGGGACCTTCAGATATCGTAGCTACCCCGGTGGGCGTGTCGCTCAGCAGATGCAGCCCGACGCAGGCATCGACGCCGTCAAGCACGCCCGCCTTCACGAAGGCCTTGGCACCACCGGGCGGCAACTCCTCGGCCGGCTGGAACAGCAGCTTAATCCGGCCGGCGAAGTCGCGGTTCTGGCTGAAGAAGCGGCTCAGCCCCAGCAGAATGGAGGTGTGACCGTCGTGCCCACAGGCATGCATAACGCCCGGACGGGTCGAGGCAAAGGGGAGACCGGTCTCCTCTGGAATGGGCAGAGCGTCAATATCGGCCCGAACCGCAATCGTCTTGCCGGGGCGGCTCCCTTCGATCACGCCGACCAGGCCGGTCGGGGTCGGGCGGGTGTATGGAATCCCCCATTCGTCCATGAACCGGGCAATGTACTCGGTGGTCTCGAATTCCTGGAAGCTGAGTTCAGGATGCGCGTGAAGATGCCGGCGCCATTCGGTGAGATCTTGGGCCCAGGTGCGAGCGCTGTCAGCGAGAAGCTTCTGCATGGTCACCCTCCTTTGAGTCGTTCCACAGCCAGTACTTCGAGAACACCAGGGTAAAGCCCTGTTGGGCCACGAAATGGCATTGACTCGAGCCATACGGCGGTACGCCTTTTCGGCTTGCCAAGCCTTTCTTTCATGGTACAATAGGAATGGCGTCACATGCCATTTTCATCAGGTGGGACTGACGCTCCCGGTCTATGCCGGGACTTTACCTTCAAACTAAAGCAGGTGATCAGGTGAGTTCGCAACCGCTCGCCGGTCTGAAGACGCTGGACGTGTTCTCCTCTATAGCCGAGGATCTGCGGCAGGTGGAAGCCGCTATTGAAGAGGCGCTGGTGACGCGTGACAGCATGCTGAGCGAGGTCTCCACCCATCTGCTGCGCGCAGGTGGCAAGCGGATTCGTCCGGCACTCGTGATTCTAGCCAGCAAGTTCCCCGGGGTGGACCTGCAGCAGGTCATTCCGGTGGCCGTGGCCGTAGAACTGATTCACATGGCCACCCTCGTCCACGATGACGTGGTCGATCATGCCACCCTCCGCCGTGGCCGACCCACCGTAAACGCGAAGTGGTCAAATCAGGTGTCGGTCCTCACGGGTGACTATCTATTTGCCAAGAGCTTCTCGATTCTGGCCGTTACGGGGAACACCCGAGTGGTCAAGGTCATGGCCGATACGGTATACGAGATGAGTCGCGGTGAGCTGGCGCAGATCGCATCGTACTTCCATGTCGATCAGACCGAAGACGAGTACTACGAGCGAATCGCCCAGAAGACTGGTTATCTGATTGCTGAGTGCTGCCGGTTGGGTGGTATTGCAGCAGGAGCCAGCGAAGCGGAGATCCGGGCCCTTTACGACTATGGCATGGGCGTCGGGCTCTCCTTCCAGATTGCCGACGACCTGCTCGACTTCCATGGCAGCGCTGCTCAAGTTGGCAAGCCTGTCTGTGGTGATCTCAAGACCGGTATTCTGACGATGCCTGTGATCCATGCCCTCAAGCACTCCCCACATAGCAGTGAACTCCGGGACATGATCGCTACGCAGAATATCTCTGATACTGACGTAGAGCGAGTGAAGGAAATCCTCGAAGCAGCCGGTTCCTTTGTCTACGCCAGGCAGAAGGCCGACGAGCACCTCGCTAAGGCGGTGGAATCGCTCAGTCAGGTCCCCAACTTGGCCACTCGGGCTGCGCTCCAAACCCTGGCTGACTTCGTGATTAACCGGCAGTTCTAGTGGGGTGCTTCCCCACGCCTTCAGGAGGGCATTGTCATGCGCAAGACCAAGATCCCCGATGCAGCGATCAAGCGGCTGCCCGTGTATCTGAGGGTCCTCGAGGAGATGGCGGCTGGGGATATCCCGATCATTTCGTCGGCGGAGCTGGCGGAACGAACCGGGTTCTCGCCTGAGCAGATTCGTAAGGATCTTGCCTACTTCGGCGCTTTTGGCACTCGGGGTGTTGGGTATGATACCGCCATGTTGAGCCGGCGGATCTCCCGCATTCTGGGGCTCCACCAGGGGGTGAAGGCTGCCCTCGTCGGTGCGGGTCACCTGGGGTACGCTTTGGCCAGGTATTCAATCTCCCGCCACAAGGATGTCAGGATTACTGCAATTTTTGATGTCTCCCCTGAAAAGGTCGGAACGGAGATTTACGGTGTACCGATTCAGCCTATGGATGAAATGATCCCGACGCTACGGGAGCAGGGCATCAAGATTGGCATCATCACTGTGCCAGCCTCCGAGGCCCAGGCCACAGCAGAGAAGCTCCAGCAGGGGGGCGTCGAGGCGATCTTGAACTTCGCCCCGGCCAAAATTAAGCTAGACGAGCTGTTTGTGCAGAATATCGACCTAACGATTGAACTCCAGAGTCTGGCCTACTATACGTCGGCGAGCGAAGAGGAATCCAACTAGGAAAAGTTATGGCGGCGCACACCTTTATGGCGGGCGCCGCCGAACTTTTCCCTGGTGCGGTCCGTCTATAGTGAGAAGCGCTTCTGCATGGTATCATAAGGAAGAGGTAAGTTTCGCGGACCGGGGCGTTCACGCACCATTTCCCGCGGGAGGTGACCACCGTTAATCTGGCAAGCATTGGACTTCGCACTCTATGGGACTACGTTCGTACCATTCTAGATATCACCCTGGTCGCCTATATTCTCTATAAGCTCTTCTCACTGATTCGTGGCACCAGGGCGGTTCCGCTGATCAACGGTGTCTTCACGCTGGTCGTTGCTTACCTGGCAGCCCGTATCCTTCGGTTTTATACTATTATGTTCATCTTGGAGAACGCATTCATCGCAGCCTCGGTGGCAATCCCCATCATCTTTCAGCCTGAGTTACGCCGAGCTTTGGAACACCTCGGGCGGGGCCGTCTCTTGCCGACCAACCGCCGGAATGAGGATGTCCGCGAGGAGGACACGACACGGCTGATTGATCAGGTGGTCCGGGCTACCGAGATTCTCGGGCGCACGAAGACGGGCGCCCTGATTGTCATTGAGCGTGAGACAGGCCTGGGTGAGTATATCGACTCAGGGATCAAGCTCGATGCGCTGGTCACCTGGGAACTGCTGACCAATGTCTTCGTAGAAAAGACGCCCTTGCACGATGGTGCAGCGATTATTCGATCGACCCGCGTCTCGGCGGCGGCCTGTTGGCTACCCCTCGCGGAGGCCTCGGTCCTGGCCCACGACCTGGGCACCCGACATCGGGCTGGGATTGGTGTTACCGAGCAATCCGACGCTGTGACAGTAATTGTCTCCGAGGAGACGGGAACGATCTCGGTAGCCGTGGGTGGTAAGCTCACGAGGCACCTGGATGACAAGACGCTGCGGGAGATGCTGACCAACCTGCTCGATGTGAAGAAGAACGCCGGTGGGCGCGGCTTCTGGAATTGGGGGAGCGCCTCATGATGCAGCAATTTCGTGGGCTCTTCCGGCGGGATTTCTGGATGAAGGTGCTGGCGGTGGCGCTGGCGGTCCTACTATGGACCATGGTTATGCAAGACTATAACGCAGAGACCACGGCGGAATTCGATGTCTCTCTTGCGGTAATACAGCATCCGACCTACGACATGTTCGAAGGCCGGCAGGACAACGAGACGACGGTTGTGGTTCAAGTGACCGGACCCAGTCTGCTGATCGACAGTCTGACTGCGTCGGATATCCGGGCGTGGGCAGACTATCGGCGAGTCACCGAGCCGGGCAGGACAGTAGACGTGGATGTGCAGGTCGAGGGCCCAGAGCGGATTCGGGATCAGGTGAAGTATCGCGTTACCCCCCCGACGGTATCGGTCACACTGGTGGAGAACCGGACCATGTCGGTGCCAGTCTTCCTTTCGCCGGAGAGCGGAATCGTCCGCTACGGTGAGCGGGAGTTCTACTACACGGCAGGGGTGGAGGAGCGAATGGTCGACCTGCGTGGACGAGACGATTTCCTCAAGTACGTCCGGCGCGGCCTGGTCACCTTGGAGGCGCTTGACCTGCAGCCTCCACTGAAGAATGGCGTGCTGGAGCCCACGGTGGAGATCAGCAGGCCGATTCGTATGGTAGACGCTACTGACAAGACGGTGGAGAAGCTGGAGCAACTCTACGCCAATGTGCTGCTGACCTGGGAGGAACTCCCTCCGGGCAAGGCGGTGAGGGTTCAGGCCCCAACAATGGGGGCGCTCCCGCCCGGTTTTGAACTGGTGGGGTTGGTCGTTGAGCCCGATACCATAACGGCCCGGCTGGCCGGACCTGAGGGGCGGCTCCCCGATCTCTCGGTCGTCTTGACTGAGGCGATTGATCTGACCGGGCAGAGCAAGAGTTTCTCTACCACAGCCAGGTTGATTGTGCCACAGGGAATGAGCCTCTCAGCTACATCGGTTAATGTCCGGGTCAGCATAGCGGAAACTGAGATGGAGAAGGTCTTCGGCGCACTGCCCCTGGCGTTGCGCAATCAGCCATTGGAGACAGATGTCGATCTGCCAGTGCCGGCTGTCCAGGTCCGGCTCCGAGGGCCGTATACCCTCATGTCCCAGATCGATGCCGGTGCCATTAGTGTCTACGTGGATCTGGATGGTTTGGGAGAGGGACGGCACCGGGTGCCGGTCAAGGTCCCGAACCCAGCGGGCGTCACCGAAGTGGCGGTAGATCCCGCCGTAGTCGACGTGATTATCACCAAGCGTTAGGAAAGGGGCTCACGTTTACATGCCCAGATTGTTTGGTACCGATGGTGTCCGTGGCGTTGCCAACAGCGAGGCTCTCTCGCCCGAACTGGCCTTCGCGCTTGGGCGAGCGGCTGTCACCGTTGCGCAGAATGGCTTGCAGAAGCGGGTGTTGGCGGTCATTGGCCGCGACACACGACAGTCTGGCCCTATGCTTGCAGCGGCACTGGCGGCCGGAATCTGTTCGGCTGGCGGTGATGTGGTGGACCTTGGGGTCGTTACCACTCCTGCCGTGGCTTTCGTCACGACCCATGTCAAGGCCGACTTCGGGGTCATGATCTCCGCTTCACACAACCCCGCTCCTGACAACGGGATCAAGTTCTTCTCAGCCGAGGGTTTCAAGCTGCCCGACGAGGCGGAGGACCGGCTGGAGGCCCTGGTTCGTTCGACCGCGGACCACATGCCCCGTCCCACCGGAGCTGCTCTGGGCACGATCCGGACCAGCGAGGCGGAAATTGAAGCCTATATTGAACACGTGGTCTCGACCGGCACCTCGTTGAGGGGCCTTAAGGTCGTAGTGGACTGTGGGCATGGTGCAGCCTATGAACTCGCCCCTGGGATCCTCCGTCGTATGGGCGCCGAGGTAATCGCATTGAACACATCGCCAGATGGCCTCAACATTAACGATCGATGTGGGTCCACTCACCCCGAGGAGCTTCAGCGCATGGTAGTGGTGCACCATGCAAACGTCGGCATCGCTCACGATGGCGACGCCGACCGGTGCATTGCCGTCAATGAGCGGGGTGAGCTGGTCGATGGTGACCAGATCATGGCCATCTGCGCGCTGGACGCCTTGAAGAGGAACGAACTGGCGAAGGATACGCTGGTCGCCACGGTCATGTCAAACATGGGTCTGGAGATCCTCCTCAAGGAGCACGGCATTCGTACGCTGAGAGCCAAGGTGGGCGACCGGTACGTGCTGGAGGAGATGCAGAAGGGTGGCTACACCCTGGGCGGTGAGCAGTCGGGTCATGTGATCTTCGGTGAATACTCCACCACTGGCGATGGAATCCTGACCGCCGTTCAGCTACTCTCCATTCTGGCTCGGGGGAGTCGCCCGCTCTCCGAGCTGGCTGGCCAGATGCAGCGCCTGCCCCAGTGGCTGGAGAATGTCCGGGTGCCCAAGAAGGATGGCTGGGAGACGAACCCGACGATCACCGCCGCCATCCGGCAGGCCGAGGCGTCCCTGGGTGACCGGGGGCGGGTACTGGTCCGGGCGTCGGGTACCGAGCCGCTGATCCGAGTCATGCTGGAAGGGCCTAGCCTGGAGATGATTCGGGATCTGGCGCACCAGGTCCGGGAGGTGATTCTCGCTGAGCTCAGGTAGCAGCAAGGCACAGAACTCCAACAAGAAGGTAGGATCCCATGCGCGGGTGAAGCGTAGCTCATCCCGCTCGTCCCGCTCACGGCGCGGCGGGGGCGGCGGTCTGTCGTGGAGGGCGCTCCTGGCCAATCCAGTCGCGCCAGTCCTGATCGGTCTGGCCATCGTGCTCGGTGTGGGCGTCTGGGTCACGCGTGACGCTCCGACAGCGAAGGAACCTGCCGGGGAGACGGAAAAGGCAGACCCAGGCAGCAGCACGCCGCCCGCCACAGGATCAACGGGAACGACGGGATCCACGGGAACGACCCCGGATAAGCCCGAAACTAAGCCTGCGGAGACGCCCCCGAACACACCGCCCACGGAGACAACCAACCCTGCGGGTGAGAACACGACCGTGGCTGACCCTGCGGTCCAGGCTGGCAGGGCCAAGATTGACCTGTCTGGCGGGGCTGCCGAGACAATGAAGGCCACGCTCTACTTTAGCGACGGGCTGAAGAACGGTATGAGCCTCCAACCGGTCGAGGTGAAGATCGAGCGGACCGTGAGTCGCCTCCGGGTCACAGTAGAGCACCTACTCAATCCGCCCCAGGACCTGAAGCTGTATAACAGCGTGCCAGCCGGTACGGCGATTGGGAAGGGCGGGGTCGACTTCGACAGGGAAACCGGCGTAGCCACGGTTGATCTGACCGCCGAGGTAGCGAACATTAAAGGGTCGGCAGCAGTCAATGAGTTCATGGCCTCCCTTGTCTACTCCTTAACGGAGATTCCCGATGTGGAGTCGGTGCAGCTATGGGTTAACGGTAAGCCAGCAATGCTGGATGGACGCGAGTGGAGCAAACCGCTCTCTCGCGCGGAGATTGACGCCCGAACCGGCTTCACGGTCGAACCGGTGATCAAGTACAACGGAAACTAAGTAGAGCAGGGGCGCCGGACTACTCCGACGCCCCTGTCCCATTGAGTCGCGCACGCTAGAAAGCGGGACCCACCATGCCCTTGTACTTGCCCTTTATGAAGAGACGTGTCTGGTCAGATTGAAGAACCTTCATGAGCGTCTGGATCTCCGGCCGGTTCTCCTCGCCTTTGCGCACGACCACGACGGCAGCGAATTCGCTGCCATCGACCTGTTCGGGCGCCAGGTTCTTAATGCCGATCTTCAGAGCTTCCTTAGCGAAGATCAACTGAACACCGGACATGATCACGGCGTCATGATCCAGGACAGCATCGGTAATATCTGTCTCATTTTTGGGGACGAGTTGCAGGTTGAGATGATTCTCCGTAATGTCAGCCATGGTAGGGACTGTGCCCTTCTCGGCCTTCAAGGCGAGCAATCCCTGCTCGCTCAGGAGCCGGAGGGCCCGTCCTGCCCGGTCGGCGTCGTTGGGAATCGCGATCCTGGCGCCCGGGCCAATCTCATTCACCGCCATGGCACGGGTCGATACGAGGAGCAGCGGCTCCATGTGGACAGCGCCAAGGCTGACAAAGGAGAGTTTGTGCTCCGCGGCAACGCGCTTCAGTTCAACGGCACTCTGCACGTAGCTCACATCGAGTTCCCGATTTGCCAGGGCTTGATTGGCCTCCATTGGGTCTGTGAACTCGACGATCTCCAGCGAAAGCCCCTCCTGCTCTGCAAGCGGCTTGAGACCTTCCAGAATTTCGGAGTGAGGAACCATAAAGGCGCCGATCTTTATGATGATCTTACCGTCCGGTGTCTTGGCCGGCGCCCTGGAAGCGCTGCAGCCCGTGAATAGGCTGATCGCCAGGAGCAGAGTCGTCAACAACGCAAGCCACTTCCACATATGTCCGATGCCCCCCAGTCCATCTCCATAGGCCTGCCTACTGAGGAAAACCCTAGCACTGCCCACCGGGAGCGTCAATCGGATCAAGAATCGGGTTGCCGTGTAGACCATTGCCGTAACCATTTTTGGCGGAGGCCCGTTATAGGAGATGACGCTGCCACTGGTCCTGGTGGAGATTCCCATCAGGAGGGGACGCAAGGGATTCGCGGGCTATGCGCATACTCGCATCAACGGGAGCCATGACCTGTACCTTGACGTCTACCGGAGGAATTGCGTATAGTGGGTTGGGAACGTGAAAGGGGGGATTATCGACTAGAGCCAGAGTGACCACACGGAACGGGATCCAGCAGAACCGGACAACTTCATAGGACACGGTAGACGAAAACAAAGCGCCAGAACTTGCGGCAGACGATCCAGCGCTGCAAGTTGACGAGGTGGGGGATCTCGGAACCTTCGGCGGGTGACCCCCGGTTGCTCACGACCGTTAACAGCCCTACAAAGACCGGAAGCGATTCCGGGGACAAAGGGGTTTGGTGAGGCTCAGGGACAGCTCAATCGTCCCCGGGCATCGGTTTGACCAGGTAATAACCGGGAGCCAGATCGGCTCCCCTAATTAGCCGTGTCCAACAGAAGCCTGCCAGGCGTTGCCTGACGGGCCTGATTGGATACGGCTTTTCTGCTATGCACACGCCATACGTCAAGGAGGAACTCTGCCCATGTGCGGCATTGTTGGGTATATCGGGAACAAGCAGGCGCTACCGATTCTGATTGAAGGGCTCAAGAAGTTGGAGTACCGCGGCTACGACTCCGCCGGCATCGCCGTCATTCAGGGAAGGGCTGCTCAGGTGGAGAAGACCGTTGGCCGTTTGGCCAATCTGGAGGGGAAGGTCGATCCAAACGCCACGCAGGGTCACATTGGCATTGGCCACACCCGGTGGGCTACCCATGGCCGCCCGTCTGACGAGAACTCTCATCCGCACACCGACGAAGAAGGTCGGTTTGTGGTGATCCACAACGGGATCATTGAGAACTACCTCCAGCTAAAGGAGGTCCTTCAGCAGCATGGTCACGTCTTCCGGTCGGAGACCGACACCGAGGTCGTACCGCACCTGATCGAGTCTTACTACGACGGGGATATTGTAGAGGCCGTCCGAAAGGTCGCCAAGATGCTGCGCGGGGCCTATGCCCTTGGCGTGATCTGCCAGCAGGAACCCGATAAGATCGTCGCCGTGAAAGAGGCCTCGCCCATGATCATTGGCCTGGGTGAGGGCGAGAATTTCCTCGCCTCCGATATTCCGGCCATTCTGAAGCACACCCGCCGGGTGATCGTCATGGAGGAGGGCTGGCTGGCCGTCCTGACCCGTGACGGGGTAACCATTACCACGATCGATGGCGAGCCGGTCGAGCCGAAGATCCTGGAGGTCAACTGGGACCCTGGCCAGGCCGAGCGCGGTGGGTATGCCCACTTCATGATCAAGGAGATCCATGAGCAGCCGAAGGCGATCCGCGACACGCTCTCGGGCCGGATCGCGGAGGACGACTCCCATGTGATCCTGAACGAGGTTGGCATGACCAGCGAGCAGGTAAGGGCGCTCCGCAAGATTGCGGTGGTTGCCTGCGGCACTGCATCGCACGCGGGCCTGGTCGGGAAGTACCTGATCGAGAAGCTTGCGCGCATCTCTGTGGAGTGGGACGTCGCCTCCGAGTACCGCTACCGCGACCCAATGGTCGACGAGCAGACCCTCTTCATCGCGGTCTCGCAGTCAGGTGAAACAGCCGATACTCTGGCTGCCATCCATGAGGCGAAGCGGCGGGGAGCCAAGGTCCTGGCGGTGACGAATGTGGTCGGGTCCTCCATCTCTCGGGCCGCTGACTGGGTGGTATACACGTGGGCCGGCCCCGAGATTGCGGTGGCGTCGACCAAGGCCTACACCACGCAGTTGGTGGCCATGACGCTGCTGGCGATCTGGCTGGGTCAGCAGAATGGCAACCTGGATCAGGCGGAGGCATCGGCCCTGATAAGTGGTATGCGGGACCTGTCGACCCAGGCTGCCGCTGTCCTGGAGCATCAGGAGGAGGCCGTGCGGGAGGCCGCTCAGAAGCTGGCCCACAGCGAGGATGTCTTCTTCATCGGCCGGAACCTGGACTACGCCGTCGCGCTGGAGGGGCAACTGAAGCTAAAGGAGATCAGCTATATCCACGCTGAGGCGTATGCGGCAGGCGAGCTGAAGCATGGCACCCTGGCCCTGATTACCCGTGGCGTGCCGGTGATCGCCCTGAACACGCAACCCGCTCTTGCTGAGAAGACGATCTCGAACATCCAGGAGGTCCGGGCTCGCGAGGCGTCGGTCCTCGGCGTAGCCTTGGATGGGGATACTGATACCGCCAAGCACTGCGACCAGGTCTTCTACCTGCCCCGGACTCACATGTACCTGACCCCGGTGCTGAGCGTGCTCCCCCTGCAGATGCTGGCCTACTACGCCGCCATTGCCCGGGGTGCCGATGTCGACAAGCCCCGGAACCTCGCAAAGTCAGTGACTGTCGAGTAGCAGTAGAGATAGAGAAGGAACCACTGTGGACGCACAATAGTTTCTATCGCCGGCGAATAGAAGCTGTCACCACAGCATGGAACCCCACTTGTCCTGGAGCCCCGAGGCGGATCTGGCCTCGGGGCTTCTGTTCATGCGAGGGTTTGAGGAAGGGAGGAATAACCTACCGACTAGGCGAAATAGTTAGTGTTGAATGTTCAGTACCATTGCTCGAAGTTACCTCGGAAGCGTATGGCTCTATGGAAAATCGGCAGTGCCTAAGGGGATCATCAGATGCCCAGGTTATCCGATGAGGAACTAGTCGAATCCCTCCTGCACGATGCGCCCGGGACCGATAAGGCGTACTAAGAGGCATACGGTGACGCCTTGTTCCGGTTTATTGCTCCACGAACGCACCACCTTGCGACATCGACGATATCCTGAAGCTGGAGGGAACAGCGACATGAGCCAATCTGTGGGAGCCGACATCCTGGCGGGCCTGAATGCCGAGCGCCGGGTGCTGGGCACGCCGTCTGCCGGTGGTGACGTGGTCGTGGACCGCTCAGCGGACGGATCAGAGTGCCGGATCGTGTTCGCCAGCTGCCCGCCGGAGGAGATCGACGACCTGATCCGTCGGGAGCGGGACGCCGCCGGCTCCGGCGGCTACAGCCTGGAGTGGAAGTACTACGGCCACGACACGCCCGTCGACCTGCCCGAGCGGCTCGTCGCCGCCGGGTTCGAGGCCGGCGACGAGGAGGAGGTGCTGGTCCTGCCGCTGGACGAGGCATCGCTGGCCGCCTTCGGTGACGGCGGCGGGCACGAGATCAGGATCGTCCGGGACGAGCGCGACCTGGCCGACTACGCCGAGGTATCCCGCGAGATTGGCAGGCGAAACGTGGAGGAGGAGCGGCGCGCACTGGCCCTGAAGTTGAAGGAGAATCCGGACGAGGTGAGCATCCACATCGCCTACGTGGACGGCGAGCCCGTCGCCTGTGGGCGGGTCTACTTCCGGCCCGGAGGGCCCTACGCCGAACTGGCTGGGGGCCGCACCAAGACCACACACCGGCGACGGGGACTGTTCACCGCGCTGGTCGCCTCGCGGTTGCGGGAAGCCCGTGACCGCGGCCGGACGCATGCCTTCGTCGATGCGCTGCCGACCTCCGCGCCGATCCTTCGCAAGCAGGGCTTCCAGTTCGTGACGCGGACGCGGCCGTTCATGTTGGAGCAACCGCGGTGAGCGCCGACGCGGATTTCGTCGGGACCGATCCCAACGGTCTGGCCGCGGCAATCACGATGGCCCGTTCGGGTCTTTCCGTCCAGATGTACCGGCCGACAACGTTGGGGGTGGGCTGCGCTCCTCCGGGCTGTTCCGCCCCGACATCCGCCGCGACATCTGCTCGACGGTGCACCCGATGGCGCTCGAGTCCGGCGTTCGGGTCGCGCCCTCGCTCACCCTCTGACACAGGCACCAGTGCACGCCGACGTCACGGGACGGTACCACCGATTCTCGTCCGTGGAACGTGGCCCCAGCCGAGGGGCTACTCCTACTCAGAGGGCGTTTGATCTACTCTACCGTTGGCCCAGTGACAGAAACTGTTTTGCGTCTACAACCGCTGGTGCGTGAGAGCAATCTCGTCTCCGGGATAGCGGAATCCTGCTGTTTTCTGGGGACCATTCTTAAAGGAGGAAGAGGACGCCAGGCAGCTTCCTGGCGTCCTCTTCCGTTGGTAGGGTTCTGGCCCAGTTTCCAGGGGCTGGCCTTATCTTTGGCCGAGAGGTCCCTGCAGGGCCAGCAGTTTGGTCGATGGTAAGATATAGAAGTACCACTACCTTACAGAGTATGGGGTTTCTGCGCTCACTGAGGTGAAAGCGAAAATCCGCGAACTCGTCTCCGAGGTCATGGACGATTAGGCGCAGCGGCCGGCGCAGATCGCGATATAACAAAGGAGGTCCCAGATGGAGACCGAACCGTCACAAAGCCAGCCGATCGAGACGGGGCCAAAGAGGCTCCTGGAGGTCCTGACAGTCTCGACAAAGCTGGGCCTCACCTCGTTTGGCGGCCCGATTGCCCACCTGGGCTACTTTCACAACGAGTACATCCGTCGTCGGAACTGGCTCGACGAACAGACATACGCCGATCTGGTCGCCCTGTGTCAGTTTCTGCCCGGCCCGGCCAGCAGCCAGGTTGGAATCGGCATCGGGATCTTGCGCGCCGGAATACTGGGTGGTGTCGTCGCCTGGCTGGGCTTTACCCTCCCGTCCGTCATCGCACTGATTCTCTTCGCCTTTTTCCTGACCGGATTTGACATCGGCAGCGCGGGATGGATTCATGGGCTGAAGATCGTGGCGGTGGTTGTCGTGGCTGATGCGGTCTGGAGCATGGGGCGAAAACTGGCGCCCGACCGGAGTCGGGCCACCATCGCAGCCGTTGCTGCTGCTACGGCACTGCTCTGGCACACTGCTTATAGCCAGGTTACGATCATCATCTTTGCGGGGCTGCTGGGGTGGTGGCTCTACTCCGGAAACGCCGCCACACCAGCTGCCCGCACGTCTGTACCGATCAGCAAGTGGACCGGGGCGGCCGTCCTGGCCCTCTACTTCGGCTTGCTGATCGCCCTCCCCGTACTGCGCCAGGCGACCGAGCACCAGTGGGTCGCGGTCTTCGACAGCTTCTATCGCCCGGGTTCGCTTGTATTCGGCGGGGGTCATGTAGTCCTGCCGCTGCTCGAACGGGAAGTGGTCCCCGTCGGATGGGTGAGCAAGGAGGAGTTCCTCGCCGGATACGGAGCGGCTCAGGCGGTTCCAGGGCCCCTGTTCACCTTCGCTGCTTACCTGGGCACCATGCTTGGAGGCGTCTACGGTGCAGGTGTCGCTGTGGCGGGGATCTTTGCCCCCGCATTCCTCCTGATCACTGGTGCGTTGCCGTATTGGAACACCTTGAGGAGCAGCCCGAAGGTTCAGGGAGCGCTGGTTGGGATCAACGCGGCGGTTGTCGGGATTCTGCTGGCAGCTCTCTACGACCCCCTTTGGACATCGGCCATCCTCAAACCCGCGGACTTTGCCCTGGCTGCGCTCCTCTTCCTTATGCTGGTCTTCTGGAGAGTACCGCCCTGGATCGTGGTGGTGACCGGGGCGCTTGGGGGCCTTGCCACCGGGCTCCTCGCCGGACCGATGCCCTAGACGGGCCGGAGTTCGATCATGACCCACCGGGCTATGGAGGGTCTCGGCTGTGGCCCACTTGGGCCGTGAGTTCTTGACCAGCGAGACCGGCGGCGCTTCCTAGTTGATCGCTGTCCCACGATTCAAGGCGACAACCCGACGCCAACCCGCGCGACACCCGGCAGTAGCCCTATAGTGCTGCCCAAATGACGCTTAATCGTCTCATTTAGCAAGGGTTCGCCCGATACCGCGTACCCCGTATCCCTCGGTACAATGCTATGGGAGAAACTGTAGCCGGGGGGATATGCCATGTGGAAGGTTTCGGGCATCGCTCTTCTCATGCTTCTGCTCACCGGTTGCGCCAGTTCATCAACCGTGCGGGAAATCCGGCTCTCGAACGTCGCACCAAGCCAGTCGGTGCCCGCTGACGCCAGTCCGGAGACCAAGCCGGTGCGCGTCGCCGCGGCCTCCATAATCTCGCCCCAGGAGACGATCCGCAGCTATGGAGTCTTCTTCGCTTACCTGGAGGATTCGGTCGGACATTCGGTCGAGATGGTCCAGCGCAAGACTTACGAGGAGACCTACGACCTACTGCGGTACGGCACGCTAGATGTCGCCATGGTCTGTACCTTTACTTACGCCAAAGGGCATGATGAGATCGGGCTCGAACTGTTGGCGGCGCCTCAGGTCGCTGGCCGGGCCCAGTACCGCTCTCTGATTATTACGCGGGAAGATAGCGGCCTTCGTCACTGGAACGACCTGTCGGGCAAACGCTTCGCCTTTACAGACCCGCTATCGGCCAGCGGGCGGATATACCCCTTGTCTGTACTGAAGTCCAAGGGGCTGGATGCTGGCACCTTCTTCACCTCGACCACCTACACGTACAGCCATGACAACTCGATCAAAGCGGTTGTCCAGGGAGTAGTTGATGCAGCCGCTGTGGACAGCCTCGTCTACGACCAGTGGATCCGTCAAAACCCGGACCTGGGCGTCACCCTGCGCATTATCGATCGGTCTGATTGGATGCCGAGCCCGCCGTTGGTGGTCTCCAAGCGGGTCGACCCCAAGCTGAAGGAGACGTTCCGGCAGACCCTGCTCACCATGCACGAAGATCCGAAGGGTAAGGAGATCCTGGAGTCCCTGGGCATAGAGCGGTTCGTAGTCCCGAACGACGAGGATTACGGGGTCGTTCGCGAAATGGCCCGGAAGGCCGGGGTGTTGCAGTGAAGCAACTGGTCGCCCGCATGGTCACCTGGAGCCAGGCCTTCAGCATTCGCTCCAAGATTATCGGGCTGAGTGTCGGACTCGTACTACTGATGGGTATTGGCGCGACGCTCATGGCGCAGTCGAGTTTCATGCGTTCCACCCAGTCCGAAATGGAGCAGCGGGGCGCATCGATCGCGCGGGACGTGGCAACCCGCGGGGTCGATATGCTTCTTACCCACAACGTCCTCGGCTTACATGAGTTGCTCAGTGAGACCATCAACAACAATGAAGATGTCCGGTACGTGATAATCCTGGATGCCAAAGGAAAAGTAGCGGCCCACACCTTCGGGCGTGACTTTCCCGCCGATCTACTCACCCTACCGATCCCAGAGGCTGGCACCAAGTCGCTGGTCCAGGTGCTGCAGACCGAGGAGGGCCGACTGCACGATGTCTCTGTTCCCATTCTGGATGGGACCGCCGGTGCCGTGCGGGTAGGCATGTCACCGCAACGGCTCCAGCGGGCTGCCATGAATCAGGCGGAGTGGCTCGCCATGGCAGTCCTTGGTGTAGCGGTGGTCGCGATCCTGGGCGCCTGGTCCCTGACGCTCTTCCTCACCCGCCCCGTGGTGCAAATGGCCCAGGTCGCCAGGGCGGTCGGGGCCGGCGACCTGAGCGAGCGGGTCCCGCCAGGCGCACCGGATGAACTCGGCCTGCTCTCCCGATCCTTCAACGCCATGCTTGATCAGTTGCAGGAGGCCCAGCGAGTCCGTAACGAACTGCTGGACCGGATCATGGTGGCCCAGGAGGATGAGCGGCGCCGGATCGCTCGAGAACTGCATGACGAGACCAGCCAGGCCATCACTTCGATGATCGTGGGTCTGCGGGCGCTGGAGGAAGCGCATCCCGAGGTGCTTCCGGCCTCCAGCGACCTCCGACAACTCGCGGCGGGCACACTGGATGAGATCCACAGCCTGATCCTCGAACTGCGGCCCCGGGCTCTCGATGAGTTAGGCCTGGTCCCGGCCCTTAGCCGGTATGTGGCCGACTTTGGCCAGAAGCACACCATCCGAACCGAGTTCCAGCTGGTTGGTCCCGATCACCGGCTGCCGAATCGGGTGGAGACGTGTATCTACCGGGTGGTGCAGGAGGCGCTGACCAACGTCGCCCGCCACTCTGGCGCCAGCACGGCCGGCGTTGTGCTGGACCTGCGGCCCCCGACTGTATCCGCCATTGTTGAGGATGACGGTTTGGGCTTCGACCCCGAGGAGGTGGGCTCACGGTCGTTGGGCCTGGTCGGCATGCGGGAGCGGGTGGCCCTGGTGGACGGCACCCTACAGATCGAGACCGGTCAGGGCTCTGGCACCACGATCTTCGTCAAAGTGCCACTGAAGGAGGGCTGAGAATGGGGCTGCGCATTCTTCTGATCGATGACCACACCGTCTTGCGGACCGGTCTCCGGCTGATGCTCCAGACCCAGCCGGACCTTGAGGTGGTCGGCGAGGCGGCCGACGGGAGCCAGGGCCTGCTGGAGATCCGCCGACTGAAGCCAGACCTGGTGATCCTCGATCTCTCCATGCCCGGGGTGGGCGGCATGGAGATGCTGAAGCAACTACTGGCGGAGCAACCATGGGTGAAGGTGCTGATCCTGACGATGCACGACGACGCTGAGTTTGTCCGCAGCGCTCTCGCCACCGGTGCCATGGGCTATGTGTTGAAGAAGGCAGCCGACACGGAGTTGCTCAACGCCATTCATGTCGTGTCCCGCGGCGAGACCTACGTCTACCCGTCCCTGGTGGGCCGACTCTTCATGGAGGCGGGCCGCGAGTCGAAGGTGCAGGCCGGTAAGCTGAGCCAGCGCGAGGTCGAGGTGCTCCAGTTGATCGCCCTCGGCTATACCCAGCAGGAGATCGCCGAACGGCTGACCCTCAGTGTGAAGACAGTCGAGACGCACAAGGCACGGATCAGCGAGAAACTCGGGTTAAAGACCCGTGCCGAGCTGGTCCGATACGCAGTCAATAATGGACTGGTGCAAATGGACTAGCGCAAATGGACCGGGCCGTGTCAGGGCGAATCCTGACACGGCCCTTCTCATTGGGGGGTTTCGCTGATAACCCCGCAGAGGCGGAACTGGCAGAATGGAAACAGACGAAATACCCTCAGAGGAGGTCAAGTCATGGCAGGAACCCAGATTCCGCCCCTGCCCGCCGGTGCTGAGCAGCCCGATGTCGACCTGCTGCTGCGCATGTCAGCAGACTTGCGCAGAGCCCTGGCCAAGCCGTTGAACGAGCGGCGTTGGGTCATGGTGATCGACCTGCGTAAGTGTATTGGCTGCCACGCCTGTACCGTCTCCTGCATTGCCGAGAACAAGCTTCCGCCTGGTGTGGTCTACCGCCCCGTCCTGGAGGAAGAGGTAGGCTCCTACCCCCACCTCTCCAAGATCTTCACGCCCCGCCCCTGCATGCAGTGTGACAACCCGCCCTGCGTGCCGGTCTGTCCGGTGGAAGCCACCTTCAAGCGCCCGGACGGCATCGTGGAAGTCGACTATGATGCCTGCATCGGCTGCCGCTACTGCATTGCTGCCTGCCCCTATAACGCCCGCAGCTTTGACTTCGGCGAGTTCTACACCTCCGATACCCCCGGCGGCGTTCAGGCCTATGAGAAGGCGCCGACCTTCGAGTACGGCAAGAAGCGGGTCCGAGAGCACGAGGACTCCCCGATCGGCAACGCCCGCAAGTGCCACTTCTGCGTGCACAAGCTGGAGGAGGGCATGCTTCCGTCCTGTACCTCGACCTGCATCGGCCGTGCCACGTTCTTCGGCGACGCCAACGACGTCGAGAGTCTGGTCCATGAGCTGCTCGGTAAGCCCAACGTGCGGACCCTGAAGCCCGAAGCCGGAACCCTGCCGCGGGTCTACTACTTGATCTAAGGAGGTGCGCATGAGATGAAAGCTACCAAGTATATCCTCGGCGCCCTCTGGGCGATCGCCTTCGTGCTGGGCCTGGTCGGCATCTACCAGCGACTGACCAACGGACACATGCTGGCGGGCTACGGCTCCTACGTGGTCTGGGGTCTCTGGGTCGCCGCCTATGCCTACTTTGTGGGCCTATCCGCCGGCTCCTTCCTCTTCGCCGCCCTGGTGAATGTGCTGAACGTACAGGAGCTGAAGCCGCTTACACGCGCGGCGCTCTGGACCTCCTTCGTCTCGATCGCCGTTGCCATGATGGGTGTCGTGCTGGATCTGGGCCACATGGGCCGGGCCTTCAGTCTCTTCTTCCGGCCCAACCTCTCCTCCATGATGGCCTGGATGGGTATTCTCTACGCCGTCTTCGGCCTGCTGCTGGTCGCCCTGGCCTGGTTCATTTACAAGCGGAATGACGGAATGGTCAAGGCGCTCTTCATGGTAGGCATTCCGCTGGCAGTCGCTTTCCCCGGCGGCGGCGGTGCCCTCTTCGCCACCCTCTCGGCCAAGCCGTACTGGCACACCCCGCTCACCCCGGTCTTCTTCGTGGTTGGTGCCTTCGTCTCCGGCTTCGCCCTGCTGGCCGCTCTGGCGGCGGTGGTCTGGCCGAAGCGGACCGAGATGATCCGGCTGATGGGCCGCCTCGTGATCGCACTGGTCGCCATCGAACTGGTGCTGGAGTGGGCCGAGTATTCCATTCCGCTCTGGTATGGTGTATCGCCTGAGAAGGACCTGCTGATGCAGGTGCTGACCGGTCAATACTGGTGGGTCTTCTGGATTGTCCACATCCTCCTCGGCTCCCTGGTGCCCATCGCCCTGATCTGGTGGAAGCCCAAGTCTGCCGTAACGGTGGGCACGGCTGGCTTCCTGACCGCCGCCACCTTCCTGGCCGTCCGCCTGAACATCGTGATCCCCGGCCAGGTTACCCCGGAACTGCACGGTCTGGAGAAGGCCTTTACGGACCACCGGCTGACCTTTGCCTACACCCCGACCACCCACGAGTGGCTGGTGATGGCCTTCATGGTCAGCGTAGCCTTCGGCCTGCTCTGGCTTGGGTTCCGCCTGCTGCCGTTGATCGACTCCAAGGAGGTGCAGCCGAATGAGCGAGCCGCGTAATCCTAACGGCATCTCCCGTCGCGATCTGCTGAAGGCCGGTGGCCTGATCGGCGGCGGGCTCTTCGTAGCCAGCCAGTTCGATGATGTCGGTCGCCTGATCGACCGGGCCGAGGCCGGCAACCTGACCGAGCACGAGAAGTACGAAATGGCGAAGCCCGAAAACCAACTCTACACCGTCTGCCTGCAGTGCAACACCGGCTGTGCCGTCAAGGTGAAGATGCTCGACGGTGTCGCCGCTAAGATCGATGGGAATCCCTACTCGCCCTGGACCTATAAGCCGCACCTCTCCATGAAGACCCCGATCGAGCAGGTTGCCCCGATCGAGGGTGGCATCTGCCCGAAGGGCCAGGCGGGCCTTCAGTCCGCCTACGACCCGTACCGTATCCGCAAGGTACTGAAGCGGGCCGGCAAGCGTGGCGAGAACAAGTGGACCGAGATCGACTTTGAGATGGCGATCAAGGAGATCAGCGACGGCGGCAAGCTCTTCGCCCACGTGCCCGGCGAGGAGAACCGCGAGGTGGAGGGCTTCAAGTCGCTCATGCTGCCGGAGGGCGTCTCGATCCCCAAGACCATGTCCAGCGACGCCACCAGGGTCGGCGAGCACAAGATGGAACTCTCAGAGTTCAAGGTCAAGTACAAGGAGTACCTCCAGTACCTGATCGATGAGAACCATCCGGACCTGGGCCTGAAGGCCAACCAGTTCACCTTCAACTGGGGACGCGCCAAGTCCGGCCGCGACACCATTCTGAAGCGGTTCGCCAGCGCTGTCGGCACGGTCAATGCCCATGGTCATACCACCGTCTGCCAGGGCTCGCTCTACTTCACCGGCAAGGCCATGTCCGAGCAGTTCAAGTTCGATGAGGCCAAGCTTGCCTACGACTGGAAGGACGGCGCCAAGTTCTACTGGCAGGCCGATATCGACAACAGCGAGTTCGTCTTCTTCGTGGGGGCCAATCTCTTCGAGGGCAACTACGGTCCGCCCTTGCGGGTGCCGGGCATCACCAACGGTCTGGTGGATGGCCGCCTGCGTTACGCTGTGGCCGATCCCCGCTTCTCGAAGCTGGCCGCGAAGGCCTGGAAGTGGCTCCCCATGAAGCCGGGCTTCGAGGCGGCCCTGGGCCTTGCGATCGCCCGCTGGATCATCGACAATAAGCGCTTGGACGCCAAGTTCCTGGCCAACGCCAACCGGGCGGCGGCTGACGCCGACGGCGAACCGTCCTATGCCAACTCCTCCTGGCTGGTCAAGATCGTGGACGGCAAGCCGACCACCTTTGTCCGGGCCTCGGAGCTGGGCCTCACCCCCGAGGAGCGCACGGTGACTGTCAGCGGTAAGGAGACCATCTACAAGTACGACGGCGTCTGTGTCATGAAGGACGGTACCCCGGCCGCGTTCGACCCGACCGACAAGAAGAACCCCGTGGAAGGCGATCTGCTGGTCGATACCACCATCAATGGCGTGCATGTAAAGACGGCCCTCCAGGTCTTCTATGACGAGGCCCGGGCCAAGTCAATCGAAGAGTGGTGCCAACTGGCTGACGTGGACGCGGATGACGTGGTCGCCATCGCCAAGGAGTTGACCAGCCACGGCAAGAAGGCTGCGATCGACATCCACCGCGGTGTCTCGCAGCATACCAACGGCTTCTACAACGTCGGCGTCATGTACAACGTGAACCTGCTGCTCGGTAACTTTGACTGGAAGGGCGGCATGGTCAAGGCCTCGACCTACGACAACGCTGGCACCAAGGCTGGCAAGCCGTTTAAGCAGGAGAGCTTCCCTGGCAAGCCCACTGCCTTCGGCATCAACGTCATCCGCGGCGGCGCCAAGTACGACAAGTCGACCCTCTTCTCCGGGTACCCGGCCAAGCGGCCCTGGTTCCCGCTCTCCTCCGACGTCTACCAGGAGGTCTGGGCTTCGGTCCTGGGTGACTATCCGTACAAGACGAAGATCTTCTTCTCCTACATGGCTGGCGCCATCTACTCGCTCCCGGCGGGCCACACGATCATCGAGAAGATCAAGGATGTCAACAACCTGCCGCTTTATGTCGCCTCGGATATCGTGGTCGGTGAGACCTCTATGTACGCCGACTACATCTTCCCGGATACCTCTTTCCTGGAGCGCTGGGAGTTCCAGGGCTCGCACCCGAGCAACACCGTGAAGTCCCAGCCGATCCGCCAGCCGATCATCGCCCCGCTGACCGAGACTGCCATAGTCTATGGGCAGGAGCAGCCGCTCTCCTTCGACTCCATGCTGCTCGGCTTCGCTGAGTACATGGGCCTGCCCGGCTTCGGCAAGGACGCCTTTGGCCCGGGCCGGAACCTGACCCATGCCGACGAGTTCTATGTGCCCATGGCGGCTAACGTGGCCTTCGGCGACAAGGAGGATGGCTCCGACGCCCTCCCCGATGCATCGGCTGAGGAGATCGATCTCTTTGTGAAGTCCCGAGCGCATCTGCCCAAGACCGTCTTCGATCCCGACCGTTGGAAGGCGATTGTCGGCGAGAAGCTCTGGCCCAAGCTGGTCTTCGTGCTGAACCGTGGTGGCCGCTGGCAGGAGCCAGGCACCCAGTTCAAGGGTGACAAGGTCGCGAACGTCTACGGCACCCAGATCAACATGTACCAGGAGAAGACCTACAACGTAAAGGACTCCATGACCGGGAAGCACCTCTCGGGCATTCCCACCTTCATTCCGCCGTACCAGGATGCCCTGGGGAACAGCCTCATGGGAGAGGAGAAGGAGTATCCGTTCAACCTGATCACCTTCCGGCACATCCAGCACACCAAGTCCCGGACCATGTCCAACTACTGGGTCATGCCGATCGATCCGGACGGCGGCCTCTTCATCAACACGAAGGATGCCGCTGCCCTGGGCCTGAAGGAGGGCGACCTGGTCAAGGTGGCTTCCGCCTCCAACCCCGAGGGCGTGTGGGACTTCGGCCCTGCCGGCAAGAAGGAGATCATCGCCAACGTCCGGGTGGTTGAGGGCATGCGGCCTGGCGTGGTCGGCTACCCGCTCGGGTACGGCCACTGGGCTTACGGCACCAACGACATTACGGTCGATGGCAAAACGGTCAAGGGCGATATGCGCCGCGGCCGTGGTGTCCACGCCAACGCTGCGATGCGTGTGGACCCGGTGCTGAAGGATGTCTCGCTCCAGGACCTCTCCGGCGGTTCGGTCGTCTTCTACGACACGCGGGTCAAGCTGATCAAGATGTAGCAGGACAAAGCGAGCCGGGGGCATGACGCCCCCGGCTCGTTGTCGCACTAGTTCCCCTCCTGCGGGTAGCCGGCCTCCTCCCACGCCGGGTAACCTGACAGCAGGTCAACGGCGTTGTACCCAGCCATGCGAAGCGCAGTGGTCACCTGCATCGCTCCCTGACCGGTGTAGCAGATCACCACGATCTGCTTGTCGGTGGGAAGGGTCTCGTTCTGTATCTCCAGCCCCACCTTGGGGCCGGAGATATTCACCGATCCCGCAATATGCCCCTTGGCATAGTCCTCGGCCCTCCGGGTATCGATAATGAAGAGTAGGTCCGGGTTCTTGTCGAACATCATCTTCAGGTCTGCGACCTTCAGCTTGTTCTCAGTGGGAGGCAGAGTCAGGAGGTAGTTCGCCGATGCTTCACGCAGAATTGCCTTCCTGTCCACGACGGGGGCTGAGACGACCGGCGTGGGAGCAGAAGCGGCCGGCGGCGGACTTGAATCCGTGGTCCTGGCGCACCCGGCAGCGAGAAGGGCCGCGAGAAGGAACCAAGCCAACCATCGCCGAGGATGATGCATAGGGATCGCTCCTAACTGAGTGCGGGATTACTTACTATTCTATTTCGGCCACGCACATATGACTATATGACAAAAACATCATATAATCATGATTCGTTTTCCTCATTCGGAGCCCGCTTAAGGGCTCGATGCCGACCTGTTGCCTACGCCAAGAGAGACGAAAATGCGTTGAACAGGTAGCCAACCAGGATAATCCCAAAGGCAACAATTCCTACGAATGTCCCGAGAAGCCTCGGCTTGACCACCTTGCGGAGCATGATCATGGAGGGCAGCGAAAGTGCCGTAACCGCCATCATGAAAGACAGCACGGTGCCAACCCCAACGCCCTTGCCAAACAGAGCCTCGGCAACCGGCAGCGTACCGAAAATGTCTGCATACATGGGAACGCCGACCAGAGTGGCCAATATGACAGAGAACGGATTCTTCTGGCCGATCACGCTCTCGATCAGAGACTGCGGGATCCAGTTATGAATGGTAGCGCCAATCCCTACGCCAATCAGGACGTACAACCAGACCCGGTGTACGATCTCTCGCACCTGGTCGATGGCGTACCTGACGCGGTCGTTCCGAGTCATCTCCGGCAGATCAACGTTCCCACTCCTGATCCCCCACACGTAATCCTCCACGTACCGTTCCATTCCCAGTTTGCCAATGAGTGTTCCGCCGAGGACCGCCAGGACCAGCCCAACGACCACATAAGCGACTGCGATCTTCACGCCGAAGATGGAGAGCAGTAAGATGAGCGAGGCCAGGTCGACCATGGGTGAGGAGATCAGAAAAGAGAAGGTGACCCCCAGAGGCAACCCCGCTTCCGTAAACCCAATAAACAGAGGGATGCTAGAGCATGAGCAGAAGGGCGTAATCGTGCCAAGCAGGGCGCCCATTATGTTCCCGGTCAGACCACCGAACCCTCCCAGGATCTTCTTGGTCCGCTCCGGTGGGAAATGGCTTTGGATATAAGAGACGACGAAGATAAGTACCGACAGTAGCAGCATGATCTTAATGGTGTCATACAAGAAAAAGTGAATACTGCCACCCAGACGACCATCCACCGACAGACCGAACAGATCCTCGACCAGCCACCGTACCCCTTCTGACAGCCACTTCATCTGAAGGAGTTGGCTGTTGAGCCACCGAAAAATGCCCGCAACAATACTCAATTTGGCTACTCTCCCTCGCAATAGAAGATACGAAACAGAACTCGCCGCCGCGGGCTCAAGCGCTCGTCGGCGATGCCCTGATAAACTCATTGCCCCTTGATTATATGATGATATCGTCATATATTCAAGATGTGGATTTCTCGACCCAAGCTGCAGGGGTTCCATGCTGCTGGGGGCCATTCGCATGGCATGGGTCGAAGCCGAACGAACAGGGGTCCATGGCAAACATCCTTGGCAAGGCTTGATACTATAATCAATTCATCATATGATGATATCGGTGTGTGACATCTTGAGTCGGAGGAGTGGACCGATCGTGGCTATGGAGATCAAGATCCTCGGAACCGGATGCCGGAACTGCATCGCGCTGGAGGCTAACGCCAGGGAGGCCGTTTCAGCGCTGGGTTTGGATGCACAGGTGACCAAGGTGACGGAGGTGGCCGATATCATGTCCTACGGCATTCTCCGGACGCCCGGACTGGTCGTCAACGAGAAGGTTAAGGTGTACGGTCGCGTGCCCACGGTCGATGAGATCAAGACCTTGTTGAAGGGCTAGGCGGGCATTGATCGAGGAGGCCGGACCGCATTGCTGCGGAGCCGGCCTCCTGTGTTGAGAGCAGTCGTTCCCTGAGAGGCCGGAGGGGTCAGGCCGCCGTTCTGGCAAAGCGCTTCTGCAGACCCAGCGCTGCGTTTACCAAGCCGATCATGACCGGGACCTCCACAAGGGGGCCAATCACAGCCGCAAACGCCTGCCCCGATCCGATTCCGAAGACAGCCACCGCCACCGCGATCGCCAGTTCAAAGTTGTTGCTCGCCGCAGTGAAGGAGAGGGTGGTGGTCTCGCCATACCCAAACCCTGCCCGCTTCGAGATCCAGAACGAGATAAAGAACATGGCGACGAAGTAGATCAGCAACGGAATGGCGATACGGACCACATCCAGCGGGAGGGCGACGATCGCTCCGCCCTTCAGGGAGAACATCACGACGATGGTAAAGAGCAGCGCAATCAGCGCCGTCGGCCCCAGCTTGGGCATGAAGGTCGCCTCGTACCACTGTTTCCCCTTGGCGGGGATCAGGGTGTATCGGGTAACGATCCCCAGGACAAACGGAATACCAAGGTAGATGAGGACGCTCTTGGCCACTTCCCACATGGAGATCGAGACACTGGCACCGCCGGTATCGATCCCAAGCCAGTTCGGAAGAAGCGTAACGAAAACGTAGGTGTAGACGGAGTAGAGCAGCACCTGAAAGATCGAGTTGAAGGCGACCAGGGCGGCAGCGTACTCGTTGTCGCCTTTCGCCATGACGTTCCAGATCAGGACCATGGCAATACAGCGAGCAAGACCGATGATGATCAGTCCGACCATATAGTCCGGGCGATCCCGCAGGAAGACAACCGCCAGGCCGAACATGAGGAGTGGGCCAATCACCCAGTTCTGCAGCAATGAGAACCCCAGTAGCCGTGTGTTCTTGAAAACCTTGCCCATCTCTTCATAGCGCACACGGGCGAGGGCGGGGTACATCATCCAGATCAGGCCGACGGCGATGGGGAGCGAGACGGTATCCACCTGAAGCCGGTCCAGGGCCTTGGCGAAGCCGGGGAAGAAGTTGCCGATGCCCACACCAAGTGCCATGGCCAGGAAGATCCAGAGGGTCAGGTATCGGTCGAGCCACGAGAGACCGCCTTGCTTCTGTTCCTTCACGAGTCTAGTCCTCCTTCTGGTGACAACGAAAGGAAGCGCCAACCAAACACACTGTCCAGTCCAACGTGGATGCCGAGTCCAGGCAGATCCAGCGCCCGGTCGAGGTACACCGTGACCCCCTGGATCTCCTCCACCCGGTACTCCTGAATGGGCCGGCGGGGACGGCCGATCTCCCACATGGGCGTGGGGACCGAACCAATGCCACAGCAGCCGGTCATGGTGGCCCGAAAGAGAATCAACTGACCTCCCTTCCGGCGGATGTGCTCAGCCGCTTCAGGTTCCATGGTGATTCTCATCCGCGGCCCTCACGGAGCATCTGGGCGAACTCGTGTGGCAGGTCTGTCGCCTCGATCGCTCGGGCAGCACCTTCGTAGTCGTAAGGAACCTCGATGATCTGCACGCTGACCCCACCGCTGGTGGCCTCCACGATCACATAGGTAGCGTTCGGATTGCCGTGCTTCGGCTTGCCGGCGCTGCCGGAGTTGACCAGGTGCTTTCCGTCCAGGACCTTGTGGAAGGGCTTGTGGGTGTGGCCGAAGATCAGCACATCCGCCCGGGTGGTCTCGAGGTGCTGCGCAAAGATCTCATCCGCCACGTCTTCGAAGAGATACTCGTTCAGCCGGTCCGGGGAGCCGTGAACCAGGGCCACCTGATGCCCCTCAATCTCTCGCTGGAGCCGGTAGGGCAGGTTGCGGAGGTAGCTCTTCTTCGCCTCCGTGGTGTTGGCCTTGGTCCAGGCGATCGAGCGCTGGCCGCGCTCCATGGCTGCATCGTTGGGGTAGTCGCAGCCACAGGCGATACGGAAGTAACCGATGCCATCATCGTAGTTGCCCATAATGGTCGGGATCCCCTTGGCCTGAATCAGGTCGACCACATCGCCGGGATTGGCGCCGTAGCCGACGAGGTCGCCGCCGCACCAGACCAGATCGACACCCCGCGCCTCGATATCGGCCAACACGGCCCGGAGCCCCTGAATGTTCCCGTGGATATCCGAGAAGACCGCCAGCCTCATACGGATGCGCTCCTTCCTATTTGCACATGGACCCTCGATTAAGTATCCCTCTCCGCTCAAGCAACGCAGCGACCTCCTGAGGCGGGGCGGAATCGGCTGCCAGGAACCGAAGCATCTCCTGGAAGCCAGTCGTCACCCGAGTCAGATCCCCGCGGTAATAGGTCCACATGCCGGCCTTCCGCTCCGTAACCAGCCCGGCGCTCTTCAGTTTCGCCAGGTGTTGTGAGACAGCGGGCTGGCTGATCTGCAGCAACTCTTGCAACTCGCAGACGCAGAGCTCGGTGTCCATGATCAGCTTGAGCAACTTCAGCCGGGTCGGATCAGCCAGAGCCTTCATCAACTGGATGTGTCCGTTCATGGCGCACTCCCCTTTGCTCGATATAAGCGTATCGTTATATCCTTGTCCACGTCAAGTTAAGGTTTGGCGAAGGTGGAGAGAATCCGGCACGATTGTTGCTGTTGACAACAATCCGATCTCAGGTTATGATGCCAATGACAACGTTGCTAAACACAACGAAATGGAGGAATGGAGTATGAAGGCAGATGAGACACGCGCCATCGTCCGTGAACGGTACGCCCAGACGGCAAAGAGCGGAGGGGCTTCCCTCGGATGCTGCGGCCCCGTCGAGAGCAGTGACGAACTTCCAATGGTCGGCGGCTCGAGCTGCTGTGGTGGGGCAGGGGACGTGGCCAAGGTGATTGGCTACACCGACGCCGATCTGACCCAGGTCCCCGACGGGGCCAACCTTGGCCTTGGCTGCGGCAACCCGCAGGCGATCGCCTCCCTCAAGCCGGGCGAGAGTGTGCTCGACCTGGGCTCCGGAGCCGGGTTTGACTGTTTCCTCGCCTCCCGCCAGGTCGGTCCGACCGGTCAGGTGATCGGCGTTGACATGACCCCCGAAATGCTGAGCCGGGCCCGACAGAACGCTGAGAACGGCGGTTTCACCAACGTCTCCTTCCGGCTCGGAGAGATCGAGCATCTGCCTGTCGCCGACCAGTCGGTCGATGTGATTATCTCCAACTGCGTCATCAACCTCTCCCCGGAGAAGCCGCAGGTCTTCCGGGAGGCCTTCCGGGTCCTGAAGCCGGGCGGGCGACTGGCCATCTCCGACATGGTCACCAGCACGGCCCTCCCGCCGGAGATCCAGCAGGACCTGGCCCTTTACACCGGGTGCATTGCCGGTGCCGCATCGATCGTCGATCTGAAGGCCATGCTGACCGATGCCGGGTTCGAGCAGATCCAGGTCGAGCCTAAGGACAGCCGGCAACTGCTCGAGACCTGGGGTGCGGACACCAAGCTGGAAGATGTGATCTTCTCCGCAACCATTCAGGCGGTCCGGCCTGAATAGCGCCACACAGGGGTGATCTCCATGAACAAGCGCGAGGCTGGCGCCCTGCTCCGGCGGGTAGCACAGATGCACGCACAAATGCAGCGAGAAGGGATCGGTTCGTGCTGTGGCGGAGCGACCGCAACCCAGTGCGTGATCCTGACCGAACTGGGCCGCACCGGTCCGGTCACCCTGGCTGACCTGGTCCGTCGGGTCAACCTCGACAAGGGCTGGGTCAGCCGGGCGGTCGAGACCATGGCCCAGGAAGGGCTCCTGACCAAAGAGCCCAGTCCGACTGACCGGCGGGCGGTGGTGGTGGAGATGACCGGCTCAGGTGAGTCGCTCTGCTGCGACCTGAACGAGACCCTCGACTCCCAGTCCGAACGGATCATGAACCGGATTCCGCTGGCCGAACGAGCGAACGTCTACCGGGCACTCGCCCTCCTGGAGCAGGCCCTGAGCGATGAACTGGAAGGGCGACCGCTCCTGGTACAACTCGAAGAGGAGTAAGCGAACATGTGGCACTTCCGCCCCGCAACGTTGGCTGACTGGCCTGGAATCGTGGATCTGCTGACCGGCGCTCATTTACCGCTCGATGGGGCGAAGGATCACGTGTCCGGCTTCATCCTGGCTTTCCGTGGCGATGGGCTGGTGGGAGCGGCTGCTCTGGAACGCTACGCTGACGCCGGCCTCCTCCGCTCGGTCGCCGTGGCTGAGGGGGAGAGGGCGACAGGTCTTGGGCAGGAGCTTGTCCGCCGTCTCCTCGACCAGGCGCATGCCGGCGGCGTGACCAGCATCGCCCTGCTGACCACGACGGCTGAACGCTTCTTCCCTCGCTTCGGCTTCCGACCGGTCACCCGGGATCAGGTGCCGGAGGCAGTGAAGGTGTCGGTAGAGTTCCAGGGCGCCTGCCCGGCCTCATCGACCGTCATGCTGCTCGATCTGCACCGGCCGCCGGTGCTGGTCCGACCGGCCACCGAAGCGGATATTCCGGCGATCACCCGGATCTACAACCAGGGGATCGAGGATCGAACCACCTTTGAGACCGATCTCCGAACCGAGGCCGAGCGGAAGGATTGGCTCCGGCAGCGCAGCGAGCGTCACCCGGTCACCGTCGCTGTAAGAGGCGGCCGGGTCGTCGGCTGGGCCTCCCTCAACCCGTTCAACGCCCGCCACGCCTACCGCTTCGTGGCCGACCTCTCCAACTATGTGGAGCGGGCCGAGCGCGGGACCGGGGTTGGGACCGCCCTCATGGCAGACCTCCTGCGCCGGGCACCGGCCCTGGGCTACCACAAGCTCGTCCTGACTACCTTCCCCCATCTGCCGGCCGTAGGACTCTATACCAAATTCGGCTTCCGGCATGTGGGTGACTACAAGGAGCAGGGCCAGGTCAATGGGGTCTGGACCGACACACGGATCATGGAGCGGTTGCTCTAAGCGATCGCCGGACCGGATGATGGGGGCATCCGCCGGTTCTATCAAATCAATTTTTGATGATGTGGGGGCGCATTCCGATGGCATCGCTTGTAACTGCAGGCTCCCGCCTGGTGGCCTGGACTGGCATATCCCGTTCCTTTGCGACATTCCTTGGCGGCATGGCCGTCTCCAAGCTGGGCGACGCTATCTACCTCTTTGCTCTTCCCTGGATCGCCTACGAGGTGACCGCCTCGCCCCTGGTCATGTCGACGCTCTATGCCACCGAGATCCTGCCGATCCTGCTCTTCGGCGCCCTGGCCGGGGTCTTCGTGGACCGGTGGGACCGGCGCCGGCTCATGCTCTGGTCCGACGCCACTCGGGCGGTGATTGTCGCATCGATCCCGTTGCTCGAGGTCTTGGGGATGCTCCAGACCTGGCATCTCTATGTGGCAGCCTTTGCTTTGGCCCTTGTCTCCCTCGCCTTTGACGTTGCCACAACCGCCGTGATCCCCGAGATTGCGCAGGGCGACCTGACCCGGGCCAACGCCCTCTTCCAGATGGTCAACCAGGGCGCCGCCATGGCGGGGCCAGCCCTGGCCGGCCTTGTGATCGCCGTGCTGGGCGGGTTCAACGCCCTCTGGATCGACGCCCTCTCCTTTGGTGGCACCTTCCTGGCGATTCTCGCCATGCCCCGGTTTCAGCACCAGGCACAGGGACTGACAGCGGGGGGTGTCCTCAGAGGTGTCACTGATGGCTTTCAGTGGCTCTGGCAGAGTCCGGTGATCAGGGCGCTCAGCCTGCAGGCCATGATCGGCAACTTCGGCTTCGGTATGGTCAGCGCCGTCCTCATGTACTACCTGCGCTCCACGCTGGGGCTGAGCGCGGAACTGGCCGGTCTGGACTACGCCATGCTAGGCGTAGGGGGACTGGTGGGCTCGTTGCTGATCGTACCGCTTGCCCGCCGCTTCCCGAAGCGGACCCTCTACCCGTTGATCCTTCTCACCGGCCTGAGCGGCCTTCTCCTCATGGCGGTGCTGAAGAGTTGGTGGGCCCCTGGGCTCGGTTTCGGCCTTGTCGCCGCCTGCAACATTGCCTGGGTTGTGCTATCTACCTCAGTCAGGCAGGAGTTGATTCCACCGCACCTCATGGGCCGGGTGCTGGCCTTCTCCCGCATGCTCTCTACCGCAGCCATGCCAGTGGGAGCCACCCTGGGAGGCCTGCTCTCCAAGCAGATCAACCCGGTCTACATCTTCTTGATCGCCGCTGCGACCAAGGCGGTGGAGGTCCTGATCGCCCGACTCTCCGCCATGCGCACCCTTGCCTAGCAGAAACCGGGTCTACCCGACGACGGGCAGACCCGGTTTTCTCATGCGTTCCACGGCTTGATCAGACGGTAGAAGCCCGCCCTCTTCTGGAAGCCCAGCCGGTGGTTGACCGCCAGGATCTGTTTGTTGCTCGCGTCGTTCAGGGTGGTCAGACCAACCAGGCCGGCCTCCTTCGCACGGGCCGCTGCCACAACCTTCAGGGCCGTGGCCAGTCCAAGCCCCCGGTAGGCCCGCTTGACGCCAGTCATGAAGATATGGCCCCGCCGGGACTCGTCTGTGTATCGCTGCATGAGTGTCAGGCCGACCCACTTGCCGGCGGGGGTGACCGCCAACCAGATGCCCTCCGGCCAGGAGCCAGGGCTCTGCAACGCCCATTTCAGCCAGTTCTCTTCCGGCGGAGTCGCCCAGTCGCCCCCGTCCGGGGTATCGTTCAGGAGGTCATGATAGAGACGGTAGAGCTTGCTCTCAGCCTTCGCCGTCTGCTCGCGCTCCGCTGCAAAGGAGGAGAGTCGAACGCCCTTGGCGGCCTTGACCGCCTCACCCGTCCCAATCACCTCAAACGCCCCAAACGCTGCGGGGTCAAAGGTCGTGAGATCGAGCCAGTTCTCCAGGTTGTGATGCATGGTGCGAAAACCACGCCGCTCTGCCCACCCGGCAACCTCAGGCTCGTCACTCACCGTGGCGCGCAGGTTGCTTGGATTATGCTCTGCGTAGAAGCCTTGCAGTGCGTCAAAGAGAGCCCGCCCTATTCCCTGGCGCCGTAAGGAGGGATGAACGGTCACCTGGCAGGCCATCTCCCCGCGTGGCAGGCGAGGGTCGATCCCGCCGGCGGCCCGGCCCACGATCTGGCCGTCCACCTCGGCCAGCAGGACGGTGAAGGCCTGGCCAGCCTTACGCTCCGCTTCCCGGGCGTAGTTCTCCACGGTCATGCCCTCATCGAACACGGTGTTGATCAGTGCAACGGCGGCAACATAATCCGCTTCGGTCTGTGGCCGAATCTGCAAGGTTGACCCCTCCTCTTCTAGATTCAACCTACCGAACCTTGCCGCTTGGCGATACCCAGTCGACAGGTTGACCTCTTCTTTCCGACTTGGGGCGCCACACCTCCTCTCCCGATCACTGGAGCAGGGAGAGATCGATAATCGTATAATCGCAGCGGTAGACGAACAAGGCCTTGTCGTCAATGCGGAACATCGTGGACTTGTCGATCTTGGTGGCGAAGTACGAGACGTCGTTGCCTACAAACGTCGCCAGCGGCTTGCCGGACTGAGACCGGATCATGATCAGGAACCGCTGACCGGTCGTCAGGTTCTTCATCTCGTTGACCATGCGGTTAATGAACGGCACCGAACGATCGTGGTTTGTCACATCGACGGTCTTGGCATATTCATCGAAGACGTCAACGAGCCCTTGCTCCCGCATGATCAGCGAGCTACCGACGTGAAGCATGCTCTTCCCGCCCACGGTCAGGTTGATCACGCTGGACTTTTCGACCGTCGTCCCTTCCTTGTCAGCGATAGCGAACTTGTTCTCCGGCGAGATATCGACCGACTTGCCGGTCACCCGGTCGATGATATTGCTCTCCTCGTCATAGGTCTGAATAACCGCTTCCCGCCCTTTGAAGGCGCTCTTAATGTTACTGAAGTCCTGCTCGAATACGTTGCAGCCAGAGACCAGTGCCAGGGTGATTACGAGGACCAGAACCTTTACCGCTTTCATGGCATTGTTTCGCTCCATTTCCCGATGAGTGGGACCAAAAAGCCGCCGCACTCATGAGGAAGCGGCGGCTGCGAGCCCGATAGATGTCGGGCGGACTGGTGGTGACCTCCTTCACCTTCCAGCCGTCGGTTGTCTTCTGGACCACCGCCCAGCGATGGTTCACACCCGAGTTCCAGTCACCGCCCGGGTTCTCACCCAGGTCGACCTTCACCTCGAAGTATACGGTGGGCAGGCTCTCAACGACGATCCCCTTGAGAGGCTTGCTCTCCACCTTGGGCTGTTCCGCCGCCTGTGAGGTAGCCTGGGGCTTCTCTTGTGGGGCCTCGATCCACTACCTCTCCGCAAGATTCCCCACAGGTAAGACTTTCGTAAGAGCGAAGCGAGTTTCCTGCTGGGCGCGAAGAGGCGGACCCCAGGAGATCTGAGGTCCGCCCGTCTCTTTCTAGTGGCACATTACTCTTCGGCCTCGGCCTCCTGTGCCTTCTTCTCGGGGATCAGGAGCGAGGCGAGGATCGAGATTGTAATCACGCTCAGGACGACCGAGAGCGAGATCGCGATATCCACATGGACACCGAAGGGGAGGGCGAGCATCTTCAGGCCAATGAACGCCAGCACGACCGCCAGACCGACCTTGAGGAAGCGAAACTTGTGGATGATGCCGGCCAGGAGGAAGTAGAGCGCCCGCAGGCCGAGAATGGCGAAGACGTTCGAGGTGAGAATAATGAACGGGTCACGGCTGACACCCATGACAGCCGGAATCGAGTCCACCGCGAAGATCAGGTCGGTCGCCTCGACCATGACGATCGCCATGCCCAGCAGGGTCAGCATGGTCTTACCGTTCCGCTTGGTCAGGATCTTGTTGCCGTCAAAGTCCGGGTAGGCGGGCAGGATCTTGGCAGCGATCTTGTAGATCTTGTTATCCTCGAGCGACTGCTCCTCCTCGTCACCACCACGCAGCATCTTGTACCCGGTGACAACCAGGAAGGCGCCGAAGAGCGGCAGGAGCCAGCTAAAGCGCTCCACCAGGCCAACGCCCAGGAAGATCAGAATGCCGCGCATGACAATAGCGCCAATAATGCCCCAGGCCAGTGCCCGGTGCTGCAGGCCACCCCTGATCTTGAAGAAGCCAAAGATCAGGGCGATCACGAAGATGTTATCAATGCTCAAGGCCTTCTCCAGCGTGTAGCCAGCCAGGTACTCCATCCACAGTTCAGAGCCATACTGCCAGTATACGTAGCCGCTGAAGGCGAGGGCGATCGCAATCCAGGCCACAGAGGTCCAGGCCGCTTCCTTCAAGCTGATCTCGTGGTCGTCCTTGTGCAGGACGAAGAGGTCAAGCCAGGTAGCGAAGGCCACGAAGCCGAGGAAGGCAATCAACTCAATCATATGCATGCCGTACATGAAACCGCTCACCTTTCTTAGTAGGTCTGCGTAGGATCCGATTCGGCAGTTCCGGCCGCTTGGCTCCGTCTCCCCATGCGGGCAAACAAAAGGGACACGACAAGCTTAGTTCCAGAAGGAACCAAGGTCTTGCCATGTCCCAGAAGCTCTGGCGACCGAAACAGCCGGGGGCTTATCACCCGCAATGACCGACTGTATCACCTGATTGACTCAGGCCGGCTACTCCCCTTGAGTAGGCTATAACTGCTGCTTTGGTAGCATAGAAACTGACGTTTAGTATACAGGGCATCCGCGATTCTGTAAAGTCCATAAGATCCAATCACCGTGTGCCTGGTACCGGGCCAGTACCGGGCAGGCTCTCCCTCGCGGCCAGAGAGCCGTCTATGTAGTCTCAAGCGACATCTCGGGCCGTTCTCCGTCGGCATATTCCAGCCCAATTCGGTAGAGGGTTCGACCGCGCTGGCACCCACCTCTATGAGCGCAAGCGGAGCCCCATTGGTTCGCTCTCCGATCAAACCAGAGACAGCGGCCCTGGCGAATCAGCCAGGGCCAGCAGATCCGGATCCACCGAAATGCCAGTGGCGAGGGTCCGGCAGGGCGGTGAGCTCCATACTCTATCGCCCGGCGACGGCCAGGCTTTTGATTCGCAGAGTCGGAGCGCCCAGATACCCGGCGAGGCCCGGGCTGAACTCCAGGTCGGCACCCGCCTCCTCAACCTCCTGCAGGAGGGTGAAGAAGTTGCCCGCCACCGTGATCTGGTTGACCGGCCGGACGATCTTGCCACCCTTGACGTAATAGCCGCTCGCCGCCAGGGAGAAGTCGCCTGAGACGGCGTTCGCACCGGAGTGGAGCCCCTGCAGGCTGGTTATGATCACCGCCTCCTCCGTCGCAGCGACCATCTCCTCGAAGGAGAGTGCACCAGGCTTCAGGTAGAGGTTCGATGGCGCAATGCCCACTGCCCCCTTGTACGAAGCCTTCGCCCCATGGCCGGTTGACGGGACGGCATCCACCGCGGCGGCCTTCAGGTTGTAAAGGAAGGCGTTCAGCCTACCCCCTTCAATCAGGCTGACCCGCCGGGACGGCACGCCCTCGCTGTCGAAAGATCGGCTGGCAAAGCCCCCGGCCAGGAAGGGATCATCGATCAGGGTGACAGCCTCGCTGGCGATCACCTGGCCAAGCTTCCCCTTCAGGAGGGAGCGCCCCTTCTGGACATTCTCCGCCGAGAAGATCCCGACGAAGGCGGCCAGGAGGCTGGCGGCGGCGTCGCGGCGCAGGAGGATCGGGTAGGCACCGCTCTCCAGGGGCTCAGCACCCAGGTAGGAGAGCGCCTCGTCCACGACCTCCCTCGCCAGGGCCCCCGGATCCACCCCGCCAAGATCAGCGACTGGCAGAAAGCGAATGGCGGTCTTGGAGTCGCCGCCCTCACGGACGACCAGGCGCACCAGCAGCATGCTCCGGTTCAGCTTCTCGCCGCGCTCCAGGCCCCGGGTGTTGGCAATCAGTCGCTCGGTGGTGACCGCCTCCATTTGGCAGGGGTTGACCAGGGCGACTCGGGGATCGGCTGCATAGCAGGCGGCGTCGATCTCCTTCAGCAGGGCGATCCGCTCCTCCGGGGTGATCCGGTCGAGGGTCTCGCTGAAGAGGTCCAGGGTCTCGTAGGTGAAGGGGCCTGCGAAGAGCGGCACCTCCTCCGTACTGTCAATCACGTTCGATGAAGCCTGCGCACCATCCAACAGCATCTCGATGGCGGAGTCATCGATCAGTTCGGTGTAGGCGTAGCCCATCTTCCCGTTCAGCCGGCCGCGGAAGGCGAGACCGCCATCGACGGCGATCGTGTACCGGTCGATCTCGCCCTTGAAGATATTCCCGCTGAAGCGGTTGGTCGACTGGTAGAAGATCTCCATGTCGGTGAAGCCCAGGGCGGCGCCGCGGGCGAAGAGCGCTTCCTTCAACGCATGTAGATTCATGGCTACTTCCCCTTTCTGCCGCCAACCGTGATCTCGCTGACGCGGATCATGGGCTGGCCCACGTTGACCGGAATGGAGCCGCTGGCGGAGCCGCACATGCCCTGGCCGTGAGCCAGGTTGCTGCTGACCATGTCCACCTTGGAGAGGGTATCGAAGCCGGTGCCGATCAGGGTCGCGCCCCGGACCGGCTCGGCTATCTTGCCGTTCCGGACAATGTAGCCCTCCCGAATGGCGAAGTTGTACTCCCCTGTGGCCGGGTTGACAGAACCGCCACCCATATACTTCGCATAGATACCGAACTCTGTACTACCGATGATCTCATCCGGCGTGCTGGTACCCGGGGCAATATAGGTGTTGGTCATGCGGGAGGTGGGGGCGAACTTGTAGGACTGGCGCCGGGAGGAGCCGGTGGGCGCCATTTCCATGCGCCGGCCGTTCAGTTTATCGATCAGGTAGCCCTTCAGCACGCCGTTCTCGATCAGGACGTTCCTGCGGCAGAGGGCGCCCTCGTCGTCGAAGTTCTGGGAGCCCCAGAGGTTGGGGAGAGTACCGTCATCAATATAGGTGACGATAGATGGCGCGATCTGCTGACCGATCTTGTCGGCGAAGACCGAGGCCTTCTTGGCGACCGATGTCGCCTCCAGGCCGTGGCCGCACGCCTCGTGGAAGATCACACCGCCGAACTCGTTGTCAATGATCACCGGGAAGCGCCCGCTGGGGCACTCGTCGGCGTGGAGCATGGTGACGGCGGTGCGGGCGGCCTCCCGGGCGTAGTGTCTCACATCGATCGTGTCATAGAACTCGAAGCCCATGTGGGCGCCCGGTCCGTAGAACCCGGTCTGGGACTGTGATCCGTTCGATGCGACCGCAGTGACTGCCAGCCGGGTCCGAATCCGCCGGTCCTCGACATAGGTCCCCTCGGAGTTGGCGATCAGGACCTCCTGGTCCTCATCCAGATAGCGAACCATGGCCTGGGTGATCTCGTCGCTGTAGGCGCGGGCGGCGGCGTAGGCCTCCCGCATCACCGCGGCCTTGCGGGCCTGGTCGACATCGATCGGGTTGACCTGGATCCCGTGAAGCCCGGGGGAGGGGGCTACCATGAGGTCAAGGGTCAGGCCGCCCTGCCGGCTCCCCTTCACAGCCTGGGCTGCCTGGAGCACAATGGGGAGGAGACGTTCCCGGTCGTGCTCGTTGGTGTATGCGTATACCGAGTTGAGCCCGTTGAAGATCCGGATTCCCACGCCGAAGTCCCGGCCGGCCACGGACTCCTCCAGCACGCCCCCTGTCAGGTTCATGCTGGTGTTCCGCTTCCGCTCCACGAAGATCTCCGCAAAGTCGCCGCCCGTGGAGAGCGCCGCTGCAATCAGGTCCTGGATCAGCACCTTGTTGAGCACGGTTCATCCTCCTTCTGGGTCGCCTGTCCATAATAATTAGCGGTGTAAAGTACCTTCTCCTTCGAATGCGATGAAATGCCGGAACAGAATCGGGTATCCGTGACGTCTTAAGGGTATCAAACGATCAGGGAGGGATGATGGTGAAGGTGCGACTGCTCTGGATGCTGCTCCTGATCCTGACTCTCTCGGCCTGCGCCCGCCCCGCCCCGATGGCCGAAGCCCCGGCAGTGGGGGTGCTGAAAGAGGCGCAGGTCTTCCACCCTGCCGGCCCCCGGGTCGTGGCAGATGGCCTGGAGCCGGTGGTGCTGACCGAGTACCCGATCTATGTCGCTCTGACCTTTGAGCCCGGCGTGGACCAGCAAGGCGTGGAGAAAGGGCTGGCGGTGAGCGGCCCCGCCCCCGTGGAGCGGAGGTGGGACGGCACCACACTCACGCTGCGCCTTCCCGACGGTCAATCCGGCCCCTGGAGCCTGCAGCTCTCCGGCGTCCGGTTCCGGGAGCGGGCGGCCTTCGTTCAGGAGGTGCGCCGTGTCCGGAACAATCGGGCCCGGGTGACCGTGGGTGACCAGACCATGGCATCCCCTGAGCCGCCGTCTCCGACCGCCGCAGCCTGGGACCTCTCGGGCACCTTCGCCCGGCGCCTGCCGCTGAAGCCGGTCACCGTGCGGGTCCAGTTCGAGCATGCCGTGGTGCGCAAGTCGGTGGAGGCGACGATCGCAGAGCGAGCCGCCGATCTGAACCTGCGGTTCGACTGGGTCTCCGACCAGGAGGTGGCGATCATTGTGCCGCCCAAGCTGGCGGAGGCGCGGATCAACTGGACCGGGGCGAAAGATGCGGAGGGCCTCTCCCTCTGGACCGCCGGCTACACCCTCCAGTTCGATGGCGGCCACCAGTTGCTGGGCGTCGATCCCGCCACCGGGAAGGCCGCAGTGCTCCATACGGTCCAGCTCGCGCTGGCCGGTGCCTTCCTATCGCCCGACCGGGTCCACCTGGCGCTCGTCCGTGCGGCGGAGGGCACACCGGACCAGCGGGTCTTCCTCCTCGACCTGCAGACCGGACGCCTGACGGATACGGGGCAGGCGATCCCGGTAGATCCTATGCGTGTAGACTATCCACTGGAATGGCCGACGCCTGATCGGGTCAAGGTAGTGGCCCGGCCGGCAATCGGGGTCTCTCGCTCCCTCGATGGCCGCTGGCTGGCCGAAGTAAAGCTCAATGAGGCGGCTGAGCCGCTGGAGAACGGGTTGATCCCCGCCTTCCTGACGGTGACCGATCTGCCCAACGAGTGGGTGGCCTGGCGGGTTCCGCTCGCCCTGGCGCCGGCCAAGTACGGCCCGTCCATGCCGTCGCTGGTCTGGTCGCCGGACAGCGAGTGGCTGGCCTTTGCAGATGCCACGAACAGCGGTACAGCCGGCACCCTGGCCGGACGGGTGATCCGGGCGCTCCGGCTTGCTACTGGCGAGGTGGAGGAGTTGGGCCGGCATCCGGGGCCGACCCCATCGCTCGTGGGGCCGACCGGCTGGGCCCCCGGCAGCGAGATGCTGGCCTACGAGGGCCTGCTGGTCCGGGAGGGGAAGGCCGAAGTCCTCGGTATGGCCCCGAGCGTCGGAGGCTGGGTCGATCCGTGGTCGCCCAGCGGGCAGTTCGTGGTCTATGGCGACGAGCAGACCCTGACCGTCCTCGACCCGGCGTCGGGCCAGCGGACCGTGCTGGGCGAGGGGATCCTGGCCGGCTGGCTGAATGACGGGCGGGCGCTGGTCATCGGTCGGGTCGTTCTCGGCAGGTAGGGTTCACCGGGTCGGAGACTGTAGGCATCGGGTTGGAGAGTGTCGGCACCGTGTCGGAGACTGTAGGCATCGTGTCGGAGACTATAGGCATCGGGTTGGAGAGTGTCGGCATCGTGTCGGAGACTGTAGGCATCGTGTCGGAGACTGTAGGCATCGAGTTGGAAAGTGTCGGCATCGGGTCGAAGGGTGTCGGCACCGTGTCGGAGAGTGTTGGCACCGTGTCGGAGAGTGTTGGCACCGTGTCGGAGAGTGTTGGCACCGTGTCGGAGAGTGTCGGGGGCGAGCAAAAAGCAGGCCGTGCCACGGAAGGCACGGCCTGCAAGCGTCGCAAGGCTACATCCTCACCCAGACCCGGTAACCGACCCGGATGGCGAAGATCTGGCCATCCGCATTCCGGTGGAACTTCACGTTCAGCACGGCGGTACCCAGGGCGAAAGCGAACTCATCTTCAGCGATCGCCTTTCCGGGGAACTTCACCCCAGCCTGATCCCAGACCAGGCCGCCATTTGCCACCGAGAAGGTGACCGGGGCCGCCTCGCCGCCAGCGAAGGTGCCGGCGTACTCGTCCAGCTTGGCCTCATCGATCGTGTAGGGTTCCCGTTCCATGGCCGGAGCCGTGACCGGCAGGCCAAGGGCCAGGTTCAGCACGCCCGAGACAGCCATGTCCGTCGGCGCACCGCTCAGGTTGGTCAGGCCGACAGCGCTCAGCCCCTTCTCGGGGAGCACCACGAACCGGGCTTGCTGCCCCTTGTTGGAGCCAGCATGCTCCACCAGCTTCACCCCGTGGAAGTCAGGCCGCACGAAGAGGCCGTAGCCGTAGAAGACACCGGTCTCCGCCTCCACGTAGGGGGTCATCATCGCTTCGACCGACTCCGTTGAGAGAATCCGGGTCTCGCCCACCAGACCGCCGGTGCGGAAGATCTCGCTGAAGCGCAGCATGTCCTGGACCGAGGAGCGGAGGAAGCCGGCCGAGTTCAGGATCGTGCCCTCCCACCAGACCGGATCGGCCACGGGAGCGACGCCCAGCGGGCTCTCGGCGGAGGGAGCCAGTGAGTACAGGGTGGCGTAGTCGCCGGTGGCGGTCATGGTCGCGTCATCGAACATGGTCTCGGTCATGCCCGCCGGTTCAAGGATATGCTTGACGATGTACTCTTCGTAGCTCATGCCGCTTACCCGGGCGATGATCTCACCCAGCAGCCCGTAGCTCTCATTAGAGTAGCTCATGTACTTGCCCGGCTCGCCTACCGGCGGCAGCGGGAAGGCGGAGATCGCCTCCATGAGCGCATCGGCGGTGGTGATTGGCGGCAGCGCCTTCATTTGCGGCGGAACGTTGGGGTCCTTCATGAGGCTGTCATGCATGGCGCTGTAGAGGTAGGGCATGGGCGGCAGTCCGGCCGAGTGGGTCAGCAAATGGTGGATGGTGGTCTGCGCCGTCCACTCCGGGTTGCTGGTCTTGTAGTTCGGCAGGTACTTCGTCACCGGATCGTTCACGGTCAGCTTGCCGGCCTCCTGCAACTGCATGATCGCCACAGCCGTGAAAGTCTTCGTGGCGGAGCCCAGGCCCATGACCGTGTCAGCCGTCATGGGGAGCTTCTCCTCGAGGTTCCGGTAGCCGATCCCCTTCAGGTAGATCGGCTCGCCATCCTGGGCCAGGCCGAGGGCCATGCCGGGGAAGATCGGGCCGACGCCCAGCTGCTGGGTGAACGCCTCAAGCTGCGGTGCCCAGTCGGGAGCGATCAGGCCGGCTTCGACCAGGAGGCTGGTGGGTACGATCGTCTTATCGACCATGAGGGATACGGGCTGCTCCAGAGGGACCGTGCGACCGTTGAGCACAGCGGTCGTCTCGCCGAACCGGACCTTCAGGCTCAACTGCGGGCCTGTGACGGTGGCGGTCCAGGTGTCGGCGTCCCAAGCCACCCGGGCGCCCGCTGCTTCGGCGACCGATCGGAGGAAGGAGTAGCCGGCGGGAATGTTGGCCTCCCATCCTGGCGGTGCCGCTGGAACAGAAGCCAGGACGGGGGTAGCTGCGGTGGTTGCAAAGACGAGGGCGGTAGCCAGGGCCTTGGAGAAGGACTTGGAGCGAAGCATCAGGTTCACGCATCCTTTCCAGTCAACAGCGGTTGACGGTTTCCACTTAGAAGATACCGGAAGACTATCGGATCGTTCATGTACCCTATGGGTATATTCGCGAGTACATTAGTGGTCAAAGAGTGAATGGAGGGGCGGTTCGCAGCGCAGCACCTCCAGCAGAACGAGGCCGAGGTCACGGATCCGGGCCAGGTAGCCATGAAGGGTCGCCTGGTCTGCGAGCGGCCCGGCCAGGATCGTCTCGCCGGTGGCGGTCGACTCCAACCGGAGGCCGTCAAACCATTGGGCGGCCCGGGGCTCCAGGTGGCCCCGCAGGCGGATTCGGTAGTGCTCCGATCCCAGCAGGGGGGCGAGGTCGGAGGCGGGCCGGATCGCCCGCAACCGGCCCTCATGCAGCAGGACGACCCGGTCGCTGAGGGCGTGGGCGGTGGCGACTCGGGTTGTGGCCACGACCACCGCTTTGCCGCCGGCCGCATCACGCCGGAGTTCAACCCGCTGCAGGGGGGTGAGTGCCGGGTCATGGATCAGGCGCAGCCCTGCCGGTGGCCCATGGCGCAGGACCCGGCCGGTCGTTGGGGTCAGGGCCCCCGCCAGCAGGTCCAGCAACTCGGACTGCCCCGCTCCGGGCCCCCCCAGAAGCGCCAGCACCTCCCCGCCATACACGGTCAGGGAGATGTCAGACAGAGCCTCGTCGGTCGATGTACGGGTGTAGCCCAGCCCTTCAACACTCACCAGCACGGATGCCATCCCCTTTCTGTCTCAAGGATAGCGCCGGCATCCTCATTGCGACATGTACCCTGCGGGTACATTCCCGGGTACAAAAGAGGCCACCCCCAGACAGGGGATGACCTGTGCCGCGTCAAACCTCTCGGGGGAAGCGATCCCACAGCAGGGGGTAACCATGGCTACACCACTACTCAAGACGAAGCTCTACACACCTCGGGCTCGGACCAACTCGGTCCCGCGGCCCCGCCTCTATGCTCTCCTTGAGGAGGCGCTGGACCGCCGGCTCTTGCTTATCTCCGCCCCGCCAGGTGCCGGCAAGACCGCCCTGATCAGTGACTGGCGCGCCACACCCCGCGGGCAGGCGACCCCGCTGGCCTGGGTCTCGCTGGATGAGGCGGACAACGACCCCACCCGCTTTTGGTTCTACCTCATGCATGCTGTGGAGGGGCTCCACCCGGGGACCGGGGCGCCGGCGCTGGAGATGCTGCACGCGGCCCAGCCCGAGCCGATCCAGGTGATCCTCCTGACCGTGCTCAATGCCATGGCCGACCTGGAGTTCGATTTCTTTCTCGCCCTGGATGACCTCCACCTGATCACGAACGAGGCAATCCACGACGAGCTTGCCTTTCTGCTTGACCGGCTCCCGCCACAGGCCCATCTGATCCTGCTCACCCGTGCCGATCCGCCCCTGCCGCTACCCCGCCTGCGGGCCCGCGGGGACCTGGTCGAGCTACGGGAGCGGGACCTGCGCTTCACGCCAGATGAGGCGGCCACCTTCCTGGGCCAGGTGTCGGGCCTCTCACTCTCCGCAGACGAGATCGGCGCCTTGACCGAGCGCACCGAGGGATGGATCGCCGGCCTGCAACTGGCAGCCCTTTCGTTGCGCGGCCGGGAGGACGCCCCTCGGTTCCTGGCCGACTTCCTCTCGAACCATCGCTATATCGTTGATTTTCTGGTCGAGGAGGTCCTGCAGCAGACTCCGGCCGAGGTCCAGGAGTTCCTTCTGCAGACAGCGATCCTCGACCGGCTCTCCGCCTCGCTCTGCAACGCCGTCACCGGGCGGAGTGACAGCCAGGCCATGCTGGAGTGGCTGGAGCAGCACAACCTCTTCACTGTCACGCTGGATGGCGAGCGCCACTGGTATCGCTATCACCATCTCTTTGGCGATGTGCTTCGGCTCCGGCTGGCGAACCTGCACGGGGAGATGCTGCCCGCTCTCTACCTGCGCGCCGCAGACTGGTTCGAGGAGCAGGGCGCCCTGTCCGATGCGGTCAGCGCCGCCCTGGTGGCACGGGAGTACCGCCGTGCGGCGGAGTTGCTGGAGCGGGCTGATGACGACCTGATCATTCGGGGTGAGCACGCCACCTTCCGCCACCTGCTGGAGCAGATCCCGGAGGAGGTCACCGGCGAGCGCCCCCGGCTCTGCGTAGCGGCGGCCCGCACCCTGCTCTCCCTGCATGACAAGGACGGCTCACTCCGCTGGACGGAGCGGGCAGAGGAGGCCACCTTGGCGCCCGACGTGGCGGCCCGGGTCGCAGCCCTCCGCTCCTACTTCGCCCGCTTCCAGAATGACCTCCCGCAGGCTGCGGCCCTGGTAGAGACAGCCCTGGCAGGGATACCGGAGACCGATCTCTCCTGGCGCTCCTTCGCCACGTTGAACCAGGCGTCGGTCCAGGCCGCCCTGGGTGACCTGATCGGCTCCGAACGGGCCATGAAGGAGACAATTCGGCTCGCACTGGCGGTGGGCGACCCGCACACCGCTGCAGTGAGCACGTGCGTCCTCGCGGAGATGAGCGAGGTGCGCGGGGAGTTGGACCGGGCCCGGGAGCGGTTCAACGAGGCGCTGACCCTCTCCGGCCCGCTGGGAAGGGCGGCTGGCTGGGCCCGGATTGGCCTGGGTCGGATCCTCTACGAGCAGAACGACCTGACCGGTGCGGAGCGCGAAGTGACCGCAGGTCTGGCCCTGGCCGAGCGGACTCACCATTTAGATGGTCGTCTGCGCGGCTACATTGTCCTCAACCGGCTCCGGATCACCCAGGGCGATTTGCCCGAAGCCCGTCGCCTGGCTGACAGGTTGACACCCGTGATCGATTCCGCTGGACTGGTGACGGCCCAGGGACTTCAGGCGGTGATCCACGCCCGAATTGCAGCCGCTCAGGGCCAGTGGGACGAGGTCGCCCGATGGGCGGAGCAGGCCGGTGCAAACCCGTTGGAGCCCAGCGTCATGGCCCGCCTCTTCCAAGCGCAGGGCCGCACCGATGAGGCGCTCGCCATGCTGGACCTACAGGTCTCTGCGCTGAAGGGCCGGGGCGTGGACGGACACCTCATCTCGATCATCGTGGCGCAGGCCATGACCCGGCTGGCCATCGGCGACGAGGACGGAGCGCTGGCCAACCTGGCGGAGGCGCTGGCCCTGGGCGGGATCTCGGGCCATGTCCGCACCTTCCTGGACGAGGGCACGCCCATGGCCCACCTGCTCCGCCGGGCGGTGGCGGTGGGGATCCACCGGGATTACGCCCAGCGCCTGTTGAGCCATATGGCCGCCGCCCCGGCCCAGGCCCCGATCGAGCGCCGAGTTGCGGTCGCCCAGCCCCTGCTGGACCCCCTGACCGACCGGGAGATGGAGATTCTCGGCTTCCTGGCCGAGGGGCTCTCCAACCAGGAGATCGCGGATCGGGCCTTTCTGGCGGTCGGCACAGTGAAGAGGCATGTCCACAACATTCTCGGAAAGCTGGATGCGAAGGACCGAGTAGAGGCGCTTACCAAGGCGCACTCACTTGGACTGCTCTGACCCAAGCGAGAACCCCCTGGCGACGACCGCCGGGGGGTTCTGTTCACGCTTTAACCACTGCCATGGTGGTGTAGACAACCCGGAAGCCCATTCGCTCCAGGTTGCGTTGGGAGGGGGAGCCCGGGCCGGTCTCGACCATCATGAGATCACAGCCGGCTTCCGCCGCGTGCAGGAGCCGAGTCTGAAGGAGGGCCGTCTGTGCGCCGCGTCCGCGGTAGGCCGGGCGTATACTGGTCGTGGAGAGGTAGGCCAGGCCGCTCCGAATGGCCATGGCACCGCCGCCGATCACCTCATCGCCAAGGCGTGCCAGGTAACAGGTCACGGCGGGTACATAGGCCATCGGTTCAGAAATATAGGTATCCTCGAGGCTGATCTCATCCCGGCCGGCAAAGCCGCGGGTGACCGTCTCCATCCAGAGGCGGCGCTCGTTTGACGTCGCTGCCGCAACGCTGACACTCGATACCACCTCACGCACGAAGTCGTCGGCGGTGACCGGCCGGACCAGCATGTTCCGGAAGTGGTCAATCCGGTAGCCCCGCTGCCCGACCAGATCGAGGAGCGTCCTGTCTGCGAGCGGGCAGAGTTCCAGCTTGGGTCGCATTCCCCGCTCCAGGAAGAACGCTTCCACCGCATCCAGCTCGTCAGCCGTTACCGGCTCCTGCATACCCAGGCCCCCAGCCTTGGAGATGGGTGAGGTGGCGCCGACAAAGACAGCGTTACCCCCGGCGATTGGCATCACGTCTGAGCTGCCGGGGCGGAGCTTCGCCTGCGCCCGAGCATACTCCAGAGCAGCGGTTGCCTTGTGCAGTTCGAGCCGGCGGGCCAGGGCGGTATCGGCAAAGAGCATAGCGAGTTCGTCCTCCTCCTATCTGTACCGCTTGCTATGACGTTCAGATCGATCAAAAAGTTCCGTCGAAGGGGCGCTCCGAAAAAACTTGATGACTAGTGAAGGGATGGCTGGTTGGGGGGCGTCTGACCCAGTGTAGCGATCAACTTTGGCGAATCCACGCAAAGGAAGTGCGAACTCATATGGATACCAAGAACCTCTTTGAGAAGGGAACGATTTGGGGGCTCCTGCTGGTGGCCGGTGGTGCCCTGCTCCTCCTGCAGACCCTGGGCATCTTTCACGGCGCCGGGACCCTGACGGTTGGCCTCGGCTTCCTCCTGGGCGGTGCGGCTTTTACCGCCGTCTACGTCCGCAACCGCAACAGTTGGTGGGCGCTCTTCCCGGCCTTCGGCATGGGCTTCATCGGCCTCGCCATCATCGGCGACCTCGTCCTGCCCCGCCTTGATCTGGGCGGCCTCGTCTTCCTCGGCGGCCTCGGCCTGGTCTTCGCTCTGATCTACGCCGGCAACCGGCAGCACTTCTGGCCGATCATCCCCGCGGGCAGCCTCTTCACCCTGGCCCTGATCTCCGGTGTGAATGACCTTCTCCCCTTCCGGTTCGATGATGGCTGGATCTTCTTCACCGGCCTGGCTCTCACCTTCGGCTTCGTCTGGTACGAGTCCCGGCAGCGGGCCCAGTGGGCGCTCGTGGTGGCCCTCATTCTGGGCGGCCTGGCCTTCCTGACGATCGCCGGCTCCCTGATCCGTTACCTCTTCCCGGTCGCCCTGGTCCTGGTGGGCGTTTACATGCTGACCCGGCCGCAGCGCAACTCCGGCGGCCCGCAATAAGGAGGATCATTCCGTTATGCAACCCGATATGCAGACCCCCATGCAGCCTCCGGTCCCGCCCGCTCCGCCTCGCCGGCGGTCTGTCGTCGGCCCCGTGATCCTGATCATCCTCGGTCTGGCCTTCCTGGCGCAGAACCTGGGTCTCTTTGATTGGAACATCTGGGGTGTTCTCTGGCGCCTCTGGCCCGTCTGGCTGATCGCGGTCGGCCTGGATCTCCTGATCGGCCGGCGAACCAACTGGGGCTCCTGGGTCGTCGTTGGCCTGGTCCTCATCGTGATCGGTGGTGCACTCTGGTTTGACTTCCCGACTATGGGCGGAGCCTTCGCAACAGGTGAGCCGGTCACGATCAGCGAGCCGGCTCGCGACCTGAAGCAGGCCGATATCACCATCGACTCCTCGATCGCCCGCCTGGAAGTAACCGCCGGGAAGTCCGACCTCATGGTTGAGGGGCTCGTGACCCCGCTGCGGAACGAGCGGATCCAGAAGGACGCCCGCAACAGTGGTGATACCTTCGTCTTCACCCTGAAGAGTCATACCGACAGCCTCATGCCGGTCAACCTGCAGGGGAACGCTCCGACCTGGGATCTGCAGCTCTCCGATCAGGTGCCCATGCGGCTCAGCGTCGATACCGGTGTGGGCGAGACCAATCTGGACCTGACCGGTCTTCAGTTGACCTCGCTGAAGGTGAATGCCGGTGTGGGCGAAACCGATATCACCCTGCCCGCTACCGGCCAGTTCAAGGTCGAGATCGATGCCGGCGTCGGTGAGGTGATGGTTCGCATCCCGAAGGGGATGGCCGCCCGCATTCGGGCCGACCAGGGCATCGGTCAGGTCCGGGTCCGCGGCGACTTCGATCGCAGTGGTAACGAGTACCTCTCCCCCGGTTACAGCGGGGCGGCGAATCGGGTCGAGATCGAGATCGATGGCGGTGTCGGCGAGATCCATATAGAAGAGATCTAGTCTGGACGCACCAGGGCGGCCCCGCCAGTGATGGCTGGGCCGCCCGGCGGTCGCCTTCTCTGGAATTCGCCCTCTTGCTGACCGGGAAAATATCATTCGAATTGCAACTACACGGCTTCGGAATGCTTGACAGCATCACAAAGGGCATGCTATTCTTGGGAAGAGCTTTGGCGAAAATACCATTCAAGGAGGTGTCGGGATGTTGATCTTCACTAACCTAGGCCTGAACAACAACATCTATCGGCACGCCCTCCTTCGGTTCGCCTGAGTTTTACCTCATTGCCAGGCCAACCGCAGGGCGCTGCCCTGCGGTTTTTGTTTTGCTTCGCAAGACAAAGGAGGTCTGGCCCTGTGGCTCGCTATAAGAACGCCTCAGAGATTCTTCCGCCGTTTCTGCTCACCCTCGTGCAGCGCTATGCAGCAGGTGAGCAACTCTATATCCCCCGCCCGGATGACCGGCTACCCTGGGGCGCCCGCAGCGGGGCAAGGGCTGACCTGGCCCGGCGCAACGAAGCGATTCGTCAGCGCTGGCATGAGGGAGCACCGATCGACCAACTCATGCAGGAGTTCCATCTTGGCTACGATTCCATCCGGAAGATCGTCCATGGAAAGAACGGTTCCACCCGTTCAGGGGGCTGATCGCTACTCCACTCCGCTGCTAAGATGAAGGTGCGGTTGGCCAACCCGCAAATACTCCAAAGGTAAGGGGGTGATGCCCGTGGTCAAGTCCACGGACGTCATCTCCGACGAGCGCTAGCTCAACGGGGATGACCACACCAGAAAGGCAGGCGGATAACGCCTGCCTTTTCTTGTTTCTTCACAGACTAATCCGTGAAGGGGGCTCGGAACGCCTTGAGTAAGCGAAAGTGGATCCTCCTGAGCCTCGTGATTGCCTGGTGCCTGTGGGCTTGGGGTTGGTTCTTCCCGCCGCGCCCCCAAGTTGGTCCGTTGGCCACGGCGGCTGTTGACCTGTTCGATTCGGTCCTGATCGTGGCGCCTCACAGTGACGATGAAGGCCTGGCCAGCGCCGGGCTGATTCAGCAGGTCATAGCCTCCGGGGGTGAGGTTCGGGTCGTTCTGGTTACAGGCGGCGAGGCTTTTACGATATCGGCTCAGCGATACTACGGGCGGTTGAAGCTCGGGCCGCACGATATGCTGGCCTATGGTGAGACCAGGTTACGAGAGAGCCGCAACGCCCTTCATACGCTAGGGGTCCCGCAGGAACAACTCACCTTCCTGGGCTACCCGGACAAGGAAACTGCCCGACTCTGGTTCACCTGCTGGCAGGAGGGGAGTCCTTGCCGGGGTACGAACACGTTGGTGGACCAGGTCGCCTATGACGAGGCCCGCACCACCGGATCCCCCTTCTCCGGTGAAGCACTGCTCCGAGAGCTTCGGTCCATCCTGACAGAGACCCGCCCGTCGATGGTGGTGTATCCGCATCCGAACGATGCCCATCAGGATCACTGGGCTGTCTCGAACTTCGTCGTCGCCGCACTGGAGGACCTCCGTCGCGCTGAGGAGGACTGGGTCTCCCCCCGTGAGTGGCTCTATGTGGTCCATCGCGGGAATTGGCCCTCCCCGAAAGGCTATCGGCCCTTCGATGTGTTGCTGCCACCTGAGAAACTGGCCCGGGAGGCCATGACTACCTGGCACGAGCTGCCGCTGACGCCGGAGCAAGTTGAGCGTAAGGCCGAGGCTATTAACGAGTACCGTACACAGACCAGTATCATGAGGCGGTACATGCACAGCTTTATCCGCACGAATGAACTCTACGGCATCATGGAGCGAGTGGAGCTTTGGCCCGTGCCGAACTGGGAGCCTCTCACCCTCGATACCGACAACGCCAGTACCCTCGAGACCGGTGCCCCTCCCTGGTCCGGCTCCGCCTGGCAGTTGGTGATTGCTGATCCCGAGGGGGACACTGTGGCACGGGAGGTCCAACGGCGGGCCGACCTCGTACGTGTCTGGGCCGCTAACAACGGCGAGAAGCTGACCCTGGCGATCCGGACCTCGACACCGGCAACGGTCCCGGTTCAGTTTCAAGTCCGCGGCCGCAGCCGAGCAGCAGACGGGGCCTGGGAGAACGCCTTCGCCGTAGTGGTATACCCCGGAGGTAGGTACAAGGTTCTGCATGAGCCCGAGAGTGGCGGCTTGCAGGACAATGTGGTCGCAGAGTCCGCCGGTAACTGGGTGAGACTGGAGCTCCCGCTGAGTGCTCTGCAGAACCCGGTCTCCACTATGATCAACGTGGAGACCCGACTGGAGAACACCTTGATCGATCGGACGGCCTGGCGCCTGATTTCCCTGGACGGGAGATGACAGCCCTGGAGTATACCTTTCGGAATGCGGCCCCTGGAGACATGGAGGGAGTCGCGCGTCTCTTTATGCAGGCCTTTCCCGAGTCGCTTCGGCACTACTTTCGCCAGCAGCCCGCCCCGTCCGTTGTGGCGGAGCCCTTTCGACTCTGCCTGGCGGCTGAACCACAGGGCTTCTTCGTGGCAGAAGCCCCAAACGGCGAGATTGCAGGGTACCTCTTTGCGCCAACCCGGACCAGCCGAATCGCCCGGACTGCCCTGAGTCGGGGCTTTCTCCTGCGTTGGTTTTGGCGTTGGATCTCGGGGCAATACGGCATTGGCCTGGTTCCGGTGAAGGGTCTGATCACGAATAAGCTGGACTTCCTGGCGAGCGCCCGGGCACCGAAGGTGCAGGCCGAGGCGCGCATTCTCTCCCTCGCCGTTCATCCGGCCCACCAGGGTAAGGGCCTTGCCTCCCATCTGTGCCGGCGGGGGCTGGAGCGCTTTGATCGACTGGGGGCCACGCCGGTTCGCCTGGAGGTCCGGCCTGAGAACGCATCGGCCATGGCGCTTTACACCAAGCTTGGGTTCCAGCCTGTCGGTTCCACCCAGGACGGGCAAGGCGAATGGCGGATCATGCTGCGTCACTCTCCTATGCAACGACTGTAACGGCAGCCCTACAGTCGCATACGCTAAGAGCACATAGTCCGAACATTTAGTTAAACATCTTGGCTTTCCCGCCATTTCCTAGTATTATACCAGTACAGGGTTGCTGATCTGGGGGCGAGAGCGATGGCGAGACGGTCGGTTCCCTTGATTGCCGAGGAGAGCGTAATCTGCCCGGATTGCATGCTCCCCTTCAAGCGGCTCATAGGTTCACGGCGAATGCTCTGCCGGGACTGTGCCGGGAGTGCCCCTGCTTCAGAGGGGGATAGCCGCCCTGAATCAAAACCGAGGGCGGGACATTGACGAACCTCATGCCCGGGAAGGCGTGAGGTTCGTTTTCCGTGTTGGCGGCGCTCGCATATACGCTCAACAGCGTGCAGAGACTACTGGTCCGGAGGTGTCTCTTCGCGTGAAGATCAAACAGGGAACCTCGCAGCAGTCTCAACAGGCGCTATACAAGCAGATGGTGACCAAGGCGGAGCCGAAGCCGCCTCGCCTGCGCAACGCCATAGCAGCCTTTCTCACCGGTGGCCTTGTGTGCCTGACCGGCGAGGGGATCACCGATTTCTGGGAGGCGACAATGGGCATAACACACAAGCAAGCGGGCGATCCGACCGTCGCGACCCTGGTCTTCCTCGGGGCGCTTCTTACGGGGCTGGGCTTCTTTGACAAGATGGCGCGCTTTGCGGGTGCAGGGCTGGCCGTTCCTGTCACAGGCTTTGCGAACGCCATGACAGCGAGTGCCCTGGAGTTCAAGCGGGAAGGCCTGGTCTTCGGCATTGGCGGGCGCATGTTTCAACTGGCCGGCGCAGTGATCGTATACGGGGTGACCACAGCCTTCTTCGTTGGTCTGTTGGCCTCCCTGTTGAAGATGTTTCGCTAGGAGGGGCAGCCGTGGCAAAGAAGCGGCTTGGCATGCAGACCGTGCAACTCGAACAGCCGCCTGTGATCATAGGGGCGGGGTCGGCGGCAGGCCCCATGGAGGCTGAAGGTCCCCTGGGTCTGGATTTCGACCAGACGTACCCGGACCTGACCATCGGCCAGCAGTCGTTTGAGAAGGCCGAGCGACAGATGATGATCGATGCCTGCAATCTGGCTCTGAAGAAGGCGAACCTGACCCAGAAGCCCCCACAGATTGACTACTTTCTGGCTGGCGATCTGCTGAACCAGATCATTACCTCCAGCTTCAGTGGTCTTCAACTGGCGGTACCGTTCCTGGGGCTCTACGGGGCCTGTTCGACCTTCTGCGAGGGAATCTCGATCGGTTCGATGTTGATCGACGGCGGCTTTGCCGATAAGGTCCTCTGCGCCGCCTCCAGCCACAACGCGGCAGCCGAGCGGCAGTATCGGTATCCGACCGAGTACGGTAGTCAGCGGAGGCCCTATGCCCAGTGGACAGTGACCGGGGCTGGTGCCCTGGTCCTGGCGAGCAGCGGACAGGGACCGCGCGTGACCCATGTAACGACTGGCAAGGTCGTCGACATGGGAATCAAGGACCCGTTTGATCAGGGCGCTGCCATGGCTCCGGCGGCGGTCGATACGATCGTCACCCACCTGAAGGACACCGGCCGAAAGGTGGATTACTACGATCTGATTGTGACCGGGGACCTGGCCCGGTTCGGCCACGAGATGGCCATCCGGATGGCCGGCCAGCAGAACGTGGTCCTGGATGAGCGGTACAAGGATTGCGGCATGCTGGTCTTCGACCCCGAGCGGCAAGATGTCCACTCCGGTGGGAGCGGCTGCGGTTGTTCAGCCATCGTGACCGCAGGCCACCTCTTGAAGCAGATGGCGCAGGGCAAGGTGAAGAAGCTCCTGCTGGTGGCGACCGGCGCTCTGCTCTCGCCCACCACCTTTCAACAGGGTGACAATATCCCGGCAATCGCGCACGCCGTAGCATTGGAGGCATAGTCCGCATGATGTATCTCAAGGCGTTCATTGTGGGTGGGTTGATCTGTCTGTTAGCGCAGATGATCCTGGACAATACGAAACTGAGCCCAGGTCACGTACTTTCTGGCTTTACGGTGGCCGGCGGCCTTCTGGGCGGGCTGGGCCTGTATGACCGCTTGATCAGCTTCGCAGGGGCGGGAGCGACCGTTCCGATCTCCAGCTTCGGGAATGCCCTGGTCAAGGGCGCGCTGCAAGAGGTAAACCAGCATGGCATGCTTGGGATCCTGACCGGCATGTTCCAAATGACAAGTGCGGGCATAACCGCAGCGATTGTTTTTGCGTTCCTGACTGCGGTTACCTTCAATCCAAAAAGCTAGCGAACAGGACGCCGGCGGTGAGCCGGCGTCCTTCATTACTGGATTGCGGCAGTGGCAGCGGTGGCGGGTGGCTCCTCCTCGACGCGGATGAGCGATCGGTTGAAGAGCTGAGCGAAGGTGAAGGCAGCAAAGACCGTTCCCAGGGTTCCGATCACTGCACCCGGGTTCAGGTAGCCACCCAGTAGGCCGGCCAGGGTAGTCGCAAGGGGGTTGGAGACCCAGGCGATCAGCCGCCGCACCGAGAAGACTCGCCCCTGCATCTCCCGAGGGGTCTTTGTCTGCCAGATCGTCTGGGAGTGGGCGTTGGTGATCGGCATGGTCAACTGGATCAGGAAGGCCGCGCCGGCGGTCAGGTAGAAGGCCGGTGAGAAGCCGTAGACGGCAAGGGATCCAGCTGTAAGCAGCATGGGGACCAGCACCCCCAGTACCCGGCGGGACTTGAGGCCGCCCCAGGCGGAGATCAGGACGCCACCGACCAAACCGCCCACACCGGCGATCGAACCGAGTTGGCCCATGGCCTGGTCGACCGAGAGGTCAAGCGCCGCCCGGGAGCCCTCCAGGTTGAACTTGACGACCATGGGCATGAGCACATTCATAGCGGCCAGGGCGAAATTGGCCATGGTGAAGGAGGCGAGGAGCCAGAGGAGCGCCGGACGCCTGAGAATAAACGCTGCGCCCTCCTTCACATCGGCCCAGAGGCTCTTCTTGGGCATGCCTGCCGTAGGGGCCAGGTCGGCACGTTCGGGCGAGGGGATATGCACGAAGGCCAGGACAAGGGCAGCGAGCGCAAACGTGAACGCATCCACCCCGGTGACAAGGGCTGTACCGTCTGACATGCGTCCCAGGAGCGGGGCGAGCGTGCCGAAGTACCCCTCCCGAGCCAGACCGGGCAGGGTGATCATGGCCGCTGCCAGCATGGGGGCGACAATGCCCGCGAAGGACCAGGAGGTCTGCATCATCCCGTTGGCGCGGGACAGCTTCGCCGCCGGAACCAGCATGACGTATGATGTGTCGAAGGCGGCGGAATGGAACGCGCCTGAAGCTGAGACGAGGGCGATGAGCAGGACCAGTATCCAGAGGGTAAGTGAGTCGGTGGCTACCAGCACCGTGATCACCAGCGCGATCAGGGCCTGAAACAGATCGGCCACGAGCATCGTCCGGCGCCGGTCGTACCGGTCGACAAAGGCACCGGCGATCGGTGCGAGGAAGACCGTGGGCAGACCGAAAGCCAGGCCTACGGCCGAGAGAGCGAAGCCCAACTCGGCCTTCTGCTCAGGCAGCGGATAAAGCCGCTGCGTCAGCCAGATGGTCAGGGCAAAGAAGGTCAGGGTGGAGCCGATCATCGAGACCGACTGAGTGACCCAGACGATCAGAAAGGTGCGCCAGCCGTTGGCCGGGGTCGCATGGGTCATGGGCTATACCTCCTCGGTTTTCGGAAGGACAAAGCTCCTGAACTGGTCGGACAACTGGTCCACGCCGGTCGGGTTGAGGCTGTAGCGGGCTTCCTTGCCGACCTCGTGAATCAGCACGAGGCGGGCCGCCCGCAGCGCCACCATGTGGTGATGAACCGTGGACTTGGCCAGACGAGTTCGGTCGGTCAACTCGCTCAGGGTGAGTGAACCCTTGCCCAGGAGGCGCAGGATCCGCAGGCGGTTCTCGTCGGCGAGGGCCCGGGTCAGTCGGAGCAGGGCGAGGGGGGGATCGTCCGGATTGGCCTGTGACATATCGACGGGATAGAGTAGGATACGCAAGCCTGTGAGAGCGGATCCAACGTTCCAGGGGCTCATGTGGTACTGCGGGACCAGCAGAACCTCGGCGACCTCATCTTCAGCCAGATTGACGCCGTTGGTCGCCTCCAGTACGACCTCCTGGGCCGGCGAGCAGGCAGCCTGTGCCCGCCGGGCATTGACCTCCGCCTGGAGATGGGCCAGGATCACGGGATCGACATGTCTGAAGTACCGCTCATGCCAGACGGAGAGCGCTTCGACCAACCGGTCGCGCCAGGTGACAAGGTCCCAGGGCAGGTGGGGGGCGATCTCCTCCACATGCGGATGCATGCAGCCGTAGAGCTCACCGGGGGTCAACCCGGCCAGCCAGCAGAGAAACCCCTCCGCCCCGCCCGACGGGGATTTACGGATGAGCGGAAAGAGATGGTGCAACGCCCGCGGGTCCTTGATCGGCCTCACCAGAGCGAGTGCGTCGGGCGACAGGCGCTTCTCGACGTTGCTTCCCCAAGCGGATCCCAGGTCGATCGTCTTCCACCGCTGCCGGTCCACAAAGACGGCCAGGCTGAGTACCAATTCATAGGCAGGAGACCAATCGACTGTAAGGGAACGAATCATGTATTTGACCTCCATCGAACGGAACAATTATATTCGATGATAATCGAACGGGATCTCTTTGGCAAGAGCGGCCCCGACGTGCATAGAGTGGTGAGGCGAGGGGGGGACGTGATGTACGGATTCTTTGCCCACGGTTCGGAGCCCATGGTCTGCCAGCACATTGCCGACTGGAGCCGCCAGGTGCTGGGGTATATCGACGAACTCCGCCACAAGGGGTTTGCCGGTGAGGCCCTGGAGGGGCTGCGCTCCCGGTTCACCGCGCTGGAGACCGAGGCGACCACCCTGCTCAATCCCTGGCACTGGGGGACGACCGGAGCGGGCGCTGTGGCGCGCCTTCTTGAACAGGCTCATGGGGCGCTCATGGACTTCACGCAGATGCTGCGTGAGATCGGGGGAGACGAAGCTGGGCAGGACCGGCCCGGCAGGCAAGAGGGGGGAGACGGGCAGGTAGAGCACGGTGAGCCGCCGAGGGGCGAGCGAACCGGGGTCAGGCCGGTGCCGGTCGGGGAGCACTCCCTGCCACCGCTACCCTACGCGTACGATGCACTTGAGCCACACATTGATGCCCAGACAATGAGCCTGCATCACGACAAACACCACAAATCGTACGTCGACGGGCTGAACAAGGCGGAGCGGCAGATGGCGGAAGCCCGCCGGTCCGGTGACTTCGATCTGATCAAGCACTGGGAGCGAGAGGCAGCTTTTAACGGCGCCGGCCATTATCTGCACACGATCTTCTGGCCGGTCATGTCACCCAATGGTGGGGGAGAGCCGACCGGTTTGGTGGCGGAACAGATCCAGCAGGACTTTGGCGGGTTCGACAAGTTCAAGGAGCACTTCTCCAAGGCGGCCGACAAGGTGGAGGGGAGCGGCTGGGCGATCTGGGTCTGGTCTCCCCGGGCCAATCGGACCGACATCCTCCAGGCGGAGAAGCATCAGAATCTGAGTCAGTGGGAGTCCATTCCGCTGCTCCCGCTGGATGTGTGGGAGCATAGCTACTATCTGAAGTACCAGAACGATCGCAAAGCATACATAGACGCCTGGTGGAACGTGGTCAACTGGCCCGAGGTGGAGAAGCGGCTGCAGCAGGCCCGGCAACTCACCTGGGAACCGTATTAAGTGAATGGAAGACCCCGACCGGTCATGCTGCCGGGCGGGGTCTGATTGCTATGCAAGATTCTCATGGAAAGAGATGGCTCAAGATTGTTGACAGCCGAGATCGGTCGCGCTGATACTGAGGTGACGATACCCGTGCAAAATGACGGAATAAGGGGAAGGCCTTATGATAAACCACCCGCGGACACAGTCCGGGCCAATAGCCCTCATCTGCTTCCTGCTCGCCTTCGTGCTTGCGCTTGCCCCGCAGACGGCCATGGCATCCGCTGTCCTGGACCAGTCCAATGAAGGCGTCTTGACCGGTACCGCAGGCGCCGCTGCGGACATGATCATGGCCCAGACCTTCACGCCTGCCATGTCCGGCGCCCTTACCCGTGTCCAGGTCAGCGCCAACCTCTTTATCTACGGAACCCCTGGCCCCGGCGACCTGACCGTAGAGATACGTACGACAAGCGGCGGTCTGCCGACAGGGACGGTTCTTGGTACGGCCACCTTTCCCCAGGCCAACGTGCCTACAGGATCGAACGACTATGTCTGGGCAGACTTCAACTTCACGAACCTTATGGTGACCGCGGGCACACCCTACGCAATCGTCCTCAGGTCACCCAATCCCTCCTCGACCGGGAAGGGGTACTACCAGCTGGCATACATGGGGGGAAACCCCTACACCAATGGCCGGGGTCTCAGCTATAACCTTGGCAGTTGGAGTTCACTTGTCAATGACGAAGCGAATGCCGAGGAGGACCTTCTCTTCCGGACATACGTAGACGTCGACGGTGGACCCAAGTCGGAGATCTCCACCCTCTCCAACCTTGTCGCCGAGGGCAGGCTGCTCTCTCCCGCCTTCTCCCCCGGCCAGCTCAGCTACACGATCGATGTCGGCGCAAGCGACCCCCTTATCCGCTTCATGCCCACTACCACCGACCCCAACGCAGTCATTCGCATGACGGGCGGGCAGCATAACAATATCCCGATCGGTAGTGGCAGTTGGACCCCATACATTACCCTGAATCCCGGCCCCACCACGATCACGTTCACTGTCACTGCGGAGGACGCAATTCATACCACGACATACACGGTCGTCGTGCGGCGAATGCCATCGCTTACCCTGAGCCTTTCGCCCTCATCTATCGGGTACAAGGACTCGACAACGGTGACCGCCCGGCTGACCACCGACGGCTCGGCCGCCATGACCGGCAAGACGATCAGCTTCAGCGTGAATGGACAGCCAATCGGCTCGGCCACCACGGATGCCGGCGGATACGCCAGCCTCACCTACGTAGCGGTCCAGTCGGGGTCCCCTAGTGTACAGGCGTCCTTTGCCGGCGATGCCGACTACAGCGCCACCACTGCCGTCGCGTCACTTCAGGTCAGCAAACCGGTCCTCACGGTTACGACCAACCCTGCATCCCGGATATACGGGGAGGCTAACCCGACGTTTACGGGAAGCGTCTCCGGTCTCCTGGAGGGAGATAGTGTCACCTTTGCCTATGAGACGACTGCCACGGCAGCCAGTCCTGTGGGCCAGTACAATATCACGGCGACGCCATCGGGCGATGATCAGTCCAATTATACGATCGAGTACAACCTTGGCAAGCTGACGATCGAACCGGCTACCCTGACAGTCACGGCGAACGATGCAACCCGGGCTTACGGGGCCGCCGATCCGAGCTTCGCGGGGAGCATCGACGGAACAAAGAATGAGGACGCCATTACCGCCACCTACGCCACCACGGCGGTCAACAGCAGCCCCGTCGGCACCTATCCGATCACCGCCAACCTGAGTGACCCGGGCGGCAAACTCGGGAATTACACGGTCTTCAACACGTCTGGCACGCTGACCATTACCAAGGCTTCGCTTGCGGTCACACCGGAGGACCTCCAGCGGGTCTATGGTTCGAGTAATCCAACACTGTCCGCCCAGTTCACGGGACTGCGTACCGGCGACACCGTTTCGGCGGAGCTGACCACGGCAGCGGACACGGGGAGCCTGGTTGGGACATATCCAATCACGGTTCTTTCGCTGGATGACCCGGACATGCGGCTCTCCAACTACACGATCACCCAGAACCAGGGGACCCTGACAGTCACGCCGGCGCCCCTGGCGGTGTCGGTGGATAACCAGTCCCGGCTCTACGGTGCTCCTAACCCGGCCCTGACCGGCACGCTGACCGGCCTGGTCAACGGCGACAGCATTACGGCATCCTACAACACAACCGCGACCGAGACGAGTGGAGTCGGTGCCTACACGATCACCGCCACTCTTAGCGATCCTGACGCCAAGTTGGGCAACTACCAGGTGACCAACACCCCCGGTACACTGCAGATCAACCCGGCCCCGGTCACCATTTTGGTGGATGATGCCAGCCGCGAGTACGGTTCGCCCGATCCATCGTTCACCGGTTCCATTACGGGCGCTCTTAACGGCGATGCCCTTTCCGCCACCTACACCACCACTGCGACGGCTGCCAGCGCTGTTGGCAGCTATCCGATCACCGCGACCCTGAGCGGTCCGGCAGCGGGCAACTACACCGCAGCGGTGGATGATGGCAGCCTGCTCATTACGGCGGCCCATCTCACCGTCACTCCGGCGGATGCAAGACGGTTCTACGGTGACCCCAATCCGACCTTCACTGGCAGCATGACCGGTGTCAAGAACGGTGACGCCATTACGCCCACCTACGCCACCGATGCCACCGAAACCAGCGCGATCGGCCCCTACACGATTGCCGCAACGGTGGATGGTGCAGCGCTCTCCAATTACACTGTCTCCTATAATACCGGTGTGTTGACGGTAGACCCAGCGCCCCTGACCATCGCCCCAAATGATGCAAGCCGTCCGTATGGCGATGCGAACCCGACATTCACCGGAAGCCTTCTCGGTGTGAAGAACAGCGACATTTTCGCAGTCGAGTTCAGCACCACCGCCACCGAGACCAGCCCGGCCGGGCCCTACCCGATTGCGGCTAGCCTGAGTGGACCGGCATTGGACAACTACACGGTCAACGCCCCGACCGGGACGCTCACGATCACCGCCGCCCCGTTGACCCTTGCGGTCGAGGATGCTACCCGAGCATACGGTGATGCCAATCCGGCCTTCACCTCGACCTTGACCGGAATCCGCAACGATGATGCGGTACACGTGTCCTACACCACCACGGCAAGCCCAGGCAGTCCTGTTGGGAGCTACTCGGTAACCGGCGCGCTGAGCGGCGACGCGCTCGGCAACTACGATGTCACCTATCAGCATGGAACCCTCCAGGTGACGCCGGCGCCGCTCTCTGCCACCGCAGATGACACTACCCGGCGATACGGTGATGCGAACCCGGCTTTCAGCGGCAACCTGTTGGGCCTCAAGAACGACGACCCGATCACCCCGGTTTACGCCACCACGGCAGACGCCCTATCCCCCGTGGGCGACTACCCGATCACCGTCACCCTCGACGATCCGAGTGGAGCCCTGGCCAACTATACGCCGACCCTGGGTGCGGGTAGCCTGACGATCGACCCGGCTCCGTTGGAGGTTACCCCCGCAGACATGACCCGGCTTTTCGGGCAAGAGAACCCGGTCCTTACAGGCACCATAACGGGGCTGAAGAATGGCGATCGGATCACCCCGGTATACAGCACGATCGCTGAGAGCAGCAGCGCTGCCGGGAGCTACCCGATCACGGTCACCCTGGAGGACCCTGATCTCCGGCTCCCAAACTATGCGGTGACCCTGAACCAGGGCACACTTACGGTCAGCCGTGGCGAGGTCGTGATCAGAGCGACCAGCCAGTCCAAGACGTATGGCAGCCCCAACCCGCCCTTGACAGGAACCGTGACAGGGATGCTCCCCTCCGCCCCCTTCACCGTTTCTTATGTCACCGGTGCATCCAGCGGCAGTTCGGTCGGCACCTATAAGATCACCCCGGTGGTGAGCGGTGACGTCTCCGGGTACAACCTGACGGTGCAGTCTGGCACCCTGACAATCCATCCGGCTCGGGTCTACGTGACCGCTGACGACAAGACCAAGGTCTATGGCGACCAGGATCCGGCCTTCACCGTAACCTACAGCGGCTTCCGGGCGGGCGATACAGCGACCGCTCTCTCGGGCAGCCTCGCCTGCACAACGGGATCAGGCTCCCTCACCAGGTACCAGATCGTCTGCTCCGGTCTCCAGGCTCATGACTACTCGATCACCTATCTCCCGGGTACTCTGACCGTCCTGCCCCGGCCCACCAGCACGGAGGTTCAGGGGACGACGGTCCCCTACGGCGCCAAAGAAGCGCGGGTCAGCGTATCGGTCTCCGCCAGCGGGCTGGTACCAGAGTCAGGCAACGTGACCTTCTGGCTGCAGGGGGTGGGGGCCGTGGAGCGCCTTCATCATGGTAGTGTTTCCTCGGCTCTGGATGTGAGTAGCCTCCTTCCCGGTACCTATACCATTCGGGTGGCCTACGACGGGGATGGGATGTTCGCTGACAGCTACGGCACAGGGACGCTGACGATTCCGGCTCCGAGCCTTCGCCTGGCGGCACAGGCCCCCGAGGTGGTCGAGTCGGGCCAGGCGATCTTGCTCCGTGCACGGGTCAGTCCCATGCTGCCGGCGCTGGCGGATTCGACCGTCCAGTTTGAGGTGAACGGTCAGAGCGTGGGTTCCGCTCAGGTGGATGAAACAGGCTCCGCCAATCTGACTGGCGTAGTGGTAGACCTCCCGGAGGGAGCGTATACCGTGACTGCCGTGCTGACCCCATCTCACTCTTCCTTCACGGGAGCCAGAGGAGCGACCTCGCTCAGGGTTGTCAGGCCGCTCCTGGAGCAGGGTGGCGACATGAGCTCGCGCGAGATTCTTGACCAGGTGATGCAGACCACACCGCCCGCGCAGATCGAGCAACTGCTCCTGAGCAAGGTCGAGTCCAACCAGGCCACCCCAGGTGACCTGGACCTCCTGGCCGAGGTTCAGGCCCGGCTCGGCAAGGTGAATGAGGCGCTCCAGACCATGCAGACCCGCCTGCAGGCGGATCCGACTGACCTGGATGCGTACAGACGCTATATAGAACTGGAAGAACAGACGGGTGAACATCGGCCGCTGGATGTCTTCGTCAACGGCCAGAAACTGGCGTTCGATATTCGCCCAGTGGTACAGGAAGGGCGCACACTGGTTCCGATCCGTGCCCTCTCGGAGGCGCTGGGTGCCGCTGTCGCGTGGGATGGTGACACACGCAAGGTGACGATCACCCGCAACGGTCTAACGGTTGAGTTAGTCCTGGGAAGTAATGTGGCCCTGGTCAACGGCCAGGAGGTGACCCTCGACGTGCCGGCCGATGCGCCCGATGGCCGGACCCTGGTACCGATCCGATTCGTCAGTGAGACGTTCGGCCTGGATGTGGAGTGGTTGCCGGAGCAGGAGATCATCGTCGTGATTGAGAAGGGTGACCAATGAGAAGAGGCGGCTGGAGATCAACTCCGGCCGCCTTTTCCTCTACCTGTTCGCCTGTGATGGCTGTTTGGCCTTCCACTCCTGCCAGCGCTTCAGCATCTGGTCGGCCTGCTCCTGGGTCATGCGGCCGGACTTGACCGCCGCGTCGAGCTTGGCCTTCACCTCGGCCTCGGTGGCACCCTTCAGGTCGTGGTGCCACTTGCCGCCATGTTTGAAGTGCTTCATGTTCTCCTTCAGCCGGGTGGCCTCATCTGCCGTGATCTTGCCATCGGCGGCGGCCTTGTCGATCTTTGCCTCGATTTCCGCCCGCAACTGCTCCATGCGGGAGTGGCGCAGGCTGCGAATCTCAGTCATCAACTGCTGGGCGCCCTGTGAGGCCTTGGGACCCGCAACATCTCCACCGGCTGCAAAGGCGACACCGGTGGCGAGCGCTGCTGCAAGGATAGCGGTCCCCATCGATGTCATCCAATTGGATCGGCGCATTGCTTCACCTCCTCATCCACAGGATGCCCCGCGGAGACTAGGCGTAGCACTCCTCCAACTCGGCTACCAGGCGGCCAAAGAGGGCGACCGCCGAGCGGATCGGGTCGGGTGTGGACATGTCAAGGCCAGCCAGCTTATAGAGCTCAAGCGGGTGCATGGTGGAGCCCGCCTTGAGCGTCGCAATCCAGCGGTCGACCACCGGCTGCCCCTCCTGCCGGATCGCCTCGCCCACGGCGCAGCCCGCCGAGAGGCCGGCGGCGTAGACCAGCGGGTAGAAGCCCATGTAGAAGTGCGGTACCATCGTCCAGGTCAGCTCCGCGCCCTCGTCGATCACCACGGAGTCGCCGAAGAAGGCGCGCATCGCCTCACCCTGCTGGGTCATGACCACCTTGAGCGTGACCGGCTTGCCGGCCTCGGCCAGGGCGAAGAGGCGGCGCTCCAGCTCGGCCTCCAGCAGGTGGGTCACCATGTTGTGCATGAAGGTGCCAAGGAAGGCCTCGATCAGGTAGCGGCGCCGGCGGATCTCCTGGGTCCGCTCCAGTAGGTAGCCGCCGAGCAGGGCCTCATTCGCTGTGGATGGCGCTTCCAGAAAGAACCGTCCGATGTTGGTCAGACCGCTGTTCGTGAAGTTCTGGTTCTGGGCGGAGAGAAAGCGATGGCCGGAGTGGCCCAACTCGTGGGCCAGGGTGAAGACGTCGCGGGCCTTTTCCTGGAAGGTCATCATGACGACCGGATGCCAGCCGTAGAAACCGGAGTTGAAGGCGCCGTGCTGCTTCCCCTCGTTGTCGGCCCGGTCGACCCAACGCTCGCTGAAGGCCCTGTCCAGCATGGCCTGGTACTCGGGGCCGAGGACCGCCAGCCCCTCCTTGACCAGCCGGGTCGCCTCCTCCCAGGTCATGGAGGCATCGAAGGTGGGGTCGAGGGGGGCGGTCATGTCGTAGCGGCGCATCTCGCTGAGGCCGAGGACCCGCTGGCGGAGGCGCATGTAGCGCTGCACGTGGGGGGCCGCCTCGGTCAGGATCGTGTCGAGGACGTTGTTGTAGACGGTGACCGGCACCTGCTGCGAGTCGAGGGCGGCCTCCAGGGCGGAGGAGTAGCCGCGCAACTTGGCCATGGTGATCGCCTTGTTGATATAGCTGGAGAGCGCCGTGGCGAGGCCGGCCTTGTGCCGATCCAGCCCGGCGTTCAGCGATTCGTAGGCCCGGGCTCGGACGGCCCGGTCGGTAGAGCCGGCCAGGCGGCTGTAGCGGGCGATCGACATGCTGATCGGCTCGCCGTCGGTCCCCTCGACCGGCGGGAACTTCATGTCGGCGCTGGTAATGGAGGAGTAGATCGTGTGGGGCGCATCCAGCGCCTGGCCGAGGGCAGCCAGCGCCGCCTCGGTCTCGGGCGAGAGCATGTGAGCCCGGGTCCGGCGGAGGGTGGCGAGGTGGGTCTGGTACTCGACGAGGCCGGGTTCGGCGGTCAGGAGGGCATCCCAGGTGGCATCATCCATCGTCTGGATCTCGGAGGGGATGAAGCTGATTGCGGCATCCACCTTGGCGTTCAGGGACCGGGCCTTGGCCGCCATGGCCTGGCAGTCGGGGGAGAGGCCGTCGACGGCCAGGTTGTTGGAGGCGTAGCGGGCGACCTTGAGGAGCCGCTCGCTCAGGGCGTCCCGCTCCTTGAGGCAGGCGAGCAGTTCGGTCCGGAGCTTCCCCTTGTAGCGGGTCATGGCCCGGGCTTCCGCCTCAACTCTGGCGAGATCAGCCTCCCAGTGGGCGGTGGTGGGGTAGAGGGGCGTGAGGTCCCAGGTCTGTTCAACGGGCACCTGGTTCCGGGTAAGGCGGCTGGACATGCGGGATCCCCCTTGCGGTTGGTTTATGGCACTAACTATTTCGGGTGGGATGGGGTTGGTCCTGCATAGGCAGGTGTATTTTGCAGTTTGTTGAATCTAGCGAAACGGGGGTGTTGCTTGTGGGGGAGATGAAGCCGGGGGAGCGGGTATGGATGGCCATCGCCCCGGCAATCGGTATCATTTTGACCAGCCTCCTTTTCGACCGCCCGTGGTTGCAGAGTCTCGCGTTGACCGTGGCAACGAGCCTGGCGCTCTATGCCCTCTACCCCTGGATTGAACGGAGCCGATACCGCCGGGTAGGCCGCGCCGTCATTATTGGGGGGATCATGTTCCTCACTGCCTGGTGGGCACGGGGCGATATGCCATGGATTCGCGGGGTCCTGTGGTTCATCGTCGGTTTGTTTATCAGCGGCGATGATTCCAAGCTGGCCTTCGCCCGGCCCAGTGGCGGCGGACGCTACAGCCAGCCGGTCTGGTCGCCCGACGGGGATTCTCTCGCGGAGCGACGAGCCTGGACTGGCACCCCACGGGAAGGTTGATCGCCCACGCCACTCCCGATGGGCCGGGCGGGAACGATCTTCGGGTGGTCGAGCTGCGATCGGACTGGGCGAAGCGGTACCGTCAAAAGGCGGCGCCTCGCCCGGAGATGGGTGAACGCTGAACGGCGATCTCGCGCCATTTCTTAACGGCCCAATCCGCTTTCTCGTAAAGAAATGGTTCGAGCATCTTCCCGGGAGGGTCGGATCACCCGGTTCTGCCCATTCAGTTGGCAGAATACGGCCTCTGTTGGCCTGGCCGTGGGCGGTACCGGCCATCTCATTCCCTTTTTTATCGGCGGGGCCGGGATAGACCATAAAAAAATGGCATGAAGTCAGAAGGCGGGCCCGGTGGCTACATAGACCATCGGGTTCGTCGCTCTTTTTGGCCGTATTGTGTACCTGCTGTGACTACATCGTTAGAAGTATTGACCAATACCCTACCCCGTACAGATAATAAGGCGGGAGGAGGATTGAAGAATGGGTAAGTTTAAGGCGAACCTTCGCATGTACGGGGACTTCTTCGCCGGATGGTGGAAGTACCGTGATCGGATCAAGAGGAACCGGAACTGGGTGGAGAAGTACGCAGAGGCCAAGGGGCTGCGGGTGAATCCCCACAAGATGTTCTACACCAACCTGATGATCTGGATCGAGGAGAATCGGGACATGTACGGGCGGCAGCACTGCCCCTGCTTCGAGCCCTCCGGCGATCCCGCCCTGGACAAGAAGCTCCACTGCCCTTGCGCCTTCGTCATGGACGATATCGCCACGAAGGGGACCTGCCACTGCACCCTCTTCGGCCGTGGCGACATGACCGATGAGGAGTTTGAGCAGGCGGAAGCCCGGCTCACACGGGAGTACCGACCCAAGCTGAACCTGACGGGCAACCTGCTCGACACCAGGGGCCAGCCGAAGGATGAGCACCGCGGCCTGGACGTGCCGGACGCCGTGCACCAGGTGAAGCAGGGACTCAACGCGGTGAGCGGTGACCTGGAGGTCCTGGTCGACCGGCAGGCCTCGGTCCAAAACCTGAAGCTACTCGCCGACTACAAGGGGCTTGGGTTCCAGAGCACCGAAGTCGAGTCCGGCCTCTACAGGGCGAAGTTTGTCCGCAGATAGGAGAGAAGAGCCCGGTGGTCGTGCAGACCCCCGGGCTCTTCGCTTTACGTAGGCGTCGGGTAGCCCTCTTCCCCATCGAAATCGAGATTCCGGTCGGTCACCTCATACTCGGTGGTGATCCCCTGCTGGATCCGGGCGGCCTGGCTGAAGTGCCCCTGGTTGCCTCCGACCCGCTGCACCGCTTGTGCCTGCTCGTGTACGGCGCGCTCGCCGGCGGACATCTCCATGAGCTGCGCCTGGGTCTCTGAGGCGGCGCCCTCCACCGTAGGCCGCTCCTTTTTCAGGTCAGCCATGGCCTGGTAGTTCGGCTGGACCGGATTCTGCTCATTCGGCATGCTATCGCCCCCTTCCACCCGCTAGTCTGCCCAACCTGTCACGATCCGGCGGAGTTCTTATCGACAATCTCTTCGTATATGTCAATCATCTTATATGTGACAGGTGGCGATAGGGGAATGGGAGAGAGCCTGCTGCAGATCTACCAGGAACCGCTCTTCTGGTACTTCCCGGTTGCGTCAGCCCTGATCGGCCTGCTGGCGTTCAGCATCGTTGCGGCCCCGCTTACCTGGCTCGCCCACAGGCGCCCTGCCTGGGCGGAGAAGTATCGGATCCAGGAGCGGACGGGGCAGGGGGCACGGTGATCATCCCATCGGTAAAGTACTACCCTGTTGAATGGGGCGATCTTCTCGACCATCCTGACCCTCTCGTGAACCGGCTCTTCCCCTTCTACGAGGGAACCGCCTTCCATGACTATCATCACGCAAAGTTTACCGGGAACTATGCCGCCTTCTCGGCGCTATGAGACCGGGTCTTCGGGACGCTCTCAGCCGGGTACCAGGAGTACCTGAACCGGCATCGGAAGGCCAGTTGAACAACCTTGCCCTGCCAGCAGCCATCTTCCGCCTGCCTTCCACCTACCAGCGGCGAATACCAGACCCAGTAGCGGCCATCTTACATCTACCAGTAGCGCATGCCAAACCGACTAGCAACTGCCTTCCACCTACCAGCAGCTAATGAACACCCAGTAGCAGCTACCTTACGCCTGCTGGCAGCGGATGACACACCTGGTAGCGGCTATCCCAAGCTCAGTAGCAGCCATATAAGGGCGCCCCGGGGCCAATCTAGCCCCAGAGCGCCCCATCTTCCTGTCACCTTCCCAGTTCCCACAGGTTGAGATCCTCAAAGTCACCGCCAATGTGGGCGTGCCTGATCAGCCGGCCCCGGTACTTGTAGCCGAGCCGGTGAAGGACCAGGTTCATGCCGTGGGAGTGGGCGCGGGCCATCGAATAAACGCAGGCGATGTGCTGGTCAGCGAGTCGCTGCTGGACCGCATCCACCAGGGTGGCCATCAGGCCCTCACCCCGGAAGTCGGGGAGGGTGGCGCAGTTGGTGATCTCCGCGTTCGCATCGGTCCGGTCGATCTCGGCGGCAGCGGCGCTGGCGATCTGCCCGTCGGCGGTGACGGCGAGCAGGAAGAGGCCCTCGCCCGATTCGATCAACTCCTGTACGTAGGCCGGGTCCGTCAGGGGCGAAGGGTAGGAGGCGAAGACCTCGTCGTAGAGGGCTGCCAGTTCCCCTGCCCGCTCGGGACCGGCCTCCACCAGGCTGTATCCATCAGGCAGGGGGGCGGGGCCAGCCTCGGCCTGCTCCAGCACCGACTGGAGCAGCGCCTGCTCCTTTTCCAGCCGGTCCCGCACCTGCCGCTCGGCCGCGAGGAAGTAGGACATGAAGTTGCCGGGCGCACCGTGGAAGTAGCGGTGGGCCGATGCCTCCAGGGCAAAGCCGCGGGTCAGAAACGCCTCCCAGTCCGAGCCGCGCGCAACCACCACCACCTTGCCGAAGCGTTCCTGGCGGGCGGTGTCGATCAGCAGTTCCGCCAGCGGGGCAATGGAGCCGTAGTACTCATAGGAGAGCAGGGTCAGGCGCTCGTTGCGCTGGTCGAGCCGGATTCGGGCCCGGAACTCAGGCCGCTCCACGGTAAGCGTACGGGTCCGGCGTGCAGTTGTGGTCATGTGAGCAAGCACCCCTTCCTTTCAGGGGTAGTCTGCCCAACAGAAAGCCCGATGGCCGCAGTGCCATCGGGCGCTCGAGACTAGAGGGCGTCGATCCGCCGGCGCATAAGATCCTTCCAGACCTGTGCAATCGTCGGTGTGGAGGCGAGGAGCCACTCCATCGACTCCCGGTCCTGCCGCCCGTGGTGCAGGATCTGATTGGCCCGTAACACGGTGGCCGCCTCCGGATTCCGGTCCATCAGCGTGATCGAATCACCCGCCTGAAGGGCGCCCTCTTCCAGCACCCGCAGGTAGTAGCCGCTCATCCCGTTGGCCACGATGCGCTCGGTCACGCCGTCCCGGCCGAACTTGCGGTTGATCTTGTAACAGGGGACCCGGGGCTGGCAAACCTGGACCAGGGCGCCCCCCATCCGATAGATATCGCCGATGTGGACATCCGCCTCGGTCAGCGGCCCATCAACCGTCAGGTTCTCCCCAAAGGCCGATGGAGGCAGGCTGATGCCGAGCTCCTTCTCCCAGAACGGATAGTTGGCATAGGCATAAATACAGGCCGCCTTGTCAGGGCCGCCATGGTGCGCCAGATCGGCCTGCTCATCACCGGTCAGACCTAGCTTGGACAAATGGACCGGTCCATCGACCGGCTGCTTGTGAATGGCGGACTGCACTTCGGTACCGGCAAGCGGGACCGGGCGGCCCACGCTCAACGTGCGAATGATCATCTGGTGGCCTCCTTTGGGCAAACCTCCCACTATTCTAGCACAGGTTGAAAGGGTTTGGCGTGGCATCATCCGAATTGGTGGACGTCAGGAGGCGATGGGGCGGATGCAGGTGAAGGAACGGTTGGAGGGATACCTGGCGGGTCAGGGCACGGTGGATGGTTTCAAACCGCTCTCTCATGGCTGGGAGACCGAGGTCTACGGCTTCTACCAGGACGGCGCCCCCACCGTGCTGCGGCTCTACCAGGGCCAGAACGTGGCGGTCCGGGCGGAGACCGAGTTCCGCATGATGCGCCACCTGGGCCGGCTCGGCTACCCGGTGCCACGGGTCGATCGGTATGAGGCCGACCCCGCCATCTTCGGCGGTCCATTCCTGTTGATGGAGGGGATCGAGGGGCATCCCTTGGTCGATCACTTGCGGGAGAGTCGGATGGAGACGGTGGAGAAGCTCTGCCTGCTGATGGCCGACCTGCACCACCTGGACTGGCGGTCCTTCATAGGGCCGGACGCCGTCTGGCCGGACCTGGAGACCGCTCGGGGCACTTTTGCGAACCGGTTCTGGCTCGACCTGTGCCAGAGCCTTGATCTGAGTGGACCTGTGCAACCGCTCTTCGACTGGCTGGAGGAGCATGGCAAGTCCGTCTCGTTCCGTAACGCACCCGTACACAGCGACCTGCACTTTGAGAACGTCCTGGTCCGGGCAGATGGCTCACCGATGGTGATCGACTGGGGTTCCACCGGGATCGCTGACCCCCGCTGCGACCTCGCTTACGTCTACATGCTCATGACGACCCAGGGAGCCGCAGCCCTGGGGGAGGAGATCCGCTCAACCTATGAGGCGATGGCCGGCCCCCAAGCCGACTGGGACTACTTCGTTAGCTGGGCCCTGATCCGGCGGCTGGTCGTCATGCTGATCGTGCTGGTGCGCGGCTCCGCTGCCATCGGACTGCGGCCAGGGCTGGAGGGGCAGCTGCACCAGAACATCGGCTATCTCCAGCAGGTGGCCAGCCTGGTCTCCGAGCGGACCGGTGTGCGGCTGACCGAGGTCGATCTGCTCCCCCGTGGCTAGTCTCCTTGCGCCGAAGGGTTCTATCCGGTATAATCTCCCTGTTACAGACCCCGTTTTGCAGGAAGGAGAAGCAGCATGAGCAATCAGCCGAATCTGTGGCCGCACCAGGAAGCGAAGCGTATCGTCGAACGGTGGCCCCAGAAAGAGAAATACATCCTGCAGACGGGCTTCGGCGCGTCCGGCCATCCGCACATGGGCACGATCGGTGAGATCGTCCGCACCTACTATGTGGCGATGGCCCTGAAGGACCTCGGCAAGGAGACGGAGATCATCGTCTTCTCCGATGACATGGACGGCCTGCGCAAGGTGCCGTCGAACATTCCCGCCCCCTGGCTGGTCGAGCATCTCGGCAAGCCGGTCACCATGATTCCTGACCCCTACGGGACCGCCAAGTCCTTCGGACATCATATGGATGCCGAACTGATCGAGATGATGCGGAAGACCGGGATCGATGCCACCTTTAAGAGTGCCACCGACTGCTACAGCGACGGCACGTTCGATGAAGGCATCCGCAATATGTTTAAGAACATGAAGGGGATCATGGACCTGGTCCTGCCGACCATGCGGCCGGAGAACCGGGAGGGCTGGTTCCCCTGGCTCCCCGTCTGCGAGAACTGCGGCAAGGTCTACACCACCAAGGTGGAGGACTACGACGCGGAGAACGCCACCGTCACCTACTCCTGCACCGGGTCCTTCCGGGACGTGCACGGCTGCGGTCACAGGGGTACCCAGAGCGCCCTGGGCGGCAGAGGCAAGTTCTTCTGGAAGGCCGACTGGGCACTGCGTTGGTATGTCTTTGGGGTCAACTTCGAGATGCACGGCAAGGACCTGATCGACTCCGCCAAGCTCTCCGGGGATATCGTGAAGCTGATTGGCGGCAAGCCGCCGATCAACATGGTCTACGAGCTCTTCCTCACCGAGGAGGGGCGGAAGATCTCCAAGTCGACCGGTGCCGGCATCAGCATGGAGAACTGGGGCCGCTGGGGCACCCAGGACTCGCTCAACCTGCTCATGTTCAAGAACCCCAAGCAGCAGAAGAGGCTGGGCACCGACTCGGTGATCCAGTACACCGATGAGACCCTGACCATGACCAAGGAGGACCCGCAGTACCGGTTCATCTACTACCATGGGGACCGGCCGGACCTGGGCGGGCTGCGCTACTCCGACATCATCAACCTGGTCAACGCGATCAGCGTGACCGACGCCGACCAACTGATCGAGTATCTGGGCCGCTCCTTCGGGCATGAGCGCATCCGCCAGAATGAGGCGTTCGTGCGGGAGTTGCTGGAGAAGGCGATCCACTACTACGAGGACTTCATCCTCCCCACCCGTGAGGTACCGGAGCTGACCCCGGAGCAGTGGGCAATGGTGGATGAGTTTGACGAGCTCATGAGCTCGACCGATGATGCCGATGCGATCCAGTCCGGCGTCTTTAGCATTGCCAAGAGTAGGGGCATGGCGCCGAAGGAGTTCTTCAAGGTCCTCTACGGCGTACTGCTGGGCGCCGAGAGCGGTCCCCGGATTGGCGGCTTTGTCAAGTTGGTGGGCAAGGACCGGATCCGTGAGCTGATTCACGCAGCGAAGGCAAAGGCATAAAACGATCCCGGGGGAAATGATCCCCCGGGATCTTTCGTGATGGTGCGAGGAGGAAAGAGTGCCCTTGAGTCCCCCCTGAAGGCCTGAACCCTGAGTCTTTACTAACCCCACCATAAGATGTAAGTAATCGTCGAACGTACGTACCCATATGCGTAGCCATAAAGCCTCTGCTCTATTGGGTATCATAACACAAAGATCCGCAAAGATAAAGGCGGAAGAGTCATTTTTATCCAACTCTGTACTGTAACTTCCACGCAACAGCGTGCCGTAATGAGCCAGTGGCTCTCTCGGATACGGCCTCCTCAGCCGGTGAAGACTACCGGATAAAGCGCTCGCGAAAGGAGGAGAGCAGTATGTGGCAACGAGCCCTGGCTGGCTCTCTGGTGGGACTCATGCTGGCCGTTGCAGGGGCGGGTTGCGCACGTCCGCAGCGCCGTCCGGAGGCCTCACAGGTCTCACCGGTCGATTTGAGTTCCCTGGTGGCCCGGGCAGCCACTATGGATTCCGGCGCCGGGGAGACAGCGGCCATTGTCCTGGAGAACCGGGCGTTGGTCGCCATTCGTATGGATGCTGCGCAGCCTGGCGGCACCAACGGCGGGTCGCTGCTGGGTACGACCAAGGAGACCGGGACCCGCGACTTGACCGATGCCGCCTCCGGACCCCCCGATGCGCACGGACCAGGAGGCTCCACGGGAATCAACCCCGCCACGCCGGGCGGTGGGCTTCACCCCGGCGGGTTCACCCCGGGCGGCTCTCCCGTCAGAACTCAGGCGATACCAAACGGCGTGGGTGGCATGGCGACCGACTCCGGGGCGAATGTCCCCATACCGGCGCCAGGTGGACTGGGTCTGGCCCCGCTCGATGTCATGCACCGCGTGGCGAACCAGATCAAGACCCGGGTCCCGCAGGTCACCGAGGTGCGCTTCGCCCACTACCCGGATGATGCCCGTCGGGTGCAGGCCCTCGCCCAACGACTGGCGAACGGCGAGCCCGCGGGCAGTCTGAAGGCGGAGTTTGATGAGGTCTACGCCAAGGCCGTTCCCGCAGGGACCACCGAGTTTGACCCGATGACCCCACAGCCTGCGCACAACCCGGGCCAGCGGGCGCCGAATGCCGGGAGGCCATAGTCGCAGAACAGCCGCCGTACTCCAGGTGTAGTCAGTCCCTGCCCGCCCAGTTCCCCCTCAACTTCCGCAGAAGGACGATCTGGCCCAGGTGATAGACATCGTGGGTGTTGAGTCCGGAGATCAGTTCGCCGAGTGGGGTCCGCTCGCCGGAAAGGGGCTCGTCCAAGGCGGAGTCATCCTGGCGGGACAAGGCCTCAGCGAGCGCCCTCTGGGCGCCGTAGAAGCGCTGGACGGCCGACTGCCAGCCGTGCTCATCGTCCGGGTCGCCCGGTGCACCAAAGGTAGCGTCGTTATCGATTCGTCCACCGCTCAGTGGGGCGCCATTCATGCGATCCGCAACGACCTGCTTCCAGAAGCTCAGGTGATTGACCAACTGCCAGACCGTGTTGATACCGGGAGCGGGCGACCACGATGCATCCACTGCAGAGAGACCATCGAGGGCGCGGTGCATGGCGGCAAACCAGCCACCCTGGCCGATGGTGTACTCCATTTGAGCCAGCAGCAGTCCAACGCGGGAACGGCTCATAGGCGGGCCTCCTCTCGTACAAACCAGTGCGAGAGAGGCTTCTCCCCGAAAGTGGTGGGCTCCTGCGTCCTCACCAGAGGCGAGGAAAAAGACCGCCCGGACAGGGCGGTCGTGGTGTCTACTTGTCGCCGGGGGACTCTTCCAGGGTGATTCCCAGGGAGCGGAGGGCCAGGAGCACTGCCCCGTAGGCCGCCGTATGGCGGGGGGAGGTGAACTGCACCTGCGGCCATGCACTCCGGATCACCTGCTGCATAGGCAGCGCCAACAGGTTGCCAGCCGAGAAGACCGAACCCGTTCCCGCCACCGGAATACTGGTCAGGCCAGACCAGTCCAAGCGGCTCAGGACCGCCGCCCCCGCCAGCCCTAACTCTCGGCCCGCTACCCGGAGAAGCTCCCGGGCAATCCCGTCACCGTCGTTAGCGGCTTCGATAATGAGAGGCGTCAAGGAGGCCACCTCGGCGCGTCCCAGGGGTGCCGGGTCGCCGTAGACCAGGTTGATCAGGTCGGTCATCTTCTCGAGCATGAAGCGCTTGCGGAGCCGTTCGGAGAGGCTGGTGGCCGGACCGCGGCCATCCTCGGCGCGCAGCACTGCGACCAGCGCCTTGCGGGCGATATCGTAGCCGCTGCCTTCATCGCCCAGAAGGGGACCGTAACCACCGGCGCGGGCCCGATTGCCCTGGGTGTCCTCACCGAAGGCGATCGAACCGGTATCGGACATGATCACAACACCCGGCTTACCGTCGGTCGCACCGGCCAGCGCCGCACACGACTCATGGTCGAGGTGCACCGGGCAGTGCAGGCCCAGGCTGGCAACGGCTCCGGCCATGATCTGCCGGTCGACAGGGCGGTCCACACCGGCCAACCCGAAAAAGGCGGCCGAGAGAGCAGGACCCACAAGGCCGGCGTCGTCTATGGCTGCTTGGGTGGCCGTCCGGATCGCATTCGTGGCCGATGCAAGACCAATTGTGTGCTGCGTTGCGGGACCGCTTTCTCCACGACCCAGGACGCGCCCCTTCTCGTTGGCCACAACTGCGACCGTCCGGGTACCTCCTCCTGCTACCCCCAGAACCCACACCATGATAATGACATCCTCCCCGGTTGATTGACCACCGAGAAAGATTCTCCTATACTAGAAAGATTCCTGCCAGCCAAATAATGAATCAGGAGGCCTTGCTGCTGCCAACCACCAACAGCAGTTCAAGGGGAGTGTCGGCCGGGAACTTCTGCTCGCCGCTCTTGGTCACCTTGGTCAGGACGTACTTCTGTCCCTGGTAGCTTATATGCTGCAGGTACTGCTGAACGTGTGCCTTGGAGCAGAACTTCAGCATGAAGGCGTCGGCAGCCGGATGGCTCATACGGCTCTCCAGGATCAAGGTATAGGCGAGGTCCTTATCCTCGAACTGCTCCAGACATTCCTTGCACATAAACATAGACGGATCACCTCCATCGCTTGCGTGACATCCAAAGATAGTATACCCGACTACCAGTGTCCAGAGGAAGCGTCGGGCCCTGTGTAAATGGCCTTCTACCCCATCTGGCGGTATCGGGCGGTAGCACATAAGTGTCATTCCGGTAGCAAAAAGGACGAAAAATTAGCGACAAATACCTTTAGAAAGTATCCGGGGGCGTCTATCTGTGTTAAAATGGGAGAAAGTAGCCGCATCATAAGGAGCGTGAAATCGTTGTCCGCCAACCCTATGCCGCAATCGGAGGATACCTCCACACGCCGAGAGATTATCAACATTCTTCGCACGGTGGGTCCCTTGACCGTCGGTGAACTCGGTGAACGACTCGGTATCACCCACGTCGCCGTTCGGCGTCACCTTACTTCTCTGGAGCGAGACGGCCTGGTCACCTCCGTACAGGAGCGACTCCCCATGGGTCGTCCCACGCGGGTCTACTCGTTGACCGAGGCTGCCGACAGCCTGTTCCCAAAGAAGTACGGAGCCTTTACCCTTGAGTTGTTGGACTTCATGAGCCAGCAGGGTGAGGAACTGGTTGAGGCCTTCTTTGCCAATCGTGGCACGTCCATGGTGGACAAATACGGGCCGGAGGTGAAGGCCGGCCAGTCGCTCGAAGAGCGGGTTGCTCGCCTCACCGAGGTCCAGCAGGCCAACGGGTATCTGGCAGAGTGGGAGCAGGGTGAGGATAACCTCCTGGTACTCAAGGAGTTCAACTGCCCGGTACACCAGGTCTCCAAGAAGTATCCGCACGCCTGTCACCATGAGTTGGAGTTCTTTAAGACCGTCCTGGGCACCGATCAGGTCGAGCGGGTTGAGTGCATTGCAAAGGGTGGCCAGTGCTGCCGCTACGCGATCAAGCCCGTTCAGTAAGGAAAGACTGCCGCGATGATCCGAGAGCGCCTGCTCCCCTTTGGGAGAGGCGCTCTTTTTCCGTATCAATGCATCGGGCGATTCACACAAAAATTTGCCAGAGAAGGGTTGACCTGGTTTTCGCTACTGGGATATAATGGGGCACGTAGGTTGGGTGGTCCGAAGGAGGGCAAGCGCATGAGCGGAGCAGGGTTGGCTGATCTCTTGCGGCAGGGTAAGTATGCCGATTGCCGGGCCCACGCCGAGACCTTGCTCCTGCGAGGCGGTCTTGACCAGGTTGCGTCGGTGGAGGTCTACCTTGCGCTCAGTCGTAGCCTGTCGGCCCTCCATTCCAACCAGGAAGCGATCGCTCCAGGTGAACTGGCCCTCCATTTTGCCCGGGACTGTGGGCAGAATGACCTGCTGGCTCGAGCAATCTGCCACTCTGCCTACGTCTACTACGAGAATCGGCTCTATAAGCGGGCGCTCGCCCGTCTCGCCGAGTATTTCTATTACTATAGCCTCTATAAAGAAGCCCGGGCACTCGAGGGCTGGGTCCTCTTCAACATGGCTGTCTTCTACCGGGCGATGAGCCGGGGGAGCAAGGCCCTCGAGTACTATACTAAGGCTTATCGGTGGCATTTGCAGGAGGGCTCAAGCGCCCAACCGCTGGAGAAGTGCCGGGCCAATCTGGCCTGGCAGTACCTCAAGACCGGGCAAATCCAGGAAGCGGAGGTCTATTTGGAGGGGTCAGAGGAGTACCTGATCCACTTCCCGAATGATCTGGACGCCCGAGCCCGACACTGGAATAACGCAGCGTTCCACGCATACATGACGGGCGCCTATCGCCGCGCCATGGAACTGGCGGCACGCGTCATGGGAATGCGAGGGGTCACACCGATCCGGAAGGCTTATGCATGCCTGACACTGCACTACACGGCCCGCTCGCTGGGCAAGGAGCGAGTGGCAATTGGCATGGGTGTACTGGCCCGAATTCAGGCCAACGTGGCCCGCCGGCCAGACGTGGTAGAGGAGGCAGAGCACTGCCTCGTCCAGATACTTCAACAACGGGAGGGGTTGCCGCTCATGGAGGACCTCTTTGCTGAACTCGGTCTTCGCCCCCGGCAGGATGGAGCGGAGCCGTTACCCCCAGACCCCGCTCCAACGACAGGGACCCGTCCGGCCCTTTCCTAAGTCCAGGACCTTCACAGAGAACCCCCGCGGAGGCGATCCCTGCGGGGTTTCCGTTCAGTGTCGGGAAGGTCTAAAAGAAGTCCTGCAGATAGGTTTCGCACTTGGGCAGTGCGGATTCCCAGCGTCGGACCGCCTCGTCACTGCCAGAGAGCCGCCCCGTCTCCCGCAGGAACACCGGCCGAGCTGCACCGATCATCATCGCACTGAAGGCGGCGATATCGCAACGGATCGATTCGTCACCATCGCCCAATTGTCGGCGGGTCAGAGCTGCACGACCACTCGAATCCAGTTGCCATGTATAGGCCCCGGCATTCCAAGGGGCGTGCTCATCGGTCAGTTCGACGCTAAGATCACCAGCTACCGCTTTGAAGGGATAGGCCGGGACGAAGGCCTCCACGTCCACCACACGGAACATGAAGTACGGTTTGAGTTCCTGCTTCAGGTTCGGGTTGCGAAGCAGGTATGGCAGCCGGTCCGATGCCGGAACGGTCATTTCGATGCTCTTCGCCATGGAGTCATGGTTGGCCAGGAATTTCAGCAGGGCTCCCTGCGCATCTGCATCAAGCCAGACCGCCTCCTGTACCTTTACCTCGGATTCGGCCACTTTGTATAGCAGGTACCCTTGGGCCGTGCCGTCCGGCCCAAAGTAGACCGCAGCCTGCCCCTTTCTCTGGCCCAATACCGAGTGCTGCCACCAGTCCTCATCCCGGTCGAGCATGCCGTTGAACCGCGCGGCATGCTGCCGGTAGACCTCGTTCAGCAACTGCCATTCGCTCTTGGCATCGACCCGGCGAATCCCCCCGCCCTCAGGGATCTCAAAAGCGTGCAGTTGTGCGACCCTTCCGGACTCAAAGGTGTACTGCTTCCGTTCGGTCAACATGGTCCAGCCATACCTGGCGTAGAACTCGAACGAGAACGGGGCCAGCATGGAGACGGTCTCCCCGCGCTCCCGCATGAACGTCAGCCCGCGCCTGAGCAGGGCCTCCACCTTTCCGGTGCGCCGGTGCTCGGGCCAGGTAGCCACGCCCGCAACGCCGCCCATGGCGAAGGGCTTACCCGCAATGAAGGCACGCAGCGGCAAGAAGCTCGCCTTGGCGGCCATGGCCCCATCTTCAAACCAGGCCAGGGTCAGTGAAGGGTTCATGCGCTTCTTGCGCTGCTCCACCTCCTCCGGGGCCAACTCATACTGAAATGCGAACTGTGACAGCCGCAGCGACTCATCCAGGTCTTCTTCCCGGAGACTGCGAATCTCCGCTGTCATGACAACTCCCCCCGTTTTTCGTACTCAAGGAGTAGACGGCATTCATCTTCGAAAGGTTCGGGATTGCATGATCGTACCCCTCCCGTTTGGATGGGCCCGTGGAGGAGATCCTTCGTGAAAGAGCGAATGACGAACTGATCACGCAGCGGTTAATTCAGTCACATTACTAACGACCCGGGGGAGTAGCTGCGTCCTCTATTGGGTCCCCGGTAGGTGGGTACATGCAGGCCCGATCCCTCCTATTCGACCTCTGGGGCGACTATATTCAACACGTGGGTGGAGAGGTGTGGGCATCGACTCTTGGGGTTTATGTCGCCCCCTTCGGGGTGAGCGAGGTTGCCCTCAGGCAGGCGATCTCTCGTATGATCCGACAGGGGTGGCTGGAGTCTCGCAAGGCGGGAGGGCGTACCTGCTACTCGCTTTCCGCCCGAGGTCGCCGGCGACTGGTCGAGGCGTCCCGGCGCGTCTACGATCCGGTTGATCTGCCGTGGGACGGTCAATGGCGGATGCTGGTCTACTCGATCCCCGAAGCGCTTCGCTCCCGCCGCGACGATCTGCGTCGGGAGTTGGTCTGGACCGGGTTTGCCCACCTGGTGTCAGGCACCTGGATCTCGCCCAATCCCCTGGAGGATGCAGCCAGCGATCTGATTCACCGCTACGGGATCGAGTCCTTCACCTCGCTCTTTCTCGCTCGCCACGCAGGCCCCGGCAGTCCGCAGGAGTTAGTCCAGCGGTGCTGGGACCTGGGGGCGATCCAGGCGAGTTACGACCGGTTCGTTGCCCACTGGTCACCACGCCAGGGGCAGGGCGCAAAGGGCATGACCGATTCGGAGGCCTTCGTGGAGCAGATCCAACTGGTCCACGATTACCGTAAGTTTCTCTTTGTTGATCCTGGCCTGCCCGCCGAGTTGCTCCCGCAACCGTGGCGTGGGCATGATGCTCGACGGCTCTTCCAGGAGTACTATGGACAGCTCTCCTCGGGGGCCAAGCGCTTCATGGATCAACACTACGAGCCTACAAGGTAGTGGGAGGATGTGGGGAGAATGTTTAAGCTGGTGGTGCTTTACCGGAAGCCCGAGATCCCTGTGAATGAGTTCGATCTCAAGTACGCCGAACACATGGCCCTGATCGCCAAGGTTCCCGGTCTCCGCAAGGCAGAGATGGCCCGCTTCACCGAGGCGCCCTGGGGAGCGCCGGAGTACTTCCAGATCGCTGAGCTATACTTCGACAACAGGCAGGCGCTTGACGCTGCCCTCCACTCTCCGGAGATGAGCGCCGCCGGCCAGCAGTTGCGTAGCTTTGCCAAAGGACTGTTCACCATGTCCTATGCGGAGGTCAAATCGGAATAAGCAGCCGGTGAAGGGAGTGGCAACCGTGTCGTACGAACAGATCCTGGTCTTCAAGGAAGGGGCCATTGGCCGGATTCAGCTAAACCGTCCACAAGCCATGAACGCCCTGAACATGGCCCTTATGACCGAGGTGGTGGACGCCTGCCGCCAGTTTGATGCCGATCCGGAGGTACACTGCCTGATCCTGCACGGCAATGAGAAGGCGTTCGCCGCCGGCGCTGATATTAAGGAGATGCAGGGTCAGGGCGCCATTGAGATGTACACGAGCCAGTACATTGCCCTGTGGGATGAGGTCTATCGCACCCGCAAGCCGATTGTCGCAGCGGTCAGTGGCTTCTGCCTGGGGGGCGGTGCTGAGTTGGCCATGATTTGTGATATCATTGTCGCGTCCGAAACCGCTCGGTTCGGCCAGCCCGAGATCAACATCGGTGTGATCCCTGGTGCCGGCGGTACCCAGCGACTGACCCGGGCTGTGGGCAAGTCGCTGGCCATGGAGATGGTCCTCACAGGCCGCATGATTAATGCCGATGAAGCGAAGCAGATGGGGCTTGTCAGCCGGGTCGTTCCGGTTGAGCATTACCTGGCCGAGGCCCAGAAGGTGGCCAGCGAGATCGCGGCCAAGTCGCCCGTTGCTGTCACTCTGGGTAAGGAAGCGATCTTGCAGGGCTATGAGCAGAACCTGAGCGGAGGTGTGCACCTGGAGCGGCGCCTCTTCTGCATGTCCTTCGCCTCGGAGGACCAGAAGGAAGGCATGACGGCCTTTGTTGAGAAGCGGCGTCCCGAGTGGAAGGGGAGGTAGGCCATGTCGTACGAGACGATTCTGTACACCGTGACCGATGGCGTGGGTCAGATCACGCTCAACCGCCCGGATAAACTGAACGCCTTCAACGCCAAGATGCACAAAGAGCTGATTGAGGTGCTGGGTGCGGCTGACAAGGACCCGGCCGTGCGTTGTGTCGTGATTACCGGAGCAGGCCGTGGTTTCTCTGCTGGCCAGGACCTGGAGGCGGTTGGCGGCGGACCGATCGGTGAGATCGTTCGCAAGTACTACAACGTCTGGGTCACCAAGCTCCGGACCATGGAGAAGCCGGTGCTGGCCGCCGTTAACGGGGTGGCTGCCGGTGCGGGTTGCTCCCTGGCCCTTGCCTGCGACCTGATCATCATGTCGGAGAAGGCCTCTTATGTGCAGGCCTTCGTGAAGATCGGCCTGGTACCGGACTCCGGCGCCTCCTACATGCTCCCTCGGCTCCTTGGCTACCACAAGGCCATGGAGTTAGCCCTCTTCGGTGATAAGGTGAGCGCTCAGGATGCGCTGGAGATGGGGCTCTGCAACCGGGTCGTGCCCGAGGCGGAGTTCCACGATATGGTCACCAATTGGGCTCATCGCCTCGCCAAGGGTCCGCGGGCTATGGGCTTGATCAAGCGGCAGTTTACCCGGGGCCTTGAGCGCCCCCTGGCGGAGGTACTGGAGCTGGAGGCCTTCAACCAGGAAGCGGCTGGCGCTACATCCGACTGCCAGGAGGGGATTGCCGCCTTCCTCGAGAAGCGCGAAGCCAAGTTCACGGGGAGGTAGTCACTGGTGAAGCGGATCGGTGTGGTCGGCGCAGGGACCATGGGCGCTGGAATCGCCCAGGTTGCTGCCCAGGCCGGCTTCGACGTGCTCATGTACGATGTAGGCCCCGCACCATTGGAGGTCGGCTTAGGCCGGATTCGTTCCGGTCTGGACCGGCTGGTTCAGCGCGGGCGGCTCGCTGCCGAAGAGATGCAGGCGATCCTGCAGCGTCTCACCACCACCACGGCCCTTGGCGACTTCGCCGAAGTGGATTTTGTGGTTGAGGCGGCGCCTGAGGTGCTTGACCTGAAGCGCGAGATCTTCCAGAAACTCGACAAACTCTGTCGGCCCGGCGCCGTCCTGGCCACAAACACCTCTTCGCTCTCGGTCACTCAGATCGGCGCGCTGGCCGGTCGTCACGAGTCAGTAGTTGGTATGCACTTCTTCAACCCCGTCCCGGCCATGAAGTTGGTGGAGGTAGTTGAAGGGGCTGAGACCAGCGAGGCGACCATGGCGGCGACGATCGAATTGGCGGTGGCCTTGGGCAAAACGCCGGTCCGTGCCAAAGATACCCCCGGCTTTATTGTCAACCGGATTGCCCGTCCCTTCCCGGGCGAAGCGCTTCGTATGCTGGGTGAGAATGTGGCCACTGTCGGCCAGATCGACCGCATTGCCCGACTCGCCGGTGGGTTCCGCATGGGTCCCTTCGAGGTTATGGACCTGGTCGGCATGGACATCAACTTCGCAGTCAACAAATCGGTCTTCGAGCAGTTCTTCCAGGAGCCGCGGTTCCGCCCTCATCCCCTTCAGGAGCGCATGGTGAAGGCCGGGCGGCTTGGCCGAAAGACCGAGGTCGGCTGGTACCGCTATGAGAGTGACGCAGCGGTCGGCGGTCCGGCACCTGCGCAGTATTCGACAGCGCCGGGCCCCCGGCTGGCAGGCATCCAATTGATCTCCGTCCTGGGCGATCCGGCTCTGGCCGAACTGGCCGAGCAGGCGGGCTATACTCTGGCTGACTGCTGTGCCGATGCCGATCTGGTCGTGATCGGTGACCCGGCACTGCTGATTGGGCGAAACCCCCGACCCGAGGTGCTGGTCATGGTGGAGGCCTCCACGATCTCCACCACGGAGATTGCCGCCACATTGCCTCACCCCGAGCGGGTTGTCGGGTACAGCGGTCTGCCCAGCGTACTGGAGCGGCAGCTCATCGAGCTGGCGCCCGGCCTCCGGACCAGCCCCGAGGCGGCACAAAGGGCGAACCAGTTCGTGCAGTCTCTCGGACGCGATACCGAGATCGTGGCCGATGGTCCGGGTCTCGCGCTTCCCCGTATGATTGCCTGCCTGGTCAACGAGGCGGCCTACGCCCTTCAGGAGGGCGTCGCTGGGGTTCGCGGGATCGACACGGCCATGAAGTTGGGCGTGAACTACCCCAACGGGCCCCTGGAGTGGGCCGACGCGATTGGCCCGGACCGCATTCTCCGGGTGCTTGAGGGATTGCAGGAGCAGACGGGCGAGGACCGATACCGCCCCTCGCCCTACCTGCGGAAACTGGTCGCTGCCGGGGCAAACTTCTACGACTTCGCCCACGAGGAGCACTAACGTAAGAAGCAAGGGCGTCATCCAACCAAATGGATGGCGCCCTTTTTCGTGCAGGAAGTTCAAGCGAAAAGCTTGAAGCGAGTTGATCGGCAGAGACGGGCATCGGGATCACCCCGAAAAGGATGTGATCTTCGGTGACGGCGAAGGAACGTGTGCTTCTGGCCCTGTGCATCGCTTCGTTTACGGAGGCCCTTCACGTCTTCATCCACTCTGTGCTTCCGGAAATGCTGCGCCTGCTCCTGGGACCCCGAACCTCGCTCTCGCCCCGGTCCCGTCTCTGCCGACTCTATTCTGTCCGGCTGAAATCCAGTCTAACCGCCTACCGAACCAGGAGCGCCAGCCCCTTGTAGACCAGCCACGAGACGGTGGCGCAGCCCGGCAGGGTCAGGACCCAGGCATAGACGATCTTGTTCGCGATGCCCCAGCGGACCGCCCCGGCCCGCTTGGCCATGCCCACACCGATGATCGAGCCGGTGATCGTATGGGTCGAGCTGACCGGAATGCCCACACGGGCGGCAATGGTCAGGAAGGTGGCCGCGGCCGTCTCGGCGGCGAAGCCGTGGACGGGCTGGAGGCGGAGCATCTTCATGCCGATGGTCTTGATCACGCCCCACCCGCCGATCATCGTCCCTAGACCCATGGCTCCGGCAGCAGAGAAGACGACCCATGTCGGGACCGACAGATCGGAGACGTGGCCTCCGGCGAAGAGCGCCAGGGTGATAATCCCCATGACCTTCTGGGCGTCGCCCGAGCCGTGGGAGAAGGAGACAAAGGCGACCGAGAGCAGTTGCAGCCGCTTGAACCAGGAGGTGACCGAGGCGGGGGCCTGGTTTCGCAGCAGGAAGTTGATGATCTTCATGAAGAGCCAGCCGAGCAGACCGCCAAGCATGGGGGAGAGGAGCATGGCCAGGAGGACGGTGCGAATGCCCCCGGCATTGACGATCTCCCAGCCGCCCTTGGCGACCGCTCCCCCGATCAGACCGCCGATCAGGGCGTGTGAGGCCGAGATTGGCAGGCCCGCCAGTGTCATGATCGTGTTCCAGGTGATACCGGCGGCCAGCGTCGCGAGGATCACTAACTGATTGACCTGATTGGGGTCCACCAACCCGCCACCAATCGTCTTCGCGACCGCATCGCTATAGAAAGCGCCGATCACATTCAACGTGGCAGCCAACAAGACGGCCTGCATTGGGGTCAGGACCCGGGTAGAGACCACCGTGGCGATAGAGTTGGCGGCGTCGTTCCAGCCGTTGGTAAAGTCGAAGACCAGGGCAAAGACCACGACGACCCAGATCACCCAATCAGGCATGCTTCATGACAACCCCTTCCAGGGTATTAGCCACATCCTCCACCTGGTCGGTCGCATCCTCCAGGGTCTCGTAGATCTCCTTCATCGTAATGAAGCGGATGGGGTTCGCCTGGGCAGCGTCGAACAGCTCGGAGAGCGCCTCTCGGAGTTCGTCGTCGCCCTGGTTCTCCAGCAGGTTGATCGCCACGGCCCGCTCCCGGATCTGGAGGAGCTTTCCGCCGGCCAGCAGGTCGATCGATGCAACCAGTTCCGTCGCCTGGGAGCGCAAAACCTGTCCAAAGGCCTTCAGGTGCTTATCGGTCTCACGGACCTTATAGATTCCGATGCGCGCAGCAGCGGCCTCCATGGCGTCGACCACCGAGTCAATGGCCACGCCGAGAGCAGCCAGGTCCTCCCGCTCGAGCGGGGTTACAAAGGATTTATTGATCAGGCTGAAGAGATTGTGGGTGTAGTCATCGCCCTTGGACTCCAACCGTTTGATCGCGGGACCAAGTTCCTGGTAACGGGCGGGCTCTTCGAGGAGTTGGGAGAGTAGCGAGGCTGTCTCGACCGCATTTTCGGCAGCATGGCGGAGAATCTGATAGAACTGCTGATCCTTGGAGTTTCCAAATAGCAAGGGGGTGGCTCCTCTCCACGGTTTTGGGGCCCAGACCCTAACAATCTCTTAACATACGGATGCTCACATGAACAATCCTACTATAGTCTTATGTTTCGGTACCAGATCTACATCATCGCCGCTCTGAGGGCCAGGTACTGAAGGCGAGGAAGTACCCATCACCGTGAAGCACCTCCGGAGTTGGTCTCTACTACTCGTATTCCATGTAGCGGCGGTCTGCCAGTGCCACCGTCACTCTGCCAAGTACGAGGGCCAGAAGCCCTAAGATCACGAGCACGCCGGGCAGGAAGGCGGGGCGGGCCAGCCAATAGAGGAGGGCTGCACCGAGCCCGATCACCCCGCCGAGGATCAGGTTGAACATGAGGGCGAAGACGCTGTTCAGATTGCTCTTCATCGCCTGCTGGGGATCGGTCCAGTTCAGGCTGGGGCGGATCACATCGATCAGGAGGCCGCTGTAACCCGTAACCAGGCTGGTCAGCAGGCCACCCACCAGCACGACAACCAGATTGCGCGGGGTGGCAAGGCCGACCCAGAGCATGGCGCCAATCAGGACCGCCAGGTTGACCAGGTAGAAGAGCAGGCTGTGGAGAAGCTTGGCCTGAACCTGGACCCGGGGCATGACCGGCAGCGACTGGCTGATCCAGAACCAGCGCCCCTCCCGGCTGATGGCCGATGCGGAGACGGTGGAGATGGAGTTGACAAAGAGCATCGCCCCGAGCGCAATGACCGGGATGTGCGGAAGGTTGGCCAGGCGCGCGATATCTGTACCGTCGCCCAGGGGGCCCCCGGGCTGCGTGAGCGGCAGGACCGTAAAGAACGGGATCATGAGGGGCGGGAAGATGGCAGCGGTCAGGAACGAGGGGTTCCGGTTGAGCAACCGCACCTCCCGAACGAAGACGGCCCAGCCTGCACTCCGCACCCGGCTGGTCTCGCGCACCAGGTCTGCCCGACGCAGGGCCGGGCCGGCGGAACGGGTCTCATCGCTGCCAAGTAAGCCGCCGAAGAAGATAGCCTCTGCCACCAGCACCAGGATTACGAGGGCAACGCCGACGACTCCGAGAAAGAGCAGGAAGGGGGGCAGACCGAGCGAAGGGCTCCCCGCCTTCAGTGCGTCCGTCGCCCAGGCAGAGGTGACCAGGTACTGGCTGAGCCCCTGGATCAGGGGTTGCTGGTTGGTCAGGAGATCATCGACCGAGACGCTGCCTTGCCGCATCCGGCTGATGAACTGGATGGTCAGAGCAAGACCGATCCCGAGAAGGGCACCAAGGACGCGAAAGAGATCGCGGTTGCGGGGCAGGCTGGTGAGCCGCATCATCAACAGGGTGAAGAGGGCGCTGATCACCAGCGGCACCACCGGAAGCATCAGGTAGATCACGAGAGCCATCGGTATGTAGAGCGGGCCAACTTCGGAGAGAAGGCCATAGATCGCCAGGGCAGGAAGCACCACGGGGGCCATGGTCACATACTCGCCCATGAGAATCCCGACGAATTTGGCCAAGACGATCTCACCGGGGCGCAGGGGCAGGGGGACGAGGATCGGCAGATCCTTACCGAAGTAGAAGACGGAGATTACGTAGAGGACACCGAACGCCAGGCTGATCAACTGGCCGGCGCTGAGTGCCAAGACCAGGGTCAGGTGCTGCTGCTCGATCAGGGCGAGCCGGAAGTAGAGCGTGACCCATCCGGCGGCGAACATGATCAGCAGGGGAATGAAGGCCAGGCCGAACAGGGGAAAAAGGAGCGTGCCCCACGGGGAGTTGGTCCCGGTCATGCGCTCATAGGAGGTGCGCATGCTGGTCTTAAGCTGTACCCGCAGCAGGGGCCAGAGGTTGCTTGTCATTGTTACCTCCTGGTGTACACACAATGCGCATAATTCGTCATTTACACATACAACTCCTTGCAGGCCGAAAAGAGAGAGGAGGACCAGCCTGACGCTGGTCCTCCATAATTCTGTCGGGACACCTCTCCCTGGCGACGGTGACAACCAGTGGTTAGAACTCGTACTCCATGTAGTTCTTCTCAGCGAGCCACCCCGTGACCTTGCCCAGCGCCCAGCCCTCAATGGCCAGCAGGATCAGCAGACCTGGCATTAGGGCGGGCTGCGCCAGCCAGTACAGAAGGGCTGCCACGCCACCGGTGACCAGGGCCAGGAGAAGGTTGACCACCAGGGTAAAGAGGCTGTTGAAGTTGCCCTTCATGGCCTGCTGCGGATCGGTCCAGGTCAGGTGGGGGCGGAAGATGTCGACCAACAGGCCGCTGTAGCTGCTCACGATACCGGCCAGCGCGCCGCCGACCAGCACGTAGGCCAGGTTCAGCGGGGTGGCGACTCTCAGGAAGATCATGGCGGCCATGGCAATCACGACGTTGAACAGGCTGAAGAGCAGGGCGTGGAGCATTTTGGCTTGCACCTGCACCCGGGGCGGGATAGGCAGGGAGCGGCTGATCCAGAACCAGCGCCCTTCCCGACTGATCGCCGATGAGGGAATGGCCGAGATCGTGTTCAGGAAGAGCGTCGCCCCCAGGACGATCAGAGGCACCCAAGGGGAATCAGCCATGCGGGAGAGGTCGGTTCCGCCGGAGAGCGGACCTCCCTTTTGGGTGAGCGGGAAGATCATGAAGAAGGGCATAAGGATCGGTGGCAGCACGCCGGCCATGAGGAAGGAGGGGGTGCGGTTGAGCAGCCGGACCTCTCGCAGGAAGAGGGCCCAAAGGGGGCTCCGGACCTGTCCCGTCTCCTGTGCGAGTTCGGACTGGCTCAACTGCCGGCCCGAGGATCGTGTCTCCTCCCCACCGAGCAGCCCGCCGAAGAAGAGGCGATCGGCGGCTTGCAGCATGAGCAGCAGGGCGACGACCACCACGGCCGTGTAGAGCAGGAAGGAGGGGAAGCCGAGGGCTGTCGCATCCTCCCGCAGGGCGTTGGTCGCCCAGACTGAGGTGACCACGTATCTGCTGACCGACTGGATCAGCGGTTGCTGATTGTTGATCATCTCCTGGATCGCTTGTTGGGAGTTGCCCCCTTGCTGCATGCGGCTCATGAACTGGAAGAAGAGGGCAAGCCCAACGCCGAGCAGTCCGCCGAATACCCGGAGCAGGTCGCGGTTTCGCCGCATGTTGGTCACCCGCATGAGGACGATACTGAAGAGCGCAGCGAGCACCAACGGCACGACCGGCAGCAACAGGTAGATAATCACGGCAAAGGGGATATAGAGCCAGCTCACGTTTGCCATGAGGCCATAGGCCACGAGGGCCGGCAGGACGATGGGGGCCATGGAGAGGTACTCGCCGATCAGAATCCCGACGAACTTCGCGAGGACGATCTCACCGGGCCGCACGGGCAACGGGACCAGAACCGAGAGATCCTTGCTGAAGTAGAAGGCGGAGATCACGTAGAGGATGCCGAAGACCAGGCAGACCAACTGGCCGGCGGTAAGGGCCAGGGTGAGGAGAATGTGGCCCTGGCCGGTCATGTTCATTACGGTATACAAGGCCACATAGCCCATGGAGATCGCCAACACGAGGGGGATGAAGCCCATGCCGATCAGGGGGAGCAGGAGCAGGCCCCACCTCGACTTCGTCCCGGTGAACTTGGCCGTGGTGCCCCGCCAGCTATTCAGTAGCTGGACCTTTAGCAGAGGCCATACTGCGCTTCTCATTTGTCGGTCAACTCCAGGAAGATCTTCTCCAACGTCTCGCCGGACTGGCCCTTGCGGAGTTCATCCATAGTACCCTGAGCGATGATCCTGCCCTTGTTAATGATCGCCACCCGGTCACAGAGCCGCTCGGCCACCTCCAGCACGTGCGTGGAGAAGAAGACGGTGTTGCCCTGGCGGGTGTGGTCGGCCATGAGTTCCTTGAGGTTGTGAGCGGAGCGCGGATCGAGACCGACCATGGGCTCATCCAGGATCCAGACGGGAGGGTTGTGCAGCAGGGCGGACATGACGACCAGCTTCTGCTGCATGCCGTGGGAGTAACCGCTGATCCGGTCAGTCAGGGCATGGGTCAGCTCGAAGGTCGAGGCGAAGCGCTCGATTCGCTCCTGACGATCCCGGGGGCCTACGCCGTACACGTCGCCAATAAAGTTCAGGTATTCCAGGCCGGTGAGGCGGTCGTAGACCTCTGGGGTGTCGGGCACGAAGGCCATCTGCCGCTTGGCCTGCAGGGTCTGGCTCACAATGTCATAGCCGTTGACCTTCACGCTGCCGCTGTCGGGCTTGTGCAAGCCAACGATCAGCTTGATTGTGGTTGTCTTGCCGGCGCCGTTCGGTCCAAGGAAGCCGAAGATCTCGCCTGGCCGGACGGTGAGGCTCAGGTTATCGACGGCCTTCTTCGCACCGTTACCGTAGCTCTTGGAAACGCCTACAAGTTCAATCATGGTAGTCCCTCCCATACATCTTCCACAGGGATTCTTGTCAGCCGATCAGTGATCCTGCACGTCGCCGCATCCCTTGAATCGTGGTATGCTTGAAACGAATCTTCAACATGGGGGTATGAAGATGCGGGATGTGGTGATCGTAGATGCGGTTCGCACGCCAATCGGGCGCTATGGGGGCGCTCTGAAAGCCGTTCGTCCTGATGACCTTGCCGCAGTGGTAATTCGTTCGCTCCTGGAGCGAAATCCGCGGGTGAATCCCAGCGCCGTGGAAGATGTGATCCTCGGCGCGGCCAATCAGGCGGGCGAGGATAACCGGAATGTGGCCCGCATGGCAGCGCTCCTGGCCGGTCTGCCGGTAGAGGTGGCCGGCGTTACGGTCAACCGGCTCTGCGGTTCGGGCCTCGAAGCGGTCAACCAGGCGGCCCGAGCTATTGTGGTGGGCGATGGTGACTGCTACATTGCCGGCGGTACCGAGTCCATGACCCGAGCTCCGTTCGTCATGGCGAAGCACGGCGAGGCCTGGGACCGCAAGGCCGAAATCTTTGATACAACGATAGGCTGGCGGTTCACCAATCCACGGCTGGCGGAGCTATACTATCCCTATAGCATGGGGGAGACGGCGGAGAACGTGGCTGCGAAGTGGGGGATCGGCCGGGAGGAGCAGGATCAGTTCGCGTTGACCAGCCAGCAGCGGGCGGTGGCGGCCCAGGTGGCAGGTCGGTTCGATGCCGAACTGGTCCCCGTGGTGATCCCGCAGAAGAAGGGGGATCCGGTGCGGGTTACGGCAGACGAGCATCCGCGCCCCGACGTAACCCTGGAGCGGCTGGCCAAGCTGTCGCCTGCGTTTAAGAAGGATGGTACCGTGACCGCCGGCAATGCCTCGGGCATTAATGACGGGGCCGCCGCTCTGCTGCTCATGTCGGCCGATAAGGCGGCAGAGCTGGGTCTGAAGCCCATGGCCCGCATTCGCTCCATGGCGGTTGCCGGTGTCGACCCCGCCTACATGGGGGTAGGCCCGGTCCCTGCTACCCGCAAAGCGCTGAAGCGGGCCGGCCTTACCGTGGCAGACCTTGACCTGGTCGAGCTGAACGAGGCGTTCGCCGCCCAGTCGCTTGCCTGCATGCGGGATCTGGAACTGGATCCGGGAAGAGTAAACGTCAATGGCGGTGCGATCGCTCTGGGTCACCCGCTGGGCTGTTCGGGGGCGCGCATTCTGACGACTCTGGTTCATGAGCTGGGCCGGCGGGGTGGGCGGTATGGCCTGGCCACCATGTGCATAGGGGTTGGACAGGGCATTGCTACTGTGATTGAACGAGTCTAATGACGAGGTGATCCCTATGAGCTTTGCCAACCTGCAGGAGTTCAAGCGGTTTTCGGAAGAGAAGTACCAGAAGGTCCTGATGCTCGAGTCGCCCCAGAGTGCCCTGGATGTCTACTGCCTTCTCCCGGGCCAGAGCCAGAGGCTGCATGCCCACAAGGGAACCGACAAGTACTACGTGATCTGGGAAGGCCGCGCAACGGTGCAGATTGGCGATCAGGTCCGGGAACTCGGCCCTGGTGAGGCTGCGATTGCCCGGGCCGATGTGGAGCATGGGATCACCAACAATGGGACGGAGCCGGTAGTGGCGGTCGTCTTCCGCACGCTGCATCCGTAGGGTACCGAACCAACCTGGAAGAAGGGGGAGCGGTGCGTGCAACATCCCATGCGGGAAGCCATTCAACTCAGCAACTCAGCACAAGCCACCATTCACGATGAGCAGTCCGCTGCCCTCTTTGTCTCGGGTGCCTGGACCGGTAAGCGCCTGCTGCTGCGCCCGGTGCCCGGGGTCACCTGGCAGGAGGTCCGCACCGAATCCGGGGCTGCTCCACGCCATAACGGTGCCTGGGATCTGACCGGGCTGCTGGAGACCGGTGGCTGGCAGGAGCTCCTGGTGCAAGGTGGACCGATCGCCGGAGCTGTCCTCGAAGCGAGTGACCCCCTGGCGATCGATCGCTTGGAGGCCTCGTACGACCCGCCGGAGACGCTCTCGATCCGGTGCCGGCTGGCGAAGTCGCCCGCGGCGGTCGGGAGGGAGGGGCTCTTTTCGCTCTTTTTCTCCCTGACCGATGAGCGCGGACGCCAGATTGGGCGCCAGGAGGTCTTCGTCGGGCCAAGGACCGCCGAACTTGCGGTGGCCATGGCGCTGACCAGGGAGCCACGCGGGCGCTGCCAGTTGAAGGCCAGCCTCTGCCTGGATCAGCAGGTGATCGATGACGCCCGGCTCGAGGTTCGAGACTTCCGTTGAGCAGAAAGCCGGCCCCCCGCATCTGGGGAGCCGGCTTTTGCTACTGCTGCCAATAGGTGAAGGTGAAGTAGCTCGTCGTCTCGATCAGATCACTCCGGAGGATGACCCCGCTGTTGGTGTGGCCGGTCAGGTGCGGACCGTCCGCCGCACGCTCCTCCATGGCGAGCATCAGCACGGAGAGGGAGCCGGGGGAGTCTATGTGGTCGGGCCCCAGGCGCATGAGCGCTGTCAGATCCATCTCCTCGATCAGGGGGAGGGTCTGCGCATCCTTCGCTTCCGCCTCGACGCGGGTCAGGTAGTGGGAGAAGTCGACCGAGGCGAGCAGGAGGGTCTCATCGTCCGTCTGTTCCGCCAAGGCTTGGGCCAGACGCCGGAGCTCAGGCAGGCCGACCTCCCGGTGGAGGATCAGGGGAACGACCTTGGCATTCGGGGCGTGGTACTTGAGGTACGGCATCAGGGCGCCAATGGCATGCTCGGGCTCCAGGGTCTCATCATCCACCGTGGCGAGACCGCCTGCCACGAGGCGGTCCACCAGCGACTGATCCGCCTCGACCACGCCGAACTCGGTCTGCCAGCCTCGCCTTCCCGTGATCACCGGCTGCCCTCTGGCTTCATGGTTGGGGCCGACCACGATCACGGTAGTTGGCGGATCGGCCTCCAACTGGCGGAAGAAGCGGGTGAGGAGTTCGGCGGCCAGGTTGTGGTGGGGCACCACTCCACCGACCAGACGCCCCTCCGGCCGAGCGGCGTCCTGATCGTCGGCGGCATGCAGACCGCCGTAGAAGAGCATCGGGTCATAGAACCGATCCGGCTGCACCGGCAAGGACCGCGTGGGCGCCCCACCCATGGCAGAGGGAGCGAGCGCACCATCGGCGGCCGAGGGGGCGGGGGCCTCCGCCGCCCCTACGAGGCCGAGCAGCAGGACTGCCAGTGGGAGCAGCATCAGCACGCCTCGCGTTCTCATGGCGTGCGCACCATCGCTCTCTGGCCGAGGCCATAGATCAACCCGCTCTGCTGATGCTGCAGGGCCGGCTCCTCCGCCTGGTACTCGCCCATGTTCACCACCCGAGCGAAGTAGCGGATCGGTTTGCCCGACCGCCCTGCCCAGAAGGAGACTCGCTGACCATCGATCTGGATGGGCCAGCTTTCATACTGGTTCCAGTTCACCTGCATCCCGTACTGCCACGAACGCTCCAGCATCCGCAGCCCGGACGGGAGGTAGTCGTGGATCTCGTAGGCGCCCTTGGGAGCATCTGCCGGGACCGAGTAGGAGAGCGTCACGCTCACAATATCGCCGGCCTTCCACTCCTCGGGGGCAGGCGAATAGGTTCGGGTAATCTTCGTCCCCCCCTGTTGCAGGGTTGGAGTACCATTCACCTCGTAGGTGCTGACCACCGCCACGGAGCCCTCTACCTTGGTAATGCGGAGTTTCTCCAACTCCTCCGGGCTGACCCGGACCGCGAACTGCCGGCCCGGCTCGAGCGATTCCCGAACCTCCTGGCCGCCCAAGTTGTGGGTGAAGGCGACCGGCTTGCCGGTGAGGCGCTCCAGGCCAGTTCTGGCGGCGATCAACTGCTCCAGCAGGATCAGGGAGTCGGTTGGCTGGTTCTGTGAGAGGTAGCTGATCAGCGCCGGGGCCTCCGGCTCGCCCAATTTGCCGGCCAGAGCGGCAGCCAGGGCGGTCGTCTCCAGCTTCTCGTCCGTGTCGGTGCCGGCGGTGAGCTGGAGCTCCCGCCCTACCTGCTTGCCGTGCGCTTGAAGCAGGCTCCGGTAGACCGGCCGGGCCCCCTCCAGGTCACCCAGTTCGGCCAGGACCAGGGCGAGGTGGAGTTGCTCGCTCGGGGTCAGGTCCGGCTCGGCCAGGAGGGACTGAGCGGTCAGCAGGACGGGCTGATCCAGCCCAGCCAGACCGTAGAGCGCCAGGATCTTGCGGTCCCGACCGGCCCCCTCGTCGTCCAGGATCTGCTGGAAGTAGAGCTGCAGAGAGACCTGATCGAATCGGTCCGGCGCCAGATCGGCGGTGAGTGCCGAGAGCTTCAGATCGCCGCTGCTGTACGGCAGGATCGCGATCGACCCATCGGGCGCCTGGTAGCGGAAGGCCTCCAGCTCAGGCTCCGGGTAGACTGGGTCCCGGCCAAAGTGCTGCTGCAACAGATCGGTCGCTATCGCTCGGGCCAGCTTCATTTCGAAGCGGTTCCCCCATTGCCAGCGCATCCGGTAGAGCAGGTTCAGGTACTGACCCCGCTCCCAGTCCAGGAAAGTGAGTTCGGTATAGGTGGAGTCAGACCCAGGCACCTTCGTCCCGTCGCCCAGCAGGGTGAAGTCGACCTGGTTGTGACGCTGATAGGTGTCCACGACGGTGAACCTCTTCTCCAGGGCGTCGGTCAGATCGCCGCTGTTCGCCCGCACCATTACGGTGTAGTCACCCGCCGCAGCAAGCGATGGCAGCGGAATCGAGGTCGGCGTGAAGGGAACCGCCAGGCGCTCGCTGCTTTCGGACACGCCGGGGCCGTTCACGGTCACCTTGAACTGGACCTGCTCCCCGCCGGTCAGGGCGCTGCCGTATGCGCGGACTTGCAGCACCGGCTCGTCGCCCGTGAGGAAGCGCTCCCCCAGGACCATGTCGGCGAAGAAGGGGAGTTTAACGGCAATGCCCGTCGTACCGCTTCCGGCCTCCAGGCTCTGCGGGTTGAAGGCCTGGTAGGTCAGCCGCCAGGTCGTCAGGTTATCCGGCACATGGAAGGAGGCGCTCGCCTTGCCGGTGGCATCGGTCGTGACGGAGGAGAAGAAGACAGCGTCCTTGAAGTCGCGGCGGGCACCGCCGCCATCGCCACCCTTTTCGGCCCCGCCGCCGGGGTTGGGCACCTCGTGCGAGTTCCGGGACCGGAGAATGCCGGGGGTAATGTACTCCCCGTAGAGCGAACCCAGCAAACTGACGCTCTGGCTCCGCAGGGCGTAGAGCGCCTCATCCACCAGGTTGAGGTTGACCTGGGTACCGGGTGCCGGTTGGCCAAGCCGGTCCGTCACCTCGACCTGCAGGCGGACCTCATCGCCCGGGCGGTAGGCCTCCTTGTCGGGCGTTACCGTTACCTGCAGCCGGCGCTGTTCCTCATCAAATCGGACATAGCGCTCCGTGGAATGGTAGCGGGCGCCATCGAAATAGACCGCCTTGACCGTCATGCTGGGCGGGTCGTTCTCGCCCATGACCAGCCGGTAGGTACCCGTCCCCTGGGTCGTGTATCCTTGCAGACCGCGCCGGGCGTTCATGAAGAGGAAGCCGTTCGGACGATCTGCGACCACCGTCTCGCCGGTCTTCATGATCAGATCCATGGGCTCGCCAATGAGAGCCTCCGTCTGCTCCGGGTCCAGCGGCTCCAGGTGGTACCAGCCGGCGTACTCCCGGTCATCGTAGGGCGACTGGAACTCGCGGCCGGAGACGTAGGCCGACCCGCTCACCGGTAACCCGCGGGAGTCCAGCGTGCGATACTCGACCCGGTACTGCTGCGCGGGGTCGACCGGGAAGGTGTAGGAGGCCTGGCCGTTCGCATCGCTCGTGGCGTCAAAGGTGCCGATGGTCCGGTGCGCCTCTTCATAGCGGTAGCGTGTCCGGGTCACTTTTTCGATGAAGTCATAGTACTGCCCCATACTGATCTGGTTCCAGTGCATCTCGATCAGGGTGAACCGGACCGCGCGCCCGGGGACCGCCGCTCCCTTGTAGTTGGAGCCCCCGGCGTTCAATTCGTCCAGGGTGACCTGGTTGAGCTGGACCTGGACGGTCGCACTCTCCGGGGCATACGCCACCTTGACGCTGCTGAGCAGGTCCCGGGTGAAGAGGCTGACCCTTCGCTCATCGGTCACCTCGCCGATCTCCGCCAGGCCGGCATGGATGTTGAACCAGAGCGACTCGGGATACCAGTTCACCTCACCGGGGGAGTGGGGCGGGGTGTAGGTGATTGTCGCCTCGCCCTTTGCGTCGGTAGCGACCTGAACGTCGCGGTCGTTACCTATATTGTAGTTCAGCGTCATGCCAGGAACCGGGGTCCCTTCGAAGAAGGAGGCCTTCACGTCGAAGGTGACCGGCTCCCCGGTAAAGATCGCCTGCTTGTCACTGGTCACAGCCAACTGGTAGGCCGGTTTGGCGTAGGTGGCCACCTCGAACCACTGGCTCAGCAGCATGTCGTTATCCATGCGGACGCGCAGCTCATAGTGGCCAGGCTTCAGGTTGGGGAGGTCGAGGCCGCCTATGAACGTTCCTTTCTGTACCGGAAGGGTGGCCTGCACCAGGGGGAGGACCTCGCCGCTCGCACCGTAGTAGTCGCTGCGCCGGACCTCGGCGACCACCTCCGACACGATCTCCGCGCCCGGTTCGCGCGGGTGGACCACGCCCCAGACCTGCACGGTGTCGTCGGGTTTGAAGAGGCTGCGGTCCAGGTAGAGGTACTTCCAGTAGAGGTCGCGCTTCGACTCCTGCTCCCTCCACTCCCAGTAGTAGGGCGGCGGGCTGTAGATGACCCCCTCCTTGCCGGCGGCCTCGGCCTTCAGCAGGAGGGCGGGCTGGGTTATGCGGTCGCGCAGATTCTCAGGCGTCGGCAGGACCGCGACCCCATCGGCACCCGTACGGACGCTTTTTTGTGAGATGGGATCCGTCACGGTGGCCCCATCCACCGGTTTGCCGGTCGCCAGGTCGTGCAGCCAGACAAGGGTGCCGGTCGTCGTGGCGGTGACGTGGAAGGAGAGGTCGGTCACCTGGAAGTGTACCTGCCGGCCGACCTCGCCCACGCGGACGGAGGCCAGGTAGTAGCCGGGTGGCATGGGCTCCGGGAAGATCAGGAAAGTACCGTTGTCGAATGACTGGCCTTCGGTCGTGAAGGTGGAGACCGATTTTAAGCTCGTCACATCTTCCTGGTAGCGGCTGCGGGAGGCGTTTGCCCACCAGGGGGTCTTGTCGGCCGCCTGGACCGCGTCCATGTAGGCCTCCGCTGTTGGATAGCGGAAGACGGTGACGTTGACCGGCTTCGCGGAATCCTTTCCGCCGTACCAGAAGCCGAAGATCGGCTGGCTGTCGGCGGGGAACTCGGCGGCCTCGGTCGGCATATAGAAGTTGCTCTGCTGGGTCTCCGGTACCTGTGTCTCAAAGGCGAAGGTCACTTCCTCTGTGAGCTGCCCTTCGCCACCGCTGCGGCCCAGCCCCTGCTTCAGCGTGACAGTGTAGACGGTGCCAGGCTCCAGTTTCTCCGGTACGAAGGCGACGGTCTTCTTGTGGCGCTCAAAGCGCCCGGTGACCGGCGGGTCAATAGAGAAGTAGGGGGTCAGGTCTTCGTAGTCCTCATGGGTGAACGTGAACTCAATCCCGCTGTTCACAGGCACGCCCGTCCCCTGGTCCCGCGGGAGGGTTCCCAGGAGTCGGAACTCGGTCTGGGTCTGGAACGACCACTGATACGGCCGGCTGACCCCGACGGCCTGGGCCAGGCGGAAGCGATAGATCTTATCAGGTGTCAGGGATGCCGCCGGCTTTACGGTGAAGCGCGTTCCCTCGGTGTCGGCCTGGTCGATTGTGAGCGCGACCGCCGGCTCCACCTTCAGGTTTTGGCGTACCGCGGCCACGGAAAGCGGCTTCACGGTGGTCAGCGTGAGCCCGCCGGTCGTAGCCAGGCCGGCTGGGTTTGCCTCGTCGGCCACCAGAGTGACCTCCGCCGGCATCTTTTCTGTCACGGGCGGGGGCGGCGTTGACGCCTCGTCCACAGGGCGGAACTTGATCCAGGCCGCGGTCCCGATCAGGGCGACTGCGACCAGTGCAGCTACGGCGATCCGGGCTCTTCGCTGCATATTTCTCATCTCCAGGCGGAAGATTGATGCTCATCTGATTAGACGATTCGGTGTCAGGGATAGTTCTACGTCTCACAATGCGCAAAGAGCAAGGGGGGCCCTTGCTCTTCACCCGTCTACCGGCTGATGCTGACCGTATGGTGCGATGGGTCTACGGAGACCTTGTAGCCGGCGGCCTCGGCAAACTCCTTGATCGGGGCGTAGACCAGATCGTCGTGCAGATGGATTCCCTGGGCCTCAGGGCCGATCGCCAAAACCTGCTTGCCGTTTACCGAAACGCTCTTCTGGTCGGATGAGACCTCCGCCATCACCCCCAGCGTTTTCGCCAGGTCCTGAACCGGGGCGTAGTACCCGCCCGGTTCATGCATGTGGGGCGGCCTCACGTTGGCCGTCCAAGAGACTGCCGTCCCCTCCAGGCAGACCCCGACCCCATTTTCGATGGGGGCACAACCGGCGGTCTGTTTGCCGCCGCAACCCGAGAGTACCAGGACCGCGATCAGCCCGATCAACCCGAGCAGATGACCCTTGCGCATTTGACCGATCCCCTCCACGCCGATTCTGGGAGCATCCATTCCTATGCGCCGGAAGAAGGTGGGTTTACCGCGGTAGGGTATCTGTTTGGCGGAATGCAAGTCCAAATCATAGTGGACCCCTACCTGCATAGAGGCGATATGCCGCGGTCTCTCTGCGAAAAGTGATACAATAGGAGAAATGGGGGTGATCGGCGTGGACCCGTGGTCTTCCGCCTTGATTGCAGCTCTGGACAAGGTGCGTCCAGCCGTCGTACACGTGTACGCGACCACGCCTAAGACCGGACAAGTCGCCCTGGGGACGGGCGTTGTGCTTGACCACTACCACATGATTACCAGTGCGCAGGTGGTCGCACAGGATGATGAAGTGACGATCAAGACGGCCGATGGCAAGCGCCGGCAGGCCGAGTGTGTGGGGATTGATCCGCTCTACTTCCTGGCGATCCTGAAGGTCGAGGACCGGCTGCCGGTGGACCCGCCGGTCTTCGCGCACGATGGCACGACGCCGGTGGGGCTCTTCGTCTTCTCGGTCGGCTATGCCATGGGCTACGAGCACACCGCCGCCAGCGGGATCATTTCCAGCAGCGAGCGGACGATCTACCGGCCCCGGGCCCGCGGGCGGGGGAACCTCCCGGTCGATGGGCTCCTGATTACGAATGCGGCGATTCATCCGGGCAATGCCGGCGGTCCCCTGGTCGACCTGGAGGGACGGGTTGTGGGCATTAACGGCCTGCCCTGGCAGGGTGGTATGTACCTGGCGCTTCAGGCCTCTGTGGCGGCCCGGGTGGCCAGCCAGATCATTGACTATGGCTACGCCATTCATCCGTGGCTGGGCTTCTCTGGCGAGGTGGATGTGATCGATTCGATCTGGGTCGACATGCTCAACCTGCCGACCGACCGGGGCCTGGTCGTGCAGTACGTTCAGCCGCAGGGCCCCGGTCAGCGGGCCGGGCTCCAGGAGATGGACATGGTCATGGCGGTCGATGGCCGTCAGCCCGTAACCAACGGCGGCATGATCCGGAAGCTGCTCGCCTCGCACAAGTACGGTGACCGGGTCTCCCTCACCGTGCTGCGGCAGGGCGAGCTAATGGAGATGCTCCTGCCAGTCGAGGAGATTCCCGGGTTGCAGGATCTCGCCCAGCCCGGCGATGAGGAGTCACTGCACGAGGAAGAGGACGATGATTAGTGAAGCGAGGACCGCCCTGCGTGGGCGGTCCTTTCTCAATGGCGGCCCGTGCCGGGCAATGTCCGGGGCATGAGGGCCAATGTCTGAGCAATGAGGGCCAATGTCTGGGCAATGGGGGGCAATGTCTGGGCAATGAGGGCCAATGTCTGGGCAATGGGGGGCAATGACTGGGCAATGGGGGGCAATGTCTGGGCAATGGGGGGCAATGTCTGGGCAATGAGGGGCAATGTCTGGGCAATGAGGGGCAATGTCTGGGCAATCCCCTCTGTGTCAACACAGGGGAGACACCAGGTCTCCTAAATTAACTGAATTGATCGTACCATAAGGGCGGAGAAAGGGAGTTCATTATGCAGGGTGGTGACGGGTTGGCGATTGACGGATTCCGTCACTTTTTCCCAGGGCGAGCGTAGGTCAAGTGGGAATTCGTAGCGGAACGACGCATTTGTCGGGCCTGTTCACCCCGTACCTCGCTCTTGTGAGGCCTCAGAGGGCGCATATTGGCCCGGGTCAGGCCGAAAAAGGGTGGTTCCCTCACCTCCAGGCCCCTTTTTTTGCGGATTCCGCTACATTTTCCCACACGGGCGAGAGACTCATCGGGAATTTCTGGTGGAATCCCTCTGTGGCAACATAGGTGAGACCATGGTGTCCTGGATTACCTGTAGAAAGAGGGGGGAGAAAGGGAGTTCATCATGCAGGATGGTAGCGGGTTGGCGGGCATGGGGGTGGTGCGGCCTCTCCGAGCGGAGCAGGCGAAGGTTCCCAACCCAGAGAGGCCGATCAGCTGAGTCGTGGGGAGTTGGGGGCCCTGCTTCGCCGCGAAGGGCTCTACTCATCCCAGGTCTCCGAGTGGCGAAAGCAGCGAGAGCACGCCTTGAAGAAGTGGATGGAGCCGCAGAAGCCTGGCTCAAGGCCGGAGGCCCCCAATCCCCTCGCCAATAAGGTGGCCGAGTTAGCGCGCGAAAACGAGGCGCTGAAGCGACGCCTGTAGCAGGCTGAGACAGTTGCCGCTGTCTATCGGATTTTGCACGCCGCCAACGAGGTGAGGGAGCGGCGAAACCGCGGGCGGAGGGAACCGGTGAAGTGGCAGCGGATACACTCCGCAAGTAAGGTATCCAGCCGGGGCAACTCGTGATCCACCCTGACCGGGGTGCAGCAATGACTACGAAGCCAGTCGCTCAGCTGCTGGCTGATATGGGTATGACCAGAACCACAGCCGGCCTCATACCAGCAACCAAGAGCATTACCTTAGTGGGATCGCACTTCTCACGCCCGCAACTGTACACCTTGGCCAAGTTGACTCGTTCCCATGAGCGGCAATGACCGGGCAAGGGCCAATGTCCTGGGGCCGACGCTAGTATCGCCTCCCGAACCATCCGAAATGGAAATACATTTATCGGAACCCATCTATTGTAATCAAAGGAACGATAGTATATAATTCAATCTAGACCACCAATTCATCGGAAAGGGTTGAGCGCTCATGTCGGTTCCGGAGTCCAAGGGCCCCGAGGGGCTGAAGAGCCCCGTCCCCCAGGAGAACACAGCCGCTGCCGGGGAGGCGGTGGTTACACCTGCCGTTGAGACCTTCCTTGACCTCAGCCAGGCCGATCCCTGGTCCAGGAGCGTGAGCGATCCCCAGATCAGCATTCGCTTCGGCGGTAACGTGGGGACCGGAACGGTCCGGGCCGCGCGTGAGGTGAGCGGAGCAGCCACCGACGCGAACCTCGCTGCCCCGCAGCCGGCCTCCCTGATCATCCACCTGGACCCGGCGAACCCACGGGTGCTGCACGGGATTCCGACCATGAAGACATCGCCCTCCTTCCTGGGCCTGACCTGGCAGGAGGACGGCAGCTTCCGGGCGAACTTCGGAGCGATCCTGAAGCTGAGGGAGATCGTGATCCCGCCAGGACACCGCATGGTGATCAACGTGGAGAAGGCCTACCACCCCGACCACAAGCATTGCGTCAAGCTGAGCTGGAGCGAGCAGTGCTTCCTCGCCATTCAGGAACGTGACGACTCGGAAGATCAAGAGCCCGAGGATCAGGAGCCCGCCAAGTAAGGAAAAGACCCGGACAGGCCACACACGGCCCGTCCGGGGTCTTTTGGATTATACGCCTACCGCAGGTCGCTGATGCTGAAGACGAAGTTGAGCACCTTGCCGTCGGCCGTCTCCACCGTGACCAGCAGGTCATCGGTCGGGCTCAGCTCGCTGCTGTCGAACCGGACCGCAACGGTGCCGGTCACATCGGAGCCGTCGGCGCTGGTCATGTAGCTGGGCATACCCACAAGGCCGCCCTTCAGGGGCAGGGAGCCCTCCTGGGTCAGGTAGTACTTGGCGCCCTTCAGGAAGTCGGCCTTGTCGCCGTTGATCTGGAACTGGACCTCCAGCCGCTTGTAGACCTCCTCGGCCACCGCCTGCTGGAAGCCGACGCCCGGGGTGAAGCCGAACTCATAGGCCGACTCGATCCGGCGGGCCACATAGAGGAACTCGGTGTAGAGAATCGCGTAGTTCGAGCCGCTGACGGCGAGATAGTCCGGGTTGATGTCGACCCAGCCCGTCGCCCACTCCTCGCCGAACGCTGCCGCCTCCTGGATCTGGCTGGCGGTCAGGCCGATCAGAATGCCGCCCTCCTCGACGCCCTCTTCCTCGGCCACCTTACGAAGCTCATCTTGGGAGGCGAGGATGATATCGGTGGTGAGGATCTGGCCCTGGCGCTTCACGGTGATCGTCACCTTGTTGCCCGGCTTCTTGGTCGCCAGGAAGGCGTACACGTCATCGCTGGTGGAGATCGGGGTCTCGTCCAGCTTGATCAACTTGTCGCCGGAGCGCAGGGCGGTCATGCCCGCCGGGCCATCCATAATAATGCCGGCGATCGTCACGCCCTCGGCGTCAGGCACGCCGAAGTAGGCCTCCCAGCCCTCATCCAAATGGATGCCGAGGACCGCCCGCTCCACCTTGCCATCCTTCAGAAGAACCTCAGCGATCTCAATGGCGGTATTCATGGGAATGGCGAAGCCGAGGCCTTCCACGCCCAACTCCGCCATCTTGGCCGAGTTGATGCCGATCACCTCGCCCTTCATATTGAAGAGCGGGCCGCCGGAGTTGCCGGGGTTGATCGGGGCATCGGTCTGGAGGAACTTGTAGGCCGAGCCAAGGGCACGGCCCGTGCCGGAGAGAATGCCGGCGCTGACCGAGTTGCCGAGCCGGAAGCCAAGCGGGTTACCGATTGCGATCACCTGCTCACCGATCGTCACGGCGTCGGAGTCGGCGAAGGGGAGCACGGTCAGATCGGTACGGGTGACCTTGATCACAGCCACGTCCGAGGTCGGATCAGCAAAGATATTGCTCGACGAGACGGTTTCCGTGGTCTTGTCGGCGTAGAGAATCTTGACCTCCTGGGCGTTCTCCACGACATGGGCGTTGGTGATGATGATCCCCGGCTTGTAGACGAAGCCGGTGCCCGCAGAACGGCCGCGGTCTGTGCCGCCCTGGGCCTTCATGGTCGTCAGAATCCCCACGACAGAGGGCTTGGCTGCGGCCGCGACCGATGCGATCGACGAAGCCGGGGCAGCGGTAGCCGACTCCTCTGCCAGGGCGGGCAGGGAGAGAGCCGAGACCATGAGCAAGGCCAGAAGCAGCGAAAGCCAGCGCCGTTTCGTTACCATCATATACTTATGTACCTCCTTAAGGGATATCCCCCAACTATGACGTTCGGGAGCAGCCAGGCGATTCCCTGCTGAGTGGAAACGGAAGCAACCGGGGAACTTTCTGGGGTCTCCACCCGACACCGACGCCGCTGCGGAGACGAAAGTTAGGCCATTGTGTCTAACCCCTATTGGCGATACCCCCCACTCTATACAAAGTTGTATGATGGAAAAGGGGGGATGGATATGAGTCGCATCCTTTTTCTTGGTCACTTTGGTTCTGGCAAGACCGAGGTGGCCATTCATTATGCTCTTTCCTTGAGTACAGGACCAAAGCGACCCATGCTGCTGGATCTGGATTTCATTACGCCCTACTATCGCTCGCGTGACATTCTTCCCGAACTGGAGGAGGCCGGGGTTACGGTAGTGGCACCCGAGGGCGATCTGCGACGGTCCGATCTGCCTGTGGTGACCGCCCGGGCCGTGCAGGCTCTGGTCACCTATGACGGTCCCGTGATCGGCGACATTGGGGGCGACGAGGGCGCCCGTGTCGTGGGCAGCCTCAACACCCAGCTCCCGCCTGGGTCCTACGAGGCGCTCATGGTCATTAACCCGTTCCGACCAGGCACCGGTTCACCCGAGCAGGTGGCCCAGTATGCCCGTTGGCTCGAACAGGTCGCCCGGATCAAGTTTACCGGCCTCGTCAACAACTCCAACGTAGGCCCGCTCACCCAGCCCGATCACGTGCTGGAGGGGCTGACTCAGGTGGAAGCCGCTGCACAACTGCTTGGGCTCCCTGTCCGCTTCACCGCGGCCCAGTCGGACATTGTTCCCGCCTTGTCCGGCCGAGAGGTCCTTCCCATGCAGCTCAGGATGCGGCCTCCCTGGGAATTGCGCGCCGTCTAGGTCCGCCGTTTCTGAATCGCATGGGGATTTTCCTTTGTGAAGGGGGTTTCCAAGTTGCGTGAGATCAAACTGGAGCTGAACGAGAACCGCTGCAAGGGTTGCGAGCTCTGCGTGCAGGCCTGCCCCCGGGACGTCCTGGCCATGGGCAGCAACATTAACGCCCTGGGGTACCGCCCCGCCGCCGTGATCGCGCCGGAGAAGTGCACGGGCTGCAAGGCCTGCGCCCTGGTCTGCCCCGAGGTTGTCTTTACGATCTACCAGTCCGCCTAGGAGGTGAGGTTCTGTGACTGAGAATATGCACCTGACGATGATGAAGGGGAACGAGGCTCTTGGCGAGGCGGCGATTCGTGCCGGCTGCCGGTTCTTCTTCGGCTACCCGATCACCCCGCAGTCAGAGTTGCCGGCCTATATGGCCCGCCGGATGCCCGAAGTCAGCGGGACCTACCTGCAGGCGGAGTCTGAGCTTGCGGCGGTCAACATGGTCCTTGGCGCTGCAGCGACCGGCGTCCGTGCCATGACCTCATCCTCCTCGCCGGGCTTCTCGCTGAAGCAGGAAGGCATCTCCTATATGATCGGTTCCCAGCTTCCCTGCGTCGTGGTCAACATCATGCGCGGTGGTCCTGGTCTCGGCAATATCCAGCCGGCACAGGGCGACTACTTCCAGATGGTCAAGGGTGGCGGTCATGGTGACTACCACATGGTCACCCTCGCGCCATCGACCGTGCAAGAGTTGGTTGATTTGACCATGCTCGCCTTCGAACTGGCCGACCAGTACCGGAATCCGGTCGCCATTCTGGGCGATGGTCTGCTGGGCCAGACCATGGAGCCGGTCCGGTTCCCCGGCATGAAGGAGGATGACGCCGAGAAGGACTGGGCGCTGACCGGGGCCAAGGGGCGGGCCAAGCGGGTGGTCACCTCGCTGGAACTGAACCCCGAGAACCTGGAGGCCCACAACCTGAAGCTCCAGGAGAAGTTCGCCCGCATGAAGGCGAACGAGATCCGCTGGGAGGAGTACCTCTGCTCCGACGCTGAGATGGTCGTCGTGGCGTATGGTACCGCTGCCCGCATCGCCCGTGCGGCTGTCGATGCCGCCCGCTCCATCGGGTACAAGGTCGGCCTCTTCCGGCCCATCTCCCTGTGGCCTTTCCCGAGCGCCGGCCTCGCCAGGCTGGCGCAGAATGGGGTCCAGCGGTTCCTCGATGTGGAGATGTCCAGCGGCCAGATGATCGAGGACGTGCAACTCGCCGTACTCGGCCAGGCCAAGGTCCACCTCTACGGCCGCATGGGCGGCGTTGTGCCGACCCCGCGGGAGGTCCTGCATGAGATCCAGAAGGTAATGGGAGGCGAGGCAAAGTGAAGCAGCTAGCAGGCATGCCCCAGGCGATGTCGCCGGTCGTGACCCACTACTGCCCTGGCTGCAGCCACGGCGTTGTTCACCGGCTGATCGCCGAAGTGATCGATGAGCTCGGAATTCGGGAGCGGACGATCGGCGTCGCTTCCGTTGGATGCTCTGTCCTGGCCTACAACTACTTTGAGACCGACTTCGTGCAGGCGCCGCACGGCCGGGCTCCCGCTGTCGCCACCGGTGTGAAGCGGGCCCGCCCTGACACGGTCGTCTTCACCTACCAGGGCGATGGTGACATGGCCGCGATCGGTACGTCTGAGATCATTCACGCGGCTGCACGCGGTGAGAAGATCACCGCGATCATGTACAACAACACGATCTACGGGATGACCGGCGGCCAGATGTCGCCGACCACGCTCATGGGCGCTGTCACGGCGACCACCCCGTATGGCCGCGGCGAGGAAGCGGGGCATCCGTACCGGATGGCCGAGATTCTCGCCTCCATGCCCGGCGCCGCCTACGTGGCCCGAACCCACGTGGCCGATGTGGGCAATATCGTCAAGACGAAGCGGGCGATTAAGAAGGCCTTCGAACTGCAGTTGCAGGGCAAGGGCTTTACCATGGTCGAGGTCCTGGGCAACTGCCCCACCAACTGGGGCATTACCCCGTCGGAGGGCAACGCCTATGTCATGGGCGAGATGCTCCAGGCCTTCCCGCTCGGTGAGTTCAAGGACGTCACGAAGGGAGTGTAGGCGAGTGTATACGCATGAGATTCTGATCGCGGGCTTCGGTGGTCAGGGCGTCCTGACAGCGGGGCAGCTCCTCGCCTACGGCGGCAACTTCGAGGGCAAGAAGGTCTCGTGGGTGCCGGCCTATGGCCCTGAGCAGCGCGGTGGCACCGCCAACTGCTCGGTCGTTATCTCCGACCACGAGGTCGCCTGCCCCCTCGTCTCTGAACCTACCGCCTGCATTGTCATGAACCAGCCCTCGCTGGAGAAGTTCGAGCACGTCGTGCAACCCGGCGGAGTGCTCGTAGTCAACACCTCGCTCTGCACGGGGAAGGCTACCCGCACCGACATTACCGTCGTGCCCGTCGCTGCCTCGGACATTGCCATTGAGCTCGGCTCTGTCAAGTTCGCCAACATGGTCGCCCTCGGCGCCATGCTGGCCGTCCTGCCGGCGGTCGAGACCGAGTCGGTGCTGAAGGCGCTGACCAAGGTGATGGGCGAGGACAAGGCCCGGTTTGTCCCGATCAACCGGACCGCCCTGCAAAGGGGTATGGATGTGGCCAGGCAGGTTGTGGGCTCATAGGAACAGTGGATGGACCGCCCGAGACAAGGCGGTCCTTTTGCTTGTGCGTGAAGGCGACTTGCTGGGTGACCGGTGATGGTGGGGAGTCCCGGGGTTGCCTCCGGGCCGCGGGGGATGTGTGGGACTCACTCATTCATATGGAAGGAATGGTCTGGCATTTAACCGAACTCTCCCCACGAAGTGCGAATGGGCTGGAATATCGGGGAATGGACACGCACAGCAATGCAACATCTACAACCAACGTTGAGGCAGGTGTGGAGCGTGCGCAAGGATCGAATTCTCCAGAGTCTCAGGTGCCTGGCGCCAGAGGGCACGGACCGTGGGGTCACCGCGACAGAGATCGCAGGCCATGCCGGGGTCGAGCGACACAATGCCAGTGCCGACTTGAACGAGCTGTGCCGAGAGGGGCTTGCCCGGAAAACGCCCGGCCGTCCGGTTCTCTTCTGGGCTGCGGGGAGCGAGCCGGCGCACGCCCGCACCCGCGCCCACGACCCGGCCCCCGGCGACCTGGACGACCTGATCGGGGCCTCGGGCAGCCTGCGCCGCGTCATTGAGCAGGCGAAGGCTGCCATACTCTATCCGCCCAGAGGCCTCCCCACACTGGTACTGGGTGGCACCGGGGCGGGTAAGAGCCGGTTAGCCGAAGCCATGCACCGATACGCCGTCCAGGCGGGCATGATCAGGCCGGAAGCGCCCTTTGGCATCTTCAACTGCGCAGACTACGCTGCCAATCCGCAATTGTTGGTGGCGCAGCTCTTTGGCTACGTAAAGGGGGCCTTCACCGGGGCGGACAGGGATAATCCCGGGCTGATCGCCCAGATCGATGGCGGCATTCTGTTGCTGGACGAGATCCATCGGTTGCCGCCCGAAGGTCAGGAGATGCTCTTCCTGCTCATAGACAAAGGCGCCTTCCGATCCCTTGGGGACTCCCATCTGCACAGGGCATCGATCATGCTGATCGGGGCGACCTCCGAAGACCCGCGCTCCAACTTGCTGCAGACCTTCCTGCGCCGTTTCCCGGTCGTGATCACCATGCCCAATCTGGAGGATCGGCCCCTGGAGGAGCGGCTGGAGCTGATCAACCGCTTCCTCCACGAGGAGGCGACCCGGGTGGGCAGGCCAATCGCCGCAAGCCCACTGGCCCTGGTCGCCCTGTTGTCATTTCGGGCCTCTGGGAATGTGGGTGAGCTGCGCAGTGCCGTCCTGCTGGGCTGTGCCAGGGCCTTCCTGAGCTTTACTGCGGCGGGGTCCGCCACCCGCACACTGCCGCTCTACCTCACCCATCTCGCTCCGGAAATTCAGCTCGCCTACCTGCGTGATGGCCCAATCACCCGGGAAGCTGATCTCGTGGTGGGGGTCGAAGACCGGCTCTATGCCCCGTCGCCGTCGGTAGCCGCATCCGGCCTGGCTGACGAGTGCAACGGCAGCGACGTGTACCGGGAGCTGGGGCGGCGGATTGCCTGCTACCGGGAGAGCGGCCTCCCGCCATCTTCGGTGCAGCACTTGATCCACGTGGATCTCGCCAACTACGTGCAGCGGCTGCTGAGGCGCAAGAACTGGTCCATGCGCATCCCTGACCGGCTGCTCGAGGTGGTGGAGGGCTTCCTGAAGGCGGCCGGGGAAGGGCTTGGTTGCCGGTTCGGGCCGGAGGTCATGACGGGATTGGCGCTCCACCTGGGAAGCCGGGCTGTCGGGGAGACAGAGGACGCGGACAGTGCGCTGACGCTGGCCGGGTACTGTCCCCAGGAGTTCGCCGTGGTTCGGCGGTTGGTCCCCATCCTGGAGTCCGGGCTCGGGTTCGGCCTGCCCCCTTCGGAGATCACCTTTCTCTCCCTCTTCCTTGCAGCGCATCGTCCGCACCGCCGCCAGGAGCAAGGGATTGCTGCCCTGGTCATCGCCCACGGCGAGGCGACTGCCAGCAGCATGGCTGTCGTGGCTAACCGCCTGCTGGGCCGGGATTTGGTCCTGGCGGTGGACATGCCCCTGGAGCAGAGCATAGAGGAGACTCGCAGCCTGGCGGTCCGCCTGCTCCAGAAGGCCCCTCCCGCCTCCGGCATCCTGTTGCTGGTGGATATGGGTTCCCTGACCGTGCTCGGCCCTGCCATTGAGGGGGCGACCGGTCTCCCGGTGGCCGTCGTGCCGTTGGTCACCACCGCTGCGGTGATTGAGGCCGGCCGGTTGGTGGCGGAGGGCTGCTCGCGCCTCGAGCTGGCAGTCCGTTATGTGAACCGGGTCTATCAGACCGTCAATACTGAGTCAGCCGTATGGGAGGCGCGGCAAATCGTGCTCACCACCTGTCTGACCGGGCAGGGCACTGCACGGAAACTGGCCGCATTCCTGGCCGAAGCGCTCCCCGGCGACCTGCGGGAGCGGGTGGCGGTTCAGCCGCTGGATCTGGAGACCGGCTCGGACCTTCCAGGCTTTCTGGTGGAGGGGTGGCGTGGCCGGGTGGTTGCCGCCACGGGCACGCTGGACCCCAAATTGCCAGGGGTCCCCTTCATTGGCATGGAGCAGATCCTCTTCGGCGACGGACTGCGACGGCTGGTCTCCCTGCTGGGCGACACGCAGGAGGTCGGACCGCCGGTGCGGGAGGTAAGCCATGATGACGCCGTTAGGTTGGCCCGGCGCTTCGTGGAGCAGAACCTGGACCTGCCGGCCGGCGCGCAGATTGCGGAACATGCGGTCGAGGCGCTGGGCCGGTTGGAGTACCATCTGCGCAGCCCGCTCCGGCCTGAGCAAGTCGTGCGCTGGTTGATCCATCTCGCCTTCCTTGGCGAGCGGCTCGTGGCCGACGGGCCGGTCTCCACCTGCCAGGAACTCGAATACCTGAAGGTGCAGCATGGTGATCTGCTCAGCCAGATGAGGTTGGCGGTGCGCCCCCTTGAGGAGGTGTTCCACGTCACCATACCCGAAGCCGAACTGGGACTGCTGGTGCTGGCGGTTCTCACCGAGTGACCGCCCGTAGCGGAAGCTGCGGATCAGAGCAGTGTCTCCATCTGTCTTGAACTGTCTCCTGGCACCGGACGGGCAAAAGCCCGTCCGGTCTTGTTCTTCCGCCGATCTGTCCTGGTACGGACTTTGCATAGTGCGGGGGTAGGATCATCAGGGGAGCCGCCTCTGGTGTCCAGATCTCACGCCTGAGGAGAATGACATATGGAAGGCATTCTAATCGTGGCACACGCCGGACTGGCCCCGGAGCTACTCGCGGCAGCACAGGCGATCATGGGAGAGGTGCCAAACGTCAGAGTGCTTCCCCTTCGCGAAGATGACACACGGGAATCCATGCAGCGCCGGATGGCAGAGTTCGTGGCGGAGCTGGACCAGGGCGAAGGGGTGCTGATTCTGGCCGACCTGCTGGGAGGCACCCCGGCAAATGCCTCTCTGGGCCTCCTCAAGCGAGGCGCCGTGGTCTGTCTCACCGGCGTGAACCTCCCAATGTTGCTGGAAGCCATCACCCAGCGGGGGGCGACGGAGGGGGTGACGGCGTTGGCTGCCCGCTGCAGGACGGCTGCCAGCCACGGCATTCGTGACCTGAACGACCTGCTTCGGGACCGCATTTCCTGACGGCCATTCGCGACAAGTCAGGGGGGAGAGACAGTTGATCGTATTAACCCGCATTGATGACAGGCTTCTGCACGGGCAGGTGGCGTTTGCCTGGACCCGTGCCTCCGGCGCCACGCGGATTGTGGTGGCTGACGACGAGATCATCCACGATCAACTCCAGAAGCTGACCCTGGAACTGGCCACACCTCCGGGCGTCAAGCTGTCGCTGCTGACCGTGGCCCAGGCAGCGACCGAACTGGAGGGCTCCTTTGCCGCCGACCGGGTGCTTGTGGTGGCCCGCACTCCCCAGGTTGTGCTCACCCTGCTGCGTTCCGTAAAGGAGATCCGCTCAGTCAACATCGGTGGAATGCGCCATAGCCCCGGTAAACAACTGATCGCCAAAGCCGTGGCGGTGAACCAGGACGACTTGACCGCCTTTCGTGAGATGGCCAATGCAGGTGTGAGACTGGAGGTGAGTCAACTTCCCAGCGATTCCAAGGTTCCGCTTGAGACCCTGCTCAAGTCGGCATCTATCCTCTAGAGAAGGGGTGGGGAACGGTCAATGTTGCTGAAAGCGCTGCTCATTAGTCTGATCGCCAGCTTAGGTGTCGTGGATGCACGGATCCTGGGTGAGAGTATGATCGGCAGACCGATTGTACTTGGCCCCCTGGTCGGACTGGTCCTGGGCGACCTGCAGACAGGTGTGATTGTAGGTGGCACGCTTGAGTTGATCTGGATGGGCATCATCGCCATTGGTGCAGCAACCCCGCCAGATGTAGCCGTTGGCGGCACGCTGGGCACGGCCTTCGCCATCCTTTCCGGTAGCGGGACCGAGGTAGCCCTGGCGCTCGCTGTCCCTGTGGCCATGCTGGCGCAGTCACTGGGCGTCTTCGTTCGGGTGCTCCTGCTCTACTTCGTCCACCGGGCGGATGACCACGCTGCAAAGGGCAATCTGTCCGGGGTTACCCGCATGCACCTGATTCCTGTCTGCCTCCTCATCCTGGCCATGATGGTTCCGTCGTTCCTTGCGGTCTACTTCGGCGTAGATGTGGTCAAGACGGTCATCGCCGCGGTGCCGGAGGTGATCCTCAAGGGCCTGCAGATTGGTGGCGGCCTCCTGCCGGCTCTGGGCTTCGCTATGCTGCTCCAGGTTATGATGAACCGCCAGATCCTCCCATTCTTCTTCATCGGCTTCACGCTGGCCGTGTTCCTCCATGTCAATGTTGTGGCGGCGGCTATCCTCGGTCTGATGGCTGCCATTCTCTACACCCAGTTGAAGACCGCTCGGGAGGGATAGGACGTGACGGCATTGGAGACGAAGCAGCCCCGCGAATCGGAGACCAAGATCACCAATGCAGATCTGCGGCGCGTCTTCTGGCGCTCGTTTCTCCTGCAGTCCTCCTTTAACTACGAGCGGTTGCAGGGGCTGGGGTTCTGCTGGAGCATTATGCCGATCCTGACGAAGCTGTACAAGAAGAAGGAGGATCTGATCGCGGCACTCAAGCGGCATCTGGAGTTCTTCAACACCACCAGTGCCTTCTCCACGTTCATCATGGGCGTTGCCGTGTCGATTGAGGAGGAGAATGCAAGTAGGGGCGATGACAGCCAAGTTGCCAATGTCACTGCCGTCAAGGCGGCGCTCATGGGGCCGCTGGCTGGTGTGGGTGACGCCTTCTTCTGGGGCACCTTCCGGGTAATTGCCGTCGGCGTCGGCGCTTCCATGGCCGTGCAAGGGAACTTCCTGGGAATCTTCCTGTACGTGCTCCTCTACAACATTCCGCATTTCGTGACCAGGTACTACGGCACATTCGTCGGCTATCGGTTCGGAGTCAGCTTCCTGCAGGAGATCCAGTCCAACCGGGTGCTCGAACGGGTGTCCGAAGGGGCATCCATTGTGGGCATGACCGTGCTCGGCGTCATGGTCGCAACCATGGTCAGTCTCAACACCACCGTGGTCTTCTCAGCGGGCGGAACCGCCCTGAAGCTCCAGGAGGTCTTGGACCAGATCATGCCTTCGATCCTGCCGCTGGGGTTGGTCTTCGGCCTCTACTACCTGATGCGCAAGAACATGAAGCCGGCCATCCTGCTCGTTGGCATCCTGGTCCTGGGCATGCTCGGTCGGTGGCTCAACATCCTGGGATAGACATGGTCAGGGGCGACGGAGCGGTCCCTGTCCGTCGTCCCTTCGCCGGTCACCCGCAATTTGACGGGGGGTAGCATTGATTGTGACCACAACTATGCTGACATGTATTTTGGAGCAACCCGGAACGCTTCATGAGGTGGCCACGCGTGGCCAGGCGCAGTTGCCGATCGTTCTCGAGAGGCTCACCCGGGCGCCGAAGCGGATCTATCTGGTCGGTTCCGGCAGTTCGGTAACAGCCTCTTGGGCTGCGCTGCCCTTGTTCGAGGAGTTGACTGGCGCTGATGTGCGGGTCGTATCATCGCTCGAGTTTGTCCACTACCTGCCCGCTTCTCGCCTGGACAGCACCACCCTGGTAATCGCTGTCTCTCAGGCGGGTCGCAGCATATGGACAATAAAGGCCATGGAACGAGCGAAGAAGTATGGGGCATTCACCCTCCTGGTCACCTCGGACCTCCAGTCCGCAGCTGCCGAGGTGGCCGACGCCGCCCTGGACATTTTGATCGGCAAGGAAGGCGCACCGGCCAAGACTAAGGGGTATACAGCCACGGTTGCGACCCTCTATGCCCTGGCCGGCGCCTTGGGCGGGCAGCCGGTTGACTTGTCGCCGCTTTCCGATCTGGCGACAACGGCGATCAAGGCCACAGCGGCGGGCATTGCCGATTGGATCAAGCTGTTCCGCGGCGCTCCATCGGTCACCGTTCTCAGCTACGGGCCCGGCATGGGCGTTGCCATGGAGGGTGGCCTGAAGATCCTGGAGACCGTCCAGGTGCCGGTGGAGGTCTACGACGTGGAGGAGTATATGCATGGCCCGCAGTGCGCCCTCAACGAGAACAGCAGGTTGATCTTCCTTGCACCCCCCGGCCCCGGGGAGCCCCGTGCGGTAACATTGGCCGAGATTGCGCGCCGTACCACAAAGTATACGGCGACGGTCTGCAGCGAGGGCTCTCCCCTCGTGTCGCTGACTGGACACGGTGTGGAACTGCCTGGCGTCGCCGACCCACGGGTGGCACCGGTGGCCTACGTCATTCCGTTGCAGTACCTCGCCAGCGAGTGGACCAAGGCGAACGGGCGGGAGCCCGAGGATATCCTGATCCATTTCGGAGCAGCCCTGGGGACGAAGTTGCCGCCCCGGTAGCGCCAGTTCGCCAGGACACGTGAGGAAGTGCAGTCGTGACAATCCTCCTGGTGCGGGTTGATGACCGGTTGATCCATGGTCAGGTTGTGGTGGGTTGGACCTCGGCACTGGGTGCGAATCACATTCTGGTGGCGGATAATGAGGCCGCCGAGGATGAGCTTCAGCGGACCCTGTGGCGGATGGCCGCCCCGGCGAATGTGAAGGTAACGGTTCTCGGTGTGGTGAGCGCAGCGCAGGCGCTGCTCCGCTATGCTTTCGGCAGTGACCGGCTGCTCCTGCTTGTGCGCGGTCCTCACGCCCTGCTTGGCCTGCTGCAGGAAGGCGTCAAGGTAGAGCGGGTGAACATCGGAAACGTCCGGTCGGCGGACGGGCGTGTTCGTTTGGCCAGAGGTCTTCATGCCACCCCCGATGAGTTGCTGGCATGGCGAAAGCTTGACCTGGCCGGTCTCACCATGGAGATCCAGTGGCTTCCCGGCGAGGAGACCACAAACCTGAACGCGCTACTTCACCAACAACAGCACAGGGGGGAAGCCCATGGAACGGCTAGTGACGATCCGGCACCCTGAAGGGCTGCACGCCAGGCCGGCTGCGGAGTTGGTCAGAGCCGCCACCCTTTATCAGTCGCGCATTGAGATCGTGGTGGGCGACCGGGCCGTCAGCGCCAACTCCCTTCTCAGCGTCCTTGAACTGGGGGTCAGGTTCGGCCAGACCGTTCTGTTGCGGGTGGAGGGGCCGGACGCCGATAAGGCTGCGCATGAGTTGACCCTCCTGCTGGAGCGCCAGGCATAGCCGGATCTCGTTCGCTGGTCGGCTGAGAGTCAAAGGGCAGGGGGGGCGAAGATGCGGCTGTCGGCATCCATGATGTGCGTAGACTTCAACAACCTTGGACAGGAGATCCGTGCGCTGGCGGCAGCGGGTATCGACTCCCTGCACTTTGATATCATGGATGGCAGCTTTGTCCCAAACGTGGGACTTGGGCCGGACATGATGCGCTCCCTGCGGCCCAATACCGCCCTCCACTTCGATCTGCACCTGATGGTCCGGGAGCCGGACCACCTGCTGGAGAGCTTCGTTCAGGCTGGTGCGGATCGGGTCACCGTGCACGTGGAGGCATGCACCCATATCCATCGGACCCTGACTGCGATCCGGCAACTTGGGGCGGAGGCCGGTGCGGCCATCAACCCGGGCACGCCGCTCGCCGTATTGGAGCCAGTTCTGGACGCGGTGGATCTGGTGCTGGTCATGGCTGTGAACCCGGGGTTTGCCGGGCAGCCCTTCCTGCCGAGCGCCTATGACCGGGTGGGACGCATCCGGCAGATGGGCCGGGAAGCTGGGTGCCGGTTCTCTCTGGGGGTCGATGGCCACATATGCGAGAGCACCGTCCCAGGGCTGGCCGCGGCGGGAGCGGACTTCTTTGTGCTGGGCACGTCCGGGCTCTTCAATGGCAGGCGCTCCTATGCGGAGAGCGTAGCTCTGCTCCGGGGAGTTGGCCTGCCTCAGGGCAAGCCGAGATAGCGAAGGGTAGGCGATGCGGAGTATGCAGACGGGAATTGCAGCCTCGCCCGGCATTGCGATCGGCAGGGCCTTCGTCCTGCGCCCCGAACTGGAGGTGGCCGGCAACCCTGAGGGCGGCGCGGCGGCGACCGATCCGGTAGCCGAACAGGCGCGCTTTGAGGGCGCTCTGGCCGCCGGCCGGGAGGAGCTTCGCCTCCTGCGGGACGGGGTGGCCCGCCGCATGGGCGAAGCGGACGCCGCAATCTTTGACGCTCATCTCATGATGATGGGTGATCCGGCGCTGACGGAGGGGGTGGCCGCAGCGATTCGTGCCGGCGCCAGCGCACGGGCCGCGGTGGACCGGGTGATCGCCGAGCACAGGGCGATCCTTCAGAATATGGATGATGCCTACATACGGGAGCGGGCCGCCGATGTGGCGGATGTCGGGCGACGGCTAATCCGCCACCTCACCGGAGACACTGCCCGTGACCTGGGCGTCCTCGGGGAGGCGCGGGTGATCGTGGCCCACGACCTGACCCCGTCGGAGACGGCGCAGCTCGATCCTCAGTACGCCCTGGGCTTTGCGACCGAGAGCGGCGGGCGCACCTCGCACAGCGTCATTATGGCCCAGTCGCTGGGAATTCCGGCCGTGGTGGGCAGCCCGGACCTGCTGGCCCATGTGGCTGATGGCGACTTGGTGATTCTGGATGGCTACGCCGGCGAGGTCTGGGTCAACCCCAACGCCCAGACCCTTGCGGCGTACCGGACGAAGGTCGCCGAGGCGGAGGCCGGGCGGAGACAGTTGCTGGGCCTGCGGGATTTTCCGGCCGTCACGGTAGATGGGCGGCGCATAGAGCTGGCGGCCAACCTGGGCAGGCCCCGCGACCTGGCTGCGGCGGTGGAGAACGGGGCGGAAGGGGTTGGGCTCTACCGGACGGAGTTCCTGTTCATGGATCGCACCGCCCTGCCCACCGAAGAGGAGCAGGTCGAGGCGTATAAGAGCGTGGCAGAGGGTATGGGCGGGCGCCCCGTGATCATTCGGACGCTGGACATTGGCGGGGATAAGCAGATACCCTACCTCGAGATGCCCCTTGAGCCGAACCCGTTCCTGGGCTGGCGGGCAGTGCGGATCTGTCTGGATAGGCCAGAGTTATTCAAAACCCAATTGAGGGCGATCTGGCGGGCCGGAGTCACGGGCAACGTGCGGGTGATGTTCCCCATGATCAGTGGTCTCGAGGAGTTACGCAGGGCGAAGGCTCTCCTGGTGGAGGCGAGAGAGGAGCTGGCGAGCCAGGGTGAGATGATGGCGGAGCAGATCCCGGTTGGGGTTATGATCGAACTGCCATCCGCCGCCTTAATGGCGGAGAAGTTGGGCCGGGAGGTGGATTTCTTCAGCATAGGCAGCAACGACCTGACTCAGTACACCCTGGGCGTGGACCGCATGAACTCCCGGATCGCGCGTCTATATGACCCGCTGCACCCCGCGGTCCTTCGACTGATCCAGACCGTGGTCAACGCGGCCCATGGGCAGGGCAAGTGGGTCGGCATTTGCGGGGAGATCGCCGGTGAACCAGGGCTCGCCCCCCTTCTGCTAGGGATCGGATTGGATGAGCTGAGCATGAGCGCACAGGCGATCCCGCTGGTCAAGCGGGTGGTATGCCAGGTGGGGCAGAGAGCCTGCCGGGCGGTGGCGGAGCGGGCCCTGGAGGCGGAGACAGCGGCGGAGGTTCGGGAGCTGCTTCGGTCCGTCAGCCCGTAGGGCGGCGGGTGGTATTGACCGGACCTCGCAGCGGGGTTCGGTTGATGTGCTTGCCGGGCAGGAGGGGTCTTAGCTGCCGGAACAGCTCGACTCGCCTCATGAAGAACCGCCCCCTGAGGACCTGGCAAAAAGGCCAGTGTACAGGGAGCGGCTCAGGAAGTTCCGTTAAACCTGGGATCGTGACGGTTCAGGCGGCGGTGCGGCTACCTGCCCCGCCCCATTTTTTGGGGCTCACTCGATGCCAACTGGAACAGGGCGGAAGAGGTCGAGCACGCCGACCACATCCTCCGGCCTTACGGAGAAGCGCTGGTCATCTACATAGAAGGCCGGGCGGTCACCGCAGTCTTCGCCGGCGTAGTTGACAATCAGGGAGAAGAGTCCGTCAGGCGTTGTCTCTCCCGGTCCGATCTGCAGTTCTGCCTGTAGACGGTCAAAGAGGGTGCCGGCTCCGTTAAGATAGCAGTCCGTCCCCAGGCAGATGGAGACGGTGTGCCTGCCCTCGGGCCGGGAGGCGAAGAAGTCGTAGAACGAAGCGGCCTGATAGATATCCCCGTGTGTGAGTCCCAGCCCATCCGCCACATAGTGTAGGACGGGCAGCGGTAGCATGCCGAAGAGGTACTTTGCCCGCTCCAGCACATAGACAGCCCCGTCGCTCTGGGCCCGGTAGCGAGCGATCGCCTGATCTATCTCGGCGAAACGGGGGTCGGAAAGGACCAGTCCGTTGCAGTCTCCCACCGTAATCCCTCCTCGAAGGGTTATCCACTCTCATCATAAAGCGGGAAGTGGCGGGCCTGCCATCCCGCTGAGTTGCCCTTGTGACTGATTCACAGGGATCATCGGACAGGGCCGAGGTAGACGGAATGAGGGTGCGTGTTGGATCAACCTGGACGGTTGACGCTCGGTTGCGTCTCTGATAGAGTGTTCCCTTGTCGGCGGGACGCAACAGCAACGCTGATGCAGGCCGAGAGGGAGTTCGAAACCGGATATTGGCTGGTTGACACGAGATAGTTCGGCTGCTAAACTGAACAACGTTGTCCTTTCAAGCGGCGGAATCGCATCGCCTCAAGCGCCAATCACGATGGATAAACTTGAGTGGTTGACGATCATACGGTGGGCGTGGTAATCTAGCAAAGCTGTCGGCGACGACAGTGGCGCTCGAACCTTGAAAACTAGACAGTGCAAGAGAGAAAGCCAAGCGTAAGCTCGTAATTATGAAGAGCCGAACAAACTTTTTTCGGAGAGTTTGATCCTGGCTCAGGACGAACGCTGGCGGCGTGCTTAAGACATGCAAGTCGAGCGGGCCATAGCAATATG
>JAWLHU010000009.1:0-146908 GCA_041690255.1 Symbiobacteriaceae bacterium
CAGCACCAGGTTCCCGGTGTCCTTGTTGATGCCGAAGACGAAGCCCCGCCCGTGGGTCAGCTCGGCGTTGGCGTAGGGGAAGGCGGCCGGGACCGACTCAGCGGGGATGTTCCGCCGGGCGATCTGCTGGAGCGGGTCCTTGGCGACCGGCAGGCAGGCCTGGAAGCCCCGGACCTGCTCGGTGAAGCGCAGGACCCGAGCACGCATTCCCTTCCCCCGGAGGCGGCCCTGAATCCGCCGGGTCAGCTCCTCCAGTTCATCGAGCGTATCGGCCCGCAGCAGGAGGTACATGCAGAGGTCGAGCACGTTGTGGTTCTCCCCGGCCAGCTTCTTCAGCAGCCGGTGGGCGTCCCGGAGGCGGGCCTTCAGGGCCTCCTTCTCATACTCCGAGAGCGTCCCGGCCAGGCGGGCATTCATCTCGCCGATCGAGTTGCTGATCTCCCGCTGCAACTCCTCACTGTCCGATGGGTGGATCTGCTGGATCACGGCGACCCGCCGGTCGATGCGGTAGAGGTCGGCAAAGTGGGCCGGGGTGACGTGGCGGGGATAGTGGGTCATGACCAGCACTCGGGCGAAGTGGCGGCCTACCTTGAAGTGCTGGGCGGTGCTGAAGTCAAAGCCCTCGGCCGGGGTGATGCGGTCAAGCAGTCCCTCGTCGCCCAGCCGGATCGGGTTGATGTCGGCCATCTCGGGTTGGAGCAGCTCCAGCCAGACCTGGGCGGTCTCAGCAGCGTCCAGCTCCCGCACCGGCAGGCCACAGTGCTCCAGGCCGGCCCGGACCAGCTGGACCCGCTCGCCCAGGGGCAGCTCCGTGGTCCGGGCGTTGGGCGGGGGGCCGGGGACCACCACCAGGTTCCGCCACTGGACCAGATGCCGCTCGTGGATCAGGTGCTGCACGTGATTCAGCTTGTCGCCCAAGAGCTCGGCCCGTTGGCGATCCGGGTCCTCGGCCACCTGGCGGATTACCTCATCTTCGTAGCGGCTGAGGTCGAGGGGAACCGGCAGGGTGAGCCGCATGACGGGGAAGCGGAGGCCGTTGTAGAGCTCCTCCTCGGCCCGGAGGATGCGCTTGCGCTCCTGATTGGAGCGGAGGCGCAGGTGGAGGCTCCCCACCTCCAGGACTCGGGTCTCCCGGCCATCCTTCAGGATCAGGGCTCCGCTAGAGCCCTCGGTCACCGGTAGCCACTCCTGAGCCGTCAGTGCGGGCCGGGGCTTGCGCCATGCCATCTGCATCCACCTCCTTTGTGTTCAGGTACCGCCCTTGGGCCCTGCCGTGGCGCCGGATCTCCAGCCCTACGTCCAGCAGGGTCTGGTCATCGCCCATCAGCGGGACGCAGCAGGCGCCAGCGTAGACCGCCGCCAGCAGGACCCCCACCCCTACGCCCAGGAGCACCGAGAAGCGGTAGAGCCCGAGAATCACCCCGACCACAATCACCGGGACCAGGACCAGCCGCTTCAGATGGGTGGGGCCCATCATGAACAGCCGGTAGGTCGTCCGCACGTTCTGCGGGAAGAAGAACTCCTCATCCATCGCTTGCGCTACCTCCTTTCTAGCCGCCCTTGGCCAGGCCAAGCATCTGCTTCATGGCAGCCGCCCGGCCCGCCTGAACCATCAGGTTGACCGCCGCCCCACCCGTGCCGACCTGGTAGACCATCTGCCGGGCCCATCGGGGCGTGTTGTAGAGCACCCAGAGGAACCCGAGCGATGCGGCCCGGTCGAACATGTCCAGCGGCCCGGCCCCGCCGAACTTCCGGAGGAAGAGCAGCAGCACCAGCATCTGAATGATCGGGGTGATAACCAGCGAGACCACCTCCCGGAGCCACATCGCCCAGGTGGAGCTGCCGCCCTCCCGCATGAGGCCCAGGGCCATGAGCGGGCCGACACAGAGCAGGACCGTGAACTCACAGGTGATCACCACCCGCTGGATCGTCAGGATGATCCCGCCCACCAGGAAGACCAGGCAGACCATCATCACCGTGGCAGGAGCGCCCATCGGGAAGAAGAAGAAATCCTTGAACAGGTTGATATCCAGCCCTACGGCTGCCAGCACTTCCCGGGCCTGATCCGCCAGCGTCCCGATGAACCAGGCTGCCAGGGAGGTCCCTGTCACCGCGGCCCCAGCCAGGATCGCCCGGCGGATGATCGTCTCCGGGGCCATCGTCGCCGCCCCATCAATCCGCTGGAGCGACTCCCGCAGCACATGCCACCCGATGATCGTCGGCAGCGCTCCCAGCGCCGCAGCCACGGCAACCTGGTTCAGGGTCTCGACAATCGGGTCCTGGATCACGGCCAGCGGGGGAGCGAAGAAGTAGGAGAACCACTCCCACGCCTGGTCGGCCCACTGATCCGTCACCTTCTGGAGAATGAACATCACGATCCCAAACGCCTGGTCCTGAACCCAGGACCCAATCGGGCCGCCCATGAACTACTCCCCCTGTCCAGTAATGGAAACGGTAGGTGCCATCTCCAGTTCCGGGTAGAGGCTGAAGCCAAAGAGCATGACCCCGATCCCGGCAACCAGGAGGATGTAGCCAATCACCAACCGTAGACCTTTCATCCCGTGAAACACTCCCTTCAGTGGGCAACCCCTCCCGGGCTGGGAGGGGTTGCTCTCTGCTCTTGTCCCGCTCTATCGCTCGACGCCCCGGTCACAGCTCCGGGCCACATCCGACCGAACGCTCCGCACGCTCTCCATCAATCGGTCCAGGACCCTGAGCGCATCACGGCCCTGGCCGCCCTGCAGTAGATCACCGACCTTCTGCACTGACTCCATGATCGTTTCGAGCCGCTCGGTGATCCCCCAGGCCAGCAGCCTCGGCGTCCTCTGCGCCTCCACTGCGTTGCGAAGGAACAGTTGAAGACGCTTGGGTATCGCCAGGAAATCGTGATCCTGCTGGTCCGTGTTCGGGTAGTCGCCGAGGGCCTTCGCCTGCGCCGTGAGGTAACTCCGGGCTGCCTGAATGTGCATCGCCACCGCCGGCTTCTCCCCGCCGTGATCGGCGTAGATCTGCCCCAGCCGGTCGGCCAGAGTCTCCAGGCGGGATGCCTTCTCCCGGTTCAGGTGGGGCTGACTGGGCAGCCAATACCCGTCCAGGGTCTCGCGGTATACCTCCCAGACCTGTTGCTCAAAGCTGGCACTCATGGCCTACTTGAACACCATGCCAGCGATGCCAACCAGGATCGATGCCCCCGTCCCGATCGCCGTCAGCTTCAGCACCTCCACGATCTGGTTGCCGGTGCGGCTCATGGCCTCGTCCTCGCCCATCGCCTTCGCCATCTTCCGCTTCAGCGCCAGGCCGGCCACCGCCACCCCGCCCATGGTCGGGATCAGGGCCGTCACCACCGTGCTCGCCTTCGTCAGGAAGGTCGAGATCTTGGTCTGCGCATCGTCAAGCGGATCGGCCATCGCCACGCTGGACATCACGAAGACCAGAAGGCACGCATACCCCGCCACGAACAGAATCCGAGTCCACTTAGACATTGAAAGCCCTCCTTGTTACTTTCCGGCCAACCAGGTCGGCCGGTCATCGTCCCCATCCCTCTTGCGGCGCTTTTCCAGCTCAGGCAGCGGGGCCGAGTCGATCGGCCGGCTCGCTACCTCATGCTCCCGTGGATGCCGGAGCCGCCGCTGCTCCTGCCCCGGGAATTCATCGATCGGATACTTCAGGAGCCGGGCCGGGGCCATCCCCCGCTGGATCAGCAGGAGCTGGTCCTCCCGCAGCCCCTCCTCCCCCTGGCCCTGGACCTCATCCGGCAGCATCAGCGCACGGCTGGTGTAGTGCTGGCTCTCGCTGTTGCTGGCTCCCTTGTCGGTCTGCGTGGAACTGGTGCTGGTCGTCCGGATCGTACTGGTCCCGAGCCGCTTGGAGAGCCATTCGGCGGTCTCCTGGTCGTTGGCCGCCAAGGCCAGGATCGTATCGGCACAACCGGTGATCGTGTTCCAGGCCTCACCGTAGCCCGCTTTCAACTGCCCGATGGTCTGCAGGACCATCTCGACGAGGAGCCCCCGGCTGCGGATTGTCGCCAGCCGCTTCTCCAGGTCGGGAATCCGGCCGATGTTGGCCATCTCCTCCAGCATCAGGCGGACCTCGTGCTCCAGCCGGCCGCCGTTCTCATCCGCAGCGGTGATCAGTTCCTGAAAGGCCTGGTCAAAGAAGAGCGAGGTCAGGGCCTGATAGGTGCTGTGATGATCCGGGATGATCACGAAGAGCGCCGTGGGTTTGCGCCCCAGGTCCCGGAGGTCAAAGTCGCTGGATGCGGTCAGGGCGGCGATCTCGGGGCTGGCCCAGAGCTGGAGCCGGACAGCGAACCCGATGAAGACACCATCCCGGGTCTTGTCGGACAGGCTCGCCACCTGGGCGTAGAGCCGGCGGGCGGTCTCATCCACCCCGGGCGCCTCGAAGGTCGCCTCCATCAGTTCCTGGTTCTTGGCGAAGGTGTTGCCCAGGTGGAGCACGGCGGCCAGGTGCTGGTGCTCGGGCTTCAGGCAGCGCTTGGCGTACCAGATCAGGCAGGCCAGGAGCGAGCGCTCGGCGTTGGTCCAGAAGGCATCGCCCGCCACCTGCGTCCCGGATGTGTTGCTGATGATGGTGTTGGCCAGCCGGAAGGCGTCCTCCACCGATCGGACGTAGTCCATGGGGTTGTACCGGTCGCTGGCCCGTGGATGGAGCAGGTTGACGGATCGGATCTCCCAGCCCTGCTCCCGCAGCAGCTCCGCCATGTCCCGGTACAGGTCTCCCTTGGGGTCGGTCGTTAGGAGGCTTCGCTTCTTGTCGACCAGGGCCGCATGGACCAGGTTGGGCAGGGAGTACCGGCTGGTCTTGCCGCTCCCAGGCGGGCCGACGATCAGGACGAACCGGTTCCGGGTCCGGGATGACCAGGGGAAGATCACCGGCCGCCATCGGCCTCGCTCCCAGAGCCGCCCCAGGACAGCGCCGGGGCCATCAGATTCGAAGGTGCGGAACACCTCCTCCGATGTCGCCCAGCGGCCCGTGCCGTGGCTCCCGTAGGAGCTGGCCACCTGGGGCCGGCTGGCCTGGGTCTGCCGGTTCATCTGCGCCCAGAGAACCAAGCAGCCCACCAGGGTACCGATACCGATGGCGTAGCGCTTGGCCTCCTGGTCAGTGGTTAGGAGCGTGAAAAACGCCCCAGGATGCCGCAGCACGGCCAGATACCACTCCCAGGCCTCCGGGCTCCCGTTGTGCTTGCCGATGACCACCAGCACGAGGGCCAGAGCCCCGAGCAGGTACGCACCTACAAGCACCGCCAGGCCAATCAGTCCGGCCCAGACCGCCATCCCCTTCAGCCGGTCCCGCACAATCCTTCACCCCCTAACGGTCACGATCGTCATCATCACCCCGCAACCACCGCTGATGCTCCCGCTCAGCCTCCCGCCACCGGCGGCGCCGCTCCTCCTCGATCATCTTCGTGAAGTGGCGCATCAGGTTGTAGTTCAGCTCCGGCCCCCGGTCTAGCTCGGGGATGCCGGCGGCCCGCTCCAGCGCCCGGGCCTGAGCCCGGTGATAGGCGAGGACCCGCCCCGTGACCCGGCGGAACTGTGTCAGGTCCTCTCTGGTGAGGGTCAACTTGCGCCGGCGGCCGCTCTGGTCCTCGTAGACCGCTTTGACGATGATGTGACAGTGCGGATGGGTCTGGTTGTCGTGCTGCGAGGCGATCCAGGTCAGTTTCCGGCCGGTCTCCCGTTCGTAGGTCCGCATCACCTCCCTGGTGACTTCCTTCCAGTCGGTCAGACCGCATCGGTCGAACTCTTCCCGGCTCAGGGATAGCAGGCAGTGGAAGGCTTTGGGCGACTTCGGGTGCCGTGTGAGCCGGTCGGGCAGGTCTCGGATGAAACTCTTCACATCTGAATGGTCGGTGTCGGGGCCAAAGGCCCCTTTCTCCTTGCCCTCCAGGTCCTTGGACCGGAAGGCGACGTACCGGATCATCTGCGAGGCTCCCCGGACGGTCTTGGTGTTGCGGATCACCCGGAAGAATGGCGTGAAGCTCCGTCCGGGCCTGGCCATCCACCGGGGCGCCACCTCGATCCCCTCCCCCGCTGGCCCTAGTCGTCGTCGATCTGGTCAGACCGTGGCTGCCGCTTGAACTCCTTGACGGCGTAGTGCCACCCCTGCTCCCGCCAGGTCTCGACCTTGCCCGGCGAGACGCCGGCCTCGGTCACGAAGTTGAGCCAGATATACTGCGACCGCAGCACCTCCAGGGCGGAGCGGGCGATCATGGAGCGAAGGCTTGCCTCCATCCGTTTGTGCCGTTCCTGGAGAACCCGCTCGATCTCGGGTAGATAGGTCCGTTCCGTCCGGTCAGCCGCCTCTTCGGCCAGCAAGTTACGGAGCGCTTTCTCCATCAACGCTCGCATCGTCAACCCTTTGCGCTTGGCCAAGTCAACAACTTGAAGATAGAGCCCTTCCTCCACTCGATAGGTCCGCTCCACAACTCCGGGCCGGCGCCTTGGTTGCTTCGATTTGCCTCTCATGCTTGTGGCGACTCGCCAACCCCCCTCTCGCAGTAGGCTCACACGGTTTCAGGTCGCCATAGGCCTCACGTGGCGACCGCCCCAAACCCAACCAGCCGTAGGCTTTGCGGTGACGAAGTCGCCGCATCTATCCTGCGAGCACACTCTCCCCGGGGCCGGCAGGTCACGGGGACGGGGGTGCGGAGGCGGGAGGGTCAGGGAACCGGAGGGGTTCCCTGCCTCCGGGGCGACCGGCCAGGTCGACCCGGATCGGTGCAGCCGTGGGGCCAGGTCATCGCGGATCGGTTCGGCCACCTCCTTCCCGTGACATCGGTCCCGCTTTCCGGAGCCGCCGGCACTATGTTAGCCAGGACGAATGCCACATTTCGTGGCAACCATGGTCAAAAAAAGAGGGTCTCCAGGTCCAGGTGAAACAGGTCTGAGATCCGCCGGGCCAGGCGCAGGTTAGGGTTTCGTTGACTGGTCTCGATCATGCTGTAGAAGGAGCGAGAGATCCCCAGCGCTTGGGCCGCCTGCTTCTGCGTCCACCTCCTCTGCAACCGGCTAGCACGCAATGCCCATCTCAGTGTTGCCCCCCCCTCTTGCGTGCCACATATTGCGGCTCCATCTGGGACAGATTATATTGCCACATTTCGTGACTCGTCAAGGGGGTTTGCCACAAAATGTGGAGTTTGCGCCGTGAGGGAAAACGATGGTATAGTTGAAATACACATGGCTCGCTCGGGAGGATGGGCTGGAATGGCGGACAAGTGGACCCGGTTGATCACGCTGCGCGAGGAGCGGAAGCTCTCCCAGGTCGAAGTCGCCCGGGCCCTCGGCATAAGCCGTTCCGGCTTCTCCATGTACGAACTGGGCGAGCGGGAGCCGGACATGGAGACCGTCCGCAAGCTGGCCAGCTACTTCAACGTGACCACCGACTACCTGCTCGGGCAGACCAGCGAGCCCCGGGGGACGACCGACGAGGGGATCTCCGAGGAGTGGAAGCGGGTCATCGTCCAGTGCAAGGCCATGGGCCTGGCCCCTGACCAGGTGCTGCGAGCACTGGCCGGCTTGTCGCTGATCTCGGATGCGTTGAGGGCTGAGAATGAAAACAAGGACCGGGAGGCCTAGCCCCTCGGTCCTTGTTCATTTCGTCGCCCACAAATCCCCATGACATCTCGGGCCTCACCAGGAAGCCCGATTGGCGGTAGGTGCTCGCTAACCTCTATGCAACATGCTATTTTTCTCATTACTGCCTTGTATTGCCATTTACCTGGAGTTATAATAGGAATCACTTTCCAAATGGAGGTGGTCCCAGCTTGGCGCATCGGGCGGTTTGGACTCTTAGGTATGCAATCGTCGGGCTCCTGTTAGTCGTCTCGCTCCTTGGTGGATGTGGGAGCGGTCTTCTCAGCCGGAATGATGCAGAAACGCAAGAGCCTAACCTCAAGCATCACGCTGAATTAACAGAGGAAGAAATCGCGCTTGTGAGAGCCGCTTTATCGCCTCCCCTCACAAAAGGTCAGCCGTTCGATTGGGCGATGCTAGTGGAGGGTAACCTGGAGGGCACAGATGTGGAGGGCAGATTCGCCCAGGTCGTTCGTTCAGAGGGGGAGATCTTTGTCCACGAACTCACAGGGGGAGAAGGCCAGGAGTCGATTACAGTCGTGAACAAGGACGGCAGAGTCATGGTACTAGACGATCAAGGCATTCGCGAAGGATCTTCTGATGACCTAGGGTCAGTACAGGGACTCATTCTCCCCTGGGCCTCCAAGGGCGTAGCTTGGCTGAGCATGCTGTACGATTTTCAGCCGCAGAATTTCGAAGTTGGAATCCGTGAACTGGAGCAGTCGGAGGACTCATCGGAGCAAGTCGTTACACTTTACTTACACTTCCTGTATGCAGACGCGCGGGTGACCGCTTTTCTGGACGCTGAAACGAAAGAGGTCCGAAATCGAGAAGTTGTCATCATAGTTGATGTTCCCGACGCCCGCTTGGAAGTCTCGGAACGCTTCCACGCGGTCGATGACGGGCCACTCCCCCTCCCGGAGCAACTAGCCAGCGCTCTCGCTAAGGGTAACTAGCGATCACCCTGACAGGGCCTCTTGACGGACTATACCATCGCCGACAAAGGGGCCGGGATCTACTCCCGGCCCCTGCACACTTACCGCCGTATGCTACTGACACTTAGGATCGGACGGTTCTCCGCTAATGCGGTGGCGGCCACCATGGTCAACAGACTCAAAACCACAAGGACCGCACAGACTGCACGCCTCATGATGATCCCTCCAATTGTCGATAGGCTGGCGTTACCGCTGCAGACTACGCCCCGAGCCACTGCCGGCCGATCGCCGACTGCAACTCCGTGCACTCCTCCGCCAAGGCCCGATCACCGGTGTCGATGGCCGCCGCCATGGCGAGGTCCAGCATCTGCTCCGCCGCCCCACGCTGCCCGAGCCGGATGGCCACATACCCGCCGATCAGAGCCGCCTGGCCCCGATGGTGGGCCGTCACCCCTGGCCGGTCCGCCAGTAGGATCTCCTGGACGCTGTCCATGGCCGAACCGACCTGGCCGGCCTTCAGATGGTAGAGCGCCCAGCAGCAAATCTGCTCAGCATCAAACGATGCCGGCGCAGACTCCCGGTGCCCATCGGCCAGCTCCAACTGCTCCTTCGCCTCGGAAAGCCGGTTCATGGTGCAGTAGAGCCAGGCCAGATTCTGATGGGTCATGCCCTTCTCCGTCCGCCAGTCATGCGCAGTGAACCAGGCCAGTGCCTCGTTGTAGTACGTGATCGCATCCTGGTACTGCTTCTGATACCGATGAGCCAGGGCGAGGTTGAAGGCCACCTTCCCCTGGTAGACGAGGGCATCCTGGTACCGGGCGATATCCTGGCGGTACGCCCGGAGGGACCGGATCCCCCGGTAGATGTCCCCATCGGTGATGTAGAGCGTCCCCAGCTCCGAACGAGCAGCGCCCAGGCAGTCCCAGTCACCGGCTGCCGCGGCATGAGAGATGGCCTTCTCAAGAAGCTTCTTCGCCGCCTGCATCTCACTCAGGCCGGCCTTTGCACGCCCCCACATGCGGAAGAGACGCCCCAGATCCCGATCGGACAGCGGCTCCAGCATCACCAGTCGGGTTGCCTCCCGGTCTGCGTGCAGCCACTCCCTCCTGGTGAAGTGCTCCTCCAACCGATCCAAGAGGTGCAAACCACTCACCCCCTCAACACAGATGAAGTCAACCTCATCTTAACTGCGTTACCTTTTTTTGTCAACTTTGGACGTACATTTATCCTGGGAGAGAAATGAAGACCGCCGACCATCCCTGATCGGCGGTTCTACCTATTCCACTCGGGTTATGATCCAGCGCTTCCCTGCCTTGCTGAAGTGCCAGATGCTCATCTGAAGGGGTTGCTTCTGCTCCGGGTCGCTGTATGTGGTGATCTGGAGCAGGAGTGTGTCACCACGCTCCAACCGGTCTTTGACCACAAAGCCAACGGCGTTCCCCTTGTCCGAGATCCGTTCGATGAAGTCACGAACATACTGAGGGGCCCTCTCCAGTTGCTCCGGGCCATCCTCGAAGTACCGAACAGCCTCGTTGTAGTCTGCCTCCCTGGCGGCGGCCAGGACCGCCTCAATCACACTCTCTGGACTTGACACGCTGGCAGCGCTGCCACATCCGAACAGAACGGCCGACAGCAAGACCATCGCGACCAGACCTCGCATCGCCCTCCACCTCCTCGCTCCATCAGGTCCAAGATACCAAAGCGCGCCACTCCGCACAATGGGTTCGATGCACTCTTCCTCCATCTTGCCCAAAATTTGCTTCTTACCTTCCGCGTTCGGTTGACGTTCGCACCTCGGTCTGAGATGCTGGAAGCATCACCCAACTTGTGAGGGGATGGAGGGAACGGGGTGGTCGAACAGATCCAGGCACTTATGGACCGGGGACAGTACACCTTAGCCGCCCGTATGGCGCAGGGCTGTCTCATGTCCGACGACCTGCCGCTACGCGACAAGGCCGAGGTAGCCCTCCTGGGCTACAGGGCGGCCATGGTCCTGCGGGAGGGGTACCGGGCAGCCGACTTTGCCAACCGTGCCTACGTGGCCGCTCAGGCCTGCGGGGGAGGGGAACTGGAGGGTCGGGCCTGCTATGCGATCGGCACCGCCAGGTTGGTCATCGGTGATCAGGTAGAGGCCAAGGAGCTCCTCCAGGCCTTCCTGGCCGGCCTGAACGATCGATGGCCGGAGCTGCGAGACCAGGAGATCGGCGCCTACATCAACCTCGGAATGGCCTTCCGAGACCGCAAGCAGTACGCCGATGCACTGGAGGCTCTCACCCGGGCGCTTGCCCTGTGTGAGACGGCCGGCGACACCCGCCGGCAGATCAAGGCCCGCCAGATGATGGCCTGGGTGCTGATCCTCAACGGCGCGCTAGATGAAGCCGAGGCGCATCTCGACCTCTGCGACTCACTTGTGCCCCTACCAGACGATCTCAGCGCCTCGCAGCTGACCCACCGGGCGATGCTGGCCCTACAGCGGGGCGACCATGGCACCGCTATGGAGCTGGGCCTGGAGATCATGCAGCCGGCCCGCCCGGGCGTCAACGATTCGAATCGAGCACTCGCCTGCTACGTCACTGGGCAGGTGACGCTCAACCAAGGGAACCTGCCTCTCGCAAGAGCTATGGCCGACAACGCAACGGAGTACGCGATGAAGGACGGCCTCTCCAGCATCATCAACCTGGTTAACCAACTCCGCACGCGGTTGCACCAGGTCGAGAGCACGCAGCCCGAGGCAGAAGGCCCCACCCCATAAGCGTTCAGGGCGGTTCGACCGCCCTTCGCTTCCCCCTCACGTTTCCCTCACAGCGAAAAGATGATTGTCAAGGAGGATGAACCATGCGGAAGATCATGGCTCTGGTCCTGGTGGTCCTGGCTCTGGCGGCCGTAGCTGCTCCTGCGATGGCCGGTGATCACTGGCCGGAGATTCGGGCGATGGGCGTGAAGCGATAAGAAAACGTCCAGAGGCCGGAGGCATGTGCCTTCGGCCTCCTGCATTGGCGGACCCCTTTTCGATCTTGTCACTCACCGCTGAGGCTCCAGTACTGCCTAAGGTGGCCAGTGACCACACCGTTGGCAAATCGCATCACTCGGGTCATTGCGTCTGCCAGGTCCTCCATGAACGACTCCAGTTCTCTCGCATCCCTAGCTACCAGCCCGAAACTGTATACCGCATGGAAGCGATCGGCGAACTCATAACGAAAATCGTACTCTACTCCTTCCGTATGCATGGTTTGAGTTACAACCACCTGACCAGGCGACTTGATCGCCGACCTAAGCACATCCTCCATGCGAGAATCCATAAGCTCCTTGACTCCCTCAGGATAATGGAAGAATTGATTTCTCATGTCGATAATACGTTTCAGAATAGGGGTATCCTTGAGAAAGAGCGAATCAGCAATCTGCTCATACTCACGTCGTAGCTCTTCAGGAAGGGTCTCAATGAAGGCTCTTACCTCGGGAATCTTTCGGCTGTTCCACAAGAATTTGACTGCCTCCCGCAAGTGTGAGGTTGCCAGCCCGCTGTAGTAGACCCACCTCGAACGAAACGGGTCAGTCTCATCATTCAGATAATTGAACATACCTAAATTCGCCGCATTGAGATCGTTCTCGATGATGGATAGGTAGAGGATCCAACGCGCAACAACACTCTTAGACGGAAACGCATCAGCCATCTGAAACCGGTAAACACGGACCGCTGTCCTATCTCCTTCGGTTGGCATGTTTGCCCCCTCTAGCACTGTCGGACTCCCAACGGACACGACGAGTCTGCAATCCGCCGGCCATGAGCTCGCCCCGAAGGGTCACCCAAGCCTAGATTCAACCTGCAGATAGACGATCTCAGCGCCACAGTTGGGGCTCCATATTTAACGTGGCGACAGTTTCTCTCTGATCTGAACCAGTCCAAGAAGGTGTTCACTGAGTAGTAGGTCAACTAGTTCTGCCTGCCTGCTTGGTTCTCTTACGCACACCTGGCACAGTTCGTAGAGTGCTACCGTGTCAATAGCCTTGATCCCCAGCGCCAAACACTTGCCCTTGAGTTTCTTCCCTCTGTAGAATCGTTCACTTCTCTTTTCCGGAGGCAACTCAAGAGAGTGGTTCACAAATAGCAGAGCGTCAGGGGTCCGACAGTCGTGTTCACGAGAATACCGCCCCTGGTGGTCCTGTACTTGTGAGACAAAGGCTTCATCCGCCCCCCGGCGGGTAGACTTGACCTCTCCAAGCGCAAACCCGAGTCTTGAGCCTCGGACGTGAAGATCCTCGCGTCTGTGCTCCTCGGTGGAGAGCGTGGCGTCGACTTCGGTTACGTCCAATCCGAGCAGACGCAGGGCCTTGGCAACAGCAACTTCCAAGGTGGTTCCTGTTCCCGAAATAAGGTCCATCATCCACCCGCACTCGTCCATTGCTTTGGATCGCCTCACGTCAAGCTCGGCTAGACGCTGCTCAACGAAAGTAACGAACTCCTGGCGCTCAGCTTCAATCGCTTTCACCGGGTAGGGCAAGTAGTCATCTAACCATCCGAGCCTGGGTGCGGAAAATAGATCAGGATTTGCATCTGGGAGAACATCACTTAGGAGCGCTGCTAAGACATCGACATTCTTAGAACCATAATCGGGGAGGACCAGAACCCCTCTACGCGGTCCATTCATGGTACCCTCATTGATAGGAGCCCAAAGCTTGAAAGCCAGTACGTTCGCCGGAGCGGAATCATCAGTACAGACTGGAACGAACCAATGATAGCCATCGGCGAACCTAGGGCTACAACCGTGATCCATCACAGTGAAAACCCGGTAGCTAGGAGAACTGGCAAACCGTCTTAAGACGTCCCCCTCAGGGGCGTCAGCGAAAACCAGGGTCTGCCCCTTAAACACGGGTACTTCGCGGCTATAGTTGCCGATGTCCCGCCGGGTTACAATCCTCTCTAAATAGGACTGATCGGAAAGGTAGGACCGACCAAGGACATAAACCCCTACATAATGGAAGCCTAACGAACGTAGCTCGATAGGATCAGTGCATCCAGCGAAGACGACCACCCATCCGCCCTTGCCCCAGGTTTGTTTCACCAAATGATCGAACGCAGACGTGGTTTCAACACTGTCTGGATGGGGACTCCTATCCACCGAGAAGGCTTCGTCAGTACAGTGAATGGCTACAACCTCGAAATCCTGAACCGCGGCTGGAAAGAAGAACAGCTCCTGGTCATAAAGTCCTGATGCAACCCGGGTTGCGGTGTATCCCTTTTCGGCGAGACGCTGCACGTCAGAAGCCTTGAAGTCTACCAACGCTATCCTGGGTTTGTCATACTTCTCTAACTGGAATACGTGTTGCATACAACTTCGACACCCCTCCATGTAGGGAGTAGGATACTGAATCCTTAGATAGTCACCATTTCGACTTCCGGAATGGCAGATCCTTGCCGCCACTCAAGAATGTCCCCTTCACCCCTTGCTTCACGCTCGTTGGTTGCAGGTAAACCAAACTTCTTGAAAAAGTTGTAATCAAGGTCCGCGCCAAGTCCGAGCGCAAGAAGTGGCTGAAGGTGAACGCCAAAGACATCACCCCTATGCCGCTCATGTGCCCCGAGTTCACCGACGTCCAGGAGACCGAAGGTCTCGACATTCCCGAAGAGGACAAGAAGAAGGACTGGTAAACGTCAAGGCGAGGGGCTAGATGCCCCTCGCCGTTCCTAATGGCTCCTAGAAACGCACGAGCCCGAGAGACCGTCTGTTCGAACCCCCTCACCACTCTCGTTTTGGAGAAGATCTCCACCCCAGGATCTTGTCAAGAGATGGCTCTTCCCCCGCGTTTCCGCCACAACGACCCTCGGACTGGGGATCTTGCAGGCTCACGCACCCCATGCTACGCTGGGGGCACATGTCGAGAGGGGGGCTCGTATGGGGAAGAAGCGTCTACTGTCCATCATTCTTGCCATTGGTGCACTTCTTCTCCTCGCCCTGTTGCCTCACGCATATCCCGTGGCAGACAGGACCTCCGGTGCTGCGGCCCTGAGAGACACGATGCTGAACGCTGTCGATCATTACCGATCCCTTCAGGCCGACTATGTCCACCACTATTACGGGGCTGATGGCAGCGAGTCCACAATTGAGGCCAGTCTCATCCGACAACCTGGCGTTGGTGCGGTCGCCAGTCTCACCCGCGCAGATGGAACGCGAGTTCGCCTCGTCACAGACGGCACCTCCCTGACGGAGACAAACCTCACGACCGGCGAAACACAGCGAACCACTACGGGTTCCAGCCGCACTGGTGCTTTGGCTGACCGGATCAGACAGGTCCTCACCTTCTCCAACCGAGATACCGTTCAGATGCGTGTCGAGCCGACTGATCTTCCTCTCGGATGGATCGGTACCGCCACCTTCCCTCAGGAGTGGGTGCTGGGCACCTACGATGCCTCCACTGTCCAATCGCTCGGTTCCCAAGTGCTCCTTGGGACGGCGACGGAGAGGCTGGCAGTATCAGCGCCGAATGGCCGGCGCTACATTGTAAATGTGGACCCTAGTACGGGGGTTCTCCTGCGAACTGAGATCTATGAGGAAGACCGGCTAGCCCAACTGATTGAAGCGACAAGCTATCAGGTGAACGGCCAGATTGACAGTTCCATCTACACGCCATAGGAGACACATAGGGCGCATCCGGGGCCTGGGGGCCATCGCGGGTGGAGAGGGGCGAAAGCAAGGACCGGGAGGCTTGGCTCCCGGCCCTTCCGCGCTCGCTCTATCTGACGGGCACTATATCAGTTCCCGCTTCCGAGGAATCCGCCGTTGTCCTCGCTTCCACTCCCGAGCTGTCCGCTGTTCTCCCCATCCCGGTATCCGCTACCCATCTGGCCCTGGTTGTCGTCTGCCAGAGCCATTCCGAGCGCACTGACCACCAGCGCACCAAGCACGAGAGAGACCACCAGGAACCGACGCATGAGATCCTCTCCGTTCATGACTCTATTCGGGCCACCGGACGAAGAAGTCAGTCCCCCGAAACGGCTGATGCATCATCGCTAGGCTCAGTCTTGGCATCATGATCCGGGAGGTCGGTGTCAACCTCACGAACCGCCCGGAACAGGAACCCTGACAGCCCGACCAGGCCACTTAGCACGCCAGCAGCGATGAGCAGCAACGCCATCCCCGCACCGGGACCCGTTCCCACCAGTCCCCCGAAGAGTGGGACAAGAACACCTCCCGGAGCCATGGCCGGTTCCAGCACTTTGTCTGCGAGTGGTCCGCTGAGGGCCATTCCGATCGGGATAGCCCCATGGGCGATCAGCCGGCGAGTGGCCATAACTCGCCCCTGCAGGTCAAGGGGCACCTTGCTCTGCCAGATCGAACTGGCGGATGTCTGGAGCATGACCATAAAGATCTGCATGGAGAAGGCCGCGATCAGCCAGATCACCGTCCTCTGCCCAAGTCCAAAGATCACGCTGCCGAGCAGTCCCTGCAGAGTCATGCCGATCAGCACACCATGCGCCTTGCGCCGGAACCCGGCCCAGACTGTCATGAGCAAACTGCCAGCCAGGGAGCCGAAGGCCACGGCCGATTCGACGCTGGCCAGGACGGCCATGTCACTGCCCGTCCGAGCCAGTATCATGGCTTGACGCACCGGCCGCCCTAGGTTGTTGAAGAGGTTCATGAACAGGAATACGAGTTGGAGTCCGAGGAGTCCGGGGCGGCTGAGTACGTAACGAAACCCATAGGCGGCCTCCCGCCAGAGCGAACCCGACACCTTCTTGGATTCCGCGCTCTTGGGCGGATTCGGCACCTGAACGAAGAACAGGACCCCAACCGCGACCACAAAGGTAATGATATCAACCACAAGGATCCCCGTGATTCCGATCAGGGGAAACAGAACACCGGCGGCAATCGGGGCGACGATCAGGACGCTCGATGAGGCGAGCGAGATCATGCCGTTCGCACGGGAGTAGTGCTCCTTCGGGATCATCGCAGACATGGCCGCCGTGTAGGCCGGCCACTGAAAGGTGCCAAAGATGCTGGAGAACAGCCCAATAGCGTACAGATGCCAGGCAACGAGATCCCCCGTACTGTACAGCACCAGCAGGACAATGGTCGAAAGCCCTGCAGCGATGTCACTCACCATCATGACATACTTTCGGTCCCACCTGTCAACGAGGGCCCCGGCGATCGGGCCCACGAGAACGGAGGGGCCAAAATTGGCGAGTGCAAGGAGCGACACGCCCGTCGCATCTCCAGTCAGGTCGTAGATCCAGTACATGGTTGCGAACGAGGTAATACCGCTGCCCAGCATTGAAATCAGTTGGCCCGCCCAGACGACGACAAACCCCACCAGCCCCGATGGCCGTTTCATTATGCGTGCGCTCCTTCAGCAGCAAACTCGAGCAGATATTCAGCTATACCGAAATACTGTCTTAATTCTAATTGTACAATAATCCGAGGCGATTGGGAAGTGCTTTGGGATCATTCTGTCTCGCCTGATGGACACACGGAAGAGGGGAGGCGCCTCCTGCGCCTCCCCTCAGTCGTGCTCCACCCGAACCTGCCCCACCGTGGCGTGGGCCCCGTTCCCCGCATGGAGCGACACCTTAATGCTCTCCGGCACCTGTGGCATGTTCCGTGCCCCGGTCTCACCTACGAGTGGTGCCGTCGGGCGGCGCCCTCCGCCCATTCGCCCCACGGCAAGCTCCTCCTCCAGTTCCGCAATTCTGGCCTCCAACCGTGCAATTCGATCGCTGAGCGAGGCCTCTGGCACTGGTTCCCGTCGGCGCCGAGGCGCCTGTCTGCCCCGGGGCGGCTGACCGAGCCGCTGCTCGGTGGAGCGATAGATAACGGTATCACCATGGCTGTAATACATGTAGCGGGACCTCCCCCTTCGCTTCGGCTCATGCTATGCGCGGCGAAGCTCCGGGGTGCACCCTGGTGCCGGAACGCGTCAAGCGCACCGGGCATGACCGCCTGGTGCGCTTGCTTGTCCGCCTACTGGGCCGTAACCGGCGCCAGCTTCTCCTGGATGCGCTGGATCACCACATCCGTGAACTCGGTCGTCTTTGCGGTCCCGCCGAGATCGCCGGTCCGAACACCGGCAGCCACGGTCTCCAGACAGGCCTCGCGAATCGCCCGTCCCGCCCGCTGGTACGCCTCGCCCTCCATCTGCATCAGCAGGGCGCCGGCAGCCAGTTGCATGGCCAGCGGGTTGGCCACATTCTTCCCCTGAAGGCTCGGTGCGGTGCCGTGGGGCGCCTCAGCCATGACACACTTCGGCTTGAACTCCTCGTCAAAGCTGATCAGGAGCGACTCCGAGCCGGCGATTGAGCCGTAGAGCGCCAGGACCAGGTCGGAGAGAATGTCGCCGTCACGGTTCAGGCTCGGGATCACCAGTGGTCGCTGAGCCCTACCAAAGAGCAGGGCGTAGGCCGCATCGATCAACTGGGGATCGTAGGGGACCTCGGGATACTTCTGCGCCGCCTCATCCATCGTCTCTTTCAAGAGGCCCTCATAGGTGGGCGAAACGGTCCACTTCGGTCCGCCAAAGACGACAGCGCCCATCTGCTTGGCGAGAATGAAGCTGAACTCAGCAGCGGCCCGGCAGTTCTTCCGCGAGATGAAGGTGGTCCGGTAGGCCATCTCATCGCTGCCGTCGCCCTCACGCCACTCCTTCGCCTCGTAGGCGTCCTCTGTCGCCATGCGAACGACCGCGATGGGGGCGGCGATATTACCGATCGTCTCCACACCGGGCAGAGCACGGCCCGTACGCAGGATGACGGTCCCGTCGATCTCCTTGCGCAGGATGGCGTTTGGCGAGCCCACATCGCCCCGGGCCTCGGGCGTAATGGTGGCCGCCTTCAGGCCGAAGCCCGCCTCCCGCATGGCAATGGCAGCGTCACGGACCACCTGGTTCTTGGTGGCCCGGCGATTTTCCAGGCTCAGATCATAGCGAACGAGGTTGAGCGGCAGGCCGATCACCTCAGGGCCCAGCAGACGGACAGCCTCATCCAGAAGCTCCTGACCGGTCTGGTCCCCCTCAAGCACGATAATCGTCGGCACGGTAGACAAGTTGATTCATCTCCCCAGGGATGATTGCGTCTTGCGCACAGTCATCATCTTACCTGTCAACCGACCCGCTGCCAAGTCCCAATCGTTCCATCCATCGGAACGGTGTTCTATTTTACCCATAACGCTCAGGAATGATACAAAGGTTTTTACAAGGGTGAACGCTATGGCAAAAAGAAGCGGTCATGGATCTTACATCCATGACCGCCTCGATCTTCGCTCATCTCAGCCGCTGCCTGAGGGCGACGGCCACTTGTGCCCCAAGCCGGGCGTTCTGCCGGATCAGGGCGAGGTTGGCCGCAAGGGAGCGCCCCTCGGTCACCTGCTTCATGCGGGCCAGGAGGTACGGCGTCACCTGCTTCCCGCTGACGCCGGCGGCGCCCATGGCCCCCAACGCTTCATTAATGTACCGTTCGATCTCGTTCGGATCCAGCGCATCCACCTCGGAGAGCGGGTTGACGAGCAGCACCCCACCGGGCAGCCCGATCTGAAGCCGGGTCCCGATCACGGCGGCGGCCTCGTCCGGCGAGTCGACCCGGGCATCCACCCCGTGGCCGGTGTCCCGGGTGTAGAAGCCGGGGAAGCGGTCGGTCTGGTAGCCCAGGACCGTCACCCCCAAGGTCTCCAGGACCTCCAGGGTGGCGGGGATATCCAGGACCGATTTCGCACCGGCGCAGACGACCGTGATCCTGCTCCGCCCGAGGACGGTCAGATCGGCGGAGATATCCCAGACCTGGCTCGGACTTGCCACCGTGCCGCGGTGAACCCCGCCGATGCCACCGGTAACGAAGACGTCGATCCCGGCTGCCTCCGCGATCGTCGCGGTCGATGCGACGGTCGTGGCGCCGAGTTGCCCCTTGGCCAGCACGATGGGCAGATCGCGCAGCGAGACCTTGATCGCCTGGGGCGATGTGGCGAGCATCTCCAGTTCAGCCTCGGTCAGGCCGACCTTACAGCGTCCATCGATCACGGCGATGGTGGCCGGCACGGCCCCCTCCGCCCTGACGATCGCCTCAACCTCCCGGGCCATGGTCAGGTTCTCCGGGTAGGGCATGCCGTGCGAAATGATGGTCGATTCCAGTGCGACGACGGGCCGGCCGGCCTCCAGGGCCTCACGCACCTCCGGCGCAAACGAGAGCAGATTCTGCATGATCCTCAGCTACCTCCTCATCCCATCCAGGCCCCATTGCACCGCCTCGGCGGGCACGTCGGGCGTCACGATCACATCACCTGCCGTGCGGGGCATCACCCAGCGGATCCGACCGCCCTCCACCTTCTTGTCCCGCATCATCAATGCCTGCAGTGCCCCGGGGTCGAGGCCCGGCGGCAGCCGGGTCGGCAGGTCGAGCCGGGCCAGGAGGCTTTCCAGCCGTTCCGGCAGCTCCTGCTCCCGGAGCAGGCCGGCCAGGCGGGAGATCGCCGTGGCGGCGACCATGCCGCAGGCGACGCACTCCCCGTGCAGCCAGCCGCCAAAGCCCATCTCTGCCTCCACGGCGTGCCCGACCGTATGGCCGAAGTTGAGGATCGCCCGCAGGCCACTCTCGTGCGGGTCCTCCGCCACCACCCCGGCCTTGATCCGACAGTTCGTCTCCACCACCCGCTCCAGGACCTCCAGGTCGAGGGCCATCACCTTCTCGGCATGGCTCTCCAGGTAGGCGAGGAACTGGGGATCACGGATCACCCCGTGCTTCACGACCTCCGCCATACCGGCGGCCAGCTCACGGCGTGGCAGGGTGAGCAGGGTGGTCAGGTCGGCCACCACCATCGCCGGTTGGTGAAACGCCCCGACCAGGTTCTTCCCCTCGGGCAGGTCCACGCCGGTCTTGCCGCCGACCGATGAGTCGACCTGGGCCAGCAGGCTGGTCGGGACCTGGACGAAGGGGATCCCCCGCAAGTAGGTCGCCGCCACAAAGCCGGCCAGGTCGCCCACCACGCCGCCACCCAGCGCCACGATCACCGAGCTGCGCTCCAGCCCGGCATTCACGCACGTCCCGTAGAGGCTGTACGCCTGCGAAAGCGTCTTAGACGCCTCGCCTGCGGCGACCATCGCCTTGGTCGTAGCGATTCCTGCCTGCTCCAGGGCAGAGCGAACCGCCAACCCATAGCGCGGCGCCACGTTCGTATCGGTAATGATCAGCGCCCGCCTTGCCTTCGGGAGCCGCTCCTGTATCAGTCTGCCCAACTGGCCGATCAAACCGGCCCCGATGTGGATGGGGTAACGCTGCGCTCCCAGTTCAACCCAGACCTCAGCCACCTTGCCTCTCCCCTTCCACCTCGGCCACCCGGACCAGGATCTGCTCGACAACATCGGCCAGCGACAGGCGGTCCGTCTCGATCCGGAGATGGGCCGCCGCCGTGTAGGCTGCAGCCCGCTCCTGCGCCAGCGACCGCAGCCGGCCCAGCGGGTCCGGCCCGGCCAGCAGTGGCCGCTTCTCCAGCCCCTGCACCTTCGCCCTGTGGTAGAGCGCCTCGGGCGGGGCATCCAGCCAGATCACCAGGCCCGTGGCCCGGAGCGCCTCCCGGTTCGCCGGGCGCAGGACCGCCCCTCCGCCGGTAGCGATCACCTGTCCATCGGTCAGTGCGACATGTGCGATCGCCATCGCCTCGCGCTCCCGAAAGCCGACCTCGCCCTCCGCATCGAAGATGGCCGGAATCTTCATACCCGCCATCTCTTCCACAAGCGCATCGGTATCGATCAAGGGCCGGCCCAGCCTTTCAGCCAGGAGCCGGCCCACCCCGGACTTGCCGGAACCCATTAGCCCCACCAGGACGATGTTCATCTCACTTGCACCTGTGCCATGTAGCCCCGGTAGTTCCGCAGGGACTCGGCCAGCGAGTCGCCGCCGAACTTCTCCAGCATGAACCGGGCCAGTTCAAAGGCGACGACGCACTCTGCGATCACCGCCGCGGCGGGAATGGCGCAGGCGTCGGAGCGCTCAATCTCCGCCGCCGCCTCGGCGTGAGTGTCGATCTCTACCGAGCCGAGCGGCTTGTAGAGCGTGGCGATTGGCTTGAAGGCCACCCGCACGACCAGGTCCATGCCGTTGGTCATGCCGCCCTCCAGCCCGCCCGCCCGGTTGGAGGTCCGATAGTACCCCCGTTCGGCTGACCAGGCGATCGCATCGTGGGCCTGCGAGCCCCGCCGGGCCGCGTTGGCGAAGGCATCGCCAATCTCGACCCCCTTGGCCGCCTGGATCGAGAGCAGGGCAGCCCCAAGGGCGCCATCGAGCTTGCGATCGTAGTGGACATGGCTGCCCAGCCCCGGGGGCAGGCCGGTCGCGATCACCTCGACCACGCCGCCCAGGGAGTCGCCGTCCCGCTTGGCCGCATCGATCTCGGCGATCATCCGGCCCGACGCCTCGCTGTCCGCGCAGCGGACCTCGCTCGCTTCCGCCCGGGCAACGAGTTCATCGAACGCGAACTCCGCCTCCGGAGCGACGACCGGCCCGATAGAGCGGACATGGCCCGCCACCCGGACGCCGAAGGGGAGCAGCACCTGCTTGGCCAGGGCGCCCGCCGCCACCCGCATGGTCGTCTCCCGGGCGCTGGCCCGCTCAAGCACATTGCGCAGGTCGTCGTGCTCGTACTTGAGGGCGCCGACAAGATCCGCATGGCCCGGCCGGGGCCGGGTCCGCACCTTCTGCGCGGAGCGCGGGTCAGAGTACTCGCCGATCGGCGTGGGCGACATGACCTCGGTCCAGTTGACCCAGTCCCGGTTCTCGACCATGAGCCCGACCGGGCTGCCCAGGGTCTTCCCATGGCGGATGCCCGAGAGCACCTGGATCATATCCTTCTCGATCCTCATGCGACCGCCGCGCCCGTAGCCCGACTGCCGCCGGGCCAGGTCCTGGTTGATCGCCTCCAGGTCGATATCGAACCCGGCGGGAAGCCCTTCCACTATGGTAGTCAGGGCGCGCCCGTGAGATTCCCCTGCTGTCAGATAGCGCAGCATCGCGCCCGCCCCCTTCTGCTCCTAGAATAGATAGTAGTTCGAGTACCAGACCCAGATCTCCCAGCCGTAAACCAGTGTGGCAATGGCACCGATCGCCAGGTATGGGCCAAAGGGAATATGCTTCTCCTTCCGGCCGAAGAGCCGCATGAGCATCACCCCGGCCGAGGCGATCCCTCCCGCAAGGAAGGCGAGGGTCAGCCCCAGGCCGATCCAGGGCCAGCCGAGGAAGAGACCGATCACGGCCATCAGTTTCACATCGCCCATGCCCATCCCGCCCGGCACGATCACGGCGAGCAGAAAGAGGAAGCCGAAACCCGTCACCCCGCCGATCAGCGCCTGCAGAAAGGACTTCTCCGCATAGCCGGCCACCAGCACGAGAATCAGCCCCGCCGCCAGACCGAAGAGCACCAACTCGTTGGGGATGATCCGCTCGTGCAGATCCACGTATGCCGCCGTGGTCAAAATGGCGATGAAGAGCACGTGGTGCCAGAAGTAGGCCGAGCTGAGCGGATGCTTCGCAGCGAGCAGGGCGGTGAGCGCCCCGGTCACGGCCGCCAGAACGGGCAGGGTCCAGGCCTTCGGCTTCCGCTCCAGCCAGCGGGGCGAGAGCCAGCCGCCGGCGTATCCGAGCGCGGCTCCGACCAGCGCGGCAAGGGCAACCTGCCAGATCATAGCTTTCCCTCCAGGGCAGCCAGCGCTGCCGAATGCATGAGCCCAACCGGACCTCGCCGGCCAAACCAGTACTCCCAGGCGCAGGCGCCCTGGTGGACCAGCATGGAGAGGCCGGAGACCGTGTGCAACCCGCGAATCCGGGCCTCCCGGAGCAGCCGGGTCTCCATGGGCCGGTATACCGTATCGTAGACCACCGCCCCCTGCGGGAGGAGGTTGATCTCACGAATGGGGCTCGACACTTCATCGGGGTGCATGCCCAGGGGCGTGCAGTTCACCACCAGGCCGGCATCCATGAGGGCGTTCCGCTCCTCCGGGGAGAGCGCCTCCACCGCATCGATCTTCAGGTCGGGAAGGGTCGCCCGCACGTCGGTCACCAGTGATTCGGCCCGGCTGACCGTCCGGTTCGACACGGAGATCCGGCGCACCCCGGCCATGCCCAGGTGCAGGGCGATGGCCCGAGCCGCCCCCCCGGCACCGAGGATCATGGCGTGGACCCCGGTCACCCGAATTCGGTGCTCCTCCAGGCTGGAGATAAAGCCCCACCCATCCGTATTGTAACCCATCAGCCGGCCACCCCGGTTGACGATCGTGTTGACTGCCCCCATCTGCCGAGCCGTGGGCGCGATCTCGTCGAGGTGCTCCATGACCGCCTCCTTATGGGGGATGGTCACGTTCACCCCCAGGAAGCCCAGGGCCCGCAGCCCGTCCAGGGCTGCTTTTAGTTGCGATGGTTCCACATCATACGCCCCGTAGAGAGCGTTCATCTGCTGGGCGCGAAAGGCTGCGTTATGCATGGCCGGCGAGACAGAGTGCCCGACCGGATGACCCAGAATCCCCAACTGCCTGGCCTGGCCCAGTTGGCTTGCTCCTAGAGACAAGCGACTCCCTCCCTGAACAACCGTCAATCTGCCGACCAACGGCGTCCTCTACAGTTCGTCAGTTACGGTGTGAAAGTCCTGCCAAAGAGGTGACCCGGCAGGACAAATCCCCTGCCGGGCCACGGTTATGCTTACTCGTCGGTCAGGAGCCCCTTCCGGTTCAGGTAGCGTAGAACCCGCCGCTCCACGTGGCGTATCATGCGGGTCCCGATGAACTCACGGGGATCGATCGGCACCACGAGGATCGTATGGGCGCCGGACCGGTTGCCGCCGAGGACATCGGTAAAGACCTGATCGCCCACCACCACCGTCTCCTCCGGGGTGACGCCCAGCATCTCCATGGCCTCCCGGAACCCCTTGCGCCGGGGCTTCGCCGCCTTCGGGATGAACGGAATGCCCACCTTCTCAGCGAACTCCTTCACGCGGGGGCCGCTGTTGTTCGAGACAATGCAGGTGACAAACCCCTTGGCCTTCACTTCATCGAGCCAGGTGAGCAGACCGGGGGTGGGATCCGGGTCATTCCAGCGAACCAGGGTATTGTCCAGGTCCAGCATGATCGCCCGTTTCCCCATCTGCTTCAGCTTGGCCAGGTCGATTTCAAAGATCGATCTCCGATACTCCACCGGTCGCAGGATCCGCAATGGTCCACACCTCCAGCTTGACACTTCATTTTACCACAGGTGGGACGCACTGCGCCAGCCGCTTCCAGGGGGAGATGCCTCAGACGGGGAAGACCCAGTTCGATGAAGCCCGCACCACCAGTTGGCTCGGCAGGATCACCTGACGAGGGCCGTCAGCCTTACCGCTGAGGTGATCGACCAGCATATAGGCAGCGGTGGCGCCCAGGTCAAAGACCGGGATCCGAATGGTCGAGAGCGGCGGATCGAGCAGCGCGGTCAGCGGGTCGTCGTTGACACCAACCAGTGCGACGGCGCCGTCCAGCCCCCGCTCCCGCAGGGCGGTCAGGGCGCCCACGGCCATGGCATCGTCGGTGCAGAAGACCGCCGTAGGCGACTCGGGCAGGTTGATCAGGTGGAGCATGGCCCGATAGCCCCCCTCCTTGGTGAAGTGGCCGTCGAGCTCGTACTCCGCCCGATACGCCAAGCCGGCGCGCTGGAGGGCGTCGAGGTACCCCTGCCGCCGGTCCACGGTGACCATGAGATCTGCGGGGCCGTTGATCAGGGCGATCCGCCGGTGGCCCCGGCTGATCAGATGCTCCACAGCCATGGCGCCCACGGCGACGTTGTCGTTGTTCACCCAGGAGACGGGCCGGTAGTCGGGTGACCGCCCGACCAGCACGAAGGGGTGCTCCTCGGCCAGGAGGTCATCGATCAGCTTGTCCTTGACACGACCCGAGGTGAGGAGGATCCCGTCCACCCGCCGCTGGCGCAGGAGCTTCAGGGATGCGCTCCGCTCCTCCTGTGGGCTGTCGGCCATGGTCAGCATGAGATCATAGCCCTGGGCGTGAAGGACATGGGCGATGCCCCGCATCAGCTCGGGAAAGAACGGATTGGTAAAGGCCTGTTCCGCTGGGCGCGCGATGATCAGTCCAACCGTGCGAGTCGCCTTCGCGTGGAGGCTACGTGCGATGGCGTTCGGATGGTAATTGAGTTCCTTCATGGCTGCCCGTACCTTCTCATGGGTCTCGGGGCTGATGCGGCTGGACCCGGACAACACCCGGGAGACGGTCGAGGGATTCACCCCCGCAGCCCGGGCGACATCTTTGATGGTAGCTATGGTGCTCATCCTTTCCGCAACGCAAGCGCAAACGTTTGCACTTTAGGACATAGATTTCACTGGTATGTGCAATTCGGCACGGGGGATGAGATTCCTGCTGGTCGAGGAACGGCGAGTGGTTGTCGCACGTGCGGTAGGGGTCCGGTAGGGGTCCGGTAGGGGGGTGGACGGGGGGTGGACGGGGGGTGGACGGGGGGTGGACGGGGGGTGGACGGGGGGTGGACGGGGGGTGGGCGGGGGGTGGACGGGGGGTGGACGGGGGGTGGACGTCACCCCCCCTGGAAAAGCGAGGCGAAGAGATCCACCGCTTCGAACAAGTACCGGAGCTGCAGGTTCTCATCATCGGTGTGCTGGTTGCAGTCGAAATTTGATGTGGGCAGGCCCACAAACGGCAGGCCGATCTGTTCAAAGAGGCACATGGGCAGGCTGCCACCCTCGGTCGGCATGATCACCAGCGGCTCTTCCACCGCCCGCTTCCGCAGCCTCCCCACGGCGCCATAGGTCAGCAACTCCTCCCGAGAGGGCTCGTGGTCCAGAACCGTCCAGCCCTGCCGTTCAATATGCGCCGCAATGCAGGAGAGGGTCCGATCCGGATCCATCGCCCGAACGAGCCGGATATCGCAGTCGGCCACCGCCACATGGGGGATGATGTTCCGCGCCTCCTCCCCCACAAAACCGCTCCTGATCCCACGTATGTTCAAGGTCGGCAGGTTAATCAGCTCCTGCAGGAGCCTGCCCTCGATCTCGGCCCGGGCGATGCCGAACTGCTGCCGCACCTTCTGCTCCACCGCAGGGATCTGCCGGATCGCCTCCTGCTCGGTCGCCGAGAGGGGCGCAACCTCATCGTAAAAGCCCTCGACCAGCACCTGGCCGTCCCTCCCCTTCATGGAGGCGAGCAGGTGGGCCATCCGAAAGGCGGCGGATGGGGCGAAGTTGCCGAAGTGCCCGCTGTGCAGGGCGATCGTCGAGGTGTAGACCGTTACGTCAAACATGAGGATGCCGCGAATGCCGAACTCAACGGTCGGGCGCCCGCTCTGATGCCGCTCCCCCGAGGCGGAGATCATCACATCCGCCGAGAGCCGCTCCCGATAATGCTCCAGCACGGCAGGGAGGCTCGGGGATTCCACCTCCTCCTCCCCATCGAAGAGGAACTTCAGGTTGATGCCAGGCTGCAGGCCGGCGGACCGGAGCGCATCCAGCGCCGTCATCATGGCGATGATCGCGTTCTTCGAGTCCGCCACCGACCGGCCGAACAGCCGCCACTCCCCATCCACCTCGCCCGTGGTCGGGATCGGAAAGGAGCACCAGTCCGCCTCGGATCCGCTCGGCAGATGGGTCCGAAGGACCGGCTCGTACGGATCGGAGTGCCAGCTCTCCCGCTCAGCAGGCACACCATCATAGTGCCCATAGATCAGCACGGTCTCCGTCGCCCCGGGCGCCGGTAGCTCCCCGTAGACAAACGGCTTGCCCGTAGCGGTCGGCCAGAGCTCTGTCCGAATGCCCCGCCCTTCCATGAGCGCCCGGAGCACCCGGCTGTTGCGCTGGATCTGCTCCACATCGTAGGCGTTGTTGGGCACTCGGACGAAGTCAGCCAGTTCCCGCACGATGCGCCCGGCCTGCTCCTCCCGATACTGACGAACTCTCTGCACGCCACTCACCTCTCCCTTGATTCTGTCGACGTCATGGCTCACACCGGAACAGGAACTGACCCAGGAACTGGGCCGTGAAGACCGTGACCACGCCGACCGGAGCGGCGATACCGAGGCTCCGCAGAGCCTGTCGGCTGTCGACCAGACCAGCCCGGCGCAGGCGGTGAGCGAGCCAGATCATATACGGTAGGAGGATGCTCGGCGCCGCCCAGATGCCGGGAACATAGGCTCCCACATACAGCCACTGGGCCAGGTGGGTAAAGACGTTGAGAAAGAGGGCACCCGCAAGGCCCATGAAGAACCAGTGGGTCCGGCCCGCCCGCACCGTTCGGGCGCCATAGTACGACGCCACCACGGTAAGGACCAGCTCGAAGGCCACGGCAGTCGCCACCTCGGCGGTGCTCGACACCAGGGGAGTGAACGGGAGACGCGCCATGAGATCTGCGTTCTCCTGCATCCACCCCGCCATGGTCAGCACCTCCTCCAGGTCGTGAAGCAGGAAGACCAGCGGAAAGAGCCAGATCAGGGAGGTCAGACGAGGACGAATAGGCTCACGACCGGGACGCATCTATGACACCCCCGTTACAGAGGCCTGCCAGACCATGACCGCCAGCGGCAGGTCGAGTAGGACATGGATCCCCATGAGGTAGGGCAGGAGCCGGGGGCGCCGCTGCAAGACCCACCCCAGCAGGAGCGCAAACGGGAGAAACATGCCGAGGCGCCAGAGCACGAACCGCAGATCGGGAATGAAGGGGACGGTCACATGCTGCGCGCCCAGCCAGAAGGCAGCGGCGAGCATGGCCCGACCCGGACTGGACCAGCGGGCCTCCAGCCGGGGCATCGCATAGGCGAAGTAGGTGGGCAGTTCTGCGAGCCCTTGCGTCACCGGGAAGAGGAGCAAGCTGACCAGGGCGACGCCGGCGGGCAGCGGCCGAATGAAGAGCTCCCGCGCCGCCTCCGGGCTGCCCAACAGAAGCTCGGCCAGGCCGTCATTCGGGATCATGGCCACTGGCAGGCACAGGAGCAGGACACCCAGAAGAGCCAGCAGATCCCCGCCCAAGTGCTCACGGCGGAAGTCGGCGCCGATCAACTCGGACCAGCTCAGCCCTTCCCGGGCCGCGAGCCTGCGCTGGAGCAGAAACGAGACAACGTTCGTAAGCGTGATGGTCACGGGCCACCACGCCACCGAGGCGGACCAGGGGCTGGGGTCGCCGGCCACGAGATACAGACCGGCGATCAGCGCCTGCCAGGCGAAAAACAGCACGAAACGATGCAATAACATGATCACGACCACGATCTCACCTCTCACCTTCACAGAATCACCGGGGCGATGCAGGTTTGAGTCTACCGGTCCCCCCGCCCGCAATCGTCACTCCAAAGAGTAATCTCCTCAGCAAGGGAAAGAGCCGGGAGAGCACCCGCTCCACCGGCTCCGCTTACTCTTTCGGCTACTGCCCCTCCGCCTGGGGCCTGCTATGATCAGCCCATCCCTGCACCGCTACCCGAGCAGCCCCAGTTCCCGTGCCTTCGCAACCGCTTGGGTCCGGTTGGCGGCCTCCAGCTTGCCCAGAATGTTCGCCACGTACTTCTTCGCCGTGTGCAGGCTAATGAAGAGTCGCTGGGCGATCATCTCAGCTGGGCGATCATCTCATTGGAGGCGCCCTCCGCCAGCAGAGCCAACACCTCCAGTTCCCGCTCGCTGGGCGGCTCCACAAGGCGCACAGCCAGCTCCGATTGCATAGGTCGGGGAGATCGGGGAGCGGTGGTTCTGCTCACCCCGACGCGCTCCAGCACCTGGCCGGTGAAGTCCGCCACCGGTCCCCGCCAGCGAGCAGCCCCCAGGGCCAGCAGGCCGGCCATCGGCTGGTCCAGTTCCATAAAGGGCGCCACGCTCCCGCTCGGGACGGCGACAACCAGTGCCCGCTCCAGGACAGCCAGGGCCCGTTCGGTCTGGCCACACGCCCCATGGGCCAGCGCACGCAGGGCCAGGAAGCGGACCGAGTCCCCCTCGACCCGGCCGGCCCCCCCTTCCAGGAGGGCCAACGCCTCCTCGCCGAACCCGTGCCCCAGCTTCCAGGCGGCCAGAGTCCAAGCGGACCGATGATAAGGGGTGACCTCCTCCCGCGCCAGGCTCTCCACCTGCGGCATGAGCCGTGCCGCAGGACCAGGACTCCCCTGCCGTTGCAGCAGCCTTGCCCGGACCACCGCGCTCATGGCGATGGCCCAGGGCACCCGTGGGGCGAGCTGGTCCGCCGCATCCAGGCAGGCGAGTGCAGCCCCGTTCTCCCCCTTCCCCTGCTTGACCAGGGCCAGCGGGAGATAGGCCAGCCAGACGACATCCAGCAGTCCGCCGGCCCGGCTCAACTCAAGAGAGCGAAGCAGATGCTGCTCGGCGCCATCCAGGTCGAACCGCTCGTAGAGCATCTCCCCGACGCCCAGGTGGGCCAGGCTGATCACCGGCTCGCTCGCCCCGACCTGCGCCTCCGCCAGGATCAGGGCGGCCTCTGCCTCCGCCAGGGCCTCAGGGAGCCGGCCCGCCACTGCGAGGACCTCCGCGTACCAGACGGTCGCCCGCAGGAAGCCGTAGAGATCTCCAGCCTCCCGGAAGAGGCGCCTCGCCTCGCTATACCGCTCCAGCGCCTCGCTCAGGTTCCCTTCCCACTGGCGGACGGCGCCCAGACTCAGCACCGCCCAGCCACGCCAGTCCAGGTCGGTGACGGGCAACAAGTCCAGCGCCCGCAAGGAGTTCTCGACCGATGCGGAAAGCCGCAGCTCAATCCGTGCCGTCTGTGCCCGGGTCGCCAGAATCCTGCCCAGGAGTCTATGCTCCTCAGGGCCCCGGCCGGCCAGTGCTCCCTCTGCCGACTGGAGGAACGACTCGGCGAGATCCGGTCGCCCCGACGTCATACAGGCCCAGGCAATGGAAAAGGAGAGTTCGGGCCGGGAGCGGACCAGTCCGTCCGGAAGCCTCTCCAGCCAACCCATAAGGATCCCGGAGTCGCCTCGGTGCCAGATCTTTTCTGCTGCCGCCGTCATCATATGGACCGCCCGGTCATACTCCGCCGCAGCCAGCGCATGATCGACGGCCGGCTCGGTCCACCCCTGCTCCTCGTACCAGAGGCTCGCCGCCCGGTGGAGCTGTCGAACCTCCTCGGCGGGCCGCTCCCGGATCAACCGCTCTCTCAGCGCCTCCGCAAAGAGGTGGTGGTACCGGTACCACTGACGCTGATGATCCAGGGCGACCACGAACAGGTTCCGCTTCTCCAGCCACTCCAGCACGGCCTGACCATCGTTCTCACCGGTGACCGCGTCGCACAAGGGGCCGCTCAGCCGGTCCAGCACGGCGGTCTGAAGGAGAAAACGCTGCACCTGCTCTGTCTGAAGCTGCAGTACCTCCTCCACCAGGTAGTCCAAGATATACTGATGACTGCCGGCGAACGCTTCCACAAACCGGTCGACATCTGCGAGGCCCTCCAGCGAGAGCCCCGCCAATTGAAGCCCGGCGACCCACCCCTCCGTCCTTCCCGCCAGCAGGGTGATCTGCCGGTCGGTCAGTTGAAGGCCCATCATACCACCGAAGAAGGCAGCCGTCTCCGATTGGGTAAACCGCAGCTCCTCCAGGCGCACCTCCACCATCTCACGGCGGACCCGTAAGCGTGCAAGCGGCAGGGGCGGATCGACGCGGCTGGCGACCACCAGGTGAAGCTGCGGGGGCATATACTCCAGCAGAAGCGCCACCGATCGATGAATCTCCTCCGTTCCAATAACGTGGTAATCATCCAGCACCAACACGGAGTCCTGCTCCATCCCCGCCAGGTGGTTGATCAGCCGCCTGACCACCGGCTCCGGCGGCCCCGGTTGGGGGAGGCTGAGCGTCTGAATCACCTCGTCCAGGCCGCCATCCAACAGGCTGTCCAGTGCCTGCACCAGATAGCGCCAGAAGCGGTGCGGGTGGTCATCTGCCCCCTCCAGGGAGACCCAGGCCACAGGCGTTGCCCGCCCGGTCTCGGTCTGGCACCACTCACTGAGCAGGGTGGTCTTGCCCGAGCCCGCCGGCGCCGAAATCAGCGTCAGCTTGCGGGAGAGCCCCTGATCAACGAGCGCAAAGAGCCGCGGGCGCACGACGGTGCCGTAGCGCGCCCGCGGAACGAAGAGCTTGGTCTTCAGCAGGGGTTCCCCAACTCCCCCTGACCATGACACGTGGCTTTCTGGCACGGAGACCCTCCTGCTCACCCAGGGCTTTCGGATCATGCTGGCCCTGCGAATGCAGAGGATTTCGCCAAACGATGGAACGGCTCAAGCGAATCGAACGCCGGGCCTACGTAAGCGATCTCTCCTGCCACGAGAACGCCGCGTAAGCCGCACTCAGTTCACCCGGTACCAGCAGAGCATCACCAGATCCTCGATCACCTCCGGGTTCAGGTGGAAGGGCATTCCCGTCCCGGCCTGGACCCTCAGTTCCGGGGCCAGGGTAGCCACCTCTGCGCTCTGCACCTCCACCTGCCAGTCACCAAGTCCGCCGGTCACCTCCGTGGTTCCCACCGGCACACCGTTCAGGACCGCCGGGCTTGCGGAGAGGGGGACTGCCCGGGCAGTACTGCTGTTGGGGGCGTAGAGATAGAGGCTGAGCGGACCGCCGCTGTACCCCACGCTCTCCTTCAGCTTCAGGAAGAGCTCCACCCGCTCCAGGGCGATCGCACGGCCCCGGTACGTATAGGGGAACCGCTCCTGCGACAGCGCCAGGGAGATGACCTGCTGCTCGGCGCCCGGGGCCGGGCTGAGGAAGCCATGCCACTCGGTCGGGAACTCATGCCGCAGGCTGAAGAGCCGGCGCAGATGCTGCTGAGCGGGGGCGGCCATCGCGCTGGCAGCGGTCTGCTGGGCGAGCGGCTCCGGCAACGTGGCGGCGGCAAACGCGGCCTGCCGGAAGGCCTGCCCACCCTCCCTGGCGGTGAACTGGAGCTTCAGGATCACGTCGCTGATCGTATCAAAGTCGAAGGCGTTGGTATTCCGTGGCATCTCCAGCCGCCAGGTCGAGATCGCGCCCGCCCCCTCGAAGGGCAGGTAGCGCTCGTCGCGGAAGGAGAGTTCAAAGAGGCCGGCATCGTTCTGGGCGTGGCTCGTGGCGATCGACTGGACGGCGCTGAAGTCGGCCAGGAACCGGGTATCCTCAGGCCCCTGGTCGGCGTAGCCCTCCGTCAGGTCGTTGCTGGTCCGGATCCGGCTGGACTCCAGCGTCAGGGTCGCGTGGATCCCGGTGTACGGACCGGTGACGCAGGGGATCGTGAGGCTGACGCTCCTGATCCGGCGCATGTAGTGGCCGGGGAAGTCCATGTCGAAGAGCGCCTCGGGCAGGTGGATCCTGCACCGGCCGGTCTCCTTCAGGGCGATCAGGGCCATGGGGTCGTGCAGGACCAGCGAGACCTGCTTGGTCAGCTCGTACTCCCGGGTGGATTGCTCCAGGTAGGCCAGTTCCATCCGCTTCAGGTCGAGGTGGAGCCGTTCGCCTGCCAGGAGCCCCTTCCTGAGGCTGTCCCAGTAGCCGAACTGAATGAAGTTCGAGTGGCTCAGGCCACGCTCGAAGCGGAAGGCCCGCTCCGCCCGCTTCGCCAGGTCGTAGGCCAACTGGTAGACCCGGAAGAAGAGGTTGGAGACCTGTGCGACCATCCAGCTGTAGAGTTCCTGGTTGGTGTACTTCTCCCGCAGGAAGGACTCCACCGCCTGGGCGTTCTCGGTCTGGCGGTCATGGTTCGTGAGCTCCCGCTCCGCCATGGCCAGGCGGATCTCCGCCGCGGCGATCTGCCTTTTGATCTGCTCAATCTCCCGCGCAGCCAGGTCGGCCTGCAGGTTCCATTCCTCGCTGCGCCGGTCCCAGCCCGCCAGGGTAGATGCCCGGTTCGCCTTGTAGGTCTCCAGCGAAGCCAGGAAGTTCAGGCCACGACCGGCCGCAGAGAGCGCCTGCGAGACATTGATCCCGCCGAAGTCGGCGATCAGGACCGGGCTGGAGATGCCCGAGAGACCGATCTGCATCTCAGGGAACATGGCGGCGGCTGAGGCGGCCACCTCGGCCAGTTGGCCCGCCGTCTGCAGGTTCTGGGCGGAGTCCAGCCTGTCGAGGTGCTCCCGCTCCCGCGGGCTGACATGGACGATGTTCTTGTAGTGGCTGTGGCGATGCTCCACGACCGCCAGGGACTTCTGCAGCCCCTCCAGGGTGGCCTTTGCCTCCTCCACCTGCCGCTCCCGCACCTGGCGGATCAGCCGGAGCATGGCGGTCTCCTGGGTCGCCCGGAGGTTGGAGAGCGCCTCGGCGTCCTTCTTCTCCAGAGCGCTGACCAGGGCGTTGCCCATGCTCTTTACCTCCTGGCACAGCTCCAGCGCCTTCGGCACCAGGTAGGGGAAGCGGTACTGGCCCAGCGGGGTCGCCGTGTCGGCCAGGGCGCTGCCCAGGTCGATACCGGCGGCCTTCGCCTTGATCGCCAGCGCCGGGTCCATGGGCGGCTCGAAGAGGGCCAGCGACCGAGCGACCCCCTCGATATTCAGGCAGTTCCGGACCTTAAAGAGACGGTCCTCCACGAGGTCCCAGTACCGGAGCAACTTGTCGTTCCGGGGGATGCCGAAGTAGAGAGAGCCAACCCCAAGCATGCTGGGAGAGGAGGCCGACTGTGGAACCGCCATGACAAACGGGAACCGGTTCTGCACATCGACCACGGCGTTGGCGAAGTCGTCCCACTTGGCCTGGAGCTGGCTGTAACTGGCGGGAACCGGCGTGACCATCTCCGGAATCTGCTCGGGCTTCGGCCCCAGCAGATTCGCGGCCAGGACATAGAGCTGGGTCGCCTCGTTGATCGACTCGATCGTGTCCTGGGCGAAGAGCATGTCGGCCCAGGCGATCAGGTTGTCCAGGTACTTCATGAGCACCGACTTCTGGTAGGCGCTCTGCCGCAGGCGTCCAATCCGGTGCGGCTCGAACGGGTTCGCCTGCCAGTCGGCGATCTGGTTGGCCAGCCGCTCCTTCACGGCAGGGTCGCCGTCAGGATCGGCCAGCGCGACCAGCTCCGTCCAAATGCGCTGCTCGGCGCTGGACCGGTGGAAGGGCAGGTACCGCCAGAAGCGGGCCGGGGAGGGCTCATCGGTATCGATGGTCGGGTTGAAGACGTGGTGGAACCACCGCTGGGCCTCTGCGAACCGCTGCTCCTTGCAGAGCCGGTCGGCGATCAGCAGCGGGATATGGAAGAAGAGCTCACTGTTGTATAGGCCGTAGGACTCCTCCGGCTGGAACTCCACCTTCTCCGTGGGGTAACTGCTGTGGACCAGGGCGGTAGGCGAGAAGTTGGTCACGAACTGGCTGCCGGTATCAAGCTCGCCCAGCTTCTGGGTGGAGAGGGCGAGCAGGCCGTTCAGCCCACCGGAGTTGAGGCGGCTGAGGAACTCACGCGTGTACGGGTGGTAATGGCTGTGAAACTGGTAGAGGAGCGACCAGCCCTCCGTCCGCTGCTGGACCAGATAGGTCCGGGAGGGATCCTGGAAGAAGAAGAACTTCTGCGGCAGGCTGAAGTTGTTGACGCTGACCGGCACCAGCCGGTACGGATCCCACCAGTTGTTGAGAAGCACCTCGATGGTGGAGTAGGAGTAGGTGTAGTAGAGGAAGGCGAGCTGATTGGGGTACCCGGAGACCGACACCGCCTCATACTGGTTGCTGTCAAACTGGGTCCGGAGCGGCAGGCGCCAGCTCCAATAGATCGTGTAGGGATGGGCGTATGGCTCGGCCGAATAGGGGAAGCTTCTCACCGTGAATCGCCCCAACGCCTCCACCATGGACCAGCCCGTGGTGTTGATCGTGCCATAGGGCCAACCGGCCACGTCCAGGCTGAAGGCGTCCAGGTTGTAAGACCAGTAGCCCAAGACCTGCAGCATGATTCGGCGCTTCTCCCGCCAGGGCGCCCAGGAGTCGATGGGTCTGGTCCGCAGCGCCTTGGGCAGGGTCCGCTTCGGCGTCCAACGCCCCTGCTGGTACTGACTCCAGGCCACCTTGATCTCCCACCGCTCCCGGGGGGCGCTGCCCTGGGACAGGCCGAGGTTATCCTCCGGCAGAGCGACCCGCTCAAAAAGCGGCCAGAGCAGGAAGAGCCGGTTGGAGGAGAGCACCAGGACCACGTGATCACTCTGAATGTCCACATCGATCTTATCCCAGCCAGTCCAGGCACCCTGGACCAGTTGGCGGTAGTAGTAGACATGCGGGTTGCTGTAGGTCCGGCCCACCACGTGAAGCTTATCTGTCCCGGTGAGGTAGTCGTACTCCATGTAGGTGGCCACAATCTCCAGCCGGGCGATATCCGCCAGCTTCTCCAGGTAGTGCCGGAAGGCCTGCTCCACTGTCTCGGGGGTGACATCGGTCTGGAGCAGGTCGGTCTCCAGCTCCCGGAATAGCTGGCTCTTGTCATCGCGCAGCTCCGGCTCCAGCCAGTTCTCGGGGTAGAGGAAGACCTTCCGGTTGGCTTCCCAGGTGCGGTAATGCTTCATCCACTCCCACTGCGGCCCGTCAATGGCGTTGGGCGGAACGGCGGGCTCCAGGTTGAGCAGGCAGCGCTGCACGAAGAGCTGGACGGAGGAGATCGCCTGCTTGATCCGGGAGGTCTTCATGCAGGGAGACATCTCCACATCGATCAGGAAGTACTCGAAGAGCTGATTCGGGGTGGTTATGCCGCCACTGCGGATCGGCGCCATCTGCAGCACGTAGGCGACCAGGCTCTCCTTCTGCCGCTCCCGGAGCGCATCGGCGATGGGGGCGGCCATCCTGATCCAGCCGGCCTCGTCGTAGCGGGCCTTGACCGCATCGCGCAGGCGAGTGGCCTGGGCCCAATCGGGGGTGGAGCCGGCCCATGCTTGGAGCAGGTCGATGCTGACCCCCAGCTTCCGGCTCAGCTGAATGATCCGCTGCATGGCGCCGAGCGGGCCGGCGTTGACGAAGGCAGAGGCGGAGAGCCACAGGGCAGAGCGTGCTGACGCCGCCTCCTCATAGCTCCAGCCCGTCGCGGCGGAGATCGTCCAGAGCACGGTCTCCAGCGATGCACCGCTGCCGGCTGCCGCGAAGAGGTCGAGCAGCGTCTTGGTGCCCGCAGGCAGTTGCCGGGCCAGGGAGACGTAACGGCGCAGGTGCTCCCACTGGGCCATCAGGAGAGTCATCTGCCCCTCGTCCGGATGGGCCCCCATCGGGAGGTTCAGGTTCAAATTGCCGAAGTCCGCAGGATGATCCAGCAGGTAGGAGAGTTCCGCCAGGGTCAGGTCGAAGAGCCGGACCAGCATGGCCGCCTTGTGCAGCCGGGTGTAGGGGAGCCGGAGCGCCTCGCTGCTCGTGGTCTTGAAGTCCCGCAGCGCCGGCTGCCCGGCATCGCTCAGGCTGGACAGCCCCTTTCGGAGCAGCAGATCGACCATGTCAGGGGTCAGGTCCAGCGCCTGGCCGAGGCTCTGGACGATCAGCGCATCGGTGGCGCTGGTCACCCGCTGCTCCACGATCGCCGTGACCACGAGGCTGCGGCGGACGTGGAGCTCATCGGGGTCGGAACCCAGCGGTTGAACCAGGCTCTCCACCGCAGAGGTCGCAAGGAAGGGCAGATGTTCAGCCAGGAAGGCCCGCTTCTCCGCCTCCGTCCAGGTGAGGCTCCCCTCGATCACGCCGACGGCGGGGGTGAAAGCCGAGGATCCTACCACCCCGGCCAGTTGCCGCTGGAACTCCTCTCCGGTCGGATCGGACTGGATCGGGTTCTCCTGGGCAATCCGGGCAAAGCCCTGCTCCAGGGTTCGGGCCAGGCCCTCCCATGCCGCGGGGGCGGGCAGCAGGCCAGAGGTGGGCGAGGCGAGATCGCGCAGCAGGTAGTTCAGTCGGGCGACGCTGAAGCCGGACTCCCGGATCTCGAACACCCGGTCTACGAAGGACTGGGTCTGTTCCACCACAAAGGGCTGGACGCCGGTCAGCATGCGCAGGTCGATCAACTCCGCCACGCGCAGCTTCAGCGAGCGGGCCAGCAGGGCATACCGGTGCAAGAGCGACAGGTTCTCCAGGGTGAGCGGGGCGGATGCGGTCAGGCCTACATCGGCAAGGATGGCGGTCAGGTCGGCGGCTTCGATCCGCAGGGCGGCCATGATCACCGGCAGCTTCTCGCTCAAGGTCCGGCTGGTGCCCACCACCTGGGTCTGGGACGGGTTCAGGGCCAGGTCCGGGTCCAGCGGCTGGAAGACGGCCTTGTTCTGGAAGAGCGACAGGTAGAGGGTCGGGTCCAACCTGTTCCAGAAGGAGAGCAGTTCGGCATCGGAGAGCGCTGCCTTCGCCCTCTCCTTCAGCTTCTTCTGCACCTGCCGCAGTTGTACATATCGCGCCAGGAAGTCAGGGGTGTCGCCAAAGGCGGTCAGCGCCCGGTCCAGGTCGGCCATGCTGCCGCCCACCTTCCGCCAGAGGCGCACGAACCGCAGCACCCGCTTAAGGGCGGCGTAGTCCGAGTCATTCAGCCCCTGGAGCATGGTGGTCTGGAGATCGCAGACATCGCCCAGTACTTGCAGGCGCAGAGCCGGGGCGGCGGGTACCGGGTTGATGAACCGGGTGGCCAGCAGCTCCAGCAACTCCTCGAAGGTCAGGCCGGTCCGGCGAAGGAACTCCGGCACCTGTGCGAGATGGAGATCCCAGGAGAGCGGTACCTGCAAGGCGCTGGTCGGGATGACGCTCTCCACCGGGTCCCCGGCACGGCTCCACTCCAGGCGGCAGACAGCCGAACCGGTGTTCTCGTAGTAGTGGATGCCGATCTCATACGCCCCCCCAGCCTCCAGTGCGATCGGCTCGCTGGAGTGCTTGGTGGGTCCCTGGTCGTACCAGGCATCGATGATCTTCACGCCGTTGAGGAAGACCCGAACACCATCATCGGATGTGATATGGAGGGTATAGGTGTCGGTGACAGGTGGCTTGAGGTGGCCGAACCACGAGACCATGATCTGATCGGACCGGATCCCGGGGATCGGGGTGCCCGAGTGCCAGTTGAAGTCGATCTTCGGGTCGATCCGGATCACATTGGGCACCTGGGGATCGACGTAGTTGCTGTACAGGCCCCGCAGGCCGGGGGTGATCACCGGGTCGCCGGTGTAGCCGTAATAGTCGCGGATATACCGGGGAAGGTCACCGTTGATGATCTGCAACTCCTGGGGCGTGAGGCGGAGCTGCTCGGCCACCAGGGCGTCGGGCTGGGCGCCGGGGAAGGTCTCCAGCAACTCGTAGCGGCTGCTGCCGAGGTGGTCCAGATAGGCGCGCACCGTCTCCAGCGACCGGTCGAAGGGCAGGGAGAACGGGTAGATGGCGTTGGCCAGTTCATTGTAGGCCGCCTGCGAGGTCGACTCCCAGGCGGCATCGTACTCCCGGTTGACCGAGAGCGCCTCTGGCGTCGCTGTCGGGGAGGTGTTGTTGACCCGGGTTTGACCGTGGGCGATATAGCTCTCCAGCACCTCGTTGATCAGGTCGACGTAGGGCAGGGTGGTATTCGTGTTCTCACAGGTCAGCAGGAGCTGCTCCAGGTCGGGGCGGCGCTGCCGCAAGGTCTCAATCGGCTTGATGGCCGCGGGGCTGCTGGGGTTGAGGAACTGGAACAGATCGACCAGGTAGGCGGCCGGGCTGTAGACCGACCGGCAGTGGGCGCAGTCGCAGAGATCCACCCGACCGAAGAGAGAGGACCAGGAGGGCATCTGCTTGGTCAGGGACTCCCCCTCCAGCGACTGCATGGCCAGGGGGGTCACATCGTTGGCCAGCTGGTAGGTGGTGGTGACCAGGTGGGCGGTGGTGGCCTCCACATGCTTGGCTCGCCGGTGGATGCGCACCGCCTCGTGCTCGCTGCCCAGCGTCGCGCCGTAATGAGCCGCAAAGGCGGCCTCGCTGGTGCCGCCAATCCGGAGGGCTGAGTCGAGCCCATCGCCGAGGAGCACGCTCATCTGCCCGTAGCGGGGCGCGACCTGCCAGACCCGCTGGAGCGCCTTGAGGTGGCCGAGTACGCCTTGCTTACCGGCATCGTCCAGCGCCTTCCAGGCCTCCGGCTGCCGCTCGTGCAGGTAGGTCTCGACCACATGCCGGCCGAGGTCCAGGTCGGGGGTCTGCGCCAGGAGCTCGACCAGCCTGCCGCGGGACGGATTGCGCAGCTTGGCAGCGCCGGACTTCTTCTTGCTTCCGTGGGCCTTCAGCTCCCGCTTCAGGCCTGCCCGGATAAACTCCAGGGGATAGGCGTGCTCCACCGACTCGGCCAGGCGGTCGGCATAGGCTTCGACCCGCTGCTCGTCCGTCTCGCCCTCGGGCCCGGGGGGCAGGGTGCCGCCCTGGGCCAGACTCTCCTGAACCAGCTTGCGCCAGCCCGCCCGGTCCAGGGCAGCCAGACCGTGGACCGGATGCTCACCCGCCACCCGGTGCTTCTGCATGGCCCCCAGCAGGGGGAGGTTCCCCTCGACGAGCCGGCTCAGCTTCATGGTGTAGCGAAGCTCACCGATGCGCTCGGGCGTGAACTCCGGGTCCTCCTGGAGCTCCTGCCAGAGCTGCTCCTCCGGCCCCTTGTGGCGCACGTGCTTCTCCGTGAACCGCTGCCGGAGCGCCTCGGGCAGGTTGGCCGGGGAGGTCTCCAGGACCCGCTGAAGGGCCTCCGTCCGGTGGGTGCGGCTCAGGCTCTCCAACTCGCCGGCCAGGGCGGCCGCACTCTCCTTCAGGCTCGCCGGGATCACCCGCTCATCGGCCGCCACCTCCAGAGCGGACTTCAGCTCCCCTGGATCGGTCGCGGCCAGGTAGCGCAGATCGGCCGGGAGGCCCCTGACCAGCAGGCCGTAGTACGCAGCAGCCGGGATCGCTCCGTGGGCTGCTGCCAGCCTGTGCGCCTGGCCAAACAGCTCCAGGTGGCCCTGCTCCATATCAAGCTCGGCGGCCAGGATCCGCTGCTCGGATTCGGTCAGATCAGCCGGGGAGACCCCATCCAGATGGGGGGCGACGAGGGCCTCCAGCCGCTCGAAGGCGGATGGCTCCTCGGCCTGTTCGGGGGCGACGAGGTTGATCACTTCGTCCGGCGCCGCGTTGATCACCACGGCGGAGGTGACGAGAGCGGTCTCCCCCTCCATGACGGCGATCTGCAGGTTGACTCGGGGCCGCTTCCCACCGGGTGGGGAGTAGCTGATCGCGTAGGCCCCCTCGGTGTCGGTCACCGCCTCGCCCAGCACGCTCTCCTTGCGCACGCCCACGTGGACCGCACGGACGGTCACCCCGGCCAGAGGCCTGCCCTGCCGCTCCACCTGGCCTGTCACCGTATAGGTGGATGGGCTCTCCCCGGCCCGCGGTGCGGCGGCCCGCCGGATGACCGGCCGGTCGGCCGCACCCAACGCCTCGGCGGTCCGCTCATCTAACTCACCCGTCTCAGGCAGGGGCTCGGAGCCCGGGCCACGCCGCTGGTTCTGCTCCACCTGGAACTGGCGGAGCGCGGCTGCTGTGGACTCACCGAAGACCCGCCGCTCCGCCTCGTGCGGGTCGATCCGGTACCCAAGCCGGATCAGGCTCTCCTGGAGCTCCCCCACGCTGGAACCCCTCATCCCCCGGTTCAGAGGCTTCCCATCCCATCGCATAAGCGCCGTCTCCTTCCCCACCCGATCCCGCTCATCTTCCTTCCGGTCCCGAATAAATTAACATATCTGCTAAGTTTGTCTACCTGCACTATACTGACACAGTAGAGGATCGGTCAACGGGTTTTCGTAAGCTTCCGGATAGAAATCGTTCGACGCGAACCGCGCGCAAAGAACCGGCGAGCCCTGCCCGCCGGTTTAGCCACTATCCCGTATACCCTTCCTCAAAGAGTTCACGACAGAGTTTCAGGACCGCCTTCTTCTCGATGCGGCTCACATAGCTGCGGGAGATGCCGAGCATCCGGGCGATCTCCCGCTGGGTCTTCCGCGGCCCACCGGCGATGCCGTAGCGCAGCTCCAACACCTGCCGCTCCTTGCCGCCCAGCTTCTTCAGCTTCTCCCGCAGCTTCGACTCATCGAGCCGCTTGCCCACGAGGTCGGGCACGATGTCGGGATCGGAGCCCAAGACATCGATCAGGGTGGATTACTCCTTAGCACCGCTCATACGATTAGACGCGGCCACGGTGAGAGGAGTGAGGCACTGTGGGCATGGGCACCGAGGCGGTCAAGCCGATCCGGCCCGACCATGTGGCGATCTACATTCGCTGGTCGACCGATGACCAGGCGACCGGCACGACCCTCGAAGTCCAGCGGGAGGCCTGCGAGTTCTATCTCAGGAGCCAGGGCTGGCAGGTCCGGGAAGACCTGATCTATGTGGATGACGGCTACTCCGGCGGTTCACTCGATCGCCCGGGCATCAAGAAGCTCCGGCAGAGGGTAAAACGTGGCGATGTGGACTGCGTCGTCGTTCTAAAGATCGACCGGCTCTCGCGCAACATCGTGGATGCGGTCGAGCTGGTCCTCCGGGAGTGGAAGGAGCTCTGCCATCTAAAAAGCGCCCGGGAGCCGATCGATACGCAGACCGACCTGGGCCGCATGATCTTCGGCATTCTCGCCATGTTCGCCGACTACGAGCGGGCGCAGATCCGGGACCGGACCCAGGGCGGCAAGGAGAAGAAGATCAAGAGCGGCGAGCAGATGCACGCCACACCCGCTTACGGGTTGATGCTGCATCCGACCGAGAAGGGCAAGTGGATCGAGCACCCGGAGCATGCCAACCAGGTCCGCCGGATGTTCCAGTGGGCCTGCGAGGGCCACTCGGCGAACCAGATCTGCCGGATGCTGAACGCCGAGGGGATCCCCTCGCCTCGGGGCAAGCAGTGGTCGGTGCGGGCGGTGCTCTGGGTGCTGAAGAATCGGGCGTACATCGGGGAGGCGGTCTACGGCCGGACCTCGCTGAAGCCGCTGGACGACCGGGAAGCGGCCTCGCTTGAGCCGGTGAGCACGACGGCGGCCTGCACCCTGGCGGCCCGGCAGCCGCGCAAGAAGCGGGTACGGGTCCACCACGAGACGCCCAAGTTCCAGGGCAAGACCGATGCGGTCACGCCGCTCATCTCGGAGTCGGTCTTCGAGGCGGTGCAGGCACGCTTGCGAGAGAAGCTGTGGCAGCGCGAGTCGATGGGCAGCCGCGGGATCTCGAGCCCCTACCTCCTCGTCGGTCTGGCCCAGTGCAGCTGCGGCGGGGCCCTGGTCCACAAGGTCCAGATGGGCAGGCGGAACCGGGAGCGGGGAGTCGAATACCGCCACTACATCTGCCACAAGAGCCGGCAGGGGACCTGCCAGGAGAATGGGCATATCCCGGCGTCGGCGGTCGAGGCGATCATCGAGGCCCTGTTCCTCAACCTCTTTGGCCTGAAGGCGGTACGGGAGGACCGGTTCGTGGCGGGCCTGGAGGCGGTGGACCTGGAGCGGAGCGCGCTGGCGGGGACGCTGGCGGAGGCGGAGCGGGAGCTGAAGCGGCTGGAAGATGAGCGGCTGGGCCTCCTGCGGGGCGCCCGGTCGGGCAAGGTGAGCCTGGAGGACCTGCGGGAGTTGCTCGAGTCGGTGGATGCCGACCAGCAGGCGAAGCTGGCCCAGGTCCAGGCGGTTGAGGCCCGGTTGGGCGAGGTGGATCTCAAGCTGCGGGCGCTTCGCGCCACCCTCAACTCTTTGGATGCAACCCAGCGCTGGCATACCCTGCAGCCCTGGGAGAAGCGGCAGTTGATCCGCATGGTGATCTCGGAGCGGGTCATGATCTGCAAGCCAAAGGGGAACCATCCGGTCTTGGTCGATATCTCCTGGGCGTTCTAAGTCGAGAGGGCAGCGTTAGGTTATTTCTGATCCAACGGGGCAAGGATGAAGGGGGTATCAGCCGAAACGAGCCGCATGGGATCAAAGCCGCAAGCGGAGCGTAGCATGACGATCTCCCCATCGCGGGATACGTACAACGCCTCTGGATAGGTTACCTCTGATGGGGAGGCGAATGCCAATACATAAGCATCTGCATCATCGTAAAGCGGACGGTCCTCGTATACTGCAAAGAGGTGCGGGTCCATGTTGACAACGTTGTCCATGACCCGGCGAAGCAGTTCCACCGATGAGATGTAGCGGGCATTGCAGGATAGTTCGTAGATCACCGGCACCTTTGTGCCGGATGACGTACCAGCCGGGCACTTGGGCAGACTGTCCATGTTGTCACCACTGGTCTCGCTGCAGGGGACATCGGTAAGCCTAACCATAGCCAATAGTGCATCGGCATCCTTCTCCATGACAGCATCGATCACGTGATCGACCACAGGGATTCCCACACGCTTATCGAGCGGATAAAGGCTCACCTGCGGCGGCTCCTTTACCTCAGAGGAAAGAGACGAGTTACTGTCGGCCGCGCTGCTTGGCTCCGTTCCGGTGCCAGTTACGTCACGTGCTGGCGCAGGTGGCTCCGCCTGTTTCGGAACGGCATCTCCAGTGGTCGGACTTACTGGCGGCACCTCGGTAACCGTCTCTCCGGCTGGGCCATGGCCCGTGGAGCACCCGCCCACGATCAGAACCCCCAGCAATGCGCATACTACTATCGCATGTTTTCCACCAGACCGGGTGAAGCCGCAGCTTGCCATGGTGATGCGAATCCCTCCAAACGCCCAATACGGCTCATGCCGCACATGCCACCTCCCAGGGGACTTGGCGTGTCGCCAGAGGCACCGATATCCACCGCATAATCCGTTCCCCCCACGGGCCCGCCACTGGTGATGGGCTGCTTACCGTGAAGATGAGGCGCGTGATCGCTACCCTCACTGGATTCGAATTCAGTGCCGAGACCTCCTTCATGTACCCTCGAATCTACCCGTCACCCTCACTCGGGGTCTCCGCACTCGGCGGCCCTATTGCGCCAGTTCAAGCCGGTGGCAGAGTAAGCTCGCTTTGGCACTTCGAGGTCTACAGAGGACCGCTGGGAGAGTTGGCGATCGCTCGCAGCGCAGGCATGGCGGAGGCACGCACGATGAGCACCGGGAGTGGTGCCATAAGGACTTCACGCAGCGCGCTAGCGGCCGTTCGGACCCGCAGGAACTCGGCAGCAAGTCACTACGACTCACAGCAACTCACTGAGAACTCGTTAACCACTCTGTTCACGCGTACTCCCGCACGATCACCGCGCAGGCGAGAAACAGCTTGCCAGTAGCATCTCCGGGCTCGGATACCGCCGCCGAGCCCCGGTCTGGCCGATTCGGTCCGTGAATGCGGTATTCAGGCCCGCTTTGGACCCCTTTGCGAGCCAGCTCTCCAACTCCTCATCCTTCCAGCGGTTTGGGCATCCGAGAGCAGGCGGTTGCATGACGGACCCGATCCATCCGCATAAAAACTCACTACAACTCACTACAACTCACCGAAGCATGCCGAGCATGAGCAAGACTCGCGATCAGGCCATCTCACCTTGCGGGGCGGTGATGCCCGTCGGAGCAGCGGAGTCCGGCAGCGCTTCATCCACCGTGCGAACGGGCCGGTACAGGTACGCCCAGAGCACGAGCAGAATCTTGACGGCGCCCAGGAGGAAGTAGAGCAGGCCGATTCCCCGACCGGGCCCGGTGCCAATGATACTGCCGATGCTGCCGGCCAGAGGCCCATCTGCGGCCATGAGTGGCTCAAAGATGCCGTCCGCCAGGGGACCGGCGGCGAGATAGGCAATCGGCATGACCGACCAGGTGATCATCCGGCGGATGGCAAAGACGCGCCCCTGAATGTCCGCCGGAACCTTCGCCTGCCAGATCGCCTGACTGCATCCTGTCACGATGGGAAAGCAGAAGAAGTAGGAGCCAATCGCCGCACCCAGGACCAGCACAGTGGTCGGCAGGCCGCCCATCAACAGAACCAGTCCCTCCGCCAGCCCGAAGAGCAGGACCCCATAGACCTTTCGCTTGGGACCGCCCCAGGCGCTCATGACCAGCGTGCCCGCCAGCATGCCGAGACCGCCAACGGAGAGCAGGGTGCCGAGGACCGATTCGGAGGCAAACCCCAGGACCAGCGGGGTGAAGAGGACCGCTACGATCTGGATCGTCAGGTTCGAGATGGCAAAGAAGAGCAGCAGGCCGAATAGCCCGGGTCGGGACCGGACATAGGACCATCCGAAGGCCGCCTCCTTCCACAGGGAGCCGCGGGCCGCCTGGCCCTCCACCGACTCCGTTGGACGGGGAAAGCGAACCAGCATCAGGGTGCCTACCGCCACGAGAAAGGAGACTACATCCATCAGGAGGACGCCCCGAAGCCCCACCAAGCTCATCAGCACACCGGCACTGACCGGGCCTGCGATCTGGGAGATCGCCTGGGCCATTTGCGTGAGACCCGAAGCTCGCCCGTACTGCGCCTTGGGAACGAGCAGGGTCGTGGCAGCCGTGTAGGCCGGCCACTGGAAGGCGCTGAACGCAGAACTCAGCGTCACCAGCGGGTAGATGTGCCACATCTCAAGCCGGCCCGTGATCAGCAGCAGGGCGATGATGGCCGTGGAGCACCCGGCCCCGACATCGGCCAGGATCATAGCCCGACGCCGGTCCCAGCGGTCGACCAGCGCCCCGGCGATCGGGGAGAGCAGGATGCCCGGTACCGTCGTGGCCAGTGAAATCAGGGCGAAGCGGGTTGTGGAGCCCGTCTCCATGTAGACCCAGACCCCCAGACCAAAGCCAGACAACTGGGAACCAAACAGCGAGACCAACTGCCCAACCCAGACCGTTAGGAACGTGCGCATGCCGCTTGTCATCTCAGGCTCTCCTCCTCGTCTCGATCCCCCTGGCCCCATCTTCTGCCTCCCATGCTACCGCGGCCGGCGCAGACCCACATCCGGCGAATTCCCCATGCAGAGCAGATGGGGTAGATTCCCCATCTCCCGCCATCAGCCACAAAAAAGGAGAGGGCAGTGGTCTTACCCGCCGCCCTCTCCCTTTGTACCCACCCGGCCTACCAAGTTTCGCACCACCATTGCGGCATAGCGGTCAAGCACCTGCTCGCGATTGCCCGGCGGCCCCACGGCGACCTTGTTCCTGATGAGAAAGCTGTGCTTCCCGGCCCTGACCAGGAGCGTGTTCCCATCGGTGCGGGCCTCGCTGAAGCTGCCGTGGGCGGTGAGGTCGCCGACCGCCAGCTCCATGGCCTCCATGAGTCCCCGTTCTTGTTGCTCTCGTCGGCCTCGGGAATCGGTCTCAGGCAACCGTGTGCACCTCCTCTTGCTTGGTACCTCATGGGGATGGCCCCGGGAGAGAGGCTAGGTGTCATGCCGCAATCAACCAGGGTGATCTCGTTACCCTCCCGATCCACGCCGATCGGATCGTAGAGCGAGACTTCGCCCCGCACCCGCTTCAACGAACGCAGGTGCATTAAGATCTCGTTCTCGATTGCAATCGGGTGCGCTTGTGGCGGAATCGCTGAAAGCCTTGAACAGAGCGGGCCAGCGGGCCAGGACCGTCAGCGTGTTCTCCTTGGCGATGACCCGAGTGATTAGGGTCCGGACTAAGTGCTTCCGCTCCTCCGAATCCATCTGATCGATGCGGTCAAGCCACTCCTTGGCAATCCGCCGCCAGGCCTGCATCTCCGCCTCGCTGACGTTGCCCTGGGCGAGGATCTGGGTCAGGTCGTTCTGCCGGGCCTTCAGCTCCTGCTCCCGCTCCTTCAGCCGGTTGAGCGCATCCAGCATGTCGTCGGCGGTCACGGAGCCTTGCTCCAGGACTCGGAGCATGTTGGTCCTGCCCTTCGTGATCTGGGCGAGCCCCTGCTCCAGGTCATTCAGTTCGCGTTGGATGGCGGCGGTGTCGGTCCCCTGTTCCACCTCGGCCCGGAGCTCATCGGGATTGTGCAGCCAATCCAGCAGCCGGTCCCAGACCACCTTTTCGATGGAGGCCGCATCCACCTTGGTGCCGCACGCTCCACCGGGGGCGCCCTGGTAGCCCCGCCTGCAGGTGTAGACCCGTCGCTTCTTCCCCCACTCCGTCAGGTTGTGGCCGCTCATGCTCATCTGACAGACCCCACAGACCACCAGACCGGAGAGGAGGTACTTAGCCCTAGGGGTACCCGCCCAAAGCCTCCTGGCGCGCTCCAGGAGCTTCTGTGCCTGGTGGAAGACCCCCTCGTCGATGATTGTCGGTACATCGATGGCGATCCACTCTTCCTGGGGTCGGCTGCTGGCGGCGACCCGCTCCTCCTTCCCCCGGTGGCGGTTCAGCCCCATCCCCGTTGTATCGAAGCGGTTGGCGTAGAAGGTGCCGGTGTAGACCGGGTTGAGGAGGATCTGCCGGACCACGTTGCGGTGCCACTGGCCGCCCTTCTTGGCGGGAATGCCGATCCCGTTGAGGCGCCGGGCAATCCCGTTAGGGCCTTCCCCCTCCTCCAGCAGCCAGCGGAAGATATCCTTGACGACCTGGGCCTCCTCCTGATTGACCACCAGGAGCGAGGTTTCCGGGTCGTAGTCGTACCCGTAGGGCTTGAAGGCCAGGGGCAGCTTGCCGGTCTTTGCCTTCTGCTGCCGGCCCCGGCTGGTCCGCTCCTTGATCTTCTCCTTCTCAAACTGTGCGATGGCGCCCCGGACCGCATAGAAGAGCTGCCCCTCCGCCGTGTTGCGCCACTCGAAGTTGACAAACTCCAGCCTGGCCTTCGCCTTCTCAATCTCCTCGGTGATCAGGAGCTGATGCGACAGGTTGCGGGCCAGCCGGTCCGGGTCCAGGACCACCACCATATCGATGGTCCCCGCCTTGAGGGCCTCCCGCAATGCAGAAAGCCCGGGGCGCTGCAGCAGGGCGCCGCTGACCCCTTCGTCAGCGTACTCCACCACCTGCCTGGCACCCAGGCTCAGGGCCTTGGCCCGACACGCTTCTAGCTGATTGCCCAGGCTGTAGCCATGCTTGGCCTGGTCCTCCGTTGATACTCGCACATAGATCGCTGCTCTAGTCAAACGCTTCGACCCCCGGAACTCACGTGATAGGATCTTGTTCTCTATTTTTCCCGCCATTTCCTTTTTCGTTTCGGGAGTTTCTTAAGATCCATTGGGCTACCAGTCGACGGGCCCGGCTGGCGGCCGCTTCTGCCTCCTCCAGGGTGCCGTCCGGGACCAGGATCACGTTCCACTCGGTATTCAGCTGCCGCTTCCTGGTCACGATGGTCACCCCCTGTCGGACTTCTATGCGCCCGGTCTTGCCGGACAACCCACGCAGGGCTGTCCTTCTTTCCCGTCTTCGGGGGATGGGGCCGCCGGCCCTGTTGTGGGGCGCTGTATCTCCTGCCGTCGAAAAATGTCATACCACGGCCACCGGGGGAGGGAAGGCAAAGGAAAAGCAGCCCTCCGGTTACTCCCGGGGGCTGCTTGTGTAGGTGCGGGCAGGTCACTCCTTTGGGTCCCGAAGCCTGTCGCGGGCTTCTTGAAGCAACTGTATGTAGTCGGGGCGGAACGGTTCGGCCAGCTCACGCTCCAGCAGACAGCAAAGGTCCCAGAGAGCCCGCTGTTCGGCCTGATCTTCGATGGTGAACGTGTCTGTGTCCGAGTAGCGGGAGAGGAGCTCGAACAGGACTAGCGCTTCGTCGGGAGTCAACTCCAGTCGGACCTTATCACCCATATCGCCCTTACTCCTTTCGCCATCCACAGGCAGCACAGGTCATGGCACCGGGGGTTCTGAGTGGCTTGCCGCACCGAGCACAAGGATCGCCATACAACGCTGCCCGGTGGTGCATCACCGCGTTGTGGTGAACATCGCCCACACCAGTGATGCGCTGATACTCGAGGACGACCGGTCTGAACAGCTCCTCCACGGTCATGCCAGACCGCTTCGGCGCTGTCGCACACTCATGGTAAGTGCGGGCGATCAGCTGATACTCGTCTTCGTCGAGCATGGGCATCTCTTGCCGGCACCGCCAGCACCACATGATTCGCATACAGCTTCCCCCAGGTGGACAGATCTCCTCTACCGTACCATATCGAGAGAATGCAGAACAGTTCAGACTGAAAGAAGCCTCTCTCGAGCAAGCGAGTTCACTGCTCCCCCAGCGGGTCGCAGGATAGATGCGGCCACCGAGTGGCCGCGAAGCCTACGGCTGCAGGGGTTGGGGGCAGACGCATTGGGCTCTGGCAGTCCACCAGAGAGCCGCGAACCGTTGCGGCACAGGGCGTGGAAGCGGTGGCAGCAGACGTGGATCATCCGGACTTGAAGCTTCCCCTAGCGGGTACGCAGAGATAAAGGAGTGTGCGCGTAGGGTTGGAAGTCTTGCGCCAGTTGGTCTAGACCGTGGGCCTGGTTGGCGGGACGGGGCGAAAATCGTGGGCGCGTGAGGCTCTAAGGCTGGGGAGACAAGGGGCCAGGCGTGGGACTCCCAGCCAGACCGGGCCGGGGCTGAGTGATTATGCACCGGGGCGCCCCTAGCCATGTCAAGCCCGCAGCGGTGCTACGCACCGTCGCCGCCAAGCGGCGAGGCTTGACATGGCGGGCGCCCCGGTAGACTGTCCTGTTAGCCCGGCCCGAAATCATGACTATTAGATGGTGCGCGATAAGCCATGCCTGCTTGACTGATATTGCATGAATAAATACAATGCACTTAAGAAATGGCGGGCCCGAAGGACTGTGAAGGCGATCCCAGCACTCCGCCGTCCAACTGTCAGGAGGACACCCATGGGCAAGCAACGCCGGAGGAAGAAGTCCCAGGGAAAACGTGGGCAACGCCCGCGAGATCGAGCGTCATTGAGTTTCCGCTACGTTAAGGCACCTTCCCCTTTGTCTCACCTGTCGGAAACTGATCGGATACAGGTCATCAAGGGAATGGCACAGTCTTCGAAGACGACCTTTGCCGACTCTCTCGAGAAACTCCAGGAGCACCTCCGGACGATCGACCCTGTACAACTATTGTCCGTATTCTCACTCTACGGACTTACGTCCATCAACGGTCGTGACCCAGAACCGACAAGAGAAAATCCGGTCTTGCAGCACCATGTGGAACTTCTCCAGGCTCTTGTCCTACGGTTCAATCGAGACGACTTTGAGTATAGACCTGTCCTAGGTCCGAGCCAATCCAAGATACGTGAGCTAGTCACGGATGTGGAGCATGCATTTAGCATGAAACGTCTCGATACCGTTTCGTCGAATACCGATCCTATCGCTCTTAGAAAAGCTTTCCTTCTCGAGAGCATGAGAGTACACACTCAAGCTGTTCGAAACTGGGGTTATCCCGAACAGATTGTTAGGATCGTAACCGATATCTTCTCGCCCATGGAAGACCAGATACGTTCTAAGCTAGGAGTGAGAATAGATCATCTGTTGCACATGTGCCGTGACATCGTCAAACTCGGCGAGGAGCGGATGGCGAATTACCTCAAACGATTTGCAGCAGTGTACTCGGCGAAATCGATCGATACGGCCGTCAACAGGTACTTTGAGGTACTACCCAACCTCAAATCGGATCGGGACAATCTACGAGCGCTTTTCCGAGAGAGGGGCGCCACCCTCGACAAAGTAAAGGGCATGCTCCACAGTCACTACGATCTCAGAGCCTCGGAAGTTTTCTCGTTCACTCTGGATGAACTCGCTGCTGCTTATCCAGGGAAGGTTGATCAGGAAGCTCTTCGTCGAGTCCTGGACAAGTGGGTCTATGAGTTCGGCGGGTTGTCTACCTGGAATCCCGAGCACTTCTTCCTTGGTAACCCAATTTGGACGAGACCAATCATCCGTGTTGCTCCGGATAGCTATTTCTGGCCGCTGCTCGGTCTGTTCTACAGCTTTTGCCTCGAAATGATGGAGAGCGTTATCGAACATGACCGCGAGTTGTGGGCGTGGTACGAAAAGCGACGTGGTGCCTACCTCGAAGAAAGCGTGGAGAAACTCTTCCAGGGAGAATTTCCGACGGCCAAAGTATTTCGGGGAAGCTTGTGGAGAGATCCGGCAACGAACCAACAGTTTGAAAACGACATCCTTGTCCTGGTCGATACCCATGCGATTGTCGTGGAGGCCAAGGCCGGCAAGATCCCGGAGAAGGCGAGACGAGGGGCTGACTTGAGTCTTCAGAGGGCCATCAGCGACCTGCTGGTCGAACCCTCCCGGCAGTCTCAACGCTTCGCAGACTACCTCATCAACAACCCAGGAGAACATAATCTCCCTACCAAAGACGGGACAGTCAACTCATTTGACACCTCCACGGTCACGCGAACTGTTCGTCTTGGCGTGACTCTGGACTTCTTCGGGCATCTATCTAGCCGCTGGCCGGAGCTTCGCGACGCTGGCCTAATCCCCTCAGACGTACTGATGGCCCCAAACCTCGCCCTTGCGGATCTGGAACTTGTGTTCGACCTCCTTACAACTTCCTCCGAGAAGCTTCACTATCTTGTCAGAAGAGCTCAGTTCGAGGAAAACGCTATCTACATGGGCGACGAAATGGATCTACTGTCGTTTTACCTGGACACCGGCTTTAACATCGGCGAGACAGAGTACAAACGAGAAGTCCTAATGCTTTCAGGTATGTCCAAGTCACTGGACGCTTACTTCATGCAACAGTCTAGACCCAAGCCGCAGCGAAAGATGACACCTTTGTGGAGGCGTCTGCTAAATCATGTGGAGTCACGAAGGGTCCAGCGTTGGACTGAGATCACACATCTCCTCCTGAATGTTGATGTGGCGGGCCAACGGGAGTTCGAGCGCGCACTCCCGAAGATCAAAGCAGCAGCCGCCCTACACTGGAAAGATCCGAGGTATGACAACATTGCAGTTCTTCATAGCGGCCCTGCTCAAAGAAGAGGTGCCATTGTGGCAATTTCTTACCGTAGCATTAGCACAGAGGAGAGAAATCGCCTAATTCACAGCGAAGCATCCAAGGTCGCCGCGGAGGCACCATGCGACAGAGTCCTTGTCTTCGGCTTCAATGTTGACAGCCCATCAGATCCATACTCCGTACTCGCCTGCCTGGTCAAGCAAGGGGATACTCTTCTCTAGACGAGTCACCTGAGAAGGAGGACTGAAACTCTGCTGCTCAAAGATCTCGACTGCAGCCGAACACCGAAAACGGCCGCCCCACAAGGGGCGGCCACGTCTCTTACCACACCAATTCCACTAGCACCGATTTGCAATCGACATCTCATGCTTCATGCACAGAGCGTTGAGGCATGGCAAACATACCGAGATCACGATTCTATGGCTTCGATTACCTGGGATCCCAGGACCGGTCAATCCAGCAGATCCTTGACGCTCCAACACGCAACATAGGCTCCACCAAGACCGCTGGTCGGCCTGATCCTGGATAACTAGCATGTCCGTACCAAAAACCAGGTGAGGATCTCAGACAGGACCGAGGCCTCATCTGTCTGCTCCAACCGGACAGCCATGGGACCAGCAGATCTCCGTCGAGGATCAGCAACTCCTCAGGCTGGGTCAAGCACCCCCGGTCTCCATTGCGTTCGGGTCGGTGCTCCTCCCCCACGCACAATCGCAAGGGCAGCTACGCCCACAGTGACCCACCCGGATGGCCCCCTGCATATCATGGCAGCAACGGAAAGGGGGGCACTCATGCGGCTGCGTGCTCTGCTCTTCGCCGGCATCATGGCCGGACTGGCTGTAATGCTCCAGACGGCCCCGCTCTGGCTCGGGCAGCCGCTGGGCTTTGCCCTGGCGATTCTGGCCTCCCTGCCGCTGGCCCTTACGGCGGCGGTGGAGCCCAGGAGCGCCGCCCTGGCCCTCCCCGTAGCCGCCCTCCTCTGTGCCCTGTTCCAGCCCGAGGAGGGCTGGGTCTTCGCCCTGACCAACGGCCCCTTCGGCATCGCCCTGGGTGTCGTGGTCCGATGGGGTCATGCCGGCTGGAGGGGGCTCCTCCTCCCGACGCTCACCCTCTTCATCGGGATGGCCCTGCTCACCTGGGGAGCCGGCTTTGCCGCCCTGGGGCCCGAGTTGCCCACCCTGGGCCTCCCCCTGGCCCTGCTGCTCTATGCGATCTTCAGCCTCATCTGGTCAGCCCTCTTCCTGCCTCTCGCCCGCCTTCTCTTCCGAAGGACCCGACCGATCGACCGGGGCTGATCTACGCCCGTCGGATGCGCCAGAGCGCCCCGCTCCCGGCGTGCGGGATGAAGTTCGGCGGCACCGCTTCAAGCACGCCGAAGTCCACCAGGTAGAGGCAGCGATCCCGCGGGCAGAACTTGACATCGATCGGCCGCTCCGGCCTGGCACCGCCCGTCCCGGGCCGCTGATTCATGTAGAAGTCCCGCACTTGACCACTGGCCAGGTTCGCCCGCACAACCCGGAACCCGGGCATCTCCCGGGCGTGGTGAGGGTCTCCGGTCAGCGGGAGCCCATGGCCAAACTGGGCGATGAACATCTGCCCATCGAAGCCGAACTCCCGCGGGGCGAAGTCAAACTTCATGGATGCACTGTGGTGCTCCAACCGCAGCAGGGGCTGCCCCGCCAGAGGTGGGTGCTCCTGTAGCAGGAAGCGAGGCTGGGGCTGACCATGAGGCCGGAACCGGGGGTCGGTCACGGGCAGGCCGCTCGCGAAGTCGGGCCAGCCGTACCATCCGCCGCGACTCACCTCCCAGACGCTGTCCCAATCCCCTGCGATCGGCCGGTTGCCACGCCCATCAAAACCATGGTTGATGGCCAGCAGCCGCCCCTGCGGGCTGAACCCCAGCCCAAAGATGTTGCGCAGCCCGTCAGCCACTACCTCCAGCCCCGAGCCGTCCAGCCGGACCCGGTAGAGGACCCCATTGGCCATCGGGCGTCCCTGGATTACCTCTCCGGCCCGAGCCCGAGTCCCAAAGGGCTTGAAGGACCCTGTCCAGACCTGCTCCTTTCGCGGATCTCGGGCCAGCCAGTTAAGATCCTGGAAGTCCTCACCTACCAGGCGGATGTCGCGCGCCGGCACATCATGCTCATGGGGAGACTGCGAGAGCCATCCACCTAGGAAGTTATCCATACCCACCACGCCACTGTTCGTGGCCACCCCGACCCCGAAGTAAAGGAAGCTGTCCGGCCCGAGGACCAGTTCGCTGCTATAGTGGTCACCAAAGGTGCGCAACCCGTTCACCAGCGTACTCCGCCCCTGGCCGGGAACCGCCCGGGAGATGCGCCCCTGTGCCCCGCCCTCTGCCGTGTAGAGCGCCCCCCGGTGCCAGAGAGCGCCGGTGACGGGCCCCTGCAGCCCCTCGACGACCGGCGTGAGCCGCTTGCCATCCACCTTCAGCACCCGCGCCGGACCCTTGGCCGGACCGTAGCTGAAGCCCCCCTCCACCACGTAGAGCCCGCCCTCGGTATCAAAGAGCACGCCGGTCGGATAGGTGAGGCCGGAGACGACGGGCTCCAGCACGTACCCCTGCTCGAGTGTGAAGTCGCCCCGGCCCGGCTGCCGGTCCATCTGCCGGGTAATCTGCCGGAGAACCCCCGCCTTCTCGGCCGCCAGGGGCGCCAGCGTTGCAAAGGCCGGCTGGCCCTGCCCCTCGCCAGCCCGGTACTCACTCACCGACTGGTCGGTCAGCTCGGCCAGCTCGGCTACCAGGCGCATCGGGTCGTCAAACCCCTCGGGACCGGCTGCCACCTCCACCGGACCAGCCGATCCCTTCCGCAGGAGCTCAATCTCGCGCCGGTGCAGATCGAGCGCCTGCCGCGCCAGGGGCTGGTCTTGGGGTGGGAGCAGTTCGCCCACGGCCTGGTAGAGCGGCTGCAGGAGCAGGGCCCGCTGCAGATATCGCTCGCCCAGGGTTAATGGAGACCGGGCGTTCATCGACATTCCCTCCTTCACAAGTAGAGCATCCCATTCCTATGAGCCGCCCGGAGGGGGAATGCTCACTCGCCCCGCCGGCCCGTGCACCCTGCCTCCGGCCACTGGCGATGCTCATGGTGCGCCCGTCCCCGTTTCGCAAGCCCGGACAGACATCCGACTGGCCGGCTACGTTCACACCCGGTGCTTACTACCCGCTGGATTTCCGCCAGGGGTGGCCCAACGGGTATCCGATGGCTTTCCCCACCCTCGGCCGGCACCGCCCGTGGCTCCCAGAGTGCGCACAAGGACCCGGGGGACCCGCTGAGAATGGATGAAAAGGCCGCCCCACAAGGGGCGGCCAGCTTACCGCAGCAGTTCCACCAGCACCGATTTGCACGTGTCAGCAGCCTCGTCACGATATGTAGCTCGCGCAAACGGGACTCATTCCGGGTCCTCCTGGGCCGTCTCGGCCTCCTTCAGAGGGTCACCATACCGCGGCCGCTGCTCCATTCGAAGCCGGTCCCACTCCGCCTGGCGATAGGCCCGCAGCGTATAGGCTGTCTGTTCGTCAAATCCCGCCGGGCTTCGGGAGTAGATCAGCAGTCGAATCTCAATCCTCCACCCTTCCAACGGGGCCGGATCGGCGAGTGCAGACCGCTGCTCATCCGTCTCCGCAAAGAAGATAGCGGTTCCTCCTGGGTCACCGATAAAGTGGTCGTGAAACAGCGACAACCCCCGCCGGTGATCGGCCACAAAGGCATTGAACAACCGGTTGGCCTCAAAAGGTGGGCAACCGGGCGGGGCGATGGCGTAGATCAGGAAGCAACGTGGCTATCGGACCAAACTCAAAGTCAGTCCCCCTTCGCCATTTATGATAGGTATGTGTTTAATATGTGTCAATACATTAACACTTGTGCCAGTCCCCTGTCCAGCGTACATGAATGGTTGTTCCGAACAGGCGGGTTTGGAATCCCCCGCACTGGAATACCCGCAAACGGCCGCCCCACAAGGGGCGGCCGCCTCACTCACCACACCAGTTCCACTAGCACCGATTTGCACTCACGATCTCATGCTTCATGCATAGAGCATCGCACTCGGAATCACGTCATATCAACGGCATCCAGCGGCACCCACGGGCACTATCCATTCGTCCAAAACGTACAGACCATTCCTGGGATTGGCGCTGTTCCCTAATCGAGACGGTAACACTTACGCAGATCCCTTCAGGAGGGCCCGGGGTGAAGCAGGTAGCGCTCCTGTCGATCACGTTCCCCCTGCTGGGCACCTGCATGCCGGATACCACCCTCGGTCCTCTGCCCGAACCGCAAACCCCGGGTCATTGAACCAGGGCAGGCGAAGGTCCATCTCGAAGCGGACGGCCGCGAGACTCCCACCGGTCCCAGGGGGTGCCACAAGAGATCGCACAAACGCGCAAAGGGCTACGCCAGTCCGATTTGTGAGGTGAATTCGATGGGCAAGATCGGACTACGGCTCGGATTCGTGCTGCTCGTTATGGGCGGCGTTTCCTTCGCAGACAGCTCAGGCTGGATCGACCCCTTGGTCGAGACGACAGCCGGCCTGATTCTGTTCTGGGTTATCGCAATCGGCATCTTCCTGTTCTTTATCGTCCGGGTCTATCTACCTTGGCTTGACGAACTCAGCAGGCGAGACACCCCATGGGCCAGGGCAATCACTCATCTTTACCGCAAGTTGCGCCGTCGATGACCCTCCCCACGAACCCGCAAACGGCCGCCCCACAAGGGGCGGCCGCCTCTCTTACCACATCAGTTCCACCAGCACCGATTTGCACTCACGATCTCGTTCTCGATACACCGTGCGGCATATGTAGCCAACCGGGTCCCCTTGTCGGGCTTGAACGTCCCAATGGCCTTGATCAGTCCAACCGTACCTATACTGATCAGGTCATCCACATCTTCACCGGTGTTGTCGAATTTTTTCACAATATGCGCAACTAAGCGAAGATTCCGCTCTATTAGCACCCCCCGGGCATCCTCGTCGCCGGCCTGCAGGCGGGCGAGGTATTTCGCCTCCTCCTCCTCGTTCAGGGGCTGGGGAAAGGTGCTGGAGTTGGTCACGAAACCGGTCAGCACGGTCAGCCCCCGAAACAGGGCCTCCACCAGCGATCCGAGCATGGACAAGGCCACCTGCATCACTCCCCTCTTGTAAGAGGTAGCGTATGCGTACGGGGCTTGACCTGTGCCAACGCGGACCGTGCTGTCCGCGCCTAGCTCCTCTGGCCGGGAATAACCGGAAGGAGCAGGTAGGACGGATGGCTCTCTCCTGCGTACAGCGTAACCTTGCCGCCAAAGATCTCGGGGGGCCGGTCGTCTTGGTCGTTGTGCTTGAACGGCCCCACTCCGCCCCCTGCGTAGTGGAACGACTTGGCGAACTCGGTCATCGGGCCGGCGTACGCGTAGTCCTTCCCCCGAACGGTGAGGGCCACCCGGTACCCGGCGGGAACCAGAATGCAGGAGGGCCAGATCTCCACATCCACCTCATAGACCACTCCCGGCGTCAACGGCCGGAGCTCGTCATGGGTGAGAACAGGTTGCCAGGGGCGGCTCTTCGCCGGATCGAGCTTGCGATGCGAAGCGCGCAGCCAGCCCTGGGCAATGGGCGTGTTCGGGTCGAGAGCACCCATAAAGGTGACCTCATCGCCGCGGGGATCGAACACCCGCACGATGAGAAACAGGTCTGCATCCGGCGTGGATGACGAAATGTACAGCCTGGCCGCCATCGGACCGGTGATCTCTGTCTCCACCGATAACGGAGGGGTCACGAAGGTGACTCCCTCTCCGAGAGCCTCGTACTCCAGGGCCCCCTCCTGCGCCACGGGCTCCCGGGACAGACTCCGATCGGTCGGATCCAGATACAGTCGGGTCCACCGTGTTCCGGGGAGCGGCCATTCCTTCTCGGGGCGCGGCGTGAACGTCCCGTCCACATGGCGTATCTGCAGTTGCACCGGCGGCTCCGCCCCCCATCCGTTCTCCTCGCCCTTGAGGAAGTGGTTGAAGAAGCGCTTCTGGAGCTGGACACCATAGTCCGTGTAAAACTCCACCCAGTGGGCGTACCCGTGGACCTCGAGCCACTTCTGCTCAGCGGCAGCCTCGGTAAAGGCCGCTATGTTGCCGCGCAAGTGAAGCCCCTGACCGCCCCAGTTCGCTGCCGTCAGCATGGGGACCACGACCTTCGACCAATCCGGGTTGCGCTCCCCGTACCACTCGTCCAGGAGCGGGTGCTTGCGGATATCCGCCCCAAGGTCTCTCTGATTGCGGGCAAGCGTCTCCGGCGGGAGGGTCTCGGGGCCGGCGACCAGCTCGCCGTTCAGGCCGATAGGCCCCCGCTCACCCAGACCGTGCTGCACGCTCTCCACCTGCCGCCGGTACCAGTTGCCTGCGAACTCGCACAGAATACCACCATGCCTTGAGAACTCCCGATACCAGTCAGAGGCGCCCTCCCACGGGCAGATGGCTGCGAGGTGCGGCGGCTGCAATGCTGCGACCTGATACTGGTTCATGGCGTAGTAGGAGATTCCGGCGAGACCAACCTTGCCGTTGGACCACGGCTGGACGCCGGCCCACTCGATGCATTCGTACAGGTCCCGGGTCTCCCGAGGCGACCAGACGTCCACCACCCCGGGTGAGCGCCCGGTGCCGCGCGAATCCACACGCAGGATCGCGTACTTGTCGGGTACCCATTTCTCGGGGTCTACGACCTCCCAGTTCTGATATCTGTTGCTGGACCCTGAAGCGACGTCCGGGTGTTGCTCGACCATGTGGTTCCACTGGGCGGTGTAGCCCTCCTGGAAAGAGAGCCCCTTCCCGTACGGGCCGTAGCTGAGAATGACGGGGTAGCGACCATCGGCAATCGGCCGGAAGAGATCAGCCCGGAGCACAACCCCATCATCCATTGGGATGGGGAGGTCCCATTCGATGCGCATGCCGTCGCGGACTTCGGTGTAGGTGTAGATCGCACCTTTCATACTGATGCCCTCCAGCAATCAAGGAATGCCTCGGCCTGCTGCACGGCAAAGTCGCGCGGGTCCATCTTCCAGAGGGAATCCTCGTAATGGGCGCCATAGCGACCATCGTCCGAGAAGATCTCCAACTCGTACCACCCGTCAAAGCCGTTGGAGCGCAGCTCCCGGAGAAAGCGCGGGATGTCCGCGACGCCCTTCCCAGCCATGACCCGGTCCATCGGTCCGCGGGTGGGCTGCCGCCAGTCTGCGATCTGGACAGCATGGATCAGCGGAATCGCCCGGGGTAGCATCTCATGCACCTGCGGCGAGTCCCACATATGCCAGATATCGAAGACGATCCCAACGTTGTCGAGCCCGACCTCATCAATCAGGTCGATGGATTCCTGCAACGAAGAGACAATGGTGCGCCCCTTGCGGAATGACTCGCGCATGGGCTCGATCGACAGCGTCCCTCCTTCCGCCTGTGCGGCCTTCGCCAGGGTGCGAAGACCCTCCACCACAATCGACCGGGCTGCGCTGCTGCTCAGATCACCCGCAGGTCCCGTGCAGACCATGTAGGAAGCCGGCTCGAACTTGGCGAGCGAGCCGATGGCGGTGACCATCTGTGCGATCCGCTCCGACGGATCCGCGGGGATTGGCGAGAACATGCCGCCAATGGGTGGAAGAATGGTGAGAAGCTTTGGGATCGCCATGACCGGCGAAATCCGAGCCGCCTCAAGCTCCCGCCGTAGGAGATCCTCCTCCCCTGGCCTCACCTTGTTTTCCGAGATGCTGATTCCCCTGGCGCCCGATTCGACCGCCAATTCGATATCGCGTGCGAACGACGTATCAGGGAAGGAGAGCTGGCAGAGTGCCATCTTGGGTAGGTCCATCTGTTACGCCTCCAAGCGGTCCCTAGAATTGCCATCCGGTTACCGATGCAGCACGACATTCTGCCACGAGCCCGTGCGTGCAGAGGTCAGAGCGGCATGCGCCACCTCCTGTGCTCGCAGACCATCCCGGAATGTGGGACCCGTCATGACGCCAGTCACGATCGAGTGCATGAAGTTGCGCATCTGCAAGGCCATCGTCTCCGCGAAGCCAACCCCCAGGCCACCCAGTGCCCAGAAGAGCCCGCCATCCTGGGCGGGGCCGATCACCACGCGCGCCATTCCGAGACCAGCCGTCTGCGGGGTTGCGACCTGGATCTCGTTCATCCGTTCGTAGTCGAAGACCAGGGTACCGTCCGTCCCGTTGACCTCCACATAACAGTGGGTCTTGCGACCGTGCGTAACCCGCGTCGCCTCAATCGTCCCCACCGGCCCATCATCACCGAACTGGACCAGCATCGCTCCCAGATCTTCGGTGTCCACTGGCGCCATCTCCGTGTCGCCCGGAGCCAGGGAGTACGTATCTGGCCCTTGGTGGAGGGGACGCTCACGAATCGTCGTCCTGGCGGTCGCTACCACTTGCGTGATCTCGCCGACAAGGTAATGGGCGAGGTCGATCACATGGCAGCCAACAGCCAGCATGGGACCCCCGCCAGTGTGCTTCGCTTCGAACTTCCAGGAGCGCGGGACCAGGGGATTGGCCGCCCAGTCCATGAGGAAGGCAGCCCGGTAGTTGATGATCTTGCCCAACTGGCCCTCACTGATCAGCCGCTTGGCGTACTGAATGGCGGGGATGTTTCGGTAGTTCAGGTTTACCATGTTGACAACACCGGCACGCTCGGCCGCCGCGACCATCTCTCGAGCCGCCCCGACAGACTGGGCTAGCGGCTTCTCGCACAGGACGTGCTTGCCGGCCTGCATCGCTGCAATGGCGATGGAGGCATGCACATCGTTGGGTGCGGCAATCACGACGGCATCGACCTCATCCCCCTCGATCACCGCCCGCCAGTCAGCCGACCACCGGTCAATGGCGTACTTCCTGGCCGCCGCCTGCGCAGTGGCGGGGTTTACGTCAGTGATTATGACTACCTCGGACTGGACATCCTGGGCCCCAAAATAGGAGGGGACCGAGCGAAGGCCAATCACGTGCGCTTTCGCGATCGAGCCACCTCCGATGATCCCCACTCGAATACGGTCTGTCATGCTCCCATCTCCTGTCATCAGCCGTCTCGGTCGGCGAACCTTGTCCCCCGGCGACAGCTACGGCTTGATCAGCACCTTGATGGAAGAGGACCTCCGGTGGAAGAGATCCATGAAGACCTTATCGCTCTCCTCGAGGGTACAGTAGTCCACCCAGTCCAGAGGCAGGGAGGGCGTCATGGCGGCTGCTTCCTTGAAGTCGGCCAGGGTGTAGGCGAAGGAGGCGAGAACGCTGCGCTCCGCCCGGACGAAGTCCAGGGCGTTGAAGGCCGATGGAGCGGTCTTACAGCCGAGCCAGACGGCGGTCCCACCGGGACGCTGATGATCGACCGACGCTGCGCGGGTCTCGGGAGCGCCGACGGCATCGAAGAGGACGTCGAACTCACCCTCCAGGGCGCTGCCGGTCTGGCTGGCACCCAGGCGCTTTGCGACCTGAAGACGGGCCGCATCTATATCGACGACAGAGATATCGACAGCGCCCTTCATGCGAGCGATCATCAGGATCAGCAGTCCAATGGTGCCAGAGCCGAGGATTCCGATCCGGCTCTTCGGGCCGGCGCCGGAGCGATTCCAAGCTCGGAGTGCCACGGCCAGGGGCTCCACCAGCGCACCCGCTTCCAGCGGTGCTTCGGCCGGCAGTTCCACAATCGCCCGCTCAGGCACGGCGACCCGCTCGGCAAAGCCTCCCGCCTGCTGAATGCCAATGATGGACCGGTTGCGGCACAACTGCTCATAGCCGGCCTGACACAGATCACAGGAGCCGCAGCTCAGAGTGGCGCAGACAGTGACCCGCCGCCCATCGTTCGTCGTGCCGGAGAACTCGTGGCCCATGATCAGCGGCGGTGTGCCGTAACCACCCGGCAGGATCCTGTGCAGATCGCTTCCGCAGATCCCGGAATAGGCTACGTTTACGATGACTTCACCCGGACCGGGTACGGGTTCGGGTTCGTTGGTAAGCTCGACGACCTCTGACCGGGTGTACTTCAGTGCCCGCATGACTTCAAACCTCCTTGTCATGATGCAGGTTCAGCCCTCGATCGCCCAAGGCGCATGATCCCGACCGGAACCCTTACGGACCGAAGAGCGTGACGGTCCACATATAGGTACTCGGGAAGTACGTGATGATCAGGAGAACCAGGAGCAAGATTGGGAAGAACCGGAACACGTGCCTGAAGATATCTTCGACCGGAAGGTCAGCCATACTCGAGACGAAGAAGCAGACCTGCCCGAACGGTGGCGTGATCGCACCGAGCACCACGTTCAGGACGCAGATCATTCCGAACTGAATCGGATCGATGCCCAGATGAGCGGCGGCGGTTGCCAGGGTGGGCCCCACCAGGATCAGCAGCGAGATGCCCTCCATGAGGGCGCCGCCCAACAGCAGGAAGATGTTTACAGCCAGGAGGAAGATCGCCGGACTCTCGCTGATCGTATTGAACATCGTGGCGATCGACTGGGGCACCTGGTTGTAGGCGAGCACCCAGGAGACCGGCGCCGCAAAGGCGATGATCAGCATGATCGAGCCGGTGTCCACAGCCGCTTTGGTCAGCACTCCGGGAAGGTCACGCCAGTGAAACTCCCGGTAGACGAAGACCGCAAGGAAGAGGCTGAAGAGGACGGCCACGCCGCCGGCTTCGGTCGCGGTGAACCACCCAAAGCGGATGCCAAAGACAATGACGAATGGGAGCAGCAAGGCCAGTCCGCTTCGCCTGAAGGCGGTCCAGACCGCACGCCAGGAGGGGCGGGGCTTGGGCGGTCCGTATCCCATGCGCCGGCAGGTCCGGTGCACAACGATGGACATCGCTGCGGCCAGCATGATCCCCGGCACGATACCAGCCATGAACAGCTTCCCCACAGAGTTGCCGGTGAGCGAAGCGTAGACAAGGAGGGCGATCGACGGCGGGATGATGTTGGACAGCATACCCGAGACCGCTGTGAGAGCGCCGGAGAACGCTGCAGGATAGCCATCGGCCCGCATCTGCGGAATCGTCACCTTGCAGTCCACCGCTGCGTCCGCTGCAGATGAACCGGAGAGACCACCCATGAAGACGCTGAGTGCGACGTTTACCTGCCCGAGGCCCCCGGGGAAGTGCCCAACCAGGACCCTGGCCAGATCGAACAGCCGTTGTGAGATCCCGCCGGCCGACATGATCGAACCGGCCACCACAAAGAGCGGGATCGCCATCATCACAACGTTATCGGTTGTGCTCGCAGTCTTGGCCGCAACAACCGCCAGGGGAACACCCTGGGTACTGAGAATCCCTGCGGTTCCTCCCATGGCCAGGCTGACGGCAACAGGAATGCCGAGGAATATCAATCCAAACAAGACGACTGCTAGTAATGCCATGTCACCCCACCCACTCTGACTTCGTCCCGGTCCCCTGACTCGGGGAACTGACGAGCCGCGAATTTTCCTACCCGTGTTCCGGGGGTCTTGCCGGCTTGGTCTTACGGAGCGAACCGATGGTATAGATGATCATGAGCGCACCGCTCAGGGGAATAACCGTGCTGAAGTAACCCGAGGGGATCTCGAGCCAGGTGAGTTCTCGCTTCATGTGGAGTTGGACAATGGGGACGCCCAATGCCAGCAGGATTCCTCCCATGCCAATGGGCGAAAGGCGAATAAGCCACCGCCACAGGCTGCCTGCCAGGCCTTCGCCGGCATATCTGTCGACGAACATGCTCATCCTCACGTGCGCCTGATACTTCACGGCGATAGCTCCGCCCAGGAAGACAATCCAGAGGAACAGGATCTTCACGATGTCCTCAGCCCAGATAATCCGGTACCAGTCGGTGTACCGCGAGACGACATTCAACCCAATCAGAAGGGGAAGTCCAGCGGCGCACACGATCGCCACAATCTCCGGAATGATGGTCCACCACCGGCTCCAGTCCAGTTCGATGGCGAACGGATTCGGCTCCGCGGGGGCTGGCGAACTGCGACCCGTGTTGGCGCTATTCGTCTCTCTCATAGGTCACTCCGCCCGTGCAGTGGCATCGTAGGCAGGGTTGCTCAGGTTCTTGAAGCTGATCGCCCGCGACCGTTGCAGCGCCTTCGTTGCGTGCGGCACCCCGGATGGGACGAAGTAGGCCTGCCCGGCACCGACATCCACGGAGTCGTCGCCCACATCGAAATGAATCAAGCCCTCCAGGACGAAGATGAACTGCTCAGCCTCGTGGCTGTGCAGCGATCCGCCCTCGCCGGCTTCGAAGTGGACCAGCGCTAGTTCGGTGTACTCGCCGCGAATCACCGGGCCCCGTGCGTCAGAGTAATGACTGGCGATCAGGTTGTCGAGGCTCCTGGTCAGGTCGAGGAATCCCATCTGTACGCCCTCCTCTGGGTGGCAGTCTCACCCTGGCAGGGTTGCGGCCTTCTGGCCGCAACCCTGCCGCTCTCTGCTACTTGCACGTGGTGGAACGGATCTTGTCGATCAGCTGCTGGCCCTTCTCGCCGAACCGGTCGGTATAGTCCTTCCAGGCGGGGGCCATCGCCTTTTGGAAGGCCGCCCGGTCAGGATCCTTGACGATCTCCATGCCGAACTCCTCCAGCTGCTTGAGCTGTGCGTCGACATCGCCACTGGCAGCCTGGCGCTGCGGTCCGGCAGCAGCTACGATCGAATCCTTCAGGATCTGCTGCAGCTCAGGGGAGAGCTTCGCCATGGTCTTGTCGCTGACCGAAGTAGGTGCCGCGCCATAGACGTGGTTGGTGATGGAGAGGTGCTTCTGCACCTCGTACAGTTTGCCGGTCAGAATGATGTTGAAGGGGTTCTCCTGACCGTCGACGACACCGGTCTGCAGGGCGTTGAAGAGCTCGGTGAAGTCAATGGCAACCGGCTGTGCTCCAACCAGCGACCAGGCCATCTGATGCACGTTGCTCGGGAGGGTGCGGAGCTTGAGACCCTTCACATCGGCGGGGGTATGGATCGGCCGGGCATTGTTGGTCAGGTTACGGAATCCGATCTCCCAGTACCCCAGCGGATGGAATCCGACACCGTCGAACATGTGGTAGATGTCGTCGGAGCCGATGGGCCCATCCAGCACGCAGTAGGCATGGGCCGCATCGTCAAAGAGGTAGGGCAGGTCCAGTACGGTCGCTTCCGGCACAACCGAACCCATCGCCCCCGTGCTCGGGCTGGCAATGTCGATCGAGCCGAGCTGCATTCCCTCGATCATGTCCCGGTCTGTGCCAAGCTGGCCATCCGGGAAGATCTCGATCTTGAGGCATCCGTTCGAGCGCTTCTCTGCCTCTTCCTTGAGGGCCACCGCCCCCTTGTAGTAGGCACTGTCCTTCGAAAGCGACAAGGCATAGGAGAGTGTTATGGGTTCCTTGCAGGTGATGGTCTCAGTCCCACCCGAACTCTGCGTACCCTGCGACGGGGCTGCGGGGGCCTGCGTCACGGGAGCGGGAGCGGGCTCTGGTGAGGGCTTGGTCGTCGTTCCACACCCAGCTATCAGCAAGGTAACGGTCAGCAGCGCAAGCAATGATCGCAAGCCAGTCTTTCTCATGTTTCCCCCTCCTGATGGTAGTCGCGTGGCCTTGTCCTCCCGGGCCGTTTGCACGAGTCCAAGGGGGCTCGGCTCAGTGGCCGGCCTCTGCCTTGACCTGATGTACCAAGTCCCTGAACTCCTCGTGATCCACCAAACCATGCTTCTTATAGGCTAACTCCTTGACCCCCGCCACCAGTTCGCGAATCTCCTCCTCCGTGGCGCTCTCGCCCATTCGCTCCAGGTGCTCCTTGATCGAATCAGCACCGCTGTTCTTCCCGAGCACCACCGACAGGGGCTCGGCCCCGACCAGCTCGGGTGCGATCGGGAAGACGATGGTCTGATTCTCCTTGCAGTTGCGGAACCAGCCGGAGATGATGCCGGACTCGATCTGGGTCAGGCCCTTGCCGGCAATGCCCCGGTTGTTCCGGCTTGGCATGCCGGTGATGCTCTCCAGCATCCGCACAATGGGCACCATCCGCTCGGTCTTGATGCCGACGTCCACGCCGTACATGGTGAGGAGGGCCAGGGTCAGCTCCTCGTAGGGGGCGTTTCCGGCGCGCTCGCCCAGCGCCGAGACGGTGCAGTGGGCCACTTCGACGCCAGACGCCAGCGCCATCAGGGTGTTGGCGGCGCCCAGGCCGAAGTCGTCGTGGAAGTGGCACTCCAGCGGCTTGTCCTTGATGCGCTCCTTGACCCGGCGCACCAGATTGGGCACCGCGTGAGGGGCCAGCCCGCCCAGGGTATCCACCAGCGCCAGGGCGTCCATCCAGCCGTCCCGGGCGACCTGCTCAATCAGCCCAAGTCCCCAGTCCAGCTCTGCCCGGCTCAGATCGATGGGGAAGAAGACCACGTAGAGCCCCAGCTCGTGGGCGTAGCGGGTGGCCTCGACCGAGAGCTCGATCGCCCGCTCCAGCTTCCACTGGTAGGCGTGTTCGATCATGTGGGTGCTGGAGGGGATCTCCACGACGATGCCCTTCACCCCGCAGTCGGCGGCGAGCTTGACATCTTCCTTCATGCACCGTGCGAAGGCAAAGACCTCGGTGTTCGGGTAATTGCGGCGGACGATCTCCCGGATGGCCGCTTCATCCTGTGGCGAGACAGCGGGCATGCCGGCTTCAATGCGGTGGATACCGGCCTCAGCAAGGGCATCGGCGATCCGCACCTTCTCGTCCTTGGTGAAGATCACGCCCGCCTGCTGCTCACCGTCGCGGAGGGTGACATCATGGATTCTTACCCTGCCCGGGAAGTGGAGGCCCTCCCGCACTTCCGGCAGATAGTTCCAGGGGCTGACGAACCAACGGTCTGTACGCCAAGGGGTGCCCAACTCGTCCCACTCCTTTTCTCAGTCGACGGCGCATCGGGTTGATCAGGCGAAGAACTCCTCCGGATGCGGGCAGAGCGTTGTGATCTCATGGCCCGTATCGGTGATGACCAGGTTCTCCTCAAGCCGGGTCGTCTGCTCGAGGCCGGGGTGTCCCGCAAAGGTCTCGATCGCAAAGTACATGTTGGGCTTGATCTCCGCCGGATACTCCATGGAGTAAGCCCGGCTGATCCACATGCCCTCGTAGAGGGTGAGGCCGATGGAGTGGGCGAACTGCTGCAGGCTGACGGTGCGGTACTTGTCGTCGTCGTACACGGGGAATTCCTTGGCCACATCGGCGGTGGTGTTGCCCGGCTTCATCTTCTCGATGGCCCGATACAACGAGTCGTAGCACTCCTTGTACAGGTCCTTCTCCTTCTGCGTGGGCTTGACCCCACCGACCTTGAAGCAGCGGACGAAGTCGATGAAGTAGCCGCCGGGTCCCACGGCATTGATGTCCATGATCACCAGATCGCCCACGCGCAGGAGCTTGTCCGTCGCCCAGCGCCGGTACGGGCTGGTATTGCCGCCCGATGCGACGATGATGTCATAGACCACGTCGAAGCCACGCCGGTAGAGGTACTCGTTCACCTTGGCCGACAGCTCCCGCTCCGTGATGCCAGGCTTGGCCCATTCGTTCATGGACATCCACATTGCGGCGTCACCGTGGGCGGCCGCGATCTTGAGCAGTTCCAGTTCGTCGGCTGTCTTGACGACACGGGCATCCTTCATGGCGGGCCAGGCGTTGACCAGCTTGATACCAAGGTTGGTGAGAGCCTGATACGCCATCATGTCCATGGCGTCAATGCCGACCCGTTCCTTCTCCACATGGTTCTCCACCAGAACCCGGAAGACGGACTGCGCCATCTCCGCTACCTGCGTCGACTCGGCGCCCTCGGCCCACCGCCAGGTGATCGCCGGCCGCACGTTGCCAGGCTTCAGCCACGGCGCGTCCATCTCCGCACAGACCAGGTCGGACCCCACCGTCTCAAAGAGAACGGGATCGCCGTCGCGCGGGACCACGGCATACCGGATGAAGATGTTGTTCTTCCAGTTGCCCTGCCACACTCCGGTTGCGTACCGAACGTTCTCACCCACAAAGAGGATCAATGCCCCGAGATCGTGCACCTTCATCTGCTCCCGGAGCTTCGCCAGACGCTCTGTCCGGAGGCGCTCGAAGTTGACCCGTTCCTGCCAGTCCGTTCCCGTCGTGCTGTAGATCCGTCGCGCTTGGTGCTCATGCTTGGCCTGAATAAAACTGTTGTACAATATGTACCCTCCTCTCGTTGTTGAGCATTCGCACACCTACGCCAGGCTGCTCCGGGACCTTGCCCCGTGTCACAGCCGGTTGACCTGGTAGTCGAGCGGTTCTCCGGTCAGGGCCTTCACCACTTGATGGACGGCCTTGACCTGCAGCTCAATGGTCGCCTCCTCGGAGTGGAAGCCACAGTGGGGAGTAATCAGACACCGATCGATCTGCAGCAGCGGATGATCCGGGCGGATCGGTTCGGTCTCCAGCACATCCAGGCCGGCTCCTGCGATCCGCCCCTCCTGAAGCGCCTCAGCCAGAGCCTCCTCGTCGATGATGCCACCCCGAGCGGTATTCACGATCATGGCCGTGGGTTTCATCAGCCGGAGTCGCGCGGCGTTAATCAAGTGGCGAGTCTCCGGGGTCAGGGGGCAGTGAATGGAGACAAAGTCGCTGCTGGCCAGCAGCGGCTCCAGTTCCATCAGGTCCACCCCGGGAGCCGCCTCCACATAGGGGTCAAAGACCAGTACCTGCATGCCCAACGCTCTCGCCTTGGCAGCCAGCTTGCGGCTGATCTGTCCGTAGCCGATCAGCCCAAGGACCGCCCCCCTCAGGCGCGGGATCGGACGGTAGAGGCGAAAGTCCCATCCGCCCTGGTGTACCTGGCGGTCGAGCAGCACCGTCTTGCGCGTCAGAGTCAGCAGCAGTGCCAGGGCGTGGTCCGAGACCTCGTCCGTGCAGTAATCCGGTACGTTCGTAACCGCGATACCCCGGCGCGTGGCAGCGGCCACGTCAATGTTGTCCACCCCGACTCCGTACCGTGCGATTATGCGGCACCGGCTCATGCCCTCAATGACCCGAGCAGGCAGCTTCGCAAAGGTGACAAGGACGGCGTCTGCATCCCTCGTCTCCCTCTCCAGCGTCTCCTCACTGCTGTCGGTGCAGAAGACCAGATCTGCCCCCAGGCTCTCAGCAAGTGAGTGACTCTCAATCTTGCGGGATGGGAATATATGGTCGGTCACCACAACCCGATACGCAGGCACGCAGACCATCTCCTTACCTTTCGGCAGACCTGAGTGATGAGATATATGAGTAATACTCTACTTCATTCCCTGCTGCATGATTCGCCCCGTGTCCATCAGTGAATAAGTACACACAGATGAACGAGAGGGCAGCCGCGTATGAGTCCTGCTCATATTCTCGTTGCTGAGCCTCCTCTCGTCAAGGATGTTCCCTAATCATGAATACTCGGATTTTGATTCGAGCACATTGTAGGGATGTGGGCTATGCGAGTATAATGAGTATAGCTCATATGAAATGCATTCATGACAGGGTTGCCTACGACTCAACCTGAGACTATGATCGATAGAGTGGATGATCTCGCTAGTCTACGGGGGAGCCAGAAGCGGATCAGCACACATGACCGGCCCTATACCGGTCACATCCATCCAGATGGAGGGTACTTCAAATGGCTGGGAGCACTGCGCGGTCAGAGCGTGCACAGACACTGGGGTTAGCGATTCGTCGGAAGCGGCAGGAGTGCGGCATGACACAGTTGGAACTGGCTTCGGCCGTCGGGACTACGGCCAGCTTTATCTCACACCTGGAACACGGGCGAACCCGGGCCTCACTGCCGATGTTCCAGCGCATTGCCCGGGCCCTGTCCGTATCAGTCTCGTATTTTCTGGAAACAGAGGCCCAAGAGGAGACAGAGGGATCCATCGCAGGGGCAAAGCCTGCTGCCCGGAACGGAAACCAGGTCAAGGTAGTGCGACCGCACACCCGCAAGATTCTGCTGGATCCAGCGAGTGATGGGATCCGATGGGAATTGCTCTCCCCGGATCATCAGTGTGCGCTGGAATTCATCATGGGTGTCTATGAGCCGGGGTGTGAGCTGGGGTTCGCAGAGCCAATGTCCCATCCCGGCGAGGAGTACGGTATCGTTGTCGAGGGGAGGCTGGAGGTCACAGTCTCCGGCGAAGCCTATATCTTAGAGCCCTGGGACAGCATTCATTTTAATTCGGATCTGCCACACACGATCCGCAACCTCAGCCATGCAACGACACGAGCGATCTGGGTAATCTGGCCACCGGCCTTTTAGCGGGGCCAATGACATGAAGCCCCCCTGCGCCCACGATCGGGCACAGGGGGGCTTCACCATTCACGTCCCCTACGATGCATGTCCGCCCAGGTAGGCGGCCACCACCCGCGGATCCTTCGCCAACTCCGCCGCCGGCCCGGACAGGGTCATGCTGCCCGTATCCAGCACGTAGGCCCGGTGAGCGATCCGCAGCGCCTGCCGGGCATTCTGCTCCACGAGCAGGACCGTGGTTCCCTCGTCGTTGATCTCCCGGACCAACTTCAGCACCTCCTGCACCACCAGGGGGGCCAACCCCATGGATGGCTCATCGAGCAGCAGGAGCTTCGGGCGGGCCATGAGTGCCCGACCCATCACCAGCATCTGCTGCTCCCCGCCCGAGAGCGTGCCGGCGTGCTGCTGCCGCCGCTCGGCCAGCCGGGGAAAGCGGTCCAGAACCCGGTTCAGGTCCGCCTCGACCTCCCGGTCCCGTCGGGCGTAGGCGCCCATGAGCAGATTCTCCCGCACCGTCATGCGGGCCAGGACCGCCCGCCCTTCCGGCACCTGTGAGAGCCCAAGCCGGGTGATCTGATCCGGCCGCATCCCCCGCAGTTCCCGGCCGCCGAACTTCACGCTGCCCCCCTTGGGCCGCACCAGGCCGGAGACCGCCCGCAGGATGGATGACTTGCCCGCACCGTTGGCGCCGATCAGGGAGACGATCTCCCCCTCGGCCACGGTCAGGTCGACGCCGCGCACCGCCGATACCATGCCGTAGGCGACCTCGAGCCCCTCAATCTGCAGCACCGTCATCCCTCCCGAGGTAGGCCTCGATCACGGCCGGGTCCACCTGAATCTGCGCCGGCGTTCCCTCCGCGATCTTCTGCCCGAAGTTGAGCACCGCCACCCGGTCGCAGAGGTTCATGACCACGTGCATGTCGTGCTCGATCAGGAGCACCGTGACCCCTCGCTCCCGGATCTTCCGGATCAGGTCCATCAGTTCCCGGCTCTCGCTCTCGTTCATGCCGGCGGCCGGCTCATCCAGGCAGAGAAGCTGCGGCTCCGTCGCCAGCGCCCGAGCGATCTCCAGCCGCCGCTGCCGCCCATAGGGCAGGCCTGCTGCGGGCAGATCCGCCGCGCCGGCGAGGCCGACCAGGTCGAGGAGACCCATGGCCCGCTCCCGGGCGGCCGACTCCTCCCGCCGCACGCTCGGCGTCCGGATGATCCCCCCGAAGACCCCTGCCCGAAGCCGGACGTGTGTCCCCACAAGCACATTCTCCAGGGCGGTCATCTCGCCGAAGAGGCGGATGTTCTGGAACGTGCGGGCCATGCCCATCTCCGTGACACGATATGGCGCAAGGCCCACCACAGACCGGCCTGCAAACTCCACCGACCCGGCTGATGGTGGCAGCAGACCCGTGATCAGATTGAAGCAGGTGGTCTTGCCAGCCCCGTTGGGGCCGATCAAGCCGAAGATCTCGCCCGGCTCGATCGCCAGACTCACATCGGCCACCGCGGCCAGCCCCCCGAAGCGACGGGTCAACCCTTGCACTCGAAGCAGTGCGCTCACGCCCCCGCCCCCTTCCCGGGAGCCGGGCGCCTGGGCCCGAGCCCGAGCCGGCGCCGCCATCCGGCGAACATGCCCGGCGTCAGCAGCCCCTGAGGCCGCACCAGGACCATCAGCATCATCAGCCCGCCATAGACGATCAGCCGGAGATCCTTCGCCTCTCGCAGGTACTCGGAGAGCGCTCGGAGCAGGGCCGCGCCCAGCACCGGCCCCGCCGGGACCGCCGTGCCGCCCACCACGACGAAGACCAGCATCTCCACCGCCCGGCTGAAGCCGAAGTCGTTCGGGCCAATGAAGTAGGTCAGGTGGGCCATCATCCCCCCGGCCACGCCCGCCAGAAACGCTCCCTGAGCAAAGGCGAGCACCTTGTAGTAGGTGGTGTTGATCCCCATGGCCGACGCCGCCACCTCATCGGTCCGAATGGCGGTAAAGGCCCGTCCCACCCGGCTCTTCCCCTGGCGGACGATCAGCCAGTAGGCCAGCCCCAGCAGGGCCGCACTGATCAGGAGCACCAGCAGGTTGGCGAACTGCGCCATCGTCAGCCCGAGGGGGGCCTCCGCCAGAACGCCTCGCAGGAATCGCTGAAGCCGAGCCGCCAGATTAGGAATATCCTTCAGCCCCAGGGCGCCGCCCGTAATCGTCAGGTTGTTCGCGATCACCACCAGGGACTGTGTAAAGCCCAGGGTGGCGATGGCCAGGTAGACACCCCGCAGCCGGAGGGTCGCGGCGCCCAGCGGCACCGCCACGACGGCGGCAAGCAGTCCGCCTGCCGGCACCGTCAGCCAGATCGGCCATCCCAGGCGGATGGCGAGCAGCCCGGCGGTGTAGCCACCCAGCAGCATGAACCCAGCGTTGCCCAGCGTCAGCTGCCCCGTCGAGAGGACCAGGTAGACCGAGAGCCCAAGAATCCCGCTTATGCAGATGAAGGTCGCGACCTGAAGATAGTAACTCATCGCCTACGACCTCCTCGTCACGGCGGCGTTCTGGCCGAAGAGCCCCTGCGGCCGCACGACCAGGATCAGGAACAGGAAGATGAAGGCGACCGCATCCTTATAACCGGAGAACGCCCCGCCGTAGGCGACGGTCATCGCCTCCAGCACGCCGATCAGCAGGCCGCCGGCCACGGCGCCCGAGACGTTCCCCAGCCCGCCCAGAATGATCACCGCCAGCCCCTTCAGCCCATAGCCGAGGCCCATGACGGCGGAGACCGAGACGAAGGAGACACCGACCAGCACCCCGGCGGCACCTCCCAGGGCCGAGGCGAGCATGACGGTCGCCAGCACGATCCCCGAGACGTTGACGCCCAGGAGGGCGGCTGTCTCCGCGTTCTCGGAGACAGCCCGCACCGCCCGGCCCAAACCCGTTCGGGAGAGCGTCCACTGCAGCAGGATCATCAGCACGAGCGAGACGCCGAGGACGACCAACTGGGTCGCCGTCGCCTGAAGCGGTCCCAGCTTCAGGACCCCACTGCTGAGCGGGACCCGGAACGGGAGCGGCTCAGCCCCCGCAAACCGGATCATCAGGTTCTGGAGCACCATACCGAGTCCAATGGTCGAGATCAGCGGTGCGAGATTGGAGACGCCCTTCCGCCGGAGCGCCCGGAGCGCAGTAAACTCCAGGACGGCGCCCAGCAGGGCGGCCCCGATCATCCCGCCCAGGAGTGCGGGGACCAGGCCCCAGCCCAGCAGCATCACCAGGGCGTATCCGACCATTGCACCGATCATGAAGACCTCGCCGTGGGCCATGTTAATGATCTCCAGCACGCCGAAGATCAGGGTATAGCCAATGGCGATCAGTGCATAGGTGCCACCCTGGGTCAGCCCGTTCAGGAGTTGCTGCAAGAACATCTACTTCTTCAGCTCCACGTACTGCCCGCCCTGGATCTCCAACACGAAGGGCGTCATGACCGGGTTCCGGTTCTCGTCAAAGGCGAACTGGCCGGTGACACCTACGTAGTTCTTAATGCCGGCCAGGGCGTCACGGATCTTGTCCCGGTTGTCGCCGCCCTGCTTCAACGCCTCAGCGATCAGCATCATGCCGTCGTACGCCTGGGCAGCGAACTGGTCCGGGGCCTTGCCGGTCTTCTCGGTATACGCCTTCACGAATGCCTTCACCTTGGCGTCATCGCGCCCCCCAAACCAGGGCGAGCCGACGATCGAGCCCTCGGCAGCCTCCTTCGCGACCTCGGCCAGCTTGGGGCTGTTGAAGCCGTTCCCGCCGATAATGGGCCCCTTGTACCCGGCCTGCCGGGCCTGGACCATAAAGAGCGCCGCTTCTTGATAGAGGCTGGAGACGACGAGACCGTCCGGATTGGCCGCCAGCACCTTCGTGATCTGGGCGCCGAACTCCCGGTCCCCGGTGTTAAAGGAAGCCTCGACCACCACCTCGATCCCCTGCTTCTTCAGCTCCTCCATGAACGTGTTGTAGCCGGAGACCGAGAACTGGTCGTTGGCCGCATGGAGCACGGCCACCTTCTTCAGGTTGTACTTCTCCCTGGCCGCCTTGACCGTGTAGGGCAGCACGCCGGCCTCGGGCAGCGAGTTACGGAAGACGAAGTTGCCAATGTCTGTAATCCCCTTGGCGGTAGTCGAGACCCCGAGGATCGGCACCCCCGCCTCCTGGGCGACCTTGCCGGCGGAGGACATCTCGCCGGAGAGGGTCGGGCCGATGATCGCCAGGACCTCATCCTTGTCGATCAGCTTTCGGACGGCGTTGACCGCCTCTTCCGTCTTGCCCTGGCTGTCCTCAAACGTCACCTCGATCATCCGGCCATTAATGCCGCCAGCCTTGTTGATCTCCTCGACCGCCAGTTCGACACCGGGGCGCTGGGCGAGGCCGTAGCCGGCGTTGTTGCCCGAGAGAATGAAGACCGCCCCGACCTTGAGCGGCTTCGCCTCCGCCGCCGGAGTTCCACCGGTGCCGCCCGATTGGGGCGAAGCCTCCTTGCCACCCCCGCACCCTGCCAGAAGCCCCACCGTCATCGCCAGTGCTACGCCAAACGCTGCTATCCGGGTCCCCTTCCCCTTCCGCATCAAGAAGCACCCTCCCCTGTCGTTACATCAAGATCTTCGATTCTTTACTAGGCGACTATCTTGAATGACTAAATGTACGACATGGGTTGAATAGACTCCTCTATCTGCCTTAACGCAATTTCACCCACATTCACCCGCGAGGCACCGCTTCGCGGAAACTGCCCCCTGCCCGAAGAGTGCAGGGGGCCTTCTCGCGTTCGGCACCCTCATCCAACCTGAACAAGTGACCATTAGAAACCTACAAGTCTCCTGACATGAGGGCTCTTAGAAGGAATTGTCTCGTTAGATAAAATTTCTGGCTTTATGTATTTGTACACTGCCGGACTCGCTGCTCTTTCTATAGTACGCTCCTGAAGAAAAATGTGGGGAGGAATGCCTGGTGGGGATCTGCCTTCAAGATGAACTCCGTGAGCGTCGCCTGATCGCTTATATCAGCAAATCAGCCTACTGCTACGCGAAGCGCTGGCGCCAGTCCTGGCGGAAGCGAGCCCAGCGAGAGGTTCTTCAGCTGAACGCACCCATTCGGGAGGTGGTCGAGGGCTCTGACGAGTTCGGCAGCCTCATTCCCGGGGCGCCGGCGGCCGAGGAGGAGTACCTGGTCACCGCCCCGATCGAGCAGACCATCTCGGATGTGGCCCTGTTAGTGGCCTACCAGAAGCTGTCCCCCACCCACCGAAAGGTCCTGAAGGACCTCGTCTTCGACCTCCGGACCCAGCGGGACGTCGCAGATCGCCTTGGCGTTACGCAGCAATCGGTCAGCTTCGCGAAGCGGCAAGCGCTCCGCCATCTGCGCCGGGCGGTCAGGGCGAAGGGGAGATCCGACCGTGACAGCTAAGGAGAGCCTCCTCTCCCTGGTTACCCGTGCCCAAGGGAGTGACCCAATCGCCCTCGCCGACCTGTTGCACCGCTTCCGGCCCCTGGTTCGGAAGTGCTGCCAGGGCCTTCCACCCTTTGAGCGTGAGGACCTGGAACAGGAGCTCTACCTGCTGATCAGCCGGATCGTTCTGAACTACCCGGTCCACGACAGCTCGTCCCGGTTCGAGTGCACCTGTGAAGGGGGTGATTGGGCCGACCAGCTCGATGCCTGACCGCTCCCGGCGGTTGGCTCGGCACCAACCGACCCGGCGTCACCCGGTCCCGTTCCCCGTCCCCCAATACTGATCAAGGAGTGACATCAACATGAACCATGTCTCTGACTATGGCTCCATCGTTTCGTACATGGCCCCGCAGACCTCTGTGCAGATGGCCCCGCAGGGCGCCATCGGCGATATGATCGGCACCCTCGTCCCCACCATCGGCAACGCCGTCGGCCAGGTCGCCGGCGCCGTCGCCCCGTTCCTGCCCTTCAGCGCCGGCCCGCAGGTCGCCCAGCAGATGGCCCCGCAGGGCGCCATCGGCAACCTGATCGGTACTCTGGTCCCCACCATCGGCAACGCCGTCGGCCAGGTCGCCGGCGCCGTCGCCCCGCTCCTGCCCTTCAGCGCCGGCCCGCAGGTCGCCCAGCAGATGGCCCCGCAGGGCGCCATCGGCAACCTGATCGGCACCCTGGTCCCCACCATCGGCAACGCCGTCGGCCAAGTCGCCGGTGCCGTCGGCCCGCTCCTGCCCTTCAGCGCCGGCCCGCAGACCGCCGTCCAGATGGTCCCGCAGGGCGCCATCGGCAGCGTAGTCGGTGCGCTCGCCCCCACCCTCGGCAACGTCCTGGGCAGCATCGGTGGCCTGCTCCCCTTCAGCGCTGCCCCGCAGGCCGCTGTCCAGATGGCCCCGCAGGGCGCCATCGGCAACGTGGTCGGTGCGCTGCTCCCCTTCCACGCCGCACCGCAGGTCGCCCAGCAGACCGCCGTCCAGATGGCCCCGCAGGGTGTCGTCGGCGGCCTGATCGGCAGCCTGGCCCCCGTCCTCGGCAACATCGGCGGGGCCGTCGGCAGCCTGCTGCCCTTCCATGCTGCGCCGCGGGGCTACTAGGCCCGCGAACTAATCTGCCGCTGAGCCGGCCCCGGCAGCCCGCCGATCGCCACCCGGTGATCCGTGCGGGCGCCGGGGTCCACCCGGCGACCACCGAGGGGAGGTCCCACCTATGACCGATTCGTGTAGGAGCGACGAGCACTGGCTCCTCAGCGCTGCCGATGAACCCTCCGAGTCGTTTGACCAGATCCTGGCCTGGCTGGTGCAGCGCCCGGACCTGGTCAGGAGCCTCAAGGTCAACCGCACCGTGCAGCATGTCGCCTTTCGCGCCTCGGCGGTCACCGTCGGGGAGCTGAGGCTCGCCTTCCCGCTCGCCGCCCTCAAGATCGAGCCCGACACGCCCTTGGAGATGTTCCGTGCCGCCCCGCACTGCCAGTCCCAGCGATCCGAACAGGCCGTCTGATGACGGTTGAGAGGAGGAGAACCAATGGCCAAGAACAATCCCCCCAGCCAGGGGTCTGAGGCTGAACCGCGCGTCACCGTCGTCTCCAGTGAGCCAGCCTTCCGCCGCTACCTGATCGCGCCGCGCCGCACCATGGCTGCCCGCATGGCGGGAATCCAGCCCATGAGCGCCTCCGGGATGAACGGGATCATCTCGACCCTCGGTATCGATGTGGTCCGCCGGATTCAGCGGGAAGAGGGCGTCTTCGGGGCGCTGAGCGCCCAGGGAGAGGCGACCGACATCGTGGTGGCCAAGCTGGAGCCCATGCGGGCCGATCTGCTCCGGATGAGCGTCCCGCCCAACGTTGTGATCACCGAGGACGCCATGATCGACTATGGCTCCGCCGCTTTCGGACAGATCCCCTCGGTCCCGGCAGGGAGGGCGGTAGCCCGCAAGATCCGGTTCCAGGTGGTCGGCGCCGATGAGAGGCCGCTCCCCGGCCTCGAGGTACAGTTGACCGGCGACGGCTTCCCCTCTCACGGCGTCACCAATGACAAAGGCGAGGTGGAACTCGACCTGGTCACCCTGGGTGATCGCCCGCCCCGCTTGCTCTGGGTGAAGGCGAACCACTCGTACTGGGACCTCTACCTGACCACCCCCCGGGTCTCGGAGACCGGACTGAACCGTGTGCAGATGCGCCCCTTCAGCGAGACGATCGACGGCTTCCCCGAGCGGTTCCGCTACGGCTGGGGGCAGAAGCTGATGGGGCTGCACGAGGCCCCGAAGGAGATCAACGGGGCGGGAGTCAAGATCGCCATCATCGACAGTGGCTGCGACAACAGCCATCCCCTGCTCTCCCACGTGAAGCTCGGGCAGGACTACAGTGACGATGACCCGACCACCAGTTGGAACCAGGACCTGATCGGTCACGGAACCCACTGCGCCGGCATTATCACGGCACGCAGTGAGGATGAGAGCATGATGCGCGGCTTCGCTCCCGAGGCGGAGATCCACATTCTGCGGGTCTTCCCGGGCGGCCGGTACAGCAACCTGGTGGAGGCGCTCCAGTACTGCATTGCCAACCAGATCGATGTCGTCAACATGAGCCTCGGCGGCGGCCCGGAGGTCAACGAGGTGGTCCAGGAGATGCTGGAGGCCGCGGCCAACAGCGGCATCGTCCTGATCGCGGCCGCCGGCAACTCCGGCGACGCCGTCAAGTTCCCGGCCAGCTCCCCCCATGTCATGGCGGTCGGAGCGATCGGCAGCCTGAACGACCTGCCCAACTCTGTCTGGGAGTGGAGCACGGTGCAGGACGGTCTGAAGACGACCGAGGGGATCTTCTCCCCGCAGTTCTCCTGCTACGGGCCGAAGATCTCGGTCTGCGCCCCCGGTGTGGCCATCGTCTCGACCGTGCCCGGCGGCTTCAAATCCGACTCGGGGACATCCATGGCCGCCCCCCATGTGACCGGCCTGGCAGCGCTGCTCCTGGCCCACCATCCGATCTTCCACTCGACCCATCGGGAGCGGAACATCCACCGGGTGGAGGCGCTCTTTGAGTTGATCCGCCGGATCTCCAAGCCCCTCCCCTTCGGGTATCGCTCCGGCCTCGGCATGCCTTACCTCGGCGCCATTCTGCGCGAGTTGACCGGGCACCCGGCAGAGGTGACGGCGCCGGTGCCGCAGAGCGCCATGCCCGGGATGGCACAGATGCTGCACCAGCCAGCCCTGCAGGTCGCCTCCGCCTATGCGGGGCTCACCCCTCAAGGCATGGTCGGCGGCCAGATCGTCGTCCCCCAGTACTACCGGATCCGCTGATCGGCTTGCTCCGCCTTCTCCCCCTCCGGGCCCCGGCCATCGCCGAACCCCGCCTGGAGGGGGATTCCTGTCCCATCACACCGCCAGGAGGGACCTCCCATGAAGACGGCCCCGGTCTATTTCCAAGTGAGCCCACAGATGCTCGCCCCCGGACTGACGTACGACAGCCTGGAGAAGATCGTCACCGCGTTTGAGAACGGCCTGGCCGAGAAGATCAGCTCTCTAGCCTTCGTGGCCAAGTACAAGGCCAACGACGAGATCCCCGTCAAGAGCCCGTCCTACACCTCGCTCGGCCTTCGCTTCGACAAGCCGGTCTGCGGCGGCAGTCACGGCGATATCTCCCCCCTCCAGCTTTGTGATGCGGTTGTCGGCAAGTTGCGGGAGGCCAAGTTCCCGGCGCCGCTCTTCGCTGTGGTCAACCACAACAGCGCCCACCACATCTCCTACCCGCTGGCTCAGTATGGCTTCGAGACCTTCGGCGGGAGCAGAAAGCGGGTCGTGATCAACTTTGACCAGCACGACGACTTCACGTCAAAGCCGAAAGAGGGGGTCATCCGCTGCAGCACCTGGGGCTGGTTCGTCACGAACGGATCCAAGACGCACGAAAACCCCCTGGCTCATGCCTATGTCACCATCGGTCAGGGAAAGGAACTCCCCAGTGCTGTGCAGGTCCATCTGAGCGGCAGGGGAAAGGTCGAACTGGATGCCCTTGCGGACAGCACGGACGAGCTGAACATCGAGAAACTCCTGTCCGCCATCCTGCATCAGATCGATCCGCACAGCGATGGAAGCTGGGCCGACTGGGCCGTCTATCTCACCTTTGACCGGGACATGATGATCAGCAGTTGCACCCCGTACGGCGATGGGCACTACACGCCGGACGTAGCCAGGGAGGCGGTCAAGCGGTGCCTGGCCCACCTCAATAAGGGAAGTGCCACGCTTGTTGGCTGCGACCTGATGGGCCTGCCGACCGGGGCGAGCGACGACGCTCCGAGCAACACGCCGCACCGGATCAATCCAGGCTCCGGACGGGTCGCATCCGACCTCTTTGCCCAGGCCGTCCAGGACTGCCTCGACCTCTACAAGGCGGTGACCGACTACTAGGCCGCTGCTGCGTCGCCGCCACAAGAAGACCACCCGCCGGGCGCCCCGGTGGGTGGTCCATCTATTCAGTTTGCCGCCGGCGCATCTCCCCTTCGCTGCCGGCTCACGACCGCAAAGAGGAGCAGAGCCGTCAGGAGCGCCACCCCGATCACCCCTACACCGGCGCTCCCCAGGATCGAGAGGCTGCTGAAGAGAACCGGACCGATCATGGAACCGATCTTCCGGACGTTCCGGTACCACCCCTCCGCCTGGTCGAGCCCGTACTCCAGGACCGGGCCAAGCTGCCGGAAGTACTGGCTGGCGGCGGTGGCCCCGAAGCTGTCGGCGCTGCTGAGGAGGAGCACCGCCCCGTATGCGGCGATCAGTGATCCACCCATGCCGAAGCCAACGAGGGCGGCGACCATTAACAGACCGGCAAGGAGAAGGCTTCCCCTTGGCCGGAACCGTCGTTCCAGCAGCCCGGTCAGCACCGGCCCAAGGTAGACCTGACAGAGCCCCTGCACGAGGAACCACCGTCCTACGGCGGCGGTGGAGAGGCCCATCCCCTGGGCAAAGACCGGGAAGAAGTAGTCCAGGAACATTAGGGCAGAAGCGGTCGGCATGACGACCAGGAGGAAGACCCGAAGTACCTGTGGATGGGTCAGGAAGCGTATCAGCGGGATGCTGGCCACCGGGGAATCCGGGGCCGGCGCCCTCCCTCCGCCGATCTGACCGCGGGAGATGGCGGCCAGCAACACCGCCAGGAAGAGCGGGGCGAGGGTGGCAAAGAAGACCCCGGCGAAACCGATCCGGTCGGCCAGCAAGGCACCCACGACCACGCCGCAGACCAGCCCGGCGCCATCGCCGGCGGTAAGGGCGACCAGGCCGCTCGATCCCGCATCCTCCCCGGGCCGTCTCGCGGTGGCAATCGCCTGGAGCGAGATCATCAGCAGGCCCACGCTGGCGCCGGTGACAGCCCGCCCCAGCAGGAAGAGCAGGCTGCTCTTCGCCAGGCCGGAGAGAACGGCGCCGGCGGCCATGGTCGCCGCCCCCATGAAGAAGACCCGCCGCCCGCCATGCTCCGCCGTCAGCTTCCCAGCGATCAGGGAGAAGACGGCGCTGAGGAGCATCTCAATCGAGACGGCAGCGGCACCCACCCCTCCTTTGCTCAGCCACCCCACGGGTGCGAACCCCTGGGCGGCCACCGGGACAAAGGTGGATGAGAACGTCATGGCGCTGAAAACGAAGAAGGCGAGCGGCCGGATGATCAACCCCTCCCGGTCGGACGGGGCCCCCTCCATGACTGCTGCCCCGATCCCACCGTGCAGCAGGAGCCGGAGCAGAAAGATCATCTCGACGAGAAAGACCAGACCTGTGACCAGCACCGTCAGGCTGTCGAGGATGATCTCCCGAAGCTGCCCTTGCTGATAGCTGCGGGAGAGGATGACAGCCAGGTGGGCCGGCTGGCCGGTGCTGTCCGCCCGCAGCGGTCGCAGGTGGCTCCACTCGGCATCATCCCCCGCCGGGCTCTCCCCCGCTCCCGGATCGGTGTCAGCCAGCGCCACGCCATCCGCCGAGATGACCTGGATCCGGCCCAGGGCGGGCAGCGATTCGGTCATGCGGGCAAGGTACTCATCCAGTTGGTAGAGGCTGCTGTAGGGCACCCCGCGTGCCACCACCCCCTCCACGCTCTGCCCGATCGCCTCCGCGGCGATCGTCGCACCCTGTCTGGCCATGGAGAGATAGGCCTCCCGGAACAGGAGGTAGTTCTGTACACCGAAGAGGATCTGGGTCACGCCCAGGGTGACAATGGCGGCATGGACAAACCTGGTCGTCAGATCCCCCTGCGACCGGCGCCGCCTCACCAGCCAGAGGACGACCAGCGACAGCCCGACCGTCGCAGCCAGGGCCAGGAGCAACAAGGAGTGGAACAGCTCCCGCCGGTAGGAGAGGGTCAGGCCGTCCACAGCCGCCCGCGGGGAGAGGAGGGCAAGGCTTCCCACCCAGGCGCCGCTGCGATCACGGATCGGCACAAAGAGCCAGTAATGATCCTGATCACGGTGGAAGGCATGGCCGACCGGATTGCCCGAAAAGGAGGTCTCACGGGCGATGGCCGCCGGCAAAGCCCCTGCCAGGTCGCCCCACTGATTGGCGACGTAGGAGCCATCGGCCAGGACCAATCGGACCTCCTCCACATGGGCGGTCTGCGCCGCCCGCTGCAGCAGACCGGTGATCCCGTAGAACCGGGTCAGTTCCTTGCCGTAATGAAGGGCGTACTCGATCTGGTCCACGCTCTCCCGGGAGGCCACGGCCTGGCTGGCCATGATCGCGGCCGTCTGGTTCTTCTGGAAGGACTGGATGTGGATCACACCCGTGAACCCCAGGACCACAGCGATCAGGGTGGTACAGGAGAGCAGGAGCGCCACGGTCATCCGCCGGCTTGCCATCTACATGCCCTCCTCTGGATCGAATCCGGCCACGGTGGTGTAGATCTCGTCCGCGATCAGGAGCATGGGAAAGGGGAGCTTAAACCCCGTCCGCCGGGCCACCTCCAGGTTGACAGCCAGCTTGGGGATATCGTAGTAGACCTGGGGCAGCGTCCGCGGGCTTACGCCGTTCAGGACATGGGCGACCGTCTGCGCCCCGAAGAGGCCGATTCCGTCAAAGCCTTCACGGGCCAGGCTGACCAGGGCACCGAACCGCACCTCATCAGACCCGGTTTGGGAGAAGACCGGAATCCCACTGGCATGAAACGGTGCCAGAAGGTCCGGCAGTTGGGCCAGCTCCCACTTTCCCTGGGTCAGGTAGACCGCATCCACCTCCTGTGCGAGGTAGCCCGCGGCCTCCTGCATCTCGGCGTAGTACCGCTCATAGGCTGCCGGATCGCTCTCGGGCGAGGAGGCCGGCTCATCCACGTGGATGGAGACGACGTCAAAGCCCCGCTCCCGGGCCACGGCCATCACGTCGCTGATGCCGGCATAGATCTGCCCGCGGGCCGTTCCCTCATAGATCAGACCAAGTCGCTCAAAGCGGGCCAGGTCGTGAAAGACCTGCAGTTGCCGCCGCCACCGGTCCGGGTCGAGGTGCGCCCAGACGTGATCCACCCCCGAGTCATCCACACTGCGGACGATCCCCGCTGCAAGGGCGTCGCTGGAGGCGAAGACCAGGGTCGGCACGGCATGATCGGCCTGGGCCGCACGCTGCCCGGCCACCGTGCCCATGACCAGGAGAAGGTCGAACTCCCCCGCCTGGAGCCGCCGGACCAGCTCCGCAAAGGGCTCAGGGCCATCGCTGAGCGAGTAGTGCGCATCGGGCAGGAATTGCAGGTAGGGCCCCGGATCCGGGGAGGCAAGCCACTCCCAGAGCCCGCTGCTGTCGCTGACCCCCGGGAGGAAGCCCGGCTCCTTCGTCTTGTCCAGCCAGCCGAGCGCCTGAAGTCCTCGGATCAGGCCGTAGAGGGTGTAGGCATATTCAGGGTAGGGCTCCGTCTCCAGGTAGGCGACCCGCCAGGCCTTACCGGTCACGGGATTCAGCCCGGGGGTAACAGGGGGCTGGTCGCTACCGGCTGCCGGATTCCGCCCGGATAACCCAGACAGTAGGATCAGGAGCAGCAGAAGGATTCTCAGGGCCTGCCTCGCCACTCTGCGCACCGCCCTTCCCCCCTTCCTCCGGATAGTGATAGAACCGCGGGACCCGATCGCTGAGGAGCGTCAGACACTCCGTGTTCAGGGCCCCGATCCCGGCACGCTCCGCCACCTCAACTGGGGTAATTCGCTCTCCGCCCTGCTCACCGATCAGGACGACCTCATCGCCCGGCTGGGCCTCCGGGACCCCGGTCAGGTCGATCAGCAGCCGGTCCATCATCGCCCGGCCAAGAAACGGCACCCGGCGCCCCCGGACCAGCACCTCGCCCTTCTCGAGGAAGAAGAGAAAGAGTCCGTCGGCGTAGCCCAGGGGCACCGTCCCGATCCGGAGCGATTCCGCCAGGGTCTCCGAACGGTGGGGGTATCCCGTCTGTGCCCCGGCAGGTCGGGAGTCGACGGCGTGCAGGCGCGCCTTCAGCGACATGACCGGCTTCAGGTCAACCTCAGGGTGATCCGGCAGCGGGGGCAGGCCGTAGAGCATCAGCCCGGGTCGGACCAGGTCGTAGTTGGAGGCGGCAGGAAGGGCAATGATCGCCGGGCTGCTGGCCGCGTGGCAGACCGGGACCGTCAGCCCCGCCTCCCGGAGGCTCTGCAGCAGCCGGTCGAACCGGTCACGCTCCGCCTCCGCCTCAGCCGAGGCGCCGCCGTAGGCGTGGATCAGGTGGGTGAAGACCCCGTCCACACGGAGCCCGTTCGCCTCGACGAGCCACCGCAGGGCCCTCAGGGCGCTCTCAGGCGGCAGGCCGATGCCCGCGCCGGAGAGATCGACCCGCAGGTGGACAGCGGCTACCCGTCCGAGCCGCAGCGCAGCAGCCTGAAGGGCACGGGCCATCTCCAGATCGTCGATGGATGTGGTCAGATCGTACGTAACCAGTTCCTCCGCCTCAGCCCGTTCGTTCGGACCCATCACCAGGATCGGGGCCGTAATGCCCCCTTCCCGCAACTGGGTCCCCTCCGCAGCGAAGGCGACCGCCAGGTGCCCTACCCCTTCCCTGACCAGGAACCGGGCCACCGGCATGGCCCCGTGTCCATAGGCGTTCGCCTTGACGACGGCCATGATCCCGGTCCCCGGTTCCACTCGCCTGCGAATGGTGCTCAGATTCTGGGCGAGGTGGTACATGTCGACCTCGGCCCAGACCGGCCGATCGTGAAATCCCCTCATTCTCCAGCCCCTCCTTCTCTCGTTGCCCCGCATGGGCTCCTACGTAGAAAGAGGCGCGCGGCCCATCAAAATACAAAGGAAGGGACGACCCTGTTCCAGGTCGCCCCTCGCTCTATCTATAACCCGGGTCGCCGGTCGAACCAGGGCGCCGCCTGCTCCAGCTGCGCCGCCAGGCGTAAGAGCGTCGCCTCATCGCCAAGGGGAGCTGCGAACTGTACCCCCACCGGCAGGCCTGACTGCGACCAGTGCAGCGGCACTGACATGGCCGGAATGCCCGTCACGTTCGCCAGCTGGGTAAAGGGCAGGGCGGCCAGCATCTCCAGGGCGAGCTGCTCCACAATGCCAGCCGCTTTCAGGATGCCACCGGCGTTCAGCGTGGTGAAGAACCGAGCCATGTTTCGCTCCGACGGCTTCAGCCCCAGCTCCCCCACCTTGACAGGCGGCCGGGCCAGCGTGGGCGTGAGGTAGAGATCGTAGCGTTGGAAAAACCGGCCCATCGCCCGAGCCGCCTTGTCCCACTCCCGCATGGCCGAGACGAACTCGCCGGCCGAGAGCGAGCGCCCCAGCATGGCGGCCATCTTCGTGGTCAGCTCCACCTGGCCGGCTGCCGCCCTGCCGAAGCGGGCCTCGACCTCCTTCAGCTCCGCCGCCGCTTCGCCGTAGTTCATGATCACATAGCTGATCGCCAGCGCCTGGCCATCGATCTCGGGGCGGGCGGGCTCCACCTTGTGCCCGAGCGACTCCAGCAGGCGAGCCGTCTGCTCCACCGCCGCGATGCAATCGGGGTCCACATCCTTGCCGACCGGCGATGTCGCATCGAACGCGATCCGCAGTGGGCGGGGTGCCTGGGTGATCTCATCCATATACGAACGCTCGGGCGGAGCGATCACATAGGGGGCGCCCGGCTCTCCCCCCTGGACGGCATCCAGCATGGCCGCGCTGTCCCGGACCGATCGGCTGACGATGTGACCCACCACCGCCCCCTGCCAGAGTTCGCCGTGGACCGGTCCGGTGGGGGTGCGCCCGCGGGATGGCTTCAGGCCAAAGAGTCCGCAGGCCGACGCCGGAATGCGAATCGATCCGCCCCCGTCGCTGGCGGAGGCGATCGGGACGATGCCCGCAGCCACCGCTGCCGCCGAGCCACCGCTGGAGCCCCCCGGCGTGTGTGCCGTGTTCCAGGGGTTCCGGCAGGGACCGAACAGCTCGGGCTCCGTAACCCCGAGCATGCCGAACTCGGGCAGGTTGGTCTTGCCCAGGACGACCACCCCGGCTCGCTTGAACCGCTGAACCAGCTCACTGTCGTAGTCCGGGACGTAGTTCCGCAGGGCTCGGGAGCCGCTGGTCAGTGGCTCGCCGGCGTAGGCGTCGAGCATGTCCTTCAGCAGGAAAGGGACCCCCTGGAACGGGCCATCGGGCAACGGCGCAGCGGCTGTGGCCCGACCGGCATCGGACATTTTGTGGACCACGGCATTGATCGTCGGATTGATCCGCTCGATCCGCTCGATCGCCTCCTCGGCCAGCTCGGCGGCCGAGACCTCCCCCCGCTTCACCAACGCGGCCAGTCCCAGGCCATCATAGCGATCATACTCGGCAAACCCAGCCACACGCCCCACCCTTTCTCCCCCTGTGCTCATCCCTGAGTATTTACAGGCTCGTTTCACAAATCCTTCTTCACACCCGGCAGCGACTTCCGGTAAGGAAACGTTTTGAAACTGGGGACTGGACAAGTATGCGTATCCATGTATAATTATGCATCATGAACGTCCGATGCTATACATGAGGAGAATGAATGTGAAGCGGTACATCAGCCTGATCCTGGTCTCCCTCTTTGCCATGACCGCCCTCGCCGGCTGCGGCGGGGCTAAGGAAGAGTCCAAGGCCCCCGCTGCTGCCGAGCAGCCCAAGACCGAGCAGAAGGCCGAGTCGAAGACCCCGACCCTCGACAAGATCAAGGCCGAGGGCAAGCTGGTGATCGGCACCTCGCCCGACTACCCGCCCTACGAGTCGCTGGACGAGAAGAACAACGTGATCGGGTTCGATATCGACCTGATGCAGGAGGTTGCGAACAAGCTCGGCGTCAAGCTCGAGATCGTCCAGATCAACTTCGACGGCCTGATCCCCGGCCTGCTCGCCAAGAAGTTCGACATCATGGCCGCCGGCGTCTCGGTCACCGAGGATCGGATGAAGACCGTCGACTTCACCGTCCCGTACATGGCCGGCACCCAGGCGGTGGTCGTCCACAAGGAGAGCACCGCCACGGTGACGAAGCTGGAGGACCTGGTGGGCAAGCAGGTCGCCGTTCAGCTCGGCACGATCCAGTCTGATGCGGTCAAGGAGATCGCGGGGATCAAGGTGAAGGAGTACAACCTCTTCACCGAGGCTGCCCAGGCCGTCGCCTCAAAGCAGGCGGATGCCATGTACGTGGCCAAGCCGGTCGCCGATGCCTTCGTCAAGAACGACCCGAACCTGAAGCTGGCCGCCGAGATGGGTGGCGACGACACCGCCCTCGCCCTGCGCAAGGACACCCCGGACCTGACCGAGTACGTCAGCGGTGTGATCACGGAGCTGAAGGCGAACGGCAAGTACGACCAGATGATCAAGAAGTGGTTTAATTAAAGTGCAGAGGGGGCTCCCGCCCCTAACGGCGCCAGAAACTCCTCGGGGCTAAACTCGCATACTCCTCGCAGTTTCTGGCTAGCCGCACCTACCTCCCCTTGCATGGCGCAGCCCTGTGCCCCACGTCCTGTCGGCGAAGCCGCCAGGCCCGTGGAAAAAGAGTAACAAGCCAACTCACTGCACAGGGGGCTCCCGCCCCTAACGGCGCCAGAAACTCCTCGGGGCTAAACTCGCATACTCCTCGCAGTTTCTGGCTAGCCGCACCTACCTCCCCTTGCATGGCGCAGCCCTGTGCCCCACGTCCTGTCGGCGAAGCCGCCAGGCCCGTGGAAGAAGAGTAACAAGCCAACTCACTGCACAGGGGGCTCCCGCCCCCGAGCTGCACCCACATCCCCACGTATACGCAGGGGGTCGGCCTGGACCGACCCCCTCCCATTTCGTTTTAGGAGAGTGTTACCATGGATTGGCTCCTCCTCTGGGAGTCGATGCCGCTGCTGCTGAAGGGCGCCGGCATGACCCTGAAGCTGACCGCCCTTGCGGGCACCTTCGGCATCATTCTCGGGACATTCATCGGCATCGGGCGGATCTGGGGCAACAAGCTGCTCAGCATCCTGCTGACCGCCTATATCGAGATCCTGCGCGGCACCCCGCTCTACGTGCAGCTCATGATCGTCGCCTTCGGCATCCCCCAGATCACGGGGATCAACTACAGCGAGTTCCCCGCCGCCATTCTGACGATCGGCGTCAACTCCAGCGCCTACGTGGCCGAGATCGTCCGGGCGGGTATTCAATCGATCGACAAGGGGCAGATGGAGGCCGCCCGCTCCCTCGGCATGTCCCGCTCCATGGCGTTCCGGGTTGTCATCCTCCCGCAGGCATTCAAGCGCGTCATCCCGCCCCTGGTCAACGAGACGATCTCCCTGGTCAAGGAGTCCTCCCTGGTCGCCACCATCTCCCTCGTCGAGTTAATGCGCACCGCCGCCCTGATCTCCTCCCGTACGTATAAGCCGTTCACCGCCTACATTGGCGCCGGCCTGGTCTACCTGGTGATCACCCTGACCCTCTCGCAGATCGCAGGCCTGCTGGAAAGGAGGCTGGCTGCCCGTGATTAAGATTACCGGCCTCGAAAAGCAGTTCGGGCATCTCAAGGTCCTGAAGGGCATCGACCTGCACGTCAAGCCCGGCGAGGTGGTCTGCGTCATCGGGCCGTCCGGCTCCGGCAAGTCGACCCTGCTCCGCTGCATCAACCGGCTGGAGGAGCCGACGAAGGGCATGATCGTGGTCGATGGCCACCCCGTTCCCCCCGGCGGCATCGCCCTGGACCAGGTCCGGACCGAGATGGGCATGGTCTTCCAGCGCTTCAACCTCTTCCCCCACATGAGCGCTCCAGAACGTCGCCGTCGGCCCCCTCAAGGTACGGAAGATGGCCCAGGCCGACGCCGAAAAGCTGGCCCTTCAGCTCCTGGAGAAGGTGGGACTGGCCGAGAAGGCGAACGCTTACCCCAACCACCTCTCCGGCGGCCAGCAGCAGCGGGTCGCCATCGCTCGGGCTCTGGCCATGCAGCCCCGGGTCATGCTCTTCGACGAGCCCACCTCCGCCCTGGATCCGGAGTTGGTCGGCGAGGTGCTGGAGGTCATGAAGCAGTTGGCCCAGGAGGGTATGACCATGGTGGTCGTCACCCACGAGATGGGCTTCGCCCGCGAGGTGGGCAGCCGGGTCCTCTTCATGGATGAGGGCCGCGTGATCGAAGAGGGGCCGCCCGCCGAGTTCTTTGCCAACCCGCGTGAAGAGCGGACCCGATCCTTCCTGAGGAAGGTGCTCTAGCCGTGCAGTACGATCGGTACCTGGCTCCTGCGACCCGTGACGCCCTGCGCTATGATCCCCCCGGCGCCTGGATGCCCCCGCTTCCGCCCGGAGTGATCCGCCTGAGCGCGGGCTTCCCCTTCCCCGCCGTCGTCCCGGGCAGGGAACTGGCGGCGGCCACCGCTGCGGTGCTTGAAGCGGAGGGCGACAAGCCGCTCCAGTACCTGGGCTCGAAGGCGATGGCCAGCCTGCCGCAGATTATCGCAAGGCGCATGGCCGAGCGGGGCATGGCGGTCGCCGAGTCCGAACTGATGATCACCAACGGCGGATGCCAGGGGATCGACCTGGCGGCCCGGGCGTTGCTGGGCCCGTCTGCCCTGGTGGCGGTCGAAGCGCCGACCTACATGGAGGCGCTGGAGATCTTCCGGAACTACACCCCGAACATCATCAGCTACCCGGTGGATGGGGACGGCCTGAAGGTGGATGCGCTGGCCGCCGACCTGGAGCGACGGCGCAGGGAGCATCAGCCGATCCCGAAGCTACTCTACACGATCCCCTCCTTCCAGAACCCGACCGGCGCCACCATGCCGCTGGCCCGCCGGCAGGCGCTGATGGCCCTGGCCGAGGAGTACGACTTCCTCATCCTGGAGGATGACGCCTACGGCGAGCTCTCGTTTGGCGATCCCCCCACCCCGCTGAAGGCGCTGGATGCGCAGGGCCGGGTGATCTACCTGGGCAGCCTCTCCAAGATCATCGCCCCGGGCATCCGGGTTGGCTGGGCCGCCGCTCCCGCCCCCCTGATCCAGGCGATGTGGCTCTTCAAGAAGGACCTGGAGGCGCCGCTCACCATGGCGGCGACGGCCACCTACCTGAGCGCCATCGACCTGGGGGAACGGGTCGCCGCCCTCCGCCCCCGCTACAAGGAGCGACGGGATCTGGCCGTGGCCGCCCTGCAGCACCACATGCCCGCCGGTGTGACCTGGCTGGTGCCCGACGGGGGGTACTTCCTCTGGATCCATACCCCGGGGGTCGATACCGGCGAACTGCTGCAGCGGGCCCTGGCCGCCGGTGTCGTCTACGTGCCGGGCAGGCACTTCTTTTGGGATGATGGCCGGGGGCGGGAGTACCTGCGCATCTCGTACAGCTACCTGGAGCCGGAGGAGATTGAGCAGGGGATCGCCCTCATCGGGCGGCTCCTGAAGGACTGAGCCAGACGGATCGACACCCCCTAGCACGTTTGTGATAGGGGGTGTCGTCATGCCCGACTGGTCCTACCAGACCATCTTCGGCCTCTTCTCTTCGCCCTGCCGCCCCATCGGGCACGCGATCTGACCGTCGGAGTGGTGGGCGGCCTTGCCCGGCTCCCCTTCGGCGGCGCCCTGATCGACTGTCTGGGCCACATGCGCTCGCCCGCGATCCTCTCCCGTGAGGTCCGGGGCCTGGAGGCGGGGCTCAACCCGCATGCCCTGGGCGCCCGCTGGCTCTGGCGGGCCCCACCTCCTCGGTACCGGCCCTGCGCAATAGAGACGGCCCCCTCCGCAAAGAGTGCCTGACGAATAAGGCAGGTGGGATTGACTTTGCTATCTCCTTCGGTATGCTATAGGGGCACCTATCCCCTCCGGGGGGATGGGACTCTTCGGAAAGGGAAGTGCGTAGTTTGGCCCATGGACACCCCCACCCACAGTCGCCGGAGGTACTCGCCCGACTTGCCCGGATCGAGGGGCACGTGCGGGCCATCAAACAGATGGCCGAAGATGGAAAGCCCTGCGCGGACGTGCTGCATCAGATCGGAGCCGTGCAGGCAGCGTTGCGCAAGGTTGCTCAACAGGTACTGGAGGACCACCTGAACCATTGTGTGCGAGACATGATGCCCGATGAACAGGGTCGGGAGCTAGTCGAGAGTCTGAAGGGTGCACTCGCTACCTATGTTCGGTGAGTGGGGGCCCAGCAACATCCTTAATATCATGGGGGTTCTCGAATGCTGACGCTCTTCCGGAACCGCAACTATACGCTGATCTATGCTGGTCAACTCTGCTCGGCCGTCGGTGACCAGTTGTATGCCATCGCGATTCTTTGGCTCACCTACAGGCTGGCGGGGTCTGCTACAGCCATGGCGCTGGTAGGCGCTGCTGAATATGCCCCCTACCTGATCTTCGGCTTGGTAGGAGGCGTCTTTGCTGACCGTTTCGACCGGCGGCGCCTGATGATCGTCGCCGATGTCATCCGCCTGCTGGCCGTCAGCCTCGTGCCCTTGCTCTATTACCTCGACCTGCTCCAGGTCTGGCACCTGGCGGCCATCGCCCTTGTCCAGGCCTCCGCATCCGCGTTCTTCACCCCGGCCCGCTCTGCCCTGATGGTCAACATCCTGCCCGAGCAGGACTTCCAGCGTGGCTCTGCCACTTACTCAGCCACCATCCGTACGGCGCGCATTCTGGGACCGCTGCTCGGCTCCTTCCTCCTGAAGGTGCTCTCCACGCAGGCCTTCTTTGTGCTTGATGCAGCGACCTTCCTGCTCTCCATCCTCACCACGTGGGCCATCCGGGCATCCGGGCGCAAGCAGCAAAGCGGTGAGCAGGAGTCCTGGCTGCCCAGCCTGATCGCCGCTGCCCGCCGGCTGGGAGAGAACCGCACTCTGACCCTCTCCCTGACAGGCAACGGGCTGGGCATGGCCGTCTGGACCGGTCTGTACACCGTTGGCATGGCGCTGTTGGCCGAGCGGCGCCTTGGCGGGGGTGAGACCACATACGCCATGCTGGCAACCGCTTACGGGGTGGGCAATGTGCTCTCCAACTTGGTGGTTGGCAATATACGGATCGCCAACCGCACTGCCTGGATATTTGGGGGATGGCTCTTCTTCGCGGCTGGTTTTCTGACGCTGGGTCTGACCCAGAACCTCTATGTCGGTCTGGTAGCGCTCTTCTTTGGGGCGATGGGCGCGCCGATCACCGACCTGGCCATGTCGCTCAAAATCCGCAGTGAGGTGGGCGAGGGCGATCTGGGCAAGGCATATGCCCTCTGGTACACGGGATCCTCAGGTGGTTCGGCCATCGGCGTATTGCTCTTCGGTACCTTGATCGCACAGTGGAGCCTTGTCGGGGTCTTCGTCCTTGGAGCCGTGCTTCTGGCACTCCTCGGGCTGGGGGGCATCCTGGGTGTGGCACGTGGTGAAGTCAACCGCCGGGAGGCTGTGGCCTGAGGAGCATGCCCGTACTGGTCGTTATCCTCCTGCTGCCACCGAGGGATGGGGTCCGTGCGCGCACCTGTGGCATAGGGTGGGTGGGAACCCATTCGTCCAAAGGAGGAACGGCGCATGCCGAGACGAGCCATTCGGCGGCTGGCCGGGCTGGTTCCCATCGCCCTGCTGCTGGCAGCCTGCAACTTCGGCGGGAAGGCGCGGCCAAAGGAGCTGATCCCTGTCCGCTTCACCGAGGTCATCCACTCGGTCTTCTACGGCCCCCAGTACGTGGCCCAGGCCAAGGGCTTCTTTGCCGATGAGGGCATCGACCTGACCGCCTCGACCGCCCAGGGCTCCGACCGGGGGACCGCCGCCCTCCTGGCCGGGACCGCCGACATTGCCATGGTGGGGCCGGAGACGACCATCTTCGTCTACAACCAGGACTCCCCGGTCAAGGTGAAGCTCTTCGCCCAGCTCACCACCCAGGACGGCTCCTTCCTCGTCGCGCGGCAGAAGCCCGCCAGCTTTGACTGGTCCCAGGTCAAGGGCAGGGCGATCATCGGCTGGCGACCTGGCTCCATGCCGCAACTGGTCGCCTCCGCCACGCTGAAGCAGAACGGCCTCGACCCGGAGCGGGACGTGGATTACATAAGCAACATCGCCGCTCCGGCCATGGTCGGGGCCTTCCAGAGCGGCCAGGGAGAGTATGTGCAGCTGTTCGAGCCGTTGGTGAGTCAACTGGAGCAGGCGGGGCAGGGCCACATGGTCGCCTCCTTCGGCGAAGTTTACGGCCCCATGCCCTACACGGGATTTGTCGCCACGACTGAGCTGATTGAACAGAACCCGGATCTGATCCAGCGGTACACCAACGCCATCTACCGGGCGACCCAGTATATCTACGAGACCGACCCGAAGACCGTCGCCCAGGAGATCGCTACTCTCTTCGATGGCGCCGATGTGGACCTCCTCGCCGCAGCGATTGCGCGCTACCGGGAGGGCGGTGCCTGGAAGCGGGATCTGACCATGAACCCGGCGGAGTTCGAGCGGCTCCAGGACCTGATGATCCAGGGCGGCGTGCTTGAGGCCTCCAAGCGGGCGCCCTTCGATGCGATCGCGACCAATCGGTTCGCCGAGGCGGCCGCCCAGTAAGGTTGTTGGAGGTGAGCCCCGTGGCCGATCCGCGCATCGCCCTGGAGCAGGTCTCGCTCCACTACCTCTCCCCCCAGGGGGAGACCCAGGCGCTGCAGGATGTCTCGCTGGCGGTACAGCCCGGGGAGTTCCTCGCCATCGTCGGCCCCAGCGGCTCCGGCAAGTCGACGATCCTCTCGCTGGTCGCCGGCATCCTCCAGCCCACCTCGGGCCGGGTCCTCGTGGACGGGCACCCTGTCACCGGCCCCTCCCGCCGGGTCGGCTACATGCTCCAGCGAGATTACCTCTTTGAGTGGCGGACGGTGCGGGAGAACGGGCTGATCGGCCCCGAGGTCCAGGGGCTCGACCTGGCCGCGGCCCGTCGCCGGGTCGATCAGTTGCTGGAGCAGACCGGGCTCGCCTCGTTCGCGGATGCCTATCCGGACCAGCTTTCGGGCGGGATGCGCCAGCGAGCCGCCCTGGTCCGGACCCTGGCGATCGACCCGGACATTCTCCTGCTCGATGAGCCCTTCTCCGCCCTCGACTTCCAGACCCGGCTCACCCTGGCCGATGAGATCCACGCCATTCTGAAGCAGTCGGGCAAGACGGCCGTGCTCGTCACCCACGACCTCTCCGAGGCGATCGCCCTTTCGGACCGGGTGATCGTCCTCTCTCGCCGGCCCGGGCGGATCAAGTCGGTCCACGCCATCCCCTTCGATGGTGGGCAGCGCCCCACCCCGTTCGAGGCCCGGGACCGGCCGGAGTATGGGACCTACTTTCAGCGGATCTGGCAGGAACTCGACGTGCAGGGGAGGTGAGCGCCCGTGTGGGAAGCCTACCGGCGGCGGATACTCCGGCAACGTCTGCTGATCGGCGGAACGCAGTTGCTGATCCTGGCGGCTATCCTGCTCCTCTGGGAGATGGCTGCCGACCGCTACTGGGTCAACCCCATGCTGACCAGTCGCCCATCGGACGTCTGGGCCACCCTGCTCCGGCTGGGGGCCAGCGGATCGCTCCAGCGCCATCTGCTGACCACCCTCTGGGAGACGCTGGCCGGCTTCGGCGCCGGCATGGGGCTCGGCCTCGGCGTGGCGGCGGCCCTCTGGTGGTGGCCCGCCCTCGCCCGGGTGATGGACCCCTACCTGGTGGTGCTGAACGCCCTGCCGAAGATCGCCCTGGGCCCGATCTTCTACATCTGGCTGGGCGACCGCTGGTCGGTCTATGGCATGGCGATCGCCATCAGTATCATCGTCACGATCGTCATGCTGCACAGCGGCTTCGGCGAGGTGGAGCCGAACCAGATCATGGTGATGCGGACCTTCGGGGCGAGCCGTTGGCAGATCCTGCGCAAGGTGGTCTTGCCTGCCAGCCTTCCCACGCTGATGGCGGCGTTGAAGGTGAACATCGGCCTCACCCTCGTCGGCGTGATCGTGGGCGAGTTCCTCTCAGCCAGGGCCGGCCTCGGCTACCTGATCATCTACGGCGGTCAGGTCTTCCAGATGGAGCTGGTCATGACCTCGGTCGTGATCCTGGCCGCGATCTCGGCGGTGCTCTACCTCGGGGTTACCTGGCTGGAGCGACTGGTCGCCCGACTGCTGCATCTACCCATGCGAAGCTGAGGCGCAGTGCGATGGGGGGCTGGTGCGGGTATCGTCGCGGTTTGAGTGCGGTGGCGTCACATCGGGATCGTGGTGGTGTCGCAGTGTCGCCGCAAAGGGGTCGCACTGTCGTCGCACTGTCGTCGCACTGTCGTCGCACTGTCGTCGCACTGTCGTCGCAGTAGATTCGCGGTGTGATCAACATCAATCGCGCACCCGCCGACACCAACCGCGGTAATTCCGCACACTTGTGTGCAGCCAGCCGCGGCGAAGCCCTTGTCTCCCAACGCTTCGGGCCAACACTCCGCGCAGCGCGTCCCACCGAAGAACGCGTGAGAAGTGCCGGAAACGATCGGCCGACCTACACGTTTCAGTACTGGGCCCTCAACCCAGGTGCGAGCCGTACCGATGCCTCTCTCACAGAAGCCTTGTGGCAGAAGAGATTGCGTCTCTGTGAAGCAACAGGGTTTTCCCACATTTGTCTCATGAGAGTCAACATCGGTCAACATTTACCGACATTGATCAACACCGCGGTTCCTGTATGCGCGCAGAGGCTTCCTGCCCACCCTAAGAGCGAGGTGGATATCATGAGCAAAGAGATGCGCGCCGAAGCCGCCCGCCACTTCAGCCAGGCGGCGGACCAACTGGTCGATGCCTGCCGCAAGCTGGAGCAACTGGGCATGGACGACCCGCCGATCGAGGGGCTCCTCCAGGCCCTGGAGCGGGTGACACAGCGGGTCCACCAGATGCACCCGCCCGAGGAGCGGATCCAGATCGAGCCGGCCGACATGGCGATCCCGGGCTGCCGGATTGCCGCCCTGGACGCTGCCGATGGCGAGGGTCCCACGTAGTGCGACACCCTCGATCTCGCCTGTGGTGAACCCAAGCACGCCTGATCTGTCTGGAATCGCGCGGCTGACTCGCACTCTGGCGTGCAAAAACGGACAGCTAGGCGTCAGTGACCCCGGGTTTCGCCTGTCTGAGATCCAATTCGGACCTAGCTATCCGGAATTGCCACCCTCTAAAGCCCCTCTCTGGGCAAAATCAGACAGATGCCTCTGGGACAACCCACAGCCCCAACTCGGTCAATTGAAGTCGGTAGGGAGCCCCAGGTTATCGTAGTGCTCGAACCCCCTTCGGGTCTGGGGGCGTGTCCCACGCAAATACCCTCCCCCATGCCGTTCTGTGGCCTTCAGGGAGGGCACGTGTCATCATCTCCTGGTCAACAGACCGAGCCCATCATCATCCTTGACGCCATCGATGCTGAGGACCAACCTCCCACTCGCCCCCGCCGCCGGCTCGATCACAACGTAGAACTGATTCGGCGCGGATGGGCGATTTCGCGTCTGAGCCTGCCACCCGATCCCCTACAGACTCAGCTTGACGCTCTGCCAGTCAATTGATCGGGCAAAGCTTACCGTTGCGCCGATCGAACGGGGCGGCATGGTTACGGTCTGCCCAGGCCGGGCTGTCACTTCTGCGCCGTCCGCCTTCAAGACGAAGACCGGGCCGGGAGATGCATGCTCACTGGAGGGCAGCCCTGGTCCTGGTCCATTGCGGCCGGCCAATCCTGGGGCGGAAGGAATGGCACAACCAGCCAACCCCAACACGAGTAGTCCGGCGACCAACCACCTCACCGTCATGCCTCCCTCCAGTTACTGAATCTGACCGGTCGCCACAACTGTTGCTGGCAAGTCCATCGACGGGGTCAGTCGAAGTCCGTGGGCAGCGCGGGGTTATCGTAGTGCTCGAACACCCGCCGGATCTGGGCCTCGTTCACACGGCTAACCGATAATGCCGGTATCTGATCTCGGCCAAAGAAGCCGACCCCGTCCGTCTCCAGGCTGTTCCGGGGGCTGCCAGCCACCAACTCACAGCGGATGAACACCTTATAGACATACCATAGCAGCGGCGGGTGTGCGTGTCGTGCCCGGTCGAGCACCGCCAGCACCTTAACGGGCCGCACCTGGTAGCCGGACTCCTCCAGCACCTCCCGAGCCGCCACTTCGCCCGGGCTTTCCCCGACATCGGCCCAGCCGCCGGGCAAGGACCACAAGCCCTCCGCCCTCTCCCGCACCAGCAGGAGTTCACCCTGGGCGTCGAATACCACCGCGCGAATATCGACTTTGGGGGTGAGGTAGCCCTGCTCAGCCGTGAGTACCTCTGTCAGAACCTCCGGAGCAGCAGACGTATGCTTCGCCATGATCTCGATGACGATCTGCCGCAGTTGCTCATATCGCTCCTGGTCGTACGGGTCCTTGCTATACGTCAGCCCGGCCTGAGCGATCGACTGGATCTGCTGCGCCCACTGTAGCCATGTCGGATGCTGTGACAAGGAGAGCACCTCTATCCCTTCACTTCAAGAGTTTGGTCCAGCCAGCGAAGTCGATCTCGAAGAAGGGGTGCTCCGGGTCGGGGCACGGGTTCCCCGTCAGCCCCAGCCGGGCGTAGAACTCCAGTGCACCGGGGCTCGACTGCCACTGGAGCCAGCGCACACCGCGAGACTCAGACCATCGCCGGACAGATTCGAACAGGTGGCGCCCCACCCCACGTTTACGCCACGCCGGGCCGACAATCACGTCGTTCAGTCGGGCGGTGCTCACTCCGGCCCGAATGTGCGGCCCGTAGTCATGCACCCAGGCATACCCGGCCAGCCGCTTCTGAGCAACGCTCCTTCCAAAGGCGTCCTGCGAATCGGCCATGCCCTGAACGATCTCCCACAGGGCCGCAATGTCGGACTCCTCTACCTGCCGGATCAGGATCTCCTCTGCCATACCTCCATCCCTCCCATTCCCAAGCGCAAAGCTCGAACAGTTTCTCCACCCCCCAGGCCAGATCCCTTCTGATTCCCAGAGCCTGCACGGCTAAGTCAACCCGGGCTGGGGCCGTCCCTGGTACGCATAGAAGCATCTTCCTGGGGTGAAGCCTATGTGCGAGACTTGCCAGGAGGAGTGTATACCCGAGTGAAGACTCCCAGGACCAAGCATGCGGAGGAGAGCGCAAGCACCGACTCCCCACCCGAGGCCGTAGCAGACCGGAGCGTTACCGATCACCACCAACTGCAGGACAGCGCCGTAGAGCCCGCACAGGATGACCTCTTCCTGAGGCCCACCTCCGGGAATACGATCCCGGAAGCGGAGTTCATTGACCGGTCGCTTCAGGAGAATCAATTCTGGATGCGCATTATGATGGAGCACGCCTTCGTGCTGGGGAGCGCCCTTCCCATGGAGGCGACCGAGTACCGCCAGACAGCGGAGCGGTTCCAGAAGGAGTTCGAGCGCCAGCTGACCCGCTCCCTCCACGAGACGCCGCCAGAGCAGGCTGCTGTCGCCAAACTGAACTCGGACAGCATCGATCTGTTGAAGCGCTCCATCGAGTTCAAGGAGGCGGTCTTTAAGGACAACGTCAAGGGGAAGTACCGGGGCTTCCTGTGGCCCATGCTGGCGGAGCATATCAGGCGGGAACCGCTCTACGTGGTCAAGACCCTGCAGCGGCTGAACCGCCGGATCGAGCGCCCCCTGCGCGAGGATATCGTGGAGGAGAACGAGTTCTTCCTGAAGATCATGGCCGAGCACTCGGCCTTCCTGGTCCACTTCCTGGACATGAATGAAGACGATCTGATCGATGTAACCCGGGCGTTTACCCTGAAGTTCAAACTGCTGACGCTCACGGCTCGCAACATTGAGGTGGAACCGCCATCGGCCACCGCCCTCCTATCGCACCTGACGGTCTTCCGGGGCGCCACGATCACACTCCACGATTACCTGGCCGAGATCGGGCGCCTCTCAGCAGCAGGGGAGATCCGGGGAATTCTCGACCCGACCATCATGGGCCACGTTACACGGGAGGCCGCCAAGTACCTCTCGGTCCTTGACCGGCTGGAGGCTCGGGTGAAGCAGGTCCAGAGAACGCTGACGCAGGGAGCGCAGGTAAGTTGAGCAGAATGGCACTGTCCCAGTTTCTCAAGGGTGTCGGGTTGGATGAATGGGATGTCGTGGGTGATCCGAAGCTGGTCCCCGGGCAGTCGCCGGGCCAGCGGGCTGTGGAACCGAAGTGGGAAGGCCGCCGCCTGACCGACGGGGAGTTTGTGCAGAAGTCCCTGGAAGAGAACCAGTTCTGGCTGCGGATCATGATGGAGCACGCCCTCTTTCTCCGGCTAGGGCTCCCCCCGGATGCGACAAGGCTGATCAACCAGGCGAAGCGGTTCGAGCAGGCCTTTGAGAAGCAGTTGGAACGCTCCTTCTCCATCCCGGCCGAACCCGAGCCGCTGCGGAGCCTGAACGATGACAGCCTCTTCCTTACCGGGCAGATGGTCCTCTACAAACAGAGGGTCCTCTCCCGCGTCCTCACCGGCACCGTTCGGGGTTTCAACTTTCCCCTCTTGCTGGAGCACGTGAGACGGGAAGCGATCTACTTCTTCCGGACGCTCCAGCGTGTCAGGGCCCGGGTGGAGAGGCCGCTGGACGATGATATCATCGAGGAGAATGTCTTCTTCCTGCGGATCATGGCCGATCACGCGAAGTTCGTGGCTCATCTGCTGGACCCGACGGAGAAGGAACTGATCCGCCAGGCCTCGGCGCTGGGGCAGGAGTTTGACGTGCTCGCCGCCCAGGCACGGAACCTGGATTTCGAGCCACGGTCAAACCATGTCCTGCGGGCGCAGTTGACGGTCTTCAAAGGCTCGACCCTGAATCTGAGGTCCTTCAAGGAGCAGGCGACGAAGCTGGTCCAGGCATCACAGATCCGGAGCGTGATCGACCCGCGGCTCGCGTCCCATATCACCCGGGAGGCTGCGAAGTTCCTCTCGATCATCGACCAACTCGAAGAGCGTTCGGACCGGGAGACGGCGCAGGGGGGCGTGTCGGTGGAACCTGCGACCATCGTATCCGGACAGCCTGTCACGATCACCTACAAGGGTCTCCTGGCCAGTGCGGGAGCCAGGACGGTCTACCTCCACGTCGGCTACGGGGAGAACGGACGGGACTGGTCCGGTGTCACAGACCTGGAGATGAAGCGGGCCGGTGACGGGTGGAAGGTGACCTTCCAGACGCAGGAGGCCTCCAAGCTGAACTTCTGCTTCAAAGATGACGCAGGGAACTGGGACAGCAACTCCGGCCGGAACTGGAGCTATGACATGTACAGCGGCGCGGCAGTGGAAGCACCGGCCACCCACCATTAGAAGCCACGAATGGCAGGAGCCACCCCGCCCCGGGGTGGCTCCCGTTCGCACCCTACGCCTCCACCTTCCGCTCCGCGATCAGCTCGAGGATTCGGTCGAGCGTGCGCATCCGCCTCTCCTCCACGGCGGCGAAGTCCATGTGCGGGATGTAGTACCGCTCCAGCTCATCATGGTTCTGCTTCGCCTGGCCGAGCTGGTAGATCTCCCGGGCGATGGCGGCCTGGTAGCCCTCCTCGGCCCCGGCGATATCTGCCGCATAGGCGCTCACCTTTGCCTGATCCACAAAGGTTGTCGTATCGATCACCACATCCCCCGCCTTCGGCTCGTACTCATGCGGCCAGAAGGAGGTGATCACCCCAATGTTCCGATCCCGAATCCGCAGATGGTCGACCCGGTCGGGGAACATGGGGCAGTGGAAGATGTCGAGGGCGTAGCCCCGGGCCAGGGCCGTCTCCGCCAGCCGCCCCAGGATCGCCGCCTTGCCCGTCCCCGGCGGCCCCTGGATCACGTAGCGCCGGTCGCAGCCGTCGAAGATCGATCCCAGCCAGCTCTTGGCCCCATCGTACGTAATGGCCGAGGCGAAGTGGCGCCGGGCGGTCCCCTTCTTCGGCAGCCGCTGCGGCACCACCGCTTCGATCAGATCCTCCCCCGCCGCCGCCACCGCAGTACTGTCCAGGTGCTCGGCGTAATAGGCCGACCACTCCTCCAGGTAGGCCTTTGCGGCCCGCAGGGCATCGTTGGCCCGCTTGAAGCGGAAGCTGCAGGCCCGGTTCACGCGCAGGATCGCCGCCCGGTTCTCCGGCGCCCGGATCCCCGCTTCGTCCCAATAATCACCCAGGTGGATGATCTCATCGACCGCACCCGGGTTCTTCGGATCAACCACGTGCGGGCTGGTGCCGTCCAGCAGGGCCACATCGCCGGCGGGTATGTAGATCGCATCGATCGAGTTGTTGTCGGCGGAGCAGTGGTGAAACTCCACATCGTAACCCAGGTCCAGGAGATCCCGGGCAATCGCCTTCATGAAGGTCGACTTACCCACACCTGGCCCGCCCTTCAGCACGAAGATCTTGTTCGCATCCACCCGGGCAATGTGATCATAGAGCGAGTAGAAGCCCTGGGGCGTATTGGCACCCGGCATGTAATGGGTGATCTCTCCCCGCTTCGTCATCCGCCGCATCCTCCTCCACGTCGGGTTTTCACATGCGACACAGGATATGCCGGCCCGCGCGGTTTGGCGCAGCCCGACTCCGGGGAAGCTAAGACCGGTCCCACTCATCTTACGAGGAGGATGGACCATGCCTTCGGAATCGGAGCGCTGGAAGACGGGGCCGCTCCGGAACACCACCGGCCATACCGATGGGGCGACCGGTGCGGTGACCGGCGGGGTGGAAGGGCACGTGAAGTCCCAGGACCGGCCCGGTGACGACCTGCGTGACGAGAAGAGGCGACCCCGGGCCGTGGCAGAGGACCCCTCCCGCTTCACGGGGGCAGGCTGACCGTAGGCCCGGGCGGTGCGCCGTGAGCGCGCCGGCAGCGCTCTTGTGGAGCGCGCAGAAGGGCCCGGACTCCCATCGTGGGAATCCGGGCCCTCCTCTGTCACGGTCCGCCTACCGCCCCATGAGCAACTGGGCGTAGGGCGACTCGATCGGCAGCACGATCGTCGGCTTGCCGGCCAGGGTCGTCTTGTAGGACTCCAGCGTCCGGTAGAGCTCATAGAAGGCCGGCTCAGCGCCGTAGGCCTCGTTGTAGATCCGGGCGGCCTCGGCTTCGCCTTCCGCCTCGATCTCCTTGGCCTGCCGGTCCGCCGCCGAAACGAGCAGCGTCGCTTCCTTGTCGGTCTTCGCCCGGATCTTCGTCGCCTCCTCATCGCCCTGCGAGAGGTAGTCCTGGGCGATCTTGGACCGCTCGGACTTCATGCGGCTGTAGACCGACTGTAGGTTGGTATCGGGCAGGTCGGTCCGCTTCATGCGGACGTCGAGCACGGTCACGCCGAACTGGCCCGCCGAGAGCGATTCGTTCACGAGCCGGGTCACCTCGGCGTTCAGGTTGCCGCGGGCCGACTCCCCCTCGGAGATGATCTCGCCGAACTGGAGCCTGCCGAGGACCGCCCGGACGGTCGAGTAGACCGCCGCATCGATCCGCTGCTCCGCCCGGGGGACCGACTGGGTATTCTGCACGAAGAGCAGGGGATCCGTGATGTGCCAGACCGTGAAGTTGTCAACAATGATCGGCTTCTGGTCGGCGGTCAGGATGTCGCTGGGCGTGCCGTCGTAGATCTTCTTGTGCTTCGGCAGGGTCTGAGTCGACTCCAGCACGGGCAGCTTGATCGCCGGCCCCGCATCGGTCACAACCCGCTGTACCACACCAGTCCAGGAGCGGACGACCAGGTACTCATCCTCCTGCACGAAGACCACCTGACTGGCCGCCACGCCGATCAGAAGGAGCACCAGCAGAAAGATCAGCAGCGAGCGGACATCCTTGGCGGTGATGTTGATGTTCGGCCGAATATCCCTCACGTTATTCATTGGGCCCCCTCCTTTCGCAGCGGCAGATACTTCACCGTATCACCGGCGTTCGAATCCATAATGATAATCTCGGCACCCGGCAGGATCGTCTCCAGCGTCTCGAGGATCAGGCGCTTCTCGGTGACCGTCGGGCTGGCCTTGTACGCCTCCAGCAGCGCCTTGTACTTGGCCACATCGCCCTGGGCCTGGTTGATCCGGGCCTGCTTGTTCGCCTCGGCCTGCTCCAGCAGCTGCTGCGACTCGGCGCGGGCCCGGGGCATCCGCTCCGCCTCGTACTTGCCGGCCTCGTTGATCTTGGTCAACCGGGCCTCGCGGGCGTCCGTCACCGCCTTGAACTCGGCCTCCACCTCATCGGGCGGCTCCACGTCCTGCAGCTTGACCGACTCGACGGAGATGCCCACATCATACGAATCCATGAGGGTGACAAGCTGCTTCTGCACCTCGGTCTGCACCTCGAACTTGCCGGTGGTAATGGCGAAGTCCAGGCTGGTCGTCCCCATGGTCGACCGAAGAGCCGAGGAGACTGCGTTGCGGAGCAGCCGCTCCGGGTCTTCGGCAGCGAACTCGAACTTCTTGATATCGGCAATCTTCCATTCAACCAGGAGATCTGCCCAGACGATGTTCTCATCGCCCGTAATCATCAGGGCCTCATCGGGGACCAACACCGTCTGGCCGTTCCGCTCGGTATAGCCGAAGGTGAGCTGCTGCGTCAGGCGAACCGGGCGGATCACCACCGCCTCCAGGGGCCACGGCAGCTTTCCGTGAACACCCTTCTCCACCTGGCGGTTCGCCTGGCCCATGGTCAGGACCAGCGCCCCCTCGTGCTCCTCTACCCTGAACCAGGTGGTCAGCGCCAGGTCTGCCAGCAGTGCGACCAGCAGAAAACCTAAGATTGCGTTGCGGATTGCGCGCATGTACCCGCCTCCTTTCATCTCGTCTCGGAACCTCTTCCCGTAAGACCGTGATATTCCCTGCTTAAAGAGCGCGCTTCGCCCCGATCAGGTTCGCGCATCCTACGACTCAGGAGGTGATTTTGTGCTGCGCGGCGATGTGGACCGGTTCTATCGCGCCCTGCGCAGAGAGTATCCGCAGCCGCCCACGGGCCCCTGCAAGCATCTGGACCACGTGCGGCGGATCGCAGTGTACTACGAGCAGCTCCCGCTGGAGGAGCGGCGCCTCCTCCTTGCCTGGGCAAAGAAGGAGGAGAGTGGCATCGGGGTGATCCCGCTGGCACTCTCCTCGGTTCCGCTCTTTGGTCTGATCTTCAGTGGGAAGGTGCAGGAGCCGGTGCACCGGATCCCGGTCTGGCTGGTCTTCGTGCTGTGGGCCGTCGCTGCCCTGGTCCTGGTGACCGGGTTCTACATCCACCAGCGCCAGAAGGCCTATAGCATGCTGCACATCGTCCTGCTGGAGCAGGCGATCAAGAAGGGCGAGCAGCCCGAGGTCGTCACACCCGGGCCAGGGCAAGGCAGGCGTTGATCCCCCCGAAGCCAAAGGAGTTGGAGAGCGCCCGGCGGGGCCGCCGCTCCAGCCCCTGACCCACCAGGACCGGGAGGGAGACCGCCGGATCCGGCCGGCGCAGGTTGACGGTGTGGGGCAGGTAGCCGCGCTGCAGTGCCAGGGCGGTGAGCGCCGCCTCGATCGCGCCGGACGCCCCGAGCGGGTGGCCATAGAGTCCCTTGGTCCCCGAGACCGGGGTCCGGGCCGCGTCACCACCCAGCGCCCGGCCGATCGCCAGCGCCTCGGTCACGTCGTTGAGCGGGGTCGATGACCCGTGCGCGTTGATGTAGCCCACGCCGTCGGTCCCCCAGCCGGCGTCCGCCAGGGCACCTGTCATCGCGCGCGCCGCCTGGCTCCCGTCGGGCCGGGGGGCGGTCATGTGATACCCATCGTTCGATGTCCCATACCCGGCCAGTTCGGCATAGGGGCGGGCGCTGCGCCGCAGGGCGTGCTCCCGCTCCTCCAGCACCAGCACCGCCGCTCCCTCGCCCATGACGAAGCCGTCCCGGTCGGCATCGAACGGGCGGCAGGCCGACTCCGGCTCCTCATTGCGGGTGGACATGGCACGAATGTTGGCGAAAGCGCCGTAGCAGAGCGGCCAGAGGGGCGCCTCGGCCCCGCCGGCCAGGACCAGGTCGGCCTCCCCGCTCTGAATCGCCCGCAGCCCCCGCCCCAGGGCGATCGCACCAGAGGCACAACTCATCGCGTTCGTCTCGTTCGGCCCGTGAAAGCCACAGTGAATGGCGATCGCACACGATGCCGCCCCGCCGAAGACCGTCAGGGCGAGCCCCGGATTGACCGCCCGCAGGCCACCGGTCATATAGGCGGCGTGCTGCTCCTCGCCGAAACCGACCCCGCCGAGGGCCGAGCCCATGAAGACCCCCACCCGCTCCGGCTGGACTTCTGCAGCGCTCAGCCCCGCGTCCTTCAGGCCGAGGAGCGCCGAGACCATCGCGAACTGGACGAACCGGTCCATGCGAGCGACCTGCCTGCGGTCCAGCCACTGCGCCGGCTCGAACCCATCCACCTGCGCTGCGACCTGACTGCGAAAGGCGGTTGGATCGAAGCGGTCGATCCGGCGGATCTGCGACCGCCCCGCCACCACCCCATCCCAGAACCGGTCCACCCCGACGCCGACCGGTGAGATGATCCCAATGCCCGTGATCACCGCCCGCCGCTTGCTCATTGCGCCATCTCCCTTGCTGCATGTCGTGCCAGGTGCGCGAGTGTCCGCCCGGCAATGAAGTGGATGAAGAGCGGCCCGACCACCGACCGCCCCACGGCCGGGGCCAGCAGGCCGGCGAAGCGCGGCCCCTCCGGCCACTCATGCAGGATCGTCACCCGGCTGCCGGAGCCGGCCGGCTCCACGAGCCAGCGGACCGCCATGCCCCGGGTGAGCCCGTCCACATGCCGGTAGCGGATCTCCAGCCGGTCCGGATCGATCCACATCCGGCTGAGCCACCAGACCGGCCAGCCCAGGCGGCCGAACTCCCGCCGGGCCGCCATCTCCACCACGCCCCCTCGCTCCGTGTCGCCCTCGTGCATCCGCACCCAGCGGTAGTGGGGCAGCAGATCAGGCCACCGGTCGACCTGCCGGGCCAGGGCGAAGGCCTCCCGGGGCGGGCAGTCAAAGAACTGCTCGTTGTATGTGCGCATGCGCACCCACCTCTCCTTCCTGGCTAGTATGCCCCGTCCAGGAAGGATTAGCCTGGGACAGACCAAAACCGGGCGGCTGCGAACAGCCACCCGGCCCTTGTCTTTCGATCTGCGCTTAGAGGCCCATCAGGATAAAGGCGACGATGCTGGCGATGATCATGCCCGGGGCGTTCCGCTTCGCCACCTCGATGGGGCTGACACCGGCGATGCCGGCGGCGACGATCGCAGCGCCCGCCACGGGGGACATGGTGCGGCCCAGAGCGCCGGCCAGGGAGGCGAGGGTACCGAGGTGCTCAATCGAGAGGCCGAACTCGGCCGCATGCGGGGTGACCGCCTCGTTAAAGGCGATGGTGGCAGCGTCACCGGAGCCGGAGAGCAGGGCGATCAGGAAGGGGCCAAAGGTGGCGGCGGCGCCGATCGCACCCTGCACGCCCTTCAGGTTGGCCAGCATGAGGTCGATCAGGCCGACCGCCTTCAGGCCCGCCGTGAAGACACCGGCAGCGATGATAATGCCCATAATGTCACCGTAGGCCTTGCCCATGCCGTCGAAGAAGGACTTGACCACCTCGGCGGGTTTGGTCCAGGTGACCAGGATCGCCACAGCGGCGCCGATCAGCATGGCCATGGGGACGCTCATGCCCCAGGACTTGAACTCCGGCCGGGTGCCAAGGACCAGCAGGACCAGCGGCAGCACAGGGACCATGGCCTTCAGGAAGTTCATCAGGGTGAACTGGAACTTGGTCCCGGCGGCGGCGACGTTGCTGTCGTGGCCGCGGTCCTCCTTGCGAAGGTAAGCGAACAGAGCCAGCGTGATGGCACCGATCAGGCCGGCGATCACCGCCGTGCTGCTCAGGACCCCGATGGCCTCGACCTCAGAGACCTTGGCCATCTTGGCGACCATGACAATGTGCGAGCTACCCGGGCTGAGGACCGAACCGAAGGAGCCGGCCAGGATCGCGGCAGCGGCCACGGCCGGGTGGACACCGGCAGCCATGAGGACGGGGATCAGCACGGCACCGACCGCAGCGGTCACGCCGGCAGCGCTGGGCAGGGCGATGTTGATCACGAAGGTGGCCATGGTGGCCGCCGGGATCAGGGCGAAGCGGATCTTGGTCACCGCCCCGGCCACCAGGTTGACCAGGTACTGGTCACACTTGGTCAGCTTCATGACATAGGCAAAGCCCATGACGGAGAGAATGGCGGCGATCAGGCCGGCGCTGGTCATCGACTTCTGGAACTGGTCAAAGGCAGCCAGGGGCTTCATGCCCACAATCGCCATGAGGAAGCCGGAAGTCAGCAGGACCATACGGGTCTCGTAGCGCTTGACGATCGCGTAGACGGTCGCAATAACAATAAGTCCACCGATCCATGGCAGCATGTGCGATCACTCCTGTCTTATCGATGGTGCAATTCCGGCGCTGTCTAGCGGGACGCGTACTCCTGAATCAGGGCGAAGATCACCTCGCCCAGCTTCTCCAGGCTTGCCACCGGCTGCGACTCGGTCAGGGCGTGAGCCCCCTTGTACCCGCAGCCGAGGTTGGTCGCCATGATCCCCTTGGTGTTGAAGACGTTCGCATCGCTGCCGCCACCGGTAGCGGCCAGGGCCGGCTCAAGGCCCACCCGGCGGATGGCCGCCGCGGCACGCTCCAGGGGCTCGTCACCGGGCTTCAGGTTGACCGGGCCGTAGGAGAAGTCGATCTCGGCCTCCAATCGGGCGCCGAACTCGTTGACCGTCGCCTCAAAGGTCTCGGTCATGTGCCGGACCTGGGCCTCCATCTTCTCGGTCACCAGCGAGCGGGCGTCGCCCTTCACCTCGAAGACCTCCATGACGATGTTGGTCGCCGTGCCGCCCTTGGCCAGGCCCAGGTTGGCGGTGGTCTCGCTGTCGATCCGGCCCAGTCTCATGCGGCTGATAGCCGCCGCAGCCACCTGGAGGGCGTTGATCCCCTTCTCGGGCTCCACACCGCCGTGGGCTGCCTTGCCGATCACCCGGTAGGTGACCTTGGTCTGGGCCGGCGCCTGGTTGATGATCGACCCGACCGGGGTGCCCGAGTCGACAATGTAGGCCTCGGTAGCCGAGAGGAGCGAGAAGTCCAGGTTCTTGGCGCCGTTCAGGCCGCCCTCTTCCGCGATGGTGAAGACCACCTCCAGGTCGGGGCGCTCAATCCCCTGTTCGAGGGCGGACTCAACCGCCTCCAGGATCGATGCGAGGCCGGAGACATCGTCGGCGGCAAGGATCGTGGTACCGTCACTCGTGATCACGCCATCCTTGATCTGGGGCTTGATTCCGAGACCCGGGGAGACCCGGTCCATGTGGGCACAGAGCAGGAGTGGCTTGCCCGGACAGTTGCCTGGCAGCTTGGCGATCAGGTTGCCGGTCTGGCCGCCGATCGCATCGCCCGCCCTGTCCCGCTGAACCGAGAAGCCCATCGCCTCCAGGCGCTGCTGCAGGGCATCGGCAATCCGGCCCTCCTGCTTGGTCTGGGAGTCGGTCGTCACCAAGGTGAGAAAGGTCTCAAGAATCCGTCCCTTGTTAATCATGATGGTCACCTCGTTGCGTATTAGGCCTGATCCCATTCTACAGGGCGCTGGTATAGACCAAGAATAGAGCCCTCGTCTCGCATCCTTCCCCCCGGTGGAGATGAGGTCCGGAGCCGATAGCGAGCGAAGAAAAGGACTATGCGGTGCGGCAATCAACCCCACTCCGGCTCACTTATCAAGACAGTTTGATGACAAACGTCGCCAGCGCCCCACAGCCAAAGGCGCCGCCCTCCTTTGAGGAAGACGGCGCCCGCTCTATCACGGCCTATGATCGATTACCCGATCGGGTCGGTCACTAGCCCTGATCTGCGTGGAGCTGAAGCAGGCTGCGAACCAGCAGCTCCACCCCAAGGGTCAGGGAAGCCTCATCGAAGTCAAAGCGCGAGTCGTGGTGCGGAGCGGCGATCTGGGCGCCGATCATCATGTAGGTCGCCTTCCCGCCGTGCTTCTGCACGCGCTCCATCATCCAGGTGAAGTCCTCGCTGCCGCCAAGCAGACCGAACTCCTGAATCTCCGTCACCCCGGGGCATGCGGCGGCGGCCCGGGCCACGACAGCGGCCAGGTCCCGGTCGCTCACAGCGCCGGCAGCGCTCCCCTGTGGCCTGATCTCGACCGTCACGTCCCACATGGCAGCGGCAGCACGGATCACCCGCTCCGCCTCGGTGCGCATATAGGCATCGATCTCGCTGGTCTGGCCCCGGGTCTCCAGCTTGAGCGTAGCGGTGGCGGGCACGACGTTCCGCCCCGTTCCGGCCTGCAGCACCCCCACGTTAATCCGGGAGGCACCGCTGCTGTGCCGTGCGATCGCGTGCAGGTTCAGGCTGGCACTGGCCGCGGCCAGCAGGGCATTCTTCCCCTCCTGCGGGGCCGCCCCGGCATGGGCCGGCACACCGGTGAAGACCGCATCCAGCTTCGAGGTGGCCAGGAATCCTCCGGTGCCGCAGATCACCTGTCCGGTCTCCTTGGCCGAGAAGCCCAGGTGAGCGCCGAACAGGTAGTCCACATCGTCGACCAGGCCGGCCTCGACCATGGCGCGTGCGCCGCGCACCCCCTCCTCGGCGGGCTGGAAGATGAGCTTGATCGTGCCGTGGAGCTGCTCTTTCATCTGCATCAGTACCGCTGCCACGCCCAGGCCGATCGCCGTGTGGCCGTCATGGCCGCAGGCGTGCATGGCGCCGGGGTTAACGGAGCCAAACCCCTCCGCAGCCGGCCGGTGAGACGGATCGGTCGCCTCGTTCTGATCCAGGGCGTCGATATCGAACCGAAGGGCAACGGTGGGACCGTCGCCGCACCGCAGGGTCGCCACGACGCCGGTGAAGCCGCCGGCCATCGCCTGCACGAGGTCGGGGTCGGCCCCCTGTGCGACAGCGCGCCTGGCGTGCCGGTCGAGTTCGGCCGGCGATGGGAGTCCGGCCATATGATCAGGGGCAAAGAGCTCTCGTCCGTAACGCACCTCGTAACCCAGGTGCTGGAGCTCGCGGATCACCAGGGAGGCGGAACGGAACTCGGTCCAGCCACTCTCGGCGTAGGTGTGAAGCTCCCGGCGAAGCGTGGTGAGCCGGTCGGTCAGGGATTGAACTAGAACGGATATCTCCATGTAGATCGCCTCCTCTGCAAGCAGTATGGCACAAACCGGCGGTCAGCCGCATCCCCTGTCAGCCCCATTTGCGAGGCGCCCGACAAGTGACCGCTCATGGGCCATAGTACCTGCTCCCACGGAGGAACAGGAGTGGCGAGCAGCGAACCTTCCCCACCATGAACGAACTGCAACAACTGCACGAACGGATCATTGCCTGCGAGCGGTGCCCCCGGCTGCGGAGCTACTGCCGGGAGGTCGCCGAAACGAAGGTCAGGCGCTACCGGGATCAGGCGTACTGGGGCCGGCCCGTACCGGGCTTCGGCGACCATGACCCGCGCCTCTATATCCTCGGCCTGGCGCCGGGCGCCCATGGGGCGAATCGGACAGGGCGGATGTTCACCGGCGACGACTCTGGGCTCTGGCTCTACGGGGCGCTGTATCGCCACGGCTTCGCCAACCAGCCGGACTCCATCTCGGTGGATGATGGTCTGCGCCTGACCGGTGCCTATATCGGCAACGCCGGCCGCTGCGCTCCGCCGGATAACAGGCCGCTGCCCGCCGAGCTGGAGGCCTGCCGGCCCTTCCTCGCGAAGGAGCTCGCCCTCATGCCCAATCTGAAGGTGGTGCTGGTCCTCGGCAAGATCGCCTTCGATGCCTACCTGAAGCTGCGCCGCCAGCAGGGGTATCAGCTCGGCCGCCCCACCTTCGCCCACGGGGCGGAGTACCGGTTCGAGGGGTTGCCTGCTCTCCTCTGCTCCTACCACCCCAGCCGGCAGAACACGAATACCGGCGTCCTGACCCCGGAGATGTGGGACGCGATCTTCGCCCGGGCCCGGTACCTGACCGACAGCTAGCACGGTGAGAGGAGACCCGCACGCATGGACAGAGCGATCACCCTGATCGTCTTCGGCGCCATAGAGGTCCTGACCGCCCCCTGGATCACCCGCTGGATCACGGAGAACCGGAAGGGCTGGGGGCTGCCCAACAGCGAGTCCCGCCGCCAGACCACCCTCTGGGTGACCAGGGGGCTCGGCCTCTTCCTCATGCTCTGGGGCCTGGGTCTCCTCTGGCTTCAGTAAGCCCTACTTCTCCACGGCCTCCCGCAGCATCTCGACCAGCGGCTCTCCGGTCGCGGCGCGCTCCTGCCAGCCGGGCATCAGCCGGTCCAGGATCAGGGCCTGCCCAGCCCCCAGGCGGCAGGTTCGCTCGCGCGGGGCATAGGACTCCACCGGCTGGCTGATCTGGTTGATCTGGTACGCCCGCCCGGTCTCCGGCCCGTCCTGATAGCCGGTGTACCCGGGCATCCGCGCCACCTTGGGCAGCGAATGGTAGCCCGAACGCACCACGGTATAGGTCTCGGCCTGAATGTAGCAGGCCAGCCCCTCCTGCCACTCATACATACGCTCCCACTCCATCAGGAGGTCGGCCTTGGCCGTACCGAGTTGTGTCTGCCAGTGCGCGATGCGCTGGTCCCGAGCCTGGAGGAACCGCCGGGCGGCGCTCCGCACACCCGCCGCGTCCGGGGCCTGTACGGCCTCCCGCAGCGCCTGGCCCTCCTCGTTCTGGAGCCGGTTGTTCTCGGGATCCACATAGACCGTCCTCCAGAGCTCCCGCCCGGTCTCATCCTCCCCGAGCCGCTCCCACCAGTCCAGCAGGACCGGGATCTGATAGGTATGGAACGACTCGTGCAGGATGACGGTCACGTACTCCTCGGGCGTGATTCGCCGCCCGGATCCCTCCTTGAGGAGCCCCCGGATCAGCGCCGCCTCGCCGCCGCCGACCATGTCCAACTCGGCGACCAGGCCGCCCAGCAACTGCTCCAGGACCTCCTTGCCGGTGACCAGGGCGACGGTCCGGCCGTTGACCGGGATCGCTGCATTCGCCACCACCGGTACCACCAGCCGGTCCAGCCGGTCGACCGTCAGGCCATCGACCGGGATGCGCCGGCCTTCCGGCGCGCCCGGCCACGGGTTAACGAGGTAGTTGGCCCGGCCGTTGGTCAGGAGGATCGGTACATCGCCCGGCTTCCAGCCCGGGAAGGTGGCGGCGGCCACCTGTGGCCCTAACCGGTAGGCCTCCTGGATCAGGTAGCCATCATCTGTCCGCCACGCGGCGGGATCGGGCAGCGCCATCCAGGCCCCGGCCAAAAGGAGGCCGGCCAGCCCAAAGGCAATCGCCGCAATCAAGCTCTTGCGTCCCACGGCCTACGCCTCCTTCCGGTCAATGCTCACAACAGTCAGGCCAACGACTACCCAGAGGTAGATCAGCCCGGTCACGAAGATCCGCCAATCCAGGGTCATCCCCTCCGTGAAGAGCTTCAGGGCCTCGCCCGAGACCGTCCCCGTGGGGGGCACCAGACCGAGCAGGACCCGTCCGACGGGCGCCCAGGCCGACTTGGATGCGAGCGCCAGTCCCTGCAGTTCCCCGCTGAAGGCGCCAAGCAGGTAGAGGAGCAACCCCAGGAAGGCGGCTGCAGCACCGGGCACCCGGGAGGAGAGGAGCGTCACGAGGGCCGCGATCAGGGCCACGTTCAGCGCCAGCGCCGGGAGGGCCTTCAGCAGGACAGGCACAAGATGGAGGGCGCTCCGCACGGAGAGGGCCGCGAAGAGCGGCGTCGCCATGATCGCCAGGAAGAGCCAGGCGGAGAGGATATTGCCCAGCAGGAACGCACCTGCCACCTCCCACCGGTGTACGGGGCGGACCAGCACCAGATGGATCGTCTGCCGCTCGTACTCCCGTGGGACCGTGTTCATGGTCAGGACGACCGTGACAAGGGAGCCGATGGCGCCCACCAGGGCGAAGCCGGCCCGCATGACGCCATCCAGCGTCTCCAGGAGGTTCTCCCCGTCCTGGGTGGAGAGCCTGCCCCCCTGACCGGCCAGCATGGCGAACATCAGCAGCAGGCCGATTCCGGCCAGCAGGTAGAGTACCCGGTTGCGCAGGTTCTCCCGGATCACGTTAGCAGCCAGTGTCATCATGATCGGCTCCTCCTCCCATCACCCGCAGGAATCGCTGCTCCAGGCTGACCCGCATGGGCGTGAAGCTGAAGACCCGGGCCCCGTCGCCCACCAGCCGGGCGACCACCGCCGGCTCCTGGCCCGGCTCCAAACCGGCGAGTTGCAGGGTCTCACCCTCGACCGAGGCGTGCAGCCCCATGGCCCGGAGGGCCTCCAGGGTTTCGGGCCGCAGTCCGTCCACCCGGGCGGTCACCCCCAGGGCCGATCTGGTCTGCAGGTCGCAGACGTCCACCAGGCGCCCCGCCTTCAGCATCACCACCCGGTCGGCCACCTCCTCGACATCGCCAATGATGTGGGTGCTGAGGAGGATCGTCGTGCCCCGGGCCTTCAGCCGGCGGATCAAGGAGCGCATCTCCACCCGCCCGGCCGGGTCGAGTCCGGAGCTGGGCTCGTCCAGGAAGAGCAGGTCCGGATTGCCCAGCAGGGCCTGGGCCACCGCCAGCCGCTGGACCATGCCCTTGCTGAAGCCCCCCACCCGGACGTGCGCCACCGCCGCCAAGCCCACGGCTGCCAGCGTCCCTTCCATCTCGGCTGCGCTGGCGGTGAGCCCGCTCAGCCGGCGGAAGAAGTCCAGCGTCTCGAGCGCCGTCAGGAAGGGGTAGAAGTGCGGGGTCTCCGGCGAGTAGCCCACCCGCCCGCGGATCGACTGGTGGCCCGCCGGGTGACCCAGCACCGCGGCCCGGCCTTCGGTGGGGCGGAGCAGCCCCAGCAGGATCTTCATGGTCGTCGACTTGCCAGCGCCGTTGGAACCCAGCAGGCCGACGCACTCACCGGGAGCGACGCTCAGGTCAAGATCCTTCAGCGCTTCCAGGCGAGTGTAGCGATGTGTCAGCTTGATCGTCTCAATCGCACAGGTCATCTCATCCACCTCCGCCCCCATCATGCCAGGGCCAGGTCACGGGAGAGACCGCCGTAGATAAACGGAGGGCAAACTCTTGGACAACAGTCAGTTCGCGGGCAGGCACCGAGATCGGAATGCACGAACTCAGACGGGGCACCGGTAATAAGGGGGAACTGCCCATGAAGAGGACTTACAGCCTGCGCGCCCTTTTCCTTATGGCCGCTCTGGCCCTGCTCCTGCTGCCTGTCATCGTCCTGGGCGGAGCCGGGGCCGGCCTGATGGTCCTGAACTGGGAGGCGATCCAGTCCAGCAGCCACGTGGTCGATGATGCCCAGGCAGACCTGGCTCGCTACACCGTGTCACACTGGGCGGATCTGCAGGGCGGAGCGACTGATCGGTTCGCGGACGGCTTCGCTGACTTGGCCAAGACGTATCAGTTTGAAATGGAGATCCGCGCCCTCGATAACCGTGTGCTCTTCGCCACGCCGAACGTGAAGGACGGTCTTTTCTCACCTCAGGGCTTCGTCACGCAGCCGAACCAGCGGGTCAGCCTGCTGCAGCGCGGCGATCAACCCCTGGGGGTCATGACGCTCTGGGTCTGGCCGGCGGCGGCGCTCAGCCGGATGGGCGGAGCGATCTCAGCGGGCCTCTGGGCTGGTGCGGGTACCCTGGTCCTGCTGCTGGTCGCGGCGCTCTGGTGGATCGGGGGAGCGGTTCTGCGCCCCCTGCGGCAGTTGGACGAAGCAGCAGCGGCCGTGGCACGGGGCTCGCTGGAATTCTCCGTCCCGCACACGGCCGTCCGTGAACTGGAGGGGCTGAGCCGCTCCTTCGCGGAGATGCGTGACCGCATGCAGACCGCCCTGGACCGGCAGCAGAGCCTGGAGGCCGACCGGCGTCGCTTTCTTGCGGCGGTGGGCCACGATCTGCGCACACCGCTCTCCTCCATACAGGCCTTTGCAGAGGGGTTGCGCGACGGCCTGGCCCGGTCCCCGGAGAAAGCCGAGCACTATGCGCGAGTGATCCTGGAGAAGAGCCGGGAGATGAGCCGGCTGGTAGAGGATCTCTTCGACTTCGCCAGGCTCGACCTGCTCGAAGCCGCCGCCCAGAGACAGGTGGTAGATGGGGCCGCGTACCTGACCTCCACCGCTCACTCCTTCCAACCGGTCGCCGCCGAAAAGGGGGTAGTACTGACCGCAGATGGCCCTCCCCTCCCGCTCCGGATCGATCCGGATCTCTTCGCCCGGGCCCTCTCCAACCTGATCAGCAATGCGATCCGCCACACACCTGCCGGGGGAAGCATCGCCCTGACCTGGGAAGCTTCGCCCACCGGGCGGGGGGCGCTCGTCCGGGTGACCGATACGGGCGAGGGGATCCCTGCCAAGGAGTTGCCCATGCTCTTCTCCCCCCTGCACCGCACAGACTCGTCCCGCTCCCGCCGCAGCGGCGGTGCCGGGCTGGGCCTGGCAATCACCGCCCGGATCGTCGCCCTGCACGGCGGGCGGATCACCTGCGAGAGCGTTCTCGGCCAGGGGAGTAGCTTCACCATTCACCTGCCCGGGTAAAGCGAAAACGAGGCCGTGGGGTTGCCCCCACGGCCTCGCCGTCTCTTGCACTAGCGACCCATCCATCCGGGGCCGGCGGCCTGATCAACCACTGCGAAGGAGCTGACCAGCGTCCGCTCGAAGGCGCTGCCGTCAGCCAGGGTGCCGGTGACGGTCAGGGTGATGTTCCGGATCGTCTGCTCGGCCCCGACCTCGACCGAGGCCCGATGCTCATCCCCCTTGGCGGCCATGCTGAACGGCGCAGCCGGTGCGCCCTGGCCCCGGCTGAGGGCACCGCGAGCGCTGCTCTCCTTCAGGGTCTGGCCGCTCAGGCGAACAGCCAGGGCTCGCTCCGTGCCCGGAGCCGAGGGGCCGGATCCGGCATCCAGCGACGCCTGCAGCGGGCTCTCCAGGGCGGCGACCATCAGGTAACCCGTGCGGGTGGCCGCCTGCGCCTCCAGGCTCCAGGCGCCCGCCGCGGGGCCGGTCACCGTCACGCTGCCGACCCAGGACGAACCGAAGATCTCCCCGGCCGGCACCTGGCTCTGTACCGTTACCTCATGCGACTGGCCATCCGGTCCGGTCAGGGTTGCCGTGAACTCCGGGCTGGATGCGTAGAAGGTGAAGGTTGCGCTGCTGACCCCTGACTCGATCGGGAACCCGGGGCCGGCGCTGGCACCCGTCACCTCGCCGCCCCGCAGAATGAGGTTCCCCGGGGACGCCGGCTGCTTCGTCCCGCCCAGGGGGCGGTTACCCGCTGCCGCCAGAAGCGGACCGAACCCAGCGATGGCCGAATCGGCACTGGCGGTCTTGATCACCGGGGCAAAGGTGGACCAGGTCCGGCTGCCCATGCGGATCTCGTCGTGGTCCCAGTACCCTTCCTTCAAGTGGGTGGCACCGGGCTTGCGGGCCGACCAGACGGGCACAACGCCGTCATCCTCCCCGCCGATGGCCATGCAGCCATACCAGAGGGCGGTGAAGACCGGACCGCACTTGTAGCCCGAGAGCGAGTAGTAGGGCACCTGGTTGGAATAGGCGTCGGTCTGGGAGCGGAACCAGTCCATGTAGCCGGTCTGCATGACATAGGTAGCCTCGGTGGTCTGACCCATCAGCTCGGCCAGCCACCAGGTCCAGCTGGAGTAGGCCATATCCGCCAGCGGCGTGCCGCGGTGGGGCGATCCGAGGGTGATCACCCGGCTGATCTTCGGGCCGGCGCCGTAGTAGACAGCGGCGGCGTTGGAATCGACTCCGCCCTTGGAGTGGGCCACGATGGTCACCTTGCTCACGCCGTAGTAGGCGGTCACCCGGTCGATCATCTGGCTGAGCAGGGTGCCATTGTCCCACATGGACTCTTCCGGGTACAGGTCGACGAAGGCGGTCCGGTAGCCGTTGTTATAAGCGTACGTATACATGTCATTCGTGCCGTGGTAGACGGTGTCGGTCCACCAGGTAGAGGCGGAGCCACCCTTGCCGTGGACAAAGAGCAGAACCGGTTTGGTCAGATCGAGGCTGGGCGGTGTCGCCCCCACATAGAGCGTGCCCGGTGTCCCTGTGGTTCCCCCACCCGAGATCATGATCGAGACCTCACCGGTCGCCTGCCCCATGGGAACCGGATCAGGCGGTGCGGAGTTCCCGCCCTTCTTCCCGCCGGCGAACGCCAACGGGTTGAGGACCAGGATGAGCAACAGGATCAGTCCAACGGAAATCAGTCTCCTGCGCATGGATCTACCTCCTTCTTTTCTGAAGATCCGCCTATTATTTTCGATGCCTATGTTCAGAATCCTTCATATTGTGACCTTAATTTGAGTGCGATGGTGAGATGAAAACCTTAATCCAACCTTAACAAACCTTTACGCCATCTTAACGGGGGACCTGCATAATGAAGGTGATTGTTACCGCAGACGCAAAACTGCTGCTAGCCGTCAGAGGAGGAACCCGCTTGGAATCGACCGTCCTCGTTATTGGCGTGGTCGTCCTGCTTGCCCTGATCTTCGAACTGACGAATGGCTGGAACGATGCCGCCAACGCCATCGCCACCGTCGTATCGACCAAGGTTCTCTCTCCCCGTGCCGCTGTGATTCTCTCTGCCTCCTTTAACGTGCTTGGCGCCCTGCTCAGCACCAAGGTGGCTGCCACCATCTCCGGCATGGTGAACGCCAGCATGATCAGCCCCTCCGCCGTCGCCGCCGCCATGATCGCCGGCTCGGTCTGGAATGCGGCCATGACCCGGCTGGGCATGCCCATCTCCGCCAGCCACGCCCTGCTGGGAAGCGTGACCGGCGCCGCCGTAGCTGCTGCCGGCACTGGCGCCCTGAAGTGGTCGGCCATTATGAAGGCGGTCCATGGCCTCTGGTCCTCGCCGCTGATCGGCCTCGTGATCGCCGCCGCCCTCGCCTTCCCACTGCTGAAGCTGGTCCCCCGCCTCCGCCTGCCGCTGGCCGGCCTGATGATCGTGGTGCTCGCCTACTTCTATAAGCCGTGGCTCGCCGTGGCTGCGCTCGTCTTCGTAGTCGGTCTCTTCATATACATGAGCCGGACCAAGCACGACGAGGACAGCTATTGGCGCAAGTTCCAGTTGGTCTCCGCCAGCCTCATGTCGCTGGCCCACGGCACCAACGATGCCCAGAAGGTCATGGGCGTGATCACCATGGCGCTGGTCGCCGGCCAGTTCCTCCCCGAAGGCGCTGCCCCTCCCCTTTGGGTCGTGCTCGCCTGCGCCGCCACCATGGGAATCGGTACCTACATGGGTGGCTGGGAAGTGATCAAGACACTCGGCCACAAGCTGACCGATCTGAAGCCGATTCACGGCTTCGCCGCCGAGACCGCCGCTGCTGCGGTCCTCTCTACGACCGCCCACCTGGGCATCCCCGTCTCCACCACCCACACGATCACCGGCTCGATCCTGGGCGTCGGTGTCGCCAAGGGCGATGTCAACTGGGGCGTTGCCAGCAAGATCGTGGTCGCCTGGGTCTTCACCATCCCCGTCACGTTTGCCATCGGCTATGGCCTGGGTACCGGGATCACCAGCGTGGGTCTCTGGCCGGTCCTGGCCGTTGGAATCGCCCTGTTTGGTTTCATTGAGTTCTGGCACCGGGGCCGGTCCCGGCAGAACGGGCAGCCAGCTCTCGGGCACGGAGCCGACTAACTTCATCCGTCGCGTAAGAAAGGGCGCCCCCTGCCGCGGGGGCGCCCTTCATCGTCTTTTTTACTTCTCCGTGAGCGCCAGGAACTGCTTCACGTCGGCGGCGGTCACATCGATCGCGGCCTGCCAGAACTCCGGCCTGGTAAGATCGACGCCCAGGTGCTTCATGGCCAGATCTTCGACCCGCATCCGGCCGGTGTCCCGCAGGAGCGCCACGTACTTCTCCGCAAAGCCCGGCCCCTCCTGGAGCGCCCGGGCGTAAATGCCGGAGCTGAACAGGAAGCCGAAGGTGTACGGGTAGTTGTAGAACGGCTGGCCGGTGGAGTAGAAGTGGAGCTTCGACGCCCAGAAGTGCGGATGGTACTCAGAAAGGGCGTCGTGGTAGGCATCCTTCTGCGCCTGGGTCATCAGCTCGTTCAGCCGCTTGACCGAGACCAGCCCCTTCCGACGCTCCTCGTAGAAGCGGGTCTCAAAGAGGAAGCGGGCGTGGATGTTCATGAAGAAGGAAATGCCCCGCTCCGCCTTGTCCTCGATCAGCGCCAGCTTCTCAGCATCGCTCTGGGCCGCCTTGACCGCCGCATCGGCTACGATCAGTTCCGCAAAGGTAGAGGCCGTCTCCGCCACGTTCATGGCGTAGCCCTGGGCCATTTGCGGCAGGTAGTTCATGACCGCCTGGTGGTAGGCGTGGCCCAGCTCGTGTGCGAGGGTCGCCACGTTGGAGGCGTTGCCGGCGTAGGTCATGAAGATCCGGGACTGACTCGCAACCGGGAAGGAGGTGCAGAAGCCGCCAGGCCGCTTGCCGGGCCGGTCCTCCGCCTCGATCCAGCTCTTCTCGAAGGCCATCTGCGCAAAGTCGGCCATATGGGGGCTGAAGCGGCGGAAGTGCTCGACGATGAAGTTTGCGGCCTCATCGTAGCTCACCTTGCCGGCGGCGCCGCCCACCGGGGCGCTCACATCGTACCAGGAAAGCTTCTCCAGGCCCAGCAGCTTCGCCTTCCGGTTCAGGAACTCGACGAAGATGGGCTTGTTCTTCTCAATCGTCTCCCACATGACATCCAGGGTCTCGGGGCGCATGCGATTGTTCTCCAGCGGCTCGGAGAGGATCGAATCCCAGCCCCGGTGCTTGTAGAGCTGGATCCGGAAGCCGGCCAGGTGGTTCAGGGCCTCCCCGATCAGCTCCGCCTGTTCGCCCCAGGCCTTCTCCCACTTGTCGAACATGGCGGCCCGGATCAGACGGTCGCCAGAGACCATCTTGTTGGCGGCCTGGCCCGCGGAGAGGTAGACCGTCTGCCCGTTCTCCTCCCAGGGGATCTGGATCCGGGCGACGACCGCATCATACAGCCGGCCCCAGGCGTGGTAGCCGTCCACCATCAGGTCACCGGCCAACTGCTCCCGGTCGGGGTCCATCTTCATGGCAGCACGGGCCCGGCGCTCCCGGATGGGCCCGGCGATCGGCTCAAACTCCGGCTGCGCCAGCAGGGCTTCGAGGACATCATCCGCCAGTTGGAGGATCTGGTGGTCGAGCAGGGTCGAGACGGCGCCAAAGGCCGCTCCGATCTGGCTGACGCGACCGGCGGCGATCTTGGCCCCCTGGTCGGTCATGGACTGCGCATTCAGGCAGGAGACGAAGGCGCCGCCCTGACGAATCCGTTTGGCGATCTCCTGCACCTCGGTGAGAAGCGGTGACCAATGGCCCAGGTGGGCCGGGGTGGTGGGCAGGGCCACCGTGGTCAGCTTGGCCCGCAGGGCGGCAATATCGGCCTGCAGTTCATCGAGGAAGGCGGAGAACTGCGGCGACTCGCTCCCGCCCGGAAAGATCACCTCAAGATCCCAGGTCTGGCTCAGGTTCTGCATGAAGATCCACCTTTCTGTTCGTCCCATCAATTATTAACCCCATCCATCATATCCCTGGTTGGGATCGGGGGTCAAGGGTGCTCGCATATCCCCCGGACGGGCGGCATATTGGTTGTCAGCGGACTTCCGACAGGGAGGAGATGACGAATGTACAGAGTCAGGGCCCACCTTTTCGGCCTCTGGGTTCTCTTCCGCTGGCGCTACCCCCAAATTTCTCGCTTGACAGATGCAGGGCCTTGCCAGTAAAGTCATGCGTAATAGTTTTATGATGACCAAGGGCAATGAGAAGGACGAGTACCCGGCCATCATGCCGTCACAGAGAGCGGATCACCTGCTGTAAGGTCCGCACGGCGATCCCGGCGAAGATCCCCTTCGAGCCGCCACCTGACGCTCCCCGTCCTCAATGGGGCAGATAGGCGTGGCCGGAACTCCACCGTTAGCGGGAGGCGGGTATGCCTGTACCCGGCAGAGCGGCCGCGGAAGCGGCAAGTTGGGTGGTACCACGGAGGCGTTATCGGCCCCCGTCCCTTCATCGTTTGATGGGGATGGGGGCTTTGCGTATTTTGGCGAAAGGAGATCATGCCGATGCAGTCAGTGACCCTGTATGATACCACGTTGCGGGACGGCTCCCAGCGGGCGGGGATCTCCTTCTCCAGCCTGGACAAGCTCCGGATTGCGCGCCGGCTCGATGACCTGGGCATTTCCTACATCGAGGGCGGATGGCCTGGCTCCAACCCGAAGGATGAAGAGTTCTTCACCCTCATGCGGCAGCAGCCGCTCCGCCAGGCGAAGCTCGTCGCCTTCAGCTCCACCTGCCGGGCCGCCACCCACCCCGAGGAGGATGCCACCCTGGCGGCGCTCCTGGCCGCCGGGACCGAGGCGGTCTGCATCTTCGGCAAGTCCTGGGACTACCATGTCACCCAGGGCCTCGGCACCACCCTGGAGGAGAACCTGCGCATGATCCGCGACTCGGTCGCTTACCTGCGGCAGCAGGGGCGCGAGGTGATCTACGATGCGGAACACTTCTTCGATGGCGCCAGGCTGAACCTGGCGTACGCCATGGCGACGCTGGCGGCCGCCGTCGATGGCGGCGCCGACTGGCTGGTCCTCTGTGACACGAACGGCGGGACCCTGCCCGGCGAGGTGTCCCGGCTGGTCCGGCTGGTAGCGGAGCGCTTCCCCGGCATCCGGCTGGGGATCCACGCCCACGATGATTCGGGCCTGGGAGTGGCGAACAGCCTGGCGGCGGTCGAGACCGGCGTCACCATGGTCCAGGGAACGATCAACGGCTATGGCGAGCGCTGCGGTAACGCCAATCTCTGCACCGTCATCCCGAACCTGCAGCGGAAGATGGGGTACGAATGCCTGCCCCCTGAACGCCTCGCAGAACTGACGGCGGTCAGCCACCTGGTCAGCGAGGTGGCCAACCTCCCCTCCTGGGAGGCCCAGCCCTATGTGGGGCGGAACGCCTTCACCCATAAGGCCGGCGTCCACGTCAGTGCCCTGCTGAAGGACCCGGCTATGTATGAGCACCTGGAGCCGTCTGCCGTCGGCAACGAGCGCCGGGTGTTGATCAGCGAGCTGGGCGGCCGCTCCAACCTGCGCCACACCTTCGGCCATGCCCTGACGGAGAACGAGACCGCCGCACTGATCCGGCTGGTCAAGGAGCGGGAGAGCCAGGGCTACCAGTACGAGGGGGCCGAGGCCTCCCTGGCGGTACTGGCGCACAAGGGCGATGCCCCCTTCCGGGTGCTCGGCCTGAAGCTGATGGTGACCGGCGACAGCGACGGCCCGACCGAGAGCGAGGTCTCGATCAAACTCCAGGTGGGAGAGCAGGTGGTCCATACCGCAGCGGAGGGGAACGGCCCGGTCCACGCCCTCGACTCCGCCCTGCGCAAGGCCCTGGCCCAGGTCTATCCCCAGGTTGCCCGGGTCGAGCTGCTGGACTACAAGGTCCGGGTGCTGGAGGGCTCACAGGGCACCGGGGCGATCGTGCGGGTTCTGATCGAGTCCGGCGATGGGGTCAAGACCTGGTCGACCGTCGGCGCCTCGAGCAACATTCTGGAGGCCTCGTGGCAGGCCCTGGCCGACAGCCTGACGTATTTCCTGGTGAAACGGGGGGAGATAAATGAAACCCTACGATTCGGTCCTGCGGATGGTCCTGTCTGAGCTGCGTGCCATGCCGGAGGTGGATGCCTGGCCCCTGCCCCGTCCCCAATGACAAAGCCGGTCACGACGACATGGCGTCATGACCGGCGACAGCGCACAAGTCGACCGCCCGCCAATTGGCGGGCGGTCGTTGGTGCAGATGGGGAGACTCGAACTCCCACCGGGAGTGGTTACCCGACACGGTCCTGAGCCGTGCGCGTCTGCCAATTCCGCCACATCTGCGTAACCAGGGAGAATGAAACTGGCGGAGGCGACGGGATTCGAACCCGCGGTCTCGGCCGTGACAGGGCCGCATGTTAGGCCTCTACACCACGCCTCCGTACTCGCCTTCACCGCAGCGCTTGCGGTGTCGACGAATGCTACTATACCATGCCCTTTCACACCACGCAAGACGGAAAATCGGTCCAGCCCCTGCTTGACAAAAACATGAAGGAATCCCATCCAGCTTGTCGAACCACCATTCAGTTAACTGTGAAATTCTGGACATGCGGAGGATGGGCCCTATGCGTCTCCGATTGGTCATGGTTCTCTTGCTGATTCAGCTACTTTCAGCTTGCAGCCGAGCGGTGGTGCCGCCCTCCAGCGGCCCGGGCACGGCGAGCGCCATTCGGATTGCCACAGCGACGCGTACAGGTGTCTACTACCCGGTGGGCCAGGCAATGGCCGAACTCTGGGCGAGTCAGTTGCCCGACGTGACACCCTCAGTCCTTCTCACCGGCGGTGCGCCCGAGAACATCGAACTGCTCATGAACGGCGAGGCCGAGGTCGCCTTTGCCCAGAGCGGGGTCGTCTATAACACGGTGACCGCCGACCGTAAGGGCGCCGAGACCCGAGAGGCCCTTCGCGGGCTCACCTACCTCTACCCCAACGTCATCCACCTGGTCGTCCGAACCGACTCGGGCATTACCACACCTGCAGACCTGAAGGGGAAACGGTTCGTACCCGGGCCGCCTTCGAGTGCAGCGGTCATCAACTCCACCGAACTGCTGGCCCTCTACGACCTGACCCTGCGCGATCTTCAGGTCGAGTACCTCAGCTACGAGGACGCGGCGGCCGCCCTGATCGCCGGCGAGGCAGATGCCGCGCTGATCCCCGGGGGCCTGCCCACCGAGGCGGTCCGGACCATGCTGGCCTCCGGCAGGACCACCCTGCTCCCACTGGACGCCGCCAGGGTGGTGAAGCGCTACCCATGGTACCTCCCCTACACCGTCTGCGCCGACTCCTACCCCGGCCTGGTCCAGGACGTCCGAACCGTGGCGGTGGCCAACATATTGATCGGGCGGGCCGACTTGCCCGACGAGCTGGTCTACCAACTGGTCCGGACGCTGTATGGGCACTCGGCCGACCTGCAGCGGGCGCACCCGGCGGCCCAACTAAAGCCGTCCATGGCCCTTCAGGGGATCACCGGCGTCCTGGAGCTTCACCCCGGCGCTGCCCGCTACATGAAAGAGGTGGGAACCCTGCCATGAGACGCCCCTCCTCCTGGCGGATTCAGACCAAGACGATCGTCCTGGCCGGGGCGCTGGTGCTGGTTGTCCTACTTGTCACAGCCGTACCCGTCCTCTTCCTCGCTGCCGGCAGCCTCGAAGCACAGGTCGGCACCCGTGCGCTGGATATCGCCCGGACACTTGCGGCCAGTCCCGTGCTCCAGGAGGCGTTCTACCTCCCCGATCCGATCCGGGAGATCGCTCCCATGGCCGACCAGATCCGGCGCGCCACCGAGGCCGATTACGTGATGGTCCTGGATCGAAGCGGCCGGCGGTACTCTGCGCCGGTGCCGGAACACCTCGGCACCGCCACAGCAGCCCTGGACTACGGGCCGGCTCTCATGGAGGGCAAGGAGTTCTACACCCGGCTACAGGAGGGGCGAATCTCCGCCCTGACCGGAGTGGCTCCTGTCTACGGGCGGGATGGCGAGCTGGTCGGTCTCGTCTCCGTAGGCTTCCGGCTGGAAGGCGTCGCCCAGTTGATCCGGGGTTTCAGCCTCCAGGTTGGGGCGATGGCAGCCGTAGGCCTGGCGATCGGTGCAGCCGGGGCCTTCCTGCTGGCCCGCCACATCAAACAGCAGATCTGGGGGCTGGAGCCGCCGCAGATCGCCGCCCTGCTCGAAGAGCGAACCTCGATTCTCGAGTCGGTTCGGGAGGGGATCATCGCGATCGATGAAGACGAGCGGGTCACCATGGCCAACCACGAGGCCCGCCGCATCCTCAGCCTGGCTGATGACCCGGTAGGCCGGCTGATCAGCGAACTCATCCCCAACTCGCTGATGCCCACAATCCTGCAGACGGGAGAGGCCCACTACGACCAGGAGATGATCCTGGGCGGACGCGTCGTCGTTGTCAATCGGGTGCCCATGCGCCATGCGGGGCGGGTGGTCGGTGTGGTCTCCAGCTTTCGCGACCGCACCGAACTGAACGAGCTCGTGGGCGAACTGACAGCGGCACGGCGCTACAGCGAGGCGCTCCGGGCCCAGGCCCACGAGTTCAACAACCGGCTCCATGCGGTGGCAGGTCTCCTGCAGCTGGGTGCGATCGATGAGGCCCTGGAGTATATCCTCCGATCCCAGGGCGAGCATCAGCACCTGCTGGATCTCCTGGTCCGGCTGGTACCCGATCCGATGGTCGAGGCGATTATCATGGGCAAGTACAACCGGGCCGCTGAACTCCACGTCCGTTTTGAGCTGGATCCGGCCAGCCAGTTCGACCGAGCCGTGAAGCTCCTCGGGACCGATCTCCTGATCACCGTGCTCGGGAACCTCCTGGACAACGCCATCGAGGCGGTTCAGGGGCTGCCCGAGGACCGACGGTGGGTCCGCCTCTGCCTGACCGACCAGGGGCCCGAGATCCGCATCAGCGTGGTGGATGGCGGGCCGGGCGTACCGCCGGAGATGCGGGCCCGGATCTTCGGCGATGGCTTCTCGACCAAAAAAGGCAAGGGCCGGGGCTTCGGCCTGGCCCTGGTCCATCTCCTGGTCACACAAGCGGGTGGCAGGATTACGGTCGATGGTGGCGATGCGGCACCCAGCCGCTTCCTGGTTACCTTTGAGGGAGGTGCGTAGCCGTGATCACCGTGCTGGTGGTAGAGGATGATCCTATGGTCGCCCAGGTCCATACGCGAGTGGTAGAGCGGGTCCCGGGATTCGCTGTGATCGCCAGTGCCGCCACCGGACAGGAGGCAATCGAACGGGCCATGGCCGACCGGCCCGCCCTGGTCGTCCTTGATCTCTACCTGCCCGACACCTCGGGCCTGGAGGTGCTCCGGCGCATCCGCGGGGCCGGCCTCGGCACCGATGTGATCGTCATCTCGGCTGCGCGTGAGGCCAACACGGTGCGCGAGGCGCTGCGGGCCGGAGCGGTGGACTACCTGCTGAAACCTTTCCGGGTGGAGCGGCTGATCCAGTCACTGGAGCGGTACCGGCAGCATCGGGAGGAACTGGAGCACGCAGATGAGATCCAGCAGGACGAGATTGATCGGCTGCTGGGGCGGACCACGACGCCAGAGGATCCCCCGGGGCTCCAGACGCCCAAGGGGATCGACCCGGCCACCCTGGGCCACATTACCGAGGCGCTGATCGGCGCGGGCCGGGGTCTGACCGGCGACGAAGTGGCCACCCTGACCGGGGTCAGCCGGTCGACCGCTCACCGGTACCTGCGCTTTCTGACAGCAGCCGGTCGGGCGCGTGCCGAACCGGTCTATGGCTCGGTGGGGCGGCCCGAGTTGCTCTTCCATTGGGAGGGCCCGTAAGATGAATGAGATCAATGCCCAGAACGAGATCTATGCGGGATACGCCACAAACATAGGCGCGGTGGCGGTGCAGGCGTACCGTTAGGGTAGACTCAACTCCCTACCGGAGGTGCATCTCATGCAGATTGCCGCGCAGACTCCCGCACCTGTTCAGCAGTCCTCGCAGTCCGGCTCCGTGAAATGGCTCTGGCTGGCCGCCGCCGTAGCTGTTCTGGGCATTGTCCTACTGCTTCCCACTCCGGCCGCCCTCCCGGTGGCGGGCCACCGAGCCCTGGCCATTCTCGCCTTCGCCGTGGTCCTCTGGATCAGTGAGGCGGTCTCCTACCCGGTCAGTGCCGCGCTGATCATCGCACTGGTATCGCTTCTCCTCGGCCTGGGGCCCAACCCTGACAAGCCAGAAGCCCTGCTCGGAACGAAGACCGCCCTCTCCTGGGCGCTGGCAGGCTTCAGCAACTCGGCTGCCATGCTGGTGGCCGGCGCCCTCTTCCTCGCCGCAGCCATGCAGGTGACCGGCCTGGACAAGCGCATCGCCCTGTTGATCCTCTCCCGTGTCGGCTCCAAGACCAAGGGCATTCTCCTGGGTGCGATCCTCGTCGGGATCGTGCTGGCCTTCTTCGTCCCGAGCACCACCGCCCGTGTCGGAGCGATCGTCCCGATCATGCTGGGTATGATCTCCGCTTTCGGCCTGCAGAAGGAGAGCCGCCTGGCCGCCCTGCTGATGATCGCCTCCACCCAGACCGCATCGATCTGGAATATCGGAATCAAGACCGCAGCGGCGCAGAACATGGTCGCCATCGGCTTTATGGAAAAGGCCTTCGGCCAGAGCGTCACTTGGGGCCAGTGGTTCATGTACGCCGCTCCGTGGGCCATGCTGATGTCGATCCTGCTCTACTACGTCATGCTGAAGGTGATCCCGCCCGAGGTCGAGGAGATCCCCAACGGTCAGAAGATGATCCGTGAGCAACTCGACGCCCTGGGACCGGTGACCGCTGCTCAGTGGCGCCTGATCCTGATCTCCGTACTCCTTCTCTTCTTCTGGGCCACCGAGAAGGTGGTCCACCCGCTGGACACCACCACCACCACCCTGACAGCGGTCGCCTGGATGCTCACCCCCGGCATTGGCGTCTTCAGTTGGAAAGAGGCAGAGGCCAAGATCCCCTGGGGTACCATCGTCCTCTTCGCGGTCGGTATCTCCCTCGGTACCGTCCTGCTGAAGACCACGGCTGCCACCTGGCTGGCCAACACCTTCTTCGCCGGCATGGGGCTGACCACCATGTCAGTCCTGGCGGTCATTGCGATTCTCTCGCTCTTTAACATCATCTTCCACTTCGGGTTCGCCAGCGCCACGAGCCTGGCCTCCACCCTGATCCCGATCGTGATCGCCCTGGTGACCGCCATGGCACGGCCCGACATGAACCCCATGGGCCTGGTGCTGATCCAGCAGTTCGTGGTCTCCTTTGGCTTCATTCTCCCGGTCAACGCTCCGCAGAACATGGTCGCCTACGGCACCGGAACCTTCACCACGAAGGAGTTCCTGAAGACCGGCATACCGCTGACAGTGGTCGGCTACCTCCTGATCCTGCTCATGTCCGCCACCTACTTCCAGTGGGTCGGCCTGCTCTAACCGGCTCTACGGCGCACAAAACCGCCCTGACCAGATCTGGTCGGGGCGGTTCGTTTCCTTCACGGTCTGGGTTGGCCCAGCAGGCGCTCCACCGGCAGGTCGTGACCAGCCAGGAGGTGCGACTCGACCCGGTCTCCCAGGCCATAGAGTCCGACAGACTCCATGCGCCCATCCCGGTTGATGTGGACCTCGATCGTCAGCCCCTCCGGGTCGACGATCCAGTACTCGGCCACGCCATGTGCTCCGTAGAGGTGTTGCTTGATCCCCCGGTCCCGGTGGGCGGTCCCCGGCGAGAGCACCTCCACCACCAGATCGGGAGCCCCACGCACCCCCTCGGGGACGATGATCCCCCGGTGCTCCGCCAGGATCAGGATCACGTCGGGCTGCACCACCACATCATCCGCCAGGATGATGTCGAGCGGGGCGATGTTCACCTCGCCCAGTACCTGCTTCTCGACGAGATCTCCGAGCGTGCGGGAGATCGCCAGGAGCATCCGCTGATGCCGGTAGTTCGGCGCGGGAACCATGACCAACTCCCCCTCCAGCACCTCGTAGCGGTGCTCGTCAGTCATCTGGGCGTACTCCTGGTAGGTGACCTTCCCGCCTTCCGCCATCTGCCCATCCCCCTATCGCGACGGTTTTGCCAGCAGGCGCTCTACCGGCAGGTCGTGGCCGGCCAGGAGGTGCGACTCGACCCGTTCTCCCAGGCCATAGAGGCCGGCGGACTCCATGCGCCCCTCCCGGTTGATCTGAACCTCGATCGTCAGCCCCTCTGGGTCGACGATCCAGTACTCGGCCACGCCGTGCTCTCCGTATAGGCGCTGCTTGATCCCCCGGTCACGGCGGGCAGTCCCCGGTGAGAGCACCTCCACAACCAGGTCGGGAGCCCCGCGCACCCCCTCGGGGACGATAATCCCCCGGTGCTCCGCCAGGATCAGGATCACGTCGGGCTGCACCACCACATCATCCGCCAGGATGATATCGAGCGGGGCGATGTTCACCTCGCCGATGCCCGTCTCGTCCGCCAGGTCGGCGAGGGTCCGAAAGATCCGGCCCGCCAGCTGCTGATGCCGGTAGTTCGGCGCGGGAACCATGACCAACTCCCCCTCCAGCACCTCGTAGCGGTGCTCGTCAGTCATTCGGGCGTACTCCTGATAGGTGATCTTCCCGCCTTCCGCCATCTGCCATCCCTCTCTATCGCGACCGTTTTGCCAGCAGGCGCTCTACCGGCAGGTCCTGCCCGGACAGGAGGTGCGACTCGACCCGGTCGCCCACGCCGTAGAGACCGGCGGACTCCATGCGCCCCTCCCGGTTGATCTGAACCTCGATCGTCAGCCCCTCTGGGTCGACGATCCAGTACTCGGCCACGCCGTGCTCTCCGTACAGGCGCTGCTTGATCCCCCGGTCACGGCGGGCAGTCCCCGGTGAGAGGACCTCCACAACCAGGTCGGGAGCCCCACGCACCCCTTCGGGGACGATGATCCCCCGGTGCTCCGCCAGGATCAGGATCACGTCGGGCTGCACCACCACATCATCCGCCAGGATGATGTCAAACGGGGCGATGTAGACTTCACCGATGCCGGTCTCGTCGGCTATGGTCGTCAACTCGTGGAATATCCGGCCCGCCAGCCGCTGATGCCGCTCACCCGACGCAGGAACCATGACCAACTCCCCCTCCAGCACCTCGTAGCGGCGCTCGTCAGTCATCTGGGCGTACTCCTGGTAGGTGACCTTTCCCTTTGCCATGCTCCTGCGCACCCCCTCTCTGCCATTTTATCATAGCCATCTGGTGGGAGGCAAAAACAGGAACAGGACAGACCGCTGTGGCCTGCCCTGTATAAAGTGGTGCGCGGTAGAGGGATCGAACCTCTGACCTCATGAACGTCAATCATGCGCTCTCCCAGCTGAGCTAACCGCGCCTATGGAGTGGAAATGTCCACCTAGCGACCCGACGGTGCGCTGCTACCTTCCGGTCCTGACGCGTTGCCGCCGGATCACTAGCGGACTGGTGGAGCTAAGCGGGATCGAACCGCTGACCTCTTGAATGCCATTCAAGCGCTCTCCCAGCTGAGCTATAGCCCCATATGTCTGCCACTGCCGTGGATGTTCCGGAACCGCTTGCGACTTCCACCTACGGTGGAGGTACTGCTCGTTCGAAGCATTTGACGTGCCTTTCGCAGTTCCTGCGGAACTGCTGTCGGCTGCGTTCGCCGCCTGCGGCGGCGCACGCGATGGAGCGGGTTACGAGACTCGAACTTCTGCGCTCCGCATTTGTGCCTCATTTGTATCTTGAACAACTCTCGTCGTCTCTACAAATGAGTCACAAATACTCCGCTTGCGACTTCCACCTACGGTGGAGGTACTCGTTCGAAGCATTTGACGTGCCTTTCGCAGTTCCTGCGGAACTGCTGTCGGCTGCGTTCGCCGCCTGCGGCGGCGCACGCGATGGAGCGGGTTACGAGACTCGAACTCGCGACCTCCACCTTGGCAAGGTGGCGCTCTACCAACTGAGCTAAACCCGCAGGTACAGCGGCGAAGCCGCTGTGTTGGTGGCCCAGGCCAGAATCGAACTGGCGACACTGCGATTTTCAGTCGCATGCTCTACCAACTGAGCTACCGGGCCGGAAGATGGTAGCGGTGGCTGGATTTGAACCAGCGACACCACGGGTATGAACCGTGTGCTCTGACCAACTGAGCTACACCGCCATCGAGACTGGTGGACCGCGAAGGACTCGAACCTTCAACCTGTCGATTAAGAGTCGAATGCTCTACCATTGAGCTAGCGGTCCGACATGGTGACCCCATGGGGATTCGAACCCCAGTTTGCGCCGTGAGAGGGCGCCGTCCTAGGCCTCTAGACGATGGGGCCAAGTGCATCCCGGCGAGAAGTTATGTTACTACATCGCCGATCTCTCTGCAAGACCGAAATCATTCCAGCCGGAGGCTTTTTTCGGTTTCGGTTCGTGCGAGCACCGTGTGAAATGCATATTACAACGGAGAGTCCGCACCTGTCAACCGCCGATCATCGTCTTGCTTGTGCGACTCCACGCGACGGAACGCGGCTAAACCAACGGCTTGCGGTCAACACTGAGAAGACGACACTTACGCAAAGGTGGCTCGCTGGTCGTGCTCCGTTATCTTACACGGCTGCATCTGCTGCTGGTCCTGCTGCTTCTGGTCACCGCCTGTGCCGGTCCGCCGCCGACCCCCGTCAGCCTTCCCGCGCCGGCCACACCCACCCCGGCGGAAGAGCCACCACTGCCAACGCCTGAGCCACCCGAACGGGTCCGCATCGCCTTCGTGGGCGATGTCCTCCTGGGCGGCGGCCTCGACGGACTGCTCGCCCATCACGGGGCGGACTATCCGTGGCGGCAGGTGGCCCCGCAGCTACGGGCTGCCGACCTGGCCATTGGCAACCTGGAGACCGCGGTGACCACCGGCGGCACGCCCGAGCCGAATAAGCAGTTCACCTTCCGCTCCCACCCCGCCCGGCTGAGCGGTGCCGCACGGGCCGGCATGGATCTCTGGTCCCTGGCCAACAACCACAGCCGCGACTATGGCCCCGAGGCGCTGCAGGAGACCCTGGAGCACGTGCGCAAGGCCGGCATGGAGCCGGTCGGGGCCGGGGCGGACCTCGGGGAGGCGCTCCAGCCCGTCATCCGGGAGATCGGCGGGCTGCGGATCGCCGTCCTGGCGGTCAGCCGGGTGATCCCCGCCGCCCACTGGGTCGCCTGGGAGGGTCACGCCGGCGTCGCCCCCGGCTGGGACCCGACGGTGGTGACGAAGGCCGTCAGCGAGGCTGCCGCGCGGGCTGATCACGTGATCCTGCTCGTCCACTGGGGCGAGGAGGTGACCGATCACCCCCGCCAGGCAGATCTGGACCTGGCCGAGGCCGCTCTGGATGCGGGCGCCACGCTGGTGGTCGGACACCATCCGCACGTGCTGCAGGGGATTGCCTGGCACGGCACGAAGCTGGTCGCCTACAGCCTGGGCAACTTCATCTTTCCGCCTGTGCCCCGCCCGCTCAATCAGCAGACGGGAATCCTGGAGGTGGATCTGGACCGGTCGGGAGTGCGGGCCGCCCGTCTGGTGCCCTACGTCATTCACCAGGGCCAACCCCGCCCCGCGAAGCCCGATGAGACCCGGGAGATCCTGGACCGGCTGAACCGGCTCTCCAAGCCCTTCTCCACCGAAATTGATGCCGACGGCCTCCTCCGTGGTGAGCCCCCCAGTGGACGGCCCTGCCCTGCCTGTGTAAAATAGGGAGAAAGCCGTTATGTCCACAGGCAGGAGGGGCATATGCCGGACATTCAGTTCTTTGACACCGCCGGTTTCTTCAGCCAGAAGATCAGCGAGGTGGAGCAGATCCTGATCGGCAAGAAGGCGGAGCGGGAGATCCTCTCGGCCAATCGGGCCAACCTGGAGCAGACGCTACAGGTCCTCTCGCTCCTCGCCACGGAGCACCAGCGAGCGATCCAGCAGGAGCTAGCCTCCCTCAAGGAGGTCCTTCACTCCAGTGAGCGGACCATGGCTGCGCTGGATGGCGAGATCGACCTGCTGACCGCCAAGTTAACCGCCCTGCAGATCGCCCGTGACCTCCTAAAAGTTCAGGAGAGCCCGTAACCTCTCGGGAGGGAACGGGCTCTTCCTCTGTCGAATCTCTGCTCCATGAGTCCAACGAAGGAGCGTGAAGTCATGGATTTCGGACTGAAGGGCAAGGTGGCGATCGTGACCGCCGCCAGCAAGGGCTTGGGCTTCGCATCGGCCATGGGCCTGGCCCAGGAGGGCTGTGACCTGGCCATCTGCAGCCGGGACGAAGCGGCGATCAAGCAGGCTGCAGAGGCGATCCGTGCGGCGACTGGACAGCAAGTTCTGGCGGTTCAGGCCGACGTGACCAACCAGGCCGACCTTGACCACTTCATCTCCGCGACCATGGAGTACTATGGTGGGGTCGATATCCTCGTCTCCAATACCGGCGGCCCCCCGGCCGGTCTCTTCATGGATTTTGATGACGCCGCCTGGCAAGGCGCCTTTGACTCCCTGCTCATGCCGGCGGTCCGGCTGAGCCGGGCCGTGATTCCATCCATGCGGGCTCGGGGCGGCGGACGGATCCTCTACGTGACCTCCGGAGCGGTCAAGCAACCGATCCCTAACCTGATCCTCTCCAACTCCCTGCGGGCCGCCGTGACCGGCATGATGAAGACCCTCTCCGCCCAGGTAGGGCCGTGGGGGATCACCGTCAACGCCGTGGCCCCGGGGCGGGTCGCCACCGACCGGGTCGAGTCGCTGGACAGCCTGACGGCCCAGCAGAGCGGCAAGTCGGTCGAGGCGATCCGGAACGACTGGGCCCACCGGATTCCCGCCGGCCGCTACGGCGATCCCGAGGAGTTCGCCAACGTCATCGTCTTCCTGGCGAGCAAGGCGGCATCGTACATGAACGGATCCACGATCATGGTCGATGGCGGCCTGATCAACACCCTACTGTAACCCGAGGATTCCCTCCGCCACCCGCCGGAAGATGGGGGCGGCGTACTGGCCACCGGCTTTGCCATCCTCCAGGTAGACCGTGATCACGTACGCCGGCCTTTCAACTGGCACCCACCCGGCGAACCAGGCGTGCACCTCGCTCCCCGTCTCTGCGGAGCCCGTCTTGCCGGCCGAACCGACCCCGTCCACCCAGGCCCTGCGCCCGGTCCCCTGCCCGTTCGGGTCGGTGGTCCGGAGCAGGGCCTCTTGCACGCCCCGTGCCGTCGCTGTGCGGACCACCCGCTGGGCCGGCCCGGCCTCAGGCCTTGCCACCACCTCGCCATTTGGCTTCTTCACCGCCGTGACCAGGCTGACCGAGGGGAGCAGCCCGCCGTTGGCCAGCGCTGAGAAGGCCCTGGCAATCTGCAGGGGGGTCGCCTGCAGCCCCGCCTGACCGAAGGAGAACTGGGCGGTGTCGCCGCCGTACTTCAGAGCGGGCAGGTGGCCGGCGCTCTCCTGCGCCCCGGGGTAGAGGCCGGTCGGGGCGCCCAGGCCGAAGTCCTGCGCCGCCTCCAGGAGTTGCTCCCGACCCAGCCGCTCCAGCCCCACCTTGATCAGGGTGATATTGCAGGACTGGCCGATGGCCTCGCGAAAGGTAATCCGGCCGTGCCCATCGCCGGGCTCACCAAAGACGATATCGCCCAGCTCATAATGCCCATCGCACCTGAACTCCTCATCGAGGCTGGTCACCCCTGCCTCCAGGGCCGCTGCCGCCACGATCGCCTTGAACACCGAGCCCGGCTCATAGGCCTGCAGCGCACGATTGACCAGCGCCCCGTCATCGCCCCTGGGTAGCTGGGTTTGGATGTAGTTCGGGCGGGAGGCAAGGGCCAACACCTCGCCGCTGTATGGGTCCATGACGACCACCGCACCGCGCAGCGGCCCACCCGTCGGGTGAGCGGTCTCGTTCAGCACCTGCTCCACCATCGCCTGGATCCGGCTGTCGATCGTCGTAACCAGGTCGTAGGGCTCCTTGCCGGTCTCGGGCAGAAACGGGGTGACCCGCCCGCCGAAGAGCGGCTGCTCCCGCCCGTCCAGCCGGGCCACCAGCATGGGGACCCGGTCGCCGGTCAACTCCCGTTCAAAGGCCTGCTCCAGACCCAGTTGGCCACCCTGCTCGTTGGCGTACCCGACCAGGTGCCGGGCCAGCGACTCCGCCCCGTACCGCCGCCCCACCGGACCCGCACCGATCCCGGGCAGCCCCAGCGAGGCCACCTCCGCCGCTGCCTGGCGTGAGAGCCCCTCCAGCACCCAGACCGGCTCGGGACCCGTGCGGGCCTGCTCCAGGAGCAGCGCCACCCGCATGGCTCCAAGCAGCGGCTCCAGCGCCTGAGACAGTTCGGCCGGCTCGGGCAGAAGCTTCGGGAAGACGGCCACGCCAAAGCTGGACTCCGGGGCCGTGAGCGGGGTCCCGTTCCGATCGAGGATCTGCCCGCGGCGCATCTGCAGGGGAAGCTGCTGGGTCCGCTGCAGGTATGCCTGCTTGCTCAGCTTTTCGTGCTGCTGGATCTGCAGCGTGAAGAGCCTGTAGCCAAGGGAGCCGAGCATCATCAGGACGACCACACTCATCCAGATCATGCGCTGGGCCATTTTTACACGCATGCGCGAAACACCTCGGGGGTACTCTTCCCCGAGGTGTTCCGGTTTATGCGTTCCGTTTACTTCTGCTTGTTGGCCTCTGCCCGGGCGATGTTCGCGTTGTGCTCATCCAGCGTCTTGCCGAAGAAGTGCTCGCCAGAGCCGTCCTCCTTGGCGACGAAGTAGTAGAACTCATGCGCCTCCGGGAAGAGTGCTGCGTGGATCGAGTCCTCCCCGGGCGCCCCGATCGGCCCCGGCGGAAGGCCCGGGTGCATGTAGGTGTTGTACGGGGTGTCGATCTCCAGATGCTCGTAGAGCAGGGGCTCCCCCCGGGGCAGGTCAATGCCGTAGTAGACCGTGGGATCGGCCTGGAGCAGCATGTCGATCGCCATCCGGTTGTGGTAGACGCCCGCAATCACCGGCCGCTCCGCCGGGACCTGGGCCTCCGCCTCGATGATCGAGGCCAGCGTCATGACCTGGTGGGCGGTCAGCCCTAGCTCCGCAGCCCGGGCCCGGTTGGCCTCGGTCCAGACCTGGTCCAGCCGTTCGGACATGAGGGCCACGATCTGCTCGGCCGTCGCGCCCTTCCGGTACTCATAGGTCGCGGGAAAGAGATAGCCCTCCATGGGCTCTGCCAGGGCGTGCCCCTCGGGCACGTAGGGATTGGCCCCTTCCCGCGCCTTCACGGCCGCCAGGAACTCCTCCTTGGGCACCACGCCCTGCTCCGCCAGGAGGTCGGCCATATCGGCCACGTGCAGTCCCTCCGGTACGGTAAAGCGATAGACGACGAACTCGCCTTTAATCAGCTTGGCCAGGATCTGATCGGGCGTCATGGCCGGCGAGAGCTGGTACTCTCCCGACTTGATATCGGCATCCAGTTCACGGTAGCGGGCGTAGTAGCGGAAGAAGGTCGGGTCCTTGATCAGTTGCCGCTTGTACAGCAGATCGGCGATCTCCACCGTACTCATGCCCGATGGGATCACCACCTCAACCGTCCCCTGCGCCGTTGGATCGACTGCTCCGAGCATCCCGGTTACCCAGTTCTGTCCCCACCACCAGGCTCCACCGAGCGCCAGCAGCAGCAAGAGCAGGACGAGGAACGTGACGCGGCGAGATTTGGGTGCAACCTGCGCCAACCGTGCTCCTCCTTCACGATTTCCTCACGAAACCCTATCCTAAGTTCGCCACCGGAGACGAACATCCTCTCAGGGGTGTGCAGGGAATCGGTCAGAAGACGCGACAGGAGCCCCCCGGGCAGAGGGCTCCATCGTGCTTTACTTCTCGGTCTCCTCGTCGTAGGCCTCCTCGTCGAGGAGCTCCTCCCACGCCTCAGCGACCCGCTCGAACTCTTCCTCGTTCTCGATCTCGACGAGGATATCCTCGCCGTCTTCCTGATCGATCCGGAGGATCACAGCCTCCTCCGCCTCCTCCTCGCCGTTCAGCGGGAGCAGAATGGCGTAGTCCTTCTCATCCACCTTGATTACCTGGACGATGGAAAACTCGTGCTCGTTACCCTCTTCGTCGGTCAGGACGATAATTTCCTCATCGTGCTCATGCTCATGATCATGATCATGTCCGTCGTGCTGGTGGCCCACCGAGATCACCCCGATCCACAAGATACCCCCATTTTACTGGAGGCCCGATACCATGTCAAACCAGGAAACCTTCCGATACCTAACAATTCTCGTCGGATTGGGCGGCCCGCTTCCGGGCGGCCTGTCCATCGAGAAAACCCTGCAGAATCACTGCGGCGGCCATCTTGTCGATAACCTGTTTCCGCTTGGCCCGGCTGACGTCGGCTTCCAGGAGGATCCGTTCCGCTGCCATGGTGGTCAGTCTCTCATCGTAGGGTTCCACAGGTAGCTGGGAATGATCCGCGAGGGCCGCCATAAAGGTCCGGGTCAGTTCGGCCCGTGGCCCGTAGGTGCCATTCATGTTCCGCGGCATACCGACCACCCACCGCTCCACCCCATGCTGCCGGGCGATCTCGGCCAGGCGGGCCAGGTCATCCTTCAGCGACTTGCGCCGGATCACCTCCAGCCCCTGGGCCGTCCAGCCCATCTCGTCAGAGAGGGCAACCCCGATCGTCTTATCCCCCACGTCGAGTCCACCGATTCGCAAGGATTTCACCGCCTCGGCTCAGGTATGCGGTCCTTAGGTCGAAGGAGTTGCGCCAGGGCAACCCCCGAGAGGAACCCGTTGATATGGGCCCAGAAGGCGACGGTCTGGGTCATGTCCTGAAACCAGAGCGGCGCCAGGCCGCTGGCCAGTTGTACCACAAACCAGAGGCCCAAATAGGCCCAGGCGGGAACCCGGACCGCCGGTACGAAGAGTCCGACCGGCACCAGGGTCAGCACCCGGGCACGGGGAAAGAGCAGAATGTACCCGCCAAGCACCCCGGCCACCGCACCGGATGCACCGATGGTCGGTGTATAGGAGAGAGGGTTGGCCAGCGCATGGGCGATGTTGGCCAGGACTCCGCAGAGCAGGTAGAAAAGCAGGAACCGCCCCCGGCCGAGCCTGTCCTCCAGGTTGTCGCCAAAGACCCAGAGGTAGAGCATGTTACCGACCAGATGCCCCCAGGAACCGTGCATGAAGATGCCGGTCACCATGGTGACCAGCGGCCAGCCGAAGGTGGCCACCCAGTGATCCGGGCTGAGCAAGTGAGCCGGGATCACCGCAAAGGTCTGAATCAGATCCATGGCCAGCTCACCGCTGGAGAGCTCCAGGAGAAAGACGACCACGTTGATCATAACCAGGGTCATGGTGACCCAGGGCCTGTGCCGCAGCCCCGGACTGTCACGCAATGGAAAGACCATAACCAATTCCCCCCGGAGTGTACCGCGTCGCGGACGGGATGTAAATAGCATATCTCATCGGGCAGCGACTCACTCTATGAGGGAACGGAGGTGCTGTTCGAATGAAACTGCGTGAGATGATGACGAAGAACGTCCGGACCTGCGAGCCGGGTGACCCGCTGGTGGAGGCGGCCCGGATCATGTCCGAGGTGAACTGCGGAGCTGTTCCCGTCTGCGAGGGCGACACCGTCGTGGGCATGATCACCGACCGGGACATCGTCCTGCGGGCGGTGGCCCAGGGGCGGGATATTCGGGGTACAACGGTGAAGGAGTGCATGACCACCCCGGTGATCACCGCCACCCCGGAGACCGATGCCCACAAGGCAGCCGGCATGATGGCCGACAAGCAGATCCGCCGCCTTCCCATCGTGGAGGGCGACCAGATCGTGGGGATCGTCGCCCTCGGCGATATGGCGACCGTCCGGGTCCATGTGAACGAGGCTGGCCAGGCGCTCTCAAACATCTCGGAACCGGCGCAGCCCGGGGCACACTAGGCATTTTGGTGCGATGGGGCGCCCCACGTGGGTGCCCCGTTCCCGTGGGAGCGGAGGTACGGCGCTTGGAGCACTGGGTCCTGCTGTGGCATATCCCGACCGTCATGCTGGTCATGCTGGCGGCCGGGCTGATCATGGGGCAGCGGCATGTGGGCGAACTCTCGGTCTTCGACCTGCTGACAGGTATCTCAATCGGTGCCGTTGCCGGCGCCGGCATAATCGACCCTACGATCCCTCACTTGACGGTCCTGGCCGCCATTCTGGGCCTGGCCCTCTTCCACTACATGGTCACCTGGGTGATCAAGAAGTCGGTGCCTGTCGGTCGAATGGCCACCTTTGAACCGCTGGTTGTGGTGAAGGATGGCAAGCCGCTCCGATCAGCCATGTCGCGGGTCCACCTCACCCTGTCGGACCTGCTGCCCCTCCTGCGGGAGAAGGATATCTTTGACCTGCGCGAGGTCAGAGTCGCGGTCCTGGAGCCTGACGGGAAAGTGACGGTGATCAAGCAGGGTGGCAGCTTTCACGGTGCGGTGATCGTCGATGGCCACGTGGAGCACGAGGTGCTCCAGGGGCTCGGTTGGAGCAGGGAACGACTCCTGGCGGAGCTGGCCCGTCAGGGCCAGACCGATCCCACCCGGATCTTCGTCGCCACCCTGAGCGAGAGCGGTGAGCTTTTCGTGGTCCCGAAGGGGGATGAGCCACTGGTGCCAACTGTACGGCATTAGGGGAAGCGCGCGACAGACGGAGCAGCGGGCCGGTACCAACCAGCTACTCCGTCTGTCGTGCCTCCGCCCCGGCTTGCGATGGATGCGCCTCGGCTGCCAGAAGGCCCGATCGCACCAGCGACTCCTGCATGCCCCGATCCATGGTCATAGTGGTGACACAGCGAGCATCCAGCCCCTCCTCCAGCACCTTCACGGCCCGATGGGGGTCGACGTGATCGCCGCAGGTAAAGGCATCGACGGCGGCGTAGCCCAACTCGGGCCACGTATGGACCGCCAGATGCGACTCGGCGAGGACCGCCACCCCCGAAAGGCCGTGGGGCTGAAACCGGTGGACGTGGATGCTCAGGAGCGTGGCACCAGACCGGCCGGCCGCTTCGGTGAGGAGCCGCTTGAGAAGCGCCTCGTCATCGATCGCCTCCCGATCGCAGAAGGAGAGGTCGGCCAGCACCTGTCTTCCCAGTTGATGAGTCAGCGGAAGCACCTCCTTCCCCTGCTTCCCAGCTTTCCCCCGGTCGTGCTGTTCATGCGCGCCGGATGGGGCGCCGGCACATACCATAGACTGGGGCGCAGCATGCCCCGCCGCGCCCCCTGTCCACCATAGACCAGGACCGGAGGTGCTGACTATGTGCAGGTCCACAGCCACAGTGAACGTGGACACCGAGTTCCGGGCACCGCCGGAGTGCCCCCGGGAGGGCGACGTTCGCTGCAAGGTCGTGCGGGCTGACTGTGAGATCATCGACCAGTGGGACCGTTGGATCACCTTCAAGCTCCGGCTGCTGCTGAAGCTGAAGGTGGAGTCGTTCCGCTGGCGCGAGTGCATCTTCGTCAAGGAGATCGTCGTGAAGGACACCGTCTGGATCGACGGCCCCTGGCGGGTGAGGGACTGCGAGGTGAAGGCGGCGATCTGCAAGTGCATCATCAGCCGCGGCAAGATCCACTGCAACCTGACAGCCCTGGTCCGTTTCGACCTCAAGGAGAAGGACCATTGCCGCTCTGATTGGCGGGATGGGTGCGACTGGGGTTGGCAACACGATCACGGGTGTAAGGACGACTGTGACCACGACGTGTGGGAGGACGATTGGAACCGGAAGCGGGACTGCGACTGCGACTGGCGGCCAGACCGCCGGCGGAAGGAGCGAGTCAAGCCGGGCCGTGTGGTCCACTGGCAGGGCTAGTCTGATGCGAATAGCCGAGGAGCGGGGCGAACCCCGCTCCTCGTTTTGGTGTCTGGGACCGGCAGCCTAGTCGGTACCTTGCCGATAGCGAACCACGATCACCCGGTCCGCCTGCACGATCAGGAGGATGCTGCGGCTCAGTCGCACGCCCAGGATCTCGCCTCCGGGGGACCACGCTGTCTCCTCGCCCGTCAGGTGGTTCGTGGCCGCAACCGTGGCACCGCTGACGGTGAACGTGGTGGCGCCGTCATCCGAGAGGGCGAACTGCTCTGTCACGAGCGGGATGCTGAGAGCAGGGCCGTCATTAGACTGGAAAGAACGCAGGACGCGGGCCACCAGCCCGGACTCCTGCCGCTCCAGCACGGCGAGGACGGTGCCCCCCGGGCTCCATGTCAGGGAGCGCACCTCCGCCCGGGCCGGCACTGGGTACAGGAGGTCCGGCGTACCGGCGCTCGGGTGAATCAGGGCCTGACCGGCGGACGAGAAAGTGACCAGGTAGCCGGAGTGCGGGCTCCAGGGCTGAGCGATCCACGGCGGGATCGTCAGCTGCTCCCAGGACTGTGGGGTCATGTTGGCATCGAAGCGCTCCCAGGTGCGGCTGACCGGCAGGTAGACCACACCTTGTGGCACGCCTTTCGGATCAGCGATGCTCAGCACCATGGCGGCATCGCGGCCATAGAGCTTCCCCGGGCCGTTCTGCACGGCCCAATAGGGGTAGCGCAGGCCCGATGCATCCGGTGCCTTGAGGACGTCGTGGGTGGTGGTCTGTCCCACCCGCACGAGGTGGATCTCGTTCTCTCCGCTTATGTAGGCGAACTCCCCGATCACCGGGTGCCAGACCAGGTCGCGGCCCGCTGCCTTCCCGGTGCCGTGCCTGCCGCTCTCCAGTTCCCACCACCCGACCGTCCCATCGGTGAGGTGCGCCGCAACGTACCGGCCATCGGGCGAGGGGAGGGCATCCCGCAGGCTCCATCCATCCGGTACCGCCACGCTCTTCGCATCCCCGAACGAGAGTTGGGTGGTGCGAATGAAGGCCTGGTGCCCCGGTTGATCGGTGCCCGTATAGGCCTCGCGGTGTTCCAGCAGCCAGGAGGTGACCGCCGCCCGGTACTCAGCGTTGTGCGGTGCAACCTCGGCCGCGCACCGTAAGACCTCATCGGCCGACGGTGCCTCAAGTAGCCTCAGGTCATCGTAGTACTCACCGGTGCAGGGAAGCGGGTTGGCGGCCTGCGCGGCGGGCGGAGGTTCGCTCAGTCGGGTCTTTCGGCGCACCTTGAAGGGCCAGCCCAGGTATCGATAATGGATCACCAGGTCGTATTGGCCCGGGGGCGTGTCGAGGGGCAGCTCGAACCGGACCGCATGGCGATCCTCTTTGCATGGCTGGCAGGACGGGGCCAGGCTTACCCAGCTGGAGGTCTGGGTCTCGGGGATGCCCCCCAGTTCGGCCCGTTCCAGGATGATGGGGCGGAAGCCAGTGTTCCTCACGTCCACGGCCACGACCACCTGCGATGAGTAGGTCTGCATCTCCCCGTAAAGGATGAGCTTCGGCCGCCAGTGCGCCTCAGCGATCAGCACGACATAGGCCAGGACCGGAAGGAGCGCGGCGAGCAGGAACCAGCGCCATCTACGCACAAGAGCCCCCTACCCTACGAATAGCAGCGCGATCCCGAGTACCACGGCGAGTGCACCCATCAGGCGCGTCACGCCCAGGGCCAGGTCACTCGGCTCAGCGTCTTTGAACTTCCAGCCATCGGCCAGGTACCAGGCCAGGCGGGGGTTGGCCAGGTTGAACACCCCTACGCCGAGGAGGAGCACCGCAGCCCAGACAGGCACCGTCCTGGTCCGCTCCGGTGGGTGGATCCCCTGCCAGATCCGGTAGGCCTCGTCCGCCTTCGCGATATCGTCACCGTTCGCGCTCATGGGAGCCATGAGCGACGAGCCGCCGCTGCCATCGCTCCGGCGGGTCATCTCCATGCCGTTGGCCAGGGTGAAGATCAGATCGCCCCCTTCGGCCCGGATGGTGACGACCTCCCCGCTTGGGAGGGTTACCTCTTCGACCCCCGGGGCCGCGAGTGCCGGAGCCATGAGCGCCATGAACAGCAGGGTGACGAGAGCCGTCACCGATCGTATCCCTCGCATGGGCTCCCTCCTTCCACACCTCTAAGACGGCCCTGCGGCTCGAAAGGTTCGTAAGATAGAAGAAAGAGCGGGATTACTCCCGCTCCTCCTGTCGCTCCAGATAGCTGCGAACCAGTTCCTCCAGCAACTCGTCGCGCTCGAGGCGCCGAATCAGGTTACGAGCCCCCTGATGGCTGGTAATGTAAGTCGGATCCCCGGAGAGCAGGTAGCCGACGATCTGATCGATCGGACTGTACCCCTTCTCCTTCAGCGCTGCATGGACCTTGCGCAGCACCTCACTCGGGTTACGATCCTCCGGCTTGTTACGCCAGAATACGGTCTTGTCGTTTGCTTCGGGCATGGGAACACCGCCCTCCATAGAGGCAGCCAGGATCAGCCGCCGATCCGATTCGTACATATGGATATTCTCCCCAACGAGCGCACAATCCTCTCAGTCACGGATTCCTCCAAGCATTCTTCCCGAAGGGATATCGGGACATGCGAATCAGGCTATAACATGGCCCGCCGCTCCTGCTCCCGAGCGGTGAACTCCTCCCGGGTGATGCCCATGACCAGGATGTCGTGAAAGCGGGTCCCGCGCCGGAGTGCCTGGCGGCGAACCCCCTCCCGCACGAATCCCACCTTCTCATAGCTGCGGATTGCCCGCTCATTGAAGTCAAAGACGTGAAGCTCCACCCGGTGCAGATCAAGCGGTCCGAACGCCTCCCGGAGCGTCAGCCGGAGCGCGTCGGAGCCGTAGCCACGGCCCCAGTGCGAGCGCTCCCCAATGAAGATCGTCAGCATGGCACTCCGGTTCCGGTCGCTGAGCCGCCAGAGCCGGACGACCCCGATAAACCGGCCGGTCTCGTCGAGGATCGCCCACTCGGTCCGTACGGTCAACCCCTGCGCCCAGATGGAGAGGGCGAGTTGGAGCGGACCCGGCACGGGGCCCGACTTCTCCTCGTAGAGAAGCCAGGCCACCTCCGGATCGGTCATGAAGCGATGAAGGGCCCATGCATCGGCGGGACGCAGGGAGCGCAGGCCCGCCTTCGCTCCCCAGAGGACTCCCTCCATCGCTGATCATCCCCTCATACTACGTCTGCTGCGACCGGTCTGCTCGGGTACTGCCTAGACCCCGACCTGCTCGCTGACCAGCCGGATGACTGCGTTCAGCGCCTCGCCCAGCTTGGCCGGGTCCTTGCCGCCGGCTGTCGCCATGTCGGGGCGGCCACCACCACCGCCGCCGCAGATCTGGGCGACGCCCTTGATCAGGTTGCCGGCGTGAACCTTGCCCATCAGGTCCTTGGTCACGGCGGCGACCAGGTTGACCTTCCCTTCACCGGCCACAGCGCCCAGGACCACGACGCCCGAGCCGATCTTCTCGCGGATCGCATCGGTCATGTTCCGCAGGTCGTCCATGGTGGCGACCGGGGCGGTGCCGGAGACCACCTTGAAGCCGGCGACCTCCTTGGCCTTGGCGATCAGGGTATCGGTCTCCCCTGCCGCCAACTTCGCCCGGAGCTGCTCCAACTCCTTCTCCAGTTCCTTGACACGGCCCCGCAGTTGCTCCTGAGCCGCTTCCTGCTTCTCCTGGGCCTCCTGCATGTGCCGCATGACGCCCGCGCCCGTCACCGCCTCCAGGCGCCGGACACCGCCGCCGATGCCCGACTCGGAGATCACCTTCAAGAACTGGATCTGGCTGACGTTCTTCACGTGGCAGCCGCCGCAGAGTTCGCGGGACCAGCCGTCGCCCACGGAGACCATCCGGACCACGTCGCCGTACTTCTCGCCGAAGAGGGCCATGGCGCCCAGCGCCTTCGCCTCATCGATCGGCATCTCCCGCCAGGAGACATCATCCGCCCGCTCGATCTCACCGTTGACGATCGCCTCCACCGCCGCGATCTCCTCAGCGGTCATCGGACCGGTGTGGGTGAAGTCGAAGCGGAGCCGGTCGGGGGCGACCAGAGAGCCCGCCTGCCGGACGTGGGTGCCCAGGACCTCCCGGAGCGCCCTGTGCAGCAGATGGGTGCCGGTGTGGTTCTTCTGGATCGCCAGGCGGCGCTCTTCGTTGACCGAGGCGCTGACGGTCTGGCCGGCCTCCAGGAAGCCCTGCTTGACCGATGCGATCTGCAGGAAATGGCCGGAGGGCAGCTTCTTGCAGTCCTCCACCTCCACCACCAGACCCTCGGCGGTCAGGGTACCGGTGTCGCCGATCTGACCGCCACCCTCGGCATAGAACGGGGTCTGATCCAGGACGATCACCACCGAGGAACCGGCTCCGGCACCGGAGGGGTTCCCCTCCTCGTCGAAGACACCGAGGACCTTCGCCTCAGCGGTCAGGGTGGAGTAGCCCAGGAAGCGGGTCGGCTCAAATTCGCTCACGGCGCCGGCGATCCGGGTGATCGACTCCGCCATGTAGGAGACGTCCCGGGCCGCACGGGCACGGGCCTTCTGCTCGGCCATGGCCGTGTTGTAGCCCGCTTCATCGACCGAGAAGCCCTGCTCCCGGGCGACATCGCGGACGATATCGAGCGGGAAGCCGTAGGTGTCGTAGAGCACGAAGGCATCCTGGCCCGAGACGACTGACTTGCCATCCTGCCGCATGTTACGCAGGATCTCGCCAAGCCGCTCCATCCCCTGCTCCAGGGTGCGGAAGAAGCGCTCCTCCTCCCTGCGCAGTTCGTCCTGGATCGACTTCAGGTTGTCGCGGACCTCGGGGTAGGCGTCGCCCATCACCTCGGCCACCGCTTCGGCCACCCTGTAGACGAAGGGCTCCTTGAAGCCCAGGCTTCGGCCGAAGCGGACCGCCCGGCGGAGGATGCGGCGCATGACGTAGCCGCGGCCCTCGTTGGAGAAGCGGACGCCATCGGCAATCAGGAAGGTGCAGCAGCGGGTGTGATCGGCCACGACCCGGAAGGGCACCGCCTCAGGCCCCTCCTTGTAGGTGGCGCCGGAGAGGTCAGCAATACGACTGAAGATCGGCTTCCAGAGGTCGATCTCCCAGTTGGACCAGACCTCCTGCATCACCGTCGCCATGCGCTCCAGGCCGAGACCGGTATCCACACCGGTTCGCTCCAGGGGAACCAAGCCGTTCGGGGTCTGGTTGTACTGCATGAAGACGTTGTTCCAGAACTCACGCCAGCGATCGCAGCCACAGGTCTGGATCGAGCAGCCGTCGGGGTGATCGCAGGAATGCTCCGCACCCATGTCCCAGAAGATCTCCGAGCAGGGGCCGCAGGGACCGGTGTCGCCCATGCGCCAGAAGTTATCCTTCTCACCCAGGCGGATGATCCGATCGGCGGGGACGCCCACCTTGTTATGCCAGATCTCGAAGGCCTGGTCATCATCCTGGAAGATCGTGACCCAGAGCCGGTCGACCGGAAGGCCCAGCCACTGGGGTGAGGTGATGAACTCCCAGGCGTAGGCAAGAGCGTCGTCCTTGAAGTAGTCACCGAAACTGAAGTTGCCCATCATCTCAAAGAAGGTGTGGTGGCGGGCAGTGAAGCCGACCTCGTCCAGGTCGTTATGCTTGCCGCCGGCCCGGACGCACTTCTGGGTGGTCACGGCCCGGTTGTAATCCCGCTTCTCCATGCCAAGGAAGGTATCCTTGAACTGGTTCATGCCGGCGTTGGTGAAGAGGAGGGTCGGATCGCCGTGGGGCACCAGGGAGGAGCTGGAGACGTGGGTATGGCCCTTGGATTTGAAGAACTCGACGAACGCGGTGCGGATCTCGTTGCCCGACATGTACTTGGGCATTGCTGGAACCTCCTTTGAAGTTTGGCGAAAAGCAAAAATGAAAACCCCCGCCTCCGACGCCTGTCGCGTCAGGGGCGAGGGCTTGCTGCCTTCGCGGTACCACCCTGATTGAGCCCGGTAGGGCTCACCTCGGTCCAGTGATATCGGCATGGTGGCCGTCCCAGCCTGAGCGAGCGCTTCGGTGGGCCCCTCGGGGGTGGCGTCGACCCGGCCTACGCAGGCACCCTTTCAGCTCGTGGGGTGCCCTCTCTTGGCGTGGCTCATGGACCGTATTTCCCGTCGTTGGGTCAGGTATGAGGAACTTACCAGTGAGTATACCGATCTGTATGGCAGGCGTCAAGCGAGTTCACCGACTTCATGCAGTTCCGTCGGCTACTTGTTCTCGGCCTCGGTGTTGGGCGTCTCGATAGGCTCGGTGT
>JAWLHU010000009.1:147008-283936 GCA_041690255.1 Symbiobacteriaceae bacterium
TGGGCTGGGTCTGGTTGGGCTGGGTCTGGTTGGGCTGGGTCTGGTTGGGCTGGGTCTGGTTGGGCTGGGTCTGGTTGGGCTGGGTCTGGTTGGGCTGGGTCTGGTTGGGCTGGGGCTGGGGCTGGGCGTCCGGCTGCCCCTGACCAGATCGGGCGGCATCACGTTTCGCTTTGTTCTTCTTGTGCATCCGCCTGCGCGACTCCGCTTCCAGCATCTTGTGTTCCTTCATGTCGATCAGGATGAAGGACCCAGCTTCCGGATGGTTGCGGACGGAGTGAACGGTGACTCGGCGCACGTACCCTGCAGGTGTCAGCCAGTTCTTCTCCGCAAGCAACTTTGGCATGTCCCACCGAGCCTCGGTTCCTTTGGCATCCCATTCTACCCGAACGATCTCCTGATACCCGGCGACAAACTCGGGGAGCGGATAGGCCATGTACATCTGTGCGACCTTGCTGAACTCAATATAGAGCGCCGGGAACAGGGTCGACGGCAGTTCACGGTCTACGGCGGCCTCCTTCAGATCCGTGGTGCAGGCAGCGTTGCTCTTGACCCGCCCAGCAGCCGAGATATCGACACTGGAGTCGTTCTGCCCCGGTCGCAAAACACGGACCCGCTGATTCTCGAACTTCTTGAAGGTGCCAAGGATCGCGTTGAGATCAAACGGGACGCCCCCACCAAGCGACGCAGCCACCTCACGGACGTACTTCGGAGCCTGGACCTCATCGCTGGGCCTCTCGGTCATAGCTGTGACCTCCTCAATTGTTCATTCCCCACCCATCCTATAACGCTATTTCGACAACAGGCACGCGAGCTCCTCCTGTCTTTTACATTTATTCCATTGATTCGCTATGCGCACGGTTCGACACCCGCGGTACCCGCGCTGTCCGGGCTATAACCCCGGTGACCGTACCGATGAAGCCCCCTCGCGGGCACCACCCGACCCACCGCCGACCTCCTTCCGACTCGCCGCCGACCTCTTCCCGACCCTCCGCTGACCTCTTCCCAACCCGCCGCCGACCTCTTCCCGACCCTCCGCTGACCTCTTCCCAACCCGCCGCCGACCCCTCACGACCCCTCCCGACCCCTCACGACCCCTCCCGACCCGCCACCGACCTGCCGCCGACCCGCCACCGACCCCCCACCGACCCGCCACCGACCCCCCACCGACCCGCCACCGACCCGCCACCGACCTGCCACCGATCCGCCACCGACCCGCCACCGACCTGCCACCGACCCGCCACCGACCCCTCCCGACCCCTCCCGACCCGCAGCCGACCCCTCCCGACCCGCAGCCAATGCCTTGCGACCTGCCACCGACAAGAAGGCACCGGCAACGCCTTGCGTCACCGGTGCCATTCTCCTACTCCCAACCTGACCCGGAGCCCTTCACGATCCGATTCCATCTCACCCGACGGCGCATCGATCACCAGACCGGGGGCCCGGAGCCGGAACCGGTCCCCAGCCTCCGTTCTCGGCGCCTCCGCCAGTCGCAGCGAGAGCCTTCGCCCCTCCGGTCCGGCCTCCTCCAGGCAGAGCGTCTCGACCTCGACCTTCAGATCCCCAGGCCCGGCAGCCCCGCAGAAACGGGTATGCAACCGCTTCCCCGGCTCCACCACGAGCAGGGTGGCCGGGTCCCAGAGGATGCCTTGAGCCGACGGGGGCAGGATCACCTCGACCCGCACCCCGGGGCCGGCTACCAGTTGCTCCATGAGAGCGGCCACCCGCTCCCGTCGGCGCAACTCATGCTGCTCCTCCCGCTCCAGGATCGCCACGAAGCCAGAGGACTTCACCACCTGGCTGACCGGCGGCAGGGACGAAGCCGACGCCAGCAGCAGCATTTGCAGCGTCTGGCCATCCCTCAGGCGCTCCCTCCAGCCCGGCAGCCGCTGGTCGAGTACGAGCGCCTGGGCGGCTCCGCTCCAGTAGAACCGCCTGTAGGCTGCACCCTTGCCCCCCAGGTTCGCCTCCGCCAGTTCGGCCAGCAGATCATCGACCGGATGCCCGGCCCGACACTCCACGTAGGTGGCGGTCCCTTCCATGTACTCGACGGCCTGCTCGTAGGCCGAGACCGAGCCCAGCCCTCCCCGCTCGAGCCGCCGCTGGCGGTGCTGCCTCATGGCGAGGAACCGCTCCACCGCACCCTCCTCCTGCCGCAGGGCGGCGATCAACTCCTGGTTCTCCACGATCGCCATGGCGTTGTTCCCCGGGTCGGCCTCCGGGTAGAGCGCCATGATCGCCATCTCCGGCTGCGCCACCGCCGTGAGCTCCCGCTGCTGGTGGACATGGAAGGCCTCATGGAGCAGCAGCCGGGCAAAGCGCTCGGGCGAGGTGATCGGCTGGGCAGGCAGCTCGGCCAGGGCCGTCCACTCCCCCTCGATCACCGCCGCCGTGTTCGCTGCCATCTCAGGCTGCCGCTCCCCGCCGAAGACCAACCGACCAGCCACCTCGCCTACCGGGCGATACCCTTTGGGCGGGGCAGGATGCCCGACCAGAAAGGCCCCTTCCGCACCATGCAGGAGCAGCGGAATCTCCATCGGCCGAAACGATGGCCACAGATCGCCCCGCCCGGCCATGGCATAGAACGCCCCAACCGCTGTGCCCGCGTCATGTCGTAGTTCCATGACCACTAGCCCTTCTGCTCCGTCAACCGTCCGACCAGGAAGCTCATGTTCCTGCCATAGCCGGTCGGGAAGGTCCACCGGTCATACGGTGCCGGCGGGGTCAGCTTGGCGGCATCCTCCGGGGTCAGCCCCCTGGCGGCGGCCTCCTCCGCCCTCGCCAGGATCGCCTTGATATACCCGCGCACCTCTCCGATCCACTCCGCCCCACCTACAGGGCCGTGGCCGGGGACAAGCCGCGCAAGGCCGAGCCCCTCCAGCCGGTCCAGCGTCTCGAACCAGCCTTCGGGGGTGCCGTGACCCATCCACAGGTGGTTGGCGACCAGCACCAGGTCCCCGACAAAGCAGAGCTTCTCGTCGGGCAGCCAGCCGATGATGTCGCTGAACGTATGCCCCTTGTGGACCTGCAGTTCCAGCTTCCGCTTGCTCCCCGCCAGCGTAAGCCGCTCTTCGATCAGCAGGTCGGGGAGGACCGCCTCCGTCTGGGGAGCGGCGGCCACCAGGTGCCGGGTGGTCGAGACGTCACGGGCGAAGGTCTCCTTCTCCGGCCCCTCGGCCATGGCGGCCAACTGCTCCTCCTGCTGAGCCAGGTAGGCCGGCCCCTTCTCCCGGTATGTCTGGATCACCATCGGTCCCCGCTCCGCATGCCGCTCCCGGGTGGCACTCGTGGAGATGATCGGCACGCCCGCAAAGACCTGGTTACCGAAGGTGTGATCGGCATGGAAGTGGCTGTTGATCACCAGGGAGACCGGTCGCCCGGTCAGGCTCTCCGCTGCCTGCCGCAGGTCTGCTGCCGCTTCCGGCGTCTGGAAGGTATCAAAGACGACCGTCCGATCACCCAGATCGATGATTCCAGCGTTGGCACAACTGCCGCTGCCGGGAATGGCGATCGCCGCGTACGCACCGTCACCTACCTGCTCAAGCTGAAAGTGGTTCCCCCGCTTCATGTCGCATCGCCGTCCTTCATCTATTCTGCTATTCTGCGGCCCGGACCCGGAAGATGGACCCCTTCTGATCAACCACGTACAACTCGCCCTGCTGATCCTCGCCAAAAGAGGTGATATTCGCATCGGTCTCCAGGAGGGCCGAAACCTTCCAGGCATCGCCCTCGCGGCTCAAGCCCCAGATCTCTCCCTTGCAGTAGTCGGCATAGAGATAGGTGCCGATCAGGGCCGGGATCGCCTTCCCCCGGTAGACATAGCCGCCCGTGATCGAGCAGCCGCCGCTGGCATGGGTGTACTCAGCCACCGGGAAGACGGCCCCGGGCGCCTCGCCCTGGCTGTAGACTTGACTGCCCTCGAAGACCTTCCAGCCGTAGTTCTCGCCCCCCTTGCCGGATGCGGGTTGGAAGTTGACCTCCTCGACTCGGTTCTGGCCCACATCGGCTATCCAGAGATCACCCGTCTGCCGGTCAAAGCTGATCCGCCACGGGTTGCGGAGGCCATAGGCCCAGATCTCGTCGCGCCCGTCCTTGCCCACAAATGGATTGGATGCAGGCACCGCATACGTCTGGACGCTGCGCACATCGATCCGGAGGATCTTACCCAGCAGGCTCTCCTTGTTCTGCGCCCGGTTGCCGGGATCGCCGGCAGAGCCGCCATCGCCCAGAGCGACGTACAGATAGCCATCGGGCCCGAAGAGGACAGGCCCCCCGTTATGGTTGGCAAACGGCTGCTCGATCGTCAGGATCACCTGCTGCGAGGCGGGATCGGCCTTGCGGGGATCCTGTCCGTCCCGCCGGAAGCGGGCGATCACGGTTTCACCCTCGCTGCCGGTGTAGTGCAGATAGAAGATTCCGTTCGTCTCGTAGTCCGGATCGAAGGCGAGCCCCAGCAATCCCTGTTCGTTCCCCTTGCTCAAGACGCGATCTGTCAGATCCACGAAGGGCTCGTCCAGGAGTTCACCGCCCTCGATCAGCCTCACCCGCCCGGGCTGCTCCAGCACGAAGAGCCGGTCGCTCTGATCACCCGCGTGCGTCACGAAGAGCGGTTTGGTCAGCCCGTCCACAACGAGCTCCAGTTCAATCCCTGACTCCGCCCTCCCTCCGCCACTGCAGGCGGACAGGGCGAGCATCAGGAGCGCCAGTAGAAGCCATGCCCCACGCTTCATTCGCCATCTCCTCCCCCGGCTCTCTTTTCCCTGATTTCAGGCGATCCTCCTGCCGTGATTCGGCAGTTCTGAACCCCCTCGCCAGCAGGCAGCGGTGGGTTTCTCCACTCTCTTTCTTTTTCGTTCAAGAAGGATTAAGATAGAGCAGGCTCTGCACCGGTACGCTTCTTTATACCCTACTACGATGGAAACGGAGCATGCGCCATGTCCAAACTACTACACATCTATACCCAGCTATTGACAAGCCGCTGGTGGCCGGCTTTCGATCGGGCTGACCTGCTGCATCTGGTGATTGCCATCTGGCTGATTATGAAGCAGCGGCTGGCCCTGCAGATGATTGACATCTCCCCGGGCTCTGGCATGATGGCTGCTTCGATTGGAGCGGTGCTCTTCCTGACCGCCTGGGTTCGTCGCTCGACGGGCCGCTGGCAGGCGCTCCTCTGGATGATCGTCAGCCTCACTGTCTCGCTTGTCATGTATGCGGACATCCTCTACTACCGCCAGTTCGGCGACCTCGTCTCGGTCGCCTCGCTCCGCTTCTCAGGGCAGTTGACCGATGTTGGATCAAGCGTCACGACGCTCATGCGCCCCACCGATCTCTGGCTCTTCGCTGACCTGCCGGTCCTGGCGGTCCTCCTTCTGCTACCCGCGGCCCTGCGGAGCCACTGGTTTACACCGGTGAAGGCGTGGGCTGTGCGCGCAACCGCCCTGGTCGGCGCCGTCGTCGTCGCCCTGGTCGCGGTGAATGACCCGCTCCTGGCCGCGAAATACTACGGCCACTCCATGGTCGGCAGCCGCATGGGGCTGATCAACTACCACGCCTTCGATCTGGGGGCCTACGCCGGACGGCTGTCGAACCGGCTCACGCCCCAGGACGGCCCCGTGCGCCAGGTGCGAGAATGGTTCGCCGCGCAGCCGGAGCCAACCCCGGGCCCACTGACCGGAGTGGCCCGCGGAAAGAACGTGATTCTGCTGCAAGTCGAGTCGCTGCAGTCCTTCCCTCTGGGCATGAAGATCGGTGACCAGGAGATCACCCCCAACCTGAACCGGCTGATGGCCGAGTCCCTCTCCTTCCCGAACTTCTACCACCAGACCGGCCAGGGCGTCACCTCCGATGCCGATCTCCTGGCCAACTGCTCGCTCTACCCGACCCGGACCGGTGCCGTTTACTACGACTATGCCCACAACGACTTCCGATGCCTGCCCACCCTGCTGCGGGAGCAGGGCTATACGGCTGTGGCCATGCAGGGCATGCCCGCCGACTTCTGGAACCTGGCCGCCGTCTACCCGCGCGTAGGGTTCGAGCGCTATGACTCGCTCCGGAGCTTTGTCGATGACGAGCGGGTGGGCATTGGCCTCTCCGACAAGTCCTTCCTGCGGCAGGCCACCGCCAAGCTGAAGGCCCTGCCGGAGCCGTACTACGCCTTCCTGGTCACCCTGACGAGCCACGGCCCCTTCGACTTTGAGAACCTGCCGAAGGAACTGAAGTTGGACGACCTGGAGGGGACGAAGGCGGCCAACTACCTGCACGCCGTCCATTACACCGACCAGGCGATCGGTGCGTTCATCGATCAGTTGAAGGCCGAGGGCATCCTCGACCGGTCGCTCCTGGTGCTCTATGGTGACCACCAGGGCGTCTGGCGAAACGATACGGGCATGGAGGCGCTGCTGGGGATCCCGCATGAGGACCAGGTTGGCTGGAGCCGGGCCGAAAAGCGGGTACCACTGATGATCCGCCTGCCCGGTGCCCAGGCATCCGGTGCCCAATCGCAGGCAGCCGGCCAGGTCGATATCGCCCCCACCATCGCCGGTCTGATCGGGCTCCCGACTGATGACGCCTTCTTCATCGGCAGGGATCTGTTGGCGACCGATGCAGGAGTCGTCCCCTTCTATCGCGGATCGGCGGCAGACGATACCCATCTTTACGTCTCCCCCGATGAGGGGGGCGGAAGCGCCGTCTGTTACGCAATCGCCACGGGCGAGACCCAGCCCGTCGAGGAGTGCGCCGATCTCGCCGCCCGGGCGAGCGAACAGCTCGCCGCTTCCCGGCTGATCGTGGAGCGGAACCTGATCCCTCACCTGCTCCGCTGACCCGGTGATCGGAAGAGCACCAAACGCCACCAGGTGAAAGCCCGGTGGCGTTTGCGTTACCTGCCAAACTCGCTGAAGGGCACGGTGACACAGGGGCCTGACGTTGTGATGCAGACCGTCACATCGCCATACGGATCCAGGCGGGCGCTGTTCAGCGGACCACCGGTCAGGGCGATCTCGTTGCGGGGATTGTTGTTGAGGCCTATCTGCAATTCGGCATGGTACTCCGCGGGGATCCTCGTCGAAAGGCGCCGGGCCAGGTTGGCGTCTGGCATCCAGCGGCCATCGGGCTGCCGGCGGTAGGTAAAGATCGCCCAGTTGTCCGGGCCGGGCACCGTCCCGCTGAGGATCAGCACGCCATCGACCGCTGCGGTGTAAACCGGCTTCATGCCGATGTTCACCGTGTTCACCCGCCCGCTCTCCCGGTCCTGAAGCCAGATGAACGAATGGAAGGCGTTTTCGGCCAGAATGCCGGTGGGCACCTGGAACTGGGCCACCAGGACAGCATCAAGCGAGAAGAGGTTGAGGCGCCCCCGGCTGTCTCCCTGAATGTCGGCGAGGGGCCGCCCCTCTTTGAACACCTCAGTGAGGTAGCGGGAGATGGTCGGCCCGAGCTGCGAGACCGCCTTGGCCCGCTCGAACTGCTCGCCGGTCCCGTAGACGGTGTCCGTCACCAGGGCGAGTGCCTGAATGCTCTGCTCCAGTGGGGTCAACTGCTCGGGCGGCTTGGGCGCCTCGGCCCCCCCATAGCGAATGGTGACGCCCAGGAGCAGTGCCGTGACGAGCGCCGTGGCCGTCCACTCGAGCCGGAGGCGACGCCTTGCCGGGGCAGGGATGCGGGTGGTGCCGTCGGGCTGCACCTCGGGCTCGGGCATGGCAGCCCGAGCGGAGAGCTTCTGCGCCTGGCGACGCAGCCCTTCGGCCGTCAGGTTGAAGAGGACGACCGCCAGCAGGAAGACGAGGGCGGGGATCCAGATCGCCCAGGGCGCCCGGTAGATCACCTCATAGGGCTTGGAGAGCATGGCGGACCAATCAGGTATCCGGGGGATCAGCGATCCGCCGCGCTCACCGTAGGCCGCCCCGACGGAAACCGATCCACCCAGGTAGATCGAGAAGACGCCTAATTGTGCGAGCAGCAGGAGCGTCCAGGCCATGTCGGCTGCGGCCATGACCCAGAGCTGTGGCGATAGATGCGGTAGCACGTGCTTGGCCAGGATCCGCCCTGTGCCGGCGCCCGTCGCACGCGCCCCCTCGATAAAGGGGAGGACCAGGGTCGACTCCACCTGCTGGCGGACCGACTCCACCAGACGGGGCACGCCCACAACGGCCAGGATCACGGTGACGAGCCAGAAGCTGTAGCCGCTGCCGGTGCTCCCGTAGACGGACTGGAGCGGCAGGAGCGCCGCCGGAATCAGCATGACCGGCAGGGCGGCGAACATGAGCCCGAGGGTCCGGCTCGATGCCGCCCAGGTACCCCGCCAGAAACCGGCCACCAGACCCCAGGGCACGGCGATCAGGAAGCGGACCGGGGTGACCGCCAGGGTGAAGAAAAGGGTGTAGCGGGCACCGACCATCAAGCGGGAGAGCAAGTCCCGCCCGGCCATATCCGAACCGAGGGGATAGCCGGTCAGGCCTGGCTGAAAGGGCGGAAAGAAGACCTCGTCGTTGTGCAGGATATACTTGGGCGCCACCCCGGTGTTGCGCAGATCGGCCAGTTGGCCGCCGAAGATGGCGACGGCGACCAGGGCGAGAACGCCGGTCAGGCCGATCAGCAGAGGTGGATTGCGCCAGATGCCGCGCAGCAGATGGCTCGGCCTGGCCTTCCAGGCGGCCTGGCTGAGCGCATGGGGCAGTTCGCACAGCCCCGCCCATAGCGACTTAAGCGCTGCCACCGGCGAGAGGCGCAGGTCGGCGAGGCGGACTCGTCCCACCTCGGAGGCCTGGCTCCGCTCCCGTTCACCGAGGCGGGGGTCAAGGGCGAGGCGGACCAGGCCGAAGAGGGCATCGGTCAGGACGGCACCGATCAGGAGTGCCAGCGCCACGCTTGCCGTGGCCCCCGGCTGCCCGCCGCGCTCGAGCATCAGACCCAAGGTACGGCCCAGGCCCGGGAAGTAGAAGGCATACTCCACAACCACCAGACCGGTCACGAGGCTGCCCACGATCAGCGGACCGGCATCGGCCACCTGGATCCAGGCGTTCTTAAGGACGTGGGTCAGCACCACCCGCATGGGGTGGAGCCCCTTGGAATGAGCGGTACGGACGTAGAACTGGTCGTAGACCTCATCAAACGCGACAGAGGCGACCCTTGCCACCATGGCCAGCGGCAGGGCCGAGAGCGCCAGCGCCGGGGCGACCATGTCCTGCAGCTCCATGGCGCCAAAGGTCCCCGAGCTGAAGAGCTTGACGCCGAAGGTGGCCATTCCCCAGATCACCAGCCTGCGCAGCATGAAGATCATCAGGATATCCGGGAAGGAGAGCAGGAGCAGGGTGGAGGTGAGTACAGGTCCGCGCAGCCACCGGTTGCCAAAGCGACTGGCCATGAACCCGAAAACCGTACCGAACAGGAGTGAGAGAGCAAGTGCGGCGGCAAGCAGGAAGGCTGAGCGGGGTACCTGCTCGACGAGGACCCGACTGACGGGTTGATCCTCCTTGTAGCCGGGGATCCCCAGTTGTCTCAGGGTGCCCAGGTCACCGAGGGAGAGTTGCCGCAGATACTGACCGGTCGCACCGGCCCATTTGGAGGCGGAATAGGTAGCCGGTTCCTTCTTGGACACGGGTGCAACGATGCCTGCTGGAACGTGAAGTAATGTGACTGCCACGAGCCCTGCCATGACAAAGAGCGTGATCCGCTGGAGCAGGGCGCCTGTCCATCGCCGGAACGACATGCAGCGAGACACCTCCCTTGCCATGGGACGACCTGAATAGGTGATCGGTTCTCTCAAGTTTGACGGCACAGATGATTATTCAACATTGGATGCTGTATGCATAACTGCCCCGATGGCCCTCCCGACCGTTGGGTGGTCGTGGTAAGATGAGGAGGTCAGTCAAACAACGCAGGAGGGTCCTCATTGGCGAAGTCTCTGAACCTGCCGCTCTCCCTCTCGCTCACCGATCCCGCCGCCCTGTTGGAGGCGCTGCCGCCCGGACCGGGCCGGTTCCTGCTGGAGAGCGGCGCCGCCGGCCCCGACGCTGTCCGCCGCTTCACCCTGCTGGGCGCCGAGCCCTTCATGACCCTGGTGACCCACGGGCGGGAGGCCTATGTGTACGAAGAGGGCCGGACCCGCCTGGTGGATGGTGATCCCCTGGTGATCCTCCAGTCGCTGCTGAACCGGTGCCGGGTGGATGGTGCCGCCGCCCTGCCCTTTCCGCACGGTGGTGCGGTTGGCTACCTCTCCTACGACCTGGCGCGCCAGATCGAGAACCTGCCGCAGACCGCCCAGGATGACCTGAGCCTGCCCGATATCCACCTCTCCTTCTACGATGTGATCCTCGCCCTGGACCACAGCACGGGCGAAGCCTCCCTCGTGGTCGGCGCCCCGGACGGGCGGGAGAGCGAAGCGATGGCCAAGGCCCGCCGCTGGGGGCAGGCGCTGAAGGCAGCCACTCCCCTCCCCCCGCTGCCACCCCGGGCTGGCGGCGGGACGGCCCGTTCGAGCTACAGGCGGAGCGAGTACATGGAGGCCGTCCGCAGGGCGCTGGACTACATAGGCGCGGGGGACATCTTCCAGGTCAACATCGCCCAGCGGTTCGCCTGCCCGTATGAGGAGAGCGGCTGGACGCTCTATCGCCGCCTGCGGGAGGGGACGCCCGCCCCCTTCTCGGCCTTTCTCGAGATGGGCTCCTGGCAGGTGGTCTCCGGCTCGCCCGAGCGCTTTGTTACCGTTCACAACGGGATGATCGAAACCCGCCCGATCAAGGGGACCCGTCCCCGCGGCAGGACGCCGGAGGAGGACCGGGCGAACGCCGATGAGCTCCTGGCCAGTGAGAAGGACCAGGCGGAGCTGGTCATGATCGTCGACCTGCAGCGCAATGACATCGGCCGGGTCTGTGAGTATGGCAGCGTTACGGTGCCGGACCTGCGCCGGCTGGAGGAGACGCCGAACGTCTGGCATACCGTCGCCACCGTAGAGGGCCGGCTGAAGCGGGGAGCGACAACCAGCCAGATCCTGCGGGCCACCTTTCCCGGCGGATCGATCACCGGTGCGCCGAAGGTCCGGGCCATGGAGATCATCGAGGAGCTGGAGCCGGTCCGCCGTGGGGTCTACACCGGGGCCATCGGCTGTATCGGCTTCGATGGTCGCATGGACTGGAATATTGCCATTCGCACCGCGGTGGTGAAGGATGGCACGGCGTACTTCTACGCTGGGGGCGGCCTGGTGGCTGATTCGGACCCGCAGTCAGAATACGAGGAGACCCTCGCCAAAGGGAGTGGCCTGGCGAGGGCGCTGGGGGTGACGCTGCATGACCTTCCCTGATCAGCCGCTCCTCTACCTGGACATAGGCGGCCAGGGGCCGGGGTTGATGCCGGCCGCGGAGGCGGCGGTACCGGCGGCCGACCGGGGACTCCTCTACGGCGATGGCCTCTTTGAGACGGTGCTGCTGCAGGACGGGCGGCTTCCGCTGCTGGATCTCCACCTGGCCCGCCTGGCGGCATCGGCCGCGGCCCTGGGGATCCCCTGCGATCCGCAGCGGGTGCGCACAGGCGCCTCTGCCCTGGCGTCGGCGGCCCCGGGGGCCGAGGGCGAGCAGGCCCTGCGGATCACCCTGACCCGTGGCAGCGGCCCTGCCCGGGGCTATGCGCCCCCTGCCTCACCCCATCCGACACTGCTGATCACCCTCAGCTCCTACCGGCGGCCTGCGGGTCCGCTGCGGGCGATCGCCAGCTCAATCCGTATCTGGTCGGGCTCGCCCCTCTGGCAGCACAAGACGCTCTCCGCGCTCGAAAAGGTGATGGCCCGGGCAGAGGCTGCCCGGGCCGGGGTCGATGAGGCTCTCCTGCTCAACGAGCATGGCCGGCTGGCCGAGGGTGCGGCGGCCAACCTTTTCATCTATCGCGACGGCCGCTGGCTGACGCCCCCGATCAGCGAGGGCTGCCTGCCCGGCATCATGCGCCGTCGCATGATCACCCTGACCGGGGCACTGGAGTCTCCGATCGAGCCTGCGGACCTCTCCGCGGCCGACGGGCTCTACCTGACCTCGGCCCTCATGGGCTGCCTGCCGGTCGCATCGGTCGATGGGGCACCCGTCCGGCTCGGACCAGCGCCCCCCTCCCTGGCCGATCTGCTCTCTCCGTAGCCATAGGGACCATTCGCCCATCCGCCGCTTACAGTGGAGAAAGGGGGCGAGTGCTCCGTGTTCTTCGGCCTGCCACCCTGGTCTTCGCTGCCGCCCTGGCTCTATGCCCTGCGCCCCGGTCCCCGCCGCCGCTTTCCGCCCGAAGCGGTCATAAGCCTTCCCCTCACTCGGGCCGCCACACTACTCCCGTATGCTCCTTCGATTATCGAGCGGGGGTATCTCTACTTCAGCGCGGGCAATCCGATCGGCGGTCCCTCGGATTTGTTTCGCGGGGTGGCCGCCTCCACCTTCCCCTTCTACGCATCGGTCCGGGGCCCTGCGGCCCCCCTCAGCCAGAGCTGGACCGGCCTGGCCGGCTCCCCGATCTGAGGCTCAACGGCTCAGCAGCCAGAGTAGCAGGCTGGTCTGGGTAGCGAGAATCAGCGGCACCCCCAGGGCGAAGCGGGGCTTCCTGGTCTTGTGCCGGAGCAGGTAGATGCCCGCCAAGCCCCCGGCCCCACCGCCCAGAAGGGCCAGCCAGAGCAGGGTTGCCTCAGAGACCCGCCACGAGCCTCGCCTGGCGCGCCACTTATCGATCCCATAGATCACGAAGACGGCTCCGTTGTAAAGCGCAAGCCCCATATAGAACCAGTCCGGCAGGTCAATCCCTCCTGATCCCTTGACGGGCGGCTGCCCGCTCCGGTACGCTTTTGTTCGGAAATGGTTCAGGCCTATTATTCCCTTTGATTTCCGACAGAGAGGAGCTCCGCCTGTGGCTGTCTATGCGCTGGGCGATCCACACCTGGGGATCGCCGTCAACAAACCGATGGATATCTTCGGGCCGCGCTGGGCGGGACACCCGGGCCGGCTCTTTCAGAGCTGGGAGGCGACCGTAGCCCCGGACGACATTGTCCTGGTCCCCGGCGACATCTCCTGGGGGATGACCCTGGAGGAGGCGCTTCCGGACCTGCTGGAACTGGACAAGCTCCCCGGCCGCAAGCTGATGATTCCCGGCAACCACGACTACTGGTGGGAGTCGCTCAAGAAGCTTCGGGCACTCCCCCTGCAGTCCATAGAGTTTATCCAGAACGATGCCATCCTCCTGCCCGAGGGCAGCGTTCCCGGTGTGGAGGGCCGGGTGGCGGTCTGCGGCAGCCGGGGCTGGATCACCCCGGGCGACCGCTCCTGGGGGGAAGATGAGGCCCACAACAGCAAGATCTACAACCGGGAGATCGGCCGGGTGAGGATGTCCCTCGAGGCCGGGCGCAGAGCGGGGGCGAGCGCATCGATCGTCATGCTCCACTACCCGCCGGTCGCCGAGGATCACCAGGCCACGGGCTTCACCGAACTCCTCGAGTCCTTCGGGGGAGTCCTCGTCTGCCTCTACGGCCACCTGCACGGCCCCGGCGCTCAGCACCGGGCGTTCCAGGGGGTCCATGGCGGGATTCGCTACCGGCTCGTTGCCTGCGATGGCATTGAGTTCACGCCTGTACCAGTCTTCGAGGCTCCACCAGCGGAGGAATGACCAGGGAATTCTCCTTCCCGCTGTCAAGTAGGATGTTCCTGCCTTTTCTTCTCACCCCTTCCTGTGATAAGATTATGGGTGCAATCCGCTTGGGAAATGAGGAAAGTCATGACCACTCCAAGCATGGAGGACTACCTGGAGAAGATCTACGAGCTTATCAAAGGGAAGGGATATGCCCGGGTCAGCGACATCGCCATGGAACTGAACCTACAACCCTCGTCGGTCACCAAGATGGTCCAGAAGCTGGCCGAGGCCGGCTATATCCACTACGAACGGTACCGGGGCCTCGTGCTCACCCCGGCTGGCGAAGCGCTGGGCGAGGAGATGAAGGGCCGGCATGCCATGCTCGAGGAGTTCCTTCGCACAATCGGGGTGCCGGAGGAGACCTTGAAGATCGATGTCGAGGGCATTGAGCATCATGTGAGCCCTGCGACAGTCAAGTCGTTGCAGAACCTGACCGGCTTTCTGCGCGAGAACCCGGAGGTGCGGGAGGCGCTCATTCGCCACCGCTCGGCAAAGTGGGCGCTGAAGGAGAAAAGCAAGTAAAAAACGCCGCCGAAGTTCGCTTCGGCGGCTTCTTGTCTCCTTACACGGCCGAGGGCTGGGGTGGCTTCACTCGCGGCGCCAGCACGAACCGGACCCAGACCGCTCCGCTGATCAGCAGGCTGGCTGCGACCGGGAAGACGTAGACTGTCCCGACCCGATCACCGATCAGACCACCGAGCAGCGGGCCGAGCATGTTCCCGACGGCGAAGGCCGACTGGTTCAAACCGAAGGCACGCCCTCGCTGTTCCCGAGGCACCACGATCGTAATCAGAGCGGCGATGCCGGGTGTGACCGCGGCGATCGCGAGGCCGGCGGCCAGGCGGAAGCCGCCCATGCCCAGGCCGCTCGCTACGAACGCCTGAGGGATCGTCAGGGCTGCGCCGATCGCAAGTCCGGCTGCCACCGTAGTCGTGTAGCCGACCCGCTCCGCCAGATTCGCCCACCAGGGGGCGGCCACGACAAAGGCGATGCCCGGCAGGGAGTAGATTGCACCGGCCAACCAGTTGGGTGCCCCGGGGCCGATCAACCCCTTGATATAGGGGACCAACACGGGCTCCATGACCGCCTGGGCCGTCATCATGAGGACGGTGGTTGCAAGAACGGTCAGGAAGACGCGGTTCTTCAACATCTCACCCATGTCACCGATGATGTTGACCTTTTGCTGGGTGGGGGTGAACTGCTCCTTCACCGCCACCAGCACCAGGAAGGTTGCCACACCGACCATGCCGGCGCTGACCAGCATCGTGTAGCGCAGGCCGACCAGGTCGGCCAGCACGCCGCCCAGGAGTGGTCCCAGAATCGATCCCGACGGACTGGCCGTAGCCACCAGCGAGAGCGCTTTACCAAGGTGTTCCTGTGGGGTGGTGGTACCAACCAGGGCGGTAGCGGTGGGAATGAAGCCGGTCAGCATGCCGATCATCACGCGCACCCCGAGAAGTTGGTACGGACCGGTCACGAAGGCCATGAGCAGGTAGGCCAGTGTCAGGAAGAAGCCCGCCCGAAGCATCATGGACTTCCGCCCGAAACGATCGCCCAGGGCCCCCCAGACTGGCGCCATGGCCGCGTTGAACCCGGAGTTGACCGAACTGAGCAGCCCCGCCCAGGCGGCGACCCCCACTACGACACCCAACTGCTCCTCCAGGAAGATCGGCATGAAGGGCATTACCATTGTCCAGCATATGGAAGCGATAAAGACGGCAACCCAGAGCAGCGAGACATTCCGACGCCAGCCTTCCACAAGAGGCCCTTCTTTCTACCCATTGTTTTTTCGATATGAGGAGTTTATCGTTGAGAACGAAGGTTGTCTACCGGATCAGCGAAAATCCCGTGCAAACTCCAGCAGGATTTTCCTACCTCCCCTTTGAAATAGTGGAGAGAGGTATTGGCCGCTGGCAATGAGCTGGCCGTGCACATGACGAAAAGGGGAATCGCCGTGTCAAAGAAGCTCTCCCAATCGGAGATCGACGCCCTCGTGGCAAGCCTTCTCACGGGGGAAGCGCCTGCGGAAGAGGCGCAGACTCAGCCCGGGGCTCCAGAGCAACCGGATGCTGTTGCTACTCAGGAGTCTGCCCCGGTCATAGACGCGCCGGTGGTTCCACCCCCTGCCACGAGCGCTCCTCCGGCCTCTGCGCCGGTTATTGGACTGACACCTGCAAACATGCCTTTCGAACTGATTCAGGACCTCGGCCCCATTACGCAGGCCGAGGTTGACCAGGCGATCACCAACCACGCAAATGCTGGCAGCGGTACCCAGAGTACCCCTGCGCGTGCGCCGGTCAACGCCCCGAGGCCCCAATCCGCCGCCCCCGCGGCGGCAGCCCTGGCAGCGGCACCGCCGCAGATGGCCATGCCGCCGTCGAATACGAGCTATGCGACCAGTCAGGCACAGGCGGTCCAACAGACCCGTAAGGCGCTCAGCATGGCCGCACTGCGCGGTGTGCTCATGGATATCGAGTTGACCGTCACTGCTGAACTTGGGCGTGCCAGACTGAGCCTCTCCGACGTCCTCAACCTCGGTCCCGGCTCGGTGATCACCCTTGACAAGCAGGCGAACGTACCGGTGGACGTCCTGGTCAACCGGGTACCACTCATGAAGGCAGATGTCCTGGCGATCGGTGAGAAGTACGGAATCCGGATCACCGAGGCAAACCTGAACGCCAAAGTCGCTTCGTGACGCCCATACGAATAACGCCGCCCTGGTCTTCGGACTTGGGCGGCCTTCTCATTTGAAAGAACCAAACGGCAGGAGGTTTTTATCAGCGCGGCCAAATGACTTACCGTGCACACAATTCGAAGGGGGTCACCACGTGCGACGGCGTCTTCTCGTCTCCGCAGCGATCCTGGCAACCGTTCTGGCGAGTGCGGGTGCCGGGGCCTGGGCGGCCACTGGCATTCAGCAGCAGATCACGGTAGAGTACCGGCAGATTCAGATCGAGGTCGACGGCCAGCCGGTAACAGTGGATGCAGAGCCCTTCCTCCACCTGGAGAAGGGCCGCGTCTTTATCCCCGCCCGACCGCTGGCCGAAGCCCTGGGCGCCAAGGTCGCCTGGGATGACACGACCAGCACTGTCCAGGTCTATACAAAGCACCATGTGACATCGACGGTGGTAGGAGAGCAGCGCATCTGGTCCATGCCCGGAGCTGGGTTCACGATTACCGCCCCGATTGGCTGGATCCGCCAGGAGCCAATGGATACGGCTTTGCTTCACCTCGCCCTACCTGACGCCCAGGGCTTGAACGGTCTGATCGGGGTCACACGCCTGCCCGCGGACTCTGCGCCCCTGACCACCCAGTTTGACCAGGCTCTGGCAGGCATTGGAGCAATCTATAGTGACTTTGCGGTCTCTGCCCGAACCGAATCGAACAGCCAGGTAAACGCCGCTGCTACGGCCAAACTGGCGGGCCTGCCAGTCGGCATGATGATTCGCATGATCCAGGCCGATGGGGGCCACTGGCTCCTGTTCGGCCTCTACCCGGAAACGGAGAGTTCGGCCACCGCACAGGTGATTCAGCAGATCTTCAACTCGTTCCGGGCAAGCTAGGATGATATTGGGGGGAGCCCTATGACGGAGACGTTTCGACCGGCGGTCCGAGAAGGCCGCTCATACCTCCGGACCGTGGGCATCAGCCCCGCGGAGGGCGAGACCTTCGTGACTGCGCTCGCGCACCGCATCGGTTAGTTGGCTTGGTCGGGCGCCCTCCAAGGGAGTCCGACCATTTTTGTCATGATGACGTGAGGAGAATGACCAAGTCTGTCGACATAGAGAGAAGAGTCCTGGCATGAAAGGGGAGTCCGTGTGCTTCACCTTGCCTCCGTTCGCTATCGACCCGGCGGCAACCCGGAAGGGGTCAACCACTACCCCTTCTCCGTCCCGCTGATCCGGACGCTGGAGACGCTGGAGTTTCGCTCCCCGGTGACGGTCCTGGTGGGCGAGAATGGCTCCGGCAAGTCCACGCTCCTGGAGGCGATTGCAGCAGCCGCGGGTTGCACGACCGTAGGATCAGAGAGTATCGAGAACGACAGGAGCCTGGAGGCGGCCAGAACCCTGGCACCGTATCTGAAGTTGAGCTGGAAGCATCGCACGCACCGGGGCTTCTTCCTGCGCGCCGAGGACTTCTTCAACTTCTGCCGGCGTATCGCTGACCTGCGGGCCGAGATGCTGGAGGATGCGGAACGCGTCGACCGGGAGTACGAGGGGCGGCCCCTGGCCCGAATGCTGGCCCGATCGGTCTTCGAGAAGTCAGTGGCCGGCATGGATCACCGGTATGGGACCGACCTGAATGCGAACTCCCACGGCGAGAGCTTCCTCAAGCTCTTTCAGGCACGCTTCGTGCCCCGCGGGCTCTACATACTGGACGAGCCCGAGACCCCGCTCTCCCCTTCACGCCAGCTGGCCCTGATCGCCATGATCATGGAGATGGTCGAACAGCAATCCCAGTTCATCATCGCGACCCACTCTCCTATTCTCATGGCCTACCCGGAGGCGACCATCCTCTCCTGTGATCAGCAGCCAATCCAGGTCGTTGACTATGAGGAACTGGAGCATGTCCAGTTGACGCGGGCCTTCTTGAATGACCCAAAGCGGTTCCTGCACCGGCTGCGAGACTCGAACTAGGTCAAAAGTAACACCCAAGGGAGGAGAGCGATCTGCAGCGGGTTGTGAATGTGGCCTATTCGGTCCTGTCCGCCGGGACCGTGGGCGTGGAAGTGAGCGATGCCTATGGGCTGGGGCAACCGGTCGAATGTGCGCTTGTCAGTGCCGGGACCAACGATACATATCGGGTACTGGCCGGAGGGGAGACCTACATTGCCCGGGTTTACCGGTCCGGATGGCGAACGGATGAGGAGATCCAGTTTGAACTCGATTGGCTGCTCCACCTTCAGCGATCTGGCCTTGCAGTCTCCGTGCCCCTCCGCCGGCGGGATGGGGCACTGACAGGGGTCCTGGCGGCTCCCGAGGGGCCCAGAGCCCTGGTTCTCTTCTCACATGCGCCGGGGACGGTCCTCTCCTACACAGAGGAGGAGACATACAGGCTTGGCTCCGCCCTGGCCCGCCTGCACACCGCCTCAGATTCGTTCACCACGACGGTGCCGCGGTTCCGGCTGGATATGACCCACCTGCTAGAAGAACCGCTCTCGCAGATCCGCCCCTTCGCAGAGGAGCGCGGAGACTGGTCCTATCTCGAAGGGCTGGCCGAGCGGCTGCGCTCCGCTGTGGCCGAGGCCGAGCCATTTCTCGACGCCGGCATCTGCCATGGGGATCCGCACGGGCACAACGTCCACCAGACGGAGACGGGTGAACTGACCTTCTTTGACTTCGACTGCGGGGGTCCAGGGTGGCGCTCCTACGACCTGGCCGTCGTGCGGTGGGCCTTACACCTTCACGCGAAGCAGGGGGACCCCTGGAACAGCTTCCTTGACGGCTACCGTTCGGTCCGGCCTGTCGGGGAGAGGGACCTCGCCCTGGTCCCGACGTTTGTCGCCCTGAGAACCATCTGGTTGATGGGCGTGCACGCCTCGCAGGTCACGCAGCGCGGAACGGCGTGGGTCATGGGGTCTGCAGGCTGGGGTGCCGGCATGCTCCGCAACTGGCCCGCTTGACGGTATTCTGTATCCACGATAAAATGTTTTAGTTGCACTTTGCCGATGCCGCCGTGCTGCACGCCGTTGCGCACGGCAATTTGTTTGCTGGAAGGGCGGAAGGATCAGCATGATGGAGACCCCTCTGAACAACCTCGCGTCGGAGATCCGCCGGCGGCGGACCTTCGCCATCATATCCCACCCGGACGCCGGTAAGACGACCCTGACTGAGAAGCTCCTGCTTTACGGCGGGGCGATCCGACTGGCCGGCTCGGTCAAGGCGCGCCGTGCCGCGAAGCACGCCACATCCGACTGGATGGAGATCGAAAAGCAGCGCGGCATCTCCGTCACCTCATCGGTCATGCAGTTCGAGTACGATGGCTGTGCCGTGAACATTCTCGACACGCCGGGCCACCAGGACTTCTCGGAGGATACCTACCGGACCCTTGCTGCGGCCGATGCGGCGGTGATGCTGATCGATGTCGCCAAGGGTGTCGAGCCGCAGACGATCAAGCTCTTCCACGTCTGCAAGATGCGGGGTATTCCGATCTTCACCTTCGTCAACAAGATGGACCGTGAGGGCAAGGACCCCTTCGCCCTCATGGAGGAGATCGAGCAGGTCCTGGGGATGCGCTGCTGCCCGATGAACTGGCCGGTCGGTATGGGCTCCAGCTTCAAGGGCGTCTATGACCGCGAGAAGGGGCACGTTGAACTCTTCGACGGCGGTGACCATGGTCAGACCAAGGCCAAGACCCAGACAAGCGGCCCGGATGACCCCACCCTGACCAAGATCATCGGTGAGGGCCTCCAGCAGAAGCTGCGAGATGATATCGAACTGCTCGATATCGCCGGCGACCCCTGGGACCTGGACCGTTTCCGCCGTGGAGACCTCTCCCCGCTCTTCTGGGGCTCTGCCCTGACCAACTTTGGTGTCCAGCCCTTCCTGGAGTACTTCCTCCGCCTCGCCCCCGCCCCGGCGCCTCGCCTGGCGGACAAGGGTGTGATCATGCCCGAGGAAGACCGTTTCTCCGGTTTTATCTTCAAGATCCAGGCGAACATGAACCCTGCACACCGGGATCGGATCGCCTTCCTCCGGATTGTCTCGGGCAGGTTTGAGCGGGGCATGGAGGTCAGGCACGTACGGCTGGGCAAGGCGATCAAGCTCTCTCAGCCCCAGCAGTTCATGGCGCAGGACCGCCAGATAGTCGATGAGGCCTACGCCGGCGATATCATCGGCCTCTTCGATCCCGGGATCTTCCGGATCGGTGACACGCTCTGCAACGGCGACGTGGTGGAGTACGAGGGCATTCCCTCCTTCTCGCCGGAGAACTTCGCCCGGGTCTCCTTCAAGGACGCCATGAAGTCGAAGCATTTCCAGAAGGGGCTCGACCAGTTGACGGAGGAGGGCGCCATTCAGGTCTTCCACCCGGTGCAGCCCGGCAGTCCTGACGCGATCCTCGGGGCCGTAGGCGAGCTGCAGTTCGAGGTCTTCCAGCACCGCATGCGGGCCGAGTACGGTGTAGAGGTTCAGCTGACCCGCCTGCCTTACGAGGTGGCCCGGTGGGTGGAGGGTGACTCCTACCAGCCCCGCCGCTTCTTCGGCACCGATAACATGCCGGTCACTGACAAGGACGGTCGAAACGTCCTCTTGTTCAGAAATGAATGGTCTATGCGCTACGTCATCCAGAACAACGAGAGCGTCCAGTTTAAGGAGACGGCCTACTCGAAGTAGCAGCTCGGAGTCCAGGCGAATGCGCCTGGACTCTCTTTTCTGCGCTGGACGCGATCTTCGTTCCGTGCGGGAAGGGCAGGAGAACAGGAAGCTATCTCGAACCTCTTCCCGTGAAAACGCTGACGTTCGGTGGTGACCCATGTTTCGCGACGAACTGGAGATCTTCGGCACGGGGCAGGTCCGGTCGGTTCAGACCCTGGACTTCCAGCAGGCCCTCTTCGCCACCACGCCCCAGGCGGCCCAGGAGGCCGGCATCTACTACTTCGACTACCTGAACCACCTCTATCCGCCCTTCGTTCGGGTTCTCTACCGGGACCATGGCGGGGTCGAGGTTCGTTCACTCGGGTTGACCCTTCTCGCTTTCGACGCCCCTCGGGTCCTGACTGGACGGGATGTGGCGGCGATTCGTTACCCGATCACGACCGGTCTGTTGATCCAGCGCGGCCAGTTCCGGACCGGCGAACTGCGCTTTGAGATTCGTCCCCACCGTCTGGTCATGGCCGTCGAGGGCTACTACTCCGCGCTCATTGGCCCGGCGGGCCGCGAGTGGCGGAAGTCGCTCTTCGAGCGGACACAGGGGAGGATCCATCTGCGGGTGGCGGAGCAGTTCCTCGATGAACTGGCGGGACGGCTTCTCACCGGGCGCCGACCCTAGAAGCAGAAAACCCCCGCCGGGGTGCCGGTCGGGGGTCTCAGTATTCGCCGCGCCGTTGCCGGACAAAGTCCCGCAGGGCATCGCGCGTGCTGGGAAAGGCCAGTTCCTCCCAGGGGATCTCATCGAGTGGGAAGGTGCGCACCTCCAGGGTCTCGTTTCCAGCCGAGAGCGTTCCCCCTACCACCTCGCAGGCGTAAACGATCACAACGACGACCGAGGTTGGGTAGGAGTAGATTCCGACCGGGCGGGTGACCCGGACCTGGAGGTTTACCTCCTCCTGTGTCTCTCGCTCTGCGGCCTGCTCGACGGTCTCCCCCCGCTCCATGTACCCGCCGGGGAAGACCCAGAAGCCACGGGCCGGCTCGATCGCCCGGCGCCCGAGAACTACCTCCCCATTGATCAGGGGGATCGTCCAGGCAGAGACCTTGGGGTCCTGATAGGAGACGAACCCACACGACTGGCAGACCAGCCGGTCCTTCTGGTCACGCGGGACATACTGAAGAGCCAGGCGACCTCCACACTGGCAACAGTACTCCAACCTGCAGGCACCTCCTTCTCCAGGGCTCTGTCCAAGGTACGCTGTCATTGTGTCACTCAGACTTCCACGCCGGTGGCTCCATTTCCTGTGAAGGGAATGCTGAACCTTCGGGCCGGCTCAGGTGATCCAAATGGTATAGGAGGCGTTGCGCATGATTGATGACCTGAACCAACGTATGAACCAGGCGGCTGAGCAGATGGCCCGGTTGGAGAAGCTCCGCCGGCAGGCCCAGTCGCTGGAGGCGGAGTACCGGAATGCGTCGGCCACTGCTGAACAGCTTCGCCGCCAACTGGCCAAGGAGGAGCGCGATGTAACCGACCTGGAGGGCCTGTCAATCTCCGGCCTCTTCGCCTCGATGCTGGGAAACAAGGATGAGCGGCTGCAGAAGGAGCGCCAGGAGGCGGTCACTGCGCAGCTCAAGTTCGACGAGGCACGGGTCCGCCAGCAGCAACTGGCAGCCGACCTGGCTGAGGTTCAGCGCGAGATCGCCGGCCTGCAGGGAGTAGAGGCCGGCTACCAATCGCTTCTTGCCGAAAAGGAACGGGTGATGCAGCACGGCAGCAACCAGGGCGCGAGCGAGCTCTTCCGCCTCAGCGAGCGGGAGCAGCAGGTTCAGTGGCAACTGAAGGAGCTGGAGGAGGCCCGCAAGGCCGGCGCCAACGCCGAGACGGCCCTGCAGCAGGTCGAGTCCTCGCTCAACTCAGCGGCGGGCTGGGGAACCTGGGATATGCTAGGCGGCGGGCTGATTGCCACGGCCATGAAACACAGCCGGATCGATGATGCCCGAAACCAGGTCCACTATGCCCAACAGGCACTGGCTCGCTTCCACCGGGAGCTGAAGGACGTACAGGCCCACATTCAGCTTCCCTCCGTCCAGCTGGATGGCTTCACCCGCTTTGCCGACTTCTTCTTCGATGGCCTTCTTATGGACTGGGTCGTCCAGTCCCGTATCAATGAGTCGCTCCGATCGATCCAGAACGCGCGCGGGCAGGTGGGGCAATTGCTGCACTGGCTGGGAAGCCGGGTGACGGAATCGCACGCGGAGCTACAGCGACTCCAGGCGGAGCGCCGCCGGTATGTCGAGGGCTACCGCAGCCGCTAAGGCCAGACGTAGAGACCGATCGACTGCTTTAAGGCACGGGTCATAATCTCATAGACCAGGGCATAGGGCTGAATCTCCTCCGCCAGAGAGAGTCGCTGCTCCTCGTCCCGCAGCGAGGGCTCCAGGGCACGCCCCACGGCCAGGCTGGCCGCCAGGAAACCGGCTAGGATCCGCAGGTCATCGCCGGCGACCACCCCACCCTGGAAGAAGGCCTCCAGCACCTGCGCCGAGGAGAGGCGCGTGCGCGCCCAGATCGGGCCGTCGGTGTGGACGCGGGGACGTAGGCCGATCAGATCACCCCGGCTGCGGAGCGTATCGGCGAAGGGGGTTCGCTTGAGCGTCTGGGCCTTCTCGGCGAAGGCGATGACCCGAGGGAGGTACCCCTCCGGCAGCTCGCCTGCCAGGCCGCGCACAGCCGTCTGCCAGAGCAGGAACTCCATGCCCTCGGAGATGGGGTAGGGGATGTACCCGATGCATCCCCCGACCTGCCCCTCCAACGATGAGGCGCAGTTCCTGCAGGTGAGGCGATGTTCGAGCAGGGCTGCTGTCTGCTCCTGCAGCTCCCGAATGGTCAGTTCCGGTGGTACCCCCTCTGCGATCGGCATGATCAGATCCACCCGCGCATCGGCGTCCTGCCCTTCCAGGGCCCCCGCTGCGGCCAGATCCCCCACCTGGCGAAGCAGCCCCTGATACTGAAGGCCCTTGATCAGACCGGTTAGTGTCAGGGAGGCCTTCACCTCACAGCGCCGGTCCACAATGAACTTGGCACCCACAGTTCCCCCTCCTTCCCCTACAGGGATGAATTTACAGGGCTTTCATATCCTAATACGTAAATGCGCACCATCCTGTTCGAACTCGCGAAAAAAAGCGCGCCCCCGGTTTGGGGGCGCGTCTCTCGCGTCGTCGACTCAGCGTTTGGGGTAGCCTTCGATCATCCACTCCCGGCAGGCGGGTGCGAATCCAAGGCTGGCGAGCAGATGAAGCGAGGGGCGATCATCTATGGGAAGTCCATAGCTGACGATCTTGCCCGCGCTTAGCCCGGCCTGGGTCGCGGCGCTCAGGACCGCGCCTCCGTGCCCCATGCCCCGGGACTCCTCCCGTGTGTAGAGCCCCTGTACTGCGACATACTCGCCATCGGGCTGGGCCAGAGCGGCACAGGCCACCAGGCGGTCCTCCTCCCTTATGCCGAAATGGCGGGCGCCCCCCTCCAGAGCGAATCCACCGCTGACCTGTGCAAGCAGCTGGCACTGGTCAGGCGCAAACTCCTCCACCCTGTGCTGGGACTGGCTCGGGCGAAACTGCCGCTGCCGGACCAGGCAATGCACTCGCTGCTGAACCCGCTCAATCCGGAAGAGTGAGCAGAGCAGGTCGTACAGCCAGGGCCGGAAGCCGCAGATCTGCACATGGGCTACGGGTTGCAGCCAGGAGAGCAGGCTGACAGCCGAGCGAATGTCAACGGCATCGATCTGGATGCGGGTGGGCGGGGGTTTCGGTTGCTTCCAGTCCGGCCGCTCAATCAACAGGACGGCGCTGGCCTCATCTGGATTGTCGACCAGCGCGGCGAAGCCCGGCCGTGCACCCATCCGCAGCGACCGGAGCATCATCAGGTTCTGATCAGGGTTCATCTCCAGAAAGCGAACGGCCGGCCGGTACTCAGGTGCCAGTTCATGAATCATGAAACCCACCTCTGTAGTACCCAGGGTACCACAGGGGGACTGGCCCGAACCATCGACGAAAGGCTCATTTGCGAGCGCCTCTTCGTTCAGAAGAAGCGCAGTTGGCGGTGATCAATGAAGGTCATCCGGTGGATCGGTGACGGCCCTACCCGGTCCAGAGCGTCCAGGTGCTCCCGTGAGGCGTAGCCCTTGTGGCGGGCGAAACCATAGTCCGGGTAGACCTGGTCGTACTCGACCATCATCCGGTCCCGCGTCACCTTCGCCAGGATCGACGCGGCGGCGATGGAGAGCGACTTGCGATCCCCGCCGATGATCGTCCGCTGCGGCCCGCTCCAGTGGGGCAACCTGGCGTTCCCGTCCACCAGGAGAAAACCCGCGGCTCGATCCTGCGCCATGGCAAGGGCGGCATCGACCGCCCGGATCATGGCTTCAAAGGTCGCCTGGAGGATGTTGATCTGATCGATGCGGGCGGCATCCACCACACCGACGCCCCAGCCAAGGGCGGCCTGCCGGATCTGTTCGTATGCCGCCTCTCGCCTCTTCTCGCTCAGCTTCTTCGAGTCGTTGACTCCGGACAGGTGCGCATCGGGCGGAAGAATGCAGGCACCTGCCACCACCGGGCCGGCCAGTGGACCTCGCCCGGCTTCATCGACACCGACCGCCTGGCAGCCGTTGCGCCACAGCACCCGCTCTAACCGTAGATCAGCCAAGGGAAGCCCTCCTCGCAGATGCCGATTGCTCAGGCCGCATCGGGGACAGGGCGGCGGGTCCGCCGGATCAGGAACAGGAAGCCGATGCCGGCCGCGACCGCTACATAGCTGACCACCTGGTAGAGGAAGGCGGTCCCGGACAGGTCCACGATGAACCCGGAAGCGAGATTGCCTATGATCGTCGCAATCCCTCCGTTGACGAGGACCAACAGCGCCTGACCGCTGGTGCGCAGATCGGCGGGTACTAACTCGCCGACCAACACGACCGCCGTTGGCATGAAAATGGCGAACGAGACTCCCTGGAGGAGCTGGAGCCAGATAAGGGCGTCAGGAGAGGTAACCGAGGCGTAGAGCCACCAGCGAACACCATACATGATGCTCGCAAAGGAGAGGAGCGGGAGCGGGCCGGTTCGCGCCGTGATCCTGGCGAGGACCAGCCAGAGGGGCACCTCGGTGATCGCGGCCACACCCCAGGCCAGCCCGACCATGCCGGTGGTCCCGCCGAGGTTCTGCAGATGGACCGAGAAGAAGGAGACGTGGGCCGCCTGGGTGGTCTGGAGCAGAGAGGAGAGCACCAGGAAGCCAATCAGGGTGGGGTTCCGGAGCAGCCCCTTGAGCACCGGCCAGATATCCCGCTTGGCGGAGACGCCTTCGGCTGGAAGCCGCCGGGCGTAGAACCAGGCGACCATGTTCAGAGCGGCGTAGATCAGGAAAGCCCAGCGCAGGTCGATCCGCTCATAGAGCCGGCCCGCCACGGTCGTCACCAGGACGAACCCTACCGAACCCCAGAGCCGAAGGCGCGGATAGGCGACGCCAGTTCGCACCACCTCTCCCAGGGCGATCGAGTCAGCAATCGGAACGGTCGGCCCCGCGAAGAAGGACCAGAGCATGACGGCGGGCAAGAGCATCCAAAAGCTCGAGCCAAGGGTGATTGTCAGGGCCGTGCCAGCAATGGTCATGAGCAGGGCCGCCAGCATGCGGCCGCGGTGACCCGATCGATCAGTCAACGGCCCAAAGATGGGCTGGGAGATGAAGAGGAGGATCGGGACCATGGAGAGCAGGACCGAGATCTCGGTTCCCGAGAGCCCCGCGTTGCGGTAATAGACGGATAGGAAAGGCGTCATCGCCCCAACCGCGCCAAACAAGAAGAAGTAGACTGTAGACAAGCGCAGGCCTCCAGATTGTTGTCAGATCGCCCCGCCCCTGGCCTCAGCCAGGCGGGCTTTGATCTCAGGGATCGCCGCCCGTGCGGCATCGTAGCCACGGCGCACATATTCCGGGGCGTTTCTGAAGCGGAAGCCGTTCAGTCCGCCGACCTGGGGCCGGATGACGATATCGGCCCACTCCAGGGATGCGTTGATAGTCTGCCTGGCCATGATATCAAAGGCGCGCATGACTGCTTCGGCCAGCGAACGTGGGGCTCCGGCGGCAAAGGTGTACTCGGTGATATCCACGGCGATCACCAGGTCTGCCCCCAGCGCCCGGGCCACGCTGGCCGGTACGTTGTTGACGACCACGCCGTCCATGAGGAGACGCCCGTCCAACTCCACGGGCCGGAAGATGCCCGGAATGGCGGTCGAGGCACGGACCGCATCGGCCACGGGTCCCTCTCGCAGAACGACCTCCTGCCCGGTGGTCGCATCGCCCGCCACGGCGGCAAAGGGAATCGCCAACTCCTCGACCCGCTTCGGGCCGATGAACTGCTCCAGGAAGGAGCGCATCCGGCGCGAGGTCAGGAAGCCACCGCGGGGCCAGACCGGCTCGGCAATATCGAACCAACCGACGCTCCCGAGGAGCGATTCCATTTTCTCACAACCAAGGCCACCGGCATAGAGCGCCCCGACCAGGGAGCCGGCGGATGTACCGACGATCAGATCGACCTGGATCCCCGCTTCCTCCATCGCCTTGAGGACGCCAATGTGAGCGGTCCCCCGCACAGCACCGCCCCCCAGGGCGAGCGCCACGCGGACGCGGCCCTCGGCCAGCGCAAACTGGCCCAGCCGCAGATGTGACGGCTGAATGACCTCCCCGCCGGCGATCAGCGCCGCCTGCTGCAACGCTCGGTCCAACTCCCGCACGTTTCCGCTTAAGAAGGGATACCGCTCTAGCCGGCGCAGCGCTTCACGGCTGATCGGATGGATCGCCCCCTCTCCCTGGGGCAGATGCCCCCGTCGACGGAGCAGATGGCGCACAAGCATCGGAATATCCTCACGCCGCTCCCGCAGCGGGGGTACCGGCACGCCAAACCCCTCGGACAGCACGGCATCCTCGACCAGCGTGGGCTCGCGCTCCTCGGTGGGCGAGACGGTCAGCATGATCCGGGGGATCGAGCCAGGCAGATCGCCACGCCTGCCGCCCACCTTGCGGGGCAGCACCTGCCGGATCAGGTCAGCCGCCTCGATCGGAGCCGTATCGGCCCGCTTCAGAAGGAGAGTGCCGTGAGCCGCCATCCGGAGCGCCTCCTGCCAGCGTGCCTCCGACCAATCGCCGGCGTGCAGGACGATGAACGGCCCCTCCTTACGCTTCGAGTTGAAGTGCATGCGAGCAGCGGCCAACTCCCGCCCGGACCCGGTCTCACCGGCGAAAAGCACCGGCTCCAAGGTTCGGCTGCCGCGAGCGATCGCAGCCCGGACGCGCTGTGACCAGGGCCCGCTGCCGACCCACTCCGGGTAGTGGCGTGCCCCTTGCCGGGTAATGTGATCGGACAGGGAGCGCTCCCGAAGCCGGCTCCGATGCAGCCGGGCCGAGGCGTCCTTCATGCGGGAGGTGAGCGAGGCAATGATGGCCCGGTTCAGTTCCCCGTGGTGATCCAGGAGCCGAAAAAAGCCCTCCCGGGAAAGCCGGAGCAGGCCCGTCAACTCACGCGCCAACACGGTGGCCGGGGCAGGGTCACCTGTCACGGCCGCATGCTCGCCGAAGAACTCACCCGATCCATAGAGGCCAAGCCGGGTGGGGAACTCCCCCTCCAGCATCATCTCTACCTGGCCCTGCACAACAATGAAGAAGTCGCAGATGCGTTGGCCTTGCTCAACGACCCGCTCGTCCGGCTGGTACCAGGCCCACTGGGCGTGGCCCGCCACGGCGCGGAGGCCCTCCTCGTCGAGGTGGGAGAGCAAGGGCACCAGTTTCAATTGTTCCAGATCCACAGCATCATTCACCACCAGGGGGAGCCACAAAGAATCCACACCTCTGTACAAGACGGATACTCGCCTCTCCTTGTTCCGCATCGGCTCGACTTTTTCCTTGCCGACCGGCCGCACAGAAAGAACTGCCAATGTGATCAGGCGCCCGGCTAAGCGGGCGCCTGGGGTTCGCATAGCTAGATGGGTTGGTCATGGGTCGCCCGGCCATCGCCGTCGATTGGAATCACTGGGCCGAGGTAGACCGGCTTCCGGTGGACGACGACCTCGCCAAACGCCTTGATCCGGGCGGCCATCTCCCGCCACTCGTAGAACTCCTCCCGCAGATAGCGCTGCCGATCGGCGATCACCCCCTGCGGCGTCAAGCCCAGACGATCGGCGATCCAGAGCGCCCTCGGCAGGTGGAAGCGCTGGGTGACCACCAGCACACGCCTGGCCTGGAAGACATCCCGGGCCCGGTACATGGAGTCGTAGGTGTCAAAGCCGGCGTGGTCCATGAAAATGTCGGCACCGGGGACGCCCTTCGCCTCCAGATAGCGGCGCATGGCGTTCACCTCGTCGTACTCCACCTGCCCGTGGTCGCCGGTGAGCAGGATCTTGGGGGCCTTGCCTGCCTGGTAGAGGTCGTAGGCGGTATCCAGCCGGTCCTGGACCATGGCCGAAGGGCGACCGTCGGGGAAGACCAGGGCACCGAGGACAAGGATCGCTTCGGCCGGCTCTGCTCCCTCGGGTGCGACCATGAGAGAGCGGCCCGGGTAGAAGACGAGGGCGTTGATCCCGAGAACGAGGGCGAGTCCAGCCACGAACATGGCGATGGACCATGTGAGAATTCGCTTCAACAGCTTCCGCAACGTAGTTTCCTCCCGGTAGAGCATCATCTTGTAAGACGCTCACGGCGTGAAGCCAGTTCCGCGAAAGAGAAGAGCCTGCGGTGCCACCGCAGTGGTAGCATGCAGGCTCTCATCATACGTCGTTCAAGATTGATCTTCTACTTGATCTCCAGTTCGAGCGTCTGTTTGACCCCCAGGTTCTCATGCTTCGCGTTTGATAGTTCCACATCGATCACGTAGTGTCCGGGATCCAGTTTCGGAATCGTGTAGGTGTTGGCGTAGACCATCGCCTCTTCGCCGCCGTTGAGGCGAACGTGGACGTGTCCATCTGGCCCAATCCGAAAGTTGGTGGTCTGGATGTAGACCACCATCCCCTCCCCCTTCTGCTCCGCGGATGCACTCAGCGTCGGTTGGGGCTTGCCACCGCATCCTGCCAGGATCAGAAGGAGCGGGAGGAGCACCCCCACAAGCACTCTCCTCACCCGCTCACTCCTCCCCTGCAGCGGGCCGCTTCTTCTTAAGCGCAACCGCCGTGGCGACCACCAGTACCGCAGCCGCACCGATGAAAAGGACCCGCCCCCATGCGGTTCCCTGCGGCGGATCGATCTGGGCCATGGGCACCTTCTGCTCCGGGAAACCCTCCCCAGCCTTGACGGCGATCCAGATCCGGTGGAGGTCACCCGCCAACTCCATATCGATCGTCAGCTCGTAGTCCGATGCCCCGGGCGGGGGCGGAATGACAGCCCGATAGGTGCCGGGCGGCCCCTCCACCAAGTCAACGGGACGGGTCGGCCGCTCCCCCGGCGGGGTGGCATAGCCCTTCAGGCTCTGCCCCTCCAGGGCCGCTCCGTAGACGTCTACGATCCGCACGGTCACCCCGCCCTGCTGGTCGACCGCAGTGTGGCCGAAGAGGGTGACCGCGTGCGCCAGAGCCCACTTGCCGCCAGCGGCGACCAACAGGATGGCCAGGGTCAGCGATGCAAGGACCCGCCTCAAGGATGCTCCTCCTCTGTCGTGTACATATCGCCTTCTATCCTGCCGCAAATTACACCAACCGTCAATTCGTCAAAGCTTTTACGGATTCCTACGAAGAGGAGGGGCGGAATTTCCCGGGCGATTCCCGCCAAAGACCCAGTTTTTTTTGGTAGACTGGACAGGTTGATGAGACCGACCGGCTCACTCGAGGTGGATCAGCCCGTTCACCTCGTAGACACACTCCTTGTCGCCCTTGGGCACCGTGCCCGTCTGGGTCACGTCGGGGTGCGCCTCCATGCAGGTCTGGGCCACGCCCTCAACCATGGCCTTGCAGAGGTGGCAGACCTGGTCCGGATGGCTGCTCGCCACCTCCTGGAAGCCGCAGGACCGGAGGACCAGGCTCGGCTTCCCCTCCTCGCTCTTGGCGACGTGTGCGGCAACGCCAAGCCGGTTCAGGGCAATGGCGCACGCCTCCAGCAGCGCCTCCGGCCCGGTGCTGCCGTTAGCCGCTGCCAGGGCCGGCGCCAGCTTCTCCAGCGCCTCACGGCCCAGCCGGCGACCAAAGGTGATCCCGATCTGCTCCACCGCCTCCTTGCCCCCCTCTCCCAAGAGGGCAAGCGACTGGACCAGCAGGTCGGCCAGGAGCTGGAAATCCCGGGCCTGTACCGTCAGGGAGACGGCGTTGCCCGAGGGCGTGTATACGTAGCCAGGTCGTCCGCCAGTCGCCTTCTTCTCGGTCCGGACGACCAGCAGGCCAATCTCCGTAAGCTTGCCAAGGTGCATCCGGGCCACGTTCGGATGCAGGTCAAACCGCTTAGCCACATCGGGCACGTGAACCGGGCCCGATGCGGCCAGGACAAATTGATAGATGCTGTAGCGCGTCGGATCAGCAAGCACCGCGCTCACCTTCTGCGGATCTCGCTCCACACGAACCCCCCCATCCTACGAATCCACGCTACTGGTAGTTCTCGCTCTGGGAATACCGTTACGCCCTAACCCTGAGAAGCGTCTTAACTTATGCGTTGGTGAGGTTGAAAAAATCTCAAATGGACCGATAACACTATTGACACAGTGCAAACCGGGTCCATACAATGGGACTGAACCTGGACCAGACCCTTAATCGGCGCTGTCTCTATTTTACACTGTAGCCACAGTGTAAACAAGGGCCAAGGTGAACCCGAGGTAGATTCCCCGCTGCGGGGCATGCTAATCACCCCGGAGAGCGCCGGTGGGTCGCAGTCACCGCCCGCGGGGCGGACGAATGCAAGTGTAAGGGTATAACGAATTTTGTTCTCTGTACGAGGAAGGGAGTAGTGCAACCGTGACCACTGGCGCTCCGCTTACAGTTAAGGACCTGCGCGTCAACATCGGGGAGAAAGAGATCCTGAAGGGCCTGAACATCGAGGTGAAGCCGGGCGAGATCCATGCCATCATGGGCCCCAACGGCGCCGGCAAGACCACCCTGGGCTTCTCGCTTATGGGCCATCCCCGCTATGAGATCACCGGTGGCTCGATCCATCTCGGTGAGGAGGATCTGCTGGCCATGGAGGTCAGCGATCGGGCAAAGGCCGGCCTCTTCCTGGCCTTCCAGTACCCCTTCGAGGTCTCGGGCGTCACCGTGGCCAACTTCCTGCGCCAGGCCGTCAACGCCGTGCGCGGCGAAGAGGTCTCCGTCTGGGACTTCCAGGAGATGCTCTCCGAGAAGATGAGCCTCCTGGAGATGGATGAGGCCTTCGCCTCCCGCTACCTGAACGAGGGCTTCTCCGGCGGCGAGAAGAAGCGGAACGAGATGCTCCAGATGACCCTTCTGCAGCCGAAGATCGCCATTCTCGATGAGACCGACTCGGGCCTCGATATCGACGCCCTGAAGGTCGTTTCGAAGGCCGTCAACTCTCTGCGCGGTCCGAACTTCGGTGCGATCGTCATCACCCACTACCACCGGATCCTCGACCATATCAAGCCCGATGTCGTCCACGTCCTCATGGGCGGCCGGATCGTCAAGACCGGTGGCCCCGAGCTCGCTCTCGAGATCGAGAAGAAGGGTTACGACTGGATCAAGGCCGAGCTCGGCATCGTGGATGAGGCCACCGAGGCGGGGGTGAAGTAGCCCATGCATACGGCGACGGAACCCATGTTCCTTGAGGGGCGCCGCAAGGCAGCGCTTGCCCTCACCGACACCCTCCAGCTTCCGTCCAAGCTCGACGAAGCCTGGCGCCGGACCTCCGTGGAGGGCCTGGAGGTCTCCCAGTACAAGCCCGTCCCTGCCCGGGTCAGCCTGAAGGGCAGCGTCCCGGAGGGGGTTATCTTCACGGATATCCTGACCGCCGCCGCCATCCACGGCGACCTGGTCTCCCAGTACCTGGGCTCCCTCTTCCGCATGGACCAGGACCTGCTGACCGCCTCCCAGGCGGCTCACCTGAACGGTGGCGTCCTCCTCTACGTCCCCCGGGGCGTGGTCGTCCCGGAGCCCCTCCAGGTAGTCTATGAGGCCGAGGAGGGCGAGGCGCAGTACGTGCACACCCTCGTGATCGTCGAGGATAACGCCGAGGTCACCCTGCTGGAGCGCTATGAGGGAACGGGCGACTACCTGCATATCGGGGTGGTCGAGGTCTTCCCGAAGCAGGGCGCCCGGGTCCGCTATGGCTACCTGCAGAACCACTCGACGGACGCCTGGGCCTTCACCTTCCGCCGGGGCAAGACCGGCCGGGATGCCAGCCTGGACTGGGCCGGCGGCGAGTTCGGCGGCTCCCTCGTCCGCTCGGAGATCATCAACGATGTGAACGGCGAGGGCTCGGAGTCGAAGCTGAAGGTGGTCTTCGGTGCCACCGACCGGCAGCACCAGGACCTCGTGGCTCACCAGGTCCACACCGGCTCTAACACCCACTCCGATATCCTCGGGCGGGGTGTTCTCTCGGGCAAGGCGCACACCGTCTTCCGCGGCAACGGCCAGATCGAGCATAACGCGAAGAACGCCTCGACCTACCAGCGGCAGCAGGCCCTCGTCCTCTCCGACAAGGGCGCCCGCGCCGACTCGATCCCAGCGCTGATCATTAACGAGCACGAGGTCGCCGGCGCCGGTCATGCCGCCACCGTTGGCCAGCTCGACGAGGAGCAGCTCTTCTACCTCATGGCCCGTGGCCTGAGCCGCAAGGCTGCGATCCGCATGCTGGTCCTCGCCTTCCTGGGCCCGGTTCTCGAACAGATTCCCGTGGAGGAGCTCCGCGAGGAGATGACCGCTCTCATGGGAGAGAAGGTGAAGTAATGACGCTCGATGCAGCCCGGATCCGTCAGGACTTCCCCATTCTCCAGCGGGAGATGAACGGCCATCCGCTGGTCTACCTGGACAACGCGGCGACCACCCAGAAGCCACGCCAGGTGATCCAGGCGCTGGTCGACTACTACGAGGGCTACAACGCCAACGTCCACCGGGGAATCCATACCCTCTCAGAGTTGGCGACCGAGGGCTTCGAGGGTGCTCGGGCCAAGATCGCCACGTTCATCGGCTCCCCCTCGCCGAACCAGATCGTCTTCACCCGGAACGGCTCCGAGGGGCTGAACATGGTGGCCTACGGCTGGCTGCGCAAGCGGCTGAAGCCCGGCGATGTGATCATTACCTCGGGCATGGAGCACCATTCCAACCTGATCCCCTGGCAGATGGCTGCCCAGGAGAACGGTGCCACCGTCAAGTATATCGACCTGCTGCCCGATGGTACCCTCAGCCAGGAGTCCTACGACCGGCTGTTGGGCGAGGGGAATGTGAAGTTTGTCGGTCTGACCGTCGCCTCCAACGTCCTCGGCACGATCAACCCGGTCCGGGAGATGGTTGCTAAGGCGCATAACGTCGGGGCGAAGGTGGCGCTGGACGGCGCACAGGCGGTTCCGCACATGCCCGTCAACATGATGGAATGGGACGCCGACTGGGTCGCGGCCGCCGGCCACAAGATGCTGGCTCCGACCGGTACCGGTTTCCTCTGGGGCAAGATGGAGCTTCTCGAGGAGATGGAGCCTACCTACTTCGGCGGCTCGATGATCTCGGAGGTCCACTTGTCCGGCGCCAAGTGGGCCGAGTGCCCGGCCAAGTTCGAGGCCGGCACCCCGAACATCGCTGACTTTATCGCCTTCGGAGCGGCCATTGATTACCTCAATGCGCTCGGCATGGAGAACGTCTATGCCTACGAGAAGGAACTGACCGAGTACGCCTGGGAGCGCCTCTCTGCGATCGAGGGCATGCGACTCTTCGGTCCGCGGCAGCCCCGGGCAGGACTGATCAGCTTCGATGTGGAAGGGATTCACCCGCACGACATGTCCGCCGTGTTGAACGAGGACGGCGTAGCAATCCGAGTTGGTCACCATTGCGCACAGCCGCTCATGGAGATCCTGGATGTGCCGGCGACTAACCGTGCGAGTCTCTATATCTACAATACGAAGGCGGAGATTGACCGCTTGGTCGAGTCCCTCCTCCATGCAAAGGAGTTCTTCGGCTATGTCTCTTGAGGGTCAGCATCCGGTTAACCTGAACACGCTCTACCAGCAGGTGATCCTGGACCACTACAAGAAGCCCCGCAACAAGGGCGCCGTGGAGAACGCCGTGCTGAAGAAGCACCTCCACAACCCGACCTGCGGCGACGACCTGGAGGTTCAGGTCAGCCTCGATGCCAGCGGGAAGATCGACGATGTGAAGTGGAACGGGCGTGGCTGCTCAATCTCGATGGCCAGCGCATCCATGATGTCGGTCGCCTTGCGGGGCAAGACCCTGGAGGAAGCGCAGGCCATGATGCACTCCTTCTACAGCATGATGAAGAACGAAGAGGGCAACTACAAGCCGCTCGGTGAGATCCAGGCGCTCACTGGGGTCAGCAAGTTCCCGGTGCGCATCAAGTGCGCCACGCTGGCCTGGCACTGCCTGGAAGAGGGGATCAAGGAACACGAAGGAGGGGGAACAAATGGCATCTGAGCCGCGCGACATCGTCGGCGACTATAAATATGGCTTCCATGATCCGGAGAACTATGTCTTCAAGTCGGAGAAGGGGCTGACCCGCGAGATCGTCGAGTCGATCTCCCGGTTCAAGAACGAGCCCGACTGGATGCGGGAGGTCCGGCTGAAGGCCTTCGAGGTCTTCATGGAAAAGCAGATGCCCACCTGGGGTACCGATCTCTCCGAGATCAACTTCGAGGATATCCACTACTTCGTCCGGGCCGCCGACAAGGTCGGCCGCTCCTGGGAAGAGGTCCCGGAGGATATCAAGAACACCTTCGACCGGCTCGGCATTCCTGAGGCGGAGCGGAAGTTCCTGGCCGGCGTCTCGGCCCAGTATGAGTCTGAGGTCGTCTATCATAACATCCGCAAGGATTTAGAGGAGAAGGGTGTCCTCTTCTCCGACATGGACACCGCCCTCCGGGAGCATCCCGAGATCGTGAAGGAGTATTTCGGGACCGTGATCCCGACCACCGACAACAAGTTTGCGGCGCTGAACACCGCCGTCTGGTCGGGTGGCTCCTTCATCTACGTGCCGAAGGGTGTCCACGTGGAGATCCCGCTTCAGGCCTACTTCCGCATCAACACGGAGAACATGGGCCAGTTCGAGCGGACCCTGATCATCGTGGATGAGGGCGCCAACGTCCACTATGTCGAGGGCTGCACCGCCCCCACCTACTCCTCCGACTCGCTGCACAGCGCCGTCGTGGAGATCATTGTGAAGAAGGGCGGCCGCTGCCGCTACTCGACCATCCAGAACTGGTCGACCAACGTCTACAACCTGGTGACCAAGCGGGCGGTGGCCTATGAGGACGCCGTCATGGAATGGGTCGATGGCAACATTGGCTCCAAGGTGACCATGAAGTACCCCGCCATCTACCTCATGGGTCCCCGGGCCCGTGGTGAGGTCATCTCCGTCGCCGTCGCCTCCAAGGGCATGATCCAGGACGCCGGCGCCAAGATCTATCACTACGCTCCGGATACCTCCTCCCGCATCACCTCCAAGTCGATCTCCCGGGAGAGCGGCAACACCACCTACCGGGGTCATATCCTGGTCGACAAGAAGGCGGAGCGGGCGAAGGTGAAGGTAGAGTGCGACGCCCTGATCTTCGACGACAAGTCGCAGTCGCACACGATCCCCTTCATGGACATCCTGAACGAGAACGTCACGATCGAGCATGAGGCGACCGTCTCCCGGGTCTCCGAGGAGCAGCTCTTCTACCTCATGAGCCGTGGCCTCTCCCAGGAGCAGGCAATGGCCATGGTGGTCATGGGCTTCATTGAGCCCTTCGCCAAGGAACTGCCCATGGAGTACGCCGTGGAACTGAACCGCCTGATCGAGATGGAAATGGAAGGCTCGGTGGGCTAGGAAAGCGATGGGGGCAAGCACACCGCTTGCCCCTTTTCGAACGGGAGTTGGCGAAGGTGCTGGTTGAAACCAACGGAACCCGACTCTATGTGCAACAGGACTCGGAGGCCGGCGAGCCGGTCCTCTTCCTCCACTTCGGCAATGCCTGTGCGGCAGTCTGGGATCTGGTTATCCCCCACTTCGTTGACAGGTACCGGGTGCTCCGGCTCGACCTGCGGGGACATGGCCGCTCCGACCAACCGCCCGATGGCTATGCAATCGAGAACCTGGCCCGCGATGTTGTCGGGGTGCTGGACGCCCTTGGGATCGACCAGACGCACATTGTAGGCTCCTCCATGGGGGCGGAGGTCGCCGCGAGCCTGGCCGCCCAGTGGCCGGACCGGGTGCGGACCCTGGTACTGGAGGGCGCCTTCCAGAACGCCTTCGGCCGGGACTCGATCTACGGCGAGCCCTCCGAAGCGCTCCTGGCCGACCTGCGCGCTACCCGAGCAGCACGCCCCCCGCTGGTGGGCGACACACCCGACGAGGTCCTGGCCGAATGGCTGAACCGCTGGGGCCGGTCCGGCGACGATCGCCTTGCCCGAGCCCTCCGCCCGGCCATTGGCCCGACCCGGGACGGTCGCTACGCCCCCATCGGCGCCCCGATTCTCGACGCGTACATGGAGGCCTTCTGGTCTGCCCGCTTCGACAAGTACTATCAGCAGATCAACAGCCCGGTCCTCTTCCTCCCCGACGAGGCCTCTGTGCAGGATCCGACAGCCCAGGCCTCGATCGCCTGGTTCCGCTCCATCCTGCGGCACAGCGCCCTGGTCGAGATCCCGGGGGCGGAGCATGCCGCCGTGGTTCTGGACCAACCCGAGCGATTTGCCCGGGCGGTCCTCTCCTTTCACCGTGCTAGTTCGATGCTGATCTGAGAAGGAGGAACAGCCAGATGGCTCTCGTCAAGGTTGCACAGGTTAGTGAGGTCCCGGAGGGCAGGGCCAAGAAGGTTCTGGTCAAGCGCCAGAAGATCGCCATCTTCCATGTCGATGGGACGTTCTACGCGATCGATGACACATGCACCCATGCCGATGCCTCCCTCAGCGAAGGGCAGATCATGGGCTGCCATGTCGCATGTCCCCTGCATGGGGCAAAATTCGATATCAAGTCCGGGGAGGCGCTTACCTTCCCCGCGGTCACCCCGGTGGAGACCTACAAGGTGGTCATTGAGGGCGACGAGATCTTCCTGGAGGTGTAGCCAGCATGGCCGATATCACGAAAGAACAGGTACTCAAGGTCCTGGAGAAGGTGAACGACCCGGAACTCCGGCTGAACATCGTGGACCTGGGGCTGATCTACGATGTGGAGATCACCGAGGACAACAACGTCGGTGTTGATATGACCCTGACCACCCAGGCCTGCCCGGTCGGCCCGCTCATGCAGATGCAGGCCGAGGCGGCACTCAAGTCGATCCCCGGGGTGAACCAGGTGGATGTCCGCCTTACGTTCGACCCGCCGTGGACGCCGGACAAGATGAGCGAGCGGCTGAAGAAGGCCCGCCAGATGGGATTGCTATAGGGCTGATCACTGAAGGGACCAGGCGATAATCCGCCTGGTCCCTTTCCCCATCGTCCGAAGGTACGATCCCCGATTCCCACCGGGGTGCGATCCCTGCCGGTCGCCCGCCCACTATGATGGTGATCAAGGGCACAAGTGCGAACCCTTTCGCGGGAACCGTTGATCTCATTGGGCGAAGGGTCGGCGAAAGAAGGAAGATCCATGAACGGAACAGCTATCTACTCGCTGCGTGGTACGGAACGAACCTCAGACCGTTACTATCGGGATGTCGCAGCGCTTGCGCAGTCGGTCAGGCAGGAGGCGCTTCGGCAGCTCAAAGGCGTGGTTCGGGCCGAACAGGAGGCCGGGAGCCTCCTGGAGGAGCAGATCGTCGAACTGCTCACCCTGGGGGTCCTCTGGCGGGTGCATGGCATGCATGCCCTCTCCCTGCCCGGGGCCGGACAGCGGGTACTGCGCCGCCTGGCCCGGCTGCGCCGGCGGGGCGGATGGCAGAAGCGCTCAGCCGATCTGGCCCGCGGTGTTCTGGGTACGCTCCTGCTCCAGCGGTCTTCCCAACCAGCCACACCACTTCCCCGCATGACCGACCTGGAGAGCCTGCTGGGCTGGCTGGAGGCGACCGGCGAGTATCAGCAAGAGGCCCAGCGGCTGAGCAAGTGGCTGAACCACTGGGCGAGCCAGGCCCCCGAATCCTACGCTGAACAGATCGCCGCCGTGCTGGCATTCACGCGGTGGTTTGAACGTACATCCACGAGAGTGCTGGGTGGGTACACCGAGCAGGTAAACCGCTACCTGTCGGAGGAGCAGGGTGAGCATCGCTGGCGAGAGGATATCATCGCCACCGGTCGCCCCCGAGTTGAGTACCACCTGAACATGGTAGGGGCCGAGCTTATGAACCAGGCCTACCGCCAGGCCTTCCTCCAGGCCCCCAAGAAGGCGGTTCTGTTGCCTGCCTGCCTGCGGGCGCTCCCCGAGGGGCAGTGCCAGGCGACCGCTACGTCCCACCACCTCCGCTGCACCGGATGCGCCGCTGGCTGCCGCGTCCACCAACTCACCCAGATGGGCAGGCGAGACGGCTTCGAAGTGCGGATCATCACCCACGAATCGTCCGCCTTCCCCGGGAACGAGACCGACGGAGTTGCCATCGTCGGGATTGGCTGTGTCTCCACCCTCCTGTCCGGCGGTTGGAAGGCACGGTCCCTCGGTCTGCCCGCCCAGTGTGTCCTGCTCGACTATTGCGGCTGCAAGAAGCACTGGCATCCCACCGGCGTCGCCACCGATCTCAACGTGCAGCAGTTCCGGCGGGTCATGCTTGGTGACGGGGCAGCACCGGCAAGGGTGCCATCGCAGCCTCTTTGCTGTAGATAGCGCAGGTCTCGGCGGTCATCCGACGGATTCGCTCCCGGACCGATGGCGGTGCGAGCACCTCCACCTTCGGACCGAAGCTGAGCAAGAATCCGTAGACCCAATCATCCTCGGGGAAGGAGATGCGCATCTCAAACCAGCGATCCGAATCGGAGGGCAGGTTCTCCGCCCCGAAGAAGTCGATCACCGCGACTCTGGCCGATGGATGAAACCGGAGGTGCAGATCGACGACGGATGGTGACTCCCACGCCTGATCCCACGGGGCCTCCTCCAGGTTGAGCGGGACCCGCTCAAACCGGTCATCGAGCAGCACCACTTCCTGGATCCGGGAGAGCTTGAAGAGCCGGAAGGACTGGCGCATTCGGCAGAAGCCGTACAGGTACCAGTGCTGCGCCCGCAGGAGCAGCACATGCGGCTCGACCTCACGCCGTGTACTCTCCCCTCGCGTGCTGCAGTATAGCAGGGAGACGGTGCGCAGCGATTCGGCTGCCTCCTGCAGAAGCTTCAGTTTCCGGTGCAGGCCACTGGTGTTGCCCCACGGGCGCAGGTCGATCACCGTGTGCTGCAGCCTGGTCTGGAAGCTGTCCGAGCGGGCCTCGGGCACCAGGACCCGGAGCTTCTCCAGAATCGCCCCGGCGTGCCTGTCGCTGTAGGTGGTCGCCGCACGCAGGGCGGTAAAGACCGAGACCAACTCGTCTCGGGTCAGGAGGTTCCGGTCAATCCGGTAGCCCGGAGCGAGGCCGATACCGCCACCCTGCCCCTGGTAGGTGACCACGGGAATGCCCGCGAGGTTGATCGAGTCGATATCCCGGTAGATCGTGCGCACCGAGACCTCAAACCGGTCTGCCAACTCTGGAGCGGATATGCGTTCCTGATTCGCGAGCAGCATGACGATCGCCAGCAATCGCTCCAGCTTCATGAGTGATCAGGCCTTTCCACCCGAGATACGAGGATACGCCGAAGGGGGTGCCAGTCCTGTGACCGGCGCCCCCTTTACTATAGCATGGGAACCATACCCGCTGAAGGCTACCGGGTACGCCAGCGCTTCAGCGGCGGCAACTGCTCTTGCAGAAGACGCCGGGCACTCTCCTCCGTCATCCCCTCATCCCTGACCAGGAAGGGGACACAGGACTCGATCATGTGATCCAGGGTCTCCGAAGGAATCCGGAAGGCCCCCTTCTGGTAACAGTGCACGCAGTAATCCTCGCTCGGGGTGCCATCGGACTCGGTGCCAAAGAGTTCGGGAGCGGTCATGGGCATGGCGCAGCTCTGGCAGATCGGTGTGGTCATCCTCCATCGCCTCCTGTTGGTCTGTACCTTGACACTACTCCCTCTAACCTGACACCTGTATGTCAGGATGCCCAACACGTCTTTCGTAGGGTACGCCTGGACCCGGGACGATGCCGCGATCATCTTCGGCAAGGACAGGAACGGTGACGAGCAGAACAACCTGTACCGGCTGGACCTGACAGCCCAACAGGTCGAGCAGTTGAACGATGACCCCAGGTCGCAGGAGCACCCCTGGGCGGTCTCGCCGGACAACCGGACCCTGTTGGTTGCCTCCAACCGGGCAGGACAGATGCACCTCGCCTTCTCAGCCAATGAGACCGCCAATCTGCAGAACCGTGATCTCTATCTCATGCGGGCAGACGGTAGCGAGATGCGGAGACTGCTCTCGTTGAAGGAGGGCTCCGGGGAGCACCTCGCTGCCTGGCACCCTGGCGGACGGCTGGCGGCTGTGACAACCGATTTCGCCTTCTCAAACCGTCCCTGGATTCTGGACATGACAACGGGTGAAGGCCGGGCCCTCGGGCTTCGCCATCGGCGCACAGTTCGTCCTGGACGACACCCACCTGTTCGTTAGCTACGAGACAGCAGACCGGCGGCCCGAACTCCCAGCACCTCCGCTACTTTCACCCGTATTACAGTACCTGGGCCCTGAAGGACTGGGGCGGGATCGACCTGGAGGATGTTGCGGCCGGCGCCGAATACCTCAAGACCCTCCCCTACGTCGACCCGGACCGAATCGCTGTCTACGGCGGATCCTATGGCGGGTACATGACCTTCATGGCGGTGGGGAAGAGGCCTGACCTCTTCAAGGTGGGCATCCCCGTAGTCGGGATCACCGACCTCCACCTCCTCCACGACGAGTCGATGGACGGAAGCGGCTCCTTGAACTGGGCAAGCGGGAGGGCACGGAGCCGGAGGCCGACTTCGAGTACCATGAGCATGACGATGAAGGGCACGGCTTCGGCCACAGCCAGGAGAAACAGCTCCGGACCTACCGGCTGCTGGTGGACTTCCTACAGCGGCGCCTATGAGCAAACCGGGCCGGCAGGCGAAGTACCTGCCGGCCCACTGCTATAGCTGTTCGCCTGCCGCCGCCTGCAGATGGCGGGCGATCTCCGGCAGAGCCCGCAGGGCGGAAAGCCCCCTGCCGGTCAGCGCCGATACCGGGTAGTAGGGCGGGCTGACACCGAGGGTCTCCAACAGCCGCCCAGCCCGGTACTGATCGGCTGCAGGATGGCCAACCTTGGTGATCACCCCCCGCACCGGCTGGTTGGGCCGCCGCATCTGGGTGAGCACCTCCGGCCAGAGCCCCGCCATGGAGGCGGTAGCATCCTGGAGAACCCAGATTGCCTCAGCGTCCAGTGCGCTCGTGACCAGGGCACCGTAATAGCCAGGCTTCTGGCAGAACTCCCCTGGCAGATCGATCGCGATGGCGCTGAACTCCAGGGCCTGCGTCTTGCGGTAGTGAATCGGAACCCCGGAGAGCGCCTGGAGCAGCGTCGTCTTGCCATACCCGGTCCCGCCGACAACGAGAATCGCCCGCTTCGCCATCGCTCAGGCGGTTGCGCGCTTCTGGCCAGCCCTGGTTCCCGCACTCGCCGCCCGGTTAGCCAACAGCATGGCCACCAGGATCGCGGTAATGCCCGCCGTCAACTTGCCTACGATCACCGGGAAGATCATCTGTGGCTCCACACCGGCGGTGAAGCCCAGGTGATCGCCAAAGGTAAAAGCGGCGCTGACCGCAAAGGCCGAGTTCAGGATCTTCCCGCGGTCATCCATATCCTTCATGATGGTGAACATCGGGATGTTATTGGCGAGAGTAGCCACCATACCCGCTGCCGCCACCTCTCCCATGCCCATCGAACGCCCGAGTGCCTTCAACGGCTTGTCAAAGACCTTCACGATGAACTTGACCATCGGGAAGGCGCCGGCCAGCATGATCGCGATCGAACCAATGATCTGGATGCCGTCTGTGATCGGTGCCAGGCCAGGGATGACCACCACGCCGGTCAGCGTCTCCCAGACGATTGCGGCAAGGGCGATGGTGATCAGGATCATGACGCCTTTGCCGAAGTACTGGAAGCCGGAGACCATCTTCTCTGGAATCATCCAGAGACCAAGGGCAATCAGGAGGGCCACTATGGCCACGGGGATCATGTTGACCAGCAGGAAGCCGATCCCCCATCCGGCCACAAGGCCACCGATGACACAACCGATCGGGATGGTAACGAAGCCGGCAAGCATGCCCATCGCCAGGAAGCGACGGTCGTCCGGCTTGATAATGCCCAGGGCCACCGGGATCGAGAAGACGATCGTCGGGCCCATCATCGCCCCGAGGATCAACCCGGCATAACTGCCGGCCTCCGGAGAGAGTGCCAACTCTTTCGCAAGCGGATACCCACCCATGTCATTAGCCAGCAGGGTGGTGGCAAACATCGCAGGGTCTGCACCCAGCGCTTGATAGACCGGTACGACGACCGGACGCAGGATTGCCGCCAGCACCGGGGCCGCCGAAACCACGCCCACCATGGCGAGTGTGAGTGCTCCCATGGCGTTGAAGCCATTCTCGAACTCCTCGCCCAGGCCGTATTTGTTGCCCAGGATCCGGTCAACGGCGCCCAGGATCATGAAGATAGCCATGATCCAAACAATGACCTGGTTGACAACTTCCATGCTTCTCCCCCTTTTCTTGCGCTGTTACCGCGTCCAGAATCTGTACCTTGGGTGCAGGATGGGTCAGGATCTCATCCGCTCTGCAAGTTCCTGAAGTACCGCCTGGAACACCCTTTCCCGCAGGTCCGGGGCGAGTCCGGGCGTCATTGCCTCCACCACCTCCCGGACTGCCCGATCCGCCTCGCCGGCCTCAGGTACCGGCTCCGGGACGGACTCCACCACCTCCTCTACCTGGAAGCTAAGGGCGACCAGCAGGTCCTTCGCTCCAGGGGTGATGATGGCGTCAGGGGGCAGTCTCAGGTGGTAGACGCCAGCGTAATGGAGGTCAAGGACCTCCTTCGGTGTCACGAGCCTGCGCTTCACGGGAATCCCTCCCTTGCGCTAGAAGAGTGTCCGGATCAGGTCGCGGTGCAGGTTCGGAATCACGACCCGATCGACGAGCGCTCCGGGTTGCAGGGTAGTAAGGCCGGCTTCGACCGCCGCCTGGACGGCGCTGACCCCGCCGGCAACCAGGAAATATCCCTTGCCGCCGTAACCGATCCCTGAGCGAATCTCCAGCAGGGAGACATGGCTGGCCTTGACGGCGCTGTCCGCTGCGACGATCGCCGCGGACACCGTAAAGGTCTCCACCGCTCCCACCGCGACCCACTCATCGAGATCTGGCAGAGACAGGTGAAAGGCTGGCAGGACAGATGGGTGGACGTTCGCCAGCAGCAGCCGGTCAACCAGCATCGGACCCGCCTCTGCGGTGCCGGCCTGCATGGCTGCCTCAACAGCCCCGACCTCACCACCGATGATGGTGATGTACTTGCCCGGGCAGATCGTCCGGCTGACCAGCACCTCCACCGCCCCCGCCTTCGCCATTGCGTCCGCCGCGCGGAGACCGGAGGGAAGGGTGAGCGACTCGATCATGCCAACAGCCAGCGACATCCTACTCACCTCCCTGCTCCGGCGCAGCGATGACGATTGCATCCGGGGAGACTTCGATCACCCGACCGCTGATGCTGGCATGAAGGGCGGCGCCCAGTCTGCCCTCCGGCGGTTCTGCAACCAGTTGCCCGACGGCGACCGCCTCGCCCACCTCCACCAGTGGCAGAGCGGGGGCCCCGACGTGTTGAGTGAGCAGCAGGCTCACCGTCGGAACCATCAGCTCCGGGTCGACCAGGGGCGCCTTGCGGTCATATCCATCGATCCCCAACCGCTCCTTGACCCGGATGGAGGGAACCCGCCGCTCGGAGAGCAGCGGATGAGCCCCCCGCTCAGGGGTAGCGCCAGGCGTGTATCGCACGCCCTGCTCCGCGAGGCGCCGCTTGGTCTGTATGGCCGCCTGCCGGGGCATCAGCAGCTCGGGGCAGGCGAAGGCCTCGCAGAGGCCGCACTCGCAGCATAGGAGCGCACCAATCTCCACCTCGGGAACCTGCAGCCCGTACCCCGCCTGGAGCATCAGCCGGTTGGGCAGGATGGCATGTCCCAGGAGAAACCGGGGGCAGAGTTCCGTGCAGAAGTGGCATTGTATGCAGTTCATGCTCTGCTTCTTGTTGATCGTCCAGGGCTGGATCAGCCGCTGAACCCAGGGGAGGCTTCGAGGCAGGAGGATCACGCCACCGGTCCGCTTGGTGACCGGCTCTCCCGGCTCGGCCAGGTGGCCCATCAGGACGCCTCCCACCAGCAACACAGGGTCATCCACCGCCGCCCCGCCGGCCAGCCTCACCAACTCCTGGACGGGTGTGCCGATGGGTACCCGCACCGAGATCGGCTGCTGAACGGCGCCCGAGACGGTCAGGTACTTGGTGGTGACAGGTTCGCCATGATCCACCGCCCTGGCGATATTGCAGAGCGTCTCCACGTTCTGGACGAGGGTGGCGACCTGCAGTGGGATCCCGCCAGGAGGGACAATCCGGCCGGTGATCAGATGGACCAACACCTGCTCATCACCGGCGGGGTAGAAATCGTCCAGCAAGAAGAGGTCGATTCCTGCCTGGCCTGCGGCCTCCTCCAGTGCCGTACGAGCCGCCCTGTACTTAGCCTTCAGGGCGATGACCACCCGCCTGGCGCCGGTGGCCGAGCGAACCAGGTCAAGCCCGCGAATGATCTCAGCGGTGCGGGCCTCCATGAGCGCCTGGTCGGCATAGAGCAGGGGCTCACACTCCGCCCCGTTGGCGATCAGCCACTCCACCTGGCTCTGCAGCTTCACATGAGTCGGAAAACCAGCTCCGCCGGCCCCGACCACCCCAGCCGCCCGGACGCGCCGGACGATCGTCGCTGCATCCACAGGCTCACCCCCTCTACTCCGGGACGGGCTCCGTGGTCAGAATCTTGGCCCGTTCCAGTTCCACGGTGTCGACGATCGCCACCACCATGGCATCGACCGGAACCGAATCGTTGATCGGTTTGCGGGCAGAACTGCCGCTGGTCAGAAGCACCGTCTCACCGGCTCCCGCCCCGATCCGGTCTCCGGCGATAATCGGATGGTCCACGAGGCGCCCCTGCAGGTCGATCGCCTGAACGACCAGGAGCTTGAGCCCGGTCAGGCTCTCCTCCTTCCGGGTGGCCCAGATATGGCCTACCACCTTAGCGAGTCGCACGGGTATCCCTCCCCTCATCCGGCCGGACTTCGATCAGGGTGATCCCCAGGTCCCGGCAGAGGTCCCGGGCCAGGGGGGTGACGATCGCGCCGGGTTCCACCGCCAGGCTCGTCTGCCCTGAACGGGCAGCGCTCTCCACCTCGGCTGCGCTGACCAGGGGCCGCCTGACCGTCCCGCATGACTGGGAGGGCGTGGGGAGGTCGAGGACGGCCCCGGCCAGGTCGCCGACCTGCACGACCGCAGCGCCGTAGTCGCGCAACCGGTCGAGATAGCCGGTCAGCATCGTCCGGTAGGGAGCCGGCGCCTGCGCGGGGACAGCGGAGTCCGGGCAGACGACAATGCGCCGGCCCATGAGAATCGCCCCGGCCAGCAGGTTGGATGCCATAGAGTCCCGGATGCCCAGAGCGGCCTTGGCCAGTGTGTTCTGCGTGAGCACAGGAACGGCGACGACCTCAGACCAGTGAACCAATCCGTACAGGGTCTGCTCCGTGCAGGTGGCGATCAGTTCACCAACGGCGGCCAGCTGCTCGATCCGGTGCGGGCCGAGAATGCCGACCGCGGACTCCGTGCAGACGATCTTGACCTCCGATCCGGCGCGGACCAGGTCCATCACCGCCGAAGTGGCCTCCGCCAGCCGCTGATCCCCCCCGGTGAAGAGCGCCAGCACCCTCGGCCCGGGAGGCGGCGATGGCAGAGACTGACTCGGGGACTGACTCGGGGACTGACTCGGGGACTGACTCGGGGACTGGCTTGGAGACTCGGCCTGTAACCGCCGGCAGACCTCGGCCACAATGCGATCGATCAACTCATCCGTCATCATCTCTGCTCACCCGCCCTCATGGACGCCAGGGCGATGCCCAACGGCGTCACAAACATGGGATCCTCGGGCTTTACCACCGGGCGCCCCAGCTCACCGGCCAGGACCTCTTCAAAGCCCTTGAGCCGTGCCGTGCCGCCCACCACGTAGACCTGCTCAGGTTCGTAAGGGGCGATGTGCCGCTGCACAATGGAGGCCACCTTCTGAATGACCGGGGTGACCAGCCGGAGCACGCTCCGTTGTTGGGTCGGATCCTTCTTCATCTCCTCGGCCTCGTTCAGGGTGATCTTGTGCGCCCCGGCCAGGACCAGGCTAAAGTGGGTACCACCGGTGGGCTCATCGGCCAGATGGACTACCCGCCCCTCCTTGAGCACGGCGACCCCGGTCGTGCCACCGCCCACATCTACCACGGCCCCATCCTGAATGGAAAGGACCAGGTTTGCGGCGTCGAGCTCATCCACCATGGCGTTCACATCAAACCCGGCGGCCTCGGTCACATACCGGTGGGTCTGCACGTCCCGCCGGCCGGTCCCGGGCGGATAGGCCGCAGCCGCCGCCGAAAGCTCCCGGCCCACGCGCTCCTCCAACTCCGCCTTCAGCCGCCGCACGGTGTTGACCGCGCCGACATAGTCGACCACCAGGCCGTCACGCACCACCTGGGCGAAGGTGTAAGCGGCATCGACGGGTCTTCCCTCGCCATCCACCACCGTCAGGACCACATAGGCGGTCCCCAGGTCAACCCCGGTGTAGAGGGTGCCTGTCGTGGGAACTGGGGGGCCGGACATGCTCCGGGTGAGGGTGGCTACCAGCTCGTTGGCTCGCTGGAGCCAGTCCGTCTGTATGTTCATCATGGCTTGACTAACACCACCGTCTCCCCCGAGCGAAGCCCAGCGGCGTTGGCCTCGTCGGTATCAATGTGGAACTCAAGCCGGTACCGTTCACTCACACGCACCAGCACGTCGCCGAAGACCAACCGGCGATCTCCCAGCGCCGCGGCCACCCAGACGAGATTCCCGTTGCGGACACCAAACCGGCGTTCATCATCCGGGTGCATGTGGATGTGCCGCTGGGCGATGATCACGCCTGATTCGAGGGTAACCGAGCCGCAGGGGCCGATCAGGACCAGACCGGGCGTGCCCCGGTGCACCCCTGACTCGCGCACCGGAGGGCGCAGGCCAACGGTTATGGCATCGGTCACGGAGAGTTCCACCTGGGTCAGCGCACGAGTCGGGCCCAGGACCCGGACCCCGGCAATCGCCCCTCGGGGACCGGCCACCACCAGCCGCTCCTTTGCGGCGAACTGGCCGGGTTGGGAGAGGGGAGAGTCCGGGGTCAGTGCAGCGCCAGGCCCAAAGAGCACCGCTGCGTCTTCAGCGGAGAGGTGGCAGTGGCGAGCCGAGACCCCAACCGGGATCTCCGCGCCTCCGTACGGATGGGTCGCCATGCTCACCGTGCCCCCCTTTCCCCCGCCGCCACTGCGCGGCACATGAGAATGTAGAGAGCGCTGGAGAGCCGGTTCAGCCCCTGAAGAATGTCCAGCCGGTCAGGGGACTCGCCCTCCCGCCAGAAGGTGTGCATCGCCTGGAGTTCTACCTCGCGGACCTGGGTCCGCACCAGGTTGAGCCAGACCATCAGCTCACCTTGCTCTGCCTCTGGCACGAAATGGTCTACGCCCAGGTGAAGCCGCGGGTTGTGGGAGTAGCGGCGCAGTTCGCCCTCGTTCAGCCCCAGCAGGGAGACGGCGGGCAACGGCTCCTCCAGCACCTCGGCCCGGAGCATCCGGCGTACCAGGCCGAGGACCTCCCCCAGTCCCTTGTCGATATCCGGGTATCCCATCTTGCGGGCCGTCACCCGGGCCAGCAGAATGTGGGCCTCCAGGCTGTCCAACTGGCCACGCAGCCGGATCCTCGGGTGCGTCTTGGGCACCAGTTCCCGGCCGTGCAGGTGGGTCAGGTACTCGGGCTTCGACGCCGCAGCGGTGGCCGTACCGGCCTGCTCTGCCGGGGGCGAAGCGCCGGGGAGGGCGGGCGTCGCCGCCTCCCCGACAACGAGTTTGATCCGGCGTTCCTGCAGGAATTGTCGGGCTGCCGGGGTGATCAGCGTGCCGGGGCGCACCGTGATCGACTCCAGCTCGCCCCGCTCCTTGATCATCTGTCTCAGTTCCAACTCGGTCAGTGCAGCCACAGGCTTCACCCCTTTATCCCGCAGCGGGGAGGCTGCGGGGGCTGCTTACTCCTTCTTGGGAAGGATTAGCTCTACATCGCCGTGAGGCCGCGGGATCACGTGGACAGAGACCAGATCCCCGATCCGTCCTGCCGCGGCAGCGCCGGCATCGGTCGCAGCCTTCACAGCGCCCACATCGCCGCGGACCATCACGGTGACCAGACCGCCACCCACCAACACCCGTCCGATCAAGGTGACATTCGCCGCCTTGACCATCGCGTCGGCCGCCTCAATGGATGCAACCAGTCCCTTGGTCTCAATCATGCCGAGGGCGATCATCTCACTCATTTCGAATCCTCCTTTGGCTTAGCGATGCTGTAGCGCAACGAGCACGGCACGGACGACACGCTCAATCTCATCGACAGGTGGATTGGTTGGGCTGGTCAAGGCTGGCTCTTCCGGCTCACGGATCCCGTATGCCAGCCGCTTGACGTTGATCAGGTTCAGCGGTCCGACGTTGTCAGCCGTCGAACTGCCGCCCCACGTGCCGCAACCGAGGGTCATCGCCGGCGGAAGGCCCGTGGTGGCACCAACCGCCCCGTGGGTGGCCGGCGTGTTGACCAGGATGCGGAAGACCGGTTTCTCCATGGCAAACGCCATGATCACCTGCTCGTCGCGGGAGTGGATTGCCAGCGTGTGACCGATTCCCCCGAAGCGGAGAACCTCCACGCAGCGTTCGCAGGCGGCCTTCCAGTCAGGAGCCGTGTAGAAGGCGAGGACCGGGCAGAGCTTCTCCCGGGAGAGCGGGTAGGCAGGGCCGACCCCCTCCAGGGGAGCGATCAGCAGCCGGGTTCCGGGCGGAACAACCAGCCCCGCCATCTCTGCGATGCGCAGAGCCGACTGGCCGACGGCCTCCGGGTTCACCCCGTCGCCCCGTACCACCACGGCGGAGACCCGCGCCAACTCCGCGGGGTTCAGGAAGTAGCCACCAAGCCGCTTCAGATAGCCGGTCGTCTCCTCAACCACCGGCTCGTCCACGATCACCGCCTGCTCCGAGGCGCAGACCGTGCCGTGGTCAAAGATCTTGCCGGCGACCACATGCTTCACGGCGGTGCGTACATCGGCCGTCCGCTCGATGAAAGCGGGTACGTTGCCGGGACCGACCCCCAGCGCCGGGGTGCCGGAGGCGTAAGCGGCCTTTACCATGGCCGACCCACCGGTGGCCAGGATCAGGGAGACCTTCGGGTGATGAAGCAGAGCGGTTGTCGCCTCCATGGTCGGGTGCTCGAGGCAGTTGACAACCCCCTCCGGAGCGCCCGCCCTGACGGCTGCCTCTGCGACCACCCGAGCCGCCTGTGCGGTGCAACCGGCGGCGCGCGGGTGCGGGCTGAACAGAATGGCATTGCGGGACTTCACGGCGATAATCGCCTTGTAAAGCGTGGTGGATGTCGGGTTGGTCACCGGGATCAGTGCAGCGATCACACCGACTGGCTCTGCGATCTCCAGCACCTTCAGCTCCGGGTCGGTGCGGATAACCCCCGCCGTCTTCATCCGGGCGATGTGCCGGTAGAGATCGCGCGTGGAGAGCAGGTTCTTGATCCGCTTGTCGGCAGCGATCCCCATACCCGTCTCGACGACCGCCACCTCGGCCAGTTCCATGGCGGCCTCCTCGCCGGCTGCGGCCATGGCCGCAACGATCGTGTCGATCTGCTGCTGATTGAACTGCCTCAGCCTGGCCTGGGCCTCATAGGCCAAGGCCACGGCCTCCCTCATCTCCTGGATCGAGCGTAGATCTGGGTCAAGCTTCACGAGCGATCACCTCCTCCTGTGGCCGAGGCCGCCCGAATCGCCCGGATCAACCGCTGCTTGGTGGCGTCACGAATCTCGGGCCGGGTCAGGCCAATGGACGGCAGCGCCCGCGCCACGCGCCGGAGCTCCGTGACTGTGAAGGCTTCAAGCTCATCAGTCGGGGCTGCCTCCTCGGTCGCACGCGGTCCTGTGGCAGGGCCGGGCGGCGGAGCGAGCCCGAGCATCTCGACCAGCTCTTCGTGGGGCCGCGGGATCACGTGGACGGCGACCACCGTTCCGACTCGGGCTGCGGCGGCCGATCCGGCATCCACCGCGGCCTTGACCGCCCCGACATCCCCGAGGACCTGAATGGTCACCAGGCCACCCTTCACCTTTTCGCAACAGACCAGTCGGACATTGGCCGCCTTCACGGAGGCATCTGCCGCCTCGACAGCGGCGACCATGCCGCGGGTTTCAATCAACCCCAGGGCTTCGCGTTGCATCGTTCACCCCCCCATCGTGGGCGTATCGGACGCCTAGAAGCGCTTGGGGTAGCGTGCGACCTCCATCACCGTGGCGGCGAAGGCATCGCAGGCCGCCTTGCAGGCAGACTGGGTGCCGGTCAGATGGCCGCCGCCGAAGTTGGTCTCGCTGGGCGGGCCGAAGAAGTTGACCATCTTCACCTCAGCCGCCTTGATCGCCGCATCGAGTGCAAACATCGCCTCAATGGGCGGGGCGATCAGATAGGAGAGGGGCGAGCCAACGGGAATGCCCGCCTGGGCGGAGAGGTAGGATCCCGTGCGGCTGATCGTGTAGGCGTAGAAGGCGATCGAGCCCTCCTCATCGGCGGCGTAGAAGCAGGCGTCTGTCTCGATCAGATCGATCGCGGCCTTCAGGCCGGCCTTCACCTCAGCAGGGTCGGGGCCGGCCAGCATGCCGATGAACTCGCCCGACAGCGGACCCGAGGCGTGCGCGGCGCCGGCGTAGAACGACCGGGCGTAGACGACCTCAACATCCGCCTTCTTGGTCGCTTCATCGACCGCGGTGTAACCTACATCATCGATGGAGACAGTCAGCATACCCAGGGACTTCTGATTGGGCTTCAGGTTCAACTTCTCAGCCATCCCACTGTTGATGTTGGGGATGAGCTTCACAGCCAGGACCTCTGCCCGGATAGGCTTGAATCCGTACACGCTCATGCCTCCTTCCCTTTACATGGCCGCCAGCTTGGTGCCGCTGGCCTTGTTGTCGTACATCCGCTTCAGGAAAGCGGCCACCGCAGCGCCCGCCTCCGTGGCAGGCATCCCGCCCGGGTGGATGTTGGAGATCAGGGACCGATCCGACTCGATGGTGCCGATGCGGGGCTGATAGCACATGTAGGCGCTCATCGACTTCGCCGTAACCAGGCCGGGGCGCTCGCCCACCGCCTCCACGACCAGATCGGGCTGCAGGATCTCGCCGATCTCGTCCATGACGGCCACGCGGCCGTACTTGACGAAGAAGGGGGTCCCTACCGTCAGACCCACACTCTGGAGCCCCTGCATCAGGGCCGGCAGGAAGTCGCGAATGTTCGCCTCGATCGCGGTGGATGAGAGCCCGTCGACCACCACCACCTGGACCTGTGGCTGGAAGATGCACCGCTCCTTGATCGTTGCCTTGGCCTGCTCCGAGAGGCGGCGCCCCAGATCCGGACGGGTCAGGTACTCATCCTTGTCGTTCACCAGGGTCTGAACAGCGAAGAGGTTCATCTCCTCCAGGAGCCGCTCATCCACCTCGGTCAGAACGGCATCGCGGGCGGCGGCATGGTCGGCCCGGAACCGGAGCCAGGGCTCGGTCAGGTACCGGGGGCCGGTCCGCCAGATCCCGATCCGTGCGGGGGTCGTGCGCCTCAGGGCCACCATCCCCTCGGGATCGGCCGCGTGAGGCAGAAAGTGCACATCTGTCAGTTCATAGGCGGTCACATCAGGAAGGCCATCGTAGACCTCCGGTTCGGTGGCGGGTTCGGGCGCCTCGGGGACCGGAGGCTCCGGTTCTTTGACAGCGAGTCGGGCGAGTACCTCGCTGACGATCTGTCGCAGTTCAGCTTCCGAATAGGTCATCCTTTCCCCCTCCTCACTTGGACAGGAAGATGGTCGGATCGCCGGCCCGAGCGGTCAGCCGTCCGCAGCCGTCGATCAGCTCCATCTTCTGCAGCCAGCGGTCAAACTCCGGAGCGGCCCGCAGACCGAGGAGTGCGCGCAGTGTGGCCGTCTCATGGAATCCGGTGCACTGGTAGTTCAGCATCGGGTCATCGCCCATCGGTACGCCCATGAAGTAGTTGCAGCCGGCCGCGGCCAGAAGGACCGCAAGGTTCTCGATATCGTTCTGATCGGCCTTCATATGGTTGGTGTAGCAGGCGTCACATCCCATGGGAATGCCGGTCAGCTTACCCATGAAGTGATCTTCCAGCCCGGCCCGGGTCACCTGCTTGGAGTCATACAGGTACTCCGGCCCGATGAACCCGACCACCGTGTTGACCATGAGCGGCTGGTAGCGCTTCGCGAGGCCGTAGCAGCGAGCCTCCAGCGTCACCTGGTCCGCACCATGGTGCGCATCGGCAGAGAGCTCAGCGCCCTGGCCGGTCTCAAAGTACATCAGGTTGGGCCCCTTGCCCGTCCCGTACTTGCGCACAAGGCTGTACGCCTCATCCAGCATCGCCACGGTAATGCCGAAGGCCTCGTTCCCCTTCTGAGAGCCCGCCAGCGACTGGAAGACCGCACCGACCGGCGCCCCGTCCCGCATGCAGCGCATCTGCGTCGAGACATGGGCCAGGACGGAGTGCTGTGCCGGCACCTCCCACTTCTGCATGAAGTCGTAGGTCGCCCATAGCAGCCGGGAGACGTTCTCCGTGTCATCGATCACCGGGTTGATGCCGATCACCGCGTCGCCCACACCGTAGGCGAGCCCCTCCATCACCTGGGAGAGGATGCCGTCTACGCTGTCGGTCGGGTGGTTGGGCTGGAGCCGGGCCGAAAGCGTGCCCGGAAGCCCGAGCGTAGTGTTGCAGTGGCCCACACGGCGGATTTTGCTGGCACCGTAAATCAGGTCCAGGTTCGAGCAGAGCTTGGCCACCGCCGCGACCATCTCTGAGGTGAGACCCCGGCTGATCCGATCGATCTCCGCGGAGTCCACCCCGTCGGACAGGATGTACTCCCGGAGTTGCCCTACCGTCCAGCCCTTGATCTCCGCAAAGGTGTGCTCGTTGACCTGATCCTGAATCACCCGGGTGACCTCATCTTCGTCATAGGGGATCACCGGATTGTCCCGGAGGTCCTCCAGGGTCAGATGGGCCAGGACCTGCTTGGCGGCGATACGCTCTGCGTCCGACTGGGCCGCAACACCGGCGAGAACGTCGCCGGACCGCAGTTCATTCGCCTTGGCCAGCACCTCCTTGACCGACCCGAACTGGAAGACCTGGCCGCGCAGCGTGGTCTTGAGAATCATCCCTTTCCCTCCCTACTCTGAACGTCAGGTATGAAACACGAGGCTCTTGACCACCACGGGGACCACCATGCCCCCGTACAACGGCTCACCGATGTCAATGTAATCGCCCGTTCCCGCACGGATCTGATCGATGCAGATCAGGGGATGGCCCCGTGGCAGGAGCTCTGCCAGGCTGTTGCCCAGCACATTGCCGATGTTCTCCTCCAGCACAACCACCACAGGCATCTGCCGTTGCACCAGCCCCGCTACGCCGTGGGCGATCCCCTGAGCCATGTTGACCACCCGGGCGAAGCTGGGATGCTTCAGGCCGGGTATAGCCAGGGCCACAGGCTGATCTGGCCCGGTGCCCTCCGTGCCGAACCAGGTCAGCGCCTCCATGATCCGGTGGGCGATCTGATCCGGCGGAGCGGTGAGCAGGAGGCCTGGAGGCCGCACCATGGGTAGGTTGTGGATCGGGAGAAACCCCTCGGCGCGCAGGAAGATGGTAGAGCCCGACAGCTCCAGCACCTCCATACCCGCTCCAATCACGGTCGCGTAGACCGTCTCAGGCGGCTCCCGCAGGTGGAAGCGGCGGATGGTCGGCCCCTGTCGAAGGGCCGCGGCAAGCATCGGTCCAATGTCGCCGTACCGGGCCACATCCGCCAGCGAGGTGGGAGGGCTCTCCTGGTAGATCTCCCTTCCCACGCCACCCGAGAAGGTGACCTGCTCCGCCTGTACGGGGCCTGCCAGAGGCGGACCGATCAGAAGCGCCCTGGCGACCGCGCTGGGTTGCCCGCCCTGCAGCAATTGATCGAGCCCCTCGGCCATGGCGGTGCAGAGGAGCCAGAGCTGTGCCGGGTCAGCCCGGGCACCGGCTCTGAGGTCCAGCCCCAGCTCATCCACCACCCGCTGAGCGGGAGGAGAGATGCTCAGAATCCGAGCCGAGAATGGATCCAGGCGCACCAGTCGCCCGCCGACATGGGCACATAGGGTGGCAGCGGGCTCCCCGTCGGCGAAGAGGACCCCGTTGGTCGTGCCTCCGCCCACATCCAGATTGAGTACCCGTCTTCCCTGCCGGGAGAGGGTCGCCGCCCCTGCACCCCTGCCGGCGAGGATCGCCTCAAGGCTGGGGCCGGCGGTCGCCACCACGAAGCGCCCGGCGCGATCGGCTAGCTCCGACACCACCGCTTGGGCATTCGCCCGCTGCGCCGACTCCCCGGTTATGATCACCGCCCCGGAGTCGACCTTCCCCCAGGCCAGTCCTGCCTGCTCCAGTTGCCCGTTCACCCAGCCGAAGATCGCCTCGCTGTCCAGCAGGTTCTGGTCCGTGACGGGAGTGAAGACCACCGGGCTGCGGTAGACCACCTGCCGGTCGACGATCTCCACCCTGGCCATGGCGTGGGTTCCGCCAAGGCGAGCCGTGGCCAACCGGCTGATGATCAGGCAGGTTGTCGTGGTACCAATGTCAATGCCGAGGCTTGTGATACTCTCCCGGACACGGTCCTCGGCGCGATACTTGGTCATGGCCTGGCATCCCCCCGTTCTCTGAGAAGACAAACGAGGCCCAGCCTTCCCGCGGAGGGAAAGCTGAGGCCTCAGTGCCAGTGCGGACGCCGTTGTCCGCGCGAATTCAGTTGTAGAGATGACCGGTGCTAATGCTGTGAGTACGCCAGCAGAAGGGTATGGGCGACGGAGCCCAACTGGCTGCGACTCTCCATGCTCAACCGCTGGAGCCGCCTGTATGCCTCATGCTCCGTGATCCCCTCTTGCTCCATGAGCAACGCCTTGGCCCGCTCCACGAGCTGGCGCTCGGCCAGCCGCCGTTCTGCGGTTAGCGCCCTGCGGGTCAGAGCGAGCCTCTCGGCCTGCTGTCGAGCGGCGATCTCAACCGCAAGCAGGAGCTCACCGGGATTGACCGGCATGAGCAGGCATCCGCTCACCCCACGGCCCACCCAGGATCGCGCCAGCTCGACCTGATCCGTCTCGACCACCATGACCAGTCCGGTTCTGTGCTCGCTCAGGATCTGCTCGACCACCTTCCCGGCTGGAAGACCAGACAGGTGCGCGCCGAGTATGATCGCGTCAGGCTGCAAGGACCGGTTCAGGTTCAGTACGGAGACACCGTCACCCGTCTGCCCCACCACAAGGCATCCGAACTGGACAAGGTGGCCCGATATCTCCTGACGTTCTTCTTCGCCGGCCATGGCCACGACGAGCCGTAGGGGCAACATTGCTGCCTCACCCCCTCCTCTTGGGTTCGCGCCGGTTCACGAGTGGGTGATAGCTGCCGGCGTAAAGAGAAGGCCCTCCCCCAGTATCGAATTGACCGACTGAACGGCGGTATCTACGCTGGCCACATCGCCAACGATTACCAGGGCTCCGCTGAATCGGTCCAGGAAGGCAACCCCAACAGCCGCCGCCTTGGTAGCCAGATCTCCGGCAATAATGGCCCCCTCTCCAGGGGTAATGGTCATAATCCCAATTGCCCCAGCCTGCTCGATGCCCAGTCGTTCACAGAGTTCACGGGTAGGATGCGCAATCACGTGGGCCAGGGTCACCTGCTTGCCAGGCACATACTCCTGGATAATGCGTTGGCGTTCCCCCACGATGAGCACCTCCTCTCCCTCCCCCCGACTGGTTGAAAATGGACTATTTGTCTTTGTTTGTATTGAGCTAACTTATTGCCTTCCTGGTTCTCGGTGTGGGTTCGGATTTCCTCCCCAGCGTAGATGACCTCTTCGCGTCATTTGTCGATGCTACTAGTAGACTATTGGTGCTCAAGTGCTGCTCCCCGTCCGATGGGGGTGACCTCATTGGAACGAAGAAAGACCGGGGAATGCCCGGTCTTTCTCTGCGTTATGATTAGGAGCCGACCGCCTTCAGGATTTCGGCCAGGAACCGGCTCTCGGGGTACTTGCCCGTGAAGGTGACCTGGGTGGCACCATCGACCACCGTGAGAGGAACGGCGCTGACCCCGTACTTGTCGGAGAGCTCGGGGAACTCGGTGGCATCGACCGCGTAGGCGGTGATATTCGGGTTCTCAAGGGCTGCCATATGTGCCAGGCGGACCGCCTGGGGGCAGTGGGGTCAGGTAGGGGTCGTGAAGACCTGGATCGAAACGGGGTGCTGGATCGCCTGGAGTTGCTGCCGAATCGGGTCGGACAGACGAGTCTTGCCGCTGGAGACATCGATCAGGTCCTCGAGCAGGACCATGAACTCGTAGCCCAACGGCGCTCCGTAGAAGCGCATGTGGGTGTCGGTGCCACCCTCACCCAACAGGACCATCGAGGGGACCTCTTCGATCTGGTACGACTTAGCCACATTGGCGTGATCGGCAAGCGGCATTTCCTTCAGAGTAATCCTTCCGTCAGACAGAGCCGCCAACTCGGTCACGATCTCGCGGGTCGCGTCGGTAAACTGGCTGGTCTGCTCGTCGCTGTCGACGTGGAAAAGCAGGACTTCAACCGGTCCCTTCAACTGGGCATCGAACATCTCCTTGACCTTCTGCTTGTGGGCATCCGATAGGATCGCCAAGTGGGTCCCTCCTTTCGCGGGGCCGTGAGGTGCTCGTCCGGCACCTCTTTCCTTTGGTCGATGGCAGCGGCTGTCTGGGTGTTGCTCATCTGCCGCCAATTCGCAATCAGCCCCCAACTTTTGCTGGCCCTCGTTGCTAGGATGCACAAAACCCCGAGGTCACCCCCCGGGGTTCAGTGCTAATCCATCGACTCGGCCATGTGCAGCAGTTTGGGCAGATCCCGCCCGTAGCCGTGAATCTCGTAGACCCAGTTGCCGTCCTGGAGCCAGATCTCCACGCTCGCCTTGCCGCTCTTCTGGGTGGCGGTCACAATCCGGGCCGGCCGACCGCCCAGGCTCGTCTCCTCCGTGGTGACATCAAAACCGCTGCCATAGGTGGCGCTCACCTGCTCGAACTGGCCGTCGGGCCGGTAGCGGGCCCAGAACCCGATGTTCGGCTCGGAGAGCCCGACCATGACCAGGCTGCCCTGCTTGTCCTCGATCTTGTAGAGGTACATCTCCTGCCCCTCGAGATCGGGCGGCAGGGCGACACCGTGACCCAGGTACTCCCGGGCCTTGGCCAGGCTGTCGGTCGTCAGCTTGTCGGTCGGCTCAACGTTGGTACGGGCCATCTCCCGGTCGTAGGAGACGGTGGCGTCATCCACCACCTGCGGCTCTCCGCCCGGTTCCATAGGCGGCCAGACGGTTGGCTCCTGCCGGACGGTGATCGAGTGCCAGCCGAAGAGCTGGGAGGCGACCTTGGCCACACCGGCACGGGCCTCGGGGACGGCGGCGACCATGACCAGCAGGACCGCCGCAGCGGTCGCGGTCATGAGGGTCCAGCGGGGCCCGCGGACCCGCCTCCGCCGGGCCAGCGCCGCGACGTGGAGAAACGAGGCCGAAATGGCAGCGGCACCCTCACGGTACTGATCGACGACCCGCCGGCATGCGGCGCAGGTCTCAAGATGGGCCTCCACCTCCCGGCGATCCGGCAGGGTCAGGTCATCGTTGGCGTACAGGGAGAGTCGCTCCCGATCATAGGTGCAGGTCATCACTGGGCCTCTCCTCTCAGGCGGAGGTATTTGAGCCGGAAGCTCTCCCGGGCCCGGGCCAGCCGCTTGCGCACCGCCTCGTAGTTCTGGCCGAGCATGGCCGCGATCTCCTGGGTGGTGAAGCCCTCTCCATCTTTCAGGAGAAGGAGTGCGGCGGTATCGGGCGGCAGCTTCCGCAGGGCAACCAAGACCAGATCCTGCGTGGCCATCTGCTCGGCCATATCACCCGTGGTCCCCCCGTGCCGGTCCGCCACAAAGGGGAGCCAGGCGATCAGGCGGCGACGGCGGAAGTGATCAATGGCCCGGTTCGTTGCGATGCGGAAGAGCCAACTCGATTCGTTGGTCGGCGTCTGTCCGCCCCGGCGCAGGTCCCGAATAGCTTGAAAGAATGTCTCCTGGGTAAGGTCCTCCGCAGTCTCCCGGTTGCCCGTCAACCGCAGGAGGTAGCGATAGACCCGTGTCGCGTGCCGCTCCCACAGAGAGGTTTCATGTGATTGGCTGGGGTGCGCACCCACAGTCATCTTCATGGCGTGACTCCTTCCGAGAGGCCTCTCACTTAGTAAGGCGCATGGCGCCGTTCGAGTGGGACAGACCGTTCATCTCATTGACGAGAAAAGGTCCCCGGTGGTTGCCGGGGACCTATGGCACGGCTGCCTTACGGTTCCTGGGCCAGGCTGAGCCGGAAGCCAAACTCCCCGGTGCGCTGTGCCATGCCGAGCTGGTCCATCAGCCGGATGAGGGAGTGCATCTCCATATAGGTGCTGCCATTAAGGACCCACAGATCGCTCCGGAAGTCCGGGTAGCCCAGTACCAGCCCGGTGTCGATCATGATCGAGATCCCGTCAACCCGAACCGTACGGGTCTCGCCGTTCCAGGTGACCTGATCCCGGAAACGCATGGGCGATGCGGCTTCGAGAAAAGCCTTCAGGGGGAAGTACCAGCGGCCGTTCTCCCGAACCGCCGTGACCTCGCCGCCGGGGAGCCCGGAGACCCGACCAAGGCCGTCCACGCTGATCTCCCGATAGCTGATCAGCGCCAGCCCGGGGTAGAGCCGCTCGATCTGGTAGTCCGACTTCTCCCCCGGATCGTAGGTGATCGTGGCCATGCCCTCCGCATCCGTCGTGAAGCGCTGCTCGCCGAAACCCAATGCCAGGGTCTGAGAGCGAACCGGCTCACCCTGGGCATTGGTGAAGCGAACCCGCAGTGCGGCCGGCTGGTCGGCGAGGATCATGGCGGTGGTCAGGGCGTTCCGACCGTGCTGGGCGCCGAACTGGGACTCAACCAGCATGCCCTCGACCAACTCTGCCCGATAGGCCACATCGAAGGAGCCCATTTCAATCGTGCGGTCACCCGTGATCTGGAAGAGCCGGTAGGCGCCCTCTTCACTGAAGGCCACCATCTCGCGGAACCGGCCATCCGCACCGACCGGGAGGGAGACGGTCTGACCGGAGGGGTACTCGATTCGCAGGCCAGTGACCGAGGGCTCACCCTCGATACGGGCCACCTGCCCGGCCACGGGGAAGCTGTCCCCGACGACGATCTCCGACCAGCCAAGGAATGCGGCGGAGCAGCAATGCAGCTTGGGCAGGGTCTCTAAGCAATAGCCGGGGAATCCCTCCGCCTTGCAGGTCATGGTGTCGGCCCGAGCTGGTGGGGCGGTCAGCCCTACAACGGCGATCAGAGCGAGGAGCAGGGTGAGCTTCTTCATAACGAGGCACCTCCAACAGAGTCGTCTCACTCACGTAAGACTCTGCCGGAGGCGCCCACGGTTGCATATCTATCCGAATTGTTAGCTTCGCCGCCCGGGCAGCTTCCGGTTCGCCTCAGCGGCTGACTGGACCCAGGCGGTCACCCGCTGCTCAAACCGCTTAACCACCAGGGAATCGAGGCTCACCTGGCTCTCCTTGGCCGGCTCGTTCCCCTGCTTCACCCGCTCCGTGATCACCCCGTCACGACACTCCGCCCGGTAGAGCAGGGCCGGCTTCAGGATCGCCAGTTCAACAGAGGGGTAACGCTCGTCAAAACGGCTTATCTTGTAGGTGAGATCGACCCCGAAGGCGTCACCGAAGGCCCTGGCGTTCTCCAGCACCGGTTTCAGCTCATCGAGCCGCTTCCGGAAACCCTTGAGGACAGCCGCCTTCTCCTCCTCCACCTGCTTCTCCTGCGCCTGCAGTTCCCTGTTCAGCCCAGCCAGTTTCTCACGCCAGTCGCTCATGATCGTATGCCACCTCGCTCCACCTATTCTACAACAGATGGCGTGCGTTGGGCGCGACGAAATAGGGCCCCCATCCGATGGGGGCCCTATCAGGCGCTGCGCTATTTCAGGGAGATCGTTGCCTCAAAGCTCCCTGGAATGACCACGGCCTCAGATCCGGCCTCCAACCGTGCCGGGTCGGGCACCGGTCGCCCGGTCTGCAGAGTCAGGGTGGCGGTGCCGTCGCCGTTGGGCTCCAAGCCGGCCCCGATCACCCTCTCCTCAACCCCGCCGGCGCCGATCACAGTCCAGCCGGAGAAGTCCTGGAGACTCATGCCTGGCTGCCAGCCGGTCTGGAGGGTGATCTGCGTCCCCCCTTCCGCCTCCCCGACGGCGCTGAACTGGAACCACCGGTCGTGCCTCTCCACCCGGGCGCCCGGCTTCAGGTCCACGACCAGGTCGCTCTCCTGCCATTGGACGGGGGCGGTCAAACGGAAGGTAGCGGTGCTGGCGGTACCGGCATCAATCCGATCAAAGGAGTAGCGGTAGGTGACCTTCTTGCGGCCCTCATTCGTGCTCGCACCACCGGTGGAGGTGCCCATGGCTGTCAGTGCCTGGCCATCCACCACCAGCTCCGCTTGGCGCAGGTCGATCCCGTAGGAGACGAACCCCTCCACCTCTACCGTGGTCTGGGTGGGGGCGATCAGAAGCCGGGTGATTCGCAGATCGTAGCCCTCACCCTGCCAGTGCTGGTCCACCGGATACTCCCGCGCCAGGCCACTCAGGTCGGTCCGTGAGACATCGAACGACAGCGACCAGTTGCCAGTCACTCCGTTGATCTCCCTGCCCCTCAGGTAGACGGTACCGGTGGGCCCGGGCAGTGGGGCGGTGGTAATCTCACCGATCAACTTGCCATCGACCACCTCGTGGCGACCAGAGTGGGCCAGCGATCGCTCTGGGTCGAAGCCGACCTCCGTGGTGGGGGGCATCATCGGATCCTTGAGTTCCGGACCTTCCACTGAATAGTAGATGATGGTCCGAGCCGGGTCGGCGAGCACGCCCTCCACCCGAAGGGTGTACCCGTTATCACTTGCGCTGGCGATGACCGGTGCCAGGTAGCCCCGCTGCTCAGCCCAGTGGGCGCCCTCGTCGTGCGCAGCCATGCGGGCGATATACGGACCGATCCAGGGCAGGTCTGCGGCCACTGAGACCAGGGTGGGGCCCATCAGGGTGATGGTAACCGCCGCCGCCACCGCAGCGGCAACCCCGACCCAGCGCTTTCTGGAGAGCCGGCTGCGCTGCCGGACTAAGGCCTCCAGGTTGTCCATGCGCTCGGAGGATGCTACCTCTTGCTCAAGCCACGCCTCGGCGTTGGCAGACAGTCTCTGTTCGATGCTCATCGCTGAATCACTGCTCCTTCTGCGCTGGGTTGAAGCCGCTGGCGCAGGGTCGCCAGGGCCCGGTGAATGCGGGACTTGACCGTACCCGCGGGCAGGTCAAGCAAGGTGGCGATCTCATCGACCGGGAGATCAAGCAGGAACCGCAGGGTCAGAACCTGCCGGTGATGGAGTTCCAGGTTCATCACCTCGTCCCAGAGGAGCCGCTGATCAAGCAGCTCTTCGGGCCCGGGCGATGGATCAAAGCCGACCTCGGCCTCCATCGCCTCCAGCAAGACCACCCGGTTTCGCTGGACCAGGTGGTTCTTCGCCGTGTTGACCAGGATCCGCCGAATCCAGGGGCCGAACGCGTCCGGGCCGCCGCGCAGCTGCCCGAACCGGTCATACGCAAGCAGGGTGCTCTCCTGCAACAGATCCCAGGCGTCAGCCTCCTGCCCGGTCAGTGCCCGGGCGATGCGAAAGAGCTTGGGCTCCTGGGGGCGGAGCAGGGCTAAGAACTCTTCGTCGATCCGTCTGCGGAACATCGTAGTGAATCTCCTCCTCCCACGGCGGCGCCACCGTGTTCACCCCATAGACAGCCCGGGGGGCCAAAACGTTCCATGACATCGCGAAAAAGCCAGGGAACGCTCTCCCTGGCTTCGCTCGAGCTTTGCGTGCTAGTGCCCCGCGGTCGTCTGAGGCTGCGGCCGGTGCTGCTGCCCGGCCTGCTGGAACTTCACGTTGGGCATCAGCCAGGCCGCTGCCAGGGATGCGACGGCCGCAAGCATCACCACCAGGTGGACATCCCGCAGGGCGCCGGCCAGGGCCCGGGCCATCGCCTCGATCTGCGCCACCGGCAGCTCAGCCCGGGAGACCGGGTCGAGGAGCTTGTTGGCGATCTCGCCCGCCTCCGCCGTGGTCGTGGCGGATATGCCCGGGATCTGCTGTAGCCCGCCCAGCAGCACGAGGTTCATGACGGCACCCATGGCGGAGACCCAGACAAGGCCGCCCAGGGTCCGCATGAACTGGAGCGATGCGGTGGCCACGCCACGGCGGGTCCAGTCGACCGCGTTCTGCACGCCGAGGACGAAGGCGACCGAGGAGAAGCCCATCCCGGCACCAATGGTGAAGGTGACCAGTGCGAGCAGGACCTCCGGGATCTGGGGCATGGTCCGGCCAAGGAGCACCAGGAAGACCGATCCCAGTGCGTTCAGCCCCAGTCCGAGCAGGGCGGAAGGGCGGACGCCCATGCGCATGATCAGCTTGGCGCCCAGCACGGCGGCGATCGGCCAGCCGACGGAGAGCCAGAGGAGCGACGCACCGGAGCGGGTGGCGGAGAAGCCCTGAACACCCTGGGCCCAGATCGGCAGATAGACCGACGTGCCGTACATGACGCCGCCCACCATGAAGGACGAGAGCACGGCAAAGCCGATGGCCGGCTCCTTGAAGAGCGCCAGTGGCATGATCGGATCCGCTACCCGTGCCTGTGCGATCAGGAAGATGGTCAGGAAGAGCACAGCCCCCGTGAGCATGCCGAGGACCTGCCAGGAGGTCCACGGGTAGTGGGTGCCACCGGAGAGCAGGGCCAGCAGGAGCAGGGACATGCCCAACGTCAGGGTGATGGCACCCACGTAGTCAACATTCACTCGCTTCTGGGTCACCTGCTCGTCAAAGAACCGCCAGACCATGAAGATGGCCAGGGCGCCCAGCGGCAGGTTGATGTAGAAGAGGTAGCGCCAGGACAGGTAATCGGTCAACAGGCCGCCCACCAGTGGACCGATCAGGGCAGAGAAGCCCCAGACAGCGGAGAACCAGGCCTGCATCTTCGCGCGCTCGGCGGGGGTGAAGATATCGCCCAGGATCGTCTGGACCACCGGCTGGATGGCGCCCGCCCCCAGCCCCTGCAACGCCCGGAAGAAGATCAGCATCCCCATGCTCGGCGCCAAGCCGCAGAGGGCCGAGCCACCGACGAAGATCACCGCCCCGATGGTAAAGGTGGTCTTCCGACCGAAGAGGTCTGCCAGCTTGCCATATACCGGCACCGTCGCGGTGGAGGTGAGCATGTAGGCGGTCACCAGCCAGGTCAGCAGGGAGAAGCCGCCCAGCGAGCCGACAATCCGGGGCATGGCGGTGTCCACGATCGTGACGTCCACCGCGGTCAGGAAGCTGGCAATCATCAGGGCGAAGACGGTGTAGATGCGCCGGTCCTTGATCAAGCGGTCTCCTCCTTCTCTCATGACAATCCGAATGGTTCGACGACCACCACCCTCATTCCTCGCGAGTTGGTGGTGGGCGGGCGCGGAAAAGGGCGCCCCCGCCGGGGACGCCCCACTTCATACCTATGCGTTACTCTCACTTGAGCCCGAGGGCTTGGTCTCGTCCGTGGCCTGCGCGGTCTTCTCTGCCTCAGCCTTTGCGGCCTCTGCAGCCGCTTTTGCCGCCGCCTTTGCCGCCTTCTCTTCCTCAGCCTTTACGGCGTCCGCAGCCGCCTTTGCTGCCTTCTCTTCCGCAGCCTTTGCTGCCGCTTCTGCAGCCGCCTTTGCTGCCGCCTTTGCCGCCGCCTCTGCAGCTCCCTTTGTTGCCGCCTCCGCAGCCGCCTTGGCTGCCGCTCTTGCGGCATTCTGTACAGCGTTTTCCTCCTCCGACTTCTTCCTCCTTACGTACTCGGATTCCACCAACTCGGCCTCCTTGAACCAGAGGACCAGGCAGGATCCATACTTCGGGTGGTTCCTCCGGATGAAAACCGGAACCTCATAGGCCTTCTTCACGGGCGCCATCCACCCCTTCTGCTTCAGAAGGGCGGCCATCTCGCAGCGCCACTCACTCCCATCCTTCAGCCAGGTCACCCGGTAGTGCATCTCGTTCGTCGACTCGTATTTCTCTTTTGGAATACAGATGGCGGTCCGCGCCTCGTCACTGAAGATCACGTGAAAAGCGCCGAAGCGGGGGGAGGGCAGCTTGTGATCCGAGGCTGCAACGCCCGCCAGGAGCTGGGAGCCCGTGTTGCTGCGAACCATCCCCAGCGCTGACGCGTAGCACACAGGAGGGTTCTGCAGGACATGCAATTCCACCGCATTGCCGGAAACCGGAACCTCTTGTGCGCTGTCAATCGCCTTGTCCAGTTCGGAGTCATCCATTGGCATGTGAGACACCGCAATCTCTTCCATGCGGGAGATGATCTCTCGCATCAGCAGTTCCTGGTCTACCCGCGCTGTACCCACCTGCTTCGCCTGCCCTGTTCGCTCAGCCCGTTTCTTCATGCGCTTCCCTCCCAACCCTTCTAGTCGGAATATACTATTAGATCTAGAAAGCTAATTATCCTTCCTCCCTGTCGCTATTTTCCGACTGAATTTCTAACTCCCCGATCTCGCTGGCGGAACCGCGACCCTTCTGCAGGAGAACCGCGACCCTTCTACAGGAGAACCGCGACCCTTCTACAGGAGAACCGCGACCCTTCTACAGAGGACCTACGACCCTTCTGCAGGGGAACCACAACCCTTCTACAGGAGAACCACAACCCTTCTACAGGAGAACCACAACCCTTCTACAGGAGAACCGCGACCCTTCTACAGGAGAACCACAACCCTTCTACAGGAGAACCGCGACCCTTCTACAGGAGAACCGCGACCCTTCTACAGGAGAACCGCGACCCTTCTACAGGAGAACCGCGACCCTTCTACAGGGGAACCACAACCCTTCTACAGGACCACCCAGAATCCCACACCCCAGGCAATTCCCCTCCCCCCACACCCGCCGGCGTGGTACTATAGAGAGAAACCGTCATACGAGCAGACAGCATGACCCTGGAGGTCGTTCACACCATGCACTCCATTCGCATCTTCACCGATTCCACCGCAGACCTGACCCCGGAACTGCTGGCAGCCAACCACGTGACCGTCGTCCCGCTGGTGGTCCAGTTCGGCCAGGAGTCCTACCGGGACGGCGTGGAGATCGACACCCGCCAACTCTTCGCCAAGGTGGCTGAGACCGGGCAGCTACCCAAGACCGGTAGCCCAAGCCCCGCCGCCTTTCAGGAGGCCTTCACGAGGGCGACTGCCGCCGGAAGCCAGGCGCTCTTTATCGGGATCTCGACCCGGTTCTCCTCCACAGTCCAGAACGCCCAGATCGCCGCCTCGCTCTTCCCGGAGGGACAGGTCCGGGTCTTTGACTCCGCCAACCTTTGCAACGGCATCGGCCTGCTGGTCCTCCTCGCCTGCGACCTGGTCCGGGCCGGCCATTCGCTCGATCAGGTCGTGGCCGAACTGGAGAGAGCCCGCCCACTCGTCCGCAGCGCCTTCCGGATCGACACCCTGGACTACCTGTACAAGGGCGGTCGGTGCAGCGGCGTCACCGCCCTGGTCGGGGGACTGCTGAGCATCAAACCGGTCATCGCCGTGGAAGACGGGGGCATGGTCGTGGCCACCAAGTTGCGGGGCCACCGCCAGAAGGGGCTGGACTGGATGCTGGAGCGCTTCGCGGCGGATGCCGCCGCCGGCCGGGTCCAGACCGACCGGGTCTTCGTCGCCTACACCGACGTCCCCGAAGATGCCCACTACATGGCCGATGCGATCCAGCGGATCCTGCCCGGCGTCCAGATCCTCGAAGCGACGGCGGGCTCTGTGATCAGCAGCCACTGTGGACCGGGAACCAGCGGCCTCTTCTACCTGAACAAGGCGTAGCCCCATGGTGCAGCGAAAGGACGCCCGACCGGGCGTCCTTTCGTTATGCGAACCGCCAGCGCCAGATCTTCGTCAAAGATGGGAAGGTTATGACGAACGGAGGGCATCCATGCGCTTCGTGAGATTCTGTGTGGCGACTGCCGGGATTATCCTATTCTGCTTGACCGGATGCAGCAGTCCGGCTCCATTACCCGAGAAGCCTCCCACCACCGTCCCGGTCACGGCCGACCGTCCCGTAGAGCCTGTCTCAGCGGAGGCGCCACCTGCGGGGACCTCTGCGCCGCAAACAGGTTGTCTCTTTGCGATCAGCGGTGGTCAGCCCTGGGGTAAGATCAGCAACCCCCAGGTCGGGACGTTTGTCAAGGCCGGTGAGTGTGAGGCGAAGGTTCCTTCCGACTCGCTGGCCGTCACCTTCCACGTGCCTCCCTCCACCACCGAGAAGGAGGCCCATGCGGCCCTGCAATTGACCGGCCCGCAGGAGCCAGAGATACGGCTCTCCCGCACCTCCCAGCAAATGAGCATCGCCCTGCTCTACCCCTCAGGAGCCCCCGGTGACCGCCTGGTTGCCGGCCTGGAGGGACCCGTCGGTGAGGGCGGTGCCCCTGTCTCCATGCGGTTTGTCATGGAGCGGGTGGAGTCCCCCCGGATCCAGGCAACCTGGCGTCCAGAGGGGGGCACCGACTGGCGGTCGTTCGACCCGACCCGCACCGTGCCGAGCGGGCCCCTACAAGTCCGCCTTCAACTCCCCGCTGGTATTGACAAGGAGGCTTTGCTCCAGCAGATTGGCATCGGGGCCGGCGGCGCCTCCTATACCGTCGCGACCCCCGAGCCGCAGAGCCTGGTCATCGACCTGCCAACGCCGGAGCCCCACCATCTCTTCCGGTTTGGCGATATCGGTACAGCCTACCGGCTCCACACCCGAGACTCCCTCCTCGAGTTCTTCACGGGCGAGCCCGCCCGGCTTGTCGCCCTTGACCCGGCCAACGGGCAAGAGCAGGTGGTGGGCGAGGTGCCACCCAACGTGAGCCGCGCCCGCTTGGATCCGCATGGAAAACTGGTCGCCCTCTGGGCCATGGGAGATGATCTGTACAGCCATGACCTCTGGATCATGAACCACCGGAGCGGCGACCTGCTGCGGATCCATCTCGCCTTCATCCCGAAGCTCGCCTTCTGGACCGAGCGTGGACTGGTCCTGCCCACCCCGAATCAGGTGTTCACTTTCCACCGGGAGACAGGGAGGACGGAGGGGCACCCAAGCCAGGGGGTATTCTGGAATGCGATCTCGCCCGACAACCGCTACCTGGCGGGTTTCAACTACGACGACCGCAAGGTGGACCAGGCCGGACTCGCTCCGGTGACCATCGTCCTTCATGACCTGGCAGCCGGCGAAGAGCGACTCTTCCCTGGCGTGACGAAGATCGTGGTCCCGCGTTCGCACGCCCCCCTGACCCTGCCTATGAGCTTCACGGCAGACGGTCTCGGGCTGGATATCCACGAGCCCCTGAGCAGCGACCGGACCACGCAGGGCACCTATCCCGAACGTCTGGTCCGGCTCGACTTGAGGACCGACGAACTCTCCGAGCCAGGCCCACTTCTCTACGGTGAGCCCACCTCTGACTGGCACCCCGACCCGCAGGACCAGTTTGCCTACTCGCGAAGCCCGGGGTGGGATCAGGTACTGATCCGCACCCCGGCAGGTGAGACAAAGCACTACGGCACAGGCCTGGTCATCGGCTGGCGACAGGACGGTCGGCTCCTCGTCCTCCGCTGGGCCAATCTGGAGTACCGTCGCGGCCCTGAGGGACCGTGACCAGGCGGCCCGCAGAGTGCGGGGACCCTGGAGCGATACCGCAGGTCTGGCTCACAGCGTCAAAAGATGGGCATCCTTGCCCGTAGCGGAAGCATAAAGGAGGACTCACATGATCGGTTTTGCGGCTGGTATTGAGGCTGCGCTCGATTTCGGCGTCGCACGTGTCAAGGACCTGATCAAGGAGATGACCCCGGAGCAGTTGGAGACGGTCCCGAACGGTTACACCAACTCCGTTGCCACCCTGATCGTTCACACATATGGCCTGGAGGGGCGCCTTGGCTACAGCCTGCGCGGCCAGGAGGTGCCGGAAGAAGTCACCCGGGAGTTGCTGCTCCACCTCCCCCGGACGCAGACCCTGCCCGAGGTGAAAGGTGAGACCGCCGAGTCGCTGACCGCCAAGATCGAGAAGGCCCGTGGCCTGCTGAAGGAGGCGCTCGCCACCCTGACCGAGGCCGACCTGGACCGGGAGATGCCCATGGGGCCCGGCCGGACCGTCTCCGTCCGCTTCATTCTCTCCCTCCTGCCCCAGCACCAGGGCCAGCACTTCGGCCACATGCAGATGATCAAAAATCACATCTAGACAGCAGAGGAGGAGGGCTTCGCCCCCCTCCTCTGCTCCTTTTCCCGGCGAACTAGATCCGCTCAATCTCCACCTTGGTGTCGTACTGGGCGCATCCACCGGTCAGCGCATCGACCAGGGGCGAGCCCTTACCTAGGACCTCGTCCTGCCGGATCAGATCGTTCACCCGGAAGCCGGTGCCACGCCCCGGGGCCAGGCCGGTCGGCTCGTTGCCCACCTCCCGGAAGTTGTAGTTGGTGTGTCCATAGCCGCTCACCGGCGGGATCACCGCGCCGTCGATCTCGATCGCCTTCGCCCCGTAGGTCTCGTGTCCGTAGGAGAACTCGGCGCCGACGACACCCGGACGGATCCCCTCCGTAATGAAGACCGTCGCCTCCACCTCGCCGGTGGCGGAGCGAACCTTCACCCGGTCACCGTTCTGAATGCCCCGGGCGACCGCATCCTTCGGATGGATCCAGACCGGATTCTCGGTCCGGATCTCCCGGAGCCAGGCGTTGCCGATCGTCCGGTGGTTGGAGAGGTGGCTCGACTTCCAGTTGGTGAAGGCGAGCGGCAGGTCGTCGCTGATCTCCTGGCCGGAGTAGTCGACGGCGTTGTAGTGCAGCGGGGTGCCATCGTAGAACTTGCCGGTGTAGGAGGACTTCGAGCGGGCCGCCACCTCATCGTACAGATTGACCTGGCCGGCATAGCGCATGGACACCCACTCGCCTTCGTAGGCGGTCTCGGGGGCGGCGAAGCGACCGCCGCGGTTCAGGACGTAGACCACCTTCGGCCACTCCTCCGGCTTGACCGCCGCCTTCCAGACCGCCTCGTCGAAGCCGGCGCCCAGGGCCGTCTGCCGGGCCTTGACGAAGATTGCCATCTCCTCATCGGCAGCGTCGGGGACCGGGGTCCCATCATAAGCGATGTTCGCGGCCATCTTCAGGTAGAAGTCGGTGGCGCTGTGCATGGCCGCCTTGCCGGGGAAGGCGTTGTCGCCCACGCCGGGCAGACCCAGCTTCTTCGCGATATCGATCACGGCATCCTCCACAGGCCGGGGGCCGTCCATGACCTTGATCGCCGGCTGGAGCAGGTGGGCCTCCTTCAGGTTCTGGTTCGGGTAGATCGTCTGCAGGCCAAACCGCTCCAGGTAGGTGGTGTCCGGCAGGATATAGTCCGCGTACTGCGACGTACCGCCTACCACCACATCGAAGGAGACAACCAGCGGCAGCTTGGCTTCATCCTTTAGCATCTCCGCCTGCACGCCCCCGCCCACCACCGACTCGACCAGCGAGATCCGGTTGATGAAGAGAGCACCCAGGTTGTACGGATAGCCCTCATAGGCCGAGGGGACCAGCTCGTGGACCGGGTTGCCGCCCAGGACGGTCCAGCGCCGCTTGGCCGGGTAGCCGTCACGGGCGAAGAGACTGCTCTTCTCGTAGACCTGCTTCTCCCGAGTGATCGGGATCCCCCATGGGGCCCGGCCGTCGGGGGCGCCCTTCAGGTCGTACCGGCCGCCCATCTCCTTGTACCGGACCGCCGAAGAGTTCTCGCCGCCCTTCCAGTCGTGGTTGCCGATCAGGTAGTTGAGGATGCCGATGGCATAGACCGAGTAGAAGCCGTTGGTGTGCATGGCCGGTCCCCGGTAGGAGACGGCCACTGCCCGCTTGCCGTGAGAGGTGAACTCCCGGGCCATCTCGATGATCGTCTTCTCCGGAACGCCGCAGAGTTCGGCGTACTCGGCGATCGTCTTCTCCATGGCCCGCTCCTTCAGGAGGGTGAAGGCAGACTTGACCCGGACTCCGTCGATCTCGGTATCGACTTCCAGGTCGCCATCCACCGCGGTAGATGCCGCCACGGGTACCCCGCCGGAGAGGACGACGAAGCTCTTGGCATCCCCCAGCTTCAGGGCGTTGGCCCGGAGCTTCTGGCGAGCCGGATCGGAGAGGTTGACCAGGTGCGTGGCGTCGGACCAGGTGGGCTCACCGTCGGCCTTGGCAGCGGCACTGTTCGGATTGCGCAGGTAGCGCTCATCGTACCGCTTGTTCTCAATGATCCAGCGGATCATGCCCATGGCGAGGGCCAGGTCCTGACCAGGCTGGACCGGCACCCAGAGATGCGCCTTCTCCGCGGTCTTCGAGAGCCGGGGATCGACCACGACCAGCTTCATGCCCCGCGCAATGGCGTTGGTCAGCTTGGGCGCCAGCCAGGTCGGCCCCTTGTTGGCGGTCATGAGGTTGGTGCCCCAGGCGATCAGGTACTGGGTGTGATCCAGGTCGGCGTACTGCCGCTTCTTCAGCGTATTGCCATCACGGCCGCGCACGTTGGCCAGGACGCCGGGCACGCCGCAGATCCCGCCGTGGTCGAAGATATTCAGGGAGCCAAAGGACTTGTTGGCCATGCGGACCATGAAGTCCTGACGGTTACCGTTGGCGAAGGCGATCTGGTTCGACTTCGGCCCCAGGTCCGGATGCTTCGTATCGATCAGCAGGTCCTTGTACTTGGCGTCGAAAGCGGCCTGGGTCATCTCCCCTTTCTTCACCTTCTCCCAGTCGGCCATGACCGGCCCCTGGGCCACGTAGGCGAGGTAGGGCTTCACCCTGGCGGCGATCTCATCGATCGCCTGCTCCCACGAGACGGTCTCCCACTTGCCCGAGCCACGGGGACCGACCCGCTTCAGCGGCTGGGCGATCCGGTAGGCATCGTAGGCGGTCTGGATACCGGCCTGCCCCTTCAGGCAGGTGCGTCCGCCCTTGAACCCCCGGCCGTCGACGGCGAGGTCGCCATGCCCCTTGGCCGCATCCACGACACCTGTCGCATAAGGGATCTGGCCGTAAGGGACGGTGTTCAGGGGGGAGTACGGGTTGCCGGCAATCTTGCGAATGTAGGACTTGCCGCCGGTCTGCGCCGGGTCGGTCAGGGTCACCTTGATCGTGCAATGGGTCTGGCACTGCTCACAGGTGGTGTAGATCACCCGGTCGGCCGGGGTCTCCTCCCCAAAAGTGCCGGTGCCGTGATCCGTCCCGGCAGCGAAGGGATCATCGAACGCCTGGGAGAGCCCGTTGCCCAGGAGGGGCATGGCGGCGATCGAGCCACCGATCACGGCGGCGCCGGCCACAAACTGACGGCGGGTGACGCCGTTCTTCGCACTCTGATCGGGAGCGTTCTTCGGCTCGTTATGCTGCGTGGTCATCAAGCGTCCCTCCATTCCGTTCGGTCCAGTCAAGCGGCAGGATCTCGGCGGCGATGCTGAAGAGCAGGAGCCCCATGGCGATCACGCCGCCGCTGGAGAGCCATTCGATCCAGGTGGGGAAGTACTGACCCCGGGGCAGGCCTGGCAGAAGCGGTGGGATCAGGGCGGGCACCACGATATTGAACCGGACGCCGACGATCCCGATCACGACCATGGCAGCGGCCAGGGTGGTCATCACCCAGGAGTTGCGCAGCCGGGTCAGCAGGATGATCGCCGGGGCGATCATGCCGATGGCCAGTTGGAGGAACCAGAAGGACCAGCTGTAAGGGCCGGATGTCATGGTGTGGATCACCTCGGCCTCGTGGGGGTTCATCGACAGGGCCGGGATCAGGAACTCGTAGAAGACCAGGCCCAGATCGACGACCAGGAAGCCGGCGAGCAACTTGCCCAGCTCCGAGACCATCGCCCCGTCCACCTCCATGCGCCGGGCCTTCTGCCGGATCACATAGAAGAGGGTGAGCAGAGCGGTGCCGGAGACCAGCGCCGAGACGATGAAGACGATCGGTGCCAGGGGGCCGAACCAGAGACCACGGGCCTTGACGACGGCGAAGATCGTACCGGTGCCGCCGTGCACCCCGAAGATGGCGATGGGGATGCCGATCGTGCCGAGGATCTGCAGCCAGTGGTGATCCTTCGCCTCATCTGCCACCTTCGTGCCGAAGGCCAGGAACTTGGCCAGCTTCGATGTGGCCGAGCGGCGGACCAGGTCGGCCCGGACCGAGAACCAGAGTTCCACCGCCAGCAGGGCGATGTAGATGACGTAGAACCGGACCTCCCAGGCCAGCGGCGAGAGCCAGTTGAAGCGGATCATGGGGGTGAGCGCCCGGTCCATGCGGCCCAGGTCCAGGCCGATGAAGACCAATGCCACGATCATGGAGACCAGGGCGGCGAGCAGCGCCATGCGGCCCACCTTCTCGAACCGGGTCATGCCGAAGACGTAGATCAGGCTGGAGAGGAGGAAAGCCCCGGCGGAGAGGCCGACAAAGTAGATGTAGAAAGCGACCCAGGCGCCCCAGGGGGTGGTCGAGGTCAGGTTGGTGGTGGAGAGGCCGCCGATCATGCGCAGGATGATCGCATAGCCACCGGCCCCGAGCAGCAGGGCCAGGACCAGGTACCAGAGGGTGCGGGTGACCGGGCGTGCGCCGGTCGACGGGGTGAGTGCAGTCATGGTCGTATCCCTCCTACTTCAGGTAGATGACCCGGGGCTCGGTGCCCAGCTCTTCCTTGAGCCGGAAGGCCCGGGGGCTCGCGGCCAGCTTGGCTACAACCGAATCCGGATCGTTCAGATCGCCAAAGTACCGAGCGTCGCCAATGCAGGTCTCCACGCAGGCCGGCTCCTCCCCCCGGTTGATCCGGTGGAAGCAGAAGGTGCACTTGCGGACAGTGCCGATCGGGGCGGCGCCCTTTGTCCGGGGGCCGTGCTCCACGCCATACTCCGGCGCCTGGACCTGCTCGTAGTCGATCATCTCGGCATAGTTCTCGCCGAAGTCGAAGGAGCGGGCGCCATACGGGCAGGCTGCGATGCAGTACCGGCAGCCGATGCAGACATCATGATCGATGTCGACAATGCCGTTCTCGCCCTTGAAGGTGGCACCGACCGGGCAGACGGCGACGCAGGCGGGGTTGTCGCACTGCATGCAGGGCCGGGGGATGTTCACTTTCTGGGTGTTGGGGAACTCGCCGATCTCCATCTCCATGACCACGTTGTAGCTGATGCCGGGGGGCGTGCGATTCTCGGCCTTGCAGGAGACGGTGCAGGTGTCACAGCCGATGCACTTCTGCAGGTCGATCACCATGACCCAGTGAGGCTCCTTCTTCGCGGAGGTCTCCTTGGGGGCGGGACTCGATACAGCGGTCATATGGGTCACTCCCTCGCTCCGGTGTTTTTTCTCTCGGCTATGGGTAGAAGCAAGGGGCGTGCCAACGAAAAGAGGCCAAAATGGAGACCAGAGGTGACAGTTTGTCACCTCCGGCCCGCTTTGGCCCCCTGTCATTTTGTCAGGGCGGCCTGGCCCTGTCATTTTGTCATGAGGCCGCCGGTGAAACCCGTTACCTGCAGAATACGTCGAAACGCATAACTAAGGTGGTGAAGCGCTTGCATCGTCGGATGATGATCCTCGGTCTCGTGCTCCTGCTTCTCCTCGGATGCGCATCGCCCCCGGCCGAGCCCCCCAAGCTGGACCCGACCCTGCTCACCTATACGGATGAGGACCTCGCCGAGGCAGCTACCGTCACCTACGTCGTCCTGCGGGAGACATACTCGCCGGCCAGCCAGGCCCATCCGCTCTGGGGTGACCTGGAGAGCGACCGCCCCAAGATCGCCCATCTCCTCCACCTCCTCAGGGAAGCGAAGCCGGCGCCGGATCCGATCGGACTCTTTACGGACGAGAACCTGACCGATGCGGCCTGGCTGGAGATCCGGTTCGATGATGACCGTAGGGTCCGTCTTTACCACGTGGAGGAGCAGATTCGCCGGAACACCTACCGAATCGTGCCCGATCGGGTCTTCCTCCAAGGGACCGGTGAGATGATCGCCCCGGGACTGGCCGCCTTCCTGAGCGACACAGCCCCCAACGGCCGCAGGGCGATGATGCCCCACGCCCCGTCCCTGCGGGTGGAGCCTGGCCGGCCCAAGCCGGGGGAGGTGATCAACATCTACGGCGAAGGCTGGGTCGATGCCGGCTGGGGTGTGCTCTCGCTGATCGAGCCCGGGGGGCAGAAGCGCCGCCTGGGCGAGGTGATGATCGAGCGAGGCGCCTACCAGTGGCAGGGGAGCTTGCCCCCTGACCTGAAGCCCCTCGGTAAGATGCCGTACAGCTTCTCGCTCGAAGTCATCGCGCCACGCGTCGCACCCTAGTTGCTCCACTCATCCCCGCGCCACGGAAAGCTGGAGCAAGGGCCCGAGGCGGATTCGCAGAGCGTCACCTCACCACTCGGGGCCACTTCGACGGTCGCCTTCGAGCTGGCGGTCAGGAGTAGATCGCCACCGCCAGGCGGCACGCTGATCTTGCTGACCCGTCGTTCCGAGAACTGGGCCACCAGGATGAAGTCTTGGAGCGCCTCCCAGTTAGGATAGTAGGGGAACCTGGGGGTTTGGTCGTAGGCCCCCCGCCAGGCGGTCAACCCCCACCGGTCCCGATGGTCCGGCACTGGTCCGGCTAGAATCACGTGGTCGAGCAGCAGGTAACCGCCCGGGACCAAGGATTCCCTACGCTTGCTCGCCTTTGGCAGGACAGCAAACGAATTCACCTTGACGAGCGTCGTGATCTGGTCGATCACCCTTCCGGTCGGCTTCTCAAGCACAAAGACGTAGGAGGGCACTTGGGAGGGAAGGCCCGGCAGGTAGGCGTTCAGGATCTGGTACTGCTCCCCGTCCAGGAAGGTCATCAGCCCACCGGTGTCGGTCTGCACATCCGAGAGCGGACGACCTGCCTCCCGCATCCGACCGATATACTGGGGAACCAACTGCTTCAGCTTGCCGGCTGCCCGGGCCCGCTCGAAGTCCGGGGCGGTGCCCGCGGCCAGTTCCAGAGCGGTGCGCAGCTCCAGCCGGGCCCGGTCCAGCGGGGTCTCGACCAACTGCCCGAACATCGCCCGCGGGGCCTCCAGTCCCCACGTCACGGTAGCGCCGACCAGCAGCGCCATGGCGACGGCCGCCGCCGACCACTCCCGGACAAGCCGCTTCCGGGGGAGCCCCACCTCCTCGAAGGAGGCGGGCACCTTCAAGGCCTGGGCCTGCCGCCGCAGCCCTTCGGCCAGCAGGTTAAAGGCGATGATCGCCAGCAGGAAGCAGAGCGCTGGCAGCCAGAGCGACCAGGGCGCCCGGTAGATCACATCGTACGGGCGGGAGAGCATGGAGGACCAGTCGGGGATCTTCGAGATGGCGATGGTGCTGGTGTCGGTGAGCACCTCGAAGCCGGTCATGACCTTGATCGAACCGGAGAGGAAGATCGAGAAGACGCCGAACTGGGCCAGCAGGAGGAGGGTCCAGGCCATGTCGGTCGCCGCGGTCACCCAGAGCTGGGGGACCAGGTGCGGGAAGATATGGCGGCGGAGGATTCGGCCGGGACCGGCACCAACGGCCCGCGCCCCCTCGACGAAGGGCTGCACCGCCAGCGCCTCGGCATGCTGCCGGATCTGCTCCACCAGGCGGGGAACCCCGGCCGCCGCCAGGATCAGGATGATCAGCAGGCTGGACTCCTCCCCCAGAGCCGTGGCCACCGGCAGCAGGGCCGCCGGCACCAGCAGGACCGGCAGGGCGGAGAAGGCCAGCCCGGCCGTGCGGGCAGAGGAGCGCCAGAGCCCACCGGAGAGGCCGGCAGCCAACCCCCAGGGCAGGGCGATCAGGTAGCGAATCGGGGTAACCGCCAGGGTGAGGAAGAGGGTGTAGCGGGCACCCACGATCAACCGGGAGAGCATGTCCCGCCCGGCCATATCAGAACCAAGCGGAAAGCCCGGCACCCCCGGCGGAAAGGGCGGAAAGAAGACCTCATCATGGTCGATGACATAGCTGGGAATCCGATGCGCCCCGGAGAGGTCGACGAACTGCCCGCCGAAGAGGGCGATCAGCACCAGCGCCCCCACCCCGGTCAGCCCAAGGAGGAGCGGCAGGTTGGTGGCGAGTTCTCGGATCAGCCGGCTGGGGCGCCAGAGCCAGGCGCGCTGGAGCATGGCCGCGGGTAGCCCTCGCCACCAGCCGGTGATCTCGCCGGGCACCGCCCGGAGCCACCGCCAGAACTGTCCCGGCGCTCCCAGCAGAGAACCGACGGAGAGCCCACCGAAGCCGTTGCGCGGGGGCTGCTCGCCCAGGCGGGGATCCAGCGCCATGCGGACGGCGGCGAATCCCAGATCGATCAGGACCGCCCAGAGCAACAGGAGGAGGGCAATCCCCGAGGAGGCCGCCGGCTGGCCGCCCTTCTCCAGGATCAGCCCGAGGGTCCGGCCCACCCCGGGGAAGTAGAGGATATACTCCACCACCACCAGCCCGGTGACCAGGCTGGTCATGATCAGGGGACTCGACTCCGCCACCCGGATCCAGGCGTTCTTCAGGGCATGCCGGAGCACGAGCCGCCGGTGGGGCACCCCCTTGGCCCGAGCGGTCCGTATGTAGAGCTGCTCATGGACCTCGTCGAAGGCGACCGCTGCGACCCGGGCCACCAGGGCCACAGGCAGGACGGCGAGTGCGAGGGTCGGAGCGACGAAGTGAGAGGCCTTCAGGCTCGCTCCCAGTGCAGAGAAGGAGAAGAGCTTCAGGCCGTATGTGGAGAGCGTCCAGACCAGGGCCATGCGCACCCCCAGGACGACCAGAATGTCGGGGGTGGAGAGCAGCGCCAGGGAGCCCAGCAGGGTCGGAGCACGCAGCCAGCTCACCCCAAAGCGGCTGGAGAGCAGTCCAAGCAGTGTCCCCAGGCCAAGGCTGATCACCAGCCCCAGCGCCAGGAGCAGCAGGCTTGCCCCTCCTCTCCGGGCCAGCTCGTCCACCACCGGCAGTTCCTGCATATACCCGGTTATGCGCAGGGGCTGGATGATCCCCAGATCCCCCTGCACTGCGCGGTTGATATACTCCCCACTGGCCCCCAGCCACTGCTGCACGGAGAATGAGGGGGACCCCCCCGCCACGATCCCGGCCTTGGCGTGGAGCAGGAGGACCGCAATCACGCTGGCAACCAGGAACAGGGTGATGTGTGAGAGCAGGGCGCCAGCCCATCGTCGAAACTGCATCGAGCAACCTCCCCCAAGCGATCCAGTTTCCGATATGACGCTCCCATTAACCAGATGGTTCGCAACAGTGTAAACTAAGTAAAAAGCCGTACCCATTCTTGGGCACGGCTTCAGTTACGTCCTTCGGCTGCTACGGGGCCAGGTTGTAACTATCGATCTTGCGGTAGAGGTTCCGGACGCTGATCCCCAGCAACTCCGCGGCCTGGGCCCGGTTCCAGCCGGTCCGCTCCAGGGCCCGGGCGATATGCGTCCGCTCCATCTCATCGAGGGTGGGGAAGGCGTCGGTGGCAGCCGGATCCACCTGGGCTACCGGCTCCGCAGGCGGCGGCGGGGCAGGCCCCAATCCCAGATCCTCCGGGGCGATGAACCGGTCGGGGCTCAGGATCGCCCCGCGCTGGACCAGGTTGAAGAGTTCCCGCACATTCCCCTTCAGTTCGTGCTGGAGCAGGGCCTGCATGGCCTCAGGGGTCATCTCCTTGCTGGAGCCGATCCGGGCCAGGAAGTGCTCGACCAAGGCCGGGATGTCCTCCCGCCGCTCCCGCAGGGGTGGGACGGCCAGAGCCACGACATTCAGCCGGTAGTAGAGATCCTCCCGGAAGCGTCCCTCCCGGACCTCATCGATCAGGCGGCGGTTGGTGGCGGCGACGATCCGGACATCGACACGGCGGATCTTCGTATCGCCCACCCGACGCAGTTCGTGGCTCTCCAGGAAGCGGAGCAGCTTCGCTTGAAGCTCCAGAGGCATCTCCCCGATCTCATCCAAAAAGAGGGTGCCCCCCTCGGCCAGCTCGACCAGGCCGGGCTTGGCGCCGACCGCCCCGGTGTAGGCGCCCTTGGCGTGGCCGAAGAGCTCACTCTCCAGCAGATTGGCCGGCAGGGCACCGGCGTTGATCGGAATGAACGGCCCGCCGGCCCGAGGGCTCAAGCCGTGGACCGCTCGGGCGATCAGCTCCTTGCCGGTACCGGACTCGCCCTCGATCAGGACGGGGCTCTCGCTCTGGGCGACCCGCTCGGTCAACTCCATAAGCCTGTTCAGGGCCCGGCTCTGCCCGACGATCTCCACCCCGGCCTCCTGCCGCCGGAGCACCTCGCGCAGGCCCCGGTTCTCCACCTCCAGCACCCGCCGCTCCAAGGCCTTCTGGAGGATCAGCTCCAGCTCAGCCAGGTTGCAGGGCTTGGTCAGGTAGTCGTAGGCGCCCGCCCGAATCGCCTCGATCGCCGTCTCGATCGAGCCGTGGCCGGTCAGGATCAGCACCGGAAGCGAGGGCTGGATCTCCCGCGCCCGCCGGAGCGCCTCGATCCCCTCCATCCCCGGCATCTTCAGGTCGAAAATGGCGGCATCGTACTCCTCCTCGCTGACCGCTTGCAGCGCGGCCGTCCCCGAGGCGACAGCCGTCACGAGGTAGCCCTTGCGGGTCAGGCGCTGCTGGAGAAGCTGGCGAAACGAGTCCTCATCATCGGCGATCAGCAACGAATAGCTGCGCATGACTCCCCCTCCTCCTCGCCCCAGGCCGGCAGTTCAAAGATGACCGATGTCCCCCGGCCCGGTGCGCTCGCCAACCAGAGCCGCCCACCCAGACCGGTAATGATCCCATAGCACATGGCCAGCCCCAACCCCGTCCCCTTGCCAGGGGGCTTGGTGGTGAAGAAGGGCTCCATGGCCCGTTCTCTGGTCTCGGCATCCATGCCGGGGCCGTCGTCCCGCACGATCACCCGAATGCGGTCATCGATCACCTCTGCGGTGACATCGATCGTCGTTCCGCCGTGCTCTTCCATCGCATCGACCGCGTTGGTGATCAGGTTGAGGAAGACCTGCTGCAACTGGTCACGACTCGCACGCACCTGGGGGACCTCGGCCTCCTGGACGGTGATCGCGATCCCGGCCTTGCGGGCACGGGGTGCCACGAGGCTGGCGGTGGCTCTGGCTACCTGGCAGAGGTCGACCGGCTCCGGGATCGCCGGCCCCCGCCGGGCGAAGTCGAGCAGGTTGGTCGTGATCCCCTTGCAGCGCCGCACCTGGAACTGCAACTGCTGGAGGTAGCCGGTCAGCTCACCGCCCGCTTCCAGCGACGCCGCCCCCTCGTCCTGCAGCCGGTCGGAGAGGTCCTCCGCATAGGCGGAGATCACCGCCAGCGGGTTGTTGATCTCGTGCGCTACGCCAGCGGCCAGTTGTCCCACCGCCGCCAGCTTCTCGCTCTGAAGCACCATCTGTTCCATGGCGCGCCGCTCGGTCACATCCTCCAGCACTTCGAGGCGGGCCGGTTCACCGGGGCCGGCGCCCTCCAGCACATAGGTGTGGTAGCGGACCAGCCGCTGACGGCCCCCGATGCTGACGGAGCGCTCCACGCCTTCGGCTGTGGTGCATGCAGTCAGGCAGCCCGGGCAGTCGGTCCGGCCCAGCGAATCCCAGCAGTAAGTGCCGGTAAGGTCGCCGGGGAACCACCCGGCCAACTGCTGATTAACCCAGAGGATCCGCCCTTCCGGATCGATCAGGGCCAGACCCGCGCCGATAGAGGAGACGACGGTGTCCAGCCGGTCCCGCTCGGCCCTCATCTTCCCGGCCTGGGCCTCAAGCCGGTCCGTCATGGCGTTGAAGGCGTGGACCAGGCGACCGAGCTCGTCCCGACCGCCCTCGGGCACCCGGGTGCTCAGATCGCCCTCGCCAACCCGCCGGGCCCCGGCCTCAAGCCGCTCCAGCGGAACGGTCAACTGCAAGCCAAAGATGATGGAAAGGCCCACGATGACCGCCATGAGGAAGAGCGCACCCAGGGCAAACTGGACCGCCAGTTGCTGTACCGGGCCCATGGCATCGCTCACGGTAGTCTCGGCAAGAACCCGCCAGGGTACGCCGGGCACATCGGCCAGGTGGCCGAAGGCCTCCTCACCGGTCAGGGAGCGGTAGGGCAGATCATCTCGGGTGGGCAGATCGGGATGGTGTCCGGCCAGGACCCGGCTGAAATCCGTATCGCCGATCAGCCGTCCGCTGCCATCGATCACGTGGATCCGAATCGCTCCGCCTGCCTGCACCGTGGCGATATTGTCGACCAGTCCCCGCAGGGTGGGACGGGCCACGAGGGCACCGGCGCCGTCGGGCATCGGCACGCCCACGAAAAAGAGCGGGCGGCCGTCCACATCGATCGTGGCCTCACCGAGGGGACGCTCGCCGCGCCGAAGCGCCGCCCAGAACTCCGAATCACCGAGGCTACGGGGAATCTGGCCGGCGGTCACCTCGCGCCGGGAGGCCCGGAGGATTTCAACGCCGGACCGGTCAAAGAGAGAGAGCTCCTCCAAGTAGGGGATATCGCGCAGGACGGTGTAGAGAATCCGCTCCTGCTCGCCTGTGGGCTGGGTGACCAGGCCGCTCCCCTCCACCCGGGCGAGCAGGGCCAGTTGGGTGGTGATCTGCCGCACGAACTGGGCCAGTTCCTCCGCAACGGTCTGGGCCGCCGCCTGGTTCTGGGCCTGAACGATCTCCACCTGTGCGCTCCGGGCTACCTCCAGACCGTACCAGCCGAAGATCGCCAGGGGCAGGACCGACATGGCGATGCCAAAGGCCAGCACCTTGAGCCGAAGGTGGTCCCACCAGCGGATCATGGCTTCGCCTCCTCTCGGGTCCGGGCGAAAGCCATGCCGACGGGCGAAAGGGAGAGGCCCAACCGATCGGCCACGGCAAGGTCTACGATCAGCTCGGGATTGTCAGGCGTCTCGACCGGGATCTTCCCGGGGGGCTCGCCTTGCAGGATCTTCGCGATGAAGCGGGCTGACTGCCTGCCCTGGTCCCGCATGGAAACGCCGTAGGCAGCCAGAAGGCCGGCCCTCCCCTCCATATCCAGCGGCCCGATCACCGGCAGATGCAGCCGCTCCAACTCCTGGCCGATCGGGTGCGCCCCTGACTCCAGCACAAAGGCGGGGAGCAGCAGGGCAGCGTCGTAATCGCCGGGTGCGATGGCCTTCAGGCCGGTCAGTGCCTGCTCCGTGGACTCGGTGGGCAATGGGGTGATGCTCAGACCGAGCTGGGCAGCCGCATGCTGGGTCACCTCCAGGGCGTGCTGGCCGGGGATCACCAGCGGGTCATAGAGCAGGAGGACACGCCTCGTTCCCGGCAGGAGCTTGGTGAGAAGCTCCAACCGCTTCGCCGAGAGTTCGGCGTGCTGGTTATCCAACCCGGTGATCAGCCCGCCAGGCTTGGTGAAGGACTCCACGAGGTTCGAGCGGACCGTGGAGGCAACACCCATCATCACAACCGGGATAGTCAGGTTCTCGGACCGGCTCAGTGCGACCGCCTCAACGCCACCACCGGCGACGATGATGGTCGGGTTGCTTGCGATCGCCTGGCTCGCCATGAGTGGGAGCGCACTGCGATCACCCTTTGCCGAGTACACATCGATCTGCAGGCTGTCGGGGGGATAGCCCAGGGCGGTGAGGCCTTCACGCAGCCCGTCGACCTTGGGCATGCGGACATCGTCGGACAGGAGAATGGCAAGGACCGGCAGGGTGGGGGCATCGGCTCCACACCCTCCCAGGAGGAAGACGAACAGAAGGAGAGGGACGAGCCGGCGCATGCGATCACCTCCGAGGGAGAAGAGAACGATCTGATCTCAGTCTAGCGAAGCGTGATCGCAATCACTATGACACCAATGCACCCACTGAATCAGGTCCTCGGCGGATTTTTCGCGTTTGATGGCAATGAGGGTGAAGGGTTCGTGCGAAAGGCTGACGTCCAACTGGACAACGAAGGATCCGTGACCGCGTGGAAGGAGATGTCATCATGGAAGAGAACGAAAAGCGGCAGCCCGACCAGCCCGAGGAGCAGGCCCAGCCCAAGGAGCAGGCCCAGCCCGAGGAGCAGGCCCAGCCCGAGGAGCAGGCCCGGCCGGAGGGCGATCAGGTCCAGCCGTTCCATTCCCCTGCCCCACCCCCCTACCAAGCCTCCACTCCCCCGCCGGCCTTCGGTGCGAAGCCCGCACCGCCCCCCTACCAGGCGCCTTCAGCACCGCCCGAGGCCATGCAGCCTCAGGCCACGCAGCCGCCGATCATGCAGCCGCCGATCATGCAGCCGGCCCCTCCCCCTCAGACCGCCTACCAGCAAGCACAGACGGGTTCCACACAGCAGCCTCCCCTGGACCACTACCCGCCGCAGCCTCAGGCTCCCCAGTCCCCCCGCCGCCGCAGCTTCGTCGGCCCGCTGATCCTGATCTTCCTGGGAATCGTGTTCCTTCTGAACAACCTTGGCCTGATCACCTGGTCGATCTGGGAGATCCTCTGGCGCTTCTGGCCGGTCTGGCTGATCGCCCTCGGGGCCGACATGCTCCTGGGCCGCCGCGGCCGCTGGGGCGGCATTGCGGTCCTGGCGATCCTCCTGACCCTCTTCGGCGGGATCTTCTATTATGTCGGGGTCTGGGGCCAGCCTACGGCCTCCTGGCAGGCGACCGGTGATACCAGGAATCTGAACCAGTCGCTTGAGGGTGCCCGTGAGGCCCGGGTCCAGATCAACGCCGGCGTCTCGCAGTTCTATCTACGGGGTGGTACCGACAGCGATTCCCTGGTTCAGGGCGAGGTCAACCCGGTAACTGGTGAGCGGATCAACGAGACCTACCGGACGAGTGGCAGCACCGGTTACTATAACCTCTCCAGCCAGTTCCAGGGCGTCAACTTCCCCTTCATTAACACCGACCGGAGCGGCTCCTGGAATCTGGCGCTCAGCGAGCGGGTCCCAATCGCCCTGACGATCGAGTCCGGCGTGGGCAGAGCGCAGATCGACCTCTCCACCCTGGAACTGACCGATCTGCGGATTAACGCAGGCGTCGGTGAGACGACCGTGATCATCCCCGCTCAAGGCGATTTCCGGGGCCGGATCACCAGCGGGGTTGGCCAGACTACGATTCGGATACCGGCGACCATGGCGGCCCGGGTCCGGGTCACCACCGGGCTCGGCGGGATCAGCGTGCGTGGCAACTTCGAGAATGACGGCAACACTTACGTGACCCCGGGGTATGACCAGGCGGAGAACCGGGTCGACCTGACCGTCGAGGGCGGCGTGGGCGCCATCCGGCTGGAGAGCGTCCGATAACACCACTGGACAAACCACGCCTCACGGGCTAATATGGCCTTTGTGCCTATTTGACATAAGGAGGCTGTTCAGGCCGTGAAGCGAATCTTCCCCTACGTGCAGATCACCGCCGGTACAGTCATCGCTGCGCTGGCGGTCAATCTCTTTCTCATGCCAAACCAGTTGGCCTCAGGCGGACTGGGCGGACTTCTCCTGATCCTTCATTACTTGTGGGAGATCCCAATGGGCTCGACCTACTTCCTGGTCAACATACCGGCGATCTACCTGCTCTACCGGATCTACGGCTGGCAGGGACTGGCCCGTACGATCTGGGGGATCGCCGCCTTCTCGCTCTTCCTCGATCTGACCGAGCCACTCAGCATCTATGCCCCGACCACCAATCCGCTGCTGGCTGCGATCTACGCCGGCCTGCTTGTCGGGCTTGGTCTGGGGCTGACTCTGATCGTCGGCGGCTCCACCGGCGGCACCTCGACCGTTGCACAGGCTGTACGCCACTACACAGGTATGGACGCGTCCCGCTTCCTCTTCCTGACCGATCTCCTGATCCTCGCTTTCGGCGCCGTAGTGCTCAACCTGGAGGCGGTCCTCTACGGGTTGCTCGTCACCTTCATCATGGCCCGGGTAATCCAGGCGGTTCAGGAGGGCCTCAACACCTCGCGGTGCCTGATGATCATTTCCGAGCATCCGGACGATGTCAGCCAGGCGATCATGCATGAGGTGCGGCGGGGTGTCACCCGGCTGGACGGCACCGGCGAGTACTCCCGCCAGCGGCGCCCGGTGCTCATGTGCGTCGTGCGCGAGTCCGAGGTGGTCCGGATCAAACGGCTTGTCCTGCAGACCGATCCCGAGGCCTTCGTGCTGATCACCGATGCCCGCGAGGTGAACGGTCGGGGCTTCACCCTGGAGACCGACATCCGCCCGATCCCCTTCTGGAGCCAGTCCGGGCACTAATAAAGGAGACCAGCCAAACGGCTGGTCTCTTCCCTTTTTATCGCACCCGGCTCCGCTCGATCACCGCTTCGGCCTCGTCCGCATCGCCCCACCCCTCGACCTCCACGTTCTTACCCTCCAGCTCCTTGTAGGCCTTGAAGAAGTACTCAATCTCCTTCAGGCGATGGGGAGCCACCTCGCTGAGGGTGCTGACCTGGCTCAGTCGCGGATCGTTGGTCGGAACGGCGATGATCTTCGTGTCCTCACCCTTTTCGTCGTAGGTCTTCAGGCAGCCGATCACCCTGCCGCTGACGACGCACCCGGGGAAGGTTGGGTTGGTGACCAGGACCAAGGCATCCAGGGGACGCCCATCCTTCGCCATGGTCTCCACAACAATGCCATAGTCCGAGGGATAGTGGATCGACGAATGCAGGACCCGGTCGAGCCGGGCCCGGCCGCGGGACTGGTCCCAAACATACTTGTTCTGGCTGCCCTTGGGAATCTCCACGAGAATATCAACGATCTTGCTCAAACAAGCACCCTCCTGAATCAGGTTCAAATCGCCTTGCGGGAAGCGATTAGCGCAGGTACTTCTGCAGGAAGCCACCCTTGTACCAGGTCGGCTCCAACTGCACAACGAAGGCGTTCGGATCTGCCTTCTCAATCAGATCGGAGACCTTACTGCCCAGCTTGCGCCGGGCCACAACGAAGAGCACTTCGCGCTCACCCATGCGCCCTTCGCCCCGCCAGTTGGTCACGCCCAGCCCCTTCTCCCGGAGCACCGGCGCCATCTCGCCCACCTTGGTGGTGATCACCTGGTAGAGCGTGTAGCCCAGAGCGAGCTTCTCCTCGATCTTGCTCCCGATCAGGGAGCCGACGGCGTAGCCCAGGGCGTAGACCATGATCTTGTATGGGTTGGAGAGTTGGGTGACAACAAGGCCCAGTGCATAGACGTACAGGATCACCTCAAAGAAGCTGATCGCCGCCGCCAGCAGCCGTCCACCCTTGACCAGGATGATCCATCTCACCGTGGTGATGGAGACGTACGTAGCCTGTGCCAGGAAGATGATGAGAAAGTCCAGCTATGAGCACCTCCTCCCCGTGATCACTTCGCCGTGAATGAGGTGAATCCTGTCTAGGATACCCACGGCCATCGCCAGATTGGAGAGAGCCCCCCCTCTGGCCGGAGTCGGGACATAGAAAAGGCCCGCCACTCTCTGGCGAGCCCCATTCTCTACGACCGGCGATGGACCTGCTATTGACCGGCTGTGCGGGCGATGACCCGCAGCTCCCGGCGTTGCCGCAGCCGATGGATGACGGTGCCAGCCACGGCGCCCAGGAGGGCCGTGACAACGTGCAGCATAAGAAGGAGGATGATGACGTTGGCAGACTTGGAGAAGTAGCGAATGGTGTAAGCCGCATTGAACCATCCACCGTCAATGGCCAGGATCGTCAGCAGGAAGACCTCAAAGAGCGGCATACCGAGGGCCAGACCCACGCCGGCGCCGATCAATGCGGAGCGATTCTTCTTCATAATCGAATGCCTCCCACTTCGCTCTGATTCCGATCCGGGACCGCTCACTCTCAGCCTACGCGCTCCCCTCCCCTCCTGTGTGTTGCCTAACTCCCGTACGGGAAATGGAGCAGCCCGTAGACCAGCACGCCGGTGAACGAGACGTAGACCCAGATCGGGTAGGTGATCCGAGCGATCGCCCGATGCTGGGCGAAGCTCCCCTTCAGCGCCCGATAGAGGACGACCAGGACCATGGGCGCCTGCACCATGGCCAGCCCGACGTGACTGATCAGGATCGCAAAATAGATATACTTGACCACCAGAGGCCCCTGGAACGGGGTGAGCCCACCCAGAGCAAGCCGGGTGAGATAGAGGATCAGAAAGAGGCTGGCCAGCCCGGTGGCGATCAGCATATCCCGCTTGTGCCCCAGTTCATCGCCCTTGCGGATCAACCGGACACCGTGGAGGATGAAGAGTCCGCTCGTTGAGATCAGAACAGCGTTGATGGTCGGCATGATAGATAGGATCTGGTCCATGGGGTACCTCCTTTGAACATGGGAAGGCGACTTAAAGGGAACGGACATCCAGGGTCATGGCCAGGAAGATGAAGGCCAGGTAGAGGAGCGACCAGCCGAAGGTCCGATGGGCCCAGGTCAGCTTCGGCATCCGCTCCCGCAGGAGGGCGACGGAAGCGAAGACCATCATGCCACCGAGAATGGCAGAGACCCAGAGGTAGATCTCCCCCACCGTACCCGTCCAGTAGAGCAGCATACCTGTCGGGATCAGGCCGATCGAGTAGAGCAGGATCTGCCACTTGCTGTGGATCTCCCCCTTCACCACCGGCAGCATGGGGACCCCTGCCCGGGCGTAGTCCTCGCCCCGGAAGAGCGCCAGCGCCCAGAAGTGCGGCGGCGTCCAGACGAAGACGATCAGGAACATGATCACCGCCGCCCAACCGACCTCCCCGGTCACCGCCGCCCATCCCACCAGGGGTGGAACAGCGCCGGCGGCTCCACCGATCACGATGTTCTGCGAGGTGTTCCGCTTCAACCACATCGTGTAGATGACGGTGTAGAAGATGTAGCCACCCAGGGAGAGCGCAGCGGTGAGCAGGTTGACCGCCGCTGCCAGCAGCAGGAAGGAGAGGGCCCCCATGAGGATGCCGAAGGCGAGGACCTGTTCCCCGGTCAGCTTCCCGGCGGGGATCGGCCGCTTCTTCGTCCGGGTCATGATCGCATCGATATCCTGGTCATACCACATGTTGACGGCGTTCGCACCGCCACAGGACATGCCCAGACCGATCAGCGTGACCACCGTCAGGGCGACCGGGGGCATGCCGCCGTTGGCCACCCACATCCCGGCGAAACCGGTGATCAGCAGGAGCAACAGAATCCGCGGCTTGGTCAGCATGAAGTACTCCCGGGCCACCTGGCCGATGGGCCGGACGGCGGGAAGCACATCGACCTCCGCACCGGAGATCGCCGGCAGGGAAGGAGCATAGTAGCCAACGACCGCCAGGACGACCAGTACCCCCATGAAGGCCGTAGCGGTCACCAGATGCCATACAGATGAGAGCGCCCCGAGGGTTCCCAGGGCCGACTGCGCACCGAGGGCCACCTGTGTGCCAAAGAGGACGATCGCCGAGCCGGCGAGGACCAGCAGAATCGGGCGCCGCCCGTGGCGGCGTGCGACGAAGAAGGCCGTGTAGAGCAGGAAGAGGCCGGCGAGGGCCGCAGCGAACCGGTGCGCCAGGTGGGCGAAGACCACCGGTTCCAGCCCGGCAGGTGTGCTCCCTGTACAGAGCGGCCAGGTGGCGCAGGCCGATGCGGCGCCCAGCCCCTTCAGATAGCCGCCCAGCACGATCACGAGATAGGTGGCCAGCGCCGCGTAGAGCGGCACCTGCCATTGGGAGCGGAACATGAGCAGGCGGGAAGGGTTTGGATTGACCCTCACCCCGTACGCCATGGCTGTCAACCAGATCGACAGGATCGCCAGTGCGACGCCGGCGGGAGCGGTATACTGGGCCGCGGCGGCTGCAGCCAGGAGCAGACCGCCCAGCATTCCCAGCCCGAGAGCCGGGCGACGGGTAAAGAGGTAGCGCCCCTCGGCCACCACCGCCAGCCCGATCAGGAGACCCGCCAGGAGGACCAGCACCTGTGTGGCCAGTCTCCCGCCGGGTATGCCCCCGGAAAGTACAGCGGTAAACGCGTGAAGTGCGGCCAAGAAGAGCAGGAGAAGAGCCCGATCTCTGCGTAGCATCCCCGTGATTCCTCCCGGAATTCTCAATTCGTGAAAAGAGACGATTTATCCGGCTGAGCCCTATGAGTTGGACATCGCCCCAGCGGATTCCTTCCCCATCCGTGAAGTTGGCGATAAACTAATCGAATATATTATCGAACCCGAAGCGAGATGCAGGTATTCGGGCGGACAGAACGAATTGAATGGCCTGTCAAATGAGGGGGTAGAACCGATGACTCGCCAGGCTTCTGTTCCGCGTTGGGTCTCAGCCGGCATCGCTGTCTCCCTTGCCGTGACGGTGATCGCCGCGGTCTTCCTGCTCCTGCTTTCCGCAGACCGCACATCCGCCACCGACCTGCCCGACCTGGCCACCATGCCCGCGTTTAAACTGACCGACCAGGCGAATCAGCCGGTCACAACGGCCGATGTGACGGGAAAGATCCTCCTCGTCAGCTTCATCTACACCAGTTGCCCGGATATCTGCCCCATGCTGACCGCACAGATGAAGGCGCTCCAGGAGGACCTCCGGGATGAGGGGCTCCTCGGGGAGGCCCAACTGCTCTCAATCAGTGTGGACCCGGAGGTCGATACCCCCGATGTACTGAGGGATTACGCCGCCGGCTACGGCGCCGATCCGAGCACATGGCGCTTCCTGACCGGTGAGCCTGACCATGTGCGCAAGGTGGTCGTGGAAGGCTTCCTTCTCGGTGTGCAGAGGACGCCGGCCTCCAACGTGCACGCCGGGCACGGGACCCAGGGGTCAACCCCGGACTACCGGATCGACCATAGCGGGCGGATCGCCCTGGTGGACCAGAGCGGGCGGATCCGGGCCTATTACGAGGGCACGGAGCTGGACCGGGCCCGTGTGATCGCCGATGTCCGCAGCCTGGCAGGGAGGTGATTCCCTTGCTCGGACCCATGCTGAGAGCCGCCTATGACGGTCTTCGCCTCCGCTGCCCCGCCTGCCGGACCGGGCAGATGGGGGCGGGACCGCTGGGCATAAAGGCGGAGTGCCCACACTGCGGTGCTGCCTTCGAGCCCGAGGAGGGCGATTTCCTCGGCGCCATGGTCGTGGCCTACGCGGTGACCGCCATGCTGATTGTCGTCGGCGTCTACCTGGTCGCAACCTTCACGGCGTGGAGCGCCCGGGCCCAGTTGATCCTCTGGTCGGTCTTCGGTACCCTCTTCCTGGTCCTGACCTACCGGAATATGAAGGGGGCCTGGGTCGGAATTCTCTACGCCATGACCGGCTTACGCAAGGGCGGAAGGTGAATGGAGCAGGGGCTGCACCGGTGGGTGCGGCCTCTTTCTGTTGCTCTCGCTCATCTTCCGTAAGCAGCACTGAATCTCGAAGTTCGTGGCCACCGCCGCCCGCGGCCCCGAATGATGATCAAGTCCTTCATGCGTCCAGTGACGTAAAGTTCGTTACCGTGAAGGAAGCCCAGGTCACCGGTTCGAAGAAAGGATTCCTCATCTGTGGCCAGGTGTGCGCCAAAGGTACCAGCAGTCTCGTCCGGCCGATTCCAGTACCCCATCGCCACACTGGGACCGGATACCCAGATCTCCCCTACCTGTCCAGGCAGGCAGGATATCATGCTCTCGGGGTCTACGATGCGGATGTTCTGGCCAGCGACGTTCTGTCCACAACCGACCAGCATGGCAGAATCGGATGGAGAAGAGCTAGACATCAGAGCCTTCCCATGCTCCAGGGCCCCCTTCTCCATCTGGACATAGATCGGCGGCTCATCGGCAGCGCCACCAGTGACCAACAAGGTAGATTCGGCCAGTTCGTAACAGGGATAGAAGGCTTCCCGGCGGAAACCGGCGACCCTGAAAGCCTCGGCAAATCGGTCCAGGCCTCCTTCATCACGGGTTCAGCACCGTTGAAGGCAACCCGCCAGTGACTCAGATCAAGCGTCGCCCGCTCCTCGGGCGTTGTCTGCCGGACGCAAAGGTCGTAGGCGAAGTTGGGACCGCCGCCAATCGTAGCTCCCTCGCGTGAAACAGCCTCTAGCCAGTGCATGGGCTCCTGGAGGAACGCCGTCGGTGCCATAAGGGTGACCGGAAAGCCAGCGAATAGGGGCTGCAACACGCCCCCGATCAGACCCATGTCGTGAAAGGGCGGAAGCCAGATGACTCCGCGGCTCTCCTGCGAGGAACCAAAACAGGATTGAATGGTACGCAGGTTCGCCATCAGGCTGTCGTGGCTGAGCATAACCCCCTTCGGTGTGGAAGTGGAGCCAGAGGTATATTGCAGGAACGCCAGATCACTGCCTCCCAGAGGCTTCTCGTCCCAATCGGCCTCGGCCCCATCCGGGAGATTGTCGGCGGGGATCCAGTCCATGTTTAGCAGATCCGGAGTATCCACCAGATGCCGCAGAATGTTGGCCAGTACCTGGCTCGTGGTAAGGATAACGGTGGCCCCTGCATCTGCCACGATGGCCTAAATCCGCCCGAGATGCCGGTTCAGCCGCGGCGGATAGGCAGGCACCGCCACCACGCCGGCGTATAGGCATCCGAAAGAAGCTAGTTATGTAATCTAGCCCTGGCGGGCAGAGCAACAGAGCTCGCTGACCCAATGCGATCCGATGCTGAAGCGCTCCGCCGACCGCCCTGGCCCTGCGATCCAACTCCGTGTTCGTTAGGGACGGATGATCGGTTCCCCGGTCTACCAAGAAGGTGTAGACCACTTTTTCCGGAGTATGGATGCTTCGCCTCCGGGCAATGGTCACTATCGTCTCGGAAGGAGAGATCCGATCGATTGCCATATTCTCACTCCGATATATCTTAATGATTTTAGTATATGATGCCGCCGATGTATTGTGAACATTGCATCCGTCGTGTATTATCTTCTATGCGTTTTCTATTCCGGATAGGCTCTTGTTGAAAAATCTGGTCGGTAGGTAGGAGTTGAGTTGGCCATGTCCAGAGCGACCGGGCTCGCTTCGCCATACTTTCAGGTAGAGCAGGTCTCAGAGGGCGTCTATGCTGCCATTATCGTGCCAGGTACTGGTGCCATGGGGAACGCAGGCATTGTAGATCTCGGCGACCGTACGCTGGTCTTCGACACCATGTTTACTCCTCAGGCCGCTACTGATCTCCGTCAGGCTGCCGAAGAACTGACAGGGCACCCCGTCACCTATGTGGTCAACAGCCATGAGCACTTTGACCACGTTCACGGTAACCAGGTCTTCTCCGGGGCGCAGATTATCGCCACCAGCGCTACACGGGACTTGATCGCCAAGAAACGTCCCGCCTTCCTGCAGATGGCCCGGGAACATCCCGAATACCCCGATCAGTTGGCCCGGAGAGCCGAAAAGGAACTGGACCCGGCTAAACGGCAGGAACTCAATTGGCTGGTAGGCGATCTCCGGGCACTCCAGGCTAGTCTTTCCGAGTTGGAGATACACCCACCAAAGGTTACCTTCGAAGAGCACCTGGTGCTGGAGGGATCCGCCCGAAGGGTTGAGGTCCTGTGCTACGGCGGGGGGCACAGCCCGAGTGATGCCTTTGTCTACCTCCCCGACGAGCAGATCGCCTTTATGGCTGACTTGGTACAAGTGGGCTACCATCCAGCGCTACACATGGGGAATCCAGAGGAATGGATTCAAATTCTGGACCAGGTCGCGGAACTGAACGTGCAGACGATCGTTTCCGGTCACGGTACGATCTGCACGCGGCAAGACATTCAACGGATGCGGGAGTACATCTCACACCTCAAATCGCTTGCGGCGGAGTTGGCCTCACAAGGGGTCCAACCGGAGACTGTTGCCATCCCTGAGGTTTATGCGGAGTGGCTTTGCCCTGGCGTCTTCCGCGAGAACCTGACGTTTCTTTGGAAGCAGGCCACGGGAGCGATGGGGCCAGACAACCGATAGCGCCTTCGGTAAGAAACGCAAGAGACAGTAGATAGAACCCCTTAGGTCATTCCTCAGGGGTTCTATCTCGCAATAGCATGATCTAGGAATGTGGTTCATTTCTCGCTCTCCGGCTCGGAAAACCTAGCGGTGTTGATCGACCAAATCACACGCGCACAGGAGGTTTTCACCAAGTGGCCATTAGTAGAATGTCCCTTCTGGACCTGATTCATAAGAGCGAGGTCAAAGGAGATGTCGTGAGGGAAGCTACTTCCCCTCCATCCTGGAACCAAGGGGGAGCAGGCTCTCCGTGCGGTGCTCCAGGAGGCATATGTCCTTGGGGTCAGCACACGGAAGGTTGACGAACTGGTAAAGTGCGTGTTCCGGCGAAATCGACCACCTGGTCCGGCTCAAATCGACCGCGTGTTCCGCTTGAAACCGACCGGCAGGTCGGCTATCGGAGCGAAGCGACGGTGGGTTTGGGCCTTTACTCTTGCTGCATGGTTGTGGGCCACCAGGAGGTGCGGCATGCGTGTCAAGTCTACCACCACAGGCTGGTCGGCCAGATCGACCCCGAGAGCGACAGGCAGTTCCATGTCCGCCCTCCGGAACTCCCCTGCACTCATTACCAGGCGCACCTCGACGGCCAGAACCCCGAGGTCCCTGCACAGGCGTGATCCGGACGGCATCCACGCCGAGTTCCGCCGCCAGGTCCTCCTTCGGCCCGATCATCTGCGTAGCCCGAACCCCATCTGGAATCCTCACCCGGATCGTGGCCACCACGGGTCCACCCGACCTGCTGCCATACCGTGTGCAGGGCTTGGGGGCTGATTTTCCATTCCCGACTAATCACACGGGTCTAACTCAATTCCGAGAACAAGCAGGATTATGAGACATGTTCATCAAAAATGGGTTGTCAGAGTACTCCTTTTGTACTAATCTTGGTGTAGTGTCTACTTCCTTCGCCTTACTCTAAGTACCGTAGGGGGCGGATATCGGTGGGGATTCGCAGGATACCCGGACGGATCGGAACCGGACTTCTCGCACTGGCAGGCGTTCTGCTGGCAGGGTGCAGCACCTTGCCCCAGTCGCCGCTGGACGTGAAGGGACCCGTTGCAGAGATGCAGTCGGGTCTGCTCATGTACACGCTCTGGATCGCTCTCGGAATCGGCATCTTCGTTACAGTTGCGTTGCTCTACGTCGTCTTCAGGTTCCGTGCTCGCCCCGGTGACACCGGCGTCCCGAAGCAGGTCCATGGCAACCACACCCTGGAGGTCATCTGGACCGTGATCCCGATCCTGATCCTGGTCTCCGTCGCCTACCCAACGGTATCGGCGGCCTTCGAGACCGCCGCGCCGCCCGATGGCGCCATGACCATCAAGGCGGAGGGCAACCAGTGGTGGTTCGGCTTTGACTACCCGGAGGGCTTCACCACGGCCAACGAGATGCGGATTCCCGTGGGCAAGCCGGTGCAGGTGCTGCTCACCTCCCGCGACGTGATCCACTCCTTCTGGGTGCCGAAGCTGGCCGGCAAGATGGACATGATCCCGAACCGGACCAATGTCATGTGGCTCCAGGCCGATGAACCGGGCATCTACATGGGCCAGTGCGGCGAGTTCTGCGGCGACTCCCACGCCAAGATGCGCTTCCGGGTCGTGGCCATGGAGGAGAAGGACTACACCGCCTGGGTGGAGCAGCGCAGGGCGATGGTCGCCGGACCCAAGAACCTGAGCGAGAAGGCCGTGCAGGGCCGCGAGGTCTTCGAGGGCTCGAAGGCCAACTGCTGGGCCTGTCACACGATCGATGGCACCAAGGCCAAGGCGGTCGTCGGGCCGAACCTGACCGATGTCGGCCAGCGGACCTCCATCGCCGGCGGCATTATGGAGAACAATTACGACAACCTCAAGGCCTGGATCGAGAACCCGCCCGCTCACAAGCCGGGCACCACGATGCCGATCCACGAGGGGAGACTGACCCCGGCGGAGATCGACGCCGTGATCGAGTACCTGCAAAGCCTGAAGTAATCCCAGACCAGAGCAGAACGGGAGGTTCGACAGAGCATGGCGACCGCTGTTGAGAAAACGCTTGGCGTCTTGCCGCGACCCACTGCCCAGACCGGCTTCTGGTCCTGGGTGACCACGGTGGACCACAAGCGGATCGGCATTATGTACGGCATTACCGCATTCCTCTTCTTCCTGGTGGGCGGCCTGGAGGCGTTCCTGATTCGCCTGCAGCTTATGAAGCCCGGCCTGGAGGTGGTCGGTGCAACCACCTTCAACGCCCTCTTCACCATGCACGCCACGACCATGATCTTCATGGCGATCATGCCCCTGCTAGCCGCATTCATGAACTACCTGCTGCCGATCATGATCGGGGCGCGCGACGTCGCCTTCCCCCGATTGAACGCCTTCTCTTACTGGTCCTACCTCTTCGGCGGTATCTTCATCAACACCGGCTGGCTCATGGGCGCCGGCACCGGTAACGTCCCGAACTCCGGCTGGTTCGGCTACGCCAACCTGACCTCGGTCAAGTTCAGCGCCGGCCTCGGCCCGGACTTCTGGACCCTGGGCCTGCTCCTGCTGGGCATCGGTACCCTGGTCTCCGGCTTCAACTTCCTGGTGACGATCCTCAACATGCGGGCCCCGGGCATGTCCCTCATGAAGATGCCGATCTTCGTCTGGACCTCCCTGGTCACCTCCGTGCTGGTGATCTTCTCCTTCCCGGCGATCACCGTCGCCCTGATCATGCTCCTCTTCGACCGGACCTTTGCGACCAACTTCTTCAACGTCGACATGGGCGCCAGCGTCGTCTTCTGGCAGCACCTTTTCTGGACCTTCGGCCACCCCGAGGTCTACATTCTGATCCTGCCTGCCATGGGCATCGTCTCGGAGATCCTGCCGACCTTCTCCCGCAAGCCGCTCTTCGGCTACTCGGTCATGGTCTTCTCGACAGCGCTGATCGGCTTCCTCGGCTTCACGGTCTGGAGCCATCACATGTTCTCCGTCGGCATGGGGCCCGTGGTCAACTCGATCTTCTCCCTGACTACGATGATGATCGCCGTCCCAACCGGTGTGAAGATCTTCAACTGGCTCTCGACCATGTGGAACGGCCAGGTGAAGCTGACCACGGCCATGCTCTTCGCCATCGGGTTCATCATGTGCTTCACGATCGGTGGTCTGTCGGGCTTCATGCACGCCTCTGCCCCCTCTGACACCCAGCAGACCGACACCTACTTTATCGTGGCGCATATCCACTACGTCCTGATCGGTGGCTCGATCTTCGCTATCTTCGGCGGCATCTTCTACTGGTTCCCGAAGATGTTCGGCCGGATGCTGGACGAGAAGCTGGGCAAGCTCGCCTTCTGGACGATCTTCATCGGCTTTAACACCTTCGCCTTCCCCTTCCACTTCCTCGGCCTGATGGGCATGCCCCGCCGGCAGTACACCTACGCCGCCGACATGGGCTGGAACTTCTGGAACATGGTCTCGACGATCGGTGTCTTCATTCTGACCGCCGGTATTCTGATCTTCATCTACAACTTCGCGCAGACCATACGGAAGCCAATCGGCGCACCGGCCGATCCCTGGGATGGTCGGACGCTGGAGTGGACGATCCCCTCTCCCGTCCCGGCCTACAACTTCCTCCAGATTCCCCAGGTGGGCCTGCGCGACGCCTTCTGGTTCTCCAAGTACCCCGAGAAGGGGCAGAAGCCGGAGGAGGCCCTCTCCTACCCGGAGCAGAGCCGGCGTACCCTGATCCACATGCCCGGTCAGTCCTACATGCCGGCCCTGCTGGCGCTGGGCCCGACGATCCTTTCCTACGGCCTGCTCTACTACCGCAGCGGCAAGCCCTTCGCCCTGCCGGGCATGATCCTCGGCGTCCTGCTGACGCTCCTCGGCTTCTGGGGCTGGGCCTTCGAGGGTGAGGGCGGCAGCATGATCGAACCGGAGGAGGGTCACTAAATGGCACACGAGGCACACGGTCACGACTCCCATGCACATGTGACCAATACCGGCATTGACAACCGGAAACTGGGCTTCTGGCTCTTCCTCTCTTCGGAGTCGGTCTTCTTCGCCTGCCTGATCGTGGGCTACCTGGTCTACCACGGCTCCAATAACGGCGGCCCGACCCCGCAGGATCTCTTCAACATCCCGCTGACCACGATCTCGACCTTCGTTCTGCTCATGTCCTCACTCGCCATGGTGCTGGGCGTCAACGCTGCCCAGCAGGGCGATAACAAGAAGGGCATGCTCTGGACAGCGATCACGGCCGGCATGGGCCTCGTCTTCCTGGGCTTCCAGGTCTACGAGTTCAGCCACTTCATCCACGAGGGGCTCACCCTCTCCTCCAGCCTCTTCGGCACCACCTTCTACGTGCTGACCGGTTTCCACGGCGCACACGTGGGGGTGGGCGTGATCTGGCTCCTCTCCCTCCTCTTCTACGGGCGGAAGGGCGGCCTGGGCGCCGACAAGGCGGATGATGTCGAGGTAGCCGGCCTCTACTGGCACTTCGTGGATATCGTCTGGATCGTCCTCTTTACCGTGATCTACCTGGTCGAATTCGTCAGCTAGGAGGGGCGAGTATGAAGCCGGAAATCGGAACGGGCGCACAGGCCCAGATTAAGGGCCACGCCCATCCCACTGCGAAGACCTTCGTCTCGATCGGCCTGGTCCTGGCGGTGATTACCGCCGCAGAGTTCGGCACCTACTACGTGGCCGGCTGGGGCACGCTCATGTACATCACCCTGGCGGTGCTCTCGGTCGTCAAGTTCTGGCTGGTCGGCTCCTACTTCATGCACCTGCGCTATGAGCAGCGGATCCTTGCCGGCATCTTCGCTGTCGGGGTGGTCCTGGCCACCTTAATGGCCGTCGCCCTGAAGTACGTCAACCTGGCCTGAGGCCAACGGACCGGCGAGTTCAGGCTCGCCGGTCTCCTTTCTCACGAGGTGATCACATATGGCCGAACAGCTCGCGCTCTACCGTTTTGAGGACCTCTGGTACCCCGACGTGCTCGCCTGGATCATCCTGGTGCAGGTGGCCTATCTCCTGGCGACCGGCATCTGGCGGCGTAGCTACCACTGGGGATCACCGGTCAGCCTGCGGCAGAAGATCTACTTCTCCCTGGGGCTCTGGACGATCTACCTGTCCGAGGGGACCCCCCTCCACCTCCTCTCCGAGCAGTACCTCTTCAGCGCCCACATGATCCAGCATGTCCTGCTCACCCTGGTCATGCCGCCGCTGATCCTGCTGGGGCTGCCGGACTGGCTGCTCCGCCCGATCGCCCGGTGGAAGCCCACACGCCTGCTCATGAAGGTCCTGGTCCACCCGGTCGTGGCCCTGCTCACCTTCAACCTGATCTACTCCTTCTGGCACATGCCGATCGCATACGAGGCGATCCTGATCTACCACTGGTTCCACTTCGTCCAGCACCTGATCCTCGTCTTCACCGCCCTTATGATGTGGTGGCCGATCTGCTCCCCCCTCCCGGAACTCCCCCGCCTCTCCGAGGGCGGGCAGATGTTCTACATCTTCCTGATCGGCCTCTCGCAGATCGCCGTCTTCGGGGTGATCACCTTCGCCGAAGGGGTCATGTACGACTTCTACGCCCGGGCGCCCCGCCTCTGGGGGCTCGATCCGCAGACCGATCAGCAGCTGGCCGGCATTATCATGAAGATCGGCGGCATGGGGGTCTTCGTCTTCACCTGGTTCATGGTCTTCTTCCGCTGGGTGGCGAGGGAGGAGCGCACCGCGATCCCGCAGAGCCAGTAGAGCGGGCAAGGGCAGCAACCTCCTTTGGTTGCTGCCCTTCTCGTTCCGATATAGAATATAGTGAGACGATTAGCCCTTCGGCGGCAGGATGACGACACCGTACTTGGCCGCGGTGCCAATCAGGAAGGCCGCCTGTTCAGGGGTGGGCGGTCCGGCAGGAGCCGGGACCTCGTCAGCAGCCAGGGGCTGTCCCAGGGCCCGCATGAACTCCTCATGCCCGGCCGGGGCGCAGAGGACCAGCAAACGGCCCCAGGTGGAACCGGCGTTCCGGTAAGTCGCCACGGTCTCCCTGGGCACATAGGCAAAGGTTCCCGGCTTCAGGGGATAGATCTTCTCCTCCATCACCAGTTCGTACTCGCCCTCCAGCACGAAAAAGGCCTCATCTTCACGGGTGTGGTAGTGCATGGGAGCGCCGCCGCCAGGCGGGGTATTAATCATGAGCAGGGAGTAGCTGTTTCGGGTATCTGCGCCAGTCGCCTTGATCGTGACAATATCTCCCACCACGTTCAGGCGCTCACCATCGTTCGGGGCCATAATCAGTAGCTTCGGATCCATTTCGCATCACGTCCTCGTCTGAATTGGCTTGTCGTAGTGACATAGCCAAGTCTACAGCGAAGCAGTGCGCGTGGGATATCCCAGGACTCTGGGATATCTGTGCGTGAGGAAGAAGGGTGGAACAGGTGGCCGATCATTCCTGGCGTACGGAAGGAGTCTTCAACCGAATCAAGGAGGCCTGCTATGCCGGACTCTCCCTGGAGGACCTGCAGCACACCATCCTGGAGCAACTCCGCAAGGAGATCAACTACGAGGCGTACTGCATAAACCGGGTGGATCCCACAACCGAGCTGATGATTGGCAGCATTGGGGAAGGGGTTGGCGGAACAGAGGAAGTCCGGACGTTCTTGGAGCAGATCTACTTTGAGGACTACCTGCTGGACTTCAGACAACTCTCTCGCACCCGCCGCCCGGCACAACTGGTCTCCAAGGTAACCAACGGCCGGCTGGAGAAGGCGCTCCGTTACCGAATCCTTTTCAATGACTTGCGCCTTGGTGACGAGTTGCGAGCCGTCTTCACCGCAGGCCACAGGCCCTGGGGTTCGGTTTCGCTCTTCCGTGGCGAGGGCGGTCCCTTCTTCGCAGAGAACGACCTGCAGCTAATGGTACGCCTGGCTCCCCACATAGGGGCGGGCATGCGTGCAGCCGTGCTGCGCAGCATGGAGCAGGGCCCATCGGCCGGAAACTCCATGCCCGGCATGCTGCTGCTCCGGGAAGATGGTCGCCTGGAGTTCTACACGCCGGCCGCAGAGCGATGGCTGCTGGAGATTGAGGATTACCCGGGCCAGTGGGAGCTCCGCCGGGGACTGCCCGTGGCGGTAATCACCCTGACAGCCGCGCTGAAGCGTGCCCTCTCCATGCAGACCGAGGCCGAACAGGAGCTGCTTCCCCAGGTCACCGTCCGAGGGCGCAGCGGCAGTTGGCTGACCCTTCACGCCTCCACCGTCGCCGGAGCGGGTGCAGCGTCCGGCCATACCACCGTGCTGATCGGCCCGGCTGTACCGGGTGATCTGGCCCGCATCCAGACCAGTGCGTACGGACTGACACCGCAGGAGGATGCCATCTGCCGGTTTGTGGTACAGGGCGCCACCACCCAGGAGATCGCAGGCGCCCTTTACATCACCCAATACACGGTCCAAGACCACCTCAAGCACATCTTCGAGAAGGTGGGGGTCCGATCCAGGCGGGAGCTGGTCAAGCAGCTCTACCTTCAGAGCGAGTTCTACGACCTGACTGGTCGGTAAAAAGGTGAACCCTTCCAGGGGAGTTCCGGTCTTATAGATAGCCACAGGCAAGGGAGGTTGATCCCGTGACCCAGCGCCCCGCCTACAAGTTCGAGCAGTTCTTTGCCGTTCGGCGCATTGGCGCCCTCTGCCCCGCACCGAATGGAGAGTCCGTCCTGTTCGTCAGTGACATCAGCGGTCAGTTGAACCTCTGGCAGGTCTCCAGCCAGGGGGGCTGGCCCCGCCAGCTCACCCTCTTCACCGACGACTCGGCCCGTGAGGCTGCCTTCTCGAAAGATGGCGCCAAGATCGCCTTCCTGGCAGACCACCATGGCGATGAGCAGTTCCAGGTCTACCTCATGGACGCCGTGGGCGGATGGCCCGAGAAGATCACGGACCGGCCCGATGTGCAGTACGCCATTGCCGGCGGCTCCTTCTCCCCCTGCGGCCGCTACCTGGCCTTCTCCGGTAACGCCGCTAACCCGCAGGATGTGGACATCTACCTCTACGATCTGCAGACCAAAGAGACCCGCCAGGTCACCCGGGGCGGAGGGATCTACTACTTCACCGGCTTCTCGCCGGACGGCAGCAAGATGACCGCCGTCAACTTCTACGGCAACACGAATCAAGACATATACCTGATCGATGTGGCCAGCGGGGAGATGCAGAACCTGACCGCCCACGAGGGGCGGGAGGCAAAGTTCTTCCCGGCCGGTTGGCTGAAGGATGGCTCCGGCTTCTTCATGGCGACCAATGATGGCCGGGAGTTTGACGCCGTTGGCTATTACGATCTGGCGGCCGGCAAGTGGACCTACCTGATCACCGCGGACTGGGACATTGAGAACTTCGCCGTCAACGGGGACCGTTCGCTGATCGCCTATGTGGTCAACGAGGCGGGCAACTCGGTGCTGCATGTGATCGAGCGGGAGAGCGGCAAGTCGGTTGCCCTGCCCGCGATCCCCAAGGGCGTGATCTCGGAGATCGCCTTTGCCGGCAAGGACGAGCGGAAGCGGCTCTTCATTCAAATGGCCTCCTACGGCCAGGCGACCAATATCTACGTGCTGGACCTGGAGGCACAGTCCTTCACCCAGGTGACCGAGTCGATGCTCGGCAACATTCCGGATGAGGTCTTCGTGGCGCCGGAGTTGGTCCACATTGAGTCCTTCGATGGCCTGAAGATCCCCGCCTGGCTCTACAAGCCCGACGGGATCGTGGCGGGCGAGCAGGTGCCCGCCGTCCTCTCGATCCACGGCGGACCCGAGGCCCAGGAGCGGACCGGCTACAACTACGGTGGCTACTACCAGTACCTGCTCAGCCAGGGCGTGGCCGTGCTGGCCCCGAATATCCGGGGCTCCAGCGGCTTCGGCATAGGCTACCAGAAGCGGATCCACCGGGACTGGGGCGGCGCCGAGCTGAAGGATATCGAGGCCTGCAACGCATTCCTCCGCTCCCTCGACTGGGTGAACAGCGAGAAGATCGGTGTCTGGGGCGGCTCCTTCGGCGGCTTCGCCACCCTCTCCTCCGCCACCCGCCTGCCCGACCTCTGGGCCTGCGCCTGCGACTTCTGCGGTCCGTCTAACCTGGTCACCTTCCTCAAGTCGGTCCCGCCCCACTGGAAGCCCGCCATGAAGGCCTGGCTGGGCGACACCGAGGAGGATTACGACTTCCTCATGGAGCGCTCCCCGATCACCTACGTGGATCACGTGAAGGTCCCGCTCATGGTGGTCCAGGGCGCCACCGATCCCCGGGTCGTGAAGGCCGAGTCCGACCAGATGGTCGAGCGGCTCCGCTCCCTGGGGCGCGAGGTGGAGTATCTCGTCTTCGATGATGAGGGGCACGGCTTCACCAAGCGGGTCAACCAGTTGAAGGGCTACGGCGCGATGGCCGACTTCCTGGTCCGTCATCTAAAGGGATAGCGCAGACGATGACGGCCCGGTGCAGCGGATGCACCGGGCCGTCATCTCTAGCCGAGAACGCTCAGGGCGATCAGATACTGGGCCGCAAAGTAAGTGGACATGACCCCGAGGTCGGCCAACCGGTGGAACCGGATGAACCGGGCCCAGGCCAGGATCGCATCGGAGAGGTAGAAGAGCAGGGCGCCGGCGATCAGCAGGGGCTGGCCGGTCCCGAACGCACGCCAGACCATGACGCTTATGACGCTCAGGTAAAGAAAGACCGGCAGGAGCAGCCCCTTTCCGCCACTCTCAATCACACCGCGCCTCAGGAACCAGAAGTAGGGCAGCCCGACCACCGCCAGCCCCAGGGCGACCAGGCCGGCTGGTCCCCCGAGCGTCAGGGGTGCCTGGAAGGCAACCAGGTAGAAGAGATGGGCCATGAAGAATGAGAGCAGGCCGGGGATAAACCGGTCCGAGGGCAATACGAGAAAGATATCACCCGCCACCGAGAAGAGCAGGCCCGCAACGATGAGCCAGCCGTACGGCCCGGCCTCCGGCAGCCCGGTCGCCGCCAGGAGAATGATCACCAGCATGGTCCCGGGTTTGGAGAGATACCGCCAGGTGCGCCGGTCCAACCAGATTGCAGCCAGATCAAGCAGGCCTATGATGAGGACCAGTGCGGAAAATACCCAAAATATCACATCGGCACCCCCTGTCGAATCTTCTATCATGCATAAGATTTCGGCAGTTGCGGCCCTAATCCCTTTATGCAACCCAGGGCGGAGTTGTGGCGTCTAATCGGTGGATGACGCTGTAAAGAAGGAGGCATGTCGATGCACGCTCACCGTTATACTGCCGCCCTTGCTCTGGTCCTGGTCGCGACCCTGCTCTTTGCCGGCTGCGGCCAGACTCCGGAAAAACCCCCGACAACACCGGCGGCGGAGCAGCCTGCGCCGCCCAAGCGGCCTGAGTTGACCCCGCCCTTTGAAAGCGCCCTGATTGCCCTGAGAGATATGAACGAGGCGGCCAAAGTGAAGGACTGGGTGAAGACCAAGAATGAGGTCACCAAGTTCCGCACCGAGTGGGAGAAGGTCCGTTATGTCCTGCGGGACGAGGATCCCCGCCTGGAACAACACATTGAGGATGGCGCCGTGGAACTGGACCACGAGCTGACCAAGCCGGAGAACGAGATCCGTGTCTACGAGTTCGATGAGGAGGCCGTCAAGATCGGGCGCCTGCTCTCGCAGGCGGCGGAGCTGCTTGGCACGCCGATCAAAGAGGAGCTGATCCAGAGGGACCCGACCGCGGAGATCCCTTATAACAAGGAGCAGCGGATCGAGGTCACCCTGGTCGACCATAAGATCCTGCCTGAGGTGATCGAGGTGGACCAGCATACAAAGGTCACCTTTGTGGTCACCAACAAGGGAATGGATAACCACGAGTTCGTCATCGGCTACTACGCCCTGGAAGTGGAAGATGTGAAGCCGGGCGAGACGAAGGAACTCACCTTTGTCACGATCGATGCCGGCGAGTTCGAGACCGCCTGCCACTACCCGGGCCACTATGAGGTCGGCATGCACGGCAAGCTGATCGTCAAGCCGGCCAAGCTGAAGCAGCAGTAGGCTCGCCCAGCTCGTCCATAAGGAGACGGCCGCTCCCTGCAAGGGGCGCGGCCGTTTTGCGCACTGCTTACTCGCTCAGCTCTTTCTCCGTCAGGTTCGCCGGCTTCAGGAGCAGCCCCGACTGCATGATGCTGATCTGCGCCGTGACCGTGACCTCCACCTCCGGCCAGATCTCCGGCCAGTTCGGGCCGTTCTGAAGCCACCAGGCGGGGTCGTTCAACTGAACCCGCTTGCCGAACCCCACCGGATCGACCCTTTGGGACTTGAAGGTCTCGATCACCCCCTCAACCCGCTCTCTCACATCCTTCTCCAGGTGCGCCTCTAACCGCTCCCGCCAGGCGACATCGGCCAGGTCATCGCGACAGGTGAGCCGGATCAGATCGACCTTTCCCTGTATGGCTACGTCAATCCGCAGCCGCCCGCCTTCCCAGCTCGGTCGCATCGTGGTTCGACCCTGGTCCACCTGACCGGAGAAGCTGGCGTCAGGGTTTTCGGGGCAGGTGGCCGTTATCACGGAACGCACAGGCTTGCTCATGAGCCAGGCCAGTCCCTCGGTCTCCTTCGGGGAGAGCATCCGGACCAGCCGGTCTCCGAAGAAGAGGGCGGACCCGGTCACCACCACCTCCTTGGGCGGGGCCTGCGGCGTCCCGGCAGGCCGCTGGATCACCGAGACGGTGTACATCCACCCGGAATGGGTCTCCGAGACCCGAGCGACCAGGAAGTCCTTCAGTCGCCACCGGAGCCCGCCCTTCTCCTCCAGGATCGCCACCAGGTTCTGTGGCTGAAGGGCCTTCAACTGCGGGGGTGTCTCCAGGACCGTCTGGGCACGGCCCTCCACCACCAGGGGAACGAGCGACATGCGCACCTGCGGGTGGCGGGCCAGGAAGTCCAGGAGGTTCCGGATCCCGCGCGTTCGGGCGTACTCCTCGCTGATCAGGACGACACGGACATGGTGCAGCGAGGTCTCCCGCCCCGCTGCCAGAGCGATCTCCCGCATGGCGTCGGAGAGGTTATCCGCCTCCCGGGCCGCCACGTAGATCGGATCGCCACCGATCGCCTTGGACTGCCCCTGCTGGCTCTGCCCCTGCCGGGCGTAGAGCAGGGTGAGGCGCACCGGCCTCTCCTCGCCGATATCGACCGCCACACCGAGCACCACGCCCAAGTCGTTCACCTCCGTCCGGCTCCAGCAGCCGGCAAGGAGCAGGAGGGACACGCAGAGATGCCCGGCCAGCCGCCTACGCATGAGCGCTCACCCGGCTCCTCGCCCGCAGCACCAGGGCGGCGATCAGGAAGATCAGGATGATTCCCCCCTCCCAAAGGTTGTGCACAAGGATATAGATGGGTGAACCCGCCGACGTGACAAGGGGAATCACCCCGGGCCAGATCTGTGCCAACGCAACCGCCATCACGGCCAAGACGGCAGCGGGAACCCTATGGCTCCTCAGGCCCAGGGAGTCGGTGGTCGCCTCTGCCGCAGCATAGAGGTAGAACCCGACCTTTACGAACATGGTCGCAAGCCAGATTACGACAAAGGTCAATTCGATCCGTTCGATGATCTCCGCCAGGGAGATCTGCTGGAGCAGGGTATAGGAGGCGAACATCATGCGGGAGGGCAGCACCGGTCCGAAGACCAGGAGGGTGAGGACCAGGATCTCGGTCACGACCAGGGCCGCGCCGATCGTGCCGATCGCCGTCCAGCGGTAGACCTCCCCGGGCCGGCTCAGGTAGGGGACCAGAGTGAAGACCAGAATGATCTCGCCGAACCAGGGGGCAGACACGAGGCTAGCCTCCAGCACCGGGCCGATTCCCCGGGAGAGAAAGGGGTCAATATGGAGCAGACCATACTCCGGATAGAGCAGCACCGGGAGGATAAGCATGGTCATGATGGTCCCGATGAGCGTCGGAAAGGCGATACGGGCAAGGGGCTCCAGTCCGCTCCAGACCGCGTAGAGCGCCACCGCACCCATGGCTCCTGCAACCACCAGCCCGGGGGTTCCGGGTAGGAGTACGATGGTGGTGAACTCCTGAACATCCCGCAGGACCAGGGAGGAAACCCAGAGTGCATAGGTGGTGTAGATCAGGCCGCCCAGGCCACCCACCGCCTTCCCCATGGCCGAGCGGGCGGCCTGGGCGGCGCTCCGGCGGCCGAACTGGAGGCAGATCCAGCCGATGAAGATCCCCACCAGGGTCGTGACCACCGCGTCCAGCAGCACGGAGAGCCAGGCCTCCTGCCGGGCGATCCCGACGAGGGTGGCAGGCAGAAAGAGGAGCTGTGCCGCGTGCATGTACGTGGCCAGCAGGCAGGCGTAAAGGCCTCCACTTATGCGAAGTGTCCGGTTCATGGCCCTCCTCCTTTGCCCGGTGTTTGCGGACCGGCGTTCTGCCGCTGGCGTACCCGGTTGCCGACCGGGAACTCCCGGGGCCTGCGCCGCATGAACCACCAGGGCGCCCGGATCATGAGATCCTTCATGTCCTCCGCCGTGGGAGGCATGATCGGGGTGAGGTAGGGCACCCCAAATGAGCGGAGGCTTGCGAGGTGGATCGCGACGGCCAGGAGGCCGATCACCAGGCCGTAGAAGCCCAGGGTTCCGGCCAGGAGCATCATACCGAAGCGGAGCAGTCGGATCGCCAGTCCCATGGAGAAGAAAGGGATCACAAACGAAGCGATGGCCGTGATCGAGACGACGATCACCATGACCGGGGAGATCAGCCCGGCCCTGACCGCCGACTCACCGATCACCAGCGCGCCCACAATCGAGATCGCCTGGCCCACCGGCTTGGGTAGCCGGACACCGGCCTCCCGGAGCGCTTCGAAGGTGAACTCCATCATGAGGGCCTCCACCAGGGCCGGGAAGGGTACCCCCTCCCGTGCGGCCATCAGACCGATCAGGAGGCTGGTAGGGATCATCTCGTGGTGGAAGGTGGTCATGGCTATGTAGGTCGATGGCCCCAGCAGCGCCACCAGCAGGAAAAGGTAGCGGAGTGACCGCAGGAAGGAGGCCATGGGCCAGCGCTGGTAGTAGTCCTCGGCTGCCTGCATCGCCCCTGTGAATGTGTGTGGCATCAGGAGCACGTGCGGGGTCCCGTCGGTCAGGACGGCCACCCGTCCCTCCAGGAGGTCTGCCGCAACGACGTCCGGTCGCTCGGTGGCCCGCACCTGGGGAAAGGGCGAGAAGGGATGGTCCTCGATCAACTCTTCGAGGTAGCCGCTCTCCAGGACCCCGTCGATCTGGATGCGGTCCAGCCGGCGCCCCACCTCGGCCACCACCTCCGGCGTCGCCAGTCCGGCCAGGTGGATCATCAGGATGTCGGTCCCGGTGTGGGTGCCAATTCGCCTGTGCTCGACCCGCAGCCGCTCGTCCTTCACGCGCCGCCGGATCAGAGCCAGGTTGACCGCGAGGGTCTCCGTAAACCCCTCCTTCGGACCGCGCACCACCGGCTCGGCCACCGGCTCCGCGGGCTGCCGGTGCTCCCAGCCCCGGGTTGAGACTCCAAGGCCGACGGTCAGCCCATCCAACAGCAGGATGGAGTCGCCGCTGAGGGCCGCCTCCACCAGCTCGCCCATGTTGTCGTTGCGGTTGACCTCGTGGTTGGTCAGGGCCCGCTGCTCCAGAAAGTGCTGCAGGGCCTGGCCCTGGCTGGGCAACTCTTCCTGGCGAAGCCGGACGACAAGGACCTCCAACAGCCCCATGATGTAATCCTTCTTCACCAGGTTGTCTATGAGGAAGATGCTGCCCCGGTGGGCGTCGGCGCCGATCTCAAAGGCGCGGAAGACCACATCTGGGCTGGGGCCCATGATAAGCCTCAAGATGCCCGTGTTCTCGTCGAGCACCGGGCTGATCGGCATGCGCCGCTTGGCGCCGGCCAGGGAGAGACGCAGTTCTTCGGGGACGGGTCCCCCGGGGGCGACCCTGGCCAGGGTCTCGGCCAGTTGCCGGGCCTCATCGGACTGCCAGCGCCTGAGATACCGCAGGGCGTCCTCCACCTGGCCCATGGTTGGCACCTCCTCTGGCCTCTGTTCCCACCTGCTATGGTGGCCTCTTCCAGGGGAGAGTATGCGGGGCGCGAGAAAAGGGCTGCCGGTGATCCGGCAGCCCTTCGCTCTGGTGTGGGTCCTATTGGCGCTTCCGCTTGGCCGCCAGCAGCCGGCTGGAGAAGCTGCCGGCCTCTTCGTCGGGCTTGGGCTCCTCGCCCTTCGCGGGCGCCTGGGCCTTTGGCTGGGACGCCTGGGCCTGGGCCTTTGGCTCCGCCTTGGGCGGCCTGGCGAGTACCCGGGCCTCCGGCTCGGTGCCCTCCGACGCCGCCGGGCGGGCCGGTGGGAGCGTCTCGGCACGTCGCTCCCGAATCTTTCCCAGCGCTGCGCTGGTCGATGTGGCCATGCCGGACAGTTGCCGCCGCTCCCGCCGCCGCCGGATCGCATCGCCAATCTCGGCGGGGGTGAGTGAGAGCCGGCGCATGGCGATCTCGAGCGGCCAGAGGATCAGGGCCAGGACCAGCAGGATCTGGTCCAGCGGCAGCCGGCCCGGCGCCGGGGGCAGATCCCAGGCGAAGGCCATGGCCGGATCAAGCAGCACCTTGCCGCCACCCGCCTTCGCCAGCCGCTCCATGAAGCCGGGATCGGCCCCGCTGGATGCGAACTCCGGCGAGTAGGGCACGACCACGAAGGTCTCGCCCAGGGTGGTCGACTGGCGCTTGGTACCGGCGGCCAGTTTGACCAGGTAGGGGCCGGGGATCGAGGCGGGAATCTCCCCCTCGTACTGGCCCGGGGCCGTCCCCTGCAGGGGCATCACCTGGGTGGAGCCGTCCGGGCGGATAATGCCCGCCGTAATGCTGGCCGGCCAGGAGTTGGGCCCGCCCACCCCACCGATCTCCAGCCCCTCACCGGGGAGCTGCACGGTCAGGTGCGCCTTGCCGCCCACCACCGAGGCCATGGTCCGCATGCCCTGGTCATCCACCGCGGGCATGGTCCAGGAGACGGCGTTGGACCAGAAGCGGGTGAAGCCTTCCCACGGGACCATCTCCTCGGTCCAGAGACCGCCGGAGTCCGAGGTGAAGGCGACCACCCGGCCCAGGCCCGTCTGCCAGGCAGCCAGGATCGGGTCGGCCTGCGCCGACTGGAGGATCACCTCACCGGTCGTCTTCGGCGTGGTGGCAATATAGCCCCGCAGGAGCGGGAAGGCGTCGATCCCCGTCATGATCGGGCTCGGGCTGAGCAGAGTCGGGAAGAAATCCTCCTCCACCACCCCGGGCCGGGCCATCGACTGGGCCTCCTTCATGAAGATCTGGGGCGTTGCCGCCGGGTCGGAGGCCAGGTAGTACCGGCCCCCGCCCACCTGGGCGATCAGCTGCATGAGCACCTCTTCGCCCGGGTTGAGCCAGTTGACATGGATGGTGGAGACCGTGATCCCCATATCGGCGATGCGGGCCACCCGCTGGGCGTACTCGTTAAACGTGATCATCTGGGCGTCGCCGTCGCCGGCGAAGACGATATGCTTGATCTTCGCGTCGATCCGGTTGAGGGCGGCGGCCGCCGCCTCCAGGTGGTCCATATAATGCGGCGGGTCACCCGGGGCCATCGCATCGATCAGGGCCTTGATCTGCCCCTTGTCGGTCACCTTCTGGGGCGGGACCGCCCAGCCGCCGACCAGGGTCGCATCGCCCACGAGAATCGTATCTCGGGGGGTGAGCATATCGACCAGCGCCTTGCCGGCCTCCTTGGAGATGTTCACCTTCTGCTGACTCTCGAAGTTCTCAATGATCAGCGCCACCGCGACGGGCGGCTGCTCCCGGCGCTGCGGGACATCCATGGAGACGGGGAGCAGCTCCTCGAGCGGGGTGCCGCCGTAGCCGCCCATGGCATAGGAGTTCTCGCCGCCGATCACCACGAGGCCGTGGCCGGACTGCTTCACATAGCCCTCGATCGCGTCCAGACTGGTGGAGCGCATGAGCGGGGCCGGTACATCCACCATGACGACCGATGCATACCGGGCGTACTGGGGGCCGTGGGTGGGCAGGGCATCCGGCGGGCGGACCTCCACCTGCATACCGGCGGCCCGGAGCGCCTGGACAATGTTGGTCGCCGACCCGGGGAGCCCCTCGACCACGAGGATCGACGGCGCCCCCTGGATGTTGACCAGGACGGCCGACTCGTTGTTCTGGGTCAGGGTGTCCTGCTCCGCCTCCAGGGTAGCCCAGAGCCGGTGGTAGCCAGATGGCAGGTTCTCCATGGATACCCGCACCTGCTGATCACCGGGGCGCAGGGGGATCGTCCGGGTCTCCAGCAGGGTCCGCTCCTGGTAGATGCGGAGCTGGGCGGTGGTCTCGGCGCTGGAGGTGATCGTGATCGCCAGATCCAGCTTCTCCCCCTGCCGCAGGGTGCCCGGGGCCTCGATCGTCTTGATCAGGGCCTCAGGACCGGGCTTGGGGGCCATGTTGAGCACATCGACCGTGAAGCCCCGCTGCCGCAGCCGCTGGACCTCCGCCATGGCGTTGCCCACGTTCTCCTTGCCGTCGGAGAGGAGGACGATCCGCGGGCGGTAACCGACGGGGAGCAGGGCGGCACCGAGCCGCAGCCCCCGCTCCAGGTCTGTGTGATCCGGGCGGACGATGGCGGTGAAGCCGGCGAAGGTAGGCCGGGCGGAGACCGGGGCCTCCAACTGGGCATCTTCGCCGATGGCCAGGACGCCCGCCACATCGCCCGGGGCCATCTCCCCGATCGCCTTCTTAATGAAGGTTTCCATCTCGCTGCGAACGGTGGCGGTCGAGGAGGAGACATCGGCCACGAACATGACCGCCTGGTTCCGGGCGCTGAAGACCATGCCGGTCCCGGCCAGGGCCAGGATCAGCAGGGTGATGATCAGCAGCCGGAACCACTCGTAGATGGTGGGCCGGAAGAGCCGGAGCCACTCGCGTGTGCTGCGCGGCTCCCGGGACATCGCTCGGGTCGGGCGCCGCCGGAGCCGGTCCCAGGCCAGCCAGATGAAGGGGAGCAGCAGGGCGAGCAGCGCCCACGGATGGGCGAAGCTCAATCCAAAGGCCATGCCAGAGCTAGTACCCACGGCGATACACCCACCATTCCAGGCCCACAAGTAGCAGGGCGACCCAACCGAAGTAGCGCCAGAGATCTTGCGGCGCTTCGGTCTTGACCTGCTGGGCCTCGGGGAGCACGGGAACATCCCACTCCGTGAGCGGCGTCAGATCGGAGACGAGCGAGGAGAAGAGGTTGACGGCGAACCGGGACTCGCGGATACCGGTGGTGCCGGTGGCCTGGGTCACCTGCTGCGTCACCCGGTAGAGGCCGGGCTCGCTGGTCTCCAGGAAGGGCGGATTGATCCCGGGAGAGATCTCCCAGCTCTGCTGCTTCCCCCCGGGGGAGGCGATGCTCATGGAGGTGGCCCCGGGCCAGGGGCGGAGCGCCACCGACTCGCCGGGCTGGATCAGGGCGGCGTCTACAGGGGCCGGTGGCAGCAGCCAGCCGGCGAGGTTCTGCATCAGGATCGGGAAGGCGACCCGCAGGGGCAGGTCGGATTGCTGGAGGGCAAAGCCAAAGATCACTCGGTCGTTCGACTCGGTCCAGAGGAGCGGCACAGAGCCCTTCTCGGTCTCGCCCTCCCAGAGGATTCGGGCGCCATCGGCCGGGGTCCGAACCTGCACCGTGTTGATGTGGACCTCCTTGGTATCGACAAAGCGGAGCAGGGGGTCGGTGGAGCGGGCCAGGATCTGGCCGACAAACCGCTCCTCGCCGCCGCCAGGCGGGTTGATGATCAGCATCCGGCCCGGCGGGGTTCCCTCGGGTGGGGCGATCTGGTCAAAGATGTAGAGATCGTAGTCGCCGGGGGTATACTCACCCTTCTCGGTGATCTCGGCCCCCGGGATCAGGGCCAGCGCCCGCGCCAGGAATGGGTTGCCGGGGGTGATCAGGAGGATCCGGTTCCGCTGACTGCCGGCCGCCAGGGCCCAGGCCTGGTTGTCGAGGGCGAGGCCGTCGGTACTGGGCAGCCGGACCTCCAGCTCGTGGGCCTCCAGGGGCACGGCCCAGGAGAAGGCACGGCTCTCCCCCGGGTCGATCGCCTGCCGCTCGACCCCGACCAGGTTGCCGTCGGCCCAGAACTCGGCCGTAGCCGGGGTGGACTCGGGGCCGAAGTTGGAGACCTGGGCAAAGGCCAGGAGCTCCCCGTCCACCAGGCGGGTCGTCAGGCTGGAGACGGCCAGGTTGGGCGTCGGTTCTCCGATGGGCACGTAGGTCACGGGCACCGGTGAGGGCGGGATCTCCCCCATGCCCCGGTAGTGGCCACTGCCGACGAGGATGATCTGTCCGTCGGTCTCGCCGCGCAGGAGCGAATAGGCCAGGGTCATGGCCTGGCCGGCATCGCCGTCGCCCGATGTCACCTGTGCGGAGTCCAGGGCGTTAAGCAGGGCGTCGCGATTATCAGAGCCCGCCACCAGGATCTGGGGCGAGCGGGTGAGCAGGATCAGTGACATCTTGCCGCCGGTCGGTCGCTGCTCGATCAGCTTCCGCGCCTCCTCCTTGGCCCGGGCGAAGCGGTTGGGGGCGATATCGGTGGCCTGCATGGCGCCGGTGGCGTCCAGCAGGATGACCGTGTTGCCCGCCGTGGCCGCCCTGACCATGGCGAAGGGATGCGAGACGGAGAGGATCAGCAGGAGGGCTGCCAGCAGTTGAACAAGCAGGAGCAGGGAGAGGCGGAGTCTCTGCCAGAGGCTGTTCGCCTGCCGGTCCAGCAGGACCGGACGCCAGAGGAAGGTCGAGGAGATCTCCCGCTCCCGGCGCCGTAGCTTGAGGAAGTATAGGGCAACAATACCGGGGAGGATGGCGGCGAAGGCCAGCCCAGCCGGAAGGAGGAATCCCACGGGGTCAACCCCTTTCTCGTCGGTGGTCAGGGGGGTAACAATGCGGGCGCTACCTGGACTCTGCCTGGGCGCCACCTGGACTCTGCCTGGGCGCCACCTGGACTCCGCCTGGGCGGTACCTGGGCTTTACATGGGCGCTGCCTGGGCTTTACATGGGCGCTACCTGAGGATTACCTGGGCGCTACCTTGGGCTTTACCCGGGCGCTACCTGGGCGCTACCTGAGCGCTACCTGGGCGTTACCTGGGCGCTACCTGGGCGCTACCTGACTTTACCTGGGCGCTACCTGACTTTACCTGGGCGTTACCTGACTTTACCTGGGCGTTACCTGACTTTACCTGGGCGCTACCTGACTTTACCTGCACGCCGCCGGAGACTAACCGGTCAGCGACCCCCGCATCAGACCGAGGACCACATCTTCCACCTCGGTCTCGGATGGCACGAGGAAGTAAGCGGCCCCATGCCGCCGGCAGAAGTCCTTCAGCTCCTGGGTGTAGGCGGTGATCCGCGCCCGGTAATCGCCGGTGGTGACGGGGGTCAGGGTCACATCCACCTGGCGGTGGGGCTGCTCGATGTCGGTCAGCTTCCAGTCGCCCTCCAGGAGGGGCTCCAGCTCCTCCCGGTCCAGGACCTGCACCACCACGGGCTCGTGCCCCATCGCCAGGAGTGACTTCAGCGAGGGGGTGAGACCACCCTCAAAGAGCCCATCGGTGATGATGATGGTCAGGCCGGGTTCACGCAGCCGGCTGGCCGCCTCCAACAGATGCCGGTGGAAGTCACCCCTCCCGTCAGCCTGAAGGGAGGCGAGGAAGTGCCAGATCCGGGCCGCCCCCACCTCGCCTGACGCCGTGGGGATGAACTGCATATTCTCACCCCCGAGGGCTGCCGCCTCCACCCGGTCCTGGCTGAGCAGGGCGGTGTAGGCAAGCGCCGCCGCCAGTGACCTGGCCAGCTTCGCCTTGGGCGGGTCCCCGAAGGACATGGATTTGGAGACATCCAGGTAGGTCCGGACCAGCAGGTTCTCCTCGGCCCGGAAGACCCGGACGAAGAGGGAATCCAGCCGGGCCAGGACATTCCAGTCCAGCCGGCGCAGGTCATCGCCGGGCACGTAGTTACGGTAGTCCATCAGCTCGACCGAGGAGCCGGACCGGGGGGAACGGCGCCGCCCGGCGCCGGGGCCGGGGAGCATCCGCTTGTTCCGCAGGGTCAGGGCGCGGAGCTGGTTGAGGAAGCGCGGGGTGAAGCCCAGCTCTGCCGCAAACCGTCCTGCCCCGCTCATTTGGCCCCCGCTTCCTTCACGATCGCATCCACGATGGAATCCGCCGTCACCCCGTCGGCCTGGGCCTCAAAGTTCAGGCCAAGGCGATGGCGCATGGCCGGGCGGGACACCGCCTCCAGGTCCTCCTGGGCCACGTTGAAGCGGCCCTCCAGCAGGGCCCGGACCTGGGCGGCCAGGACCAGCGACTGGAGCGCACGGGGCGAACAGCCGAAGCGGACGTAGTGGCGGACCATCTCAGGGGCACCACCCTGATCCGGGTGGGAGCCGAGGACCATGCGCACGGCCATCTCCTTCAAATGCGAGGCGATGGGGACCGAGCGGACAAAGGCCGGGTTCCCCAGGACCTCGGCTGCCGCGGGCACGGTATCGATCGCGGGCCAGGCGGGCTGGAGCGTCAGATCGAGGATCTGGGTCAACTCCCCGCTGGTGGGGAAGGGGACGTTGATCTTGAAGAAGAACCGGTCGAGCTGCGCCTCGGGCAGCGGGTAGGTGCCCTCCTGCTCCACCGGGTTCTGGGTGGCCAGGACGAAGAAGGGACTGGGCAACTTGCGGGTCGCATCGCCCGCGGTCACCTGCCGTTCCTGCATCGCTTCGAGCAGGGAGGACTGGGTCTTGGGCGTCGCCCGGTTGATCTCGTCGGCCAGCAGCAGGTTGGTGAAGACGGGGCCGGGCATGAACTTGAAGGTGCGCTTCCCGCCCTCATCGATCAGGAGGTTGGTGCCGGTGATGTCCGCGGGCATCAGGTCCGGGGTGAACTGGACCCGGGCGAACTGGAGGCCGAGGGCATCGGCCAGGGTGCGGACGAGCAGGGTCTTGCCGAGGCCCGGGACGCCCTCCAGCAGCACATGGCCGCCGGCCACCAGGGCGATGACCACCTGCCGGACGACCTCTTTCTGGCCGACCACGGCCCGGGCGACCTGGGCCTCGAGTTGCTTGACTCCATCTACGACGCGTTCTGCGGTCAACTCCGCCACGTTTTGTTTCCTCCTCGGGAATCATAAATCCGAACCTGGATTGACATGCTCCATCCAAAGTCAAAAACCTGACACGTGATGTCTTCCTTGTCCCTGACTCCGTCTACTCTCCCCCGCCCTCTTGCAGCTCAGAGAAATACTGCAGGACGATCCCCTTCATGTCGTCGGGGACCTGGGTGGCGCTCAGGTGCTCGCGGGCCTGGTCGGCGTACTGGCCGATCACCTGCTGGTAGGGCAGGGTGCGGCCACCGAGGCTCATGCCCTGCGGCCCCTGCTGGATCTCGCCCTGGGATCCCTCGCCGATCTGTCCCGGGGTGAAGACGGTCTCCAGTCCGGCTGGATCGCCGGTCCAGTTCGTCCCCTTCCCGCCGGTCGACATGCCGCTGCCACCGGTGCCCCCGCCCTGGCCCTGACCCTGGCCTTGGCCTTGGCCCTGGCCCTGGCCCTGACCCTGGCCCTGACCCTGGCCCTGGCCCTGGCCCTGGCCTTGACCCTGGCCCTGACCCTCGCCCTGACCCTGACCTTCGCCCTGACCTTCGCCCTGACCCTGACCCTGGCCTTGACCCTCGCCCTGGCCCTGGCCCTGGCCTTCGCCCTGACCCTGGCCCTGGGCGATCTGCTGGGCAGCGTTCCGGTCAAAGTTGCCCTGAGCGGCCTGACTGACCCCCTGGGCGGCCTGGTTCATCTGCCCCATCGCCTGGGTCACCGCCTGGCTCAGGTTGGCCTGGGTGATCGCCTGCGAGACGGCCTGGGCCGCCTGCCCCAACTGACCGGACGCGGCGGCCAGATCGCCGACCGCCAGGTCCTGCCCGGCCTGCTGGAGCGCCTGGGCCATGGCCGGGTCACCCTTGGCCGCCTGGCCCGCCTGCTGGAGCTTCTTGGCCAGCTCGGCCCGGTCAGCAAGGGTCATGCGCTCGATCAGGTCGGCCATGTTCTCCAGGGCCTCCTTGGCCGCCTCGGGATCCATCTGCTGGAGCGCCTCGCCAAGGGCGCCCATCTGCCGGTCGCCGGCCGTCTGCCGGCCCAGGCTGGCGAGCGCCCGCTGCTTGGCATCGGCACCGGCGCCAGGCAGGCTTGCCAGCCGCTCCTCCGCCTTGGCCAGCGCCTCCTGCAGCTTCTTCGCCGCCTCCTCGGGATCGAACTCCCGCTGGGCGGCAGCCATCTCCTTTTTCAGATCCGCCAGGGCCTGGCGCATCTCTTCTTTCTGCTTCTCGGTCAGGGGCTGCTTCTCCAACTGCTCCTTGACCTGCTCGACCACCTGCTCGGCCTGCTCGATCTCCGCCCTGACCGCCGCCTGCTTCAGCACCCGGTCGGGCAGGGGGACAAGCGCAGCGATCACGGCCAGCACCACCGCTGCCGCCGCCATGTAGAGCCGCTTCCGCTCCACCCGGACCGGGAGCGCCTCTGTGGGGTCCCGGCCGGCCAGCGAGGAGAGCGCATCGCCCCGCTGCCGCTCGATGATCGCCCCCTCGCGCCGGCTGAACTCCAGGGCGGTGCTGAGCCGGTCGCCCAGGCCGAGGGTCCGGTCGACCCGCCGGGCGGTCAGCCGCCAGGAGGGCCGGGTCCAGAGCGCCCAGAAGCCGGCGAAGAGCAGACCGAGGCCCACGGCGCCCCAGGCCAGCAGCCGGGCGGTGGGCAGGAGCCAGATATGCGCCCAGCCCCAAACCAGGGCGGCCCCGAGGGCGCCGTAGGTCAGGCCGGTCACGAGCCAGCGGGCCAGTCCAAGCAGCGTCAGCCGGCTCCGCCAGGGCGAGAGCGCTCGCACGAGTTCGGGTCCGTGGGCGTTCAGTTCCTTAGCCAACGCTGATCCCCTCCTTTCGGCGCCGCTGCCGGATCACCGGCCAGCGCCACCGGGTACGAATCTGCACCACGAGTATGGTCACAAGGGTTGTCACGAGCAGGAGCAAGACCGAGCCGGCAGCCTGAAGCTGCCAGAGCGGGTACCCTCGGTAGATGGGCGGCGCTGAGACCCCGGGCAGGCCGAAGATGCCCTGCCCCGCGCTCTGGTTGATCGCCGAGTTGAGCCCCACCAGTGGGTTCGCATAGAGCCAGGCGGGCACCGTCTCGCTCTGCACGACCGGGACGTTCGGCGGGATCGAACTCAGGGCCAGCCGCATGATCAGTTCGTTCTGGGTGTAGGTCCGCTCCGGGGCCGTCGTCTCGACCAGCCCGCCGCCCAGGGTGAGCATCACCCCGAGGCCCACGCCGACCAGCGCCACGCTCCCCACTCGCCGCCCGAAGGCGGAGAGGAGCAGCCCGATGCCGGTCATCATCATGATGGTGGTCAGCTCCATGAGCACCGTCCGCCCGACGAGCATCCAGTTGATCCCGCCCATGAGCAGGGGGATGGCGAAGAGCGGCAGTCCGGCGATCAGGACGACCAGCAGAAACCCGACCGCCGCCGCGAGCTTGCCCAGCACGAGGCTGAAGAGCGATGGGCCGGCCGCCAGGAGCGGCTGCATGGTCCCCTCCTCCACCTCGCCGGCGATCAGCCCCGCCGCCACGAAGGGGGCGCCGGCGGCCAGCATGAGGATCTGCCAGGTGCCGATCAGGTTGAGGGTCTGCCCCCCCAACTGGCTGATGATCTGCGGCGGGATGCCGCTGTTGCCGGTCATGCCGGCCAGATAGGCGCCGGTCACCAGCACCGGCAGGAGCAGGTAGGCGCCCAGCGCCCAGGGGGTGGCCGGGTTGCGCAGCAGCCGCCGCCACTCCTTGGCGATCATTCCGGTCATACCGCCGCCACCTCCTTCAGGGCACCATCTGCCAGGATCAGATGCCGGTCATGGGCGAGCACGTCGGCATCGCCGGCCAGGATCAGGATCGCCTTCCCCATGGCCGCCAGCTCATCCAACAGGTGATGCAGATCGGCGCGCCCCTCGGCGTCCAGGCCGGCCAGGGGATCATCCAGCACGAGGGCCGGTGGATCGGCGGCAAGCGCCCGGGCGACCGCCAGCCGCTGCCGCTGGCCGGGGGTGAGCCGACTCGCTTCTTCACCGGCCAGCCGGATCAGGCCCACCAGTTCCAGCAGGTCCCGGACCACCTTGGCCTGCGCCCGCCGGGGCAGGCCGGCCAGGCCGGTGAAGAAGCTCAGGTTCTCTTCCACGGTCAGGTACCCATAGAGCGATGCGCCCTGCGGCAGGTAGCCCACCTGGCGCCTGCCCTTCGATCCCCGGACCGGTGCGCCGTTCACCGTCACCTGGCCGCCCGGGCTCAGCCCGACCAGCACCTGGGCCAGCAGCGACTTGCCCGCTCCGTTCGGACCCGTGATCAGCACTCGCTCACCGGGCGCCACGGCGAGGGAGCCACCCTCCAGCAGCACCCGGCCGCCCGCCTGGAGCCGCAGGCCGTCTGCCCGGATCATGGCGCCGCCTCCTCTCCGCTGACGGAGAGACCCGGGGCACCCAGGACGAGAGTGGCATCGTTCAGCTTGTCGAGTCGGATCCGGACACGGCCATCCGGGCTCAGGAAGCCATCGGCAGGGCTCAGTTTGAACCCCTCCGGGGCGAACGGCTGCTTCACCCAGCTCTGATCGCGCCAGCGGAAGGCCGAGACCTGGAATGGGTCCTCCTCGCTGGCAGGTCCCTTCTCCAGAATGGGAATCCGCCACTCCATGCCGGTCACCCGGTCGATGATCTCGATCGGCACGACATGCTCCAGGGTGGCCGACATGTTCTTGGCCATGCCCCAGCCCCACTGGACCGGCTGGTTCGTGCCGACCGTGGAGTCGATCAGGCGGCCCGGTACGAGGTCAGCGGAGAGCTGGAAGGCGCCGTCGGAGTAGCCGTAGGTCATGCGCTGGACATAGAGCGACTCAGCGGTCGGCTCCACCTCCTGTCCATCGATCAGGACGGGCAATCCGGCGGTCTCCAGCCAGCCGGCGATCAGCACCTTGGGCTGCTCCAGGGCATCCGCCCAGGGGAGGGCTCCGGTGAGGGCCCAGGCGAGCTGCTGCCTGCGCACCCGTTGCTGCTGCTCTGCGGTGAGCCCGTCGGGGCCGATCATGCCCGGGTCGGCCATCCGGCCCAGGACTTCGCCCACCCGGTTGGCACCCCAGCCCATCCCGCCGGAGAAGGCCGGCAGGACCACGGATACATCCACCGATGCGCCGGGTGCCAGGTCCCCAAGCTCCTGGAAGTTGGGGCCGGCCATGATTGCGGCGCCCTTCAGCGTAAACGGGAGCCGGTTGGTCACCCTGCCGGTGATATACTGACCATCGACCAGAATGGCCCCGTCGACCGTGCCGGCGACGGGCTGGGTGCCCTCCGCCACGACCGAGCGCATCAGCCACTCGTTCAGCGGCTCCAGACGGACGCTCCGCCCCTGATCGATCACCGAGCGGCCGGTGGCGGGCTTGTAGGGAATGCCGGGAGTGGGCAGCGGCAGGGCCGGGACCGAGGAGAGGAGGGCACCGCCGATCTCGGCCGTATGGCTTGAGCCAGGCGGCAGGTAGAAGCCGGTCAGGCTGCGGACGGCCAGGGAATGCCCGCCGGGCTGCCCCTCGATCACCCCAAGGCTGATGGCGCTCACGTCGGCCGCAACGTTCGCTTTCATATACGCATAGGTCGTGCCGGCACCTGCCAGGGAGAGCAACGGCAGGGTGAGCAGGGCCCAACCGAGCCGGCGCAGGCCGCGCAGCAGGAGCAGGTGGACGGGGCCCATGACGAGGGCGTACACTCCCAGGATGATCAGCAGCCGCCGGGTCGATGGCACCTCTTTGATCGGCATCTGCCGGATCAGGTCGCCCACGTTTATGCCGATCTTCGTCGCCGGAGGCCCGCTGATGGGCGTGGTGGTCAGCTCGGCACTCCGGTGCAGGACCTGGGCCATGAGGCCCGGCAGCCCCTGCCAGGAGGCGAAGGGCTCCAGGGCCGGGTCGAAGGCGAGCAGGTGGATCTCCCCGGCGCCCCGGGTCTGGCTGTAGACCAGGGGGCTGTCGCCCTCGCGACGGGTGACCAGCCACGCCTTCTCGCTGACCGTGATCAGCGAGGCGGTGCCGACGCCGGTGACGGCCCGCTCGGCCAGGGCCGGGGCGCTGATCCCCAGCCAGGGGTAGAGCGGTTCAAGCCGGTGGATCTCCGGGCCGCCGCCGAGGATCAGGGTGCCGCCGTGCTCGACCCAGGTCTGGAGCGCCTGCTGCCGGGGAGCGGGAAGCTCGGCCCAGGCGAGCCGGTCGAGCAGGATCGCATCGAGGCTCTGCAGGGCGAGCGGTTCGTCCGGCAGGCGCTCACCGGTCAACCGGATCAGCCGCACGGTTCGCTGGCCAAGCTGCAGGCCGGCCAGGGTCGGAAGGTCGGCTGGCTCGACGCCGAGCACCCCGACCAGGGCCTCCCAGGTCATCTGCACCTGGGGGACGGCCTCAGCGACCACCCCGTCGTCTGCGACCAGTTGGACGGCGGGCATGTTGGCGATCTCTGCGGGCATGTAGAAGGAGATCTGCTTGGTCGCGCCCGCGGGGACCACCAGCGGAAATCGATAGTTGGAACCATGTCGGTTCGGCCCGATCTCCGTCACGGTCGTGAACTGGAGCCGGCCGCTCCACTCCTGCCCCTCGTTGACGACGGTCGCCGTGACGGGAATCCACTGCCCCGACTTGGCGCGCCCCTCAAAGCCGGCCTCCAGGGTGAAGGTCAGGCCTGACCCGGCCGTGGCGGCGGAGAGCGGGGTGACCAGTGGCCCGAGCAGGGCGGCCGCCAGCAGCGTGATCAGAGCGAGGAGGCGCATCGGACCCGACATGGTCTCACCATCCTAGATGGAGGAGTTCTTCTTCAATGGGGTGATCCGGATCGTGGTCCGCCAGATCAGCAGGGCCATGAGCGCCAGGGCGGTCAGGCAGAACTTCCACCAGACGGCCTCCCGGAGCGCCGGGGTGTCCAGGATCGGGTTGAAGAGGTCAATCAGCTCGTTCATGGGCCGTCCGGCGGCAGCCGCCAGGCCGAAGAGCGGGTTGATATAGGCGAAGATCACGCCCCATTCGGGTGCCTGCCAGTTGGGGCCCCGGTTGAAGACCTGGTAGACGAGGACCGCCAGGACCGGGGAGGCGATCATGGCGCCGATCGCGAGGCCGTAAGATGCGACGACCGCCGCCTGGGTCCGCTTGAAGACGGCGCTGAAGTAGAGGCCGAGCGAGCCGAGGAGCAATACCGTGACCAGGTAGATCACGGCGGTCAGGAAGAGGCGGTACATGGAGAAACCACCGAAGAGGAAGAGCAGGCCGTAGACCGGCAGGCTGGCGAACATGAGCAGCAGGGCGAAGCCGACGGCGGCGCCGAGCTTCCCGATGACGACCTGGATCGGACTCATGTGGGTGATGAGAAGGAGATCCAACGTCTGCCGCTCCCGTTCACCCGAAATGGCGCCGGCGGTCAGGCCGGGGGCCGCCAGGACGAGGAGTCCGAGCTGGACGACCGCCAGGACGATGAAGATGATCGACGCGACCTCGGGTGCGAAGACGCCGGGGCCGTCGTTCCGGACGGCGACGTAGAAGATCAGGGCCGCGATGGCGCTGAGGAGACCGGTGTAGGCGGTGATCAGGGCCGGTGCCCGCCAGCCCCGCATGCGGACCCGGGCCTCCCGGAGGAGCACCGGATTGCGGAGGATCATTCGCAACGCCTGCATTACTCCCCACCTCCCGTGATCGCCATGAACACATCTTCCAATTTGGACTTGGCCTCCGCGAACTGGAGGACTGGAACGCCGGCCCGGACCAGGCTGGCCAGCAGATCGACCGCCGCCTGATCCTCCCCCTCCAGCACGACACGGAAGCCTCCGTCTCCCAGTCTGACGTCACGAACGCCGGCTGCGTTTCGCGCCAGCGCAATCCCGGGCTCGGGATCGCCGGCCACGTGGACCTCGATCACACGGGCGCCGGCCTCGCGCTGCACCTCGTGGACCGGTCCGCAGGCGACCATGCGGCCATCGTTGATGATGCCGATGTGGGTGCACATCTCCGAGAGCTCGGCCAGGATGTGCGAGGAGATCAGGATCGTCTTGCCCATGCGCTTCAGCTCGAGCAGGATCTCCCGCATCTCCACCCGGGCCCGGGGATCCAGGCCGGATGCCGGCTCATCCAGGATCAGCAGGTCCGGGTCATGGACGAGGGAGCGGGCCAGGCAGAGCCGCTGCTTCATGCCGCGGGAGAGGCCATCGACATAGGCGTCCCGTTTGTGGTCGAGGTTGACCAGCTCCAGCAGGTCCCCGATCAGCCGCTTCCGGCCGGTCGGTTCCACCTCGAAGCAATCGGCGTAGAACTCCATATACTCGTGGACCTTCAGGTCGTCATAGACGCCGAAGAAGTCGGGCATGTAGCCCATCTTCCGGCGGGCCTTTTCCGGGAAGCGCAGCACGTCCACATCGTCCAGGAAGACCTCGCCGGCGGAGGGGCGGAGCAGGGTGGAGATCACCTTCATGGTCGTCGTCTTGCCGGCGCCGTTCGGACCGACAAAGCCGAAGATCGAGCCGGGCTCCAGGGTGAAGGAGACCTCCCTGACCGCCTGGAAGGAGCCGTAGTTCTTCTCCAGCTTCTCTACCCGCAGCATCAGTGGCTCACTCCCTTCACGGAGACGGTCGGGGCGCCGATCTCCACATGCTCCTGCGCCTCGTAGCGCAGTTCGATCAGGCCCACCGGCGAGACGTACTCCCGCCAGGAGGGCAGCGTCAGCGACTCGCCGCTGATCGGCATCCATTCGCCGGTCTCCTGGTTCCGGACCGATGCGGTCAAGCCCATCGGGCCCTTGAGCATGCGGGTGTAGACCGTCACCTCAGCCACCTGCTCCTCGTCCAGCGGGGGGAGCAGAAGGGTGAACATGTGGGTACCGGGGCGGAGCAGGTAGCCGTAGGAGGTCCAGTCCGTCTGCTTCGGATCGACCGGCTGGCCCGTGACCACGCCGGCGGGCAGGTCGACGCCCCCCTCCCCGAGCGGCAGGGGCATGATGGCGTACACCAGGTTGGCGCCGCCCACCATCTTGCCCAACTCGGGGAGCTGCGGCGAGGCGGGTGGCTCCTCCGCCCATCCCATGACCAGCACACGGCTGGCGGCACGCCCTGCCACCGACTCCAGCACGAAGTCGCGCATCATGTTGCGGCGGTAGGAGTCCGGTCCGCTCTCGGAGGGGAGTCCCTGCATGTAGGCGCGGGCGGGGCCCATGCGGGGGTCAAATGCCATCGTGCTGCCAAGCAGTGCGCTGATGGGCTCGGAGAGCGCCCCGGCCTCCAGCCGGCCCAGCTCCTGGACCGTGCTGCCCACGACGACGACGACCTGGTCGATCGGCGTGCTCGTCTGGTTCTTGATCCGGGCGGTCAGCCTGCCGTTCTCAAGGCTGGCATCGACCAGTTCCAATCCGCCGGTTACGGGGATATCCTGTTCCATGCTGAAGCCGCTCATGGAGTAGTTGGTCATGTTCATCAGTTCCAGGGTGGTCCTGTCGCCGGCCACCACCTTCGCCGTGACCATGGAGTCGACGGTCGGCCCGTTGTTGAACGGCCTGACCAGCTTGGCGTCTGCCAGGGTGACGGTCAGGCGGGTCCGGGCCGGGGCGTAGAGGCCCACGTAAGAGGTCATGGTGCCGGTCCTGCTCCCGGGGGAGAGTTCGGTCACCGTGATCAGGTGGCTGACCAGGGCTTCAAACCGGCCGAAGCCGATGCCGTAAACGATGCCCACGAAGAGCAGGGAGAGTGCGGGAATGGTGGCCCACCCCCACTCCCGGCGGTCGACCCGCTTCAGGACGAGGTAGTTGACGGGGCCGACCAGGAGCATGTAGCTGCCCAACAGGAGGATGATCGTCCAGATACCGGGCAGTCCCCAGTCGGGGATCCGCTTGAGCGCCTCCTGGAGCATCCAGGTCCGGCTGTTGGGCCAGTCCGCGATCCCCTGGCCGACGCCGGCGAGGATCCGGTTGTACAGGTCGGCCTGGCCGTTCCACCCGGCGACCGGGTTGAGACCGGGATCGAAGGCCAGATAGACCACCCGCCCGTTGCCGACCTGGCTGGAGGAGACGAGGGGCACCCCCTCCGAAGCAACGAGGCTCTCGCCCCTGAGCGACTGCGCCTCACTGACCGAGCCGCGCCCGGCCAACGGCTTGCCCGCGAGCTCGCCGAGCGGGTCAAGCGTGATCTCCCGTACCCCGGTGACCTCGAAGGGAACCAGGCTTTCGGGCAGGGGGGCCAGGGTGCGCTTCCACTCGGGGCCGCCGGCCAGGAGGAGGGTGCCGCCCCGGCTGACCCAGACCTCCAGCGACCGCAACTGGTCGGTGCTGAGCGTTGCGGTGTCAAAGCGCGACAGGGCGATCGCGTCGTAGTCCTCCAGAAGGGCGGCGCGATCGGGGAAGGTGGCGGCACTGAGCCGGACGATCTGGGTGGTGGTAATCGGACCGGACTGCACCTGGTTCAGGCCGGGGATACCCAGCTCATCGCCCGAGAGGATGCCGATCAGCGTGGCCTGAGGTGGGAGCCAGATCAGGTCGACCGTCCGGCTGTCGACCTCCTTGCCCTCGGAGCGGAGCAGGACCTTGATCGGCTGGTTGCCGAGCGCCTCCAGGCTGACGGGGATTCGCTTGCGGCCTCCCGACGGGAGGGTGACCGGAACAACGTACTGCGGATGTGGGAAATCGCCGGTGGTCTCCACCACCAGTTCCCCGCTCATCTCTCCACCGCGATTGGTCAGTTCGACGACGACGGTAACCCAACCGCCCTGCTTGACCCGACTTTCGTTGCTGGCCTGGACGGTCATCTCCACCTGCGGCGCTGCCCATGCGGGCGGGGCGATGGAGAGGAGCGTACAGAGCAGCAGCGCCCACAGTCCGAGGCGTCGCAATATGATTCCTCCTAGTGCTTACTGGCTACGAAAGATAAGACGATTTACCCGGCTGTTTGGTTTTCATTCGGGGCGGATAACCGTTCGCCTTCTTTCGCCAAAGTGAAAGCCGCTTGCGATGACGTGGCATCACAAGCGGCGGACGGGACTATCCAAGATGGGGCATGCGGGAGGAGCGCCTTGACTCGTATGCGGTGATCGCCCCCTCGTGCTGGAGCGTCATACCGATCTCATCCAGCCCGTGGAGCAGGCGGTGTCGCCGGAACTCATCGACGGCAAACGCTGTCGAGAGGCCTTGCTCGTCTGAGACAGTACAGCTCTTCAGGTCGACCGTCACCCGGTAGCCTGGCTGTGCCGCCCGGCGCATCAGCTCGGCCACCGTCTCCTCGGGCAGCACCACCGGCAGCAGCCCGTTCTGGAAGCAGTTGTTGTAGAAGATGTCGGCGTACGACGGGGCGATGATCGCCCGGAAGCCGTAATCGGCCAGGGCCCAGGGCGCGTGCTCCCGGGAGGAGCCGCTGCCGAAGTTGCGCCCGGCGATCAGCACGGTGGCTCCGGCATACTGGGGCTGGTTCAGCACGAAGGCGGGGTTCGGGGCGCCCTCGGCTGTCAAGCGCCAGTCGTAGAAGAGGAACTGGCCGAAGCCGGTCCGCTCGATCCGCTTGAGAAACTGCTTGGGAATGATCGCATCGGTATCGACATTCACCCGATCCAGGGGCACCGCAAGTCCGGTCTCCGTCACGAACGGGTTCATGCCGCGCCACCCCCTTCCGCCATCAGCTCGCGCACATCGACAAAGTGGCCGGCGATCGCTGCGGCCGCCGCCATGGCCGGCGAGACCAGGTGGGTCCGCCCACCCTTGCCCTGGCGCCCCTCGAAGTTCCGGTTGGATGTCGCCGCACACCGCTCGCCGGGCTGGAGGATGTCCGGATTCATGCCCAGGCACATGGAGCAGCCCGCCTCCCGCCACTCAAAGCCGGCGGCCAGGAAGACCTCGTGGAGCCCCTCGGCCTCGGCCTGCAGCTTCACCTGGCCCGAGCCCGGGACGACCATGGCGCTGACGCCGTTGGCCACCCGCCGCCCCCTTGCTACGGCTGCGGCGGCCCGCAGGTCCTCGATCCGCCCATTGGTGCAGGAGCCGATGAAGACCCGGTCGACCTTCACCTGGCTCACAGGGGTGCCGGGGGTGAGGGCCATGTAGGCGAGCGCCGCCTCCGCCGCCTTGCGCTGGGCGGGGTCCGCGAAGCCCGTCGGATCGGGTATGACCCCATCAACCGGAATGACTTGCCCGGGATTGGTGCCCCAGGAGACGTTGGGCACCAGGCGGGTCGCATCGAACTCGATCACCCGGTCGTAGGTAGCACCGGGGTCGGTGGTCAGGGTACGCCAGTCGGCTACCGCCTCCTCCCACGCCTCGCCCTGAGGGGCATGGGGGCGGCCCTTGACATAGGCGAAGGTGATCTCGTCCGGGGCGATCATGCCGGCCCGGGCTCCCGCCTCAATCGTCATGTTGCAGATCGTCATCCGCCCTTCCATGGAGAGGGAGCGGACGGCCTCGCCGGTATACTCGATCACGTAGCCGGTGGCGCCATCTGTCCCGATCTGGCCGATGATGCCGAGGATCAGATCCTTGGCCGTCGTGCCGGGCGGGAGTGCGCCGGTCACCCGCACCTCCATGGACTTCGGCTTCTTCTGCACCAGGCACTGGGTCGCCAGGACGTGCTCCACCTCGCTGGTGCCGATCCCGAAGGCGAGGGAGCCAAAGGCACCGTGGGTCGATGTGTGGCTGTCACCACAGACGATCGTCATGCCCGGTTGGGTCAGGCCCAGCTCGGGCCCGATCACGTGGACGATCCCCTGCCGGGGGCTGTAGAGGTCGTAGAGGGTGATACCGAACGCCTCGCAGTTGCGCTGCAAGGCCTCCACCTGCCGGATGGAGATCTCGTCGGTCATGGGGAGCGCCCGGTCCCAGGTGGGGACGTTGTGATCCATGGTCGCCACCGTCAGGTCGGGCCGGCGCACGGGCCGCCCGGCCATGCGGAGCCCGTCAAACGCTTGTGGGCTGGTCACCTCGTGGACCAGGTGCAGATCAATGTAGAGCAGAGCCGGTTTGCCCTCCTCTTGCATGACCAGATGCCGGTCCCAGAGCTTCTCAAACATCGTGCGTGGCGCCACGCAAATCACCCCTTTCCCTATGTTATACCTGTCCTTGCCCTAGAACTCAAAGATATGATATCTATAAAGATGATAGATACAGCCTATGAATGGGGTGTTACCCGTGGAACTGCATCACCTGCGTTACTTCGTGTCGGTTGCCCGGCACGGTAGCTTCACCCGGGCCGCCGAGGAGAACCACGTGGCCCAGCCGTCACTCAGCCAGCAGATCCGCCGGCTGGAGGAGATGCTGGGCGCCACGCTCTTCGACCGCAGCCAGAGTCCCGTCCGCCTGACCGATGCCGGGGAGGCCCTGTTGCCGCACGCCGAGGCGATCCTGAACCAGGTGGCCGTCGCCCGGGCTGCCGTGGCCGACCGCCTGGGGCTGCGGACGGGCCGGCTCGTCCTCGGGTCGCTGCCCATGACCGGCTCCCGCCTCCTCCCCGCCGCGGTGGCCGCTTTCCGGGAGCGGTATCCAGGGGTCCGTGTCACGCTGATCGAAGAATCGACCCGGCGCCTGACCGAACTGGCACTGGCTGGTGAGACCGACCTGACCCTGACCACCCTGCCCCTGGGCAGCCCCGACCTGGAGGCCCAGCCGGTGCTGACGGAGGAGATCCTGCTGGCCCTCCCCCCGGGCCACAGGCTGGCCGGGGCTTCCCGGGTCGATCTGCGGGAGGTGGAGGGCGAGCCGTTCCTGCTCATGAAGCCGGGCTATGGCTTCCGGGACCTCTGCCTCTCGGCCTGCCGCTCCGCCAGCTTTGAGCCACAGGTGGCCTTTGAGTCGGCTCAGATCGAGACGCTCCAGGCCATGGTCGCAGCCGGGCTGGGGGTGACGCTGGTCCCGCGCATCGCCACGGAGCTTGAGAGGCGTCCGGCCCCGGTCTTTGTGCCGCTGACCGGGCAGCCGCTCACCCGCACGCTCGTCCTCGCCTGGCGACGGGACCGGCACCTGCCGGCGGCGGGCAATGGCTTCCTGGCGGTCGCTCGCTCCCTGTGGGGCTAGTCAATGAAGTAAGAGGAGTTGCGCAGTTCATAGAAGAATCTGTGGGGAGGAGATTTCGGAGGAGGAAGCTCGCCGTGAAGGAGTCCGACCTGCTCGAACGCTATGCCCTCGCCCTTGAGCTGGTACCCGACAGCGATCTGGCCGGCGACCTCTTCATGGAGAGCCGGGACGCCGCTTCCCTTCTGCGCCGGGCCAACCGCTGGCGGGAGCGGAACGGGCTTCCACCCGTCGCCATGCCGGGGGCCGTCCGTGGGCTTTCGGAGGTGGAGAGGGAACACGCCCTCCACCTCGCCCGGCGTGGGCGGGGCCGCCGGCTGTTATGTGGAGTCGGGAGTCTCCTGGCGGTGGCCCTTCTGGTCGTTGCGGGGCTCCGGCTTCTTCCGGAGGTCGTGAGGACCGGGCTGGCCGCGGATCCGATCTTTGACGAGGCGCCACTGGAGCGGACGGTTCATCCGAAGGGGTACCGGATTGCCATCCACAAGGTGGAGGCCGATCCGGGGGCGGTCACGGTCTGGTGGTCGGCGTCGGGCCTTCACCCGGCACGGGCGGCTCAGGAGATCCACCCACAACTGAGGCTCGACTCGATCACAAGTGATTGGATGAGGCCCGCCGAGCAGGAGACTGGCACGCTTCAGGGGCGACTGGTTGCGCGGACCCGGTTCGAGACCTTTGTCACGGTGGAGCGGGAGGCGCTGCTCACCTTCGCAGAGCAGGTCGAAGATCAGCCTGCCTGGCTCCTCCGCCTGCCCTTCAGGCGCCAGGTTGACCTGTCGGCCCATGTGATCGACATGGATCTTTCCTCCACGAACGGGCCGGTCACCGTTCATCTGCACCGCCTGACGCTCGGGCGGAACTACACCCAACTGCGCTACTCGGTCCGATCGGACGTGGGTCCACCCCCGACGCTCTATGCGCTGCAGGCCGGTTCGACCATGCTGCATCGCAAGGGGCCGATTCTCTCCGATCCGACGGTCATGGAGGTCACCTTTGAGGCACTCCCCCGGGGGATCGACCAGGTGAGGCTCCTCTTCACGCCGGTCTTCGCCCCCCTTCCACCCCGGACCTACTCACTGCCCGATGATCCGTCGATCGAACTCTACACCCGAAATGATCGGGTCGCGACGATCGTCCTGGTCGTCGAGAACGACACCTGGGGGGCGGCAGCCTCTGCATCCGTCGAGGGGGTCGACGGGGTTCGCTACCCGGCGGAGGAGCTCAGCTTTCAAATGGAGGGAGAGCCACCGAAGAACCGGGTGCTTGTCCGGGCGCAGAACCTCCCGTCCGGGGTGGCGTTGAGGAGCCTGAGGATCGACTCCTTGCGGCAGGCGGTTCCGGTCGATATGATGCTGGAACTGCCACCGTTCGATCCTCCCGATGCAAAGGGACCCGGCGACTAGCGCCGGGTCCCAAGCTGTTTGATGCTAGCCGTTCAGCCAGGCGGCGATCCGCTCAGCTACCTGGGCCGGGGTGAAGCCGAACTTCTCCTCCAGCACACCGGCGGGCGCCGAGGCACCGAAGTCGTCGTGGCCGATCGCGAGGCCATCACGCCCAACGAACCGGTACCAGCCGTCGGTCTTGCCTGCCTCGATCGTGGCGACCTTGCCGACCAGAACCTCGTCCTGGTACGCCTTCGGCTGCTTCAGGAAGAGCTCGACCGAGGGCATGGAGACGACCCGAATGCTCATGCCCCGCTCCGCCAGGAGCTTCTGCGCCGCCAGGGCGGTGCCGACCTCCGAACCGGTGGCGACCAGGGTGGCGGTCGGGCTGGCAGCGTCGCTCAGCACGTAGCCGCCCTTCCAGACATCCCGGTTCTGGAAGGCGGCGGGCCGGGTGAGGAGCGGCAGGTTCTGTCGGGTCAGGGCGAAGACGGTGGGCTCCTTGGCCTGCATGAGGGCGTAGGCCCAGGCCATAGCCACCTCAAGGCCGTCAGCCGGGCGGAAGAGGGTCAGGTGTGGGATCATCCGCAGGGACCAGATCGTCTCGATCGGCTGATGGGTCGGGCCGTCCTCACCGAGGTAGAAGGAGTCATGGGTGAAGACGAAGATCGAGGGGAGACCCATGAGGGCAGCCAGACGGATGGGCGGCCGCATGTAGTCAGCGAAGACCAGGAAGGTCGCCCCATAGGTCCGGAAGCCGCCATAGAGATTGACGCCGTTGACAATGGAGCCCATGGCGTGCTCACGGACACCGAAATGGAAGTTGCGCCCCGCCCAGGAGCAGTCGTAGTGGCCAACCTTTGCGCAGGGGCCGACATCGCCGGCGCCTTTGATATAGGTCAGGTTGGACTCGGACAGGTCGGCGGAGCCGCCCACCAGGGCGGGAACGAGGGCCGCCGCCCGCTGGATCGCCATTTCGGAGAGCTTGCGGCTGGCGAGGGGCTTGTCGCTCTTGGTTGCCTCCACCAGTTGCGCGTCCAGGTCGGCGGGGACTAGCAGATTCATATGCGCTTCCCAGATCTGGAACTTCTCGGGCTGGGCCTGCTTCCAGGCGTCAAACTTCGCCTGCCAGGCCTGAGCCTCGGCCTGCTTTTGCTCCTTCAGCTCAGCGAAGAAGCCGCGGACCTCGTCGGGCACGGTGAAGGGCTCGTGGGCCCAGCCGAGAGCCTCGCGGGTCAACTTTGCCTCGTCCGTGCCTAGCGGAGCGCCGTGGGAGGACTCCTTGCCCGCCTTGTTGGGCGAGCCGTGACCGATCACGGTCCGAGCGATGATCAGCGAGGGCTTGGAGGTCTCTGCCTGTGCGGCCTTGAGCGCCTCAGCGACCTCGGCGTGGTTGTGGCCGTCCGCGCGCAGGATCTGCCAGCCGTAGGAGTCGAACCGCTTGGCCACATCCTCCGTGAAGGAGATGTCGGTGTTGCCCTCGATCGAGATCTCGTTGTCATCGTAGAGGAAGATCAAACGCCCCAGCTTCCAGTGGCCGGCCAGTGAGGCCGCCTCAGCCGCCACACCCTCCATGAGGTCGCCGTCACCGCAGATGCCGTAGATGTAATTGTCTACCACCTGAAACTCCGGGGTGTTGACCCGTGCGGCCAGCATCTCCGCCGCGACGGCCATGCCCACCGCATGGGCAATGCCCTGGCCCAGCGGGCCGGTAGTCACCTCGACGCCCGGGGTGTGGCCGAACTCCGGATGACCCGGCGTGCGGCTGCCCCACTGCCGGAAGGACTTGATCTGCTCCATGTCCAGGTCATATCCGGTCAGGTGGAGCAGAGAGTAGAGCAGCATGGAGCCATGTCCGTTGGAGAGAATGAACCGGTCCCGGTTCGCCCACGACGGATTTGAGGGGTCGAAGCGCAGGAACTGGCTCCAGAGCACGAAAGCCATGTCGGCGCCGCCCATGGGGGCGCCCGGATGGCCGGACTTCGCCTTCTCGACCGCGTCGACCGAGAGGAACTTGATGGCGTTGACACAAGCCTGGCGCAACTCCGGGGACAGATTCACGAGTTCCACGATGACGAGGTCCTCCCTTTCCATGAGTCCAGCGAGTTGAGGTGGTGCGTTACCCCATCTACCTTACCATCATCTACCCCTGCAGGGGAAGACGGATTGCAGTCATGTCTTTAGTATGCACGCTATGGGAGTTTCACAAGCGCCATGCAGGAAACTCCGTCGGGCCGTCTAATCCTCTTGCAGAACAGGATCGTAAGGGAGCGAAGACGGTTGCCCAGTATGCAGTACCTGGTTCGGGTTCTCTGGTTCTATGTCGGGCTTACTGTCTGCGCCCTTGGCTATGCCCTCGTGATCAAGCCGGCGGTCGGGGCGGCGCCCTGGGACATCTTCCACCTCGGGATTGCCGGGCGAACCGGCGTAGCACTGGGACTGGTGATCCAATTGGTCGGGGTGGGCATCATTCTGTTGGATCTCGTCCTTGGGATCAAGCCGGGTCCTGGTATGTTCTTGAACATGCTCTCGGTCGGCCCCATGCTTCAGTTCATGCTGCCGGTCCTGCCCATGCCCGCCTCTTTGCTCGGTCGATGGCTCATGCTGGGTGTGGGCATTCTGGTGGCCGGGGTCGGTACCGCTCTCTACGTGAGCGCCGACCTGGGGCCAGGCCCCCGTGACGGGCTGATGATTGGCCTGACGCGCAAGACCGGCCTGCCGGTGGCGGTAATCAAAAATGCGATGGACCTGGTGGTCGCCATCTCCGGGTGGCTGCTGGGTGGCCCGTTGGGGCTCGGCACGCTGGTGGTCGCGCTCGGGTTAGGGCCAGCTGTCCAATTCGGGATGTACCTGGTCCGTCACCTCGCCACCTTCCGCCCATTCACCACCTTCGTGCGACCGGTCGCCCTGAAGCGATAACCCTCGGAAACCCAGAACCACCGTGCCTGCTGGCGCGGTGGTTCTTTGCGTCACATGGGCCTGATCGGCGAGCAGGTGCCCTGCTCTCGGCGTACCGGTTTTCGCGGGCTCGGTGGCATTCATGTTTGTTCTCATCCTCCATCCACCTAACCATTATTCAAGATTGATTTTTGTTTCGATTAAAGCAGGAATATAACAAGACTCGACGAATTATGGCGATTCAACACGCTAAGGGGGTTGGGTCTCGTGAGACATCTGCTACGTGGGGGACGGTTCCTGGCACTCATGATGGCTGTGTTATTGCTCCTGACGGCTTGCGGGGGAGCGGGTCGCTCCACAAAGAACGAAGAGCCCCAGACAGATGCAGCGAAGAATGATGCGCCGAAGTCGGTGGAACAGAAACCCCTGGTCGTTCTTCAGGGGGTAGATGCTACCACACTTGACCCTGCTGGTCATGCAGAGACCCCGGCCTACAATATCCTGAACAATATCTACGATACCCTGGTCCATCGCAACAGCGAGATGAAGTTCGAACCTGGCCTCGCCACCGAGTGGAAGGCGCTGAACGAGACTACGTGGGAGCTGAAACTCCGCAAGGACGTCAAGTTCCACAACGGTGATTCCTTTGACGCGAAGGATGTCAAGGCGACGATCGACCGGATCATCGACCCGGATGAGAAGTCGCCGCGGCGTGGCAACCTCTCTGCCATCCAAGAGGTCAAGATCATCGATGACTACACCGTCCAGTTGATCACCTCGGCCCCCTACCCGATCCTCCCCAACCGACTGGCCAGCGAGCATGTGATCAGTGCCGAGTACCTGGCCGAGAAGGGTAAGGAGTACCTGGCTAAGAACCCCATGGGCACTGGCCCGTACAAGTTCGTCAAGTGGGTACAGCAGGAGGAGACCGTGCTGGAGGCCAACCCGGACTACTGGCGCGGCAAGCCAAGCATTCAACAGGTCATCTTCCGGCCTGTGGGTGAGGCAGCTACCCGCATCGCCCAATTGCAGACCGGTCAGGCTGACATCATCGTCAATGTGCCGGCCAACCAGGTCTCTGCGATCGAGAAGGGCGCTGATACCGCCATCGCCACCGTCCCAAGCGTCCGGGTCGTCTATGTCGCCTTCCAGACGCAGAAGGATGGCTGGACGTCTAATCCCAAGTTCCGGGAGGCGTTGGCGCACGCCGTCGATATCGACGCATTGATCAAGAACGTGCTGTTGGGGAACGGCTACAAGGTAGCCACCGCACTGACTCCCCAGCACTTTGGCGACAACCCCAAGCTGAAGCCCTATGCGTACGATCCCGAAAAGGCCAAGCAACTCCTTAAGGAATCAGGCTACGACGGGTCGCCCATCCGGTTCGACACCCCGAACGGCCGGTACGCCATGGACAAGGAGATGGCCGAAGCGATCACCGGCCAGTTGCAGAAGATCGGTGTCAACGTGAAGCTTCAGGTCAACGAGTGGGGCAATCACGTCAACCTCATGACCTCCAAGGGGCAGGAAGGCCTCTACCTCCTAGGCTGGGGCAACGCTACGTGGGATGCCGACGGCACTCTCGCCCCGTTGCTGACAAAGGAGGGGGCTTTCTCCACCCACAGTTCCCCCACCTCGGACAAGCTGATCAACGAGGCCCGTACAATCATGGATCCGAAGGCCCGCGAGGCGAAGTACCACGAGGCGCTGCAGATCATCCATGACCAGTATGCCCGCCTTGTCAACTGGCAGCAGAAGGACGTCTACGGCGTCTCGAAGCGGGTCGAATGGCAGCCGCGCTCGGACGAGGAGATCAACCTGTTCGGGGCCGAGCTGAAGAACTAAGAGAGAGCATGGGGCCGCCTCTGGGGGCGGCCCCTCTCTTCCCGGGGAGGGATCACCAGTGCTTCGCTACCTCACCAAACGTCTCGGCCATACCATCATTGTCATGATCGGCGTGACGCTGGCCGTGTTCCTCATCACCCGCATGACGGGCGATCCCGTACGGCTCATGGCCCCGCTGGACGCTTCCGAAGCCGACATTGAGCTGCTGCGCACCCAGCTCGGCTTCAATCGACCGCTCTACACCCAGTTTGCCGAGTATATCAAAGGCGTTCTCGTCCTGGACTTCGGTGATTCGCTGCGGCATCACGAGCCCGCTATGGTTATGGTCTTTGAGCGCATGCCCGCCACCATCTCCCTGGCCTTGGTGGCCCTTGTCATGGCCGTGGTCGTTGCGATCCCGACAGGTGTGGTCGGTGCTACCAAGCCTGGCTCGTTCCTGGACGCACTCGGTACGCTCCTCGCGCTGCTGGGACAGTCCATGCCCGTCTATTGGCTGGGCATTCTCTTTATCATGGTCTTTGGCGTCGGCCTGGGATGGCTCCCAGCCGGCGGTAAGTCGGATTGGACCTCGTACATTCTGCCGGCAGCCACCCTGGCGGCTTACACGTGCGCCTCCATCATGCGCATCCTTCGCTCCTCCATGCTGGAGGTCATGACCCATGACTTCATCCGAACGGCCAGGGCGAAGGGAATCTCGGACCGATATGTACTGTACAAACACGCCCTTCGCAACGCGCTGCTTCCTGTTGTAACCGTCGTGGGACTTCAACTCGGTGCGCTGCTGGGCGGAGCGGTCATCACAGAGACGATCTTTGCCTGGCCTGGTGTCGGAAAGTTCGTCGTCCAGGCGATCTATAATCGGGACTTCTATGTGGTCCAGGCAGCGGTCTTCCTCTTCGCCTTGATTATCGTGGGCATCAATTTGGCGACCGATCTGCTCTACTCGGTTCTGGACCCCCGGATTCGCTATTCGTAGGAGGTGACCCCGATGATGGGTGCTGAGAGGCAAACCCTCGAACCAGAGAGGACAGCGGCGGCTCCGCCCCACGCTGAACCTTCGCCGGGTCGCCGCCTCATGCGACGAGCCCTGCGCAATCTGCTCCGGCGCAAGCTCTCTCTTCTCGGCCTCCTGGTGGTGATGGGGGTCATCTTCTGCGCCGTCTTCGCCCCGTGGCTGGCCCCGCATGATCCGACTCTGACGAACATCTCTGACGCCCTTCTGCCGCCGTTCTGGATGTCGGATGCGAACCCGGCCTACCTGCTGGGCACTGATCATCTTGGCCGTGATATCCTCAGCCGTCTGATATACGGCTCTCAGGTGTCGCTCCTGGTGGGCACCACCGTCGTCCTGATCTCGGGTGGTATCGGTGTCATGGCTGGTCTGCTAGGGGGCTACCATGGTGGCCGCATCGATGATATCATCGGACGCCTGGGCGATATCCAGCTTGCCTTCCCCTTCACGCTCCTTGCGCTGGCGGTCATGGCCGCCCTGGGTACCGGCCTCTGGAAGACAATCCTGGTGCTCGGCGTGGCCGGTTGGGTGATCTATGCCAGAGTGGTCCGGTCTGAGGTGCTGATGTTGCGGGAGAAGGAGTTCGTCCTGGCCTCCCATGCGCTGGGCAATTCCGATGCCAACACCATCCGGCGGCACATTCTGCCCAACGTGATCGGCACCCTGATCGTCCTCTCTACCCTGGAGGTCCCTCGGGTCATCATCGCAGAGTCTGCCCTAACCTTCCTGGGGTTGGGCATCCAGCCACCCACCGTGACCTGGGGCGGCATGCTGGCTGATGCACGAAACTATATCTCCACCCATTGGTGGATTGCCGCATTCCCAGGTTTGGCCCTGCAGATCTCCGTGCTTGGACTGAACCTGGTGGGTGATTGGCTACGGGACACACTTGATCCGCGGCTCAAGGCCTGAACATTCAGGAGAACTTCTCTGCTGACCATACGAAAACGGACCGCCACAATTGTGGCGGTCCAAATAGTTGGAGCGGCGACCTACTCTCCCCCTTGCGGAGTACCATCGGCCCTGAAGGGCTTAACGTCCGTGTTCGGAATGGGAACGGGTGATCCCCTTCGGCATAGCCGCTCAAAAGCATGAGGTTGGAACCCTCAAAACTGTACAGTGGTGTGTGAAGCAAAGTCTCTCACGTGTCTCGTGTGGAAATCAAGCCCTCGGCCGATTAGTACTGGTCCGCTCCATGCGTTACCGCACTTCCACTCCCAGCCTATCTACCTGGTAGTCT
>JAWLHU010000010.1:0-256088 GCA_041690255.1 Symbiobacteriaceae bacterium
TCGGTGTCCAGGATGGCTGCGATCTTCCGGAGCAGATGGTCCTCGGGCACGAGTTGATCAATAAAGACGGTCTCCAGTTCCTGTTGGAACCCTAGCTTGTTTCGAAGCATGACCTATCCCACCTATGTACATCCTTGTACGATCAGTTTGCCAAAAAACAGAGCAGATCGCGAGTGCGATCTGCTCATTTGTCAACAACCTGAGGCCGGGGATATTCCCCGGCCTCCTCTACCCTTATTCGGTCACTTCAGCGTCCACACGAGAGCGTTGGCAATTGAAGAGGAACCGCTCTGGACCACCACATAGTAGGTCCCGGCATCCAGAGAGGTAAAGCTAAGCACACTCCCGGAGACAGTAGCGACCGGGACTCCGTTCCGATAGAGAGTGACGCCTGTCGCCCCGCTGATGCTCAGCCCGTAGTTGGTGCTGGCAACCAACGTCACCTTGTACCAACTCGCACTGTACGCAGGGATTCTATAGGCAGGCGAGCTGGTGGGAGCTGCCGGAATCTCATACGCTGACACCTCCGATAAGCCGTCCGCCGACCACAGCGTGAGGGGTGCATTGGCTGCACTTGTGACCTTGGCGTAGTAGGCTCCGTCATACGACGGTGAAAACGTGCAGACCTTCGGTGTCGTTGTGGTGCAACTGGTCGTCTGGGTGGCACCCGTGCTGTTGGTAAAGGTTACAGTGGTTGCCCCTGTCACCGTCAGTACGTAGCTGCGGGACTTGATCGGTCCATACAGCTTAAACCAGGTCGTTCCGGAAGCCAGAGCCGTCGTGCTATACGGACCGGGCTTGGGGAGAGCCAGGGCCGTCTGAATGACAGCGCCCTGATCGTACCAGTACAACGTCTCCTTCCCACTCGCCGTCGTCGAGTCGCTCGTTGCCTTCACGTGGTATGTGCCAGCCTCAAGCGAGGTGAAATTGAGCCCGCCTCCGGTGTTTGTACCCACCAGAGTAGTCCCCATGTATACCGAGACACTCGTAGCTGCCGGAATCGCCAACCCATACTCCGTGTTTGCCTGCAGCTCGACCTTGAACCAGTTGGTACTGTAGGACGGTACATAGTAGGTGACCGAGGTTGTGGGCGGCGGCGGCACCTCGTAGGCTAACTCCTGCGTGGACCCATCCACCGACGATAGCGACAGTGGTGCATTCGCGGCACTGGTGACGCTGGCGTAGTAGGTACCATCTCGGCTCGGGGTAATACGGCAGACCTTCGGTGTCGTCGTCGAGCAGCTAGCGAAGACTGAAAATCCCTGACTGTCCGTAAAGGTGATGTTGGTCGCACCCGTCACCGTCAGCACAAAGGAACGCTCCTTCTTCAGACCATCCATCTGGAACCAAGTCGTTCCCGTAGCCGTGGCCGTTGCGTTCTGGACAGTGAATGTGGTGTAGGGGAATGCGCTCTGTCGTGCGGCACCCTGGTCGTACCAGTACAGCGTCTCCTTCCCACTCGCCGTCGTCGAGTTGCTGGTCGCCTTCACGTGGTACGCTCCAGCCTCAAGCGAGGTGAAATTCAGCCAGTCGCCGGTTGCTGTCCCCACCAGAGTCGTGCCCTTGTACACCGAAACACTCGTGGCGGCTGGGATCGACAGCCCGTAGAACCTGTTGGCCTGCAGGTCTACCTCAAACCAGTTTGTGCTATAGGAGTTCACATAGTAGAGCGGCGAGGTTGTGGGTGCCGGTGGTACCTGGTACGCCAGCTCCTGCGTCGAGCCATCCCACGAGGTAAGCGTCAGCGGTGCGTTCGCCGCACTGGTTACCGTCGCGTAGTACGTCCCAACCTGGGATGGTATGAACGAGCAGATCACAGGGGAAGCTGTGGTGCAGCTACCCCGGATGGTCCCATAGCTGTTAGTGAACTGGATGGCACTCGCACCCTCTACCTTCATCACAAAGGTGCGGTTGATCGTCAACCCATCCAGCTTGAACCAGGTGGCGCCAGTCTCGCTCGCAGCAGTGACCTGTTCGGTCAACGGAGTGTGGATCTGCGCTGTCTGCTGACTCCCTCCCCCCGCGTACCAGTTCAAGATCTGATGCTGGCTCGCCGTCAATGTTCCGCCCGTCACCTTCACGTGATAGGTACCCGCCTCCAGGGATGCGAAATTGAGACGGGAGCCGGTGACCGCGGCCACCTGCGTTGTCCCCTTGAAGAGGGCGATGCTAATGGCATCTGGGACGTAGAGACCGTAGTACGTGTTGGCCGGCAGGTTTACCTTGAACCAGTTGCTGCTGCTGTCAGGCACCAGGTACTCTGCGGATGTTGTCAGCGGTGCCGGCACATCATGCGCTAGCTCTTGCGTGGATCCATCGGTCGACCAGAGGATGATCGGGGCATTCGGCGCGCCCAACACCTCAATCTGGTACATGCCGTTCAGGCCGTACTGGAAGAAGCATACCGCCGGGTCTGTCCCTGTGCAGTCGCGATAGAGGGTACCGTCAGGCAGGTATACTCTGGCCCCCGTCCCACCGGTGATGGTCAGGGCAAAGGTACGCCTGTGGCTCGAACCCTCTAACAGATACCATGTGCTTCCGCTGGACCCGATCGTCCCCGCATGGGGTCCGTGCGGTACGTAGATCGGCCCCCACTTCGGGAATGACAGGGCATATGTCCGGTTAGTTGTTCCAGCGGATACCTCGACGTGATAGAGGCCAGCCTCCACCGTCTTGAAGAGCAGGGAAGTTCCCGTGACCGTCGCCACCTGGGTAGACCCCTTCCACACGGTGATCACCTTGGCTCCATAGACGTTGAGCTTGTAGAACGAGTTGGCTGCGAGATTCACCCCAGACCAGCCAACTTCGTTGGCCGGAATGGCATAGGCAGGACCCCCGCTTGTCGCCACAGGAACTGGTCCCCATGCCAGGGATTGGGTCGATCCATCGACCGATGAAAGGGTGAAGAGCTGACCGGTTACCTTGGCGTAGTAGGTGCCGGTCACGGGCGGCGTGAACGAACATGTCAGCGGGTTAGAACCCGTGCAGGAGGTGCTCAGCGCAGCCCCATTGCTATTGACAAAGCTGATCCCTGTTCCGCCGACTGCCGAGAGGACAAACGAACGATGGGCCTCCAAGTCATAGATTTTGTACCATGTGCCACCGCTGTAAGTCACAGTGCCTGCCTGCGGCCCCGGCGGATGGAAGACATAGGCTGTGTCCAAGCTGAGACCATCCTTCCGGAATGCGGAGCGGGCGATCTCCTGATTGCCGGCCTGGTCAAAGGAGCGATACATAATCCCCTCATTGGCATCGGAATCCAGCGTCATCGGCACGGTGTACGTTACCCAATTCTGTCCGCCGTCCAGGCTGTACTCCGTCCGGGAGACGCCAGAAAGGTTGTCCTCAGCCGAGAGGGACACCTGCACAGGCCGTGCAACCGTGCCTGCCGGTGGCATCGGTGTAGACTGAAGCGTTGTCACCGGGGCGGACTTGTCCAACTTGAACGTAACGCTTGCTGTGGAGACGTTCCCGGCCCGGTCGGTAGCGGAGCCCTCGATCACCAGATCCAGCCCGTCGGTGGTCACAACCTTCGGCTGATCGACAGCATGAATGCCGGCAAAGGCATCGGTCGCGGCGAAGGAAACGGTCACGTCCTGGTTATACCACCCGTTGAAGTCAGGGGCTCGATCTAGAGCAGCCGTCACCGTGGGCAGCGTCTTGTCGATGTGGAACTCCACGTAGAGCGGGTAGGGTTCGTTGTTCCCAGCGTTGTCGCTGGAGCCCGCAAGCACAACATAGTCGCCCTCATCTGCAAACGTAAGCGGCGTGGTGTACTCCACGAAGCCGGGCGTGGAGCCGTTTGCCCAGTTGGAGTAAGTTTCGTATACACCGCTGCCTCCCACATCCGCGGCCGCGAGCTCCAGGGTGACGGGGGTGCGGTACCAGTTGGGTTGCCCTTGCTCACCCGACACCTGTGCCGTGGTCCGCGGCGGTTGGTCATCCGCCAGGGCGGTGCCCTCAATCAGGGTGGGGCTGATCGTGGTCTGGCTGCCGGAGCTGTCAGGGTTTAGCTGCAGGACATGGCCCGTCCGGTTGGCGGGAACCGTGATGGTCCCGCGTAGGGTATCGGTGACATCGATCTTCTGCATCATCTCACGGCGAATCACCTGATCGTTCTCGTACCGGATGACCGAGACATCCATCACGCCGGTGCCGGTGCCGACCAGTTCAATTCGATACGTCTTGCCGTTGTCGGGGATGAAGATCTGTTTGAACGGTCCGCTCAGATGGTACTGCACCTCTGGGATTCCGTATTCAACCCAGCCATCTGTCGTGGGCCCGGAGTGGCGCCCTGTCTCGTCATCATAGACGTGGACGTCCACCGGGCAGGCAACCCGGACCTCAGTCGTGCTAAGGGAAAGGTTTTCGTCTTCCCACGCGGGTTTCGGAGAGCCGGTGGACTCGGCAAGGAGCCATTGGTCGAGGTAGGTTACGACACGACTGTCAGCCGGAATGGACCCGTGGCCTGTCTGACCAAGGTACCTCCGGGTGTGCGGGACCAGGTCGGTTGCACTCTCAACCGTAACGGTTCCATCGCCGTTGCCGATAATTACCTCATAGGTTTCTTTCGACACACACTGCTCCACCGAGCAGTCCTTCATCTCATAGTCATAGTAACTGCTACTCCTGCGAATCGCTGTCGTGGTTGCAACGCCGGTGCCAACAAACTGCTCCCACGGAACCGGCATCGCCACCCCATCGATTCCATCATGGAAGGACGCTGCGTCCTGGATCATTGCCAGGGCCGTGACTGAGGTATTGGAGTCAAACGGCATCTCAGCACCCAGACGCACCTTCAAGCTAGCAATGCTGATCGGAACATCCTCCCATCGGCCCGTTGACAGATTAAACTGGCGGTCGTAGAAGAAGCTTCTTCCATGCAGAGTCTGGTAGCGTTCGGTAGGCATCAGCTGATAAGCAGACGGCATGGTGCGAAGGGCTACTCTTACCTGGTTCGGTGGTATGTCCACTATCCAGTGAATGTTATCCCCGTTATAGAAGCGCTGAATGGCGCTGGGCGTGCCCAATAGCGGTGATGCAATGGTGAAGACCTGTAAAACCCTATTAGAGGCGCCAGGGTACTGGGTGACATACTTTCGGGCGATGAGACCACCCATGGAGTGCCCCATGAGCACCACCTTGTGGGAGCCGGACGACTCGATCAGTCGTCTAACGGCCATGTCCAGAGTGGCCAGGTGCGTCTCGTTCTTGAATCGCCAATCGTACCCTGCCACAATGAAGTTGATACCCTTTGGGGTCGGAATCGCCGCATTAACGTTGGCTTCGGCTCCCAGGGGGGTGTGCCACATGGTGTAGCCACTCCGCCTCAGCTTCCAGAAGAGCGAATCACCGAAGTCTGCCGTCGCCAGCCACGCGATAACATCTCTCGGTGAACTCGCCTCTACCGGGTTCCCAGTATGATCGAGCCTGAGTCGAAGTATATCGTTGCCCAATCCCTTGATGGTCGGGGGCCAAAGCTTTACTTCGTATCCGGGAACGTCGCTCCATATTTCCGTCCCGGTAATCCCAGGCATGTACAGCACGGGAATCCGGTAGGGCTTAATCGCGATGGTGGCGGTCTTTGTCGCGCTAAGTCCGGTGACGAGGTCTGTGACCGTTACCTCGCCAATGGCGTTGCCTTCCCAGGCCGCGTAGCCGGTGGAACTGTGAAGGCCATTCCATGCGAGCGATGTGGTACCCATAACCGTGGGAACGTTTGGAGAGAAAGTGACATAGTCAGTGGTCATGCCGTTCATGTCGTATCCATAGAGCCGGACATCGTACTGGAACCCTGGCCTGTGGTCGTATACCAGGCTCGACTCATAGTCTGTGTCAACGGTGGGCGCTAAGGTCCTAATCAGCGGGCGTGTCCACCGCACATTGGGTTCCGGCAACGACAGCACAGAGACCGTCACACTCCGGGCCCACTCAGGGTAGTCGTCAGGGACCACTCTAACCGTGCAACTGCCTTCCGATGGGCCCGTCAGGGCGTAGGACCCAGACACTTGAGTTCCAGTTGATCTCGAATCCGTGCTCCCGTCGCTGCACAGAACGGTCACGGTAGTCGGATGAGCACGCTCATCAGCGTAGGAGAAGCGAACAGTTGTGCTTCCCGAGGGCGGAATGATAGGGTTGTCAACCGTTGGGCGGGGGTCAGGATATGGGAGTACCGTTACTGTAGTCTCCGCCGTCTTGTCGAGCACCTTGACGACGATCCTATAGGTGCCAGGGATCGTGGCCGAAAAACTGAATGGGGTCTCAACGTTCGCCGTGACATTCTGATAGAACTCCGCTCCGACGAAAGTCCCCGGCTCCGTCTGTCTGTAGGTCTCAACCGTTACCTCATGAGGACCCGTGCTCAACGCGAAGGTAACGACGCTGGTTTCCGCTGGGTACACCTCGCTCGGTGAGGCGCTCACAGTGATTGAAGGCGGGGGCGGGCTCACCTGAATGAAGGTAGCGGCGTAGTAGTCTTCCAACCCGACACCGACCGGGGTCACCTTGACCTTCCACTGGCCGATGGAGGTTGAGGCATCCGTCTGCCAGATGTAGGTACCTTCCTTATTTACGGTCCACCCTATAGTGTCCGTATGGCGGGGCGAAAGCTCATCCCCATAGAAGAACTCCAACTTTGTTGATTCATGATCCGTGTCGTCGTAGCGCCATGTAATCGTCGTAGAATCTCCCTGTACCACAGGGTTCGGTGCAACATTCACAATATGCGTGGCCTGAATACTGACCGAACCGGTCTCCGCCCCTGACCGATACACGATGTCCGATCCGCTATCCCCTGTCGGAGAGAGATAGGCCACAGTAGCACTATCAGCCAGGAAGGTGTTCAGCCCGCGTGCCCCTTCTACACCGACCTCTGTCAGGGGAATTGCCCCCACCTGGAGGGCCTGATTCACTTGGCCCGCGCGGTAGTCAGGGTGATTGGACCAGACAAGGGCAGCCGCACCAGCGACATAGCCAGTGGCCAGCGAAGTGCCCGAATCCGTTCGAACCTTGCCCTGCCAGTCCAGCGTCGGAACAGCTTCGCCAGGGGCATAGAGGGTCACCGCTTCGTCGCGGGCGGAGAAAGCAGAGATCTGGTGGTGTACGTTGTAAGCACCCACCGCAACAACGGGGGTGTATCGGGCGGGTGCCATGGTCGCCCCTGCCGTGTTGCCCGCCGCAGCGACCACAAGGATGTTCCGGCTGTACATGTCCTGCACAGCGGCCTGCAGGGCCTGAGAGTCCTCCGGCGTACCAAAAGCCATCACCACGATATCCATCTGATTCTCCACAGCCCATTCCATGCCAGCCAGGACGTCGCTGATGCTCCCCTTGCCAGTGGCGTCCAGCACTTTGACCGCGTAGAGATCAGCCTCCGGGGCTACCCCCAAAAGTGCACCGTCACCACCCCGTGCACCGATAACTGACGCCACCTGGGTACCATGACCGTGATCATCCTCCCAGCCTCCCCCTAGGACGGAGGTACCGCCCCGGACCGGCAACTGCAAGAGGCCGACCGCAATACCGGTGTCGAGTACCGCTACCTGAACCCCCTGACCCTTTACGTGGCTCTCATGCATGACCGGCGCATCGATGCTATCAAGCGCCCAGTCGGCAGCAGCCGTACTCGACGCCGAGGTATTGAGCACCTCAACCTGCCGATCCTCCTCCAGGAAGAGGAGATCTCCCTCACTCAGAAGGTTCTGTACCTCTTCATCTGTCAGCTTCACCATATGGATGCTCGTCGTGCCATACTTGCGCTCGTGTTTGTACTTCTTCTCGTTCTTACGCTCTGCCTCTGAGTCCCTGTATTTGACTATGTACTGCTTCTGGACCTTCGGTTTTGGTGGGTCCTCCTTTGAATTGGCCCACGCGCCGTGAGCGCTTAGGCCAGAAATCAAAGCAACAATCAGGGTCAGAACTATCCACTTCCGTATCACAATAACCCTCCAAGCCACAGCTTTTGAATCTTACTATATTGTACAATCACTCATGATTACAGTAAATAGACCAAATGCACTTCATGTTTGCGCGAGATTGTGATTGGACTACGATGGTCCCGCTGGGCCGCCCTTGGCTGGGACCAACCTACATCCGCCCAATCGATGGCTAGCAGAGCCGCTGACGGAAAATGACTTCCTGAGCCAGAACGTCTACTTGTGGTCGCTCGCATTGTACGAACTATTCCGCCAGGCATCCTCACCCTCATGCATTCCAAGGGTGACCTGGAGGGCCGTATCATCTACAACGGGAGAAAACCCAGCCGCCCGCGATCTTCCAATGCGAGTCGATCCACATGCGCCCCACACGCGCCGATCCCCGATTATGTCATCAACCCCGCTGAACCATTGCGCCTCCCGGCAGAGTCTCTTCAACGAGACCTAAAGGAGGCGCTTAAACATGACCACCATCGCCCTTATCGGCTTCCTTCTCTACTGGTTGCCCTGGCCCCTGCAGCGCACGATGCGCCGGGCGGTCGGCTTCGGCCTGCTCGGTGCCGTGATTGTCTTCCTCGAGCGCTGGCTGATCCTGCCCGCTGACACCCCGTGGAACCTGGCCCTTGGCCTGGCACTGAACGCCCTCCTGGCCGCCCTGATCAGCAACCTGCCCTTCGAGATGGTCGAGAAGAAGGCCCACATCAACCGGGCCGAGGTCCGGGCGCTGACGGTCAAGGTGGGCACCGGCCTGCTGATCCTGATCGCCACCTGGACCGTCTCCTCCCCCATCTTCCACGCGAGCAGCTACCAGCAGACTGGCCAGATCAAGGCCCTGCCTGCCGCCCCGAACGTCTTCGACGAGATCGATATCCACTCCCTCGTCCTCGTCCCCGAGGAGACCGCCCGCAACAAGGCGATGCAGGTGGTGGGCGCCCACGGCTCCCAGTTCTCCCTCGGTGAGTTCTACCTCCAGCGGGTGAACGGCCAGCTGGTCTGGATCTCACCGCTGGAGTTCGCGGGCCTCTTCGCCCAGTTCTCGGCCAAGGTGAGCCCGGGTTATGTCTCGATCTCCGCCACCGATCCCCTGGCCGGCGCGAAACTGGTGGATGGCCAGCAGTTCCGTTATATGGAGGATGGCTTCTTCGGCCAGAGCGTCTACCGACATGTGCGCAGTCTCTACCCGGAGAAGATCCTCATGGAGGCCTCGCTTGAGGTGGATGATGCAGGCAAGGCCTACCAGGCCGTATCGGCGGGCCACTACACCGTGGGCCGGGGCGCCGCCGTCGTCGATGGCGTGATCCTTGTGGATGCCGCCTCCGGCGAATCGCAGTACTACGCCCTAGCCGATGTCCCCGCCTGGGTCGATCAGGTGGTCCCGGCCAACGTGGCGGCAGAATACATCACCTGGTGGGGCAAGTATAGCTCGGGCTGGCTGAACTCGCTCTTTGGGAAGCGGGACGTAAAGATCCCCACCGAGGTGACCAGCGGGGCCCGGATCATGGCCGGCGTCAACGGACCAGACGGCCAGTTCTACTGGTTCACTGGCCTGACGTCTCCCAATCCGCAGGACAATTCCCTGATCGGCGTCGCCCTGGTCAATGCCCGCAGTGGTGAGGCAGAGTTCGTGCCTGTCGCCAGCGTCGCATCGGAGGAGTATGTCGTCAGCGCCGTGGAGAGCCGGTACAAGGCGGAGCGGTACGGCTCCGGCTATCCGCTGCCCTACACGATCTACGGTCAGTTCACCTACGTAGCCCCGGTGGTGGATACAAACAACGGCCAGTGGCAGGCCGTCGCCTTTGTCAGCGGCGATGGTTCCCGCATGGGCGTCGGCCGCGACCTGGATGAGGCCCTCCGCCAGTACAAGTCGGAACTGGGCCGCCGGGTCGGCACCGCCCCTGGCGACCAGGCCAAAATGGCGCAGATCAGCGGTACAATCGAGCGGATCGCCCCGGTCACCGAGCGGGAGAGCGTGGTCTACTACGTGGTCCTGAAGGAGGCGCCGAAGAAGGTCTTCCTGGCGCCGATCGGCCTCAGCCCCTATCTGCCGGTCTCCCAGCCCGGCGACCCGGTCCGCATGCAGTATGCCGAGACCGGCGAGACCCTGGTGCCCGCGACCAGCTTCAGTAATCCGGCCCTGGAGTAGTCCCTGCCCCCCGAGACTCCCGTAGCTCGCACCCCTGGTCATGCCGGGGGTGCCTTCCTTTATCACAACTCTCTCAACGTTTTCACACGATACACTTGACTAATGAACGTAACTACTGCACTTTATTTATGGAGGATGTTTGACACGTCCTACCTTAGATAAGGAGCGTGACCCCATGCGCGCGATTCGGAACCGTCTGTTGCTCCTGGTGTTCGCACTGGCGCTGATTCTCCAACCGTTCGCCTTCCTGCGAACCGCCGCCGCAGCAGAACAGGCTGCCTACACGATCATGGTCTACATGAACGGCTCAGACCTGGAGAGCCAGGGCGGAGCCGCAAGTCGGGACCTGGCGGAGATGGGCATGGTCGGCTCATCGGAGAAGGTCAACATTGTGGTGGAGACCATGGGCACCAGCCAGTGGGAACTGCCGATCTCCAATGAGCGGACCCAGCGCTGGCTGGTGACCAGCGACGACATGAAGCTGGTGGATGACACTGTGGGCACGACCCGCCTGGACGACCCCGGTGCGCTGACCAACTTCATCACGTGGGCGCAGACCAACTACCCCGCAGAGCGGTACGTGCTGGTCTTCTGGGACCACGGCGCCGGCTCGGTCAACGGCTTCGGTGCCGATGAGCTGCACGACGGGGTCTCCCTCCACCTGGACGGCATTCAGAAGGGCATCGCCGATGCGGTCGCGGCCACCGGCCAGACCTTTGAGATCATCGGCTTTGACACCTGTCTCATGGCGACTGTCGAGAATGCAGCCTTGCTGAGCCCCTACGCCAAGTTCATGGTCGCATCGGAGGAGCTGGAGCCGGGACACGGCTGGGATTACACGCCGATCATGCGCGCGGTGACCGACCAGCCGGAGATCACCGGTGACGCCCTGGGCAAGGTGATCGCCGACGGTTTCAAGGCGCAGGCCGAGGCGCAGGAGACCGACGCCGAGATCACCCTCTCCGTCACGGACCTCTCCAAGGTAGATACGGTCGTGGAGGCGGTCGAGGCCCTGGTCGCCAAGGCGGGCCCCGAGCTGGATAACGTCGAGCGGATCTCGCAGATCGCCAAGGCCCGCAGCCGCGCCGAGGACTACGGCAACGGCCACGGCAGCGCTTCGGACATGGTCGACCTGGGCGATATGGCCCGCAACGTGGCAGAACTCTATCCGGCCGAGTCGCAGAGCCTGTTGCAGGCGATCGACGACGCCGTCCTCTACCGGGTCCAGGGCAAGGCGAAGCCGAACGCCACCGGCCTCTCGATCTACTTCCCCCTGAAGGACCGGGCCGGCTTTGCCGAGAACATCCAGACCTATTTGAGCGATACCCCCTTCTCTGAGAACTATAAGGGCTTTATTCGGACCTTCGGCACCAACCTCTTCACCGACAGCGCCCCGGTCGCCTTCACCAGCGCCACCCCGGCGAAGACCGAACTGCAGAGCGGTGCCTCCCAGAACACGGTCACGGTCGATCCAGAGCAGGTTGGCGAGATCGCCGAGGCCTACTCGGTCCTGGCCACCATCGACCCGGAAGCCCCGGAGCGGATCCTCTTTATCGCCATGGATATCGATGTGCAGATCGACCCGGAGACCGGCGAACTGTCCAACGAGTTCAATGACACCGCCCTCACCCTGGACGGCCACTTCGTCTCGGTCTTCTTCGAGGACCAGGGCGATGACTTCATCTCCTACTCGATCCCAGCCCAACTCAACGGGCGGGAGGTCGACCTGCGGCTCCTCTTCGATCTCAAGACGGAAACGGCCGAGATCACCGGCGCCTGGCCGGGCATTGACGAGGAGACCGAGATGGCCGCCAAGGAACTGATCAAGATCCAGCCAGGCGACAAGCTGACCCCCCTCTTCTACTACTACGATGAGAAGACGGACACCGACGGCTTCCAGGCCGGCGAGGAGTTCGTGGTCGAGGGCGAGTTGGCCCTCTCCGCGACGGAGTTGCCGCCCGGTGAGTATCTCTATGGCTTCTACGTGGTCGACCTGGCCGGCAACGACGCCGTCTCCGAGTTCACCCAGATCTCGATCACGGAGGATGAGGCCACCGAGCCTGCCGAGCCTGCCGAGCCCGCTGAGCCCGCTGAGCCCGCTGAGCCCGCTGGGCCGAGCGATGAGATCAAGGTCTACGTTGACGGCGAGCGGCTCACCTTCGACGTCGCCCCCGAGATCCGCAACGACCGGACCCTCGTCCCGCTCCGGGCGATCTTCGAAGCCCTGGGCGCCGAGATCAAGTGGGATGGCGAGAACCAGATCATCACAGCCACCCGCGGCGATACGGTGGTCGAGCTGCAGATTGGCAACCTGACCGCCTACCGCAACGGCGAGGAGATCACCCTGCAGCAGGAACCGGTGATCAGCCAGGACCGCACGTTGGTGCCGCTCCGCTTCGTCGGCGAGGCCCTGGGCGCCCAGGTGACCTGGGACGGTGAGACCCTGACCGTCTACCTGACCACCAAGTAGAAATGCACAGCACACCCCCACTCTGGTCGGGGGTGTGCTCTCGTATGTGGCACTCACTCTTTGTATAAAGCGGGCCTTCATGCTCTCTATCAGGGTACCGGCCTTCCCTGCAATGTGGGCGGGGCCGGATCACTCGGAAGAAGGAGCGTGACCCAATGCGTCTGATTCGGAACCGATTCCTGATGCTGGTCCTGACACTGACCCTGATCCTTCAGCCGTTCGCCTTCGCACGGACCGCCTATGCCGCGGATCCAGCCGACTACACGATCATGATCTACATGAACGGCACCGACCTGGAGAGTGGAGACGAGACAGATCCGGGCGGCGACGCCACCGACAACCTGGAAGAGATGATGAAGGTCGGCTCATCCGCGAAGCTGAACATCCTCGTGGAGACCGTGGGCACCAGCGACTGGTGGATAGACGGCATTGAGAGTGACAGAACCCAGCGCTGGCGGGTGGAGAAAGACCACATCACCCTTGTGGACGATACCGTAGGCGTCACCCGGGTGGATGACCCGGCAGCGCTGACCGACTTCATCGTCTGGGGTCAGACAAACTACCCGGCGAAGCGGTACGTCCTGATCTTCTGGGACCACGGGGGCGGAGCGGTAGAGGGCTTCGGCTCTGACGAGCTGCACGACAACACCTCGCTGTTGCTGGACGGGATCGAGGAGGGCGTGGCCGATGCGGTCAAGACGACCAAGAAGCCCTTCGAGATCATCGGTTTTGACACCTGCCTCATGGCGACCATCGAGGTGGCCGACATCCTCAGCCCCTATGCCAGGTACCTGGTCGCATCGGAGGAGACCGAGCCCGCCAACGGCTGGGATTACGCCGCCATCATGCAGGCGGTCACCAACAACTCGCAGATCACCGGCGACGCCCTCGGCAAGGTGATCGCCGACAGTTACGAGGCCCACTCGGGAACCGATGACGAGATCACCCTCTCGGTTACCGACCTCGGCAAGGTGGATGCGGTCGTGAAGGCACTGGAGAAGCTTGTAGGCAAGGCTTCGCCGGACCTGGATGACCAGGATAAGTTCAACCGGATCGGCATGGCCCGCGCTCTGACCGAGGAGTATGCTTACGAGGACCAGCATTCCTCCGACATGGCCGACCTGGGCGATCTGGCCCGGCGGTTGACCACTCTCTACCCGACCGAGGCGAAGGCGCTGCGGGCGGCCATCGACAAGGCGGTCGTCTACCAGGTGAAGGGTCAGGCACTGCCGGACGCAACCGGCCTCTCGATCTTCTTCCCCTACAACAACGAGGAGCGCTTCGACGAGATGATGGAGACCTATCTGGAGCACACCCCATTCTCCCCGGACTATCAAGCGTTCGCCTTCCTCTTCGGCATGACCCTCTTTGAGGACGACACCCCGATCCAGTTCCTGGACGCCACCCCGGATACCGACGCGCAGGGCGGTCTTTCCCTGGCATCGGTCACAGTGGATCCGGCCCATATCGCGGAGATCACCGAGAACTACGCGGTGCTGGCCACACGCAGCCCGAATGCCCCGGAGCGGCTCCGCTTCGTCGCCATGGACAGCCTGGTCACGCTGGACCAGGAGACCGGTGAGCTGGTGGATCAACTGCAGCCGTACGCCTTCTCCGTGAACGGCCACCTCTTCTCGCTCTTTCAGGACAGCCAGAACGAGGTGGTCACCACCTACTGGATCCCGGCCCTGCTGAACGGCGAAGAGGTGGACCTCCGGCTCCTGGTCAACAACGCCACGGAGATGCCGACGATCATAGGTGCCTGGCCGGGCATTGATGAAGAGACCCAGATGCCATCCAAGGAGCTGATCCAGGTCGAGCCAGGTGACAGGCTGACGCCGCTCTACTACTACTACGATGAGGAACTGGACGCCTACGGCTTCGAGCCCGGAGAGGAGTTCATCGTCACGGACGAGTTGACCCCGGCCATGACAGAGCTGCCTGAGGACGAGTACCTGTACGGCTTCTATGTCGTTGACATGGCGGGGAACGAGGCCGTTTCGGCGTTCACCGAGATCACGATCAGCGACGAGATCTCCGTCGATCCCGCCGCCACCGAGATCCACGACGAGCAGATCCTGGACCTGCTCCGGTCGATCCTCGAGGACCGGGGTGGCATGATCCAGTGGGACGGCGAGACCCTGACCATCTACCTGACTACCGACTAGCGCCCGCGCAAACGCCCCCCTGGCTCTTGGCCAGGGGGGCGGCGTTTGAACGGGCGAAGCACTCCTAGAACCAGCCGAACGCCACGCTCAGCAGGTCCATGATCGGCCCCGGCACCAGGCCCAGGGCCAGCGTGCCGAGCACGGAGATCACCAGGACGACATAGCCGGCCGTGCGGCCACCGCCCTCGACCTCCTGAGCCCCGGCCATGACCGCCCGCTTGACGCTCTCGACCGGCTTCTTGAAGGCCGTGCCGATCACGCCCAGGTAGACATAGGCCGAGATGCCGGTCGAGACCATAAGACCAATCAGCACCAGCCAGGCCGAGCCCTTGACGGCGGCCATGGCCAGCAGGAACTTGCCCACGAAGCCGCCGGCGGGCGGCAGGCCGGTCAGGCTGAACATGAAGAGCGCCAGGGCCACAGCCAGGCCGGGCCGCCGGTAGAAGAGGCCGGTGAGGGTCGAGAGCTTCGCTCCCTCCTCGCCCTCCTCCTCCAGGATCTTCACGACGGCGAAGATCCCCATGGCGGTGAAGCCGTAGGAGGCCAGGTAGTAGGCGGCAGCAGAGAGGCCATCCAGCCCGAGGCCCGGGATCGCCATGATCAGGTAGCCGGCGTTGGCAATGCCCGAGTAGGCCATCAGCCGCTTCAGGTCATCCTGCCAGATCGCCACCGTGGAGCCGAGGAGCATGGAGGCGACGGCCAGGACCGAGAGCGGCAGCAGGAAGGCGGCCTGGTACTGGCCGGGGACCGCTGCGACGAGCAGGCGGGCCATGGCGGCGAAGGCCGCTGCCTTGGTGCCGATCGACATGTAGGCGGTCACCGGGGTCGGGGCGCCCTGGTAAACGTCCGGCGCCCAGGTGTGGAACGGGACCAGCGCCATCTTGAAGGCGAAGCCGACGATCGTCAGGCCGACGCCCACCTTGTAGTAGAGGCCGGCGCCGAAGCCCCCGGCGGTGCTGAAGCTGGCCGCTGCCTTGGCGATCCCGGCGATCGACATGGTGCCGGTGGCACCGTAGAGCAGGGCGAAGCCAAAGAGCAGGAAGGCGGCCGCCACGGAGCCGAGCACGAAGTACTTCAGCGCCGCCTCACGGGCCTGCACATGCTTGGGATCGAAGGCGACCATGACGTAGAGCGCAAGCGAGAGCAGCTCGAGCCCGAGGAAGATCGTCATCAGGTTGCCGGCGGCAGCCAGGGTGATCATGCCCATAGCACCCCAGAGGAGCAGGGCCAGGTAGCCCGACTTGTCCTCACCGGGCCGGGTGATCGACAGGAGCATCGCCAGCAGGGCCGCGATCAGCAGCACGATGCTGTAGACGACCGCAAAGCGGTCCATGGCGAGGAAGCCACTGAAACCGAGCGGATCGACCCGCCCGCTCTGCCAGAGCGGGAAGAGATAGATCCCCGAGAGGATGATCGCACCGACACCGGTGAAGTACATCGCTCCCTGAATGCGCTCCGCCTTGAAGAGCAGGTCCAGGAGCAGGATCAGCAGCGTCCCGGCGGCCAGCGCCAGGAGCGGCGCTGCTATCGTAAAGTTCAGATCGACAGGCAACTTAGCCCCTCCTTACTTGACCACCGGGTGTTACACGTAGAAGACGTAGTATGCCACCACCAGCACGACGCCGGCGAAGATCGAGAGCGCATAGGAGCGAATGTAGCCGCTCTGCCAGCCGCGGAGGGCCGAACCGATCCCCTTGGCCAGGGAACCCAGCCCGTTGACGATCCCGTCGACACCCTTGGCGTCAGCGATATCGGCGATGAACGCTGCGATCGCCTGGATCGGCTGCACGACCGCGTAGTCGTAGAGATGGTCGAAGTAGAACATGTTGAGCAGAATGCCGGGCTTGGCGTTCAGGTCGAGCTCCCTGGCCCGCAGCACGCCCTTCGGGCCGTACAGGTACCAGGAGACGAGACCGCCGATCAGGGCCATTCCCGTGGCGATACCGGCCACGGTCCAGTTGATCGGCTCGTGGTGCAGCTCGATCAGCTCGAAGGAGCCGTGCAGCGCCGTCGCCTGGTAACCGCCGAAGAAGAGCCAGCCGGAGATGACCGAGAGCACCGCCAGAATGGCGACCGGCCAGAGCATACCAGCCGGGGTGCCGTGGTGGTCATCGTGGCCGTGGGCGGCATGCCCATGGGCCGCCGCCTGCGACCGCTTCGCCTTGCCGACCTGCTTGGTGATCGGGACGTAGGCATCGCCCAGGAAGACCAGGCTGAAGAGGCGGATGTTGTAGAAGGCGGTCATGCCGGCAGCGACCACGCCGATCACGAAGAGCGCCATGTTCCCCGAATCGAAGGCGGCCAGCAGGATCTCGTCCTTCGAGAAGAAGCCGGAGAAACCGGGAATACCGATCAGGGCAGCGGTCGCCGCACCGAAGATCAGCGTCGTGGTCCTGTCCTGGTACCAGAGGCCGCCCATCTTCCGGATATCCTGGGTGTGGAAGTGGTGCACCACAATACCCGCCGTCAGGAAGAGGCCCGCCTTGAAGAAGGCGTGGGTGAAGAAATGGAAGTCAGCGGCCACGTAAGCGCCCAGGCCGTTGCCCAGGAACATGTAGCCGATCTGCGAGAGCGTCGAGAAGGCGAGCACCCGCTTGATATCATTCTGCCCAGCCGCCACGACCGCACCGAAGAGGGCGCCCAGCGCACCGACCCAGGCGACGGCCAGGGCCGCCGTGTGAGCCACCTCGTAGATCGGGTAGGCACGGGAGACCAGGTAGACGCCGGCGGTGACCATGGTGGCCGCATGGATCAGGGCGGAGACCGGGGTCGGGCCCTCCATGGCGTACGGCAGCCAGGTGTGCAGCGGCATCTGGGCCGACTTGGCGATCGCACCGATCAGCAGGAGAATGCCGATCAGGTTGATCACCTCGGCGCCGTGCCCCTTGGAGACGGCGTCGAAGACCACCGAGAACTTGAAGGAGCCGAAGTTCAGGTAAATGAAGGCGATACCGGCGATCATGCCGGCCTCACCGATGGCGTTCATGACGAACGCCTTCAGGCCGGCGGCGGTCGCCTCGGGCTTCTTGATGTAGAAGCCGATCAGCATGTAGGAGGCCACGCCGACGTTCGCCCAGCCCATCAGCATGCCGGCGAAGTTATCGGAGAGGACCAGCAGCGACATGGCAAAGATAAAGTAGTTCATCTTGGCCATGAAGCGGCCGAAGGACTCGTCATCCCGCATGTAGGCGGTCGAGTAGATGTGAATCAGCAGGCCGGCGCCGGTGACGACGACCATCCACCAGAGCGAGAGGCCGTCGGCCATGAGGCCGAAGTCGAGGAGCGGGCCCCACGTGGTGAGCGGGGCGTGGATCGTGTGCGGGTGCTCGGCGCCCCAGTACTGATACGCCAGGGCGAGCACCATCGCAAAGGAGACCGCAACGGAGGAGCAGGCCACCCAGGACACCAAGGTCTTCGACCAGGTGTTCCGGAAGAGGCCCACGACCGCCGCGCTCAGGAGCGGAACCAGAATGATCGCTGGCAGCATCCAGGCGAGGTCCATGGAGACACTTCCTTCCGTGGGTGGTTAGTGCTTCAGTTCGTTTACTTCGTCCACATCAACATGATCACGATGCCGGAAGAGCAGGACCGTGATCGCCAGGCCGATGGCCACTTCGGCCGCCGCGACGGTGATCACGAGGAAGGCCATGGTCTGGCCGTCGTAATTGCCGTGAGCCCGACCGAAGGCCAGGAACAGCAGGTTCGCAGCGTTGAGCATCAGCTCCACCGACATGAGGATCGCCAGCGGGCTGCGCCGCACCAGTACGCCAATGCCGCCGAGGGCAAAGAGAATGGCGGAGAGGGCGACGTATGCGTTCAGCGAAAAAGCAGGCATCTGTCTTCCCCCTCCTTACGCCTTCTGGCGGCCGACCAGGATCACGACACCGATCACGGCCACCATGAGGATGAATGCGAGCAGTTCGAACGGCAGGACGTAGGTGGTCAGCAGTTCATAGCCGAAGGGCTGCACCTGGCCGAAGTCCTCAGCGACCTTGCCGAAGGCGGCGGCTCCCTCCTTGCCGAAGACCGCCACGACGCCGAGCATGAGCAGCAGGGCGCCGCCAAAGGAGAAGCCGAGGATCGAGCTGAGGGTCAGCTTGCCGGCATCCTTCTCGACGGGGTCCTTGCGGGCGGAGAGCAGGGCGATCACGAAGAGGAAGAGGATCATGATCGCACCGCCGTAAACGATCATCTGGATCACGGCCAGGAACTCGTTTTGCAGGCTCAGGTAGAGCGCCGCCAGGCCAATCATGTTCAGGACGGTGGCAAGGACCTGATGAACCGCCTGCTTGGCCAGGATCAGGCCGATCACGCCGGCGATCGCCATCAGCCCTGCGATGAGAAAGAGCACGTTCATGAGTTCACCGCCTTACGCTTGAAGGCCGGATAGACGTTCATGGGAACCTTGAAGCCGGACGAGTTCTTGTTGACCAGCTGATCCTTCTGCAGGATCAGCGACTCACGGGTAAAGTTGGCCAGCTCGTACTCCTGCGTCAGGTGCAGGCAGTCGGTCGGGCAGGCCTCCTCGCACATGCCGCAGAAGATGCAGCGCAGCAGGTCGACCTGGTACTTGTAGCCGTACCGCTCGCCCGGGCTGTGCGGGTTGTTGGGATCGTTCTCAGCGGCCAGGACGGTGATCGCCGCCGCCGGGCAGGCCACCTGGCAGAGTTCGCAGCCGACGCACATCTCCAGGCCGTTCTCATAGGTCCGCAGCTCGTGCTTGCCGCGGAAACGCGGGGCACGGATGCGCTTGACGTCGGGGTAGTTCAGGGTCACCTTCTTGCGGAACAGGACCTTCAGGGTCGTCCCCAGACCCTTGGCTAGTGCCTTGATCATCTCTCTCTTACCTCCCCTGCCCTACGACCACAGGGCCACGTAAATGGCGGTGCCAAGCAGGTTCAGGGCGGCGACCGGGAGGAGAACCTTCCAGCCGAAGACCATCAACCGGTCGTACCGCATACGGGGCATGGTGACCTTGAGCCAGTACAGCACGAAGATCATCAGGCACGTCTTGATCAGGAACCAGACGAAGCCAGGGATCATGCTGAGGCCGAACCACGGGTTGTAGCCCCCGAGGTAGAAGGTGGTGGTCAGGACCGAGACGTTGATCGCATGGACCAGCTCGGTCAGGAAGAAGAGGCCGAACCGCATGCCCGCGTACTCGGTGTTGTAGCCACCGACCAGCTCGGTCTCGGCTTCCGGCAGGTCGAACGGGGCCCAGGAGGCCTCGGCCAGACCGGCGATAAAGAAGACCCAGAAGCCGAGGAACTGGGGGAACAGGTTGATCAGGTTCCGCTGGCTGTCCACGATGTCGAACATGTTGACCGAGCCGGCCATGAGGATCACGCCGAGGAGGGCCATGCCCATGGCGAGCTCGTAGGAGATCATCTGGGCGGTGGAGCGCATGGAGCCGAGCAGGGAGTACTTGGACTGGGAGGCCCAGCCGCCCAGCGCCACGCCATAGACCGACATGGAGCTGATGGCGAGCATCACCAGGACGCCGGCGTTCGGGTTGGCCATGGAGGACCACTCGCCCTTGGGCGCCCAGGGGATGACCACCCAGGCGCCAAGAGCGGTAACGAAAGCGGCGATCGGGGCGAGGCGGAAGACCAGGTTATCCGCATTGTTCGGCACGATGTCTTCTTTGAAGAGCATCTTCACCACGTCGGCGATCGGTTGCAGGGTGCCCCAGGGGCCGACCTTGGTCGGGCCCACACGGTAGGCGAAGTAGCCGAGGAACTTGCGCATGAAGAGCAGGAAGATGGCGGCGGTGGTCAGCACTGCGACGGCCAGGATAACCGCCTTCAGGGTCGTCAAGAGCAGCGTCGTAAGCATGTTAGTCTGCCACCTCCACGGCCAGCTTCGCCACGGTGACAGCCACCGGTGCGGTGCCAGCGGTCAGAGCGTTCACGGGAGCGGCGCTCAGGCGACGGATCGCCTGGATCGTGCCGGGGACGACCTTCTTGTCGATCTGGACAGCCGCCTGGATCGCCGCACCGTTCGCCGTCAGCTCCACCAGCTCGCCCTGCTTCAGGCCAAGCTTGGTGGCATCGATCGGGTTGATGATGGCAGCCGGCTTCGGCAGCACGTGGTTGAACTCCGTATCGAACTGGGCGGTGGAACCGCCGGCGTAGAGCCGGTCGACCGGCACCAGGACGAGGCCATCCGGGGTAGCGGCCGCCTCGACGTTCGGGAGCAGAGAGACCGGCGCACCGCTGAGCACGGCGCCATCCTCCAGCTTGCCGAAGAAGCGTGCCATCTCCTGGCTGGTCTGGATCGGGCTGGAGGCCAGCTTGGCTCCGAGGGCCTGAGCGAGGCCGACGAGGATATCGCCGTCCGGCTGGGCCGAGCCCTCGGCCTTCTTGGCCGCCTTGACGGACTGCACGACGCCATCCAGCGTGGTATAGGTGCCGCTCTTCTCAGAGAGGGCGGCGGCCGGCAGGATCACATCGGCCAGGGCCACGGTCTCGTTCATGAAGAGGTCGACGGCGACGACGAACGCCTTCTCGAGAGCGGCCTGGGCCAGCTTCCGATCGGGGTAGGTGTTCATGAGGTTGGCACCGGCCAGGTAGACCGCCTTGATCTCGCCCTCCGCAGCGGCCTTCAGCATGCCAGCGGTGTTGAGGCCGGCCTGGGTCGGCAGGTTCCGGGCAGACCAGATGTTGGCCACATGGTCACGGCCCCGGTTGTCGCCGACCGCATTGAAGGCGGGGAGCAGGGTGGGCAGCACGCCCATCGCCTCGGCGCCACGGCTGTTGTTCGCCTGACCGGGGATCAGGACATGGACCCGGTTGCCGCCGCCCTTGAGGGCATTGCCCAGCTCGATCAGGGCACGACCGGTGGCGGCGTCGTCGCCGTTCCAGACGATCGCAACCTTCTTGCCGCCGGTGATCAGGGCAGCGAGCTGCTTGATCGTCTCGGCGTCGGCTGCAGAGGCCTGGGCCTTGTCGCCGTGGACCACGGCTGCCAGGGCATTGATCACACCAGCGGTCTGGCCGGGCTTCACCTGGACCCGGGCATGCTTGCCACGGTAGGTGGGCATGACGGAGCCGATCAGAGCCAGGCGAGCCTTCTTCCGGTCGGCCATGCGGCGGATCCGCAGATCCATGACCGGGGCGGTCTCGGCCGGGTTCGTATCGATCACGAGGATGGCGTTGGCGTCAGAGAGATCGGCCTGCCGGCCGGGGAAAGCGGCCAGCGAGGCGACCAGCTGCTCGCCGGTCCGGTGGTCGATGTTGTTCGTGTTCAGCACGGTGCGGGCGAACTTCGACAGCAGGTAGGCCTCCTCGTTGAGGAGCTTGCCGCCGCCGATGACGCCCACAGCGCCCTTGGCAACCGCCGCCTTGAACTGCTCGGTGATCGTGGCGAACGCCTCGGCCCAGGTGACAGCCACGAACTGGCCGTCCTTCTTGACCATGGGGCGGGTGATCCGGTTCTCGGCCTGGACATACTTGTAGTTGAACCGGCCGCGGTCGCAGAGCCAGCCGTTGTCGATCGCCTCGTTCTCCCGGTTGGTGATCCGCAGCAGCTTGCCGTGGCGGAACTCCTGCTTGGTGTTGCAGCCCACGGAGCAGCCGGTGCAGACCGAGTCGACCTTGGCCAGGTCCCACGGGCGGGCGGAGAAGCGGTAGAGATCCGAGGTCAGGGCGCCGACCGGGCAGAGCTCGATCGTATTGCCGCTGAAGTAGGAGTCGTAGCGCTCGCCGTCCATGGTGGTGATGTAGTTGAAGTGGGCCCGCTCCTCGACGATCAGATTGCCCTCGGTGGCGACCTCGTTGTCGAAGCGGACACAACGGCGGCAGAGAATGCAGCGCTCGTTGTCCAGGACGATGAAGTTGCCCAGCTCCACCGCCTTGTCCTTGCGGATCTTGGCGTCGAGGAGCCGGCTGGCGGACGGTCCGTGCTCGAAGGTCAGATCCTGCAGGTCGCACTCGCCGCCCTTGTCACAGACCGGGCAGTCCAGCGGGTGGTTGATCAGCAGGAACTCGAGCACGCCGCGGCGCAGGTCGTCGACCCGGTCGGTCTGGGTCCGGACGACCATGCCGTCGTTAACGGGCGTGGTGCACGCGGTCTGGGGCTTGGGGATCTTTTCGATCTCGACCAGGCACATGCGGCAGACGCCTGCCGGGTCCAGCTTCGGATGATAGCAGAAGACGGGGATCTCAATACCCGCCTGCTTGGCCGCCTCAACAAGGAGGGTGCCCTTGGGCACCTGGACCGTGCGGCCATCGATCGTTACTGTGACAAGCTGCTGCTCGCTCACGCGGGCCGCACCCCCTCTACCTTTTTGATATAGCGATCCAGTTCCTCGGGGAAGAGCTTCAGGAGCGAGGCCGGGTAGAAGACAGCGGCGTCAGAGAGCACGCAGATGGTCGTACCGGCCATCTGGGTCCGCATGTCGCCGATCATCTTGACATCGGCCTCGGTGCCGCCGCCATCGATGATGCGGGTGAAGACCCGCTCCAACCAGTGGGTGCCCTCACGGCACGGGGTGCACTGACCGCAGGACTCATGGGCGTAGAACTTGGACCAGTAGAGGGCGACCTCCACCAGGTCGACGGTCTCGTCGTAGACCATGACAGCGGCGGTGCCGAGCATGGAGCCGGCCGCGGCCACGGACTCGAAGTCCATCGGCGTATCCAGGTGCTGCGGGCCGAGCAGCGGCGAAGAAGAGCCACCGGGCTGGGCCGCCTTGAACGTCCGGCCGTCCTTCAGGCCACCGGCGATCTCGATCACCTCGCGCAGGGTGGTGCCGATCGGCAGCTCGTAGTTGCCGGGCTTCTTGACGCAGCCGGAGACGGTGAAGAGCTTCGGGCCGCAGGACTTCGGGTTGGACGGGTTCGCCGTGATCTTGGTGAACCACTCCCACCCGTTATTGATGATGTGCGGCACGTTGGAGAGCGTCTCCACGTTGTTGATGATCGTCGGGCAGCCGTAGAGGCCGACCACCGCCGGGAAGGGCGGCTTGACACGGGGCTCGCCGCGGCGTCCTTCGAGGGAGTTCAGCAGGGCCGACTCCTCCCCGCAGATATAGGCGCCGGCGCCCCGGTGGACCGTGATCTCCTGCGAGTACTCGGTCCCCATGATGTTCTTGCCGAGGTAGCCCTTGGCCCGGGCATCCTCGATCGCCTTCTCCAGGAGCATCGCGCCCCGCTTGAACTCGCCGCGGATATAGATAAAGGACTGGGTGATCCGATTCGCATACGCGGTGATCAGGATCCCCTCAATCAACTGATGCGGGTTGGCGTAGATCAGGGTACGGTTGTTGCAGGTGCCGGGCTCCGACTCGTCCGCGTTGACGGTCAGGTAGCGGGGCCGCCCGTCGTTGGGCAGGAATCCCCACTTGACGCCCGCCGGGAAGCCTGCGCCGCCACGGCCGCGGAGGTTGGCCTTCTTGACCTCATCCACGATGGCGAGCGGCTCCATGGTCAGCGCCTTCCGCAGCCCCTGATACCCGCCCTGCGCTTCGTACACATCGATATTGGTCAGTTCGACCTCACCGATGCCTTTCGTGAGCACGGGCTCAAACTGCATGGTTGTCTGCCTCCTTCTAACAGGGGTGCTTACTCGCTAACCTTCTCGGGCTCGGCCTGCGCCGGGGCCTCGGGCTCGGCAGGGGCCTCGGGCTCGACCGCCGGAGCGGGGGCCGGGGCGGTGACGGGCTTGTAGCCGGTCCACTCGTCCTGGCTGGCGCCATTCATGAGCGGCAGCTTCTCCAGGTGGGCCTCGGGGCCCTTGCCGGCCCGCAGGTCGGCCACGAGGGCATCGAACTTCTCCGGGGTCATCTTCACGGCGTACTCCACATCCACGTGGATGACGGGGGCCAGGTCGCAGGCGGCCAGGCACTCACCGGTCACCTCGAGGGTGAAGATCCCGTCTGCGGTCGTCTCGCCGTTCTTGACTCCATAGACCTTCTCGATATGCTCCACCAGCTTGTTGCCGCCGCCCAGCAGGTGGCAGGCCATGTTGCCGCAGACCGTGATCAGGTACTTGCCGATCGGATGCCGGTGGTACATGGCATAGAAGGAGCAGACCGAGTTGACATAGGCCGGGGAGACGCCGGTGATCTCAGCGATCGCCTGCATGTCGGAGAGGGCGACGTAGTGGCCCTCACGCTCCCGCATGGCCAGGTGGAGCAGCGGCAGGATCGCCGACATCTCACGCCCCTCGGGGTAGCGGGCGATGATCGCATCGACCTCCGCCTTGCAGCTCTCCGGCCAGGTGGGCGGCTGGATCTCCTTCAGGCCGACCGTCTTGGAGGAATGGTCGTGACCATGATCGTGCGACATTAGCGGTCCACCTCCCCGAAGACGGGGTCCATTGTTGCGATACCGACAACCAGGTCGGCCAGCAGCCCGCCGCGCAGGACCTCCGGCAGGGCGTAGGTGGCGTAGAACGAGGGCGGACGGACCCGGACGCGCATCGGCTTGTTGCCGCCGTCGGAGACGACATAAAAGCCGATCTCGCCGCGGGGCGACTCGACCGAGGCATAGGCCTCGCCGGCCGGGACATCGAAGCCGTGCTGCACCAGCTTGAAGTGGTGGATCAGGGCCTCCATGGACTCCTTCACCTCATGCTTTGGCGGCAGGACCAACTTCCGGTCATCGATCACGTGACGGTCATCCCAGGGCAGGTTATCCAGCGCCTGACGGACGATCTTCAGCGACTCGAACATCTCGTCGAAGACGATGGCGACGCGCGACCAGGTGTCGCCGGCGGTGTAGGTGGGCACCTTGAAGTCGTACTTCTCGTAGCCGCAGTAAGGATAATACTTGCGGACATCATAGTCCGAGCCAGTCACACGCAAGTTACGACCGGTCAGGCCGAACTTCAGGGCGGTCTCGTACGAGATGCAGCTGTTGTTCACCGCGCGGTCCATCATGATCGGGTTGTAGAGGACCAGGTCCTTCAGCTCCTGAATGCGGCCCGGGGCCAGCTTCAGGAAGTTTTCGACCAGCTCCTTGAAGTTGTGCGGCAGATCATAGGCCAGGCCGCCCACCCGCATGTAGGACGGGTTCATGCGCTGACCCGTGGTGTGCTCGAGGATGTCGAGGATATGATCACGCAGCTCGAACGCCCAGAAGACGGGACCACCGATGTTGCCGAAGTCAAGGCCGCCAATGCCGGTGGTGATCAGGTGGGAAGCGATCCGCTGGAGCTCCAGCAGAATAACGCGCACCACATTCGCCTTCTCGGGAATCCGGTCGGTGATCCCCAGCAGCTTCTCCACCGCCAGGACATACCCGACGTTGTTCGAGATCGGGGAGAGGTAGTCCATGCGATCGATGACGGTAGTCGCCTGGTTCCAGTTCAGGGCCTCGGCGTTCTTCTCAATGCCGGTGTGCAGGAAGCCGGTCTCCGGTTCGGCATCGATCACCGTCTCGCCCTCGAGCTCGATCTTCACCCGCAGAACGCCGTGCGTCGCAGGATGGTGCGGCCCGATGGAGAGACTCATGCGATCCAGATGCTGCTCTTCCTCGTGCTTCAGATCGTGAGCCATACTCACCCTACTTTCCTTCCTCGGAGTCCACGTCGACGAACGGGTGGTACCGGTTCTCGTCGGCAGGCATCTCCAAGCTAATCAGGGCACGGGGGCCACGGAGCGGGTAGTCACGCCGCAGCGGATGGCCTTCCCAGTCATCCGGGTTCAGGATCCGCTTCAAGTTCGGATGGTTCATGAAGTTCAGGCCGAACTGGTCCCAGATCTCCCGCTCCGCGGCGTTGGCCATCGGCCAGATGTGGCTGAGGGAGTGGATCGGGTCCTTCTCGGCCAACTTGACGCGGATGCGGATCATGCCAAGTCCCTTGTTGCCGTTGGGGTCCTTGGCGGGCATCTCGCGCAGGTGGTAGACCAGGTCAAAGCGCGGCTCCCGCTTCGGGTAGTAGTCGGCCGCGGTGATGTCGATCATCATGTGGAAGCCCTGCTCCTTGAGCCAGAGGGCGACCTCCAGATGGGAATCGGCGGCAACGAAGACCTGCGGAATCAGGTCGTTGCCGGCGGGGACGACCTCCACCTTGCCAGGGAAGGCCTCGGTCAGGGCCGGGATCACGATGTTGTTCACCCGCTCGCGGGCGGCATTCGCCCGCTCGATCATCTCGGAATGAGTGTCGAGATTAGCCACGGACGATGATACCTCCCCTCGGGTCATCGCTCTTGATGCGGACCCGGAGCTTCTGGACCGCATCGATCACCGCCTCAGGCGTCGGCGGGCAACCGGGGACATAGATGTCAACCGGGAGGACGTTATCGACGCCCTGGACCACGGCGTAGTTATCGAAAATGCCGCCGGTGGAGGCGCAGGCGCCAAAGGCGACGACCCACTTGGGCTCGGCCATCTGGCTGTAGACCTGCTTGATCACCGGGACCATCTTATTGCAGAGCCGGCCGGAAACAAAGAGCAGGTCGGCCTGGCGGGGCGAGGCGCGGAACGCCTCGGAACCAAAGCGAGCCAGGTCGTACCGGGGACCGGAGGCGAGGTTCATCATCTCAATGGCGCAGCAGGCCAGGCCGAAGGTGAGGGGCCAGACCGAGTTGGCCTGCGACCAGCGCAGGAACGAATCAACGGTGGTGGTCAGAAAGCCACCGTCGCGACCGAAAACACCGTCGTTGCTCATCGCCAGTTGAAGCCTCCCTTCTTCCAAACGTAAGCGTAGCCAATACCGAGGACCACCATGAAGGTGACCATCTCCAGGAGGCCGTAGGCGCCCAGGCCCTTCAGATTGACAGCCCAGGGATAGAACGAGGCCGCCTCCACGTCGAAGATCACGAAGAGCATGGCGACCAGGTAGAACTTCACCGGGAACCGTCCCATGAGCGGACCCGTCGGGTGACCAGATTCATAGGGCTGAAGCTTGTAGGGCTCGGGCTTCTTCCGCCCGAAGCTGGTGCCCAACACGCTCATGCCCGTCGCCACCACAATGGCCACGAGGACGTAAATGAGCAAGGGCAAATACGGATGCATCGGCCAGCCTCCTTCAGGAAACAATAGAGTAAGGACATACCGAACCTTGTGACAGCCTGAACGAAGAACTGAACAAGAATGACTCAACGGAGACACAGGCGCGGGAACTCCTTGAGGCTACATACTCAACACACAGTATACCAAGCAGGGAATCGAGATGTCATCATGTTTGTGAATAGCATCCCAAGCAAAAAACGGGCCTTATGGCCCGTTTTGTTACTGTTTCGCTCATTCGCTCCTGCAAGCTTCGGATTCCGGCGAGTTATACCTGCAATAACCGAAACTCATTACGGCACCCGGAAGAATCATCACTCCGGGGGGGCCTGCTCGACCAATGATACTAGAAACCGATAGAAAAGGTCAAGCCATGTTGCTTTGGCGACGGATTCAGCGGCGACCAACTCCGCCGTGACATCCCGGCCATCCGGCAGAGCGATTACGGCGCTGCCAACTCGCTGGCCCTGCCGGATCGGAGCGGGGATCTCGGGGTGGTTCAGGCTGATCTGGATCGCCGGGTACTCGCTCATCTTGCGGGGCAGGACCAGTTCCAGGTCCTCCTTCAGGGCCACGGGGACGCTCAGTCGCTTGCCACGGTAGACGGGCACGGAGCGCAGGACCTCGCCCTTCTGGCCCATCTGGGCGACCTGGAAGTTGCGGAAACCCCACTCCAGCAGATCCGCTGATTCCCGCCAGCGATTGCCTGAATTTAGCACGACGCTGATCAGTTTCTGTCCGTCCCGGGTGGCGCTGGCGATCAGGCACGGACCGGCCGCAGCGGTGGTCCCGGTCTTGACGCCGTCGGCCCCGGGGAGCCAGCCGAGGAGCTTGTTGGTATTGTACAGGACGGTCCGCCGCTCCAGTTCCTCGAAGGTGAGTTCCCTGGCCGGCTGGGAGACGATCTCGGCGAACTTGGGGTTGTTCAGGGCAGCCCGGGTGATCACGGCCAGGTCGTAAGCGGTCGAGTAGTGCTCGGGCTTGCTCAGGCCGTGGGGGTTGACGAAGTGGCTCCCCTTGGCGCCAAGCGCCTTCGCCCGGTCATTCATGAGGATGGCGAACGCCTCCACCGAGCCGGCCAGATGCTCGGCGATAGCCACGGCGGCATCGTTGCCCGACCGGAGCAGGAGCCCGTGCAGCAGATCGTGCAGGGAGTAGACCTCCCCGGGCTTGATGTACATGGAGCTGCCCTCGGTGTAGGCAGCCCGCCGCGAGACCTTCACCAGGTCGTTCAGGTCGCCCCGCTCCAGGGCGATCAGGGCGGTCAGGACCTTCGTTGTACTGGCGGGGGACCGCCGCTGGTGTGCATTGCGGGCGAACAGGATCTCGCCGGTCTTCCAGTCGAGCAGGACCGAGGCGCCAGCCCAGCCGCGCGGGGCGGCCTCCACCTTCCAGACGTCGGCAGCGGTGGTGCTGGGGGTGGCGTGGACTGGAAACGCTGGTACCAGGAGAAGGCAGAGCACGAGAGCGATCAACCGCCGGATCATGGCGACACCTCCGCCTGCTAGTATGCGGCGGGTGGGGCCGGTACATGCGGCGTTACATGCGGCAATGGCGTTACCTGCGGTAATGAAGAAGCCCGACCACGAAGCATGGCCGGGCGCTCCCTTATTCCTTGCCGGTGATGGTCAGCACGTAGCGACCGCCTGTGAGCGAATGGGGCATCTTCTGACCGTTGATCGTGATCTCCAGGCCATCCATAAAGCCGGCCACGATCACGATCTGCTTGCCTTCATAGTGAAGGGGGGCATTTGGCGTGCCGTAGAGCTTCCGCTCACCATCAACGGTGGCGCTCATCCAGGGGAAACCCTTTGTGAAGGCGACATCCACGATCGCGGGGCTTGCCGACACCGTGTAGGTGATGTTCTCGCCCTTCGGCCCCTCCATGGTCACCTGCGGCTTCTCCTCGACCGGGGGCGGGGGCGGATCAGGCTCCTTGACCGGAGGAGGATCCGGCTCCTTCTGGGTGACCGGGGGCGGCGGTGTGGGCTCCGGCTCGGCGGAGAGCATGCCGTACACCCACCAGGCCCCCGCACCAAGCAGGCCGATGACCAGGAGAGCCAGGACCGCCCGACGGAGGACGAACGTGCTGCTGGCCGGCCGGGGCATGGGCGCCCTGCGCGACGGCCTCTCCTCCCCGACGGGTCGCTGCCGCTCGGGCCGAACGGTGCGCTCCGTTCGCGGCGGACGGTCGGGCCTGGGCGGACGGTCGGGCCTGGGCGGGCGGTCCGGCCCGGGCTGAGAGGCCGCGGCTGCCTGGGCGGCTGTGCCCTCGCCAGGTGGGTCCTCCCGCCGCTCCGACGTCGCCTTGCTCAGCTTGTACTCCTCGACAAGCTCTTCGCCATCCAGCCCCAGGTAGTTACCATAGGTCCGGAGGAAGCCCTTCACGTAGACCTCGCCAGGTATGTCCACATGGCGGCCGGTCTCGAGCGCTTCAATATACCTTTTGCGAATGCGGGTCTCGTCCTCGACATCCTGGATCGAGAGCCCCTTGGCCTCACGGGCCGCAAGCAGACGACGGCCAATCTCCTCCACGCCGACGACCTCCTCTGTCGCGCTGGGGGACTTCAGGCTGACGGTCCATTCGCCACACGAATGAACCGAACACCCCCCTCTTTCTCCGGCTGGATCAGAAATCCCTCCTGGGAGCGGACAAGTTCCACAGGAGTTCGCCGCTCAGCCGGTAGGGCGCGTTCCCTATCATCCCTTTGACGTTCAGCGCTCTGCTCAGGTTCCCCCAGTCTCGCTTGGTTGACCGCGGCCCTTCGCATAGAGACCGCATTGAGACCGAGGGGAGTCTTTCCGTAACGAATTTCGCTCGTTCGGGGGCACGGCCCGAAAAAAAGCTTACGCTATGAGGCCAATCTGCTCTCGAACCCGCCCCAGGTCACCCAGATCTTGTCTCATTGGGCATTTGCCTTTGCTTTTCCGCCTCCTGTTCCCCTATTCCAGGGACATAGCGTAAGGATTTTGCATCTGCCCGCCTCCATCGTCCCGAAAAAGCGTACGGAAAGCAGGAATTTCCACTTTTTAGGATGAATCCCCTGGCCGATGGAGGTGATGACCATCTACGTGCAGGTTCCGATTCCCCTACTGGAAGGCCGCTTGCCTATGACGGCCAAGCTGGTCGCCATGCTCATGCTTCTCCCAGAGGCACAGACGCCACAGACGCTGGAGAAGCTCTCCGGCCTGTCCCGTCCCACCGTGCTCCGTGCCCTGGCCCTGCTGGAAGCGGCCGGCTGGCACACCTCCCCGGCAGCCCCGCAAGCGCGGGAGGTGCAGGTCTCCACTGAGTTGCTTGTCGACCCTCGCCTCAGCGCACGGGAGAAGCTGGTCTATACCCGGCTGCAAGCGGGTCCTTCGCTTGCGCCCTCCACTCACGCCTCGCTCGCCAGGCAGGTCGGTCTGACCCCCTACCCGCTGAAACAAGCGCTTCATCGCCTGGCGGCGACCGGGTGGATGCAGGTCACGCAGCAACACCGCAGATCACTGGTGGAGTTCACTCTCGGTAACCCCTTCGCTGAGTACCGGGCTTCGATCGTCGCACCGGCTCGCCGGCGGCTGAACAAGAACCGCTACAAGGGGGAGACCTACATGCGGGAGTGGCTCAACCTGCTGGTGGCAGGCCGCGAGTGTACGGATGACGCCACCCCTGACTTCCTGGAGAACCCCTTCACCGGCGAGAAGATGGAGCTTGACCGCTACTACCCACCGAATGTCGCCCTGGAATTTCAGGGACCCCAGCACTTCACCACGACGGAATGGTTCCCGGACGAGGTGGAACTCCGCAAGCAACAGGCTCGGGACCATATGAAGCGCGGGTTTTGCGAAGCGCGGGGCATCACTCTGATCGCAGTCACCGCGGAGGACCTCAGCCTGGAGGGCATGCGAGCGAAGCTGGGCGACCTCCTGCCTCTCCGGGATCTGAGGGGGCATGAGGCGTGGGTCCGGCTGGTGGAAAGCTACAGCCGGAGCTACCGCGAAGAGGCCAGGCAGCCGCTCCCGCCACCGAAGCCGAAGGGCCAGGACCAGGAGGCATAAGGCCTGCCGGGCAGGGCGCCCACGCCCACGCCTGCGCCGACGCCGAAACACCCACGCCGAAACAGCGACTATCTCGTACCTGTCACCGCCCTTGACCGCAACAGTCCAAGAACCATGATCAAGAGCCATCGAGTCTAAGGGGTACTACTTCTTAGCACTTCGATGGCTTTTTCCTGTACGAATGGTTCGACGTGCATGAACAGGAGGGCGGGTGCCCGTGTGGGCACGGCAGTACAAAAGGAGGAACTAATCACCTATTCAAAGAATAGGCCATTTAAGACGCGAAACCTACGAGGTGTTGGTATGAGCCTGCGAGTGAATCATGTCACCGGGACGGCCCTGTTCCGGAACCGTGATCGCCTGGATGAATATTTGGCCGACGTTTTCAGTCACCATGTAACTGGACAAACTTGGATGGGCAACGCCTCTGACCTTGCGCGGAGGTTTCAACTGCTCTCGTTCGGTGACAAGACAGAGGAAGAGTCTGCTGGCTATGATTGGGACCTCCAAGCCGTCGAGGCAACCGTTGAGGCAGTCATGGACAAGGTCAGAACGCACATCCCTCTGGAGCACTTGGCTGTAACCATCGTCCCGGCCCTCCCATTTCGCTGGTTCCGCGATTTCAACTTGCCATCGAATAGATGGTCGAACGCTTTCACCAACGGCCCAGGAAATCTCGTAGTGGCTGTCCCACCAGAACCTGATTGGCAGTACCTGGCCAACTTGATCGCACACGAATGCCACCATGCATTTCCCGAGAACCCAATCTACAACTTGAGACTGGAGACTTTCACACTAGCCGAATGGATTAAGATGGAAGGTGCAGCCGAGTACTTCGGTCGCTTGCTATATCCGGATGACCGATGGTGGTGGGCATCCTTCCCCGAAGAGATGGAGCCGGGCTACTGGCGTTTGGTCCAGCCCCACTTGGATGATGCAGACGACGCCGTAAAAGGGCGCCTAGCTATTGGGAGCAAGGCCGATGGGATTCCGACGTTCGCTGGCTACACGTTTGGCTACAGGGCGGTGGCCTACTATATGTCTTGCTATCCTGACACAACCATTCTCCAGCTCTACAAGGTGAGTCCCCGTGGGCTGGTTGAAACCTACATGAGTCGTGAATCTGGGAACGAAATCTCCCTGGGATGATGAAGAGCTGCACGCATCCTGGCGTGCAGCTCTTCCTGTGTGTCGATGCCTACCTGTCCTTCCATGAACAGCCGGGGCGCGGTCTCCTACGGCTGCAGCCGGTTCAGCAGGCGGGCGAAGGGGATCGTCTCCCGGACGTGGTCCAGGCCACAGATCCAGGCCACGGTCCGCTCCACGCCAATGCCGAAGCCCGAGTGGGGAACGGTGCCAAAGCGACGCAGGTCATAGTACCAGCCGTAGGTGGCCATGTCCAGCCCTTCGGCCTCATACCGCTGCTTCAGGAGTTCCGGATCATGGATGCGCTGCGACCCGCCGATGATCTCGCCATAGCCCTCGGGGGCCAGGAGATCGGCGCCCAGCACCACATCGGGGTTCGTGGGGTCGGGCTCCATGTAAAAGGCCTTGATCTTGGCAGGGAACTTCTCGACAAAGACCGGCTTGTCGAAGTGCTGGGTGATCACCGTCTCGTGCGGGGCGCCGAAGTCCTCGCCCCAGGGGATCGGATCCCACTCATCCCCCTCCTTGTGGAGCTTCTGGAGCAGCTCGACCGCCTCGGTGTAGGTGATGCGCGGGAAGGGCGGAACCACCTTCTCCAGGTGGGTCGTATCCCGACCGATCGTCTTCAGATCCTCGGCCCGGTTCTTCAGCACCCGCTGGACGATGTAGGAGACGAACTCCTCCTGGAGCTTCATGTTGTCCTCGTGGGTGTAGTAGGCCATCTCGGGCTCGACCATCCAGAACTCGATCAGATGCCGGCGGGTCTTCGACTTCTCCGCCCGGAAGGTCGGGCCGAAGGAGTAGACCTTGCCCAGCGCCATGGCGGTCGCCTCGACATAGAGCTGGCCCGACTGCGACAGGTAGGCCGGCTCGTCGTTCACATACTTGGTCTCAAACAGGTTGGCGCCGCCCTCCGCCGAGGTGCCCATGAGGATCGGCGGCTCGGTCAGGAAGAAGCCATTCTCCTGCAGATAGGTGTGCATGGCCATGGTGATCTCGTTGCGGATCCGCAGGATCGCCGCCTGCTTGGAGGAGCGGACCCAGAGGTGCCGGTTGTCCATGAGGAACTCGACGCCATGCTCCTTCGGGGTGATCGGGTACTCCTCGGCGATCTGGACGATCTCCAGCTCCTTGACCCCGATCTCATAGCCACCCGGGGCGCGGGTCTCCTTGCGGACCGAGCCGCGGATGATCAGGGAGGACTCCTGGGTCAGCTTCTTGCCGGCCTCGAAGACCTCGGCGGGCACATCCTTAATAAAGACCACGGCCTGGCAGATACCCGTGCCGTCACGGAAGATGATGAACTGGATCTTGCCCGAGCTGCGGTAATTCTGAACCCAGCCGCGCAACTCCACATCCTGCCCTTCAAATTGGCCCAAATCCTTGACGTAGATCCACTGCATAAGATTGAGACCCTCCGGCTTCGTATTCCTGTTCATTCTAGCATGTCCACCCGCCGAATGGAAATGGACTGGACGAAGAAGAGCCGCTCAGACGAGCGGCTCCGCCCCCAGCAGGGGATCGGCCTCCATGGTGACGATGCCCACGGCGCCCGGCCCGGCATGCGAGGCCAGGGCGGTGCCCGCATCGGCGATGATCGCATCCACCAGATCGAATCGCTCCCGGACGGCCTGCAGCAGCCGCTCCGCCTCCTCGCGGGCGTTGGTGTGGACCACCGCCAGGTGGACCTTGGCGCCATCTACATGGGCGAGGGCCAGTTCGGTGATCCGATCGAGGGCCGGGTGCCAGCCCCTGACCTTGTCGACCACCTCCACCATCGACTTGCCGAGGTAGAGGACCGGCTTGATCGAGAGCATGCCCGCAATCAGGGCCGTGCTCAGGGAGACCCGCCCGGACTTCCGCAACTGCTTCATCTGGCGGATGGCGGCATGGACATGGGTCCGGGGTACCATGCGCTCCAGCATGGTCAGGATCTCCTGCACCCCGTGCCCCAGTTGGGCCGCCTTGGCCGCCGCCATGGTGAGCAGGCCCAGCCCCAGGGTGGTCGAGCGGCTGTCCACGACGAGGATCCGCTGCTCGGGCAGCATCTGCGCCGCCATGCGGGCCACGTTGATCAGGGTGGACTTGGACTCCATGACATGGATCGATATGATCGTGCACGCCTCAGCCGCCAGTTGCCGGTAGACATCGAGGAAGGCACCTGGTGACGGGGTGGATGTTGTCGGTGGCTCCGGGGAGGCGTCGAGGCGCTCGTAGAAGCGATCCGATGAATCGACGCCGTCGACATGGGTCTCTGTGCCGAAATGGATGGTGGCCGGTACGACAGTGATCCCAAGCCGGCGGCAGATCTCCGCCGGGATCGATGCGGTGCTGTCCGTCACGATCTTGACAGGTATGATGGCCCCTCCTCCCGGACCTACGACCTGGTCCTAGGTTTTGGTCCTATTCGCCGCTCGTTTGTCGGACTCCTCCCGTTCAACGATTCGAAGAGAATTCGTACGGATAAAATCACGGTTTACGATATAGTTTGCGATATAATGGGAGCAAGACAAATCCCTGGTCGGAGGTGAGAGCCCGGTGAACGAGCTGCACAGCCGTCCCAAGCTCCGCTCCTACGCTGCGATCATGCGGCGTAGGGAGGCCCGCCGCAGGCGCTATATGCGCCGCCGGATCGGTGCCCTGATCATCCTGGGGCTCCTGGGCGGTCTCCTCTACTATGGGGGCCGGTCGGGCATCGCCTGGGTGGTGGAATGGCGGGCGGCCAGCGCCGAGCCGCAGACCGAGGTGCCAAAGATCGAAATGCCCTTCACCGCAGAGGTCTATCTGAACGGTGCCGATCTGGATGGCGACGGGTCCGTGGAGCGGATCGCGATCTCCAAGGCGGATGATGGTCTGCGCCAGGTCGCACTGACCACCGGCAGCGGCAGCCTGATCGGAGCGCCGCTCACTCTGTCGGACTTCCCCATCAGCCTGAAGGACCTGCCGCGCGCGGCGCAGGTACTGGTCTGGGAGGGGCGGCTGCCCGGCAGCGGGGAGCCCGAGGAGGTCCCCGTGGGCGATGCGACAGCCATGAAGGCGGCCGGTGGAGAGCCCTCCTACCAGGCCTGGCGGATGGATGCGAGCCAGGGACTGGTCCCGGTCGATTACTATGCGCTCCTTGCCCCGCTGACGCCACCCGAGCCGACGGTGATCATTGTGGACAAGGGGTTGAATCTCCTCTGGTACTACGAGGACGGCGAGTTGATCCAGACCGCACGGGTGGCGACGGGTGAGCATATCAGCGGACCGGCGCCATCGGCGGCGAATCAGAAGGTGAACTACCTCACCCCGGAGGGGCACTATGCGGTGAGCGTGGCGCTGCCTGGCGTGAAGTACTGGGCGGAGGATATCCCCGCCGGCGATCCCCGCAATCCGCTGGGCACCCGCTGGCTCGGTTTCAACGCCTTCGATGGGGACACGGGGCATATCTGGGCGATCCACGGGACCAACGACCCCGATGGCCGCCTCGGCCGGTGGGTGACCCACGGGACGGTGGAGATGCGGAACGAGGAGATCGAGGCGCTCTACGAGCGGGTGCAGGTAGGGACGCCGATCGTGATTCAGAAGACGGAGTCGTAGGGCCGAGGCCGGGGCCCAGGTCAGCCCGGGCGCTCTGCGCGGGGCCCGGTGCCGGAGCCGAGGCCGGGCGGCGCCAACTGTCCGTTTTCGCGCGTGTCCCAGGCCGGGTGACGGCAAAAAACAGACAGATGGGCGCAGGGCGACCGTCAGATGGCTCGGGGGCGCCGCAGCCTTCGCCAGAAGTCGAGCGCGATCGAGCTTCTTCGTCAGGATTCGACAGTATTCGTGGGGCCTGAAGCGGAGAGGCTGGTCCACCGGCCGGTCACCTGTCCATTTTTGTACGCTCCGACTTCGCCTCGGCGGGCAAAAATGGACAGGTCCGCCGCCCATGCCCCTCTCTTGACTGGGATGAGGTTGATCACGCCACCGTGAGGGCCGGTTTGGCAGGCATCCAATGGAATCTCCCCGGTGCGGCCAGCGATGGCGTACCGGGGAGAGCTATTTGCCAGATGACTGATCACTGCTGTCACCGCTCACCGTCTTGGTGTCCAGTCCCGCCCCCACGGGGATGATCAGGGCGGGGCCGCCGTCGGGACCGGTCCCCCGGGTGACCAGGCATTTCACCTCGCCGTTGCGTTGCAAAGCCGGGTAGTCCTTGAATACGCCCCCGATATGCCAGGCGGACCGGACCGAACTCTTCCCCTGGTACCAGCGGGGCTGAACCGCTCCACGGGGTGCCTCAGCGACTGGGACGGGAATACAGGCGACCTGTCCCTTCTTCACGCTCGCCCGGAGGGCGAAGACCCACTCGCTGCGTGTAAGCCCCCGTTCGGTAGCGATCTCCTCGACCAGCTCGGTGGCCGACACCGTTGCCTCTACCGCCCCGTATTTGCTCACCCGCACAAAGGCGCCTCGCCGCAACGATTCCCCTCGGTGGTAGCTGCTCGTTACCTCCTGCCACTCGTCGTCGTCATCTGCGTCCGGCTGGGGGATGGGTTCGTCCGCCATCGTCTCACCTCGCTCTGGGTTTTACTTCCTCTATATCCAATTATATTACATCGCTCGATCGTGTCAAGAGAGGATCTGTGCGAAAAAGTGCGGCACCATGGGACAAGGTGAGGCCCCGTGCGAAAAGGCGAAGCCCCGTGCGAAAAGGCGAGGCCCCGTGCGAAAAGGTAAGGCCCCGTGCGAAAAGGCGAGGCCCCGTGCGAAAAGGTAAGGCCCCGTGCAAAAAGGTGAGGCCCTATGCGAAAAGGTGAGGCCCCGTGCGAAGAGGTGAGGCTCCATGCGAAAGGGCGAGGCTCCGTGCGGAAGGGTGAGGCTCTATTGCGTCGGAGAGTTGGACCTCAACGCTATCATCCACCCAGGTCAGAAAGGGGCTTCCGTAAGAACACTCCTCCCAGAGACCCGAGAGGCCGGGCCTCAGCTAGGCGGCCTCCTCCCGGCAGGTCGCGTTCAGCGGCGCGGCAGCCCCCAAGATCCCTCGCCGGCCCTTTCGCCTGACCGACCCCCGCCTTATGCGCTCCAGCAGATCGGGGGCAGACGAGCGCTGTCACGACCCGGCCCCTCGGTTCACGGAATCGCCGCGAACCACTCGCACAATCTGCACACGTGAATATCTATGGGAACAGGGGGTGAATCCGGTGAACCAGTTCCTCCAGCAACTCGGTGCCGTACAGCCCAGTGTCGCACAACCAGGATTGCTCTCCCAACTCGCCCAGCAGCGCGCCCCTGTCGGTGGCGTGGGCGGGTTTTGTGAACTGACGCTCTGCACCTATGTGTGCGGCGTTGACAGTGCGGGCAACCCCCGCCGATGCGTCACCACGTTGGACCGCGCAACCAGGAACAATATTCTCTGCGACCAGGTCTTCTGCTGCAATCGCACTGGTCGTCTGGGCACCCTCTCCTGTGCCCGGGTATTCCCTTCCGAGGTAGCGACCCGGTAGATGAATAGGATATGACCGCGAGTGTCCGAGAGGGGAGCCCCTCTCGGACACTTGCGTTATGCCAGGACATATGTCCTTTCCAAGCCATCGATCGATGACGTTTAATGAGGGGGAGAGAGACTGACGGGGGCGAACTTGAAGTGAGAGGCATCTTTTTCGCTGTCTTGGCCGGAGCGTTTCTTACCTTGCAGGGCGTGGCGAATGCGAGGATCAGCGGGGGGATCGGTACGTGGCAGGCGGCCGCTCTGACGCAGTTCACCGGCTTCCTTGGGGCGTTGCTCATTCTCATGGCTGTGCGTGATCCAGGGTGGCGGAGGCTTCGCCAGGTCAGACCGCTCTATCTGACAGGCGGTGCGTTCGCGGCGTTGATCATCTCCAGCAACATCGCATCGATTCAGAAGATCGGTGTCACCCTGACGGTCTCGGCGCTGCTCATCGCCCAGTTGAGTACCGTCTTCTTGATCGACACCAACGGGTGGTTCGGCGTGGTCAAGCAGAGGATGGGGCTGCCCCAGTTCCTCGGCATCGCACTCATGATCGCCGGCGTGGTGATCCTTGGAGGCTAGGGGCCCGTCTGGCAGGAACGGAGGTGTTCCCCAATGAACCAGATCCACGACCCTGAGCTGTTGCGCCATTATCTGCAGCTTCACCACCTGGAGCCGGTTTTCGGGGCACAGTTGCTGCCTCATCTGACGCTTTTCGGCTTCGGTCGGGGGGCGCAGATCTGTGTGCAGGGCGATCGCTCGGCGTGCCTGTATGTCCTGGTGAAGGGGAAGATTCGTGTTCACAACACATCAGCGGAGGGAAAGAGGCTGGTCCTGCTCTCCTTCAAGCGCCCGCTGGAGGTGATCGGGGATATTGAGTACCTGCAGGGCATCGAGACGCTCAACTCCGTGGAGGCGATAACGCCTGTCCACATGATCGGCGTTCGATATGACGCACTGGATCGATACGGACGGAGTCACGTCCCGTTCCTGCAGTTCCTGCTGGAGATCCTCTCACGCAAGTTCGTGCGGAAGAGCAACTCGCTCAGTTTCAACCTGATGCAGCCAGTGGATGTGCGCCTCGCCAGCTACCTACTCTCCGTCGTTGACGAATCAGAGGAGGGTCGCGGTCAGGTCCAGACAGCAAGCCTGGCGGACGCCGCAAACCTGATCGGCACCAGTTACCGGCATCTGAACCGGGTGATTCAGCAACTCTGTGAGCAGGGCCTGATCGAGCGGGAGAACGGGCGCATCCTCATTAGGGACCGGGAAGGCTTGCGGGTGCTCGGACGCCACAACATCTATGAATGAAAGGCGGCGGATGAGATGCTTCCTGGACTGATACTGGCCCTGATCGCCGGGGCCCTCGTCGGCCTGCAAAACATCTTCAATAGCAAGGTGAGCGAGCAGGCCGGCTCCTGGACCACAACCACCCTGGTCCTGGGGATGGGGTTTCTCGCCTCGCTCACCTTCGGGCTGATCTTCGAAGGGCAGAACCTGTTTTCCCTGCAGGGGATGCAGCCGTGGTACTGGTTCAGCGGGCTCGCCGGCATTGGTGTCGTCGTCTGCATCGTGCAGGGAATCAGGCTGCTTCGCCCGACGTATGCCATCTCCATTGTGCTGGCTTCGCAGCTCCTGTTCGCCCTGCTGTGGGACTCGCTGGGCTGGTTGGGCCTCACTCAGATCGCGCTCACCTGGAGGCAGGTGGTCGGTGTTCCCCTTCTGATCCTTGGGGTCGCCGTCTTCAAGCTGGGCGGAGCCCAGAGCGCTCATGTCCCGCAGAAGGTTCGGTAGGGCTGGTCGGATTGCGCAGGCGGTGCGCAGTAGTCAGCCTGTTCGGCGGAGTAGGCGTACGGATTGGCCAGCACGCCAAGGAGCCGCTCCATCACGCTGTAGTCTCCGTCTGCCACTGCCGCTTCGAGGGCCGCCTCGACCTGATGGTTGCGGGGGATTACGGCCGGATTGCTCATCTGCATGAGTCGCTGGGAGGACTCTCTTGTTTCCTTCTGCCGGCCCAGTCTCGCCTGCCATCGCTCATGCCACGCGCCGAACCCAGCAGAATCGGACAGCCCCGTCTCCTCGGGCCTTCCAAGCGTCAGGGCACGGAATGTGTTCGTATAATCCGCGCGATCTTCCCGCATGATGGTGAGGAGATCGGCCATCAGCGACTCATCCTCCGGTTCTTCACCAGAGATCCCCAGCTTTGCCCTCATTCCCGTGAGCCAGTGACGGGAAAACGACGCGGCGAAATCCGAGATCACATCCTCCGCCAGCTTGACGGCCTGCGCCATGGTGTCATGGATCAGCGGCAACAGCGTTTCGGCGAGTCTCGCGAGATTCCACGCGGCGATATGTGGCTGGTTCCCATAGGCATACCGCCCATGCGTGTCGATGGAACTGAAGACCGTTGCCGGGTCGTATGCGTCCATGAAGGCGCAGGGACCATAGTCAATGGTCTCGCCGCTGATCGCCATGTTGTCGGTGTTCATCACCCCGTGGATGAAGCCGACGAGCTGCCACTGGGCAATCAGCCTGGCCTGGCGATTCGCCACCTGCTGTAGGAGACCGAGATACCGGTTCTCCGCGGCAGCGGCTTCCGGGAAGTGTCTCTCTGTTGCGTAATCCGCAAGGGCCCGGAGATCCTCCAGCGTGCACCATTTCGCCGCGTACTGAAAGGTGCCCACCCGGAGATGGCTGGCTGCCACTCGCGTCAGGATCGCACCGGGCAGCGCTGTTTCTCGGTAGACGGGCTCACCGGTTGTCACAACGGCCAGACTCCGAGTGGTAGGAATCCCCAGTGCATGCATCGCTTCGCTGATGATGTATTCGCGAAGCATGGGTCCAAGTGTCGCCCGCCCATCGCCTCGGCGGGAGTATGGCGTCCTGCCCGAGCCCTTCAGTTGGATATCAACTCGCTGCCCATTCGGGGTGATCTGCTCACCAAGGAGCAGGGCTCGGCCATCGCCCAGCATGGTGAAGTGCCCGAACTGGTGGCCGGCGTATGCTTGCGCCAGCGGCGAGGCGCCCGCGGGAATCTGATTGCCGGCAAAGACCGCCAGGCCTTCTCTGCTCCGAAGCGCTTCCACGCTGAGCCCCAGGGATTCTGCCAGGGAGTCATTCAGGACCGCGAACTGCGGCGCCCTGACAGGTGTCGGTTGGACGACGGAGTAAAACGACTTGGGCAGACGGGCGTAGCTGTTGTCGAAGTTCCAGCCTGTATCGGGTGGCGTTCTTTCCTCTTCCACGCTCTCTTCGACCCCTTTCCTCTTCAGTACGAGCGCATGGTTACGTAAGGTCAGCGTTCCCGCACAGGTCTCCACTGATGTATCATCGGCTGCAGCGGCGACCCAGTCAGAATCAGAGAGCCAGGGCCTCATCGGCCCTGGCTCACACGCTGCGCTACACCGGCGTCACCGCACGCTTCTTGGCCGGCCAATCCAGCTTCTTCGACTCGTAGTAGGCGAAGCGGGCGACCAGCTCCTCCCGAATCCGGTCGAAGGGCACGACCGCATCCACAATCAATTCGGAGGCGAGCCGGTAGATGTCGATATCCTTCCGGTACTCCTCACGCAGCTGCTCGACATAGGCCGCCCGCTCCTCCTCCGGCTTCTCGGCGATCTTGTTGGCGAAGACAGCGTTCACCGCCGCCTCCGGCCCCATTACGGCGATGGAGGCCGACGGCAGGGCCAGGGTGCAGTCCGGCTCAAAGCCGGGGCCGGCCATGGCGTAAAGCCCGGCGCCGTACGCCTTGCGGACCACCACGCAGACCTTGGGCACCGTCGCCTCGCTCACCGCGGCGATGAACTTGGCCCCGTGCCTGATGATCCCCTGCCGCTCCACGGCGGTGCCGATCATGAAGCCGGGCACATCGGCCAGGAAGAGCAGGGGGATCTCGAAGGCGTCGCAGAGCCAGATGAAGCGGGCCGCCTTGTCGGCCGAGTCCGCGAAGAGGACTCCGCCCTTCACCCGGGGCTGGTTGGCAATCATGCCGACCACCTTGCCATTCATCCGCCCGAATCCGGTGATGATCTCCGGGGCGAACCTCTTCTTCACCTCGCAGAAGGAGCCGGCGTCGATCAACTGATCGATCAGCTCGTACATCTGGAAGGGGCTGTTCTGATTCTGGGGGATGATCTCCGCGATCGACCGTCCGGGCTTCGGCGCCTCCGCCGGGGTGACCGGCGGCTTCTCATGGCAGCGGTCGGGCATGTAGCTGATATACCGCTTCGCCTGGGCGATCGCATCCTGCTCGGTCTCGCAGAGGAAGTCGCCGCAGCCCGAGACAGAACAGTGCATCTCGGCGCCGCCCATCTCTTCGAGCGTCACCTTCTCGCCGATCACCATCTCGGCCATGCGGGGCGATCCGAGGTACATCGAAGCGTTGCCCTTCACCATGAAGACGACATCGCAGAAGGCGGGTATGTAGGCGCCGCCGGCTGCACTGGGGCCGAAGAGCAGGCAGATCTGCGGGACCAGGCCGGAGAGTTTCACCTCGTTGTAGAAGATCCGACCGGCGTGGCGGCGGCCCGGGAACATCTCGACCTGATCGGTGATCCGGGCGCCGGCGGAGTCGACGAGGTAGAAGAGGGGAATCCGCAGCCGCTCGGCGGTCTCCTGGATCCGCAGGATCTTCTCCACCGTGCGGGCGCCCCAGGAGCCGGCCTTGACCGTCGAGTCGTTGGCCATGATTGCCACGGGGCGGCCATCGATCCGGCCCATGCCGGTCACGACGCCATCCGCCGGCAAGTCTGGGGCCTGGTTGTTCGCAAAGAGCCCATCTTCAATGAAGGAGCCCTCATCTACCAGGAGGCGGATCCGCTCCCGCACGAAGAGCTTGCCGTTGCGGGCGGCCTGCTCGTGGTACTTCGGGGCGCCCCCCTCCTTGATCTGCGCCTCTTTCGTCTTCAGCTTTTCCTCCAGATTCACTCGATTCATTCCGGACTTCCCCCTGATGAAGGGGCGGGCTCCCACACCCGCCCCCGAGATTATCGGAGCGCTCTCATGGCCCTCTCGATCTCTTCAATGCCCTCCTGCTCGGCCTTCAGCGCCCGCCCCAGGCAATCGGCCACGGGCCGGCGCACCTCCTCCACCCCGGTGCCCGGGAAGGGGAGCAGTTCCAGCGCCTCGGCCAGTGCAGCGGTCACCCGCTCGTAGGCGTCGGCGGCTCTCTTCAGCGTATAGGCAGATGGGTACCGCCCGGCCAGCTCCGCCAGGTATTCGGCAGCATCGCGCCGGGCCCGATGGAGCAGCAGCAGGTTATAGCTGTGGCCCAACCCGGGCTCCGGCCCGTGCAGCGGCATGGGTGAGCGGAGGGTCCCGATCCAGAACTGGTAGGCCCCCTGCCCGTGCTGGAGCCACATGTCCCGGCTGGCCGGCTCCCAGAAGTGGTCGATGGCGAAGCGGAGGCTCGCGACCTCCGCCCGGTGCCGATCGAACTCGGGCGCCAGGTCGAGCAGGGTGATTGCCTCGGCCCGGGTGAAGGCGGCGTGTTCCGCCGGGGGCCAGTCGGCGATCGGCATGGGCTGCGGCTGATCCGGGTTGGCCAGGGTGGTGCAGAGGAACCGATCCCCGTCGATGCCGGTCACCAGCCCGTACTCCTGCATCCCCAGCAGGTCGTAGGCGATCACGGGGCGGCCGCTGGCGACAACCTCTTTGATGCGGTGGATTACCTCGTCACGGGTCTCGAGAAACCGCTCATCGGCCGGGCGGGCCGCCACCCGCTTGAACCAGGCGCCAAGGTTCTCCCAGAGCGGGAAGAGGTCGTGGAAGTTCAGCTCATGCGGGGCCGACGGCGAGATGATCAGGTCCAGCGTCAGCCGGAAGGCGTGGCCGGTGGTGCCCATGAGATAGGGCAGCGGCAGGTCGCGGCCGGCGGCGGCCAGCAGCCCGCCCAGAGCACCCACCAACGTAACACGATGCGGTCTAAACACCTTTGTAGACCGGGGCCCGCTTCTCCGCGAAGGCCCGCAGCCCCTCCAGCCGGTCGTCGGTCGGAACGACGCGCTGGTAGGCCTGCCACTCGACCGCCAGGCCCTGGTCCAGGGCGAGGCCGCCATCGATCGCCGCTTTCGCCGCCCGGACCGCCAGCGGGGCGTGCCGTGCGATCTCCTCGGCCATCGCGCCCGCGGTCGCCAGCAGCTCGGCCTTCGGGACCACCCGGTTCAGAATCCCCAGCCCTTCAGCCTCGGCGGCGCTCAGCTTCCGGGCCGTGAAGATCAGCTCCTTCGCCTTCGCCGCGCCGATCAGCGCCGGCAGCCGGGTGCAGCCGCCCGCCCCGGGAATGATCCCCCAGGAGACCTCGGTCAGGCCCAGTTGCGTATCATCCGCTGCGATGCGGATATCGCAGGCCAGGGCCAGCTCCAGCCCGCCCCCGAAGGCCATGCCGTGCATGGCGGCAATCACCGGCATGGGCAGCTTGGCGTAGTCGTTGACCGCCCCGCGCAGGAGCTGGACCATCTCGATCACCTGGGGCTCGGCCATGCCCTGCCGCTCCTTCAGATCGGCGCCGGAGCAGAAGGCCTTGGACTCGCCGCCGTGCAGGATGACCGCCCGGACGGACCGGTCGACCATCAGCTCGCAGGCGGTCTCGTGAAGCTCCTCCACCACGCGGCGGGAGAGGGCGTTATAGCGCTCCGGGTTGTGGATCTGGACCCAGGCGACCGGCCCTTCCCGCTTCAGCAGTACCTTCTCACGTGCCATCGTTCAACAGAACCCCCTCGTTTACGACGACGGCTAGACTAACCGGAACCCCCGGAAGACCCGCAGGGCGGTGATCGTCGCCTCCACCGGGAACCCATCCTCCGCCGGCCAACTGCCATCCTCCTTCTGCATGGAGGCCAGGCGGGCCAGTTGCTTGATCACCAAGCCAAAGAAACGGGCCTCCAGCCCGGTCTCCATGATCGTGGTGAGCCACCAGGCCAGGGCCGGCGCATCCAGCTCCCGGCGCTGGAGCAGCTCATAGGCCCAGCCCTTCTCGTTCGAGTTGCGCCCCACCATCTTCGACCAGATCGCCGCCGAGAGGAAGAGGGTCTGGGCGGGGGCCTTCTCGCCCTCGCCGTACCGGCCCAGCTCCATCCGGAGCCAGCGGCTGCCCCGGGCGATCGGGTCCAGGTGCTCCTGCTCGATGGTCATCAGGGTGTAGGTGGCGACAGCGGTCAGGTAGGCCGCGGCCTGTGGATTCTCCGCCTTCGCCCAATGGGGTGCGGTGGCCTGGATGGCCTCCGACTCCTCCCAGTGGCCATCGGTCGCCTGGGTGCGCCGCAGGAAGGCGAGCGCCCGGGAGGCCATGGGCGAGCCGGCGAGCGGCGGGATATCCTTCAACTGCGCCAGGATATAGCAGGTCGTGTCGACCGAGGAGGGCGCCCCCGGCTCCTGCCGGATCGGAAAGCCACCGTCCGGGTTCTGCAACTGCTCCAGTTCACGGCTGACCTGCCGCTCGGGCTCCCCGCGCCCAAAGATCCCCTCTATGCGGGCCTGCTCGCGCAAACCGCCATGGGCCAGGACATAGGCCCTGGCCCGTTCTGGATGGATGGAGCACTCTGGAAAACCATTGATCACATTCCCCACACTGATACGACTCCCTTAATCACTCAAGTTGAAGCTCCATTCGCAGCAGCGCGGCGGCGAAGGTCTTCCCCAGATTGTCGCTCCGCAAGGAGCGGGGAGCACCACCGCCCAGCGCACCGTGCACCAAGAACTTCAACGCCTGGACGTTGGGTACCTCCCACATTTCCACCGGTCCCTTCGCCACCGGACGGAAGTACTCTTCCACCCGCTCCCTGGTCACATGCTTCCGGATGATTGCCCACGCGGCGTCATCGTTGGCGAAGAGAGAGATGTCCGAGGCGTCGCCCTTGTCGCCGGAGCGGGCGTGGCAGATCTCGATCAATCGAATGGTCTTGCTCATCTGCCTACACCTCCTCCACGGTAATGCGGACATGGGGCTCGATCAACTCACGGGGGATCAGGGTCGACCAGAGGCCCATCAACTCGCGGGGTTGTGGGGTGCCGGCTACCGCCGAGGCCGTGGGGGGGCCTGAGAGCAGCAGCGGCGGGAACTCCCGCGCCAGGATCTCGCAGTCCTTCTTGTTCTGGGTGCGGATGGCGACCCGCAGCCGGACCTCATTGATCGCATCTTCGTCGATGGGCTCCGGGGCGAGCGCCCCCCAGAGGGAGTTGATCCCGATGTACTCGATGTGGATCTCCTGCGGCTTGACGCCCTGCATCTCCAGCCGCTTCGTGACGATCTCCGCCGCCCGCTTCGCCTTGGAGTAGGCCTTGGGCCAGCTGAAGGAGATATAGCCCTCGCCCATCCAGCCGTCGGCGTAGCCGAGCAGCGCCTTCAGGGTCGGCGGGGCGGGGCGCCCCTGGGTGCCGCTTACCCGCACCTGGTTCTCCCCCGCCTGTTCGATCCGGGTGGTGGTCAGGTCGCAGATCACATCCGGGGTGATGTAGGTCGTGGGATCGTGGATCTCGTAGAGGAACTGCTCCTTCACCGTCCGGACGTCGACCAGCCCGCCGGTGCCATCCGCCTTGGTGAGAATGAACGAACCGTCCTCGCTCACCTCGGCGATCGGGTAGCCGATCCGGTGCAGGTCGGGCACATCCTCCCAGCCGACCTGGAAGTTGCCGCCGGCGGCCTGGCCGGAGCACTCCATGAGGTGGCCGAGGATGATCCCCTGGGCCAGCCGGTTCCAGTCATCGATCGCCCAGTCGAACTCGTAGAGGATCGGGCCGAGGAACTGGGCGGTGTCGGTCGTCCGCCCGGTGATGACGACGTCGGCCCCGGTGCGCAGGGCATCGGCCACCGCCCGGGCGCCCAGGTAGACCGAGGCGAAGAGGACCTTGTCGCGCACATCGCCCAGCGCCTGGCCGGTCTCCTTGTCGGCGAAGGTGGCCCCCTGTGCCGCCAGTTCATCCAACCGGTCGTAGATATCGTCGCCGGTGACGCAGGCGATCTTCAGCTTGAGTCCCATTTCGCCAGCCAGCTGGGCCACGGCCTTCGCCGCTCCCTGCGGGTTGATGCCGCCGGCGTTGGTGATCAGCTTGATCCCCTTCTCCTTGGCGATCGGCAGCAGGTTGCGCATCATGGGGACGACATCTTTGGTGTAGCCCTGGGTCGGGTCCTTCTTGCGGCCCTTTTCGAGAATGGCCAGCGTCAGCTCGGCCAGGGTATCGAAGCTGATGTACTTGACGTTGCCGTAGCGGGCCACGTCGAGCACCGGGAGCAGCGAGTCCCCGTAGAACCCCTGCCCGGCGCCTATGCGAACGGTGCGCATGGAGATGGACCTCCCTTGCATTCGGTGGAGCCTAGACTCGGGGCCGGCCCTGGACCTGGTACTTCTGGCGGGGGGCGACTCGCCCGGTGCGCCGCCGCAGGAGATCGTCGGGGTCGGGGCTGCGGTCCGGCTGAGGCGCGTGGGCTGCGCCCAGCCGCACGGCGATCCGCTCCAGCAGGTGCATCATGTACCAGAGCGTGCCGAAGAGCATGCCCGCGGCGATGGTCAGGGAGACGGGCCACTGCCCCCAACGCCCCAGGACCAGGGCGACGACCATGGCGATGAGGATCCAGTGCATGGGCCCATCCTCCTTCCTTACTCGGGCTCGTGCTCCTTCACAGGCGGGCGGGACAGCCGCTGCTCAATCACGGTCAGCTTGTGCAGGATCTGCCGCAGCAGGTCGCCCAGGTACCAGAGGGTGCCCAGCAGGAGCACTCCCGCGAGCAGCAGCATCATGCCCTCGCCGCCCATCAGACCGCCCAGCGTGGCGGCGAGGAAGAGGACGATCGCGGCGAGGAAGAACCAGATCAGCATCAGCCCAGCTCGACGAGCAAGTCACCTTCGTTGACGAAGTCGCCCTCCCGCACCTTGACCGCCTTGACGGTGCCGGGGGTCTCCGCCGAGATCGGAATCTCCATCTTCATCGACTCCAGGATCATGACATCCTGCCCCTCCGCGACTTGGTCCCCGGGCCTGACGAGAATCTTCCAGACCGTGCCGGCCATGCTCGCCTTGATCATTTCCGTGAGTCCTCCTTTGTGTTTGCCTTCTCTGCTTCTGATGCGTACCGGGCCATCTTGCGGCGAATCCGGTTCTTCTCTGCGTTGTAACCCTCCGCGCCCTCGTAGGTCTCCTCCGGGCCGACTTGGTCATCCATCCGCCCCTCTAACCGGGCGATACGGCCCTCCAGCTGGCTGATCGCCGCCACGGCTGCGAGGCCAACGAGGAGGAGCCCGATCGGGTGCGGCAGGAACAGCCCCAACAGGGATGCGATGATCAGAAAGAAGAGCATGCATTAGCACCCCAACTGCTTGGCGATCACCATCCGCTGGATCTCACTGGTCCCCTCGCCGATCTCGGTCAGCTTGGCGTCCCGCCAGAAACGGGAGACGGGCAGGTCTTCCATGTAGCCGGCGCCGCCGTGGATCTGGATCGCCTGGTTAGCGGCACGGACGGCCACCTCGGAGGCGAAGAGCTTCGCCATGGCGCACTCCTTGGTGAACGGGCGTCCCTGGTCCTTCAGCCAGGCGGCCTTGAGCACCATCATGCGGGCCATTTCGATCTCCATGGCCATGTCGGCCAGCTTGAACTGGATCGCCTGGAACTTGGAGATGGACCGGCCGAACTGCTCCCGCTGCTTGGCGTAGGCGAGGGCAGCATCCAGGGCGCCCTGTGCGATGCCCACCGCCATGGCACCGATCGAGATACGGCCGCCATCCAGCGTGATCATGAACTGCTTGAAGCCCTCGCCTCGGTTGCCCAGCAGGCTCTCCGCCGGGAGGTGGACGTCGTCGAAGTAGAGCGGTCGGGTGTCGGAGGAGTGGAGCCCCATCTTCTCGTAGGCCGGCCCGATCGAGAAGCCCTCGGTCGGGTTCGGAAGAATGAAGGCGCTGATCCCGTTGTGCCCCTGATCCGGATCGGTCACCGCCGTACAGACGATATAGCCACAGTAGGCGGCATTCGTAATGTAGATCTTCGAGCCATTCAGGACCCACTGGTCGCCCTGGAGCACCGCCGTGGTCTTGGTACCGGCCGAGTCGGAGCCGGCGCCCGGCTCGGTCAGGCCGAAGGAGGCGAGGTATTCGCCGCGGGCGGCACCGGGCAGCCACCGCTCCTTCTGCTCTTTGGTCCCGAAGTAGTAGACCGGTCCCATGCCGATCGAGCAGTGAGCAGCCAGGGTGATGCCGAGGGAGCCATCCACCCGGCTGATCTCCTCCACCGCCAGGGCATAGGAGACGGTGTCGCCCCCCACACCGCCGTACTCCTCGGCGAACGGGATCCCCATCAGCCCCAGTTCGCCCATCTCCCTGACCAGTTCCGTCGGGAAGCGCCCGGTCTTGTCACGCTCCCCGGCCCCGGGTGCCACCCTCTCGTCGGCGAACTCCCGGGCCAGCTTCCGAATCATGGCCTGCTCCTGGCTCAGATCGAAGTTCAGGCTCATCCGACAACCCCTTCCCCCTTCGTCGCTATCACAACCGCTGATCTTGTGTATGATATGTGGTTATTCGAAACCTTCCCGTCGGATTCCTCTCGTTTGTGACAAAAATGATGCGCTCGTCATCAATGCTGTCACATTACATGGATGAGGTCCGGGCTGCATAGGGATAGCCGAGAGTTATGCCAAGGGAGGGAAATCAGATGGGAGAGGCTGCAATCACTCGCCTGGCGGTTGCGCGGCTGGATGAACTGAACCCCGCCCAGTCCCATCGGAACCGGGAAGAACAGCCCATGCACGGCTTCTGCTTGATCAGCGGGGATGCCGATCGCTGCCGGGTGACGCTCTATGTGGAGAATGGCCGGCCGCTCTCCGACCGGACCGGCGAGAGCGGCTTCTACTACGAGGGCTGGCTGGTGGGGCCGCGCGGGCCTCTGAGCCTCGGGGCCTTCAACATGGGGCCGGGGGGACAGGGCAGCGCCACCCGGCTCGTCGAGACGGGTCGGGTGCATGGTCACGGGGCGGAGCTGGTCCGGGTGACCGTCGAGCCGTTTGGCGGGTCAGCCGGGGGGGATATCGCCGTCCTGGAGGGGCCGCTGGTCTGGCTGGAGGCGGGTCTTGCCATGCCGTCGCTGGATGGGGCGTTGGGTGAGGCGCTGGATGGGGCGTCGGATGGGGCCCCGGATGCGGCCACGGATGCGGCTACGGATGGGGCCACGGATGCGGCCACGGATACGGCCACGGATACGGCCACGGATGCGGCCACGGATACGGCCACGGATGCGGCCACGGATGCGGCCACGGTCCTGGTCCTCCAGACCGGTGGCGAGGCGGAGTCCTCGGGGGTGGCGGTCGGGGGCTGGGCTGAGGCTGTGGCGGAGCCGACAGCCGAGCCGTCGGGCCCGCAGCCCGAGCCGGAGGCGCCGGAGCAGCGGCAGGTGAACCCGCTGGCGCTCAGCGTCCAGTTGGTGCAGCGGCATCCTATGGCTCCGCGCGCCGCGGGCACAGCCGTGGTCAATCTGCGGCAGGGCAGCCTTCAGCTCATGCTGCGCGGCCTGCCCAGCCCCACCGCCCTGGGGAGAGATCGCTCCACCGACCGGCCCTTCAACACCTATCGGGTATGGCTGGTCAATCAGCAGACGCATGCCCGGACCCCGGCCGGGTTCTGCGAGCGGGCGTGGGGCGAGAACTTCCGCTTTCAGGCCGATGGGCTGCCGCTCAACCGGCACGATACGATCCTGGTCACGGTGGAGGACCGGACGGCCACAGGCACCAACACGGCGTCGCCGCAGGTGCTGATCGGCTCGTACAGCGAGTAGCCCCATCCCCCGGTCTGGCTCCCTCCGTACGCGGAAGCACCCCCGCCGTCCTGTGGCAGGGGGTGCTTCCTCTCTTTGCTCTACCCCAGTGGGCAGAATCCGATCAGCTTCTCCATCCAGGCGCAGGCCCGGCTCTTTGGCTTGGGCATGCACATCTCGCCGGTAGGCTTCCCGGTCAGCAGACCGTAGAAGAGCCGTCCGATGAAGAAGAAGGTGCCCAGGGTGATACCAATCGCAATATAAAACGGGTCCAGCCAGGTGATATCGATCATACCTCACCCTCCTCCATCCTTTGGTCACCGCGGGATTCGCCCGAGATACCCCCAGGGGTGGCCATGCGGGTGCTCAGAACCGGAGCGGATCCTCCCCGCTCCAGCGCCGGAGCCCCCAGAGGGCGAGGAGGGTCAGGGCGATCAGGGTCGAGCCGAGGGCGGCGGCGGTGCCGAAGCTGTCGGTCAGCACCTGGTTGTAGATCAGGATCGAGATCGTGGCCGTCCGGCCCGTGTAGAGCATGATCGTGCTGGAGAGTTCACCGAGGGTGGTGATCCAACTGATGATCGCCCCGGAGAGGGCCGCCGGCAGGATGAGTGGGACGGTGACCCGCCAGAAGGTCCGGGCAGGGCTGGCGCCCAGGGCCAGGGATGCCTCCTCCACCGCCGGTGAGAGCTGGCTGACCCCGGCTGCGGCCGACCGGACCGTATAGGCGATCCGCCGGATGATATAGGCCAGGACGAGGATCGCCCCCGTGCCCGCCAGCGGCAGCGGCGGGCGGCTCCATGTTGCGATCAGGCCGAGACCCAGGACCGTGCCGGGCAGGATCTGCGAGAGGATCAGGAGGCCATCGATCGACCGGCTCAGGCCGTCTGTGCGTCGGATGAGGAAGTAGGCGACGAGCATGCCGCCGACCAGCATGACCAGGGTGGCCGTGGTGGCGTAGAGCATGGTCCGGCCCACCACCTCGCCCATGCGGTCCCACATGAGCCGGTAGTTGTCCAGCCCCAGCTCCCCTGTGAAGCGGGGACCGCGTGCCCGCAGGAACGATGTGACCAGCACCACCGCCTGGGGCAGGGCCGACGCCCCGGCCACCACCAGGGCGAAGAGGGTGCCGGCCAGCCTGGCCCCGGGCGAGAGCCGTGCGACGGCCGGCTTGCGCAGGCTCTGCATGGCGTAGCTGCGGCCGCGCAGAATCCAGGCCTGGACCGCCAGGGCAACCAGTGCGATCAGGAGCATGAGGACGCTGCTTACGGTGGCCAGGCCCGCGTTGCCGCCCACCTCGCTCAGGAACTCGTTGTAGGCCACGATCGGCAGCGTCCTCAGCCCCTCGCCGATCAGCATGGGCGTGCCGAAGTCTGCCAGCGATGAGGTGAAGACCAACAGCCCGCTGGCGCCGATCGCCGGCAGGGCCAGAGGCAGGGTGATGCTCAACAGCCGGCGCCAGGGCGAGGAGCCTAGGGTCTGGGCCGCCTCCTCCACCGCCGGATCGATGCGGGTCAACGCCGCACTGGTCAGCAGGAAGACGTAGGCGAAGTGGTGGAGCACCAGGACCAGGAGGACACCCCCCGGTCCATAGATCGAGAAGGATTTCAGCCCGAGCCAGTTGGTCAGCACCCCGGCCCGGCCCAGCAGCGTCACCCAGGCGTAGGCCCCAATGAAGGGCGGGGAGAGCAGGGAGAGGACCGCCAGCGCCCGGATCAGGCCGCCGAAGGGCAGGTCATACCGTGCGACCAGGATGGCCAGGGGCACCCCCAGCAGGAGCGCCAGAATGGTGGTCGCCGTGCTGAGCCAGAGGCTGTTGGTCAGGGCACCGGTGTAGTAGGCGCGCCCAAAGAAGGAGCGCCACAGCTCCGGCGATGCGAAGGAGCCCAGGGAGACCCGGACCACCGGATAGACCAGAAAGAGCGCCAGAAAGAGCAGGGCGACCCAGCCCACCAGGCGCCAGCCCCGCCCCGTCATACCAGCGCCTCCCCGGTCGATCTGTCGAAGAGGAGCAGGGCCGTGGTCGGCGCCTCCAATCGCACCCGTGTGCCAGCGGGATACGCCCCCGGCTCCTCGACCATGTGGACGGTGAGGACCTCGCCCGAGTCAAGCCGGACCTCCAGGCTGCTGGCAGCCCCCAGATAGGTCTCCCCGACTACCGATCCAACCAGCGAGAGATGCCCCGGGGCGGGTGCCCCCTGCACCGAGTGAATGTGAAGATGCTCCGGGCGAATTCCGATCGTCACCGCCCGCTCCTGCTGGGCCACCCATGACGTCAGGTACTGGCCGGCCACCTCCAACACCCTGCCGTTCAACCGAGCGGCCAGGAAACTGCAGCTGCCCACAAAGGCGGCGACCGCCTTGTGCGCCGGCCTCCGGTAGATCGCCACCGGGCTGGCCACCTGGATCAGGCGCCCCGCCTCCATGACCCCGATCCGATCGGAGATCGCCAGCGCCTCCTCCTGATCGTGGGTGACATAGACGGTCGTGATCCCGGCGCTCTTGACAATCCGCCGTACCTCCATCCGCATGGCGACGCGAAGACGGGCATCCAGATTGGATAGGGGCTCGTCCATGAGCAGGAGCGCCGGGCGGGTGACCAGGGCCCGGGCCAGTGCGACGCGCTGTTGCTGGCCGCCGGAGAGCTGCCCGGGGGCCCGGTCGCCGTAATCGGCCAGACCAACGGCAGCGAGTGACTCCGCCACCCGCTCCGCAATCTCCTGACCGCCCACGCCCCGTGCCTTCAGGCCATAGGCCACGTTCGCTTCGACGCTCATGTGCGGAAAGAGGGCATAGTTCTGGAAAACCATGCCCACATTCCGCTTATGGGCCGGGGTCTGGTCAACCCGGGCCCCGCCAAAGAGGATCTCCCCGGCGGTCGCCTCCTCCAGCCCCGCCAGGAGCCGGAGAAGGGTTGTCTTGCCGCAACCGCTGGGTCCCAGCAGGGTGAACAGCTCCCCGGGATGGACCTCCAGGTCCACCCCCGCGACGGCCCGGGTCGTGCCGAATTGCTTGTGAAGCCCAATCGCCCGCACCGCCTGCACGGAAGCCCCTCCCTTGCGCCTACTTTGTCAGGATATCCTTCCAGGTGTCGAGGATCTTCGTCCGGTCGGCGGAGACCCATGCGACGTCCAGCTTGATCAGTTTGATCTGATCGGCCGGCTGGAGCCCCTCGGGCGGGGCCACATCGCTGCGGCTGGCCCGCAGGCCAAGCTGCTTGGAGGCCATCTCCTGGGTGCTCTTGCTGAAGAGGAAGTCCATGAAGAGCCGGGCGTTGTTCGGATGCTTCGCCCCCATGACCACGGCGGCGCTGTCGGGAATCGTCGCCGTCCCCTCCGCCGGGTAGAGCCAGCCGACCGGGCTGCCGGCCTTGGCATACTTCCAGGCGGCGTTCTCGTGGGTCAGGGCCAGGGCGTACTCGCCCTCCGCGACGCCCTTCGGCGGCAGGCTGGAGGAACCGAGCACCTTGGCATTCTTCACCACGCCCTCCACCGCCGCCCAGCCCTTGCCATCCTCCCGGCCGAAGAGGGTCAGCATGGTGATTACCTGGACAAACGAGGTGCCGCTCTTGTTCGCATCGGACATGGCCAGCTTCCCATTCCACTGGGGGGCCTGCAGATCGATCCAGCCCTTGGGCAGATCGGACTCCCTGACCAGGTCCTTGTTGTACATGATCACCATGGGCAGCGAGTTGAAGCCGTACCAGAGCCGGTCCTCCGCCTTCAGCGCCTCGGGGACCTGCGCATCCTCCTTGACGGTGTACGGCTCAAAGAGCGCTCGGTAGGCCTCGTAGGACTCGGCGCCGCCGCCGAGCATCACATCGGCCATGGGAGCGGCCTTTTCGGCATCCAGCCGGGCGAGCATCTCACCGGTCCCGCCAAAGACCACATCCACCTTGATCCCGCTCTCCTTCTCGAAGGCCTCGACGATCGGATTGTACAGATCGGCCCCAAACGATGTGTAGAGAGTCAGGAACTTCTCCTCCGCCTTGACCGGCTCCTTCGCAGCCGGGGCCGGCTCCGTGGCGGGCGCCTTGGCGCCACCGCAACCCGATACCAGAAGAGCCGTCGCGAGCAACAGCCCGCTGAACTTGCGCAGAGCCTTCACGTTGATCATCCGCCTCCAGGAAGATTGGTGAATCCGTGGTTAAGTTTGCTTCAACCAGGGATCCATTTCAACAGCCATTCGCCAAAGAATTGGCGGGTCTGCGTACGTGGGTCCGGGGCCCCGCCCGGGTCGGAACGCTGGAAACCCTACGCCTCCCAAAGGAGTCTTACCCAATGATGGTGAAAAACCATATCCGGGGTGATTCTGTGAAGCGCGTGCTGATCCTCTCTCTGGTGCTGATGCTCCTCGCCGGCTGCAGCGGCGGGAAGGCTTCCACAAAGCCGTCCACCGAGCCGGCGCAGCCTACACCTCCTGCTCAGGCCGAGCCCGCCAAGCCGCCCGAACCGGCACCGGCCAAGCCGCCCGAGCCGGAGAAGCCCGAGCCCGTCCTGACCAGTGACCCGATCTACCTCCTGGCCCCTCCCGAAAAGCCCTTGTGGGATGGCCCCTTTACGGTTATCGTGGAGAACAGCCCCGGCGCCCGCCCCCAGACCGGCCTGGAGAAGGCCGACCTGGTCATCGAACTGCTGGCCGAGTCCGAGATCACCCGGTTTGTCACCCTCTGGTGGTCCACTCCGGCCGAGAAGATTGGACCGATCCGCAGCGCCCGCAGCGGCTTCATTGCCATCGCAGGCGCCTACGGCACCCCCCTGGTCCACTCAGGCGGGAGTGCGGAGGCGCTGGCCACGCTCCAGTCATCCTGGGGCAACCGTGACCTGGATGAGATCTACGGCGCCGGTGCCTACTTCCGGCGCTCGAACGAGCGGGAGATGCCGCACAACCTGTACAGCAGCACCGACCTGCTGACAGAGGCGGTCTCCGGCCGAGGCCTGGACATGAACCCCGTCCCCACCACCAGGCGGGCCGCCGGCGCCCCGGCCGAGAAGCCGGTGACCCGGGTCGAGGTGAACTGGCACTCGCTTCACCACGTCTCCTGGGACTGGAAGGACGGCCACTACCTCCGCGCCGAGGAGGGTGGCGAGCCCCACCTGCTGGAGGGAGCCGGACAGATCCAGTCCAGCAACCTGGTCTTCCTCAATCTCACCGGCGAGAACCGGGGCTACTACCTCGGCTGGACCCTCAACTTCACCGGCGGAAAGGCTACGGTGATCAGCGGCGGCCACATGTGGGAGGGAACCTGGCAACTGGATGATGGCGGCGGCTTCGTGGTCACCCCCGAGAGCGGGCAGCAAGTGCCCCTCCTGGTGCCCGGGAGCACCTGGGTGCACCTGATCACCCAGGAGTCTGACTTCACGGTGACGCAGCCCTAATACGAAGGAGGGCCGGTTCCCCTTGCATGGGGAGCCGGCCCCTCTCTCTGCCCCGAGAGGTGCCACCCCCCCGAAGAATGCCCCGCTTATAAGGCGCTAGGCGTAGAAGTGATCGTCTGGCAGATCCCCGCCAATGATCTCCGGGGAGATCTCCTTCAATCTCTCGTAGAAGAACTCCAGCTCTGCCCGGGCCTCCCGGGCGGGGACGACCGCCAGGCTGATCCGGGACCAGGCCTCGGCCAGCAACTCCGGCTTCACCCCGCCCAGATGAGCACTGCCGAAGGTGGCGGCCTCCTCCGGGTGCTGTACGACCCAGTCCACTGATGCCTTCAGTCCGCCATCGATAACGGATCCCAGGCTTGCGTCGCCCGCCAGCAGGGAGCTGGCCACAACCGTGCCAACCAGGGGAATCCGAGCGGCCCCTCCGGTCACCCGTCCCCACTCCTCCTGCAGATCCATCTGGATGCGCACCGGTATTCCCTTCTGCTTCGCCTGGGCCAGCGTTGCGGTCAGGGAGGGTTCGGGGAGGAGTGCCAGATCCGCCTGATCTGCCAGCAGGAACTGGGCCGCTTCGGTGGTCGACGAGGTGTAGGTGAGATCGAGATCCCGAGCAAGGTCCACGTCGTTGGCGCGGGCCAGGTAGCGGAGGATCAGGTCCGGCATGTCGCCCTTGAAGGCTATGGCTGCCCGCCTGCCCTTCAGATCGGCCCAATCGCTGAAGCCATCGCCGCGGGCCAGGAGGTAGAAGAAGCCCCAGCCCGTGACGTTCAGAAGCTGAACCCCTGCGCCCTTCTGGTACAGATTCGCAGCCATCGGGGTAGGGATTGCCGCCACCTGGACGTCACCTGAGGCGAGTGATGCCCGCATCAGGTCCGGGGACTTGGCCACCGCGAACGAGACCCCCGGAACGCGCTCCTGGAACTCCGCCTGCTGGGCCAGGTGGGCCAGCAGGACGGTTGGCGGTGTAGATGGCCCCATGAGATTGAGTCGGGCCACAGGAGCACGGGACGAAGAAGTGCAGCCCCACAGCCCGCCGAGGAGGGCGCTGCCGCCCACAAGCGCGGCTGCCTGCACGAACTGCCGCCGGGTTCCAGACCACATGATTATGTATCCTTCCTTTCAAGGACGTGGATCATCGTGACCAGAGCTTATGGCCCAGGGACCGGATCGTTGGGACGGAGAGGGCCTTGGCTGGCAGACCGCCTCTCTGTCCAGGCGGGCGCAGAATCTTATGCTCCACCACCCGGGCCGGATTGGCGGAGAGGTGGATCCACTCATCCCCCATTCGCTGCGCCTCCGCCTGGTCGTGGGTGACGAAGATGGCTGCCAGCCCCCGCTCCACCAGCAGCTCCAGCAGAAGGTCCTGCATCTCGTGGCGCAGCCCTTCATCCAGGGCGCTGAAGGGTTCATCCAACAGGAGCAGGTCCGGTTCCACGGTCAGGGCCCTTCCCAGGGAGACCCGCTGCCGCATTCCCCCGCTCAACTGGTGCGGGTACTTGTCGAGGGCGTCGGCCAGTCCCAGTCGCTCTGCCATGGCGACCGCACGGCGGCAGCGCTCCTCGGCACCGACGCCCAGGGCCTTCAGCCCAAACTCGATGTTAGGCATGGCCGTCAGCCAGGGCAGGAGCCGGGCCTCCTGAAAGACGTAGGCGGTTCGCTGAAACCGATTTTCGACCTCTCCTTCCTCCGGCTGCACCAACCCTGCGGCGATGTTCAGCAACGTGGTCTTGCCGCCACCCGACGGACCGGTGATCGTCAGAATCCGGCCCGGCTCCACTGTCAGGCTGACCCGATCCAGGACCATCCGTCCGTCGAACCGGTGGGTGATCTCCTTGAGCATCAGCATCCCTGCCACCCCCGCGCTGCGCAGGCCAGGCACCGGGCCCCTGAACCAGGGCGGCGCCCCTTTCCGGAATCGGTATGACGCCAGGGCTGGAGCCACCGCTGTAGGGGCGCCAGAATCAGATGCTCCATCCCGAACATCAAGATGACCGCCACCAGGATCCAGGCGATCGCTCCGGCCACGTCCAGGTTGGTGCGGGCGATGGCGAGCGCTGCACCGATCCCTGAGTCTGCCGCCATGAGCTCCGCCATTACCACGACCTTCCAGGCCATCCCCAGGGCGGATGTGACCGCAGGGAAGAGATAGGAGATAAGATGCGGCAGGTAGATGTCGGTCAGCATCTGCAGGCGTGGTACCCGAAAGGCCTTCGCCATCTCCACGTGGTTCCGGCTTGTGGTGGATATCCCCTCAACGGCGGCGGCGAAGACCACCGGCAGCACCCCTACGAAGACCAGGAAGACCGGCGGGACCGATTCGTGCTTGAACCAGATGATCGCCAGCACCATCCACCCGATCGGGGAGATCCCCTGAATCAGGGAGACAACCGGCGAGAGGAAGCGGAGCGTGAAGGGATGGAGTGCTCCGGCAATCCCCACCCCAGCCCCCAGTAGCCCCGCCGTCAGGAAGCCGATCAGCGTGCGGAGGGTGGTCACGCCAACCGCCGTCAGCAGTTCCCCTTCACGGGCGATCCGGACCAGCGCCAGCAGCGTTGCCCATGGCGAGGGCAGGATGATCGGGTTGGACAGCATGGCACCGATCTGCCAGACGCCGATTACGGCGACGGCACCCAGGACACCCGCAAACGGCTCCAGCCGAGCCAGGAGTGCGATCCCTTTCGCTTCTCGTAACACAAGAAATCCCTCCATGGGTACCATGACGACAGAGGAGCCCCTCCCGCAGAGCTCCTATCAATCATAGTCTTATCTAGTAATATTCCTATCCACGATCATAATCACCTAGCACGATTCTGTCAACGGTCAGGCGCGCGGAAAACCGGCCCTTGCGGACCGGTTTTCGCCTGCTTTCGTGCTATTCTTCTTCGGCTCCGGAGCCATCGCCCTCGGTCACGGCATCCTTGAACAGCTCCTGCCACTGGGGCATGGTGAGCAGGACCTCCCTGGGCTTGGAGCCCTGGTGCGGGCCGACAAAGCCCCGCTCCTCCATCATGTCGATCAGGCGGGCCGCCTTGGTGTAGTTGCACCTTAGCCGCCGCTGTAGGATCGAGACGGAGGCCTGTCCATGCTCCACGACCACCCGGCAGGCCTGCGGGAAGACGGCATCCACCGCGGATGATGTCTCGCCCTCCCCGCCTGCAGCGCCACCACCGGCCGAACCGGCGCCGCCCCGCTTGCCGGATGTATCCACCGCCACCTCCTGCGCCGTGAAGACCGGCTTGGCCTGCTGCTTCACAAAGGTGACGATCTGATCAATCTCCTTCTCGTGAATGAAGGCGCCCTGCACCCGGACCGCCTTGGAGTAGCCGGACGGGTGGTAGAGCATGTCACCCTTGCCCAACAGCCGTTCCGCACCGGCGTAGTCCATGATCACACGTGAGTCGACCTGCGATGAGACCGCAAAGGCGACACGGGACGGGATGTTGGCCTTGATCAGGCCGGTGATGACATCGACCCGGGGGGACTGCGTTGCGATGACCAGATGCATGCCGCAGGCACGGGCCATCTGGGCCAACCGGCAGATGGCGTCCTCGACATCGACCGGGGCGACCATCATCAGGTCGGCCAGCTCATCCACGAAGATGACGATATAGGGCAACGGCCGGCGCGGGTGCTCCGGGTCGGGTCCGGGGTCATCGAGACACATCTGGTTATACTGCTGGATATTCCGGGCGCCCGCTGCGGCGAAGAGCTCGTAGCGGGTCTCCATCTCCTTGACGGCGCCCTTCAGGTAGCCGGCCGCCTTCTTTACGTCGGTGATTACCGGCGCCATGAGATGCGGGATTCCGTTATAGGTGGAGAGTTCGACCATCTTGGGGTCGATCATCATCATCTTGACTTCATCAGGCCTGGCCTTGAAGAGCAGTGAGCAGATGATCGTGTTCATGCAGACCGATTTGCCGGAGCCGGTGGAGCCCGCTATCATCAGGTGAGGCATCTTGCCCAGGTCGCCGACCACGGGGTTGCCGGCCTGATCCTTGCCAAAGCCAACGGAGAGCTTCGAGGCAGCGTTCAGGAAGGCCGGGGTCTCCAGGACCTCTCGGACATGGACAGAGAGCCGCTCCTTGTTCGGCACCTCGATGCCGACCGCTGCCTTGCCCGGGATCGGTGCCTCAATGCGGATATCCTCCGCCGCAAGCGCCAGGGCCAGGTCGTCGGCCAGGTTGGTGAACTTGTTGACCCGCACGCCCTCACCGGGCTGCAGTTCGTAGCGTGTCACCGCCGGACCGGGGCTGATCTCGATCACCCGAGCCTCGACGCCAAAGGTCTTCAGCGTCCGCTCCAGCAACTGCGCCCGAGCCAGATGGTCCTGGTGGCTCGCCTGGCCCGCTTTCGGCTGTGGCTTGGGGAGCATGGCGATCGAGGGCAACTGGTAGGCGTTGCCCAGCCTGTCCGGGTCGATCGCCAACTGCCCCTTCGCCGTCGGGACCAGGGGTACCGGCTGGACCTCATCCCCCTTGATCCCCTTCTCCGCTGCCTTCTCGCTGGCAGCCTTCACCGACTTGGAGGCGCGGGCCGCCAGGTCGACCGGGGCTGGCTCCGGCATGGGATCCGGTCGCCGGATGATCGGCGTGACCGGCTCCTTCGCCGCCTCGGCGGTGGGCCGGGGCTCCGGCTTCACAGGCGCAGGCTCAGCAGCGTGCTTGCGCCGGCTCTCGCCAATCGTGTTCAGCTCCTCGGTCGCTGCCTTCCGGGCGGGGCGTGGCGAGGGTTCACCGACCTCTGTCTCGGTGGGGCGGCTCTTGACCAGGTCGTAGAACTCCCCCGCCGCCCCCTTGGCGCCGCGGGCGCCATCGACCAGCCGCTCCTTGGACCAGTTGAGGAAGCTGCCAAGGGTCCACTCCGTATTCAGGACGATGCCGACCAGGGCGGCTGTCACCAGTACTACCCACCGTCCGGCCATGCCGAAGACCTTGGTGAGGGGCCAGGCCAGGCCAAAGCCGATCAGCCCGCCACCGGTGCCAGCCAAGGCGTTCTCCATGTCGCCGCCGTTCGGCAGCGGGGCCTGATACCAGAGTTGGAGAAGCAGCTCGGTGGCCAGGAGGAGCATGAGCAGCCCGGATGCCCGGCGCCCCCAGTAGAACGGGCGCCGGTGGAAGCGCAGGTAGATCAGGTAGAGCCCGAACCAGACGGTCAGCGCGGCGACCAGCCAGGCGCCGAACTCACCGGTCAACGCCTTCAGACCCGCCGACAGCGGGCCGCCCAGGAAGCCGCTGCTCTTGCCAGCGAGGGAGAGAAAGAACCAGATACCGGCGGCGGAGATCAACAGGCCGCTGATCTCCTGGCGAAGCCCAGGCCCCTGCCCTCCGCTTGCGGGCGCCTGGGCCTGGCGAGAGCGCACCTTTCGCTGTGCCACGCTAAAGCCCTCCTGCCACAGATCCTCCGGAGTCGAAAGCCACCAGAGGTTGGATGATATGGCTCCAGTATACCACATTTGAAAGGGCCAGAGCGTCATGACAACGCCCGGCCCTCCCTACTTCTGGCCCCCGCGGCGGGCAGCCTGGCACTCGGCACAGGTCCCGTAGAACTTGGCCACATGATCGTTGATCTTGAACCCGGTCTTCCGTTCGATGGTCGCCTCCAACTGCTCGAGGAGGTCATCTTCAAACTCGGTGATCCTGCCACAGGTCTGACAGACCAGGTGGTGATGATGATGCGAGTCCTCATCGACCACCTCGAACCGGGCCCGACCGTCGCCGAAGTCCAGCTTCTTCAGGACCTCGATCTCCTCCAGGAGCTCAAGGGTCCGGTAGACGGTGGCGATCCCGTTGTTCGGATGGGTCTCCTTCAGCATGGAGTAGACATCATCTGCCGACAGATGCCGGCCCTTGTTCATCAGGAAGATCGAGATAATGGCCCAGCGCTGGGGCGTAAGCTTGTGCCCTCGCTCCAACAACCGGGTATAGATATCCTTTAGCATGAGGGGCAATGCAGTCACCTCTCTTGTTCGCTTCACCCCAATAGTTCGGGCGAACGGAGAGAGATTCCTTCCGGAATACCGGAAATCCGGTATGGAAATGAGAACGATTCTAAGATGAAATGGGACGGCCCGGGCAGGCCCTCACCTTCCCGGGCGTTCAGGAGCGAAGCGCAATCCGGTTTCCCGGCTGAAACCGGGGGTCCAGGTAGTCCGTGGGATCGCCTGAGATCAACCGGACCAGGGTGGCGGTGCCGTCGCCCAGCGGGCTTACCTGGAGCACCCGCCCATCCACGATCAGTTCGGTGATGGCTGGGCTCTCCGGTCCCATCCCCTCCACGATCAGCTCAACCGGCATGGCCGACCAGATGATCCCCGGGCCGCAGTCCATCATTGGACCACCCCCGGCCCGGCCGCCTTCTTGTCCGCAATCAGGCGGTTCAGCTTGGAGACAGCGGCGGAAAGTCCGCCCACCTCGTCGATCAGCCCATTCTTCACCGCATCTTTCCCGACCACGACGGTGCCAATGTCGCGAGCCAGCTCGCCGGTGCGGAACATCAACTCCCGGAACTGCTCCTCGCCGATCTTGGAATTCGCCACCACAAAACGGATCACCCGATCCTGCATCTTGTCCAGGTAATCATAGGTCTGCGGGACCCCGATACTTACCCTGATGCACAGACTTCGAATCACGAGTAAAAGCACCCTCAACGGTGCTGGCGATCTCGTCGGCAGTAGTCTTTGCGGCGTCGATGATCTCCCTGATCCGGACGTTGACCGTGACCTCCATGGTGTCGTCGTAGACGTTTACCCGCTCGACCACCTGGTTCAGCAGGAACTTCCGCTGGTGGGCCGGCGCCTGCTTGAAGGCGGTTGTCCACCGGGGGAGGATCTGCGCCAGTTGGGCCAGGGTCTCCTCCTCCACCATCCGGGCCGATCGGTGCTTGTTCAGCTCGGCCAGCTGGGCTTGAGACCGGGCAAGCTCCTCCTCGATCTGGTTGAGCTGCTCTTCGATCACCGAGAGGGGAATGCGGGTTTGCTTGCCGGTGATCGCGAGGTTGAGCTGGTCAGTGTAGTAGGTCCGGCGGGCAAGCAGGCTCTCTACCTCTTCCCTCAGTGCCTCCAGGCCCTGTTCGGCCTGGCCGCTGGACTCCTCGTAGGACTCCTTCACCTTGGCCTTGATCTGCTCGAAGTCGAACTGACCGAACCACTGGTCTACCAGGGTTAGGACGGCATCTTCAATCAGATCCTTTCGCCAGTAGCCACGGGTTGCCTGGCATTCGCTCTTGGCCCCCCGCTTATGGTTCCGGCAGATGTAACCCTCATACTTGTCGTGGACGACAGAGCCATCGGCCTTGGTTCGCTTGTTGGAGTAAGTCTTGGTCACCAGGGGCTGACCGCAGTACCCACAGAAGGCAGCGCCGGTCAGCAGAAGGTGACTGGTGAAGGCACGGGGCGGAGTGCGCTTGCCCTTCTTGACCTCGCCGAACCGCTCGGCTCTAAGTTGCTGGGCCTTATGCCAGATTGCTTCATCTATAATCTCAAGTTCTGGCACGTGGACTTCCGACCAGGTCCACTCCTTGGAGTCCTTCCGAACCCGACGGCCGGTCTGGTAGCTGTTCTTACCCCAGGCCGGGCGCCCCATGTAAATGGGGTTCTTCAGGACCTCCAGGATCTGCGGTCCATCCCAGGGCTGACCGTTGCGCTTGCGGGCCATGTAGGGCGGGTTGTTGATCAGGGTGGCGATCTGTGTACCGCCCAGGCCCTGGTTGACGTAGAGGTCGAACATGAGCCGGACCCACTTGGCCTCTTCTTCCTCAACCTCGATCCCGCGGACCGGCCGCTTCCTGGCCCGACCGTTGGCGTCGACCAGTTCGGCGGCGGAGAGATCCTTAAGGCGGTAGCCGTAGCTGGTCTTTCCGCCGGTCCAGTTGCCGTTCTCGGCCATGCGCTTCATGGCGTTGGTGACACGGACCCGGGTGTTGACCGATTCGGTTTCGGCCTGCCAGCCTTCCACGAAGCGGAGCAACTTGTCCACCTGGGTGCTGGACTTGAGGGGCTGCCCGGTTTCGTACACCCAGATCTCCACGCCCATCTGAGCGAACTGGCGGATGATGATCGGGTACTCCTCGGAGTTACGGGAAAGACGGTCCGTCTTGTAGATGACGAGGATGTCGAACCGGTCATCTGCGGCGTCCACCATGGCGGTGGTCAGGATCTCGCGGTCGTCCTTGCTGAGCTTAAAGCCCGAGACGCCGGCTTCGGTGTACTCGATGGGCTCCCCGCCCTGGGTGGCGATCTCCCATTCGTCAGCGTGTCGGGCTACGAGTTGAAGGCAGTAGTCACGCTGTACGGGGATTGGTACGTCCTGGTCATCCTTGGTTTGCTTCTTGTCCGAGACGCGGAGCAGGAGGGCGGCCCGCTTCTTTTCGCCTGCGGCCCACCGCTCTTGCTTGCGCCTGGTCAGTTCTGCGTAGGGGGTGTGTGCCAACTTGCAGACCTCCTATACTGAGCATACGACACATAGTATTCTACCCAGTTTCTAGGATCCCTGCAAGATGATCACTAAACCAGTTGCACACATACTCCAGAGCCAGATGACTGTCTTTGGCGGACATCTATTCTTCCTACTTGTTCATTTTGGTCAATTCTTGTTAGATTGATATTGGATTCGATAACATTCCTGGATCGATCTTCTGATCACTGTGGGAGGTGAGGCGCTAGCATCATTCCGCCGCCCGATACCGGGAACTTTCGGTCTGCCACACGTAAGAACGAGCGTCCATCATGGTTCAGAGCCTATCCATCGGTCCACGAACCGGAACTGGTTTACGAGGCATTTGAACAAAAGGAGAAACAACACATGCTTAAACGCCTGCTCCCACTTGTCTTGGTCAGTATGTTGCTATTCTCTGAGGTAGCCGAAGCACTCAATGTCGGATCAACGCTTGACTGGGCTGGACGTCGGCAAGACGGGTACGGAGACATCGACCATCTTACCGACGGCGACTTATCATCCTATGGGCGCTGGAGCGCTTGGGCGGCTCCCACGTCCTCAGGGTGGTGGAGCGAGTTCGTTATCAGAGACGTTGATAGCACTACTGTCCCTTCGATTGACTTCTACGTGAAAAGTGTTAAAAGCGAGTATGCCACGGCGCCCGGAGTTACCTTCACCGTCTACTCACGGACAGGCGAAGCGCTTGGCACCAGCCTAATGCCCGTTGGGACAACTGGAGTTCACACCATATCTGGACCCTTTACGAATCCAGGATATGTCCGGATGTACGTTCCGTATGGCTTCACAGTCGAGTTATATGAGATGGTTGCCGCCACAAGGCCCATGGGCGCGACTATCCCTAACCAGCAGAGGGTCGCTCTATGGGTCTATCCACACGACCAGGCGGTAGAAATCACCTGGTTGAAGCCTCGGGACACACAGCAGGTGACGGGGTACGCTGTTTACTGGTCAGGGGACTACGGTCATACCTGGTCACGCACCTCAGTGGGTGCGACTACGTTCTCTCACACGGTTACCGGCTTGACAAACGGCCACACGTACATGTTCAAAGTAATCCCTATGGGTCCTACATCCGACGCTGAGAGTGGCAACCCTCCCACTATCCGATACGCCGTTCCGATGCAATCTGGGGCATTACTCGGGGCTGAGCCATCCAAGTCTTCTCGGGCCGAGAACATGAAAGCTGCAACCGATGGCAACCTAGCCACGGCTGCGACTCTTCTGGGTCCCGATGGTTACCTGGAGTACACTATAATGGGTGATATTACCATCAGAGGTGTCAAGTTCCACATGCCCGAACCGGGGGGAGCTACGATGCTCGTCATCCTGTACGACGGCGCCGGAGTTGAAGTCTCTAGAGTAGGAACCTTTGACAGACCCCACTACATTGTCTTCCCCAACTCTCTTACCGGCGTGAAACGGATTCGATTTCAGTTATCATATGGTGCCTCCCTCCTGATACACGAGGTGGACGTGCTGACGAGCGATCCTGCCGACGTAACTCCACCTTCAGCCCCTAGCAACGTGCGCCTGACGGAGTTCGGCCCGTATCACCGCACAATTGCCTGGGACCCAATTGCTGATCCTGATCTGGACACGTACTTGCTGCAAACGAGGATCATCGGGCAGAGTTGGGGCACATCTGCCGAGCCACTAGGAACTGTGACGACACATACCCGAGCTGAGTACTTCTACCCTCAGGGCATCAGTCCGTACTATGGCTATGAGTATCGAATTCTTGCCCGTGACAAGGCCGGCAACGTTTCGGCTGTTAGCAACACCGTAACCTATTGGCCAGGGGAAGATATGACACTGCCACCTCTCCCGACTGAAGTAACGGCTTCGAACGGGGAAGGGCAGGCGACCCTGACCTGGGTTGCCCAAATGTCTTCGTCCCTGCAAGGGTTCCGTGTCTACCGGAGCACTGACGCTGGGGTCACCTGGACATCTGTTGGGAGTGTCGGGAAGACCACGAACACCTACACCGTCACGGGATTAGCGGACGGAGTCTCCTACCATTTCGCCGTTACTGCGTTGGGGCCGAATGGATACGAGTCAGCAAAGGCAGTGGTAGGACCAGTCGTCCTAACGTCCCCCATTCCCATCACTATCAGCCTGCCGGATGGCTCCGTCTGGGATCCCTCGCAGCCTATCGGCGGAACCGCCCCGTCGGGAGCAACCATCACCATCCGCTTCATCAAGGAGTGCACCGGCGAAAGCTGGATGGTGACGCTACCCGTAAACGACGACGGCAACTGGTCCTATACCCCTCCAGACCTGCCCGACTGCACCTACAGCGTTACCCCGTCGGTGGGTACAGTAACGGGTCCTACCGTTCAGTTCATTGTCGACACCACCCCGCCGGTCGTCACCCCGTCGGTCCCCGAGATGCCACCCACAGGCTGGTACACCGGGCCGGTGACCGTCATCCTGGATGTCTCCGACGGGACAATCGGCACGGGCGTCAGCGGAATCGAGTACAGCACAGATGGTGGCGCCACCTGGCATACATCCCCCCCCTCCGGCATCCCTGTCACCCAGGATGGCACGACCACCATCTGGCACAGGGCCACCGACAGCGCCGGCAACACCTCTGCCCCCGGCTCCGTGACTATCGGTATCGATACCACCGCGCCGGTCCTCTCGCCTTCCTTCGACTCCTCCACTGGTACCTTGAGCCCTGGTGCCTCCGACGGTACATCCGGCGTCGGGCCCATCGAGTGCTCGGTCAACGGCGGTCCCTGGGTGGACTGCTCCAACGGTCTCCCTCTGCCCGGCGACGGCATCTACACCATCATCATCCGGTGCCGGGATAACGCCGGGAACCCAGCCGAGGACGTAATTACGATCATCGTTGACCGAACCCCGCCCACGGCGGAGTACTCCGGCATCCCTAATGAGTGCGAGAGCAGCGTCAGCCCGTTGATCACCGTAACCGATGCTACCTCCGGCATCAGCCAAGTGACGATCACCCTGGACGGTCAGCCATACGAGAGCGGCACACCGGTCACCGTCCCCGGTGAGCACGTGGTCCAGGTGATCGCGGTGGATAACGCCGATAACACGACCACCATCTCGATCCCCTTCACCGTCTGCGATGTGACCCAGCTCACCCTCATCGCCGAACCGGGCCAGTATTCCGACCCGACTGTCATGCGGGCGGTGCTGACCGGCTATAACGGTTCGAAACCTGGCGAGACGATCACCTTCGCGGTCGATGGGGAGATCGTCGGCAGTGCCACCACCGGTGCGGACGGCATGGCTACCCTGAGCTACCCGATCCCGCTGCCCGAGGGTAGCTACCCGGTCTTGGCGACCTTTTCTGGAAATCCGAGTCGGTTCATGCTGCCAGCGGAAGCCTCCGCCGCCCTGCTTGTCGAGCCTGAGAATGCCAGCCTCTCCTTCACGGGTGGTGCGAGTTTGCTAGCTGCCCAGGTAACCCAAGCCGATGATGGCTATCACGGCGATCTCTCTCTGACCCAGGTCCAGTTCCAGGTCACCCGCCTCAACCCGGATGGAACGGCGACCGAACTCCCGGCCTATGTCGTCCCGGTGCAGGGGGATGGCACTGCTTCCACGCCAGCCAACCTGCCGGAAGGGTTCTACCGCATCGCCGTCTCCCTCATTGGCAACGGCTACTTCATCGCTCCCCCGGTCACCGACTCCGAGATCGTAGTAAGCGATGGCAAGGGCTTCACCATCGGCGGCGCTTCGTGGGGCTCCGGTAAGGACCAGCTCACCTTCGAGGTCCGACCGGGACAAGACCCGCGAAAGTCGGCCGTAACCGGCACCTTGAACCTGCGGACCACTGGGTTGGAACTCAAAATGACCCAGTTCGACTGGCTGGTCGTCACCCCGACGGCGGCGCAGTTCGAGGGCCGCAGCGGCGAGTACACCGTCCGAGTCGGTCTGGTGACCGGCCAGGGTAAGAAGCCCGGGCGAATCACGATAACCGTCTGGCAGGACGGCGTGGTCGTCTACTCGGTCATCGACCAACCTGTGACAGGAAGCCTCCAGACTCACCAAGCTGGCCACTGAGTCTGTTCAGAGATGCCTACCCCCGATGCAATCCGCATCGGGGGTACAGCAATAGACGCCAGCAAGGGGTGGATCAAGCATGACTACCAACTCTCCAAGAGACTGAGTTCTATACTGACCCCGGTACAGATTGGACACTCAACAGTCGCGGTATAATGGCTGTTGTGAGTCCGGAAGACGGGGGTTTTATCATTGAGTGAGGAAACTGCAGAAGCCGGCTCGCCGGTGGACGGCCAAGCGGAAGATGGAAGTGGTGCTGGAGAGATTCGGCGGGGAGATTACCCCGGCTGAGTTCGCGCGCAAGTACGGGATCACGCAAGCGCAGTACTTTGAGTGGCGGGACCAGGTGCTGGGGGCGGGTATGGCCGGCCTTCGCAATGGCGATGACGAAAACCCACGTGTCGGTCAGCTGGAGGAGGAAGTGAAGCGGCTACAGCAGACGGTGGGCCAGCTCACACAGGTGAAGCAGATCCTTCAGGAGACGCTGGGCTGGGGCAAAAAAAGGGGCCGGAAATAGCCGCATACCTCAAACAGAAGGAGTACCCGGTGGAACGAGTGTGCAGCGCCCTGGAGCTGCCTGGTTCCACCTTTTACGCGTGGCTTGAGAAGGCTGAGTAGCCCCTCGGTGGGTCAGCTCGAATCCAGGCGGAGGAGCGGTTCATCAAGCGGATCAGGGAGCTTTGCCGGGAGTTCCCCACCTATGTTTACCGGCGGGTCCATGCCCTGCTTGTGCATAAGGACAAGCTGCAGATCAACCGCAAGCGGGTCCAACGGATCATGCAGGGGCTGGGCCTGCAGGTCAAGTGTAGGGAGAAGTCGGCCCGGCGTGGGCGTGCACAGGAGGCCGCCAGGGACCGCACCGTTCTACCGATCGCCCGAGGGTAACGCGATCGTGAAGCGATCTTCCGGTCCCTCAAGGAGGAATGCGTCTGGCAGCACCAGTTCCGTTCCTTTGCCGAGGCCGAGCGTGCCATCACGGAGTGGATCCGGTTCTACCACGAGGAGCAGCCGCGCGTCTCCGCGGGGGCCAAAGCGGTCAACTAGTAATTTGCCGCACGAGGTGAACAAGGGGACCAAGAAGATGATCTGGAGCGGCGCCGGCTTCGTGGCGGTCATCGGCTACAAGATGATCCTCTCCAGCCTCGTCACCTGGTTCAACATCGACCCGACCGCCATTCCCACCTTCCTCTGGCAGTAGGCAGGCACGCCCCCTGGGCCGCCTGCGGGCCCGGGGGGCTCCCCCACCTGGAGGTGAACAGAGATGAACGGTAACACCGAGATCATCCAGGACTATCTCATGGTCCGGGGTGTCGGTCTCGCCCTCGCCGACCTGGCCTTCTTCATGGCCATCGCCCGCATGGGCTCCACCGAGCTGCCGCACGAACGGAGCCGGGCACAGGACCTCCTGATCAAGGCCTTCTTCGCCTTCATCTTCCTGGCCGGCGACCGGATGATCGCCCACAGCCTGGTGGAGTGGTTCGGCTTCCCCACATCCTACCTCCCGGTCTTCTGGCAGTGAGGAGGAAGGCAATGACAAGACGACTCTGGCTCATAACGGCCTGTCTGCTGGCCCTCTCCCTGGTGGCACCCGCCCCGGCATCGGCCGATGTGGGCAGCACGATCGTGGCCCGCTTCTGGGATTCGCTCCAGAAGACGCTCCAGAACCGGCTCCAGGGGCAGGCGCCCCAGACTGCACAGCTGATGCAGGAGGCCGAGAACATCTTCCTCGGCAGCACCGAGGATATCACCACCCACTCGGCGATCCAGGACATCCACAAGGGGATGCGCCTCGCCGGCCTGCTGCTCCTGGCCCTTTGCACGGTGATCTCCCTGGGGGAGGTGACCGAGGCAGGAATGCTCGGCCGCTCCAGCAGCATAGCGGATTGGTTCAAGCGCTTCGCTGTGGCGGCGTTCATGACGGTGGGTTCCATCCACTTCTATGGGCTCTGGATCCGGATCTTCAACACGCTGCTGGCCGGGCTCCGGGACTACCTGGACATGACCTGGAGCGGCCCGGCCGATACGGGGCAGGTCTGGCAGCTCCTGACCGCCCCCCTCGGGCAGCCGAACAGCCTGCTCCTGTTGCTCTTCGTCTTCATGGCGCTGGCGGTGCTCCTGATCCTCTGGTTCCTGATCGGGGGCATCCGCATGGCGGAGATGGCGATCGCCGTGATCATCGCACCTCTGGTCTGGCCCGTCTACCTGATCCCCACGCTGGAGGACATCCCTCGCACCGCCTTTCGGTCCTTCCTCGGGCTGAACGCTGTTCTCCTGATCATCGTGGCGATGCTCCGGTTAGCTATCCGCATGTTTATCGGCGGGAACATCGTCAACTCGGTCTGGAATGCCGTCCCGGCTCTCTCGGTGCTGATGATGACAATCTTCCTGCCCAACATCGTGAAGCGGATCGTGGGGCAGGGGAACACCGGGGCCGGCGGCCTGCTGACCGTTGCTCACACGCTGATGGGGCTCAAGGGGCTCAGCCTGGCCGCCAATGCGGCGGGAGCGGCGGCGGTGAAGCCACCCGCAGCTGCAGCGATCCCGCAGACTCCGTCCGGCCCTTCGATGTACCCGGTGGCGCCGGTCCCGATAGGTGGGGCCATGGCTCCGGGGGCGGCGGCCCGGCCCGGGATTCCGACGTATGAGAGCTGGGTGAACACCCCGGCAGCATTGCCCTCGGGAGCCAGCAGCAGCGTCGCCACCATCGGAGCACCCTTTGCAGCCCAGGCTGGAAAGGACTACGTGATCGACATGGGGTGTTCTTCGCCCCATACCAACAAGTTCGATACGGTCCTTGCCATTCACGAGGTCGACAAGAGTCCCCGCACCTCGCCAGGCAACACTCGAAAGCCAGACTGACAGAGGTGAAAGCGAAATGCCGTCGAGAGCGTTTGTCCCGGCTCCTCTGGTGGAGGCGCAACCCCGAGTCTACAAGTCCTTCCGGGGACGACAGATGAAAGGGATCGCCCTCGGTCTCGTGGGCGCCGCCACCAGTCTGCTCCTGTTCGGTCGGTGGGGTGAGATCGGCTACCCGCTCGCCTTCATGGCCAGCCTACCAGGCTTCGCTTATGGCTACTTCCAGCCACAGGGCAAGCCGGTCGAGTACTGGCTCCGGGTCCAGTGGCGGTTCTTCACTACCCCGCAGCGGTGGGGCGTCATCCCCCCGCCAACCCTCCGCCACCAACTGGCGACGAGGAGGAAACACGTCCGGTCCCTCTGGCGAGCGGGAGTCTACCTCCTGCTCCGCCGGTGGGCGCAGCGAAAGGAGCGAAAGCCCCGTGCCTGATGACAAGGTCCTGCCCTTCCGCCCTGGTCGCCGGCGGTACGTCAAACGCTTTCAGAACTTCCGGCGCATCATGGCGGGCCAGCAACTGCCTATTCAAGCGGTAGGCCGAGACATGATGAAGATCGTCCCGGATGGGCAGCCCGGCACTTGGGTCGCCATCCTCCAGGTCGCCACCCGCAACCTCTCCACCTGCAGTGAGGCAGAGCAAGAGCGGGCGCTGTACCACCTGTTTAAGTTCCTGAACGGCCGGACGGAGAGCTTCCAGTGGCGATTCTCCTCCCGGCCGGTGGACCCGCAGCAGCTAATCACCAGCATCGAGCAGCGGATGGAGGGCTTGCCAGATCACGACGAGCGGCGAGCCTGGCTCATGGACTACCGGCAGCACATCACCAGTCTGGTGCGGCTCAACCACATCCCCCAGGCTGGGCTGTACCTCGTGGTCAAGGCGGCCCACCCCGTGGGCAAGCCTTCCCCGGAGGTCATCGACAAGGTAGCCAAGCAACTGCAGCACCTCTGCACTCGGGCCACTTCGGAGCTACACGCCGTGGGCGTTGAGTCCCGGCGCCTGACCACCTGGGAAATGCTCTGCCTCCTCTGGGCCGACCTGAACCCTGATCTCGTCATCACCCACAAGCAGCCCGCCGATCACAATAGCCTACTCACGATGGCTGCCCCAGAGGGTTTGACCATGGCGAACACCACCAACTACTTTGAGCCGGACGACCCCTTCTCCGAAGCCGGCCAGATGTTCATCGACGTGATCGCACCGCAGGATGTCGCCTTCCACAAGCATCACCTGGAGCTGAACCGCTGCTACCGGACCATCCTGGCGGTCCGGGGCTGGCCGAACTTCTTGCAGTACAACGCTCTTCGCCACCTGACCAACAGCCAGCTCAACCTTGACATCAGCATCCACGTGCAGCCGGTCGACACCGGCGAGGCCCTCCGCCACCTGGATGAGCGCATCCGCACCCTGACCGTCGCCGCCGCCAAGGATGAGTTCGAGGGCTACACCCCCGACCACCGCATCCTCAAGTTCAAGGAGCAGGCGGTCTACTGCCGGGAGCAGTTGGAGCAGGGGCATCAGCGCTGGTTCTACTCCGCCATGTACGTGGCAGTGACCGCCGACTCCCTGGAGCAACTGCAGGATGATGTCCGCACGGTGGAGTCGCTGCTCAACCAGTCCGACATCAAAGCCAGCCCTGCCTTCCGGCAGCAGAAAGAGGGACTCCTGGCCTGCCTCCCCATCGGCTACGACACGATCCAAGCCTACCGCAACATGCTGACCGATGGCCTGGCCCACCTCTGCCCGCTGGATGCACAGCAGCTGATGCACCCCTCAGGGATGTACGCCGGCCTCTCCCGCCTGAACAACTCCCTGATCGCCCTCGACTTCTGGGCGCTCAAGAACTACAACCTGGTCCTCCTCGGCGTCCCCGGCTCTGGAAAGACCATGTGGCTCCGCTCCAAGATCCAGCATGTCCACACCATGACCGATGACACCCAAATCATTGGCGACCCGGACGGGGAGATGGACTCCATGGTCCGGGATCTCGGCGGGGTTGTCGTCCGGTTGGGTGGCGGGTCGCCGCACCGCATCAACATCATGGACCTGACCCTCGACTGGGACGATGAGCGCTCCGGCTACAAGAAGGGGCGCCCGCTCGACAAGTTCATCCCGCTGCTGACCAACTGGCTGGAGTACCAGATCGGCACCCCCGGCCAGGATGGACAGCGCCGCTTCGACCCGGTCCAGAAGGCCCACGTGATGCACGCGATCGTCCGAGCCTACGGCCGGTACGGAATCACCCCCGAAACCCAATCGGACCTGCTGGATGGCGGCCGGTACCGTACCCAGGCGATGCCGGTCCTGGATGACCTCCAGGACGAGCTACGCAGCTTTGAACCCGACCTAGCTGAGGCGATGGACCTCTTCCGGTTCGGCCCCATGCAGCTCTTCAACGCCCGGACCAACCTCGACCTGGGCAGCGCTCGCCTGATCAGCCTCAACCTACGGGAACTGGACCCCGCCACCCGGCAGATGGCCATGCCCTGGATCGTCAACTGGATGTGGGGCAGGGTCGGCCTCAACCGCTACCACAAGCGGAACACCCACCTCTACTTCGAGGAGATCCTCTGGTTCCTGCAGGAGCCGATCGCCGCTGAGTACATCAGCATGATCTGGACCCGAGGCCGGAAGTGGCGCTGCTGCCCGGCGGCTGTGAGTCAGCTCCTGGAGCGGCTCATGGCGACGGATGTAGGCCGCACGATCGTCAAGACCAGCGACCTGAAGGTCCTCTTCGACCAGGGCGAGGCGCTCCCCGAGATGCAGCAGTACTGCCAACTCTCCGATGCCGAGGCCTCCTTCGTCCGGGGCAGTTCGCCCGGTCAGGGGCTCTACGTGCTCGGCCCCTACCGGCTGCCCTTCCTCCTGCTCCTCTCCGCCTACCAGTACGAGTACTTCACCACCAAGCCCGGCGAGATGAAGGAGTAGCGCCATGAACGGCTCCACGATCATCATGGGAGCGCTCGGGCTCCTGGTCGCCCTCGTCGCCGCCCTGGTGGCCAGCTTCGGGGGGATGGTGAACACCCTCCCCCTCAACGTCCACGAACAAGGCCTCCTGGTCCCACCGGAACTGGAGGCGCTCTACCGGCAGATTGACTACGAGGCCGGCGTGGACTGGGCCATTCTCGCCGCCTGGGACGGGGCACAGCACGCCTTTCAGCTTCCTGTGCCCTCCGTGGCCGAACTCTACGCAGACAAGGTGGATGAGGTCCTCGACCAGATGGAAGAGGACGCCGAGGAGTACTGCCTGGAGCACCCTGACGACACGATCAGCTGCCCGCCCGGCCCCTTCTTCCTTGACCCCGAGGAGCAGGTGCAGTTGTGGGGCGCTGCCTACGCTCAGTGGCGGAGCCTCCTGAAGCAACACGTCATGGACCATGCCGAGGATATCAGACCGCACCTATCAACCTTCTGGGACGACCCAGAGGCGGTCTACGGCCTCTTCCTGAATGCGACCAAGGCAGGCCTGGCCGCCGAACTGCTGGAGGGCTATCTGATCCTCGATGAGGTCGCTGTATCGGAGGATGAGGTCCTGGTCCCGGTCATGAATCCCCCGGTCCTCTGGGAGCCCACAGACGGCTTTGCGTGGCCGGCCCTCGGGCCGATCACCAGCCGCTTCGGGATGCGCTACAGCCCCATCGACGGGCAACTCCGGCTACACAGCGGGATCGACATGGCCGTGTCTTCGGGCACCTCGATCCGGGCCAGCAAGAGCGGCCAGGTGGTTGAGGCGAGCTACAACCAGGTCTACGACCACTTCGTGACGCTCCAACACGCCTCGGGCTATCGCACGCTCTACGCCCACAACTCAGCCCTGGCCGTCTCGGTCGGAGAGACCGTCGACCAGGGCGAGGTGATCGCCTATGCGGGGACCTCGGGCAACTCCACAGGCCCCCATCTACACTTCGAGATCCACTACCAGGGGATGCCGGTCGACCCGCTCCTCTTCCTAACGGAAAGGGTGATGGACAGTGGGCCGTTTTGAGTGGGATCAGTTCTCGGCCGTAGAGCAGGGAGCACTCCTGCTGGACCTGGCCGCCACCCTCCGCCTGTGGCTGGAGGAACAGAAGCTGGACCAGAGCTTGATCAGCGAGTGCGAAGCATTCGCCGCAGCAGCCCAGAAGGCTGGTCAAGCCCTTCTCGATAGATCCGATCTCCCCTTCGACCCAGATCCCCCGTTCCGCTGGTCCAAGATGGCCCCGGAGGAGGTGATCCAGGTGATGAGGCTGTCGCCGATTGAGCCGATCGATATCTGCTAGCAAAGGAGGTGATTCTCGGTGGCACAGTTCAGCCCGATGTTCTCCCCGATCGAGCCCATCGACATCCTGCGGTTTGAGAACGGTCCGAAGGTTGGTGACGGCCCACAGCTCCGCCTTGAGAACCGGCCGATCCTCGGTGTCGGTGACGCCTTGTTGGGCACACCGCGGCCTGAGTCCCGCTTTGTGAATGGCCCGAAGGTCACCGATTCTCCCAACCTGCCCAAGGCCCCGACGCCGACCACGACCTCCAAGCCGACCTCGCACTAGCCGCCGCAGCCGACAAGCGCCCCTATAGTGGATTGGAGGGTGGGCCGGGCTGTTAGCAGGATCTCCGCTGGCGCCAGAGAGGCTGTCAAGGCTAAAGAAAGATACAAGAAGATCGACCTTGACAGCCGGGCGCCGGCGGACAGAATGCACCATTCACCCGGCCCGCCCCCCAGCCCCCGTTCCCCGGGTGATCCAGCGAAAGGAGGCACGAGATGGACCAGTGGCCCGAAGCGAGTCTGGACCTCTCAAGGCCCTTCTGGGCGATGAGGGATGAGCAGAAGGCCGAGTTCCTGGAGCGAGTCGCCCAGAAGGCAGAGCGCTGCGGTGACCCCACTGCAGCTCTCACCGCCCGGATGTGGTCCGACAAGCTTCTGGAGAAGCACAAACTCCCCCCGCTAGGCCGAGAGCCTCGGGAGGAGTTGAAGGGAGACATGGCGGCCAAACGCCTCTATGAAGCGGCCAGGTGGGCGCAGAGCCCCGAGGTGTACCTCTACGTCTCTGGCCGGGTCCTGCACAACGTCTGCCTTGGCCTACACACCAAGTTGAACCTGGAAAGGGCAGACGGTCGTGGAGGAATCGAGCGTTAGGAGATCGCCGACATCCGTAGACAAAGATCAAGAAGAGAGACGTGAGCATCCCACGGTGGGGAGCAGCCGGGTTAGTAGCAGGCTACCCGGTGGCGCCCTGGAGGCTGTCAAGGCTATAGCAGGTCCACCGAACTCGCCCCTTGACAGCCGGTCGCCACCGGGTACAATCCCCAATCACCCCCGGTTGCCCCCCGGATTGTGTGTACAGGGCCGGTAAAGAAAGGGGAATCACAAGATGGCTACCCAAGAGAACAAGATCCCGATCACCAACGTGCAGCTCCACGACCTGGGCAACGACGGCCCCACCCGGGCGATCGGCAGCGTGACCATCGGCGGCGCCTTCGTCGTCCATGGGGTCCGGGTGGTCGAGTCCGACAAGGGGCTCTTCGTGGCCATGCCACAGCGCAAGGAGGGCGACCGCTACCGGGATGTCGCCCATCCGGTGACGGCCGAGATGCGGAACCAGGTGGCTCACGCCGTGCTGGAGGAGTACGAGCGGGTCAAGACCCGCGGGGCTCAGGAGCGAGGTAGGGAAGCCAGATAGGGCTCGGTAGTCATTCAGCCGAGTTGGGCAGACTAGGAGACGGGAGAGCCCTGCCAGACTTGGCGGGCGGCTGTCGCTCCATCTGCAACATTCCTACCTTGGAGGACCTACACCATGCCAAGACGTCAGCAAGCGCAGCAGGTCATGAGAGTCGTAGCACGGCCGGTCTACAACCCGGAGAAGGCCGATCGGGGACTGAGGGCCATGGCGGATATTCTGGCTGGCGAGATCAGACGATCGGCGCCTCATCAGCGAAGGCGAGCCTCTGGGGTGGACTGAAGGATCAAGAGGGGTAGCAACCACGATGCTACCCCTCTTGATCATCACGACATTATAAACCGGCCTATTTGGGGAGTTGACCTAGGGTGACTGACAAGTGCTCAAGGGATCCCAGCACCGGGTGATGATACCAAGCTGGTATCCCGTCGACCGGTCTATCCTGATTGAATACTCGCAGAGCCATGGAGACAAACAGCGTCGACAGCCCATTCAAGTAGGTCGCCAGTTCGCTGCGGCTAGGCTCATCTAGTGACTTGCCCCCATGGATAATGGCAGAGCGAATGCGGTGAAGCCGCTCGAATACCTTATCGGAAAGGTTGAGGGTTGCTTCTATGTGTTGACGTAGGGCAGCTGTGTTGGCCGCGCCGATCATCCTGATCATTCCACACCCAGGACACTTTACCGGTCTGGTCGCCTTAGGATCTATGGCCACAGATAGGATTTCCAAGCCTGTCCACCAGTTTACAAACTGATCTTCGGGGGTGAGTGCTGAGTGTCCCTTACGATACCACGTCAGCGCGGAGATGAGAGGTTTGCCTGGAATTCGCTCTATGTACTCCCGCAGGTTCAGGTCTCTAGGTGGCCTGTATGTGCTGATAGCCACTGCTCCACGGTGCCCAGTACGCTCCTCGAAGGATGGTCGGAATCCCATGGTCGTCTTCACGGTATTGAGTATCCTGCCGGCCCCCAAACTCTCTTGAGCCTCAGCACTCACGATGCCTCCATAATGCAATGCGTAGACTCGATCAAGGAGTAGAAACGACAACCAGTCTAGGAAGTGCTCCGAAAGGCCAATAGCCAAGAGCGATGCGTCTCGCGACTCCTCAGCTCGCACTTTGGTCGTGATGGACACCCTCCGCTGATCGGCAGCCTCCTGGTGTAGTCTTTTCATGACCTCCGGTGGCGGGAACTCCCCGCCAGGCATCGTGTTCACGGGTGGCTCTTGTCTATGCTCAAATCTCATGTGCGGCCTGGTTCTGGTCATGTCGATGTGTATGCTCTTAAGGGGAATAGGTCCCATGATGTTGTCCGGAATCCATGCCGACGCCTCAAGCGTCCAGTCAATCAAGTAACGACTACCCCCTGGTCGGTGAAGATCCTCACTAAGAAGGAACGTGGCCGAGTCACAGCGGAACTCGAATGGAGTGGGCTAGACCATAGGCTTCTTCAATCCTGCTGATGACTCCGCGATCCGTCGAACTCACAGCGACATCATGGAGGGTTCGCAGAAGCTCAGTCTTGAGTGTGTGCTGATCCGAGACTGTACCGTTGGAGCGAGCCTCGAGGGCCTCTTCTAGGCGGGGAACAAGAGCCTGCACAGGCCCTGTTCCGGGAAAACCCCGCAACTCAATGAGAACGTCCTTAAGCCTAGTTGGAATGTAGGTGTCAATCTGATGCCTGATTGCGGCCATGCCGGAAGGCTCGGACACCCTCCCGAGGTGCCGTGCAATTTCAATGCAGAAAGACTTGTAGGTAAGCCCGGTTCTCTTGCCCACCCGACCAAAAAACGTCTTTAGGATCGTCTTCCCGTGGAAAAACTCCAGTTCACGCCCACTTCGGACAATCTCCGCCACCTCGGCTTCGGCCTCGCTAAACGCGGACTGCACAACGTCCCGAGAAATCACGTTCTCCAAGCTGACCTTCGCCTTGTTGCAATTATCCATGAGTTCGTCTACCGACCTACCCTGAAAATGCCACCGGAACGGCCGCATGCGCTCAGCCACCCGAAGACGTACCTCTTCAGTCCGCTGATGGTCAGCTATCTCTCTCAACAGTTGGAGCACCTGCCTGCCAGAATTAACTCCGGTTTGCTCTCGATAGGGCTCCAGTACAGCGTACATCCCGTCAGGGCTCAACAGGAAGTTCTCGATCATAGCTACGGGCCACCTGAACACTCTATCCGCCGAGCCAGCTGACGGGAGGGCCTGATCCATGTCAGTAATGGCAAATGCCTGGCTCCCATACCCAGGCACCAGTAGCTGGTCCAGAGCACCGGCTAGTTGCCGTATCCGTTCTTTGTCTCCAAGAGATAGCAACGCATACCGTCGAAAAGCTGGAGACAGCATTTCAACGAGCCTAACATCACTGGGCTCGTCCTTACTCTCCCTTGGATTGGCACCTTCAACTAACACGAGAGGTCTTCCCGACGTTAGCCTATACGTATCTCCCGCAAGACTACGGACCGCCTCTATTCTCGACATCTCGGACACCGCTGGAACGAGTTGATTGTGCGCTGCACCCAGTCCTGCCGTCATCAAAAACAACTCATCAACTGTCGCTGAGTTGATGATAACAGGAGAATGGGTGCTGATAATGAACTGCGCCTTTCCCCCTTCAGCCACTTGCCGAAAGTAGTCTAGGAGTTTCTCCTGCAATATTGGGTGCAGATGGAGTTCAGGCTCGTCAATGATGCAGACTACTTCTCCAGCATCTTCGGCAATGCTCCCTGAGAGTTTTCCAAGCTCCACGTTGATCTCGGCTTCTAGCAGCGGAAGGAGGAGGGCAATTGTCGCCTTCTCACCAGAACTAAGGTCATCAATGTCAACGGCTGGGTGACTCTCTGAATCAGCCCGTGCAAAGAGGCATCTGACGTCATCTTTGTTGTCAAAGCTGACTCGATCAAACTTTAGGTGAGGGAGTAGGATGTCCACCATGGTGCGAAGCGGCTTGTACACATCCACGTAGGAAGGCTCTGCACGCCCCTTGTCATATAGAGTCGTTATCGCTGCCTGTCGCCTGACCTCAATCTGTGCTAGCGAGAACTTTATCATGCTTTGAGCTTCATCAACCGAGTCAGGCGTTCTCTGGTGGTTTCCGATAGTGAGCCCATCAATCCGAGCCAACTGTTCCATGCTTAGCAACTGTCGGTAGTCAACATCACGGCCGTGGAGGAACATTGTGCGAAGCGACTGCCGTCTCCAAGCCCGGTGCGGACCCACGTAGAGAATCTGCCCACTCCCCACCTGCTCGCCATATCTCTGCTTCAGCGCATGCAGAAGAGTAGACTTTCCAACGCCGTTCGGACCAGTGATGACCATCAATTTCGGTACGTCGGTGCACTCTGCATAGTGGAGTGCCTTGATGCCTTGTATCTTGAATCTTGTGATGGGCACAGCAATCGCCCCATTCGCCTTTCTTGTCCTCATTATGATACCATAGTCAATGACTACAGAACTATCGGAGGAACCTATATGTTAAGCATAAACAGTGAGTATCCTCCTACAGCCACTGGCACCCTAAATCGCGAGTTTTCATTTGGTGTTACTCTAACCGAGGACGTACTCGTGTCTTCCGTTGCGATGCCTATTGGTCGCAATGGAGCCCCCGTGACAGTTGTCGTCACTCTCCGTCAGAATCTCAACGACATGCCGCACTACATCCTTCGAGAATCATTCGCAGTAGTGTCGTCATTCACTTGGCACACCTTTCAATTCGAACCCGTGACCTTGAAGAAAGGCCAGCTTATCTGGATTGGTTTTAGGGGGATGGACCACACACATTCCGGTGGGACAACTATCATGGGTCCTGGAGCGTTTTACACTCCGCTCACGAGTGATCCGGGGGCCACCTCAACGAAAGAGTATGTATTCAAGAAGGTCTGGGAAGGTCCATTTCCAGCTGCTCCGATTTTCCGGCTCAGCTAACACTACCTCAGACTCTGGTGTGTAGTCAGAGCGACAAGTGGCCCGTGACATGCGGCCTGCCGACTATACAGGGTGCAATCTGCGGTATATTGAGAGGGGGAGCCTCCTCGCAGAGGGGCTCCCCCTTTGGTTCTGGACTGACTAGACAGGCCTGGCAGCGTTGTACAACGTCGTCACCGCCACCCCCCACTCCGCAGCCATCACCTCCATCGAAACCCCTTCAGCACGCCTCTGAGCCACAACCTGGCCCAGGGGCTTCCCATATTGCCGCTCCACCCAGGCGATCTTGTCCATCGCCCACCCGAAGTGCTCGTAGAGGAAGTGCCGGCTCACCCCCAGCCGACCCGGAATCTCCCCCGGTTTCACCTTCAGGCGCAACTCATGCACCAACTCCCCAAACGGGCGCCCCGTCTCCTCCTCCACCGCTCGGACCCGAGCCCAATACGTGTCGCTTTTGGTAAGCCGGCGCTCCGCTTGCAGGGCCGATTCCAGCTCGAAGCGAAATAGCTCCTGTAGCTCGTCCGTACTCTGTGCATCTTCGTGTGTAGCGGGACCCCGATCACCAGGCCGGTCAACCGGATCGGATGGACTGTCATGGTCGCGGTCGATGCAATGAACGAGTAGGTGGTTGAGACGGCGATCGGCACACCGATCGAGTGGCCACCACCCAGCACCAGCGAGACCGAGGGCTTCGAGAGGCTGGAGACCATCTCGGCGATCGCCAGACCGGCCTCCACGTCACCGCCGACCGTGTTCAGGACGATCAGCAGCCCCTCGATCTCCGGGTTCTGCTCCACCGCCACCAATTGCGGAATGATATGCTCATACTTCGTTGTCTTGTTCTGCGGCGGTAGGGTCAGGTGGCCTTCGACCTGGCCGACAATGCTGAGCAGATGGATATTCTGCGTCACCTGCGGCACCCTGGTCGTACCGAGCGCCTCCAGGTTCTCCAGAGGGGCGTTCTTCTTCCCCCGGCCCGGTGCCTTCCCGGGCTTTCCCGGGGTGGTTCCGGGATCAACCGCGGGGTCGGCACGCACCGTCTCGGGATCAGCATCCGGCGTCCCGGCCGCAAAGGCACGGAAAAGGAAATCATCGTCGCTGTACCTCATGTGTCACGCTCCTGGCAGCAGTAGTCTGGGCTTAGTATCTCCGACCAAACCCTCAGCATCCTTCCCGCCGGGAAAGAGAGCCCGCTCGACTTGAGCGGGCTCCTGCAAGTTACCAGACCGTGCCGGTTGCCTTGGCCATGTCGTTCAGGTCACGCACCACTGTGCTGAGATCGACCTCGTTCTTGCGGGCCAGGTCCCTCAAACTGAATCCTGAGCCCGTTCGAACCCCCTCGGGCCCAAAGTGCTTGGCAAGCACGTTCCGGGCCTGTGGCATCTGAACCATGATCTCGGAGGCCGTCCAGTCCCGAAAGTTCGGCATGCGGAGGCCACCTCCCGACAAAGGAAATGGAGCGGGTTCTCCCCGCTCCACTAGCGTGCCCTCTTTTTGTTACGTCACTCTTGCCCCAGCAGGGGGCACCGCCTAGACCTCCATAATGATCGGCAGGATCATGGGACGCCGGCGGGTCTTCTCGTAGAGGTACCGGGAGAGGGCGTCACGGACACCGCTCTTCAGGACCGCCCACTCCGTCACATTCCGGCCCATCTGGTCGTATAGCGCCTTCTTCACCCGCTCCTTTGCCTCCTCCAGGAGCCCTTCGGACTCCCGAACGTAGACGAAGCCGCGGCTGACGATATCCGGACCGCCAACGATGTCACCCGACTCGGGATCGACGGCCACAACAACAATCAGAATCCCATCTTGCGAGAGTTGCTTGCGATCCCGCAGGACAATGTTGCCCACGTCGCCGACCCCCAGGCCGTCGACCAGGACCTGTCCCGACGTGACCTTCCCTGCGATCTGAGCGCTCTCGGCGGTGAACTCAAAGATCGCACCATTCTCACCGATCAGGATATTCTCGGTCGGAATCCCGCAGGCCTCCGCCAACCGCTTATGGTGCAGCAGCATCCGGTACTCACCGTGAACCGGCACGAAGAACTTCGGCCGGGTCAGGTTGATCATCAGCTTCTGCTCCTCCTGGCTGGCGTGGCCCGAGACGTGAACGCCGGCGCTCCGGTCATAGATCACCTCAGCGCCACGCCGGTACAGATTGTTGATCGTGCGGCCAACCGACTTCTCGTTACCAGGAATCGGCGTTGCGGCAAAGAGGACCGTATCGCCGGGCATGATCTCGATGGCCTTGTGATCGTTTACCGACATACGGGTCAGAGCCGACATGGGCTCCCCCTGCGACCCTGTGGTCAGGATCACCTGGTTCTGAACCGGGAATCGCTTCAGCTCTTCCACGGTGACGATCGTCCCCTCCGGGACGTTCAGGTACCCCAGTCTCATGGCCACATTGACCGTGTTCTCCATGGAGCGGCCGACTACCGCTACCTTCTTGCCGTGGCGGGCGGCGCTGGAGATCGCTTGCTGGAGCCGGTGAACGTTCGAGGCAAAGGTGGCCATGAGAACCCGGCCCTTCGCCTCCCGGAAGATGCGGTCGATCGAACCGCCCACCGAGCGCTCGGACGGCGTATAGCCGGGACGCTCAGCGTTAGTCGAATCGGAGAGCAGGGCCAGGAGACCCTTCTGACCGATCTCAGTGAGCCTGCGATAGTCGGTGTACTCCCCGTCCACCGGGGTCTGATCAAACTTGAAGTCACCGGTGTGCAACAGGGTGCCAACCGGGCTCGTCACTGCGATTGCGCAGGCGTCGGGAATGGAATGGTTCACCCGGATGAACTCGCAGGAGAAGGTGCCCACCTTTACGCTCTCGCCGGCCCGAACGGCTCGGGATTCGGGATGCAACTCCAGTCCGGCCTCCTCCAGCTTACCTTCCACCATGCCCAGGGTGAGCCTGGTAGCGTACACAGGAATGTTCAGGTTCCGGAGCAGGTAGGAGACACCACCAATGTGGTCCTCATGACCATGGGTGATTAGAAGCGCCTTGACCTTTTCTCGGTTCTCCAACAGATAGGTGTAATCCGGAATCACGATATCAATGCCCAGCATCTCCTCATCCGGAAAGGAGAGGCCAGCATCGATTACGATGATCTCGTCGCCATATTGAATGGCCATGCAGTTCTTTCCGATCTCGCCAAGTCCGCCGAGCGGAATGGCATAGAGCTTGTCGTGCGTTTCACGATGGCGCGCCAAACGAAAACGTTCCTCCTTCGTTTTTATCCACAGCAAAACAACCCCCGCTTTGTGCAAGGGAGCGCCCCAGTTCATATTTGGGGGACAGGGAAGAGCAGCCACGGGGCTGAGAAGACCGGCGCCGGTATCGCACCACCGCCGTTCCGGTGCGAGAGGCTGTCATAAACCGGCCTTCATTCTCGATCCCTGGTTCGCCGTTCAAAAGACCTTCCTTACGATTATACCCAACGGCTTACAGTCTTACAAGACAAATTGCACGAAAGTGTCCCCTGAAGACTCAGGGACGGCAACACAAAGAGCGAGGGACCCCGATCGGGCGGGGCCCTCGCTCCATTCCGTGTATATTAGGTTTAAAAAGCTAATACCAAAAGTTACCGGACCTGCACCTTGTCAGGAGACCTGCCAAAGACCCAGCCACCATCAAACGCCTTCGCAGAGGCCGTGGAAGCCATGGCAGAAACAGCCGCGATAACCAGCAAGAACATAGCAAAACGCTTCTTCACGAGATCTCCTCCTAACGTTATACTTCATGCATCTCAAGGAACCGGTCGACGAGGACTGGATCCAGTTGCTGGCCTGCCATCTCTCGCAGCCGTTTGGCTGCCGTTACGTGGAGTTGGGCGGGCCGGCCGTTTCGTTCCGAGGTCAGGTGGTCGTAGAGGTTCACCACAGCGATGATGCGGGCCATAAGAGGGATCTCCTCGCCGGATAACCCCTCAGGCGTTCCGGTTCCATCAAACCGCTCGTGATGATGCCTGAGCGCCTTTAGACCAAAGGGCGAGAGTCCATAGGGGCGCAGCATCTCCTCGCCAATGGTGGCGTGTAACGCAACCCGTGCTTGTTCAGCCTCGGTCAAGGCCCCATTCTTCTGCAGGAGCTCGGCGTCGACGGCCACCTTGCCCACATCGTGCAGCCAGGCGGCGAGGCCGAGGGTCAAGAGCGACTCCTGGCTGAGTTCACAGGCCTCTCCCAGGGTGACCGCCAGATTGGCAACTCGCTCCGAGTGTCCGCGAAGGTATGGGTCCACACTCTCCAGGTCGTCTGTCATGTCCAGGACCGCTGTCAGGAAGTCCAACCGCTGGACCTCGTCCACCAGTTGCTGGCGTGCAGGCTGCCTCGGCCCCGAGAGCAGTTGCCCGATGGAGTCCGTGGCCCGTTGCCACTCCGCCCGGAGCCCAAGTTGGCTGTAGTAGGCGGCGGCTCGGTTCAGGTACTTCAAAGCCAGGTTCCGCTGACCGTACGTACCGAAGATCGATCCGAAGAGCCGGCTGACGGCGGCGACGACCTCCTTGTCGAACACGGAGACGCCGGTAACCAGGGCATCTAGCGCCTTGCGCCCTGCTGCCAGAGCGTCGTTGTGCTCACCGCGCAGGAAGTACAACCGGCCAAGCTCCGAGTGGACGTACGCAACAACTGCGGGATCTGTCGCCTCATTTGCCGTGAGCGCCTTCTGGAACTGCTCCTCCGCCTCTGTGAAGAGCCCCAGTTCCAAACTGGCAATTCCCAGGTTGGTCATGGCCCTGGCGCTGTTGGCATGATTTCCGGCTGCCTGGCTTCGCCGGTGCGCTTCACGGGAGGCGTTCAGCATGGGCACCCACTCTTGCCGGCGCCAGTAGAGGTTGCTCAGGTTCATCCAATAGACCACGCTGAGAGGACCATCGGGCTCCACCATCAGACCCGCCGCTCGACCCGCCCACTGCAGCGCCTCATCGAGGCGGCCCATCTGGGTCAGCCCGTTGATCAGGTTGAGGTAGACACGCATCCGCTCCGTGTCGGGCGCCGATGCCTGCTGACTCAAGGTCAGTGCCCGCTCCAAATAGCGATACGACGCCTCGAGATCCTTCCGCCGGCCCGCCACCGATGCGAGTGCGTTGAGCGGGGGAATCACCTGGACGGGGTCTCCGCTACCCTCAACCAGGGAGAGCCACTGCACGAACTCATCGTGGGCCGCTACCAGCAGTCCACGGCTGAAGAGCGCCGCTCCACGGTTCCGCCGCTCTACACTCTCGCTGGTGGTCACAGGAGGACCTCCTTTCCCGGTTTCTTCGGCTTCCCTAATCCTGTGAAAATAGAACTAGCCTGTCACCCCAGGTTAACCAAGGCAACAGGCTAGATGATGACACCTATCCTGCTAGCTCCTCGGCAACCGGCTGTCATGATCATCATCTCGGTGGATGATGACTTTAGACCCGTGGCTTTGCGTCCCCGATTTTCATCGGGTTTGCCTTTGTCGGGAACAAGCTATTCCAATTCACAACTCTATCAAACACCAATGCTGGCCGCCTCTTCAACTCCCAGTTTGGCTGATTTTGAGCCTTGGGGCTCTTCTTTCTCGCTCTATCTTGTCAAAGCGTGGGATTTCGTCCGTTTTCGGTTTTGTCTGAAAAGAGGCCTATAGCAGACCCGCCGCGGCCAGCGCTTCCTGAAGTGCGGCCCGCTCTTGAGCGGTCGCACCGACCAGGGGCATGCGAACGGGTCCGACCGGAAAACCGGTCATCTCCAGGGCCGCCTTCACCAGGACCGGGTTGGTGACGGCGAAGAGTGCCTTGAAGAAGGGCAGAAGCCGGCGATTCCACTGTGCTGCCTGATCCACCTGACCGTCTCGATAGGCGGTAATCAACTCCTGCATCTGCGGACCGACAAGGTGGCTGGCCACACTCACGATGCCGTAGGCGCCACATGCGAGGTACGGCAGGAGGGCGGCGTCGTCGCCGGACCATACGGTAAAGCCCTCAGGAGCGCCGTTAAGGATCTCGACGAGCTGGCCCAGGTCGGCGCACTCCTTGACGCCGGTAATATTAGGAACCTGCGCCAGGCGTAGCGTCGTTTGGGCCGTCATGTTGATCGAGGTCCGCGAAGGCACGTTGTACAGGATGCAGGGCAGGCTGACAGACTCGGCCACCGCCTTGAAGTGCTGGTACAGCCCCTCCTGAGGGGGCTTGTTGTAGTACGGCGTGACCAGGAGCAAGCCATGCACACCCGTCTTCTCAGCCGCCTGGGAAAACTCGATGGTCTCCGCCGTGTTGTAGGAGCCGGTTCCGGCAATCACCGGAACCCGACCACCCACCGCCTCCATGACGGTCTCGAACAGGCGCAACTTCTCGGCCTTGCTCAGGGTCGGAGACTCTCCGGTGGTACCGGAGACGACTAACCCATCGGATCCCGAGTCCACCAGGTGGTGCGCCAACTCCGCAGCCCGTTTGAAGTCCACAGAATAATCACGGTTCATTGGGGTCACCATGGCGGTCAGGAGCCGTCCAAAGCTCGGCACGGGGATTCCCTCCTCTAGATTACATAGGCCTGACTGGGTCGTCACCCCCGGAGTCCGAACCGGACCAGGGGACCGCGACTCATGGCGATTCACTGCTCTTTTCTGCCCAACCGAAAGGCGTCATGGAGAGCCTGCACGGCAGTCTGTAGATCGGAAGCCGCAACCAGGCATGAGATGGTCACGTGGGAGTCGGCGGTCTGGAGGATTGCGACCCCCGCTGTGGAGAGCGCCTCCGCAACGGTTGCCATGACGCCGGGGCGTCCCCGCATGCCGGAGCCGACCACCGAGACCTTCGCGCAACCGGTCCGGATGACCGGTTCAAGCCCGAGTTCCTTCAGGATCTCCTCTGCCCGGTTCGCCCTGCGCTCTTCGATACAGAACGTCTTTGCTTCGGGCGAAACGTTGATCAGGTCGACCGAGATCCCACCTGAGGCGAGGGAACGGAAAACCGGACGTGTACGCTCCTGCTCACTGATACGGATCGTTACCTGGGCCAGCCCGCCCACGTGGGTAACGCCGGTGACGGGATTGTCCGTGAAGAGCTCGCTCCAAGATGTTCCCGCCGCCTCGAGGCTGTAGGTAATCAGTGTACCCAATCCGTCATCGAACGTGGAGCGAATGCGTAGCGGTACACGCTGCTGCATGGCGATCTCGACCGCCCGCGGGTGGACCACCTTGGCCCCGTAATGGGCCATTTGGGCGATCTCGTCGTAGGTGGTCACCGAGAGGGTACGCGCCTCCGGGACGAGCCGGGGGTCGGCGGTCATGACGCCGTCGACGTCGGTGTAGATCTCGACCACCTCTGCCTGCAGGGCCCCTCCCAGCGCCGCTGCGGTGGTGTCCGAGCCACCCCGTCCCAGGGTGGTTACATCACCGGAGCTTGTGACCCCCTGGAAGCCTGGCACGACCAGTACTTGACCCTGCCGCAGTCGCTGCAGGACGGGGGCCGGGTCCACCTTGAGAATGTGCGCGGAGCCAAAGCTGTCGTCGGTCTGGATACCCGCCTGCCCACCGGTCAGCACAGTCGCTGGCAGTCCTACAGATTTCAGGGTCCCCGCCATAACGACGCTGGAGATTATCTCCCCGCAGGAGAGGAGCAGATCCATCTCCCGGGGGGCCAAATCGGTTGAGGCTGTGTTGGCCAACTGGATCAGCGTGTCGGTGGCGTACGGTTCTCCCAGCCGTCCCATCGCCGATACGACGACGACGGGGGCATAGCCGTCCCGCACCGCCTGCTGCACCCGCCCGGCGACGATCCTGCGTCCCTCGGCGGTGGCAACAGAGGTGCCGCCATACTTCTGCACGATGATCCGCATTACTCGGCTCTTCTCCTCCTCTTGCGGACCAGCCCGGGGTCCGTCGGGACACCTTTCACGCGATGGGGGCGCCCCAGTCGGACACCGCAACTAGACCAGCTTCATCTCCACCAGCTTCTCCGCGATTTGGATCGCATTCGTGGCGGCCCCCTTGCGGAGGTTATCGCTGACGATCCACATCCAGAGACCGTTCGGATGGGTCAGATCCTCGCGGATGCGGCCCACCAGGGTATCATCGGTCCCGGCGACATCGATGGCGGTTGGGAAGACGAACTGCATGGGATCATCGACCACACGGACGCCGGGGAAGCGGGTGAGCGCCTCCCGGGCCTCGTCGGGGGTCACCTTCCGCTCGAACTCCAGCAGTACCGACTCGGAGTGGCCCACGAAGACAGGGACCCGCGTGCAGGTCATGGTGACCGGCATATCGGGAAGGCCCATGATCTTGCGTGTCTCCGCCGAGAGCTTCAGCTCTTCGGTCGTGTACAGGTTCTCGGTGAAGCTCTCCGCGTAGGGCAGGACGTTGAAGGCGATCTGCCGCTTGTAGACCTCGTGGTGCAACTCACCCTCCTGCCCCTGCTCCCAGGCGTGGACCTGGTTCTCAAGCTCCTCAATCGCCTCCTTACCTGTGCCGGAGACGGCCTGCATGGTGGTGACGATCACCCGGGTGATCCTCGCCAGATCATGGAGCGGCTTGAGCGCCATGACGAGGCCGATCGTGGTGCAGTTGGGGCTGGCGATGATCCCCTTGTGATTCCGCAGATCCTCGGGGTTGATCTCCGGCACGACCAGGGGCACCTCGGGGTGCATCCGCCAGGTCGAGGACTTGTCGATCACGATCGCCCCCGCCTTCGCGGCAGCGGGCGCCAGGTCCCTGGACAGCGAGCCGGTGGCCGCGAAGAAGACGATGTCCACGCCCGCGAAGGCGTCGGGTGTCGCCTCCTCGACCTTGACATTCTCTCCTCGGAAGCTGACCGTGGTGCCCGCGCTCCGGGCGCTGGCCAGGGGATGCAGGGTCCCGACGGGGAAGTCCCGGGCCTCGAGCAGCGAGAGCAGTTCCTGACCGACGGCGCCGGTGGCGCCTACTACGGCAACGTTCTTCATGGCAGATGTGGCTTCCTTTCATGGGGGTGTTCTGCGTGGAAACCCCCTCGGGGTTTCCTGCTTGACCGCTCTGTCGGGGCCCGTACCATCCCTATTCGGTGACCGGTCCCAGTAGGAGCGGCTGTAGTTGTCTGCCCTCCATTGCCGCAAGAATGGTCGGCAGGAGGCGATTCTCGATGTCCGCATCGATCGATGTGGGTTTGCCCACCGGATTATCCTGCCGGAAGGGCACGAAGTAGATGTTCCGGGCCACCAGGAGGCTTCCGAGGTTGCGGGCGTTCATGCCCAGGCCGTCGTTGCTGGTGACCGCAAGGACCACGGGGCGGTGGTTCCGCATCTGGGCCTTGGCTGCCATGCAGACGGGCGTATCGTTCACGGCATTCGCCAGTTTGGAGAGCGTGTTCCCCGTGCAGGGGACCACGACAAGGCAGTCAAGCTGGACTTTGGGGCCGAAGGGCTCCACCTCAGGGATCGTCATGAGCGGAAGCCGCCCACAGATCTGCTCGATCTGGGTGATCCAGTCGTCGGGTTTGCCAAAGCGGGTCTCGGTGGTCCGCACATTGGCGGAGATGATCGGGATCAGCTCCGCCCCCTCATTCCGCAGGAGCTTCAACTGGGTCATAGCCCGCCCCAGGTTGCAGTGTGAGGCGCTCATCGCGACCCCGATCCGCTTGCCGGCCAGCATTCCCTGGCTCACCGCTCCCCCTCCTCTCGCTCGGTTCGCTCGAGATGTCGGACGATGAGTTCAGCGATGATCTTGCCGGCGGTGACCGGTGCCACGATGCCCGGCAGGCCCGGCGCCAATCTGGCCGTAATGCCAAGCTCCTGCGCGGCTGAGAAGTCGGTTCCTCCCGGGGCGGATGCGACATCGATCACGGTGCAGTGGCTGGGAGCCACGGCGAGCACCGGGCGGGTCAGGATCACGGCAGGGACGGTATTGAAGATCAGATCGGATTCGGCCACGGCCTGGTCCAGGTGACGGAACTCCACGGCCCGGTACCCGGCTGCCCAGATCCGGGCCATATCCCACTCGCTGCGGGCTGCGACGGTCACGTCGCTGAAGAGCCCACGCAACAGGAGAGCGATCGCCGTCCCGGTCCGGCCGAATCCCAGGACCAGCGAACGGCTGCCGAAGATCGTGAAGGGGGTTGACTCCATGGCCATCTGAATGGCTCCCTCCGCGGAGGGTATCGAGTTCCAGATGGCAAACTGATCGGCCTCCCGGTACTCGACCAAGGTGACCCCTGCCTCCTCGCAGATCCGGGACAGATAGGGGTTGCTGATCCCCACGAAGAGGGTTGCTCCCCGCTCCAGACGGCGCAGTCCCTCCACATCAATATGGCACTCCGGCGCACCGGAGGGCGAGAAAACCTTCCCGTCGGTACTCGTACCCTGGACTGGTAGCACCGCTACGTGCGCCCCGGTGAGCGCCTCGGTCCCCGAGGAGGTGACCTGGACGCCTGCGAAGCGATCCTCCCACTCCAATCCCGCCAGCCGTACCTGGGCGCCCGCTCGGAGGAAGAAGTGCACCGCCTCGGCCATCCGCCTGTCGCCTCCAAGCACGGCAACGGTCTTCCCGTGCACGCTCATCGCCACAAGCCTCCAATCTCGTCACCCCAGCAGATTCACCGGGGTTCGCCGAACCTCACCCCATTCTATTAGGAGGGGCTGGTCGGGGTGAGACGGGAGACTTGTGCGACAGCCTACCGACCGAAGGCGACCTCTTCCAGATCGAAGGCAACCCGGTTCTCCTTCAGGACCCACTTTGCGGTCATGAAGACGCCGGGCACATACGCTTCGCGCGAGGGGGCGTCATGTCGAATGGTCAGGGTCTGTCCAGGGCCACCGAAGATGATCTCCTGGTGGGCAACCAGGCCGGGCAGCCGCACGGAGTGCACGGCTACTGGCGGAGCGGTCAGATCGCCCGCCGCCCGCTCCAGCCGTTCCCTGGTGCGGAGGGCGGTGCCGGAGGGGGCATCCAGCTTCGTGTTGTGGTGCATTTCAATGATCTCGACGTGGGGTAAGAACCGGCGCGCCTCCTCCGCGAAGCGCATCATGAGCATGACACCGACAGCGTAATTCGCGATGAATGCGCCGCCGATCCCCCGGGCCCGGCACGCTTCCCCAAACCGCTGCGTCTCACCGGGCTCAAAGCCGGTCGTCCCGACAACCGGGGCGATACCGGCCTCAATGGCCGCCGGGATCGTCTGTCTCGCCGCAGCGGCCACGGTGAAGTCGATGACGACGTCGGCTGCGCCACCCTGCCCGAGGAAGGCCTCCATGTGCGGATGAATCACCACCCCGGTCGGTCCGCCCTCAAGGCCGACCACCTCAGCGACCTCACGGCCAACCTGCTCGGCCGCCAGCGCACCTACCAGCTGAAACCCCGGGTCCCGGTGGACGGCCCGAACCAATTCCCGTCCGACCTTTCCGGTCGCACCAGCGATCACAACACGTATCGGCTGCAAACAACTGCCACCTCTGCTTTCATATGAGCGGTCGAATGAAGTGTCTGAGCGGTCGAATGAATCGTCGAGCGACTCGAAGGTACGCTTTCGTCCTGTATTAAACTAAACTGCCCCAAAGAGAACAAGCGGCTGAGCGCAAGCACTGGGCTTGATCGCTAGCCGCTCCACAGGCCACGGTCGTATGACTGGCTGGGCGTTGGTACTACCATACCCTCGCTCCCGAACCTTGTCAATAAGTCTCCCGCAAAGCCACGTGGACGGTGATCGCCCCCAGTTTCGTCTCGAGGGGAATGACCAGCCGTTTGATGGAGAGCGTGGAGATCGAGGTGCCCTTGCCGACGACGACAGAAGGCGGCGCGATCTTGCAGGGGTAACCGGCGCGCTCAAGCTCGCCGGAGGCCAGGCCGGTGATCACGTTGCCAAGCTCAGCCACGGCGGACTCGGCCATGCCGTCAAAAAGCTGCATCTCCTCGCCGGTCATGGCGGACACAATCGCCCTGGCGGTCGCCTCAGACATGCCGTAGAGGACCAGCCCCTGGGCGCGTCCGACCACGCCAATCAGGACGGTTACCTCATCGGAGACCAGCGGGGATTCGGCCAACGAGATCGAACCCTGCGTGACCTCGGTCCGGGTCTCGGTCTGCAGTACCTGGAATGCAGACGTCACGAAGGGGTTCACAAACTCTGCCTTCACTTGCTCGATCCTTCCCTTCTATTCTTTCCGTGGAACCTGCGGTTCTTTTCTACTTCACAGCCCGATAGAAAAAGGGCGATGCACTGGCGTAGCCTAGTTCTCTGGCTCTCAGCAGGCTCTCCGTCCCGCCGACGAACAGGATGCCGCCTGGCTTCAGTGCCCGGTGAAACTTCCGGTAGAGTTCGTCCTTTGCCTCTTCGGTAAAATAGATAACGACATTTCGACAGAGTACCAGATCAAGGTCCTGCGGCGTGGGATCAGAAAGCAGGTTCTGCCGCTCAAATTGAATACGTCCGCGCAACTCCGGCTTGACGATGAACTGATCGCCCTGCTGTGTGAAGTACTTCGCACGCCGAGCCGGCGAAACGTTCTTGATGTCCTTGTCACTGTAGACGCCGGCCCTGGCGACCTTGAGGATTTCGACATCCAGGTCGGTCGCAATGATCTGGTGGCGTCCATGGGGATCGAGCTCATCGAGCAGAAGCGAGAGCGAGTACGGCTCGGACCCGTTGGAACACCCGGCGCTCCAGATGCGCAGTCTTGAAGATCTTTTCAGCAACTCCGGGAGAATCACCTTCTGGAGTTCATCAAATTTCTCAGGATTCCGCAGCCACTCCGAGACATTGATCGTCAGGAAGTCCTGGAACTCTTTGACCCTGGTTGGGGTCGTGGAGAGCAGTCGCGCGTAGGCGGTCAGATCCGCCACCCCGGCCCGACGCATGATCGTCTGCAGCCGTCTCTCCATCTGCGTACCTTTGTAGCAGTCCAAGTCGATCCCCGTGAGGTCGAGGACGGTCTTGCGGAATACCGGGTAGCCCGGCATGTTCATTGGTCAGCCTACCCCTCTCGCACCAGTCTGGCGATTGCGTCGGCAATGTCCTGAACCGGCAGGACCTGATCGGCTGCACCCAACTCGACCGCAACCTTGGGCATGCCATAGACCACACAGGTCGAGGCGTCTTCGGCAATGGTCCGCCCTCCGACCTTCTTCAGGCTCACCATGCCCTTGCCACCATCGTAGCCCATACCGGTCAGAATCACGCCAATCATGCGATCCTGCCAGATCGGAACGACCGATTCGAACGTCTTGTCCACCGCTGGTCTCACGCCGTGCATGGGGGGATCCTGGTTCAAGCGAATCCGCCCGTCGGCATCGACCGTCATGTGGTACCCACCTGGAGCGATCAGGACTCGTCCATTCTGAAGCCGATCACCCGCCTCCGCCTCCTTCACCCGGATCGGTGAGAGCTCGTCGAGGCGTTGGGCCAGGGACCGGGTAAAGCCGGGAGGCATGTGCTGGACAACGAGAACGGCGGCCTGCAGATCGGCAGGAAGCTTGGGAATGATGTGGTGCAGGGCACCAGGGCCACCGGTGCTGCAGCCGATTAGAACCAACTTCCGTGGAATCGCCGTAGACTCAACCGTGGAGGGCATGGCCATGGCAGCCGCCACCGCCTTCACCTCGCGTCGGACCGGAGGCAGTTCGGCTGTGACTCGCCGGTATCGGGGCGTGGCTCCCGCTGCGGCCTTCACCTTGGCCACCAACTCATCCCGGGTGACGTGCATGTTCAGGGAGATGGAACCGGAAGGCTTGGCCACAAAATCGACCGCCCCGAGCGCCAGCGCCCGAATCGTCGCCTCGGCTCCCTCACTCGTGTGGCTCGAGACCATGACCACCGGTGTGGGACGTCGAGCCATGATCTCCCGGAGGGCTCCGTACCCATCGAGCTTGGGCATCTCAATGTCCAGCGTGGTCACATCGGGGTGGAGTTCGAGGGTCTTCTCCACCCCATCCTGGCCGTCCCGAGCCGTGCCAACCACCGTGATCTGCGGATCGGACTGTAAGAGCTCGGTGAGGATTTTCCGCATGAACGCGGAGTCGTCAACCACCAGAACGCGTACCTGACGAGCGCTCATCTCCACCCCGCCTGACTATTAGCCGACAAACTTCTTGACCGTCGACAGGATCTTATCGGGCTCGAACGGCTTGACGACGAAGTCCTTCGCCCCGGCCTTGATCGCTTCGATGACCATGGTCTGCTGACCGAGCGCCGAGACCATGACGACCTTGGCGTTGGGATCGATCGCCTTGATCTCCTTCGTCGCGGTAATGCCATCCATCACCGGCATGGTGATATCCATCAGGACCAGGTCGGGCTGGTAGCTCTGATACTTGGAAAGAGCCTCCTGACCATTTTCCGCCTCACTGACCTCGTAACCGTTCTCGGTGAGCAACTTGGCGCAACGCATGCGCATGAAAGCAGCGTCATCCACCAGCAGAATCTTGGCCAATTTCGGTTCCCTCCCACGCGTAATGAAAAATCCTAAAGCTCCCGCTCTCCGCGACCCACAGTGCTGACCAGCAACCGACCGGTGTCGATGAAGAGCTGTAAAGTACGTCCGTAGGTCCCACCGGTGTCGTCGGCCGCTAACCGGATCTTGTGCAGTTGGAGTTGAGCCCTCACGGCCTCGCTGTTGCGAGCGCCGATATCCAGCTTGGTTCCCGCTCCAACCACGTTCAACATTCGGGCGCCGCCGGCGATCCGAGCGACCAGCCGGGCCCGATTGGCCCCGGCACGCAGCACTTCATCGATCGCCGCCTTGACTCCGGTGTCCGCAAACTTCCCTGGAAGCGAATCCTGCCCTCGGTTCAGACTGCTGTCCGGCAGGACGACGTGAACCATGGCACCCACGTGCGCAACCGGATCATAGAGGGTCAATCCCACACAGGAGCCCAATCCGTAGCAGACCAGGACCTGTCCGGACCGAGAGCCGACCTTCAACTCTCCCAGCCCGACGGGGAATGTCTCGGCGATCATTGGATGGCTTCGAGGGCTGCGACCAGGCGGGCCATGGAGTCGGTGTCCGGCATAAGGAGGAAATGCCCCGGCACCTCACCGTTAAAACCCGTCTCGATGACCAGCACCTCGTCCCCGTTTAGATAGAGTTCAGTCACCACGGACTCCAAAATGGCGCCCGCCATATCGACCACGACCGCTGGCGTCGTCGGGATCACCTTCAGCCCGGTTCGGTCCGAAATGGCGTTCATGAAACCAGAGCCGCAGACGTTGCCGGTCTCAGCCAGCGCCGAGATCCCGATCTCGTCGAGGTCCGCAGTGGTCCCGACGGGTTGCTCCATCAGCAGGTCTACCAGTCCACAAGCGCTCTGCAGGCCGAACAAAAGCATCAGATGACCGGAGAGGTCGCCCTCAATTCCAAGGTAGACCGCGCAGACTACGGTCGCCGGCCCCCCTGCAATGCCAGGTACCACATTCAGAGGCAAGAACGAAAGTCGGGGGTTCTGCATCTGAATGGCACCCGTTGTCATACTCGACAGGGAGCGAGCACTGTCCTCCAGCGCCCGGATGACGATCGATTGAAGTATATCGAATTCGCTAGTTTGGAGGTTCATTCCTGCCTACTCCTCCCTCGCTTAGCGACTCAATGCAGCTTCCACGCGGTTCATCTCCATCTGGACCGAATTGATCAGGCTGGAGATATCCAGAATGATCGCAACATCGCCGTTACCCATGATGGTCGCACCCGAGATGCCAGGGATATCGCCGATGAACTTACCCAGGGGCTTGATTACGACGTCGCCCTCACCGATCAGGTTATCGACCACAATGCCAATCTGCTTGCCCATGACGGCGACGATGACGACGAAGACCTCTTCCGGCTCCACGAAATCGGCCGGCCGCTCCTGGTTGAAGGCATCGACGAGGCGGAGCAGGGGGATCACCTCGCCACGCTTTACGACCACCTCGCGCTGGCGCACGGTCTTGATTTCGCTGGTGGGAATCCGATCGGTCTCAACCACCGAGCCGAGCGGGATGCAGTAGGTCGTATCCAGCACTTCGACCTGCAGCGCCCGAATGATCGCCAGGGTGAGCGGAAGCTTCACCCGGAACTCCGTACCCTTTCCGACCTCGCTCCGGATCTCGACAGAGCCGTTCAGCTTCTCGATGTTCTTGTGGACGACATCGAGGCCGACGCCGCGGCCGGAGATATCGGAGACCTTCTCTGCCGTCGAGAATCCCGGAGCCCAGATCAGGTTGACCGCCTCGGAATCGGGCATCCGACGAGCGGCCTCGTCGGAGAGGAGTCCCTTCTTCACAGCGCTGGCCCGGATCTTCTGCGGATCGATACCCCGGCCGTCATCACGGACGGAAATGATGATATGGTTCTCTTCGTGGAAGGCCTCCAGTGTGACAATGCCCTTGGAGGGCTTGCCCCCCTTGAGCCGGTCCATGGGAGCCTCGACTCCATGGTCAACCGAGTTGCGCAGCAAGTGCATGAGCGGATCGCCAATCTCCTCGATCACGGAGCGATCCAGTTCGGTCTCCTCGCCGTGAACGACGAACTCGATCTCCTTACCAGCCTTCTGGGCCACATCGCGCACCATGCGCGGGAACTTGCGGAAGAGGTTGTCCACCGGCAGCATGCGGGCCCGCTGGATCTCTTCCTGCAGGTTCCCCGTCAGACGGCCGATCTGAGCCAGCGCTGAGGACATGACCTGGCTGATCTCGTCGCCCTCCCGTTCGGTCTCGAGCCGGGTGAGGACCTGGAGCAGGCGGGTCCGCTCAATCACGAGCTCACCGACGGTGTTCATCAGGTTGTCGAGGACCTCCACGTCGACCCGGACGGTGCGAGAGGAGTTCCGGCCACCCTTGGCCTGTCCGGCCACGGCCGTCGCCTCCCGCTTGGCCGGCGCATCGGCCTCGGCAGCGGGCGGGGTCGAATCCCCCTCCGCCGGACTGGTCACAGCAGCCGCGGCCACCTCCGGCGCCGCAGCAGGGGCCGCCTGCGCCAGGAAGAGCGGGCTCACCTCGACGACGCTGATCTCGGGCACACCCTCCAGGGTGGTGCGCACGGCCTCCAGGGTTTCACGGGTAAGGAAGACGAGTTTCATCGCATCGCCGACCTTGTCCTCCTCCACCTCTTCCTGGGTAGGCCAGGAGCGCACAACCTCACCCATGTCGCCAACGGCGAGGAGCGTCTGGAAGGCGCGGACCGCCGGCATGGCGGCGTTCTTGTCCAGTTGCAGATGGGCCCAGAAGGCCGTCATGCCCCGAGCCGATGCCCCCTTCACCTTCGCCTCGTCCGCTTGGGTCAGCGGCGGGAGCCCCGCGGGCATACCAGCCGGAGGCGGCGTGGTGGTGGCCGGGCCTGCGGCTGCAGCAGCGGCAGGGGCTCCGGCCCGATCGATAGCGGCCAGTTGCTCCAGAATCGCGGTCGTAGAGACGCCTGACTCCTCGCCGCTCGCAATCTCCTCCTTGAACGCCTTCAGCACGTCCAGGCAGGCGAAGAGCGTGTCGACGACGGCAGTGGTCACCTCCAGCTTCCCCTTGCGCACCTTGTCCAGGACGTTCTCCATCGAATGCGTTACCTCGGCCATCCGCTGGTGACCCAGGGTGGCCGATGAGCCCTTCAGGGTATGTGCAGCACGGAAGATCTCCTGAATGACCTCGGGATTATCCGACTCCTTCTCGAGACGGACGATGCCTCCCTCCATATTCTGGAGCATCTCCTCCGCCTCATCGAGAAAGACCTTGATATCCTCCGCACTTGTATCAAAGCCAAAACCCATACCGGTTCCCCCTCCTAGATCGCTAGACGACCTTCCGGTCCTCCCGCATAAGAATTCGTGCCAGGTCCAGCAGGATGATCAACCGCTCGTCAACCTTGGCCACGCCGAGAACGTTCTCGTTGTCGATCTTCGAGAACATCGGCGAGGGGGGCTCCACCGCGGTGGACGGGACACGAAGGACTTCCACAACCGCATCCACGATCATGCCAACCTTGCCGCCCTCCAGCTCGGCGACGGCGATCCGGGTCGCCTTCGTTGCGGCGGTCACGGGCAGACCAAGCCGCTTGCGCAGGTCGACCACCGGAATAACCCGGCCGCGGAGATTGGTCACACCTTCAATATAGGTGGGGGTCCGAGGCACCTTGGTCACCCGCAGAAGGGGGCTGACCTCCAATACGACGGAGATGTCGGCTCCGTACAACTCCTTGCCCAGTTGGAAGACGACAACCTGGCTGACAGTCTCCCGCTGCTCTGCTTGCTGCTCCATATTGAACCCTCCCATTGCGACTGGGTCAGACTACTGCAGAATCCCCTCGACGACCCGTGACGCGTCCAGCACCACCACGAGTCGATTCTCTCCGACCTTCAAGATGCCGACAACCACGGGATCATTGGCGACTGCCGCCATGTTCATGAGGAGCGGCGAAGGCGGCTTGACGGCGTCTGGCCCCGGCGAGTGGACCTCCACCACCTCATCGACAATCCAGCCGACCTTGCGCTCTCCCAGCTCCATCACCATGATGCGCGCGTCAACGCCCTGCTTCCGGCGCTCGGTTCGAAACCGCCGGCCAAGGTCGACCACCGGAATGATCTCCCCGCGGAGGTCCACCACGCCCTCCACGATCGACGGCGCCTCGGGCACTCGGGTTGGTTGGGTCCAAGCGACTACTTCCTTGACCGCCGTAATCGGCACGGCATATTCCTGCTGACCGACGGCGAAAACAACAAGCTTCTGATCTGCAATCCCGGACTTTTCCACCTGCACACCTCCGTCTTGGGTCCATAGCTAAAATATGTAAACCTGACTTCAACATCCAGGGGATGAATTCCTGCTCGCCTGTCTACATTTCTTACATAATCTTGCATGTAGACCGAGCTCAAGTCTTGCCGCTCTAGGACGAAACGCGAATTGACAAAAAAGAGGAACGCCCTGGTAGAGCCCCGGGACGTTCCGATCTCACGATTTCTTCCTGCTCCGCTCGCCTGGTTGCAGGTGAAGCCTCGTGTACTCGACCACCAATCGATCCAACTCCTGACTGATCTCTACTAGTTCCGCCATCCGCTTCGGATCGTAGCGTCCGCCCATCCGCCGGTGTAGTTCCTCGCGTAGCGCTTCAATCTGACGAATTCGCTCAGCTTGATCCACAAAGCCACCCCCAGCCCTTGGACGACACTCCCCCCCCTTAGTCTACCATCGGTTGGCAGACCCGTTATAGGACGAAAGTCCCATCGGTCATAGGACCAAGGACCCGACATTTGCTACCGCGGTCCGGTCGAACCAATGCCGCCGGTCCGCTCCCCATGCGCCGCATCATCTGCGGTGACCGAAAACCGGGTGAAGATCGCCTGGGCGACCCGTTCCCCTCGCTGAACCGCGACGGGGCCCTCCCCCATGTTGACGACGGCTATCATGATATGCCCCTCGTTCTCGGGGTTGTCCACGTAGTCCGCATCGATCACACCGACTCCGTTCGCCAGCATGAGTCCACGCTTCACCGCCATGCTGGAGCGGATCGCTAGGATCAGCACATCATCATCCTCCATGTAGGCCTTCAGCCCCGTGGGAACAAGAGCCACCCGTCCCGGCGGGACCGTGACCTCCTCCGCCGCCTCCAGATCGTAGCCGGCTGAGAGGCGAGTCTTGCGAGCCGGGAGAGTGACCTTTCCCTCGTACGCGGAAATGGGAGCAAAACGACGTCTAGCCATGCTCTACCTCCTTGAAGCCATAACCGGCCAGGTCAAGTCCGGGCGGGAGTGGCCCTACGGCTGCCAGGGTCCGTGGTTGCTCCAAGAGGAGATGGCGGGCCAACCGATGGACCTCCTCCTGGGTCACCCGGTCGATCTGAGCGATGATCTCATCGGGACTGTGGACCCGTCCCAAGCTCAGCTCGCCCCGTCCCAGGCGGGTCATGCGGCTTGATGTAGACTCCAACCCAAGCATGATCTGCCCCTTGAGTTGCTCCTTCGCCTCGAGCAGTTCCTCGGTGGTGGCACCGTGGCGGCCCATCTCCTCCAGAAGGCTCAGGGTCATATCCAGGACCGGTCCAACGGCAGCAGGCGAGACCCCGGCGTAGACGGCGAAGTTGCCGGCGCCCCTGAAGCCCGTGTTGTAGGAGTAGACGGAGTAGGCCAGGCCTCGCTGCTCGCGAATCTCCTGGAAGAGACGGCTCGATGTGCCACCGCCGAGGATGGTGTTCAGCAGGTGAAGTGCGTAGATCTGTTCGTGATCATGGTGCAGGGCGCGGGTACCGAGCACCAGATGGGACTGCTCGATATCCTTGGAGCGAACGACCGCAGCCCCGCTCCACAGGTCGGGCGGAGAGGCCGGCCAGGTCGCCGCAGGCCCATCGCTGCGCAGCGCGCCAAAAGCTCGGGCTACATCGGCCACGACCCGGTCGTGCTCCACATGCCCGGCCGCTGCAATGACGATATTATCCGGGCGATAGGTCTGGCCCATGTAGTCAAGGATCGCTTCACGGGTCAGTCCCTGAACCGTATCCGCTGTGCCCACAATCGGCCGGCCCAGCGCGTGACCACGCCAGATCGCCGCAGCGAAGAGATCGTGGACCAGGTCATCGGGCACATCTTCGTACATTTTTATCTCTTCGGTGATGACGCTCTTCTCCCGTTCCAGATCATCTGGAGCAATGCGGGAGTTAAGCAGCATGTCGGCCAGGACATCAAAGGCAATCTCCAGATGATCATCCAACACCTTGGCGTAGTAACAAGTGTGCTCCTTCGAGGTGAAGGCGTTCAGCGTGCCCCCCCGACCGTCGATCGCCTGCGCGATCTGGCGGGCCGTGCGCCGCTCAGTCCCCTTGAAGAGCATGTGCTCAATCACGTGGGAGACCCCCATGTTCTCCGGGGTCTCATGGCAGCTGCCGGCGCCCACCCAGACCCCCACCGATACCGATCGCACGTGGGGAATCTCCTCGGTGATCACCCGCAGCCCGTTTGGCAGTGTCGTCTTGCGGTAGAACGTCATGGTTCGCTCCTTCGAAAAAGGGGGGCCGGGCAGCAGTGCCGCCCGCCCCCGTCTCCGTTACTGCTACTGCTTGGCTTCCTCGGCCCGCTTCTGGTCCCGGAGGGCTTCCTTACGGGAGAGGTTGATCCGGCCCAGCTTGTCGATTTCGGTCAGCTTGACCATGATCTCGTCACCGACGTTGACCACGTCCTCGACCTTGTTCACCCGCTCCTCAGCCAACTGGCTGATATGGACCAGGCCTTCCTTGCCAGGCATGATCTCAACGAAGGCGCCGAAGTTCATGAGGCGGGTCACCTTGCCCAGGTAGATCATGCCGGGCTCAGGATCCTTGGTCAGCGCCTCGATCATCATGACGGCCTTCTTGCCGGCCTCGGCATTGATCGAAGCGATATGGATCGTGCCATCATCTTCGATATTGATGTCCACCTTGACGTTCCCGACCTTGGTGGTCTCAATAATCTTGTTGATGGTGGAGCCACCCTTACCGATCACGTCGCGGATCTTGTCCGGGTGAATCTTCATGATGATGATCCGCGGGGCGTACGGCGACATCTCCGTGCGCGGCTCGCTGATCCGCTCGAGCATCTTGGCCATGATGTGCATGCGGCCCTCGTAGGCCTGGCTGAGGGCCTTGCCCAGGATCTCACGGCCGGTGCCGGAGATCTTCATGTCCATCTGCAGGGCGGTGACACCCTTGGCGGTGCCGGCCACCTTGAAGTCCATGTCGCCCAGGGCGTCCTCGATGCCCTGGATGTCGCTGAGGACGGCGTACTTGCCGGTCTCGGGGTCCTCGACCAGACCCATGGCCACGCCGGCAACCGGGGCCTTGATCGGCACACCAGCGGCCATGAGGGCGAGGGTCGAACCGCAGACGGAGCCCATGGAGGTGGAGCCGTTGGACTCCAGGACCTCTGAGACGACGCGGATCGTGTAGGGGAACTCGTCCTCCGACGGGATCACGGGCTCCAGTGACCGCTCAGCGAGAGCGCCGTGGCCGATCTCACGACGGCCCGGGCCGCGCATGGGCCGCGCTTCACCCACGGAGTACGGCGGGAAGTTGTAGTGGTGCAGGTAGCGCTTCTCTTCCTCCAGGGTGAGATCATCCAGCCGCTGCACGTCGCCCATGGTACCCAGGGTGACGATGGAGAGGACCTGGGTCTGACCACGCTGGAAGAGACCGGTGCCGTGGGGCCGGGGGAGCAGGTCGACGTCGCACTCGATCGGGCGGATCTCAGCCAGGCCGCGCCCGTCAGGCCGGATGCCCTCGTGGACGATCGCCTTGCGGACCTCCTCCTTGAGGATGCTCTTGAGGATTCCGGAGATCTTCTTGGCGGAGTCGGGGAACTGCTCGGCCATCTGCTCCTGGACGTCGGCGCCAACCGCGGCGACGGCCTCCTCGCGGGCCAGCTTGTCCGGGTTGCGGACGGCGACGCGAAGCCGCTCGGCGGCGGCGGCGCGGACCGCTGCCTCCAGTTCGGGGGGCGGCAGGAAGAGGGTGACTTCCCGCTTCGGCCTGCCCACTGCAGCCTGCATATTCAGGATGGTCGGGATGATCGTGGTCTTGATCACCTCGTGGGCGAAGAGGATCGCCTCGAGCATGATATCTTCCGGCACTTCTCTGGCGCCGGCCTCAACCATGAGGACCGCCTGCTCGGTGGCGGCGACCACCAGGTGCATGTCGGACTGGGCCGCCTGCTCCGTGGTAGGATTGACGACAAACTGCCCGTCAATCCGGCCGATAATCACGCTGCCGATCGGCCCCTCGAAAGGGATGTCCGAGATGGTCAGCGCTGCAGAGGCGCCGATCATTCCCATGATTTCGACCGGGGCGTCGGGATCGACCGACATGACGGTGCAGACGATCTGCACGTCGTTACGGTAGCCGTCTGGAAAGAGCGGCCGGATCGGGCGGTCGGTCAACCGGGACCAGAGGATTGCCTTGGTGGTCGGCCGGCCCTCACGCCGGAACCAGTTGCCGGGAATCCGGCCCACTGAGTACATGCGCTCCTCGTAGTCAACGGTCAGCGGGAAGAAGTCAATGCCCTCCCGGGGCGAAGCGCTGCCGACAACTGCGGCAAGCACCACGCTGTCACCATACCGAACCATAACGGCACCGCTGGCCTGCTTGGCCAGGCGTCCCGTCTCCAGGGTCATGGTGCGACCCCCGAGTTCCATGGCAAACGTAGATGCGGTCACTGTGGTCCTCCTTCTGTGCCTAGGACCGTCAGGTGCACCAGGCGGTCCCCGCGCCGGGTCGGATCTCATTCCGCTCCGCACGCCCGCCCGTCGCCGCTACCCAGCGGCACTTCCTATTGGCACTTGTTCTCCTAACTTCTCTGGTTTCCACACTCCGATTATCTTCTCCTTCCCTGGCCCGCAAATATGAGTCCTGGCACATAAAAAAGTGAGGAGCACCCGCGATGGGCACCCCTCGGCAAACATCGGTCACTTCGTGTTCTCAAAGAGCGCCTGCGACCAGTTCTGCAGCGGTGCAACCCAGCGCTCAACCACCTGCCCGGGAGCGACCCCGCTCACCGCCTCGTTCACCTTCAGCACCAGGTAGGTAAACCCACCGAGCGCCAGGCAGAGGACCGCAGCGATCGTCGCGACCTGTCCGATGACCCAACTGGCGTGCTGTCTCCGCTTTCGGGCAACCTTGACAGGATCGGTCAGAATCGGCGTCACCTGTGGCGGGGCGGGTGTGGCGATTCGCTGGAGGACAGAGTCGACCACGCCTGGCACGGGCCCCAGGTCAATGCTGGCGGGGCTGCTCCGCAGCCGCCGAAAGAGCTCTTCGGTCTCCCGGAGATGAGGCCCGCAGTGGGCGCAGCGCTCTGCATGAGCCGCCAGCTCGGTCGGCAGCGCCAGAGCCCCCACGCTCAGGGCCGTATCGACATGCTTCAAAACCCGGTGGCAGGCGCCACCAACAACATACGGCCTCACTGGGCTCCCTCCTCTCCTTGGTACTTTAGTGCGGTACGCAGCTTGGCCAGGGTCGCGTGGAGTCGGGACTTCACCGTCCCCTCGGGAACGCCCATCACCTGAGCGATCTGAGGGATCGAGAGATCCTGGAAGAAGCGGAGCACAACGGTCGTCCGCTGCTCCTCCGGCAAGAATTGCAGCGCTTGAAGCATCTCCCTGTCAGCCATGCCGCCAGGTTCACTGCTGACCGCCGGCTCGATCTCCAGCCCGGTGGGAATGGCCCGGGACCGCTTGCGCCCTACATCGTAGCAGGCGTTGATCAGAATCCGGGTCATCCACGAGGTGCCCGCCTGCTCATCCTGCAGCGAATCGAAGTACCGGTAGGCCTTCAGGCCGGCCTCCTGGAGGGCGTCCGCGGCGTCGTGCGGATTGCCGAGAATACCCAGCGCCGTTCGGTAGAGCCGGGGCGCCAGTTGCGAGTAAAGGGCGGCAAATGCCTCCCGGCGTTCTGTCTCCGAGCGTGCCACCTGTGATCACCTCTCTGCTAAAAAGACCCGCTTGCCCCCTGCCTTCGTTCGGCCTGACCCGAATCTTTTTGGCCGGGTCACCCGTTATGATAACACGAAGGGAGGGCGATCGACGTGTTACCCCATCTCCGTGTAGCTATGCTTCTGGCCATCCTCGCTCTGGTAGGGGGATGCACCGCCTCGTCGGAGCTGGACCGCTTGACCGAGGAGAACAGCAGACTGGTGGAGCAGAGTGTCATGCAGGCACAGGAGGTCCAGCGACTGCGGGACGAGATCCAACGGAAGGGCGAGGAGTCACGCTCCGTTGTGGCCGAGTTGGATCGATACCGCGACCTGTATGCCCGGCTGTCCGAGGAGACAAGGGCAAAGCAGTTGACGGAGGTGCGCATCCCCGCCAACCTGATCAGCGCCCACTACTCGAAGGTAGATGATGCCGGCTGGAACTACCGCAAGTACTTGAGCGCCGACCTTGACAGCGATGGAACGGTCGAGCAGGTGCTGGTCACGACCAGTGCCGGGGTCGACCCAAAGAACGGCGAGGTCGCCTGGGACGATGGTCATGTCTGGCGGGTCTATGTAGAGGAGCCGGACGGACGGCGGACCCTGGTCTTCTCCGACTGGGTTCAGCTTGGAAGACTGGAGGCCCTGCTGGGAGAGCAGCCCGCCGGGCTTCTGCTCGAGGTGGTCGGTGGGGTTGGGACGGTCATCTACGCAGTGGAGTACCGGGGGCCTGATCAGACAGAGGCGTTCCAACTCTTTGGCATGGTCATCCGGGACCGAGCCCGGGCCGCCGACGATTTCCCGATCTCGGAATAGAAAAGGGCCGGGCCAGCGATTGGCCCGGTCCTCTTGCTCCGTCTTTGCGTTCATCCCGCCTTCGGCGGTCTGCCCGGCGGACTAGTGAATAACGTTACGGATGTTCAGCTTCTCGATGATGGTCAGGTAGCGAGCCTTGGAGACGCTGTGCAGGTAAACCAGCAGAGCGCGGCGCTGGCCGACCATCTTCAACAGGCCACGGCGGGAGTGGTGGTCCTTCTTGTGGGTCCGCAGGTGATCGGTCAGTTCGTTGATCCGGAAGGTCAACAGGGCGATCTGGACCTCGGGAGAGCCGGTATCGCCCTCGTGGGTCTGGTACTGGCTGATAATCTCAGCCTTCTTCTCGGTAGACATCATGACAGGACAACCTCCTTCTGTTTGCGACAAGCGCCGGCAACCCAGTAAACCGCCGGAGAAAGCGGCAAACCGCGTTGCAGGTTTGACGGCTTCGCATAGTTTACCACATGCGTCAGGGCTGGGCAAGTCCCGCGGACTCGTAGAGCCGCACAACCTCGTCACCGGTCAGGGGCCGGGCCTCGCCGTATGGCAGTTCGCCAAGGGCGAGCGGTCCCATGGTCAACCGCTTCAGGTAGACAACCTGTTTTCCCCGTGCTTCGAACATGCGCTTCACCTGGTGGTACTTTCCCTCATGGATCGTCACGATGCCCTCCCGGGGAGCGACGATCTCCAGCCTCCCTGGCAGCGTGACATAGCCATCGTCCAGGGGAACACCTTCGGCGAAGGCCTCCGCGTCTGACGGATCGAGCGGTGCGTCCACCCGGGCCAGGTACCGCTTGGGCACATGCCACTTCGGTGAGAGCAGCCGGTGGCCCAGCTCTCCATCGGTCGTGAGGAGCAGGAGCCCCTCCGTATCCTTGTCCAGCCGGCCAACCGGGAAGAGGTCCCGATGGCGCAGCGCCTCGGGAAGCACATCGAGCACGGTCCGCTGCCGTGGATCGTTCGTGGCCGTGATCACCCCGCCAGGCTTGTGCAGCAGCACCCAGAAGTGGCGCTGGTAACGGAGTGGCTCGCCATCGACGAGGATCTTCGCCGTGGCCACATCTACCTGTACGCCCGGGTCGCGGACAGCAACCCCGTCCACGATCACCCGTCCGGCCCGGATCATCCCCTTCAGGTCCTTCCGGCTGCCGGCCCCCATGTGACCCAGCAATTTGTCCAGGCGCTCCTTAGCCATGGCTGCTCAGATACTCCCTTGCCACCTTCTCGTCGTGCGCCAACTGTGCCTTCAGCGCATCCAGCGAGGGGAAGGGCTGCTCTGGCCGCAGATGCTGCAGGAACTCCACCTGTAGCTCCTGGTCGTAGAGATCGCCGCTGAAGTCGAAGAGATGGGCCTCGCACCGCAGGTCACTCCCCTGGAAGCTCGGGCGCCGCCCCAGGTTGAGCATCGCCCCGTAGGATGGGCCTGACCGTGGCTCGACGGTGCGGGGAAACCGCTCCGCATCGGGGTCGACGGGGCCCAGGAGTCGGATGCGGGCCACGTAAACCCCGTTGGCCGGCAGAAGCCGTCCGGAGGTCAGGCTGAGGTTGGCCGTCGGGAAGCCGAGCTGGCGGCCGCGCTTGTCCCCGTGGATCACCGTGCCCCGAGTGGTGAACGGGCGACCCAGCAGGCGGGCGGCGCTCTCCATCTTCCCCTCCGCGACGTAGAACCGGACCTCTGTGGAGGAAACGTTCTCCCCCGCGATCCGGACCGGGTCGAAGATCCGCACGGGAATGTTATGGGCCTCGCATAGATGTCGGAGCATCTCAGCGGTACCCTTCCCGCCCCGCCCGAAGGTGAAGTTGAAGCCCACCATGACCTGCGTCGCCCGCAGATGGCCGACCAGCACTTCGCGGACGAACTCCTCCGGCGTAAGAGCAGCGAAGACGGGGTCGAAGGGAAGGGCCAGGTGGACATCCACGCCGATCTGTGCCATGACCTCGGCCCGCTCGCTCAGGGTCTGAAGCATGGGCGGGGCGGCCTCCGGGCGGATGACTGCCATGGGCAGGGGGTGAAAGCCGATCACCACCGACTGGCCTCCGCTCTCCCGAGAGGCTGCAACCAGGGCGTTCAGGATCTCCTGATGCGCCAGATGAACCCCGTCCCACTTCCCGATCGCCACCAGGTTGCCGGAACCCTGAACCGGAACCTCCTGCAGGCTTGTTACGAGTTTCATGTGCAGCCCTCTCATGCAAAGACTTTGAGAAGCTTGACGGCCCCGTCCTGCACCTCAGCCAGGGCAAGCAGGTCACCGTCATCGCTCAGCAGGGCGACGACCGTCCCGTCCGGGTGCTCCAGCTTCAGCCGGGGTGCAACGCCATGCTTCAGCCGCTCCGCCGCAGCGGTGGGGACGATGGCCCGGGCCATCTCCCCGATCGCCGATGCCGGCGGCAGCAGGGGGGCATTGCCCGCCAGCAACTCCTCCAGGGTGGCGGCCTCCTCCAATCGGAAGGAGCCGGAGCGGGTCCGGACCAGGTAGGACATGTGGGCCCCGACCTGGAGCATCTCTCCGAGGTCATGGGCCAGGGTGCGTATGTAGGTCCCCTTGGAGCAGACCACATCGATCATTGCCGTGGGATTCGGTCCGGGCCGGAAGTCCAGCAACTGCACCCGGTGGATGATCACCTGCCGGGGCTGCCGCTCCACCTCGACCCCTTCCCGAGCCAACTCGTAGAGCCGCTTGCCCCCCACCTTGACCGCACTGACCATGGGTGGGACCTGCATGATCGGCCCGTGGAAGCGGGCCAGGGCGTAGGCCACATCCCCTTTGGTCAGGTGGGCGGCCTCCCGCTGCTGAAGCACCTCGCCAAAGGAGTCCTGCGTCGCGGTCGTGATGCCAAAGGTAATCTCGGCCCGGTAGGCCTTGTCCTCACCGCTGATGAACTCGGCCAGCCGCGTGGCCCGTCCCACACAGACCGGCAGCACCCCGGCCACACCCGGGTCAAGCGTGCCGGTATGCCCGACCTTCTTCATGCCGAGCGCTCGCCGCACGACGCTGACCACATCGTGCGAGGTCATGCCCGGTGGCTTGAGGAGGTTCAGAACCCCATCCATCTAGATGACTTCCTTTACGGCGTCGAGCACCTGCTCGATCGCTTCTTCCATGGAGACAAACATGGTGCAGCCCGCCGCACGCGCATGACCGCCCCCGCCGAAGCGAAGGGCAACCGCCCCGACATCGGCGATGCGACGGGACCGAAGGTTGACCCGAATCCGGCCGTCCGCTGCCTCCTTCATCAGGATTCCGACCTCCACCCCCGACACGGAGCGGGCGTAGTTGACGATCCCCTCGGCATCTTCATCGACAGCACCTGCGTCGGCCAGCATGGCTCGGGTCACGTGCATGAGGGCGACCGTGCCGCCGTTCTCCAGCCGCAGGGTCTGCAGAGCGCGGGCGAGCAGCGCCAGGCGAGAGGGCGCCTCGTTCTCCCAGATGGCGCTCGCCACCTCGTACGGCTTGGCACCCAACTCCAGCAACTCCGCCGCGACCCGATGGGTCGACGGCCCTGTGGAGTCATACCGGAAGCCGCCGGTGTCGGTCACCAGCGATGTGTAGAGGCAGAGCGCTGTCTCCGTATCGATAGGGAGTTCCATCTCCCGGAGGAGACGGTAGGCCAATTCCCCGACCGCCGCCGCGGAGAAGTCCATGTAGTTGTACTCACCATAGCCGGTATTCGTGGAATGGTGGTCGATGTTCAGCGTGCGCTTGCAGGCCTTGACGAGCGGAAGCGCTGCGCCTACACGCTGGAGGTCGCCGCAATCGAGGAAGCAGGCCAGGTCCCATTCGCCGGTCACCTGCTCCCACGGGGTGAAGAGCGTATCCCACCCAGGCAGGAAGTGGTAGATGCGGGGAATCGGATCGACCCCGACCATGACCGCCTCCTTCCCCTGCTGACGCAGTGCGCGGACCATGGCCAGCGATGAACCGATCGAGTCGCCATCGGGCTGGACGTGCATGAAGAAGAGGATCCGTTCCGACTCCGCAATCATGCGGGCTGTCGCCGCAAGGTCGATCAGCAGGTTACTCACCCTTTTTCGGCTCGTTTTGCTCTTTCTGAACCTGGACAAGAAGCTGGGCAATCCGCTGTCCGTGCTCGATCGATTCGTCGAGGACGAAGTGGAGTTCGGGGGTGTAACGGAGTTGCAGGACCTTCGCGACCTCGCTCCGCAGGAAGCCGGCGGCCTTGGTCAGCCCCTTCATGGACTCCTTCTTCTGCGCCTCATCACCCAGGACGGAGATGAAGACCTTGGCATGGCGGAGGTCGCCGGCCACCTCCACCTTGACGATGGAGACAAAGCCGATGCGCGGGTCTTTTACATCATCGCGCAGCAACTTCGCCAGCAGTTCCCGAATCTCTTCGCCCACACGGGCGGCGCGTTGGTTAGACATGATGACACTCCTCTCTGCGGGCTACAGGATCTCAATGTCGATCGCGCAGACCTCGCCCTCCCAGTGGGCTTCGACGAAGCCCACCACTCGATCGGCCATCTCACGTACGTGGGTAGTCTCCCCGGAGACCAGGGCGATCCCTACCACGGATCGCTGCCAGAGGTCCTGATCGCCCACCTCGGCGACAGCGGCGCCATACTTGTGCCGCACCTTGTCGATCAGGCTGTTCAGGACCTGGCGCTTCGCCTTCAGCGAATTGGCGTGGGGAATGGAGAGCTCCAGGCGAATGGAGGCGATGAACATGGGCACTCCCTCCCTGGTTCCCGGTGCCCGGCACCAGGAGGTATTATCTGGTCTCTTGCGGTGTTACCTCGCAACGGATTGGCAAAGGGCCGGTGGCAGCAGCATGCCACCACCGGCCATCGCGCCAGGTTTAGAAGACTCTCGGCCGGAGTGGTTCGTCGGTCGTCGAGCGGCTAGCCTACGGGCCTGACTTCCTTCAGCTCGTAAGCCTCCAGAATGTCGCCGTTCTTGAAGTCCTGGTAGTTCTCCAGGGTGATACCGCACTCGTAGCCCTCGGCCACTTCCTTGACCTCGTCCTTGAAACGACGGAGAGCGTTGATCTCACCGTTCCAGACCACGATGCCGTCACGGATCAGGCGGTACTTGGCGTTGCGGGTCACCTTGCCGTTCACGACACGGCAGCCTGCTGCCATGCCGACCTTCGGCACCTTAAAGGTCTCGCGAACCTCAGCCCGACCAAGGATAACCTCCTCGATCTTCGGCTTCAGCATACCGGTCATGGCCGCCTTGATATCATCGACGATGTCGTAGATGACGTTGTACATGCGGATGTCGATACCCTGGTCCCCGGCAGCCCGACCGGCACGATCGTCCGGCCGCACGTTGAAGCCGATGATGATCGCCTTCGAGGCGGAGGCCAGCATGACGTCGGTCTCGGTGATCGCACCGACGGCCGTGTGGATGATCTTGACCTGGACCTCTTCGTTGCGAAGCTTCTCCAACTGGCCCTTGATCGCCTCGGCAGAGCCCTGCACGTCGGCCTTGACAATCAGGTTCAGATCCTTCAGCTCGCCCTGGGCGACCTGGGACATGAAGTCATCCAGCGAGAGCGCCTTGCTGGCGGTCCGCTCGGCCTGTGCCTTCGCGATCCGCTTCTCGGCAATCGCCTTGGCGGTCTTCTCATCCGGGGTGACCCGGAAGACATCGCCGGCGGCCGGGACGGCGTCAAAGCCCAGCACCTGAACCGGGGTAGACGGACCTGCCGACTTCAGCTTCTTGCCGCGGTGGTCGAACATCGCACGGACACGACCCCAGGCGGTGCCGGCGACGAAGACGTCACCGAGCTCCAGGGTACCGCCCTGCACGAGAACGGTGGCAACAGGGCCACGGTTCTTATCCAGCTCCGCTTCGATGACCGTACCGGCAGCGGCCTTATTCGGGTTCGCCTTCAGCTCCTGCACCTCAGCGAGGATCAGGATGTTCTCCAGCAGCAGATCCAGGTTGGTCTTCGCCTTGGCAGAGACCGGGACCATGATCGTTTCGCCGCCCCATTCCTCGGAGACGACACCGTAGGCGGTCAGGTCCTGCATAACCCGCTGCGGGTTGGCGTTCTCCTTGTCGATCTTGTTGATCGCCACCAGGATCGGCACGTTGGCCGCCTTGGCGTGGTTGATCGACTCGATCGTCTGCGGCATGACCGAGTCATCGGCCGCCACGACGAGAATGGCGATGTCGGTCACGTTCGCACCACGGGCACGCATGGCCGTGAAGGCCTCGTGACCTGGAGTGTCGAGGAAGCTGATCTTCTTGCCGTTCAGCTCAACCTCGTACGCGCCAATGTGCTGGGTGATGCCGCCGGCTTCGCCCGCAGCCACCTTGGCCGAACGAACGGCGTCAAGCAGGGAGGTCTTGCCGTGGTCGACGTGGCCCATGATCGTGACCACCGGGTGCCGCGGCTCCTTCAGATCGGGATCCTCGTCCGGATCCTCGACCCGGTCGTAGACCTCGATGATATCTTCCTTCTCCTCGACGCCGACCTCAATACCGAACTCACCGCCCACCAGGACGCAGGTATCGGTGTCGAGCTCCTGGTTGATGGTGGCCATGATACCGAACCCGGTCAGCAGCTTCTTGATCACCTCGGCGGCGGTGACGCCCATCTCGTGGGCCAGGTCTTTAACCGTCATCGCGCCGGCAATGGTGATCGGCTTCAGGCTCCGGCGCTCCACCACGGAGGCCTGCCGGGAAGGCCGGCGCCCGAAGAGCTTCTCCTCGGACGGGCGGGACGCAGCGGTCTCCCGCTTGGTGAAGGCGTCGCCCTTCTTGCGGTCGCCGCCCTGGCCGATGCGCGGCTTGCCGTCGGCCGGCTTCGCCTGTTCCGCCACCTTCGGGTCAACCTTCGGGATGTTGAGCACGCCGCCACGGCGGGCGCCACCACGGGAGGGCATTCCCAGCGCGGCGCCGCCGCCGGGGCGGGGAGCACCGGGGGCGCCGGCAGGCCGGGGCGCGCCGGGCATGCCAAGTCCGCCAGGACGCGGGCCCCGCTCGCCCATCTGGCGCGGGGCACCGGGAGCCGGCTTCACGGGCAGGCCGAGGCCAGAGCTAATCGCGCCCGGCTGGCGGGGCGGCTGGCCCGGGCCGGCGGGAACGGGCTTGGTCGGCAGGCCCAGACCGGAGGTGCCACCTGCGGGCTGCGGGGCTGGCTTCACGGGGAGTCCCAGACCACTGCCGGCGGACCGTACAGGCTGACCCGGGCCCGCGGGGACAGGTCGGGTCGGGCCCTCGGAGATCGGCCGGGCGGCCTCCTCGACCGATTCCACAGACTCAGCATGATCAGCCGAGTCATCCCCCTCGGCCTCACGGTTCTCATTCTTCACAGGAGCGTCAACCTCTGCCTTCGGAGCCTCGTCAGAGACAGGCTCCACCTTGGGTACCTCAGCCTTTACCTCGGTCATCGGCACCTCAGCAGCGACCTCCTCAACCTTCGGAGCGGGAGCCTCGACCTTCCGAGTCGGGACCTCCACTTCCGTCTCATGCGCGCCGGAAACCTCAACAGGGGCCACTTCAGCCGGGGCATGAGGCCGGACCTCTGAGGCCGGGGCCACAGCCGCCGGACGACGGCGCTCGGAGACGGGGCGGTCCACGACGGGCCGGCGTTCGCCCACCGGGCGCCGCTCTCCGACAGGGCGCAGTTCCCGCTTCATGTCCTCGATGGACTGTCGCGGCTTGGTGCCCGCCCCGAAGAAGTCCTCGAGAAGCGAGGCCTTCGCGGGGTTAGCTTCCCGCGTCTTCGGTGCGGCCGGCTGACGGGGCGCCTTGGCGGTCTCCTGGGCGCCGGCGTCACGCTTCGTGCCGCCCTTGCCCTTAACCGCCTCGGTCACCTTATCAGCGGTGTTCTGGTCAATGGTGCTCATATGGTTTTTCACATCCACATTCAAAGTTTGAAGGACCTCCATGACGCTCTTGGAGTCCACGCTTAGCTCTTTTGCGAGTTCAAATACACGAATCTTGGCCTCCAACGGCTCACCCCCGTCCCGTTTCCGGTGTCAGGCCCTCCCGCTGGAGGATCCCGATAATGCCTTTGGTAAAGTCGCGAGACTGAATCACCACAGCCGCCCGAGCGGCTTTGCCCAGCGCCGACCCCAGGTCCTCCCGAGTGCCGATACTGAAGCACGCTACCTTGCTCTCCTCGGCCAGCTTGAGGAACTTATCCCGGGTCCGTTCGCTGGCGTCCGAAGCAAGGAGCAGAAGATTGGCCTTTCCCTTTTTGATCGCCTGCTCAGCGGCAAGGTCACCGGAGGCCACCTTGCCTGCCCGCTGGCAGAGACCAAGCATGGAATGGAGAGCAGGTGAGATCAACCGGCGCTCACCATCCCAGCCTCCAACCTGGCCCAGACCTCATCGGAGATGGGCTGTTCCAGGGCCCGTTCCAGGCGCTTCGCCTTGACCGCCTTGGCCAGGCACTCCTTGTCCCGGCACATGTAGGCTCCACGTCCGGGCTTCTTCCCGGCAGGGGAGGTGTCCAGCTCGATGACGCCATCGGGCGTCCGCACCACCCTGAGCAGGTCCTTCTTCGACTTCATCTGCCCGCAGCCGACACACATCCGCTGCGGCACCTTCTTGACCTTGGGCTGCTGTTGCCCTTTGGTCATCACCGCCACCTCCTCTCCATTATGCAATCCGCCTACTCGGCGTCGTCCTCACCAGCCTCTTCCCAAGCGCCGGCCTTCGCCTGCGACTCGGACTTGATATCGATCTTCCAGCCCGTCAGCTTGGCCGCCAGGCGGGCATTCTGCCCCTCCTTGCCAATCGCCAGGGAGAGCTGGTAATCGGGCACGACAACCCGAGCGATGCGGGCGACCTCATCGCACGTCACCTGGACCACCTTGGCCGGCGAGAGCGCCTTGGCCACGAAGACGGTGGGATCCTGGCTCCACTCGACGACATCGATCTTCTCGCCCTGCAGTTCATCGACGATGTTCTGCACCCGGAGGCCCTTCTGACCGACGCAGGCACCCACCGGATCGACGTTCCCGTCGCGGGAGGCGACAGCCAGCTTGGAGCGAGCCCCGGCCTCCCGGGAGATCCCCTTGATCTCCACGACCCCGTCGTGAATCTCGGGCACCTCCAGTTCGAAGAGCCGCTTCAGGAGGCCCGGATGGGTGCGTGAGACAGCGATGGCCGGGCCCTTGGTGGTCCGCTTCACCTCGATCACGTAGGCCTTGATCCGCTGGTTCTCAACGAACCGTTCCCCGGGGATCTGCTCGTTGGCCATGAGGATCGCCTCGACACCCTTGGAAAGCTCCAGGTAGACCGCCTTGGTCTTCAGATCCTGCCGCTGGACGATACCGGTCACGATCTCGCCCTCTCGGCTGGAGTACTCTTCGTAAATCATACCGCGCTCGGCTTCACGGATCCGCTGCACGACCACCTGCTTGGCGGTCTGGGCGGCAATACGGCCGAAGTCACGCGGGGTGACCTCCACCTCAAAGATCTCGCCCAGGTCAAGGCCGGGATTCTTCGCCCGGGCTTCGGCAAGCGTCACCTGCAGACGGTTGTCCTCCACCTCTTCCACGATCTCCTTCTGGGCATAGACACGGTAATCACCGGTCTTCGGGTCGAAGAAGACCCGGACGTTCTGGGCAGAGCCGAAGTTGCGGCGATACGCCGAGATCAGCGCCGCCTCGATCGCCTCAATAAGGACCTCCTTCGATATGCCCTTCTCCCGTACCAGGTCCTCAAGCGCTTCGAGAATCTCGGCCTTCATGATATCGTGCTCCTCTCGCGGTCCCTGCCGCCCTAAAAGTCTACGTGAAGCCGAGCGCTCGCCACCATCTTGCGGTCAAGGGCTATCTCCTTGCCCTCACCCTTACCCTGGACGAGTCTCAGCACAACGTTCCCGTCTACCAATCCGACCAGCACGCCCACAAACGATTTCTGCCCGTCTACCGCGGCGAAGGTGGTGAGGGCCACCTTCCGCCCCGTATAGCGGGCGAAGTCTGCATCGCGCTTCAAAGGCCTTTCCAGGCCTGGCGAAGAGACCTCGAAGTAATCGTACGGCGGATTAGGCAGGATCTGATCGAGCCTGGCGTCGACCGCTCGGCTAACCGCCTCGCAGTCTTCAAAGCTCACCCCGCCCTCCTTGTCGATGTAGACCCGGAGGTACCGGCTCGCTCCCTCTTTGACCAGTTCGACTCCCACCAGTTCCAGGCCACGTTCCTCCACAAAGGGGCGGGCCAGTTCTTCCACCATCGTATCGAGCTTCTCGCTTTTCGCCAAACAGGATCAGGCCTCCGATCACAACACTATGATCGCGTACAACCCAGAGGGCCGCACGCCGAAGCCGCCGGTAGTAGCCTGAGCAGCAACTGCCAAAGGCTGTCTCGCCGGAGCCTTCCCAGGTCCCACGCTACCCGAAGGACCCTGCGCACACAAAACGAGCCGGTTGGTACCGGCTGTTACCAGACGCCGAGGGCGGAGGCCAGACGTTGAAAAGAGTGGGTTGTCACCCACTCCCCCAAGAACAAGCCGAGTACCGGAACCCTATTGCGATTCTAGCACAGAATGGGCCTGGTGGCAAGGGCTCGGAGCCTTACTTTCCGCCAAGTCGCTCATCAACCGTGAGCGGTGGGATCCGTCGCTTCAACTCGGCGACGAAGCCGCTGATCGACCGGAGGTATCCCCCCGGGACCGGTACGTAGGTGATCTTCTTACCCGGGCTGCGCTTGCGGAGGGTCTCAATCATCTCACGGGTAACCGGATCCACGCCCTTGGCCGGGATCTCCTGGCCGACCTCGGCGCCGCGCAGGACCAACCAGATCGTCGGGACGACAGGAATTCTGCCGTTCTTGGCGACCAGTCCGAGCCGCTCCATGGGAACGGTGATATGCCGGTGCCCGTCACGGATCTTGATCTCAGAGCCCGCAACTTCCAGCTTGTACGTCCAGCCGGCTGAGACAAACCAGGTGGTCACACCGAGGGCGATTCCGAAGAGAACGAACAGAATGGTCCCCACAGTCCCGACAAACAGGGGGCTCAAGGGGATTACCAGCATGGAGATCCCCAGCAGGACCACGGCGTAAACGATCTTCCGGGAGAGGGTGAGTCCGAACTCCTGGGACTCCTGCGTCTTCTTAAGCTCTGCGCTCATACTCTGCGGCGAACCACCCCGAGTGATTCTACCGCGCCACCTCCGTTTGATAGGGATTGCGTCAAATCAGCGGTTGCGAATCGTGTAGAGTGCCTCCGCCACCTGCTCCAGGTCGTCCCGACCGGACAGTTTGAGCGTCCAGCGGCGTGGGAGGGCTGCCGGTCCATAGAAGGCGCCGGCCAGACCGCCGGCCACAGCACCAACCGTATCCGTATCCTCTCCCAGATTCACCGCGGTGACGACACACTCCTCCAAGCTGTTGGTGCGAAGGAAGGACCAGATTGCCGCCTCCAGGGTGTGGACCACATATCCGGAAGAGTCGACCTTATCAGCCGGGCGCTCCGACAACCCCCGGAGCCGGTCGGCCAGCAGTCCGGCAGCCGCCATTCCCTCCCAGAAGGCCTCAACCTTATCCGCACCCGTTAACAGTGCGTTGACCATACGGTGGTAGACGGCGATGGCTGCATCGGACTCTGGGTGAGGATGGGTCATTCGCCCGATTCGGATTGCCTCCTCCACCCGTCCACCGTAGGCGATGGCGGTGGGCAGGGTACGCATGAGCGCACCATTGCCCCCGGCCCGGTCTCCGAACGTCCCGACGATGTAGGCCGATACCTCCGCCCAGGAACCGTACCGGTCGAAGGCGGCCAGCGCCTCCCGAACGGTCATGCCGACATCGGGCGGCCCGGCGTGAAACCAGTCCATGAAGTGGCGCCCCACGGCATCGACCGGCTCTTCGGGGGACTCGATGATCCCCCGGGCAACCGCAAGGGTCATCTCGGTGTCGTCGGTCCAACCGCCGGCAGGAGTGAGAAACGGTCCGCCGCCAACGATCTCCCGGTGGCCACCCGGATACTCGCGACGGATCTGCTCACGACTCATGAACTCGACCGTGCAGCCAAGGGCATCGCCCAGAGCAAGGCCCAGCAGTGCGCCAACACTCCGTCCGGCCACGGTCAGGCCCAGCTTCCGCTGGGCGTCAAACCCCTCGTGCGACAACCATTCCAGCCTGCCCTGGAGAATGTGCCAGGCCGGCAGACGCATCAGCCGGTTCAGCGCGAAAAATGCGTCGCCGAGCCCCCGTTCTGCCGCGATCAGGGCGGCCCCCTCCATGCAGAGCAGGTCCTCCGGCGACATGCCAAGGGGCAGGTTGACCATGACATCATCGAACGGGAGGCGCTCGTGGGTCGAGTGGGGATTCCGGTACTGAATATCGATCATGCGGAGCAGGGTCTGATCAAGCGCCGTCCTCTCGTCCGCAGAGAGCCCGTCGTAGAGGGTGAGGGCAGCCCGCCAGTCCGCTGGCCCGTCCCAACTCGGGCGGGACTCCTTCAGAGCGGTAAGAATACGCAGCTCCCAGTCCACTCAGGCACGCTCCTTTGCGGCCCGACCGAATGGTCCCAGAAGGATTACCCCGAACCCCAGGAACATGGCGGTCCCGTACACCCTCTCCGACAGCTTGTGCCAGCGGTTGTACTCCACCCGAACCGGGTCGGTCTCGGCATACTCCTGGATTGCCTTGGGCGGCTGGGCCTTCTCCAGATTCGGGAAGACGTAGAAGGTGGTCGCCAGCGCCAGGGCCAGGGCGCCCCCCAGCAGGAGGAGCCGCCAGCGGTTCAGTCCTTGCCGAATCCGAGGCAACAGTGCAAGCAGGGCGATGACCCCGAGGATCAGCCCGATATTGTTCAACCGATAAATCATTTCGCCAGCCAGGTTCCCCGCCGACTGGCGATCAGCACCGAAGGCCCGAAAGAGCTGAGGCGCAGTGATCGCAAAGCCGGCCGCCGCCCCCACCCAGATAGCCATGGTCGCCTGGGTGATCGACTCCAATGTCTTCATGAGAGACAGACCTCCTCAATAACCAGGGCAACGCCATCGTCATCACACGAAGCGGTCACCCGATCAGCCGCAGCCTTGATCTCATCAGTCGCATTGCCCATGGCAACCCCCAGCCCGGCATAGCGCAGCATCTCTAGATCGTTACTCGAATCGCCCATGGCGATCATCGCCTGGCGCGGGATCTTCAGCCGGGCGCCCAACAACTCCAGGGCTGCCCCCTTGGATACCCCAGCCGGCCCCACCTCAATGTTCCCACGACCCGACGAGGTGACCGCAAGGCCCGGCGCTTCCCGCCGAATCTGGGCCGTCAACACATCCAGCGACTCCTGCGGGCCGATGACCATCAGTTTGAGGATCGCCGGCCGGCCCGGCCGTTCCGCCCACTTGCGCAGGGAGCGTACCCAGCGCATCCGGTTAATATGCCAGAGGTGAAGCAGGTGAAAGGCCGCCCCGATCGTTGACTGGCGGCCCTTGACCCAACGGAAGTAGGTGGATGCGTGGAGCATGAGCTGGTCCAGGACAATGCCTCTCGGGGTGTAACACTCGCACAGCACCCTTTGCTCGGCGCAAAGTTCCAGCACCCGCACGAGCGGTGCGACCGGCATCTCCTTCTCGTGGATCACCGAGCCATCGCCCTCCAGGACGGTCGCTCCGTTGCAGCAGATCACCGGACCGCCGCCGATCTGCCGGCTGAAAACCCGGGCAGACTGAGCGGACCGGCCGGTGGCGATCACCGTGACGATGCCCCGCTCCCGAGCCAGAGCCAGCGCTCGCCGGGTGCGGGGCGAGATCTCCTTGCGGCTCCCCAGGAGGGTACCGTCCAAGTCCAAAGCGATCAGTCTGTACTCCAAGCGATCCCTCCTGGCACGCTACGGCCGCAGAGCGGAGAGGACGATCAGCAGGATGCCCAACAGAAGGTTGAGCATGAACAGCATCCGGGAGACCCGGTGGTACTGATTATACTCCTTGCGCAGCGGATCATCCTGGGCGTACTCGTCGATCGGCCGCTCCATCTTCTCCTTGGCTGCGTTCAGTTTCTGGCGAACGGTGGTGCTCGAAAGGATCACAAGGACAAGCATCACCACGGCCAGAAGCAGCCGGCCCAGATCGATCGACTGCCATGCGCTGTCAATCGCCTGGAGCGCCGTCACAACCAGCATGATTCCACCGGTGATAAGCCCGAGGGTATCGATTCGAGCGAGCACGTTCCCCGCAATCGAGCCCGCCTGTTCACGGGAGGGGAGGCTGGCGAAGAGCACGGGCGCAAAGAGAAGGCCGAAGCCGAAGATGGATCCCACCCATAGGGCGAGGACCAGATACTGCAGGACGTTGAGGAATGGGATCATGGGTACTGCCTCCTTCTGCGTCTGGGCTGGATCGACAGGGCAACCATCCCAATGGTATCTCTTCCCGACGCTGCGCGCAATCTCCTGCCCCTGCAGCGGGCTCACACCTGCGCCAATTCCCGTTCCAGTGCCGCTCGCAGCGGCTCCATACCGCCGCTGTACCCGGCTCGGGCCAGGGATGTGACGAAATCCAGGTGCGACCGCCCCCGCCGGTAGTCCGGCTCCTTTGATGGATGGGGCAGGTAGAGCGGGATCAGGTCCAGATCGGAGTCGACCAGGAGTGAACCCTGGTACAGCGCCACATCACGGTTGGCGTATAGGCTGGAGCCCAGGATCTTCCTCTCCCCGAGGGCCACATCGCCCAGGCCGCGCACCCGGACATCGGACAATCCGAGGCCCTCGATTGCGCGGGCAATGGCCCGGGCGATCGGATCGATCCACTGCGTGGCAAACGGCTTGCGCCGGCCATCGTAGCAGGCGGTGATGATCAGGCAGCCCGGACTGAGGATGACCGCCCCGCCCCCACCCTTCCGGCGGTACACCGGCACGTCCGATGCGGCGCACAGCGCCAGGTCAACATCGGTGGAAGGCGTGCCCGCCCCCAGGACGCACTCCAGCTGCGCAGCTTCCCAGAGCCAGAGGAACGGCCCCTCCTGGCTGAAGCGCTCCAGCGCCTGGGCGTCGTAGGGCAGCGGCTTGATCTCCATGTGGTAACCCCTCCTCAGACGGTGCAACGGCGACCGGGGAGCCCAGGTGCAGCTCCCCGGTCTTCGTGGATCCCGGTCGACATCAGAACCCGAAGCTCAACTGGTTCCCCTCCGGCATTCCCTTCAGGCAGCCGTGGTTCTCCAGCAGTTCCATGATCGACTTGTTCAACCGGGCGCGGTTCTTCAGATCTTCCTTCGAGACGAACTCCCCTTGTTCCCGCGCCTCGGTGATCGCCAGGGCAGCGTTGTCCCCCAGGCCGGCCAGCGAGTTGAACGGGCAGAGCAGGGTCTTCTCATCGTGAATCAGGTACTTGGTGGCATGAGACTTATACAGATCGATCTTGGCGAAGCGAATCCCCCGCTTGAACGCCTCTTCCACCAACTCGTACTCGGTCAGGGATTCCTTCTCCTTCGGAGAGGCCTCCCGCCCCTTCGCTTCGATCTCCTGCACATAGCGCCGGACCGCCTCCGGCCCCTTGGTGATCAACTCGGCGTCAATGGCGCCGGCACGGACCGTGAAGTAGGTGGCGTAGAAGAGGAGCGGCTCGTGGACCTTAAACCAGGCGATGCGCAGGCAGGAGAGCACGTAGGCAGCCGCGTGGGCCTTCGGAAACATATACTTGATGGTCTTGCAGGATTGGATATACCAAGCCGGCACGTTGCAGGCCAGCATGGCCTCCTCCATGTCCGGCGCCACGCCCTTGCCCTTGCGCACCGACTCCATGATCTTGAAGGCGACGGCCGGCTCCATGCCCTGGTACATGAGGTAGACCATGATATCGTCACGGCAGGGAATGCAGGTCTGCAGGGTGCAGGTGCCCGCCTTGATCAGGTCCTGGGCGTTGTTCGTCCAGACGTCGGTGCCGTGAGAGAGACCGGAGATGCGGACCAGGTCCGAGAAGTTCTTCGGGCTGGTCTCCATCAGCATCTGCCGGACGAACCGGGTGCCCATCTCCGGCAGGACGATCGTCCCCAGGTCGAACTGCAACTCGCCGTCACCGATCCCCAGCGCCCGGTTTCCGCCGGGACTGAAGAGTGCCAGCACCTCCGGATCATCGATCTCGGCGTTCCGGATATCCCAGGTCTGGTCCCCGGTCTTCTCCCGGTAGAGGTCCTGGAGCATCCGGAGCATAGTTGGATCGTCGTGACCCAGAATATCGAGCTTCATAAGGGCTTGCTCGAAGGAGTGGTAGTCGTAGTGGGTCGTCTTGACGCCCGAGTTCCGATCATCAGCCGGAAACTGGACCGGGGTCACCTCTTCGATCTCCATGCCGACCGGGCAGACGACCATGCCGCCCGGGTGCTGACCGGTGGTCCGCTTCACGCCGGCCACACCCGCCGCCAGGTAGGTGATATGAGCGTCGCGCACCCCGATGATGTTGTTATCCTCCAGCCAGCCCTTCGTCATACCGTAGGCGGTCTTCTCCGCAATCGTACCGACCGTACCCGCCTTAAAGACGTACTTCTCGCCGCCCAGCAGTTCTTCGGAGAACTTCTGAACCTTGGTCTGGACATCACCGGAGAAGTTCAGATCGATATCAGGCACCTTATCGCCCTTAAAGCCCAGGAAGGTCTCGAAGGGGATATCCTGACCGTCACGGTACATATCGGGCGTACCGCACTTCGGGCAGGCCTTGCGGGGCAGGTCGTAGCCCGAACCGGTCTTGCCGTCGTCGTGCCACTCGATATACTTGCACGAGTTGCAAACGTAGTGCGGTGGCAGGGCGTTCACCTCGGTGATATCCATCGCCCAGGCGACGAAGGAGGAGCCGACCGAGCCACGGGAGCCGACCAGGTAGCCCATCTCGTTCGACTTCTTCACCAGCAGATGCGAAATGTAGTACGAAACGGCGAAGCCGTTGCCGATAATCGCCTTCAGTTCCTTCTCCAACCTGGCCTCGATCTTCTCCGGAAGGGGGTCGCCATAGACTCGCCGTGCCTTCTCGTAGGAGAGGTCGCGCGTCTTCTCGTTAGAACCCTCCAGGACAGGCGGATAGAGCTTGTCAGGTACGGGCTTCACCTTGTCGATCATGTCGACGATGACGTTGGGGTTGGTGATCACCACCTCCTCCGCCACATCCGGGCCGAGGTACTGGAACTCGTCCAGCATCTCCTGCGTGGTGCGCAGGTAGAGGGGTGCATCCACCTCGTCGTTCCGGAAGCCGATGCCACCCTTCAGAATGCGCCGGAAGATCTGTTGGTGGGGATCCATGAAGTGGGCGTCAGAGACGGCCACCACCGGCTTGTTCATCTTCTTGCCCAGGGCGTAGATCCGGCGGTTCAGGTCGAGCAACTGCTCCTCCGAGTTGACCTGGCCGGCCTCCAGCAGGTAGCGCAAATTATCCCGCGGCACGATCTCCAGATAGTCATACCAGTCGACCAACTGCTCCAGTTCGTGCTCTGGCACACCGCGCAGGAGCGAGTCATAGAGGGCACCGCCATTGGCCCCGGAGCCGATGATCAGGCCATCGCGGTGCTTCTCCAGCTCGGTGCGCGGCACGCGCGGCGTCCGGTTGTAGTACTCGGTGTGGCTCTTGGTGATCAGCTTGTAGAGGTTCTTCATGCCATGCTGCTTCTGCACCAGACAGGTGACATGGTAGGGGCGCAACTGCTCCACGTTCATCCCCTGGGTCAGCAGGTTCAGATCGGCGACCATCTCCATGCCGGAGGTCCGCTCCAGCAGTTTCTGCATGACCATGGCGGCCGTCCTGGCGTCCGCATCGGCCCGGTGGTGGTCCACCAGGGCGATTTGAAGCTCCTTGGTCAGGGCGGAGAGCGAATGCGACCGCATGTGGGACATGATGGAGCGGCCGAGGATCAGCGTGTCGAGAACCGGGTTGATAAACTCTTCGCCCAGGTGCTTCATGCGGTGGTACCGGAGGAAGGAGTAGTCGAACTGAGCGTTGTGCGCCACGATAATCGCATCGCCAATGAAGTCGAAGAACTCCCGGAGGGCCTCCGCCGGCCCCGGAGCGTTTTCGACCATGTCGGGGGTGATGTTGGTCAGCTTCTGGACCTCTTCGGGAATCGGCTTCGACGGCTTGACGAACCGCTGGAATGACTCGCCGATCTCGCCATTCTTATACCGGACCGCACCGACTTCGATGATATCGTCGCCGATCGGGGAGAAGCCGGTGGTCTCAATATCAAGGACCACGAACTCCGCCTCGTTCATCGGCAGGTCCTGTGGCGCCCGCACGATGATCGGGGTGCCGTCATCCACCAGGTAGAATTCGCAGCCGAAGAGGAGCTTGAACCCCTCGGGCAGCTTGACATGGGTCGCTGCGGGGAAGGCCTGGGTGACGCCATGGTCGGTCACAGCCACAGCCCGGTGTCCCCACTTGATCGCGGTCTTGACCAGGTCCTCGGCGTCGATCATGCCGTCCATGGATGACATGGTGGTGTGGGCGTGGAGCTCGACCCGCTTCATGGGTCCCTCGTACTTGTCAGAGCGACTGGGCCGCTTGCCCACGAGGATATCGTCAGCCAGGAGGGTCAGCTCCTGGGAGAACTTGTCCACTTGGACGTTACCGCGCACCTTCAACCAGGCGCCGTTCTTTATGACTGCGAGGAAGTCAGGGTCCTTGGCCGGGTCGCGGAAGAGCTTGATTGGCATGGTATCACCAAAGTCGCCGGGCCTGTTGATCCGCAGCAGATCGCAGATGCCGAAGGAGATCAACTGCCGGCCGCTCTTGAGATCGCGGGCATCCAGGCCCACGACCTCGCCCTCGACGATGACGCGATTCTCCTCTTCGGTCACGGTGCGGATATCCCGGACCGGCGCCTCAGGCGGGATCATGCGCCCCTTCAATGGGCCGTCTTCGGGGACGGGGCCCGACTCCTTCGACTCCTTCTTGCCGAAGGCTGACTGCCGCTGCATCCACTGGTCGAAGTACTCCTTGAGATGATCCGGCTCCTCGTGGACCGGTTCGGGTGGGAGCGGTACCTCCTCGTCGAGGGCTGCGAACGGATCCTCGGGCACCTCCGCCTCCGATTTCCGGATCGGGATCACCTTGGCCGGCTTCGTGGCAAAGCGGGGGGTCAACTCCACCCCTGTCTCCCGGTAGAGCAAGTCTGTGAGGATCCCCGGGAGGCCTCCCTTCTCCACCAGGTCGACCATGGCGGCGGTGGGTAGCTCAATGTGCAGGGCCGAACCCTCAACCCGCCAGAGGGCCTTCTCCATGATCCCGTTCAGGCGCGGCAAGGCCGCCTTCGCCTGGATCAGGATCTCCTCCCACGCCTCCCCGACGAGGGCCGCCGGATCAGCAGAACCGGCCTCTTGCCGGCGCTGAGGGAGGATCTGAATCGTGACACCCAGCCCTGGAAAGCATGTTTCCGCCAGCGCACTGGCAAGGACTTCGCGAGAGGCCAATGGCAGCCGGTGGGACGCGTCAAAGTGCAGCGTCACCGTGCGGGTGCGCTGTCTCACCTCCACCTTCACCAGGCGAGCCTCAGCGATATAGGCTTGAAGTTCCGGCGAGAGGGTGGAGCGGTCGAGCAGTGCGAGCCAGTCGGTTTGCGGCGACATTCTAGACAGTTCACCCCATAACGAGTCATCTATATCGAGGGCGGCTAGCCTCGTTTGTGAGCGCCAGTTGACGCATGCGGGCGCCCTGGGTGGCCAGGTGCGCCCGTGTAGGTTAGTCTTCTTCGGTGACGGAGATAACCCCTTCCGTCGACATGAGATCGCCAACGAGTCCCGCCGAGTCCATCGTTCGACCCACCATTTTGATGTTGAACGTGATCTCGATGGTCCCCGGAACAGGCCCCGGCCGCATGGAGACCGATTTGATATTCGCCCCCCACCGACCAATGACGGTAGCGAGCGCTCCAAGCTTACCGGGCAGATCCTGAACATGTAGGACGAGCGTGTGACGGCCACCCTTGACAATATAACGGCGTTCGACCTCGGAAAGGGTCTTCAGCGTCAGGAGCACGAGCACGACCGCCACGAGTGTCTGGAGGTACATGCCGGCTCCGACAGCAAGGCCCATGCCGGAGACAACCCAGAGCGACGCGGCCGTCGTCAGGCCCCGAATGTTTGCGCCCTCGCGCATAATGGTACCAGCGCCAAGGAAGCCGATACCACTTACCACCTGGGCAGCAATACGGCCCGGGTCACCGTTACCGAACCCGGTCTGCATGCTGATCTGGTACATATCCAGCGAGACCTGCATGATCAGAGCGGAGCCAACGCAGACCAGCACATGCGTGCGCAGCCCTGCCGGGCGGTTGGTGGACTCTCGCTCCAGGCCGACAGCGCCGCCTGCGACCGCAGCGATCAGCAGCGGGACGAGAATGTCGCCCAGTTGCTTCAGGAAGGAGAGGAGGTTTTCCTCCAGGAATCCCGCCACTCAGCATTACCCTTTCTGCGCATATTTCAATATCTCATAGTACATTTTGAGGCGAGCAGCCGCCCCCTTCACCAGTCCCAACTTCTCCTCTTTCATGCGATGGCTCATCTCTTCCAGGGGGACCTCTGCGACCCGGTACTCCCGGTGCTTCACATGACGGGTGAGGGCGACCTCAATGCCGAACCGAGCCCGGTCTGCTTCGGGCTCTTCCCGGTACATCTCCTCCAGGACCTCCCTGCGGACCGCTCGCTGCCCGGAGAGGTACGGGGCAACCAGTTGGGCCAGATCGGTTGCGACCCGCCCCACGTCGAAGATGCCGACGGACATATCGGCCTTCCCTTCAAGAACGGGGGCAATGAGTGAGCGGACATGACTGGGCTGCAGGCCCGTCAGGTCGGCATCCAGAAAGAGAATGACCGGCGCCATTGATGCATCAAACCCGGTCTTCATGGCAGCAGCCTTCCCGAGGTTCACGGGATGCTCGATCACCATAGCTCCCGCCTGGCGGGCGTTCGCCGCCGTTCGGTCCTCGGAGCCATCACTTACCACAATCACTGAACCGATCTCTTCAACCTTGCATAGCGTTGAGACGATCTCACCGATGGTCGTCTCCTCGTTAAGCGCAGGAATGACCGCAGCGACTTTCATAAAAGGACCTACCTCCGATTCGGGGAGCCAGGACCGCGTCATGCGAGGTCCGACACCTCTTCGTACTCTATTCTTCCGACTGAGGAATTCTCCTCCTCTAGAGAGCGCTCGACCCTTCGACCAGGTTCGACAGAATCCCTGAGGCGTGAGGCTAATCTTGTCGCCACTGGGTGAGTCTACCCGGTTCCCTGCCAATGCAGACAGGACGGGCAGGCCAGTACAGCCTGCCCATCTCCCTATTCCGATGCAAGCCGCCTGCGGTGCAGGATCCTGGAGACCACCCCGGTTCCCGGAGCGAAGAGGAAGGCGAGGGCGAACAGGAGCCCGGACACCGTTGACATGGCCGCGGCAATGGAACTGTCCGTCCAGCGGGCGAGAAGGTAGCCCAGAAGGCTGGAGAGCACGCCCTGCACGCCGGCGAGCACCAGCATGACCGAGAGCCGTTCGGTGAGGAGGTAGGCAGTAGCACCCGGCACCACCAGCATGGCCACCACCAGAATCGCCCCGACCGAGTCGAAGGCACCTACCGTGGTGATCGAGACCAGCGACATGAGCAGGTAATGGAAAAGCGTGACGTTGATCCCGAGCGCAGCGGCCGTGTTCGGATCAAAGGCGCAGATCTTCAGTTCCTTGAAGAAGAGACCGATGACGGCCAGGTCGATCAGGAAGATCGCCCCCATGGTCCAGAGCGCCCGGGGCCCAAGGTTCCAGCCGGCCACGATCCACTGGTCCCAAGGGGCGTAGGCGATCTCCCCATAAAGCACGTGGTCGAGATCCAGGTGGACACGGCCGGCGAAGAGGCTGATCAGGACAACGCCAAGAGCGAAGAGGGCGGTAAATGTGACCCCCATGCCGGCATCCTCCTGCACCCCGGACCGCTGCAGCGTTTGGACCAGCCATGCCGTGATCAGTCCGAAGAGAGCCGCCCCGATGATCATGGCGGGCGCCGCCCGGGTGTGCGTGACCAGGAAGGCGATCGCAATGCCGGGCAGGACGGCGTGGCTGATCGCGTCCCCGAGCATGGCCATCCGCCGGAGGATCAGAAAGGAGCCGACCATGCCGGCGGATGCAGCTACCAGGGCTCCGATCGCGATGATCGACAGCGGAATGTATAGATCCATCCTAGAGCCCCCCTTCCAGCGATGTCCCGGGCTGGAGACGGGGCTCCAGCTCGTGCAGTCGGAGCAGCACCTCCAGCTCGGCCACCATGTCAGGCGGAAAGACCGGCCCGCGGCCACCGCGGTCGACCATGTGACGACCCAGCTCGGCCTCGTGCATGAGGAAGACCTCAAAGAGCCGCTCCTCCCGCACCAGCCGGTGTCCCTCGCGCAGTCCCCCGACGGTGAGACGCCAGCCGCCAGGCCCGCCCTCCACCCTCTCCTCCCGGCGAAGGGCGGCAAGCGCCGGTTCCGCCACCCGTACCGGGATTCCGCGGCGCCGCTCCAGCTCGGCGGACGTGAAAGCCGCGCTCGCCTCTCCCGCCTCTTCGGCCAACTCGTAGATCGCTCGCAGCGTGCGCTCCCGGATGAGGCGCCGCCTCGTGGTCGCGAAGCGGACCAGCTGGGACAGAAGACCACGGCGGGGCGCCAGCAGTAGGGAGACCAGGAAGAGACCGGTAGCGGCGAGGACGATCAACGGCCCCGTCGGCATGCGCGGCCCCAACTGCGAGGCCAGTGTCCCCAGCACCCCGGAGAGGGCGCCAAAGAGACCGGAGAGGAGTACCATGGCCGAGAGCCGATCGGTCCAGTAGCGAGCCGAAATGGCTGGTGTGATCAGCATAGCGGCCATGAGCACCACCCCGACTGACTCGAGACCGATCACTATCGCCAGGACAATCATGAGATTAAGCAGGTGGTCAAGCCAGCCGACCGGCACCCCGAGCATGCTGCCAAACCCCTGATCGAAGGCGAGGAGTTTGAACTCCTTGAAGAGCAGGAGCACGGTGAGACAGAGGATCGCTGCGATCACCACCATGACCTGGACATCGCTACCGACCAGGCTTGCTGCCTGCCCGAAAAGAAACTTGTCAAGCCCGCTCTGGTTGCCGCCGGGCATTCGTTGGATGATGTTCAGTAACATGATCCCGACACCGAAGTAGACCGTGAGGACGATCGCCATGGCGGTATCTTCCTTGATCTTGGAGTACCGGGTGATCATCGAGAGGGTCAGCGTGCCGAGGACTCCCGCCACAGCCGCTCCGATCAGCATCGGACCGATCGACTTGCTCCCGGTGACCAGAAAGGCGATGGCAATTCCCGGGAGGGCCGCGTGGGCCAGAGTATCGCCCATGAGGGAGCGCCTCCGGAGCAACGCAAAGGCGCCCAGCACCCCGGCGGCGACCCCTAGCAGGACCGAACCGGTCATGACCCAGCGGGTGTTGGCGTCAGCCAGGGAGAGCCACGAGAGATCCATGCTAGTCACCTCCCACCCCACCGGCCACGCCCGCCCGAGGCACTGCAGAAGCCGCCGCAGGAGTAGCCGCTGAGGCCGGCGCAGGAGCGATCGGGCCGGGAGCATCCGCCAGGAAGGAGAGGGTTCCCAGCCGCCCACCATAGGTCTTCGAGAGGTTTTCCGCCGTGAAAACCCGCTCGGTTGGGCCGGCGGAGAGGACCCGCATGTTGAGCAGCACCAGCCAGTCGAAGTACTCGCGCACCGTCTGCAGGTCATGGTGGACCACCACGACCGTCTTCCCCCTGGCCTTCAGCTCGTTTAACAGGGTGATGATCGCCCGCTCGGTGGCTGCGTCCACCCCGGCAAAGGGCTCATCCATGAAGTATACCCGGGCGTCCTGCGCCAGTGCGCGGGCCAGGAAGACCCGCTGCTGCTGACCCCCCGATAGTTGGCTGATCTGCCGGTGGGCGTAATCGGCCATGCCCACCTGGCTGAGGGCGTGCAGGGCCAGTTCCCGGTCCCTGCTCCCCGGGCGCCTGAACAGGCCCAGATGGCCGTAGCGCCCCATGAGGACCACATCGAGCGCATCGGTCGGGAAGTCCCAGTCGACCGAGGACCGCTGAGGAACGTAACCAACCTCGCGTCTCACCTTCCGATAGGGCTGCCCGTAGACCTGCACCTCGCCGGAGACCGCCGGGATCAGCCCCAGGGCGGCCTTCAGCATGGTCGATTTTCCGGCACCGTTGGGACCGATCACACCGATCAGTCGCCCCTCGGGAAGGGTGAGATTCACCCCATGAAGCACAGGCTTCCTCTCATAGGCCACGGTGAGGTCCCGGATGGATACGGGTGGCAGTGCCACTGTGGTCATGGGTTCCCCTCCTCTACTTCAGGGCATTCACGATCGTCGTCACGTTGTGCCGGACCATGCCGACATAGGTGCCCTCGGGGGTTCCGTCCGCCCCCATGGCGTCGGAGAAGAGTTCGCCACCGATTGACACACTCTGTCCTTTCGCCCCGGCCCCCTGGACCAGCGCCTCAATCGATCGCTTCGGCACACTGGACTCGACAAAAACCGCCTTGATCTTGCGGCTGACCAGCAGACCGACCAGGTTCTGGACATCGGTCAGGCCATACTCGGTCGCCGTCGAGATGCCCTGCAGGCCCATGACCTCAATCCCGTAGGCCCGGCCAAAGTAGCCAAAGGCGTCGTGGGCGGTCACGAGGACCCGCTGCTCCGCCGGAATCGAGCCAATCTGCTCCCTGGCGAAGGTGTGGAGCTCCTCCAACTCCTTGAGATAGGCGGCGGCATTCGCCTCATAGGCCGCCTTGCCGGCGGGATCCACCTCAATCAGAGTGTCCCGGACGACCTCAGCCGCCATCATCCAGAGAGAGACATCGAACCAGATGTGCGGATCCTCGGTCTCATCGGGCGTCTTGAGCAGCGCCGTCCCCGGAATCCGTTCGGCCACCGCCACGGTCGGCTTCTCCCTGGCCATCTTGACGAGGATATCCCCCATACGCCCTTCCAGGTGCAGACCGTTGTAGAAGATGATCCCGGCACCGGCAAGTCTGGCGATGTCGCCCTCCGAAGCCTTGTAGAGATGCGGATCGACCCCCGGCCCCATGAGGGAGGTCACGCTGACCCGATCCCGCCCAATGTTCTTCACGAGATCGCCGATCATCCCGGTGGTGGTCACGACCCTGATCTCACTGGAGGCCCCGTCGGTGGAACCGCTCGGGCCGCAACCGGCAGCCACCAGGGTAACACTCACCAGCAACCAGGCGAGCCAGATACGTCTCACCATGCGCTCTTCCTCCTTGTGTGCGGTCCCCCATCGCCCGATCTCTTTGTCAACCGGCCAAGTCTTTTAGCATCGACCAACATTTCGCCCAATAAGAGGGGCCGCTATTCAGGCAGCCCAGGGCTGGTGCCGGTCGCCATCATCGACAGGTCCGTGCGCTTGGTTCCGTGCAACAGTTTTTCCCTCGTACAACTTCATGGTCGAAAAAAACCCGGCTCGGCCGGGAACGTATAGGTATCTCCTCCAGGTCCTTCTCCAGGACTATGCTACCACTATGCACCATATGTCCCGTCTCTGTCAAGAATGATTCTCATTCTTGTCTCCTTTTTGTTTCAGAAAGCTGAGGGACGATATTCCATTCCGGCGGCACCCTCCCACCATATTCACATAACGGAGAACTGGTCACTGATAGAGGGACGGGTCGTTGGCGGTTGCGACATCGACCAGGGCTGGCCCCGGATAGGCCACCGCCTCCTTCAACCGCTCCAACAGGCTGGCCTGCTCCTCCACCCGCCAGGCCTTCCATCCGAAAGCCCTTGCCACAGCTGCAAAATCTGGGTTCTGCAACTGATGTCCGAATGGTCGATATCCCTCCTGGACCGCTTTGTGCTCCTCCAGGGCCAGTGAGCCGTTGCGGGCCACCACGACGGTGATGTCCACCCTCTCCTGCACGGCCGTCCGCAGTTCACCCAGAAGGGTGGTAATGCTGCCGTCGCCGGTCAGACAGATCACCTGGGCCGACGGCGCAGACAGCCTGGCTGCGACCGCTGCCGGAAGGGCGTAGCCCATGGAGCGCCACCGGCCGGAGAAGAGCGTCCGATAGGACTCCCCGCGATAGTCCCGGTTGAAGAAGAGCAGGTGGTCGCCGGTGTCCAGCGTGAAGATCGCCCCCGGACGTGCGACTTGCTCCAGGGCGCGGACCAGTACCGCCGGGGGAACGGGACCGGTCGCCTCGGGGAGCAGCCTCCCCTCTCGCCCCCGCTCCTCCTCCCATGCGGCTTTCAGTCCCTGCAGACGGGCTCGCCAGGCCCCACGGTCGGGACCGGCATTCGCCTGCATGAGCGAGAGGAGCGCCGGTATGACCTGGGCGGCATCGCCTGGCAGGCCGAAGGCGACCGGGGTCTGCATGCCGATATTCGCCGGGCAGCGATCGATCTGGACCACCTGCACCCGAGCCGGCATCTGCTTGGCCGGCCACCAGGTGGAGCCCGCCACGAGCACCAGGTCTGCCTCCCGAAGGGCGGCGTGGGCCGCCGGTGTCCCGCCGGTGCCCACCCCGCCCAGAACCAGGTCATGCCCGTCGGGCAGCATCCCCTTGCCTCCCAGCGCAAGGAGAATCCCCGCCCCCCAGACCCGCGTCAGTTCGGCCAGACCGCCCGCCGCCGGCCAGGCCCCATGCCCTGCCAGGATCAGTGGGCGCTCCGCACCGCGCAGCAGCCCGGCCGCCTGCTGCAGGACAGGTTCGGCCACCACCGGCGGCGCCGTGAGGTAGGGCTCCGGCTGGCGAATCATGGCGGGAACCGGGCTGTGCCAGTAATCCTTCGGCACCCCGATCTGCGCGACACGCCCTTCCCCCACAGCGGTCTTCATGGCCCGGAGCAAGAGACCCTCCATGGCGCCGGGGCTGGTCAGGGTCTCGGTGTACCCCGCCAGCGCCCCGACAATTCCGGGCTGGTGGACGTACTGCTTCGCCGGCCCACCTACCTTGTAGGACTCCACCTGCCCGGTCAGGACCAACAGGGGCACCCGGTCAGCGTATCCGTCGGCAATGCCGTTGACCAGGTTCGCCAGCCCGGGACCACTCGTGCCCACGCAGACCGCCAGCCGCCCGGTCAGCTTTGCCTCCGTCGAGGCCATGAATCCGGCGGCGGACTCATGGGCGACCGGCACAAAGCGGAGTCGGTTCTGCCGGCTGAGTGTGTCCATGAGCGGCAGGATCGCATCGCCCGTCAACCCGTAGACGTGCCGTACACCCCACGCGACCAACTGCTCCACCAGGTACTCTGCAACATTCAAAGAGGGCACCTCCCCGATCGGTAGGATGCCCTCTTTCGCGGTCTCCTGCCTACTCCACGACCTCGAGAATCCCCCGCATCCCCCGCTGAAGGTGATCCTCCACGTGGCACTCGTATGGGTAGACACCGACCTTCTCCGCAACGAAGGACTTCTCGGCCACCTGCCCGGGCTGGATCGGCCCGATCTCAAAGTCCAGATCCTCGATCTCGAACTCGTGTCGTTCGGTGCCCCGGTTCTCAAACCGGATCGTGACCCTCGTCCCCTTTCTTACCGTCAGTCTGTTCGGCTGGAACCGGTAATCGACGGCCACCACGGTGATCGTCTGCTCCGGCCCCGCCGCCGGCATCAGCCGGGCAGTCTCTGCCGGTGGCTCTGAGGCGGCCGGCCCCTGAGCCATGACCGCAACGGAGAGCATCAGCCCCTGCCGGAACTCGGCCACCTCCCGGCGGATCGCCGTGGCGTCGAGCTCTTCCTCAGCCATCATCTTGCGGATGACCGAATGGGCCTCCACCATCTGCCTGGCGGCGGACATGTCCGCAACGCTGACCGGCCCAAGGAACCTGCCGAAGGCGACGCGCATCTCCTCGTAGGCGATCTGGGCCGCCCGGTGATCGCCCCGGTCGGCGGCCTCCTGCAGCGCCTCTGCCGCAGCCGACGCGGCTGCCATGGCCTCCTGGACCGGGTCGAGCGCCGCGGTGGGCCTTGATTGCGATTCCCGGCTGCATCCGGTAAGCAGCAGCAGACCGATCATGAGCAGGCTCCCGATCCATCGCTTCACACGCATGACTCACCCATCCCCTACATGCTGCGCTTCTGCTCCAGAGTATCGCCCGCATTGGCCGGGCAGAACCTGAACCCGCCTCCCGTGATCACAGGTCTTTCGGGCGAATCTATCGAATAATGGTATATTATCGACCATGGGGAGGTTGTTCGGCATGATGCGCCTGGCACAGGGAGTTTTTAAGGGTGGCGGTGTGAAGGGGATCGGATTGGCAGGGGCTCTGACCGTTGCGGAGGAGCAGGGATGGCGCTGGAGAGCCGTCGCCGGCACGTCGGCCGGCTCGATCACGGCGGCGCTCGTGGCGGCTGGCTACAGGGCACCGGAGGTCCAGAAGATCATCTTCGGTCTCGACTTCCGCAAGTTTGAAGATGGGGGCGGCCTGAAGTCGCTCAACCTGCTGCTCCATGAAGGGATCTACAAAGGGCAGTACGTGATCGATCTCATGCAACGCCTGCTGGGGGAGCGGCTGGGCAAGGCCGTGGTCACCTTTCGGGATCTGCCGATCACCTGCCGGATCGTCGCCTCCGATCTAACCCACAAGCGGCTCCTGGTCTTTCCCGATGACCTCGGCGGGGCGCCCTACAACCTGCCCGATCCCCTCTCCTTCCCCGTGGCCGAAGCTGTCCGCGCATCCGTATCGATCCCGTTCTTCTTTGAGCCCTATCACCTCTCGCTGCCCAACGGGGCCACCGCCACCCTGGTAGATGGCGGCCTGCTCTCCAACTTCCCCATCCACCTCTTCGAGCCGATCGGAAAGGCGGCCGCAGTCCCCACCTTCGGCTTTGACCTTGTCGCACCGGGCGATGACGAACCGGAGCCGACCGGTACCCCGCGCCAGTTGGTCGAGGCGCTGATCAACACGCTCCTGGGCGGACGGGACAACTCCGACCTGCTGAATCAGGAGTACGCCCGGGCCATCCTGATCGACACCGGCAGCTACCAGACAACGCAATTCGACATTGACGAGGCCGGCAAGGAGTGGCTCTTCCAGAGCGGCCGGAAGGCGGCGGAGAGCTTCTTTGCCGACCCGGAAACAGAGGCGTGGCTCAAGCGCTTCCCCTATCGCATGGTCGCCCGGAACGAGACGGCTGCCGGGGGGCAGGCACCCGATCCGAAGTCCTGACCTGCGACCAACGGCGGAGGAGTCTCGTCCGACGGGCAGGAGGTGGCATCATTGCATTCTGTTCTCAGAGCGCTGGCGGACGGGGTAGCCCTGACCGGAGAGATCGCCCATGATGTCCCCCGGTTCCTGATCTGCCACGGCTGTCCCCACACGGCCGAGCATGTGGCGCGTGTCGCCCAAGAGGCTACCAGGGTGGCCGAGCGGTCTGGGGAGAGGCCGGGTGCCGCTGCCCTGGCCGGCTGGCTGCACGATGTCAGTGCTGTCTTTCCCCCGGCCGACCGAGCTGACGTCGCCCATCAACTTGGGGTGACCGTCCTACCCGAGGAAGAGTCCTTCCCGCTGATCATCCACCAGAAGCTCTCCGTCGTCCTGGCTCGGGAGGTTTTTGGCATCACCGATCAGACGGTTCTGGATGCAGTCGGCTGCCACACCACCCTGCGACGGGATCCGACCCGACTGGATCTCGTCCTCTTCGTCGCCGACAAGATCGAGTGGGACCAGTCGGGGATACCGCCCTACCTTGACAGGGTGACCGGTGGTCTGGACCATTCCTTGGCGGATGCGGCCCTGGCCTATCTCTCCTGGATGCACGAGCGGCGGGGGTCGCTGCGCGTGGTCCACCCGTGGCTGCGAGATGCGTACGAGCAGTTGTCGGGCCGATCCTGGGGAGAGTAAGCCGAAATGAGATCGCCCTGGCAGGCCGGCCGGCTGTAGCCCCGCCCACAGAAAGAGCCCCCGCGACGGATGATCGTCACGGGGGCTCCTTGCTTTAGTAGGCCCGGGCAAACCAGAGCGTGTGCTTCGCCTCGCCGCCGCAGGTTATGCAGGTATGCTTCTCCGCCGGCGGGGTGAAGGGGATGTTCCGCGAGGTGAACTTGGTCTCCTCCTTCACCTTCGCCTCGCACTCCGCATCACCGCACCAGCCGGCCAGAACGAACCCGGGCAGGCCGCCCTCGGCCTCCTGCTTGGCAATGTGCGCCTTCAGGTCATCCAGGGTATTGACATGCAGGTGGGAGTTGGCCTCCCGGAAAGCGACCGCCTTCTGGTACATGTTCTGCTGGATCTCCGCCAGCAGACCGGTGATCGTCGCAACGGCATCATCCAGCGGAACTGTGATCTTCTCACCGGTGTCCCGCCGGGCCACCACGCACTGGTTGTTCTCCACGTCGCGCGGGCCGAGTTCCAGGCGGACCGGCACGCCCCGCATCTCCCATTCGTTGAACTTCCAGCCCGGAGTCTCCTCCCGCAGATCGGCCTTCACCCGCACACCAGCCGCCTTCAGGGCATCGAAGAGCGGATCGAACTTCGCCATGACCTTCTCACGCAGCTTGGGCGGGCCCACCGGGATCATGATCACCTGGGTCGGCGCCATGAGCGGCGGCAGCGCCAGGCCCCGGTCATCGCCGTGAACCATGATCAGGGCGCCGATCAGCCGGGTGGACGAACCCCACGAGGTGGTATGGGCGAACTTCTGCGTGTTATCGCGGTCCAGGAACTTGATGTCAAACGCCTCGGCGAAGTTGGTCCCCATGTAGTGGGAGGTACCGGCCTGCAGCGCCTTGCCATCCTTCATCATCGCCTCGATCGAGAAGGTCTCCCTGGCACCGGCGAACTTCTCCGACGGCGTCTTCTGACCCTGGATCACCGGGACAGCCAGGACGTTCTCCACCACCTCGGCGTAGACGCCCAGCATCTTCATGGTCTCCTCGCGTGCCTCCTCCTCGGTGGCGTGGGCGGTGTGCCCCTCCTGCCAGAGGAACTCGGAGGTGCGCAGGAACGGCATGGTCCGCTTCTCCCAGCGGAAGACGTTGCACCACTGGTTGACAAGAATTGGCAGATCGCGGTAAGATTGGACCCATTGGGAGTACATATGCCCGATCATCGTCTCGGAAGTCGGCCGGATTGCCAGCCGCTCCTCCAACTTCTCACCGCCCGCCTCGGTCACCCAGGGCAGCTCCGGGTTAAAGCCCTCAACGTGCTCCTTCTCCTTCATGAAGAACGACTCGGGGATCAGCATGGGGAAGTAGGCGTTACGGTGGCCGGTCTCCTTAAACCGCTTGTCCATGGCCTCCTGGATCCGTTCCCACAACTCATACCCGTCGGGCTTGAAGACAATGCAGCCCCGGACCGGGGAGTAGTCCATGAGGTCGGCCTTCCTAATGGTATCAATGTACCACTTCGAGAAGTCCTCCGACTGCGGCGTGATCTCCTTTACGAACCCTTTCTCCTCTTTCACGCGGATACCCCTTTCCGACTCGTCTTGCCGAAATGAACGCAAAAACCCCCGTCCCACGTAGGGACGGGGGCAAGAGCTCCCGTGGTACCACCCTGATTGAGCTGCGGCACGCAACTCCACTCCAATCCCCGGTAACGGGGGGACGACCGGCATGCCTCAACGGCTGCAGCTCAGGGGTGGGATGCACCGCTCGTCTCGTACCGACCTTTCACCAACCGGCCGGCTCTCTGAACGAGTCTGAATGAGGACGGGCAGGCCCCTTCATCGCCATTTGCTACAGAGTAGCCTACCAGTCCTGGGTTGGTTTGTCAACCGTGCGCCTAACGGAGACCGCATCCAGCGTAATGCTGAAGCTAGCCGTGCCGACCGTATCCGGTCTTCTGTACACCCGAGGCCTTGATCTCGGCCGCCTTCTGCTCCACAAGGTCGACCAGGGACTCGACCATCTCCTCCTCGGAGGTCTTGCGGACCTGGTCACCGCCCACGTAGAGCATCCCCACGCCCTTGCCACCGAAGAGGGCCACGTCGGCCTCCGCCGCCTCGCCCGGGCCGTTGACCACACAACCCATGACGGCGACGTTCAGCGGCACATCGATATGCGCCAGCCGCTTCTCCACTTCGTTGGCCACCTTCACCAGGTCGATCTGAACCCGACCGCAGGAGGGGCACGAGATGATGTTGATTCCACGCGAGCGCAGACCCAGAGACTTCAGGATCTCGTAGCCCACCTTCACCTCTTCGGCACACTCGGTGGAGAGCGAGACTCGAATCGTGTCGCCAATCCCCTCAGCCAGGATGGTACCAATGCCCACCGCACTCTTGATCGATCCGGCGAAGGGCGTACCCGCCTCTGTGACACCCACATGCAGCGGGTAGTCCACCTTCTCCGACAGCTTCCGGTAGGCGTCGATCATCATCGCCACATTGGACGCCTTGATCGAGATGATGGTGTTCTGGAAGTTCAGCTCTTCCAGAATCGCGACGTGCTTGAGGGCGGACTCAACCATCCCCTCGGTGGTGGGAAAGCCATACTTCTCCAGGAACTCCTCCTCCAGCGAGCCGGCATTGACGCCGATCCGAATGGGGACGTTCCGTTCCTGGCAAGCCTTCACGACCTCCTCCACCTTCCAGCGGGCGCCGATGTTGCCCGGGTTAATGCGGAGTTTGTCAACACCCGACTGCAGTACCTTCAGGGCAATGCGGTAGTCGAAGTGGACGTCGGCGACCAGGGGGATGTTGCAGTTGGCCCGGATCTCGCCAAACTTCTCTGCCGCCTCCATGGTTGGGGCAGCCACGCGGACAATGTCGCAGCCCACCTCTTCCAGCGAGCGAATCTGAGCCAGGACTTCAGGGACGTTGCGGGTATCGCACTTGGTCATCGACTGGACTGAGATCGGCGCGCCACCGCCGACCTGGACGCTGCCTACCTTCACGGCACGCGTCAGCTTACGCTCTATCATGACCTTTCTATCCCCTTACGCTCAACGTTATCTTCACGGGTCGTTAGCGCCCGAACAGATCGAAGTAAGTGACGACCAGGATCATGCTGATCAGCACAACAAAGCCCGCGAAATGAACCATGTTCTCCCGCTGCGGATCGACCCGACGGCCACGAACCGCCTCGACCAGGATAAAGACCAGGCGGGAGCCATCCAGGGCGGGAATGGGCAGCAGGTTGAAGATCGCGAGATTGATCGAGAGCAAGCCCGTCAGGTTGATCAGGCTGTCAAGCCCACGGGAGGCCTGCGTGGCAATCTCACGCGTGATCCCTACAGGGCCGGAGACATCTACCTTCACCCGTCCAGTCACCGTATCCAGGAGACCGACAGTCACGGCCTTGGTCAGGGTGGCAGTGTAGACAGGCCCCTGCCCCAACGCCTTGAGAAAAGAGCCACGCTGAGTGGAGGGCACAATGCCTACCATGTACCGCCCCTCCTGCAGGATCGGCTGGACGTTGATCACCTCAACGGCCTGGCCACGCTGCACCTTCAGCACGAGAGGACTGCCGTCCGAGGTACCGACAATGCGCAGGATATCATTCCACTCTGCGACCGGCGCCCCGTTGATCTCGAGGATCCGGTCACCGCCCTGCAGCCCAGCCGTCACGGCCGGGCAAGGCTGCATCTTTAGCTGACCATCCACCTGGACCGGGCACTCTTCCAGAATCCCACCCAAGACCGGATCAGGGATGGTGACACCAACCTGATAGATGAGCACCGAGAAGAGAACGGAGGCAAGCACCAGGTTCATGAACGGGCCGGCGGCAATGGTCAGAAAGCGAGCCAGAACGGACTTCTGGGAGAAGCCTTTGGGATCGTCCATCTCGGTCTCTTCCATACCGGCCATACGGACAAAGCCACCCAGAGGGATCGCGCGAAGGTTGTACCGGGTCTCTCCGCGCTCAAAACCCGCCACTACGGGACCAAAGCCCAACGCGAACTCGTGGACCCGGATATCGAAAAACTTGGCTACGGCGAAGTGTCCGAGCTCATGTATGAAGATCAGAAGCCCGAAGACCGGAATCGCCCAGAGCCAGTCAACTAGGGTCACAGACTCACCACCTATTCCATGATGCGGCGACCTCACGGGCCCACTGATCGGCCTCCAGAATTGCCTCCAGATCAGGTCCGGACACCACCTGATGCCGTTCCATTATACCGTGCACAATCTTAAAGATATGATCAAAGGAGATCTCGCCGGCCAGGAATTGACCCACGGCCACCTCGTTGGCAGCGTTCATGACCGCCGGCATCGTTCCACCCATTGTAACGGCCTCACGAGCGTAGTTCAAGGAAGGGAAAGTGACCGGGTCCGGCCGCTCGAAAGTGAGGGTTCCCACTTGGAAGAGGTCAAGCCGTTCCACAAAGGTCTCGGTCCGCTCGGGGTAACAGAGCGCATACTGGATCGGCAGCCGCATATCGGTCGGGCCAAGCTGAGCGATTACGTTCCCGTCCCGGTATTCCACTGCTGAATGCACGATCGACTGTGGATGAACCACCACTTCGATCCGCTCCATGGGCATCTGGAAAAGCCAGTGCGCCTCGATCATCTCCAGCGCCTTGTTCATCAGCGTGGCACTGTCAATGGTGATCTTGGCGCCCATCACCCAGCGGGGATGCTTCAGCGCCTCTTCCTTTGTGATCGACGATAGGTCCCTGCGGCCCCGAAACGGTCCGCCCGATGCGGTCAGGAGCAGCCGCTTCACCGCCTGAGGATCCTCGCCGGCCAGGCACTGGAAAAGGGCCGAATGCTCGGAGTCCACCGGAATGATCTTCACACCATGCCGGCGGGCTGCGTGCATGACCAGTTCTCCAGCGGCGACGAGGGTCTCCTTATTCGCCAGGGCGATATCCTTGCCAGCGGCGATCGCCGCCAGGGTCGGCTTCAGACCGAGGGCGCCCACCACCGATGTGAGGAGCATCTGTACAGCCGGATGGACCGCCACACGCTCCAAACCCGACTCCCCCCAGAAGATCTCGGGCATGGGGGTGCCTGATTGCTCGAGCAGAAGCCGCTTCAGCCCCAGCGCGGCCTCCTCCCCCGGCACCGAGACGACCGCCGGATGATACCGCCGAACCTGTTCGGCCAGAATGTCCACCCGGCTGCCTGCAGCCAGGCCGACCACACGAAAGCGGCCGGGAAAGTGGTCGATCACATCGAGCGCCTGGGTCCCGATCGACCCGGTCGACCCAATGATAGCAATCCCCTTGGTCATGCGATCTGAACTCCTTACCTATTTGTGCATCCGGGTCTCGTCCGGGAAGATCGGCAGCAGGCCGGAAGTGATCATGGCCTTCAGCAGGATCGCCAGAAGGGGCCCAAAGATGACGCCCAGGGCGCCGAAGAAGGTGATTCCCAGGTAGATCGAGAGCAAGACCGCCAACGGGTGCAACCCGATCTGATCGCCAACCAACTTCGACTCCAGCATCTGACGGACGCCCGTAATGATTCCGTACAATACCAGCAGTTTGATGCCGAACACCTTGCTGCCGAACACAAAGCTGTAGATCGCCCACGGCAGGAAGACCGCCCCCGGCCCAAGGATTGGCATCACATCTGCCAGGCCGACGAGAAGGCCAACGAGTACCGCATAGTTGGAACCGATAATAGATAATCCAACGATTGACTCGACCATGGTCAGCAAGATCAACATAAGCTGCGCCTTGCCCCAGCCGATCGCACTGGTCCAGACCTGATTCTTGACCTGTCGAAGGCCAGGCCGCCACTCCTTCGGGAAGAGCGAGAGGAGAAAGGCGTTGATCTGGTCCCGATCACGAGCAATAAAGAAGGTGGCGATTACAGCAATCAACGTATTGAGCAGAACGGCCGGTAAGGTGGTGACAACCCCAAGGAGATCCGCCACCTTGGTGAGGTAGCTGGACAGATCCGACTGGAGTTGGGTCAGGTTCTCACTAATCTGCTCCTGGATCGTGAGGGGAAGCCCCTCGTGGAAGTGCCGGAACTGCTCGGCGAACTTGGATGCAAGGTCAAGCCCCACGGCATACAGGTAGGGCAGATTCGCAATCAACTTCTCGATCTCGTCCACCACATACCCGATGCCGACGGTCAGCAACACTGCGATGACGGCGACCAGCAGAAGAAGGATGATGGAGACCGAGAGGGTCCGGGGAATCTTTGCCTTCTTAGCCAGCAGGTTAACAATGGGGTTGACAAACTCGCCCACCAACAGTGCCAGAAAGAACGGCATGACAAGCGGAAGACCATAAGTGATCACGGCCCAGGAGACAACCAGGAAACCGGCCAGTCCAACCACCGAATAGATCCAGGGCTTCTGCACGTAGCGCACCTCCAGGGTTTCCTCGGGCGCCGCCTGCGTTACCCAGCCTATGAAAGGCCGAAAAACAAGGCTGCAATATAATAGACGAGCGGAAGCACAAAGAGGCTACTGTCGAAACGGTCCAGAACTCCACCATGACCCGGCAGCAGGTTTCCAGAGTCCTTCACCCCAGCGTACCGCTTCAGGGCCGACTCGGCCAGATCGCCAAGGACGGAGACCACGGAGATCACGAACCCGATCAAGGCCCCGTGCCAGCCGGAAATCCCTGCTACCGGCCCCCACAGAAGGCCGGTGATCACAGCGCCCAGAACCCCGCCCACGACGCCTTCAATCGACTTGCCCGGCGAGATCTTCGGCGCCAGCTTCCGCTTGCCGATAGCGACACCAACGAAGTACGCAAACGTGTCAGCCGCCCAGGTACAAAAAAAGGCGAGCGAGACCCACTTGAGTCCCAGATCCCATCCGGTTCCTTCTCCCATCCCCCGTAGCAGAAGCAGATGACTGAGCATGAACCCTACATACAGGACGCCGGCCATGGTGACCAGCCCGTCAACAATATCGACCTGCTCGAACCGGAACAGGACCCAGGCCAGGATCATGATTACCCCGCCGGCCAGGATGGCGCCTACATAGCTGTCCTGTTCCGGGGCAAGCCCTGCCCGAAGCAGCAGGGCAAGCGTTATCAGTCCACCCGGAATCAGCCCGACCTGAATCCCCTTGTTCTTCCACATGCGAGAATACTCGTGAAAGCCAATAAGGCCCATCCCCGCCACGAGGGCGAGGAGGGGCCACTTTCCCATGTACATAAGGCCCAGGAACAAGGGTATGCCCACAAGGCCCGTCAGAATGCGAGCGCGCAAGACGTCACCTGCTTTGCTGCTAGACTGCCCCGAAGCGGCGCTCCCGCCGGGCGAAGTCGCTCAGGGCTTGCTCCAGATGCTCTCCCGTGAAGTCGGGCCAGAAGACATCGGTCACCCAGATCTCCGAATAGGCCGCTTGCCACAAGAGGAAGTTCGACAGCCGCATCTCGCCAGCGGTCCGAATCACAAGATCCGGATCGGGCAACCCGGCCGTGTAGAGATTGGCAGCAATCTGATTCGTGTCGATCTCGTCGGGTGCCAGACGCCCCTCCTGCACCTCTGTGGCCAGCTTGCGAATGGCATCGACCAGTTCGGCCTGACCACCGTAGTTGACCGCCAGGTTCAGGACCAGGCGGTTATTCTCCTGCGTCAGCGACATTGCGCGATGGATCTCCTCTCGCTGGGGAGCGGGAAGTTCATCGATCCGCCCAATGGCGTTGATCCTCACCCCGTTCTTGTGGAGCGTCTCGGCCTCGAGCCTGCAGTACTCCAGCAGCAAAAACATGAGGGTGTCGACCTCATCCTTCGGTCGCTTCCAGTTCTCCGTGGAGAAGGCATAGCAGGTAAGGATCTCAACACCCAGTTCGGGGGCCGCCTTAACGACACTGCGCAGCGCCTCGACTCCCGCCCGATGGCCGGCTGTTCGGGGCAATCCCCGCTGGGTTGCCCAACGCCCGTTACCGTCCATGATAATCCCCACATGACGGGCCGGTTGTGCGCTCTCTTGACTCCGGGTCCCAACTGGTGCCGGCTCACGGCTGACCAGTCTACGAATATTGTCTAGCACGCCCCTCGAAAACCTCCCTGCCCAGGTGGGGTGCTCCTGCTGACCGACAGCGTCTCCGTGATCTCACGAGGGACGCTGGTACTCCCGATGGGCCAGCACCAACAGGAGCCCCTCCGGCCTGGCCCGTTGGGCCACCACCCGAAGCTCCCCCACGCCGATCGGTCGGTTGGGTGGTGCGGTCACCGTTGTCTCGTACCTTAGACCCCTGGCCCGGAGGATAGGTTCCGCCTCGGTCCAGGGAAGCGCGACCAGATCCCACCGCCACGACCGGCTATCCAACAGCTAGACCTCCATGACCTCTTTCTCTTTGGCGCTCATGAGTTGGTCCGCTTCTTTGACGTACTTGTCTGTCAACTTCTGAATCTCGTCCTGGGCCCGCTTGGACTCATCCTCCGAGATGGACTTCTCCTTCTCCGCCTTCTTGACCTGATCGTTGGCGTCGCGGCGGATGTTGCGGATGGTGACCCGCTCATCCTCCGTCCGCTTGTGGATCACCTTGACCAGTTCCTTGCGGCGATCCTCGGTCATGGGCGGAATGTTCAGGCGGATCATGATGCCGTCATTGTTCGGGTTGAGCCCAAGATCCGAGGTGAGAATCGCCTTCTCCAAGGCCTTCAGCATGGCGCGATCCCACGGTTTGATCACGATGGTCCGCGAATCGGGGACCTCAATGTTGGCCACGTTGTTGATGGGCACAGGGCTACCGTAGGCCTCCACCCGGAGCTTGTCGAGCATCGCCGGGGTAGCACGCCCCGCCTTCATCCCTGCCAGCTCATGCCGGAAAACCTCAACCGACTTCTTCATGCGCTCCTCAGCATCTTTAATGATCTGCTTCGTCATACCTTATCCCCCCTGACATATGTCTGACCCACGTCCTCGCCGAGGACGACCTTCACCACATATTCCGGTCCCATCATGTCGAATACGACAATCGGGATCTTGTTATCCATGCAAAGCGCTGTGGCGGTCGAGTCCATAACCTGCAGGTTCTTGGCGAGAACCTCCTGGTAGGTCACCTCATGGTACTTCACCGCGTGCTTATTCTTACGCGGGTCGGAGTCGTAAATCCCCTCGACCCCCTGCTTGCCCATCAGGATCGCCTCGGCCTCGATCTCAGCGGCCCGAAGCGCTGCGGTAGTATCCGTCGTGAAGTACGGATTGCCCGTACCGGCGGCAAAGATTACCACCCGCCCCTTCTCAAGGTGCCGGATCGCCCGGCGCCGAATGAAGGGCTCAGCCACCTGGCGCATCTCCACAGCGGTCATGACGCGGGTGTCCACATTATGTTTTTCGATGGCATCCTGCAGCGCCAGGGAGTTCATCACCGTGGCGAGCATGCCCATGTAGTCAGCGGAGGCACGGTCCATACCCATCTCCTGGCCCAGGCGTCCCCGCCAGAAGTTCCCCGCCCCGACCACAATGGCCACCTGGACGCCCAGATCGTGGACTGCCTTGATCTGCCGGGCCAGGACATCCAGGACTTGCGGATCGAGTCCGAACCCATTGTCACCGGCCAGAGCCTCGCCGCTCAGCTTCAAGATGACCCGACTGTACTTGGGTCTTTGCATGATCCAACCTCCAGTCAGACCTTGTGAGACACCGAAGGAGCTTTCTACGCTCTACTAAGAGTTTCCTCTCACCTGCTAACCGATTCATGCAGATCGCAGTCGAAACGGGCCCGCCAATGAAGCGGGAGGTAGTTCCTACCTCCCGCCCCTCCTTCACCAGCCTGCTTATTGAACGCCGGCGGCCTTAGCCACCTCGGCAGCGAAGTCGTCGGACCGCTTCTCGATGCCCTCGCCCTTCTCGTAGCGGACGAACGCCTTCACGGTGATCTCGCCGCCAACCTTGCCGGCGACCTCCTTCACCAGGGCACCGATCGTCTTGGCCGAGTCCTTGACCCACTCCTGCTCGAGCAGGCAGACTTCCTTGTAGTACTTCTGGATCCGGCCGGCCACCATCTTCTCAGCGATCTCGGGCTTCTTGCCCTCGTTGATCGCCTGGGCCTTCAGGATCTCCTTCTCATGCTCGATTTCGGAAGCGGGAACCTCTGCCTGGCTTACATACCGGGCCTTCATGGAGGCGATCTGCAGGGCCAGCTCGTGGCAGAGCTGCTTCACCTCGTCATGGTCTGCAGCCTCAGCGGAGGAGGTGGCCAGGTTGATCAGGACGCCGACGCGGCCCTCGCCGTGGATATAGGCGTGAACCCGACCCGCCGACTCCACCTCATAGCGGGTGAACCGACGCACCTGAATGTTCTCGCCGATCGTGGCAACCGCCTGCCTAATGGTATCGCCGAGCTGCTCATTCAGTTCCTCGATCGTGGCAGGATTCTTGGTCAGGATCGCCTCAGCAACGGTGTTGCAGAGCTCCTGGAACTGCTCGCCCTTGGCGACGAAGTCGGTCTCGGAGTTGACCTCGACCAGGGTGCCAAGCAGGCTGTTCTCGCGGACCAGCGCATGGACACGACCGTCAGCCGCAATGCGGCCGGCCTTCTTTGCGGCAGCGGCCAAGCCCTTCTCACGCAGCCAGTCCGTGGCCTTCTCGAAGTCACCATCGTTCGCAATCAGGGCCTTCTTGCAGTCCATCATGCCGGCACCGGTGCGTGCGCGCAGATCGGCTACCATCTTCGCGGTAATCTCAGCCATTTCCAAAGTACCCCCTGTTGGGCGGGTTCCTATGTATGGAAGCCCCGCCGTCAATATTTGTCACGTGCGCAGCGCACAAAAGCGGGGCGCCCAAGGCGTCGATCCCATCCAGTGGGATAGGCTTCCTCAGGTCCGCCCCGCTCATGCTCACCTTCGATTACTCCGCCTGAGCGGAGACTTCCGACTCGGCCGCGTCCATGGACTCGACTTCGCCTTCCACGTCAGCCTCGGGAGCAGCCGAGGCATCCACACCCTGGCGGCCCTCGATGATCGCGTCGGCAATCTTCGCGGTGAGGAGCTTGACGGCGCGGATCGCATCGTCGTTGCCCGGGATGATGTGGTCGATCTCATCGGGATCGCAGTTGGTGTCCACGATCGCGACGATCGGAATACCCAGCTTACGGAGTTCCTGAACAGCGATCCGCTCCTTGCGCGGATCGATGACGAAGGCCATGTCCGGCAGGGACTTCATGCCCTTAATACCGCCGAGGTACTTGACCAGCTTATCCTTCTCGCCCAAGAGTTGAGCCTGCTCCTTCTTGGTCAGCTTGGTCCAGTACTCGGTGCCCTCGATCTCCTCAAGCTGCACCAGACGGTTAATCCGCCGCTTGATGGTCTCGAAGTTGGTCAGCATGCCACCGAGCCAACGCTGATTGACGAAGTACATGCCGCAACGTTCGGCCTCTTCCCGAACGGCGTCCTGGGCCTGCTTCTTGGTCCCGACGAAGAGGATCTTGCCTCCGTCGGCGGCCATCTGGCGCACGGCGTTGTAAGCGCCGTCGACCATGCGAACAGTCTTCTGCAGGTCGATGATGTAGATGCCATTCCGCTCGGTAAAGATGTACTCCTTCATCTTCGGGTTCCAACGGCGGGTCTGGTGACCAAAGTGGACACCAGCCTCAAGGAGCTGCTTCATAGAAATAACAGACACTAGGAACACTCACCTCCGCAAGATTTTGAGACCTCCGCCAGCTTCATTCGGGGGCGGAACTGTCTGGCAGCATCGCCGCTCCCGTCTACTGGCGTGTGTAATCACACCAACGCATATCTTAGCACATGCGGGACGTACTGGCAAACGGTTTTCTGGCTGGAATGAGGCGAGACAAGACGGTTTTCACTCCTTGGATGCGGCCAGTCCGAACCATCCTTTGATCTGCTCGGGGGTAGCCCCCTGGGAGACCATGGTGGAGAGCCCTCGCAGCATGGGGACCGCATCTGGACTATAGCGGACCACTCCCTCCTCCTCCCGCACGAGGTACCGCATCTGCTGGGCAAACTGCTCAGCGTACCAACGAAACTCGTCGAGAGACAGGCCCACCTCCTCCAGCAAGTCCGCTTCGCTCAGCCACACCTCTGCCAAACCAACCCCTCCCCTGCCATACTCCCTCATCGGATATTACGTACAAGTGAGGGGTCAGGTTCGAAACCCAGATCAGTTCACTGTGGAATGAGCCGGACGGGAACCTGCAGCGGGCCAACCTGTACAAGCATAACCTGATCCGACAGCATCTCCTTCAGCTGGCGATCAGCCATGCCCGCCGCCTGGTTACCCAGACGATCTGCCAACCCATCTATGTCAACTTGCCCGCTCATCGCCTCAAGGCCCGAGCTCAGTGCTCCGCCGACCGCAGCCTCCACCTCTCTGACCGCTGCCGGTGGCACGGGGATCTGGAATCCCCCCAGGTCAATGCGGGCGCCGGCTATGCGCCGACCAGCCTCCGCCGCAACCTGACGGGGCAGACTCCGCTGTACCTCCTCCAGCACCACCGGAAGTTCACGCCGGACAGCGGTGCGCACCTCCGCCTGCAACCGCTTCGTCACGTGACCCGTCGGAATCGGGACCGTGATCCCCCGCCCCATCACCCACCCTACACAGGCGGCCAGCCCTACGGCGGCGACCGTCAATCCTGTCAGTACTCCTTGCCAGAAACTCCATCCTGCTGCGGGCCCGCGCTCCACCATGACCGCCACCTCCGGTGTCAACCAGGGCGCGCAAAGGCCCCGGCTACCATCGGTCTATGCCGGGGCCCATCTGGTCGATGCGGTTTTGCTACACCTTAACGTCCAGCCGGCCTCCGCGGTCCGTACCACGAGCTCGCTCCGGGGGCTCATGGGGGCGCTGCCGCCGCCCGCCCCGGGCCTGAGCACCCTGCTCCTTGCCACTCCCCTGCTTCTCCTTCTGGACCGTACCGTGCTCAACCTCGGCTTTCTGCTTCACCTGCGTGCGCTCCCGCTCCGCCTTCTCCTGGAGTTGGGAGCCCAGCACATGCTGGAAGGCGTACGGGTGCTGTTCGTTGTGGTGAAGCATCCGAGCAGCCTGGTCAAGGCGCGGGAGCATGGTGAGCGAATCAACAGGTCTTACAGCCATCGTGACGCCACCCCCTCCAGAACCAGACGGATGTTACGCCGGCGCTGTTTCCACCACACCTGCATCCGACAGGAAAAAACAGGTCCGATGATACACATCATGCACCGGAAAGCGTTCTGATCCTATGACTATTCTAACACCTGGATAGGCCAGTTCGAAAGCCCGAACAGCACCCGATTTCGTTTCATCGTTCTCGGCCTGTAACTGGTCCAGACGGGCCTGGAGTTGCTCACGATCCACCCGGAACTGATTCTGACTGCGCATGGCCTGCTGGACCATCTGTCTGTGCGCGAGGGTCACAGCGTGCGGGTCGCGTGCCTCCAGCTCTCGCAGGAAGTTGAGACTCTGCATGGCCCGAGTCAGCTTCTCCTCCACCAGCCTGACCTGGGTGCGTAACCGGTCCAGCTCCGCCCGGAGTTCGGGTGGCATTCCGACCATCACCTCGGTGGGCGTCCCGCTACTCGATCCAAGAAGTTTGCAGGTCACCTCAGACCGAGCCCGAATCTGACCACCGATGATGGATCCACGGGAACCGGTCAGAATCACTCTGCCGCCGGCATGAACCTGGGCGTGGAGGATGCCATCGACCACGCTGAGATCACTCCCAGCATGAATCTCAGCCCCTTCGACAAAGCGGCACTGCACCTTGCCGCCGGCCACGACCCTCGCCTTCCCGCCGCCGAGGATCCCGTAGCGGATGACCACATCGCCGCCCGCTTCCACGTGCCCGCCCGCGATCCCGCCCTGAATCTCGACATTCTGTCCTGCCTTCACCGTAAAGCCCGGATTGACATTGCCCCGCACGACTACCGTCCCAACAAAGTCGATGTTCCCCGTGCTGAAATCCACATCTTCCGGCACCGTGAATATCGGTGAAACGGAGACCTCGCCCTGGTCCGTGATCGATGCATGCCCTTCGATACCAGCAACGACCGACTGACCATCAGGAGCGAGCTTCGCCCCCCTGCCCGCCTTTAGCTTGGGATCAATCCCATCACGCGCAGGTAGCGAGCGTCCGAGTACATCAGAACCGTGAACCCCCTTCGTTGCGGGGCGCCGCGTGGCAAGGACCGTTCCTTCCTTCACATTTCGGACCATGTTCAGTTCGAAGAAATCAGCGGTTCCGTCCTCCCGCAGCCGTGGGTACCCGCCAGGCGTCTGCAGGAGTTCGTGGGGGAGAATTGCACCATCGGATCCGGATACAGGAGCTCGTCCTCGGGCAATCACAACCCTTTGACCAGGGAACCCGCCCGACTGACCCAGGGCGCTCTCCACCAGTTGCTGGATGGCATTCAGGTCCACGCCAAAGACAACCCTGGAGTCTGCCAGTTTACCGAGTACATGCTCCACCGTGACCGGTTCGCCACCATGCAAAGCCGGAGTGACAGCGGCCGCTACCTCCATGTGATCCGGGGAGACAGACAGGCTGAGGGTTCCGTCTTGCGGCTCTGGTGCCACGGGGATCTCTACCTGTTCCAGACTGCTCACTTCTTCACACCCCCTGATCCGTACGACCGGCAGGTCAGGAATGGTTACATGAGCCCCTTCTGACGCCTTGTCCGCTGCTCGGAGAAAATGAAGCGAATGATCCGCTCACGGTACCGCTCTTCCACACGCAAAAATCGTACGCCCGTCCATACCTCTTTGGGAGTGACCTGTTGAACAGTGCGTACAACCTCCGCTGTCAAGGGTAGGTTCGCTCCCTCAAGCTGGAGGACCAGGTCGATCCGTGTTCCCGAAGGATAGACTTTGTCCAGAAGAATCTGGGCGCCGCTGCCACTGATGTCAGAGGTTCGGCTCCTGTGGAAAACCTTCTGTCGATCCTCCTCCTCAGCGCTCAGCCCCGGCGCAGGCTTGAGGGCGAAGTAGAGCGGAACGTTGGCATCCAGCCGGACAAAGTCCCTCAACTGATACCGCTGTACCTGCTGCGGGGTTGGCATGGAGAGGGTGATGACCGGAACGCCCATCCCGTAGTGGCCCAGTACACGAGCCGGGAAATGGAGCCGCTCCCCGCTCTCAATCACATACTCCAGAGCTACCTCTTCATTGCGAAGAAGCGGCACGGTAGAGCCACCAACCATAGGCTGTGCGACCGAGATCGTGCCGTCGTCGATGTCCGCGATGTACGTCGAATACGAGCCTTTCCACGAGCCCGTTGGGATCTGTAGTTCTACCTTTTGGTTAATCTTGGGCAATCGCAACAGACTGGCCTCCTCGGGAAAAGACGTACGATAAGGCAGCGATTCCCACCCACCATACAGCTTTGTTCACTCTATTGTTCGCCAGAATCTTCGTTACACCTGCTGGACGTGATCACGGCCTAACGGTGTGTGGCACGCACGCTTGAAGCTCACGACACGCTGGACGACCTCGTCGACACTCTCCTGAACGATGAGCTTGTGCCCGGTCGTCAGTGTGATGACGGTATCCGGGGTCGATTCGACCGTCTCGATCAGATCCGCGTTAACAACAAACTCGCCGCCGCTCGTCCGGAACCGCGTCAATCGAATCATGGCTGCCCCTCCCACCGCGAGATATGCAGGTGATTCCGGTAGCGAAGCGCGACAGACCGCAGGCAATCTAGGTAAAAACTTCTATCCAGGCAGCGTCAATCCCTGCCTCGTCAAAGAGGCGGAACATGCAAAGTTGGGCGGCAAACAAAACACCCCTCGGATGAGGGGTGTCTTTCTACGAGAAGGGGATTACCGCAGCTTGCGGAGCTCCTCGACGAGCCGATCGTTCAGCACCTTGATGTGGGTGCCCTTCATGCCGAGGGAGCGAGACTCGATGACACCGGCGGACTCGAACTTTCGCAGGGCGTTGACGATAACCGAGCGGGTGATGCCGACCCGGTCAGCGATCTTCGAGGCAACCAAGAGGCCCTCGTTGCCCTCCAACTCGTCGAAGATGTGCTGGACGGCCTCGAGCTCGGAGTAGGAGAGCGTGCCAAGAGCAATCTGGACAGCGGCCTTCTTGCGGGCCTCCTCCTCCAGTTCGCCGGCATGGGCCCGCAGAATCTCGACGCCCACGACGGTGGCAGCCTGCTCGGCCAGGATCAGGTCCTCGTCAGCGAACTCGGAGGTGCGGGCCAACAGCAAAGTGCCGAGGCGCTCACCGCCACCGTTGACGGGGACGAACGTGACGAGCTTCGCCGGATACTGAACCTCCTGGCCGCCCTTCACGATCACCAGATGGCCCTGGGCGGTATTGGAGGTGGTATCGTCAAGCTTCATGAGGGAAGCGTTGAACTCATCGGTAAAGCTGGCGTTCTGTAGGTTCTCCTGCGTGCCAGACTGCAGGCCCACACCCAGCAGCTTGCCCTTGCGGGAGCTGACGTAGATATCGGCGTTCAGGAGTTCCGAGAGGACCACGGCCATCTCGCTGAAGTTAACCTGGCTTCCAGCGCTCTTCTGCAGCAGTCGGTTAATCCGGCGGGTCTTTTCCAGCAGCGTCTTCATTCAAGTGTGCCTCCATTTCAATCAGGTCTCATTCGGGAGTCCTTATGGGTGAAGCGGCTTGTTTTCTGCCTGGCTGCGATGCCCGTGGGCACGAAGTCCAAACCTTGAGCAGCTTCTCCAATACGACGGATGGCGACTCGCACCTGGGATACTGGGCGGGTCGGTACCCCGGCCACACGATGCGGGCTTGGGTCAGCCGAGAAGACCGCCAATGGGGGATTCGCTAGAGGGTCGTAGTGCCGGCGACCGGCACAGGCTGTGTTGCGTGCTCCGTTGGGTAACGCGTCTTGTAGGCGGATCGGTCTGTCCCAGATTGTCTGCCCGATGAATCGCCTCCACTGTAGAGACTCCCTGTAGGTAAACCCGAGGGCCTTTCACGTCGCAGACCGGGTGGAGAACGGCCGCCGTTCGGGCGGTGATCCCCCGCAAAAGGCTCCCCAAGTGGCGATTGAGATGATGAGTCCCGTTGAGCCTGTCCGCGCTTTCTGACTTTACCATGTCAACGCCCTAGTCTACAACTAGGTCAGAATGACCATTTTGGGCGGAGATTACTGACAGTCGATTAGCACGACTGGCGATCCCTATCCAGACTCTCTCTCCCCGCTTATCGGGAAGGAACCAGCCTCGCCATCAGACCCAATCGGGTATTATCCTAGCACAGAGTATCCCCAGGCGGCAAGACCACAATTCAGAAAATACCTCTACACGGTGTCAATTTGTTGTGGTCGTTTTCCTCTCGTTTTTGCGCTCTTTCTCCCTCTTTCGCCTCTCTACGAGTACTAGCTAAATTTTACCTGCCGGATGACAATTTGGTTACATTTTTTCGGGACACTAAAAGTGAGAGGGGGGAAGGATGCATCCCCCCTCTCACACTCTCCCCCGCACCCGGCGTAGCCCGTTCGCATCCGTGACAGGTGGCTGTCACAGATGCTCTGCTTCCAGAGGGGAGGGACGCTTCCCCTCGCCACGCTCTCCCCCGCACCCGGCGTAGCCCGTTCGCATCCGTGACAGGTGGCTGTCACAGATGCTCTGCTTCCAGAGGGGAGGGACGCTTCCCCTCGCTCACGCTCTCCCCCGCACCCTGCGTGGCCCGTTCGCATCCGTGACAGGTGGCTGTCACAGATGCTCTGCTTCCAGCGGGGAGGGACGCTTCCCCTCGCCACGCTCTCCCCCGCACCCTGCGTGGCCCGTTCGCATCCGTGACAGGTGGCTGTCACGGATGCTCTGCTTCCGGCAGAGAAGAACCCATCCAGGATAGCGATGGGCTACTCAGCCTCCTCGACGGTGGCCGGCTCCTCGCGGGGCGGGAGGATCTCAACGCCCAGAACGGATGGGGCCCACTCTTCGAGGCGCTTGAGGGCACGCTCAGCAATGGTCCGCTTTCTCAGGCGCTTGTCCTTGATCTTGGCCCCGCCCAGTTCCGGCATGATGCCAAAGACGATGTTCATGGGCTGGAAGTGGTCAGGATCGGCGTGGGTAATGTAGTACAGCAGGGAACCGATTGCCGTCTCCCGTGGAAATACCGCCAACTCCTGCCCCAGCGCCAGGCGAGCGGCGTTGATCCCCGCCACGATCCCCCCGGCAGCCGATTCCACATAGCCTTCCACCCCGGTCATCTGACCGGCGAAGAAGAGGCCCGGACGGTTCCTGGCCTCCGCAGTGGGGTTCAAAATCCGCGGAGACTTCATGAACGTGTTCCTGTGAATCACGCCCAGCCGCTCGAACTCCGCATTCTCCAGGCCGGGAATCATGCGGAAGACACGCTTCTGCTCGCCCCACTTCAGGCTGGTCTGGAAGCCCACCAAGTTGTAAAGCGTGCCTGCGGCGTTGTCCTGGCGCAGTTGCACGACCGCGTAGGGCCACCGCCCCGTCCGGGGATCATCCAACCCTACAGCCTTCAGAGGGCCATAGCGAAGCACCTGGGGACCGCGCCGGGCCATCTCCTCGATCGGTAGGCACCCCTCGAAGAAGCAGACCTTCTCATCCTCCGAATTGTGCGGGATCGCCTTCTCCGCGGCGAGGAGCGCCTCCACAAAGGCGTCGTACTCCTCCTTGTTCATCGGGCAGTTCAGGTAGTCATCGCCCTCGCCCTTACCGTATCGGCTCGCGCGAAAGACCTTATCCATATCAACCGTTTCGATGTTCACGATCGGCGCTGCGGCATCATAGAAGGAGAGCGCTTTCTCACCCGTAAACCGGAGGATGTCCGCCGCCAGCGCATCGGAGGTGAGTGGGCCGGTAGCGACCACCACGATCCCCTCATCGGGGATTCGGGGTACCTCCTCGCGGATTACCGTGATATTAGGATGGCCCTGGACCGCCTCTGTCACGCCCCGCGAGAAGTGTTCCCTGGCAACCGCCAGCGCCCCGCCGGCAGGGACGAAGTTGGCCAGCGCCTGGTTGATGATCACGCTGTTCAGTCTGCGCATCTCTTCCTTCAGCAAGCCAACAGCATTCTCCAGGCCGGCCCCGCGCAGGGAGTTGGAGCAGACCAGTTCCGCAAACATGTCGGTCTGGTGGACAGCCGTGCTCCGGACCGGCCGCATCTCGAAGAGCGTCACCTTAACACCGAGAGAGGCGGCCTGCCAGGCCGCCTCCGAACCCGCCAGGCCTGCGCCGATGACGGTGATATGGGGCTGAGTCATTTACGATGGCACCTCTTCCATTTCCTCTACCGCCTCGGCGTAATTGCAGCCTTCCGTCTTGCAGACGTAAGCAAGGCCGAGTTCCTTGTGCTTCTTCTCCACCATGTAGGGCGCCCCGCACTCCGGGCACTGCCTGTTGACCGGCTTCTCCCAGGAGACGAAGTCGCACTCGGGGTAACGGGCGCAGCCGTAGAACTTGCGCCCCCCCTTCTTCGACTTCCGCTCTACCACCACGCCTTCATGGCAGGTGGGGCACTTCACCCCGGTCTCCTCCAGGATCGGCTTCGTCGATTTGCACTCAGGGAAGCCGGGGCAGGCCAGGAACTTGCCGAACCGGCCGTACTTGACCACCATCATTCGCCCGCACTTGTCGCAGGGAATGTCGGAGATCTCGTCTTCCAGTTCAAAGCCACCGACCTTCTCTTCCGCCTCCTTCAAGGTGGCCTCAAAGGGGGTGAAGAACTCGCCCAGGATCTCCTTCCAGTCGGAGTCACCCTCTTCCACCTCATCGAGCTCATGCTCCATGCCAGCGGTGAACTCGACATCGATGATGCCCGGGAAGTACTCCTTGAGGATCATCGTGACCATCTGGCCCAGTTCCGTGGGGGCGAAGCGCTTCTCCCGCTTCTCCACATAGCCGCGGGCCTGGATCGTCCCAATGATAGGAGCATAGGTAGACGGACGACCGATGCCGCGCTCCTCCAGCGCCTTGACCAACATCGCTTCGGAGTACCTGGGCGGCGGCTGGGTGAAGTGCTGCTTCTCATCGATCGTGACCAGGGAGAGAGATTGCCCCTCGGTCAACTCAGGCAGCAGCCCATCCTCCTCCTTCGGTCCCTCTTCATCCTCGCCCTCGATGTAGATCTTCATAAAGCCGGGGAACTTGATCGTCTGGCCGCTGGCCCGGAAGATCTGCGCGCCCGCGGCAACGAGGTCGACCGAGACCGTATCGAGCACAGCGGGGGCCATCTGGCTGGCGACGAAGCGCTCCCAAATCAGGCGGTAGAGCTTGAACTGATCATTGCTGAGGAAGGCCTTGATCGAGTCCGGGGTGCGGGTCACCTCGGTCGGCCGGATCGCCTCATGGGCGCCCTGCTCGTTGGCCTTCTTCTCCGCCTCCCGCTTTTCCGCCGGCAGGTACTCGGCCCCATACTGCGCCTTGATGTACTCGGCAGCGGATACCTCCGCCTCATTGGCGATACGGGTCGAGTCGGTACGGATGTAAGTCACAAGACCGGTATGCCCCTCACCGCCGAGCTCGAGACCTTCATAGAGCTGCTGGGCGACCGCCATTGTGCGGCGGACGGTGAAGCCCAGCTTGCGGGCGGCCTCCTGCTGGAGGCTCGAGGTGGTGAACGGGAAGGCCGGGTTTCGCCGCTTCTCCCGCCGCTTGACCGACTGGACCGTCAAAGCCAGGCCTGCCAGGTCTTCGGACGTGGTGGTTACACGCCCCCCGCTCATGGCGCCGAAGACAGCGTCCACATCGGCCCGGGACTTCAGCTCCACCTTCCCCGCGGTCGTGCCGTAGTACTTGGCACTGAACGGGGCGCCCTCAGCGGAGGCGAGCTTTGCGGTGATCGTCCAGTACTCCTCGGGCTTAAATGCCCTGATCTCTTCCTCCCGATCGACGATCAGCCGGACAGCAACGGACTGGACGCGCCCTGCGGAGAGGCCGCGCCGGACCTTCCGCCAGAGGAGCGGGCTTAGTTTGTAGCCCACGAGCCGGTCCAGAATTCGGCGCGCCTGCTGTGCCTCGACCCGATGCAGGTCGATCGGCCGCGGCTTTTTTATCGCCTTCTGGATCGCATCTTTGGTGATCTCGTGGAACTCGATCCGGACCGGTTGATCAGTCGGGATCTTCAGCACCTGCGCCAGGTGCCACGAGATCGCCTCACCCTCGCGGTCAGGGTCAGTCGCCAGATAGACTTTGTCAGCCTTCTTGGCGCTCTCCCGCAACTCCTTGAGGACATCGCCCTTCCCGCGAATGGTGATATACTTCGGCTCGAACCCCTCCTCGACCGCGACGCCGAGCTGGCTCTTGGGCAGGTCGCGCACATGGCCCATGGAGGCCTTCACGCTGAATTTCCGCCCGAGGAACTTCTCGATCGTCTTAGCCTTGGCCGGGGACTCCACGATGATCAGATTCTTGGGCACCCAGTCCACACCCCCGTGTGCTCTGCCACGGCGCATTCCCGTGGTTCCTTAGGCTATTCCACTTACAGATCTCTTATCCTGAGTCACCCGAGGCGATAGAACGGATGTACTCTCCTTCGGGCAACCGCTTTACGGCCCCCCGAATCTCCAACATGGTCAGCGTCGCCTGGACCTCCGGAATCGTCAGGGCGCAGGCTTCGGCCAGATCGCCGGCCCGCCAGGGCCCAGACCCCATCCAACCGAGGAGCCGCTGCTCTTCCGGGCTGAGCCCGGCAGGTGTTCGGTCGATCGGACCCTCCGAAGGAGCCCTCAGCCCCAGCTCCTCCAACACCTGGCTTGCGTTCTCTACCAGGCAAGCACCCTCCCGGATCAACCGGTGTGGTCCCGCTGACATAAGGCTGGTGACCGAGCCCGGTACAGCAAAGACCTCCCGCCCCTGGCTGAGGGCGTGGGTCACGGTGATCAGCGTGCCCGACTTCACGCCCGCTTCCACCACCACGACTCCCTCGGACAGTCCGCTGATGATCCGGTTCCGCTCGGGGAAGTTCTCCCGGCGGGGCTCTGTGCCTGGCGGCTGCTCGGAAAGGATCGCTCCCCGTTCCTTCATTGCCCGATAGAGACCCACTGATTCACGAGGATAACAGAGATCAGCGCCACCGCCAAGTACCGCAACCGAAGTTCCTCCCGCTGCGAGGGCACCCTTGTGCGCTGCGGAGTCGATCCCCCGGGCCATACCACTGACGACGACCACCCCGGCCTCCGCCAGTTCCCGACCAAATCGCTCTGCCATCGCCAAGCCGTAAGCGGTCGGCTTCCGAGTCCCGACGATGGCAATCATCGGGCGATCGTCGGTCTGCCAGGGGCCGGCCTGATAGAGGATGGGCGGCGGGTCCGGAATCCGCTTCAACCGGGCCGGGTACTCCGGATCTGTGAGCAGGATCAGCCGCAGCCCTGCCTCCCTTGCCCGGAGCACCTCCCGCTCCGCCTCCCGGTGCGCATCCGTGTCCCGCCGGATGGCCTGAAGGGCATCGACGACCGCCGGGCCGAATCCCGGGATCGCTGCGAGTTCAGCAGGTCCTAACCGCCAGGCATCATCGACGTTCGGCCAGGCCTCCATAAGGTGGCCCAACCGCACCCGACCCACCCCTCTGGCTCGGGCGTAGACCAACCACCGAAGTGCTCCCTCCACGACTGCTCCCCCCACGTTAAAAAGCCCGGGGCAGGAATGCTACCGGGCTCGGATGGGCAGTTTCTGAGCACCAAGGATCAGGAGCAGGGCCTGTCCCAACCCCTTGGCGAGCGGCGATGTGTGAATGTACTCATCGAGCCGGTGACCATTGCCACCCAGGGTGACGCCGACTGTGACAGCGGGAATCCCCATGGAGAGCGGGATATTCCCATCGGTCGATGACGGGTAGGACCGGGTCTGAATTCCCATCTGTGCATGCACGTCGCGGACGAGCTGGCAGAGCGGATGCTCCTCGCTGATCCATCCAGTGGGCCGGTCACCAAGCAGTTCCAACTCTGCGGTCACGCCCGTGTGGGAGGCAACGGTGCTGACGATTCGGCGGAACTTCTCCTCGAGCTTGAGGAGTTCGTCGCGATCCAGGGAGCGGAGGTCTACCACCGCTTCGGCATGGTTGGCGATGGTGTTTACAGAGGTCCCGCCGCTGATCACGCCGACGTTGAAAGTCGTCTTGGGATGAGCAGGCACTCGGATCTCGCTAATCTGGGCGATCATCCGTCCCAGGCTATGAATCGCACTCGGCGCACCGAAGGCGCCCCACGAGTGGCCACCATCGGTCTTGACAATCACCTTGAACCGGCGGCTGCCGACCGACTCCCGGACCAGTCCGCCTAGGGAGCCATCAAGCGGAAGAACGTAGTCCACCTCTTGCCTGAAGGCGTCCATGACCGCACGGATCCCATAGAGGTTACCCAGCCCCTCCTCACCCACCGTGGCGGCAAAGATCACATCGCCGGCCAATTCCACGTCTGCTTCGAGCAGCAACCGGGCAGTGTGGAGCATGGTCGCGACACTGGCCGAGTTATCACCCACCCCGGGCGCCCGGAGAATCTCGCCGTCGCTGCGCACGGTAACGTCGGTCTCCAAGGGAAAGACAGTGTCAATGTGGGCAGCCAGCAGCAGGGTAGGTCCCTTTCCCTTGCCACGAATACGGCCGGTCACGTTGCCGACTGCATCGCGCTGCACGTCGCTCAGACCGATTTCGTTCATGCGAGCCTGCACATACTCCCCACGACGGCCCTCGTCGAAGGTCGGCGCAGGGATCTGGCAGATTGCAATCACCTCGCGGACGACGCGGGGCAACGCTTCTTCAGCCATGGTCAGCAGGCGGCTAGCAACCGGGGTGTCCAGGTATGGATTCATCATATCGGCCCCCTTTGGCGTTTCAACTTTGCATTATACCTGATACCCTCCGGAATGGAAAGGGACCCATCCCATCCCTGTCGAAAGAGCCTGACGAAACAAGGAGGGGCGTGCGATGTCATTCGAGCGCTTCGCGCTCTCTGTTCGCCAACTGATGGGCCGGCAGCCCGTCGACTGGTTCGGAGAGTTCGCCCGGATCAACGGTGAAGCGGTTCACTATGTAGATCTCGGGTGCGGCGCACCGGTCCTGCTAATTCACGGCTTCTTCGCCTGGTCCTTCACCTGGCGGGAGAACCTGCCGGTCCTTGCGAGAGAGTTCCGCTGCCTTGCCCCCGATCTGAGGGGATGGGGGCTGTCACAGCGGCACCCGAAGGGACAGATCTCGCTAGGCGCCCAGGCTGACCTGTTAGCGGGACTCATGGACCACCTTGGCCTGAAGCGGGCGGTGCTGGTCGGGCACTCCATGGGCGGGGAGGTTGCACTCCGCTTCGCCCTGCACCACCCGGACCGGCTGCAAGGGCTGGTGCTCGTTGCCCCGTCAGCCCTGGTCCGGCGCCGGCGAATGGCCGCGGAACGCTATCTCCTGCGATTGCCGATCATCGCCCCGCTCTTCGTCCGGGGTGCGGTGCTGAACCGGCGCTTTGCAGTGCGATCGCTTCGGGGCGGGTATTTCCACCAGGAACGGGTCACGGACGATGCCATCTCCGGCTATCACCTGCCAGCCAGGCTCTCCGGCTCGGCGCGGACCTTCCTGGCTGTCCTGCGCGACGCTGATTTCGGCGCAGCGGCTGCGCGGATTCACCAGGTGCAGCATCGCACCTTGATCATCTGGGGAGAGAACGATCCCTGGGTGCCGCTGGCCCACGGAGAACGCCTGACGGCGGAGTTGCCCAACAGCCGTCTGGTGGTCTTCCCCGAGTGTGGGCATCTCCCGCACGAGGAGTACCCCGAGCGGTTTCATGAAGAGGTGCTGCCCTTCTTGCGGTCGCTTTGGGAACGATGAGATACATGGTGATGGGCTCACCTACTCCACCCGTTTGCGGATCAGAACCTCCCAGGTTCCCTCGCCCGTGGACCGGACGGTCAGAACCTCGTCCCCGTACATTTCGGCGCTGCGCGGGACGTTCCGATGGGCCGGTTCATAATCCAGTAGAACCAGGAGAACCTGACCGATTTGCATGTCCTCCAGCGCAATCTTGGTCTTCGCAAACGTAAGCGGGCAGACATCACCGTGCAGGTCGATGACCTGGTCGGGTGCAGGCAGAGAGCTTTCCAGTTCTGTCATGAAGGCGTCCTCCTCGGATCAGTTCGACTGGAGCGGTGACAGGACCTCGAGCACAAGCGAGACGGCCTCATCCAGATCGTCCGTCCGCCAGATCTGCTCGGAGTGACCGGCTGGGTATGGTTGGCGCGTCTTGGGGTGCGGAAGGGCGTCAAACTCTGTCCCGACATACTCACCGGTCGCCTCGTCGCGACTGACCACCAGGAACCCACCGCGGGCCAGGTAGGGTTGGTCCAGTTTGAAACGGGCGGGCAGGGCTACGTAGCCGACCACCTGACCATCGTCATCTCGGATCTCCTCCCCGGTGGCGAGTACCATGCGCCTGACCTCATCCTCGTTCATGCGGGTATTCCTCCTCCCCGGGCGCCGATTCGGGGAACGAACGGGGGAGGCACCGCCTCCCCCATCCTCCGCACCGTTACTCTTCGACCTTCACCGTGTCGCCACCTTCTCGTGCGATCTCGCTCTGGTCGACAGAACCTTCATCGGACTTCGCCCGGAAGGCATGCGCCTTGTCGATGGTGGTCATGCTGTTGGGCAGCGACTGCATGGGATTCTCGATCCGCCGCTGATTGAGCGCCTCCAACTTGGCGGCGTCGTCTCGCCAACTGGTGCCGCGCGTGTCGGCCATGGGGCCTTCGTGAACTGTGTAGCCGTTCTCCTTGGCCAAGCTGATCCCTCCCCTGCGATTGGCGACCGGGCAGCAGACCGGTCATGTTTAGCATGCGCGGGGAAGCGATCCCGACTCCTTTTGGTGTGGATCAGAAGCGCTCGGTCAGTCCCCGGTACTGGAGTGCCTCGGCAAGGTGAGGCAGCTCGATATCGCCGCTCCCTGCAAGGTCAGCGATCGTCCGGGCCATCTTCAGTACCCTGTCATGTCCGCGCAGCGAGAGGCCCAGCCGGTCCATCGCGGCGCGCATCAACTGCTCACCGCCCTCGGGCAACCGACAGAAGCGTCGCACCTGAGCGGGACCCATCTCAGCGTTACAGACGGCGCCTGTGCCAGCCAGCCGCCTCGCTTGGGCCCGCCGGGCCCGATCTACCCGGGCGCGGACCGCAGCCGATCCCTCAGCCTGCTTGGTGGTGCGGTACTCCTCGTAGGTGACCGGGTCCAGAAAGAGTTGCAGATCAAAGCGATCGACCAGAGGGCCGGAGAGCCGGGAGCGGTAATGAGCAACCGCGGCTGTTGGGCAGGTGCAGGCCCGACCCTCGTGCCCCAGGTACCCACAGGGGCAGGGATTGGCGGCCGCGACCAGCATTGGCCGGCAGGGGAAGCTCAGATTCCCATGGACACGCGCCAGCCTTACAGCACCGTCCTCGAGCGGCTGACGAAGTCCCTCCAGGACATCGCGTCGGAACTCCGGGAGTTCGTCGAGAAAGAGAACCCCTCGGTGCGCAAGGGTCGCCTCGCCGGGGCGAAGCGGATTGCCGCCGCCGAGCAGTGCCGACCGGGAGGCAGAATGGTGCGGCGCCCGGAAGGGTCTGTGTCGCATGAGCCGACCGCCGGACAGGGTCCCCGCCACGCTATGGATCCGGCTGACCTCCAGGGACTCGGCCTGCTCCAGCGGGGGGAGGATTGCGGGCAGGCACCTGGCCAGAAGGCTCTTTCCGGCACCGGGCGGACCGATCATCAGCAAGTTGTGGCCTCCGGCTGCCGCCACCTCCAGCGCCCGACGGGCCACGGCCTGCCCCCGCACCACGGCCAGGTCGACGGTACCTGTGGCATCGGCCGCCTCCTCCGGGGCCGACTCCGGTGGGCTTAACGGGTATCGACCGGTCAGATGGTCAATGATCTCCGCCAGGTGGCCGGCCGCCAGGACAGACCGCCCGACCGAGGCAGCCTCCCGAGCGCTCTCTGGGGGCAGGAGTAGGGTGGGCTCACCCTGGAGTTCTCGGGTCGCCAGCGCCATGGCCAGGGCGCCCCGCACGGAGCGGAGGGTGCCATCCAGCGCCAGTTCGCCTGCCACCACCAGTCCCCGGAGCAGGGCCGGATCGAAGCAACCCGCCGCGGCCAGAACGCCGAGGGCCATAGCCAGGTCGAACCCGGCCCCAACCTTCCGGGTGTGGGCCGGCGCAAGATTGACGGTGATACGCTGCATCGGAAAATCCCAACCGCCGTTCCGGATGGCGGCCCGCACCCGCTCCCGTGCCTCCCGAACCGCCGCGTCGGGCAGACCGACGACCTCAAAACCTGGCAGTCCCGGGCTTACGTCTACCTCCACGGCCACGGGAACGGCGTCAATCCCCTGAATGGCATAGCTCAGTACCCGCACAAACGTACAGATCAGCCCCCCGGTTTCGCCCTGAGCGATACCATTTTCTGGATCTATCTTGCCACACCGAACACCTGTTGTCAATGGCTTCCAGTAGAATCTGAACCGGAGACCGCACCCTACCTGTTATGTAAACATACTCTGGCAAAGGGCCACCATGTAATCCGACTCTGAGTGGCTCAGGAGGGTGCCCAATGCCATTTGAACTGCAACAGGTGGTCGGGGTCGGCAGCGTCCAGGAGCTGATCTGTCAGACGATTGACCTTGGCACTCACGCAGAGGAGATCAAGGAGATCCGCAAGACGGTCATCATCGACAGCTGTAAGGTCGTCTTCGACAAGATCATTATCGACGGCCGCCTTCGCAAGGATATCATGTTCAAGGAGGCGCACGCCGGCTTCCCACTTCCCGGTACCGTCAAGGGATGCGGTGGCGTGACAACCACCATTTGCGGCAACATTAAAGATGTCGATGTTGATATTGCGTTCACTGCCCTGATCCCGGTGCCCGGAGCCCAGCCCGGCGACACCTGCGTGATCATCCAGGCCTTCGTCGAGGGCGAGAATGAAGAGCCAGCCAATATCCATCCGTCTGGCTCATTCACGGCCCTCATCGACAAGTCGATCATCTTCATCTGCGCCAAGGTGAATGTAAGCAAAAATGATAGGAAGCCTCCAAATTGTTGGATGTCTAAAGGAAACCAGTAGGACTTTGCTGAATTCCCCCTCTTTAGAGGTGTCAGCCCTTGGACAAAGAGTGGATCGGATGGATTAGTGCCGGTGTTCTGCTCATCACCTACACCCCACGGTTTGCGAATTGGATCAAGCATACGCTGGCTCGAAGGGCCGTTGCGCGTGGCACGCGTTACCTTTATTTCGGACCACTCGAGAAGGCTCTTCCCGAATGGGACAGGGCCATTAGGCTCCAGCCACACGATGTAGAGGTTCTATCAGGTCGAGCCGCCGTCCATCTACGCCTGGGACACCTGAGAGCTGCCCTGGACGACTTCTCCAGGGCCATCGACGTCAATCCCAAGAACGCCGCGTCCTACTACAGCCGGGGGCTTGTATACGAGGCCATGGGTGACCGAATAGCCGCAGTTCAAGACTTCGATCAGGCCCTGGCTCAGACTCCCGATCTGATCGAAGCGTTGTCAAGCCGTGCTTCGGTGTACCGCCACCTGGGAGAGCTCGATAAAGCCATTTCGGACTACAGCAGGCTGGTGTCCTTATCGCCTACACATTCGATGCCTCTGACACACCGAGGTTACCTCTTCATCTTGCAGGGTGATTATGACAGAGCCATTGATGACCTATCAGCTGCTATCAGATTGGGCAATCGAATTGCTGAAACCTATCTCAACCGTGGAGTAGCACATTACCGGTTAGGTCATCTGGAACACGCAGCGGCGGACTACCAGCAGGCATTGTCCATAGCACCCAACCTTGCCGCAGCTCACGCTAGCTTGGCCGGCATCGCCAGTGACCGGGGCGACCCTCCAAGAGCGATTGAGCATCTGAACAAGGCAATCCAGGCTCGCCCGACCTACGCTACGGCCTACTTGAGCCGGGGTACCGCACATCGGAGCCTAGGCAACCGAGAGGAAGCCGCATCCGACTTTCAGCGGGCAGCCAAGTATGCGGAAGACCAGCTTACCTTCACCCTGGCGAAGCAAGCCCTCGGAGACCTCGACCACTCTCTCGGAACTTAGCCCGAAGCAGGCTACCACGTTGATGGTGGCCTGCTGCTATTTTTGCGGTCCATCCCTGGTGTGGATCCAGTGGGCGTGGGTTAGCCATAGGCGAGAAGCCGCTGGTCTCATTTCGCAGCCCCGGCGTTCGTGCTACCCTAATCCCGAGCGAGAGCGAAGGGCGCAACTATACATCGGCTCCGCCGATGTATTGCGGCATGGGGCTTCGCCCCCTGCACCCCAAGGCCTGGGCGCCCCAACCCGCATCTACCGATGTGGGCCAGGGTCCCCGCCCAGTCCAAGATGGGGCATCCCCGCATCCGCCGCGGGAGGTGGCCGCGATGGCGATCTACTACATGAACGTCAAGATCATAGGCCGCAGCTCCGGGCGTTCCGCCACCGGTGCTGCGGCCTATCGTGCTGGCGAGCGCATCCACGATGAGCGAACAGGCCAGACATACGACTACACCCGTCGGCGGGGGGAGATAGAGACCGAGATCCTCTCCCCCGCGGGCGCTCCTGCCTGGGCGCAGGACCGCTCTCTCCTCTGGAACGAGGTCGAGAAGGCCGAGCGCAGAGCCGATGCCCAGGTGGCTCGGGAGATCGTAGTCGCCTTCCCAGTGGAGTTGACTCCTGCCCAGCAACGAGAGCTGCTCCGGTTCTACGCACAAGCCGAGTTCGTCTCCAAGGGCATGGTGGCTGATGTGGCCATTCACCGCAACCCAGGAAACCCACACGCCCACATCATGCTCACAATGCGGGAGATGGAGCCAGACGGGCTCTCCTCCAAAAAGAATCGAGAGTGGAACAAGCCCGAGCAGTTAGAGCGGTGGCGGGAGCAGTGGGCGGAGCAGACCAACAGGGCACTTGAGCGGGCGGGCCACCCTGAACGCATCGACCACCGAAGCCTGGCTGAACAGGGCCTTGACCGGCTCCCTCAGGTCCACCTTGGGCCGCACGCTGCCTCCTTGGAGAAGCGCGGCATTCCGACCGAGAATGGCGATCACAACCGGCTTGTTGCTGAGCACAATGGAGTCGTGATCGACCTGGAGCAAGCGCGGGCCGAGAAGAAGGCACTGGAGCAGGAGCGGACCACACAGACAGGAGTCGCCAGCCTGGTGCAAACCGGATGGCATCCTGACCATGCAAAGGCCATGGTCGAGGTGGAGCGCCAGCATGGGGGCCGGAGGCTCGACCCCGAAGACCTTCGCAGGAAATATGACACCCTGCGCTCTGACTTCCAGCGCCTGCACGGCAACATCGAGCGAATCGAGCACGAAGACCGGCGGCTCACCCAGGCGGCAAGGGCACTGGAAGCCCATCAGAAGGCCCAGGAAGAGCTTGGTCGCCTCCAAGGCCCACTGGGTTCCCTCCGGCGGTTCTTCAGCCGAGCAGCCCGAGAGGAGCACGACCAGCTGATCGACCGGGTAAAGTGGACGGGGCGGAGGCTACGAGAGACCGATGTCATAGACGATCAAGACCTCAAGGCCCAGAGAGCCAAGTGGCAGCAGGAGACGGAAACCCTCCCTACTCTCAGGCAGCAGGCGGAGGAACTCAAGGTACGGGCCGACCTGTACTACTCCGCCTTCCAGGGGCAAGAGTACGAGCAGCAGCGCCACCGACTCAAGTTGGAACACGCACGGACACCCGACCGAGAGATCGACTCCCGATGTATGGGGCGCCAACGCCGCCGCGATGACCGGGACATGGACCGCGGACGTTAATCTCTCTACCCGCCGACCGTCTTGATGGCGAGAAAGCGCCCACGAGCCCTGGCAGTCAAGGAGAGCCAGATGGAGGATACGCCACCCTTGACGGCCAGGGTGAGGGGCGTGCAATCGTCTCGGCCGGGTGGTGGGTGCCACGTCTCCGTCGGGCCCTCAAGGGGCAAGCCCTTGACCGCCCTCCGGCGCCGTGGCCATCCTCAACGGAGGCGGTCCCCCCAGGTCTGGTGGGACCCGCCCTCTCTCCGACTGTTTCCGGGAGATCGAAAACTGAAATCCCGTCACTTATCCACCCGATTTTTCTCGCATTGTTACTATTTCAATGTTCATATTACCCTGTGTTATGTTTAGCGTAACAAGGAGGAGGTACAACGTGGACGACACAAATGATCGGTTCAAGAAAGATCTCGAGACCGTGGAACGGTTCCGGCGCCAAGGTGACTATCTCAACGCCAACGGGCGGCTCCTAGAGGCTGTGTGTAGGCACATTCAGGGCCGTTACCCCTTCGAGGTCAATCGGACCTCGTTCGGTACCTCGATCCGTTATAATGACCAGACTCTAGGTGTGGTCGCAGTAGTGGTCCACGGGCTGATCAAGGGCAGAACGAAGCTGGAGGATATCCAGCGATCGGAGATCGGCAAGGTGCTGTCAGAGCTAAACACGAGTCCAGCCAAGCTGAGGATGTTGGTCGTTCGTGACCTGGGCATAAAGCATGCCGTGATTCGAGATCTTGAGGATCAACTCCGGGGCGTCGAAGTCTGGACCACGGATGACCTTTCCCGCTTTGACCTGCCTATCCGTGGCTAGCGCACGACATATCCATACCCACAGCTAAAATGCCGCCCTTCCATAGGAAGAGCGGCATTTGCCGTTGTAGAACAAGACGAAGGGCGCGCCGGCGGCGGGCGCCGCATACACCTGTAGCAAAGGAGGGAAGCAGATGGCCCACCGCCCCGGCTGGTACTCCAAGCCCCCGGACCAGTGGCCCAGCTCCGCCCGCGAGTTCTACCGCCTGTGCTGGACGATCAGTCGGCGAGTCCAGCTGAAGAAGGCCCATCTGCAGGCCGGTGAGCCGTCCTTACCTCCAGACGCTGACCAGGGTACAGGTAGATCGTAACGTCCCAGGCGTTAACGAAGTGCTGGAGCAACGCCTTCCGCTCATGCGGGTCCGCCTCGGCCCAAATCTCCGGAAACGTGACCACGAAGTTCGCCAGAACCTCCTTCGGGGGAGGGGCTGGCGTTTTCTTTACGGCCTCCAGCCGATCCCGAAGGACCCTAATCCGCTCCTTGTGCGGCTGGACCCGCTGCAGATACTCGGCCATCTCCAGCTGCCCCGTCTCGTAGAGTTGGTCCCAGCGCTGGATTGCCTTCCCGGCTTCGGTGATCTCCCGGTCAACCTCCGCCACCTCATCGACCGTCATGCCCAAGCGCCGCTCATAATCCGCCTCCACAAGCCCGTAGAAGGCATCCAGGGCGTCAGGATCCCCCAGGGCCGTAATCGCCTCCACTACCCTCTGCTCCATGGTCGGCCCCGGGGCACTGGTCAGGGCCTTCCCCTTCCCGCCACAGCCCCGTGCGTAGTTGTAGTTCCGGCACCGGTACCAGTACTGCCCGGCCTGGCGGCTGTTCTTCGCCGCCTTCTGCACGCAGATTGGCCCGCCACAGACCCCGCACCGGGCCACACCCGATAGTACAAACGCCCCCGTCGCCTGCCGTGGCGCCATCATCTTGCGCTGCTCAAACGTCTCCTGCACCCGGTCAAACATCTCCGCCGAAATCAGCGGTTCATGCGTTGAGGGCACCAGCCGCCGCTCTCCCCCCCGGGGGCCAGCCAGCAGGAGCCCCAGATACATGGGGTTCTGCAGGATGCGGGTCACCTTGACCGAGTCGAACCGCTGCCCCATGGAGGACCGGGCGCCGATCTCCTCGTTCAGCCAGGTCGCCACACTCCGCAGCCCATGTCCCGCCAGGTACTTCTCGAAGATCTTGACCACCAGGGGCGCCGTCTCCGGGTCCGGCACCAGCCGCAACAGCGGCCGACCACCCTTGACCCGATCCGACGGCTCCAAGGTGTAACCAAATGGCGGCCGGCCTCCCCCCCACTCCCCGGCGGCGATCTTCTTCTGCTTGCCAAAGCTCGTCCGCTCAGCGATCGTCTCCCGCTCCCACTGGGCGAACTCGCCCACCATGCGGATCATCAACCGCCCAGTCGCGGTCGTCGTATCAAACTGCTCGGTGACAGACCGGAACTGAAGCCCGAGAGCCTCGAAGCGCCGCAGGAGGTCATCCAGGTCACGCACCGACCGGGTGAGCCGGTCCAGCTTGTAGACCAGGATCACATCCCCCCGCTGGGCCTCCTCCATCATCCGCTGGAATTCGGGCCGGTCGAGATCCTTGGCCGAGACCCCATCATCCCGGTACCAGCCGCCCACTGTGTACCCCTGAAGTTGGGCGAACAGCTCCAGCTTCTCCCGCTGCCCCGCCAGGGAGTAGCCCGAGACCGCCTGCTCCTCCGTCGACACCCGCATGTAGCATCGGGCGATTGTCCTGCTCTCCAACTGCCCCCACCTCCGGAACGCTCATCAACCCCCCCATATTCCCCATATTATTCCATAATTCCTTCTTTCTTTCATACAACACCCTGAGCGCACCCCAAGAGGTACGAGACTAGCCGACCTCGAATCTGCTAGGAAAAGCCCGGGAGGTGTTGGTCATCTACGAGTACCATGGGTGGATCACGATTCGCGCAACCGCTAACTGTGACGACGAACCAGACGACGCCCAAGCGGCGCAAGCCGTCTCGGCCTACATCGACTCGCTCGACTGGCCCTACGTCCTGGGCATGAAGCCGGTCAACGGCAGCTATCACCTCTGGATCAGCGGCAACCCAAACCACAAGCCCCGGGGTGACAGCGACCCCTTGGAGTTCTTCCGACAGATCGGCAGGCTGGCACCGGGCTCCTATGGTCTGCTCCACGTGTGGGATGACGAGGGCCCGAACGGGACGAGCAACGCTTTCCGAGCCTTCGCCCTCACACGCGGCGAGCTGAAGGAACACAAGGACCCCTTCCTCTCCCCCTGCATCCCCGCAATAGAAGACCCCTGCACCTGATCGGGAGGGAAATCCGCTATGACCTGGCACCCTTCGACTTCTTCGGCACCGAGTGCACTGGCCGGGTGCGCTCGGTCGGCTGGCTGACCGACGGGCAGGACTTCGCCGAGGGGCCGGTAGACCTCGCAATGGTAAGCAGGCTGGCCGACCTCCTCGTCAACCCCTGGCAGCCCGTGGTCTCCCCTGGGCGCCACTCATGCGAGTTCTGCCGGCTGACCGGTGGCCCAACCACCATCACCTACACGGGGCACCAGATCTCACTAGGCTCCTCCATCCTCCTGGTGCCGGGCAAGAGAAAGCTCTACGTACCGCCGTCCCTCATCCTCCACTACACAGACGCTCATGAGTACAGCCCCCCGCCGGAGTTCGGCGAGGCGGTCCTCGCCTGCCCACCGATGCGCTCTATCGCCTATCTCAAGGCCCTGAGACCGCACCTACCACCGAGCAACCTCGCCCACGAATAGGCTTGTTTTGCTTACACTCGCCAAGGCGGTGCGGAACGTGGTCAGCGAGATCGGTGCGGGAGCGGCCGGCGGGGTTGTGGGCGCCCCGGTTGCCGGCCCCGTGGTTGGTGCGGGAGTCACCGCAGGTGGGGTCGTGGGAGCCCCGGTGATCGGTGCTACCACTCGCCAGCAACCCGTGCCCGAGACAGCGATCTGCCCACAGCGCCGCTCCACAGGCTTCCACCCGACCGGCATCATCCCGGCGGCCCAGCAGGGCCCGTTCACAGGCACCTGGGTCGGCCCGACCCTGGTCTTCAGCGGTGTGCTGAACCCGGGCATTCCCACCGCCTTCCCCCCGGGCAGCCTGATTCAGGCCCCAAGCTTCTCCCAGATCCAGGTCACCGGCGTTCAGCCCGTCCAGACCACGACTACCACAGGCGGGGTAGTCGCCGCCGGTGGGGTCGTCACCGGCGGCGGCACAGCAGCCGGCGGCGTGATCATCAGTTGACCCGCTGATCCCCGGGGCTCGCCCCCGGGGAGCTTACTTAACCCCGGCCCCTACACAGAGCCAAAAAAAAAAGGACGCCCGGCACTACTGCACCGGGCGGTCTCTCCATCAACTCACAAATGCGCCCCGGATCACCTGGCAGACCCATTCCCCGCCATCGCCGGGCTCCACAGTCACGACGTCGAATCGGCACGAGGGCGGCGCCCCTCCCCGGCGGGCGAGGTAGAGCCCCGCCAGCCGGATCAGTTGGCGCTGCTTCTGAACCGTCACCGCCTCGGCCGCTGTGCCAAACCCTCTTCCCTTCCGGGTCTTGACCTCCACAAAGACCAGGTAACCCGACTCCTCAGCCACCATGTCGATTTCTCCGACGCGGAAGCGGACGTTCCGCTCCAGGATCCGATAGCCATGAGCCGCGAGATAGGCGGCAGCCGTCTCCTCGCCCTCCCGCCCAACCTGATGCCGCGGCACCTACTCCTCCACGAAGGGAAGGCTGGGCGTCAGCGAGAGAAGGTCACGGGCTCCCCCGGAGACCTTACGGTGAATGGGGCAGGGACCATACCGTTCCAGGGCAGCACGATGCTCGGCAGTACCATAGCCCTTATGGTTGGCAAACCCGTACTCCGGGAACTGCCGGTCCATGTCGATCATGTACTCATCGCGGATCACCTTCGCCACGATCGACGCGGCAGCGATCGAGCAAGACTGCGTATCGCCACCCACAACCGGCGCCTGCGGCTGGGTGACATTGGGCAGGTGGAGTCCATCGATCAGGAGGTAGTCCGGCTGGACGGACAGGTCGCCCACCGCCTTAATCAGCGCCTTATAGGTTGCCAGCATGACACTGGCCTCATCGATCCCCTCCGGATGAACCATACCAACACCCAGGGCGACGGCGTTCGAGCGGATCAACGTATAGAGATCCTGCCGTCTGCGAGCCGAGAGGCGCTTGGCGTCATCGATCCCCGGGAGCACGATCTCACCCGGCAGAATCACGGCTGCAGCGACCACAGGGCCCGCCAGCGGGCCACGCCCCACCTCGTCGAGGCCGGCCACCAGCTTGTAGCCCATGGCCCAGAGCTGCCGCTCATAGCTGTACATTCGGCCAATGCGATCCCGCTCGCGCTCCCACTCGTCCAGACGGGACTGGCAATACTTGACTAGCTTCTGGGCGCCTCCGCGCGGATCCTCCCCAAGGGCCTTGATCACCTCAGGATAGACCTCAGGACCTTTCTCAGCAATCAAGGTTTGGAGCTTCTTGAGACTCATCTTCTTGATGTTCATACGCAAGACCGTTTCCACCCCCACCCCGATCCCCGGAAACATACCTCAGGAAAGACGAAGACAGAAAAAAGGCACCCCGTCCGGTCCGTCGGGTACTGCGCATGTGATGTTCGACGGCTTTTTCGAAAAATCCTGCCTTCCTCCACCCAGGGGTAGAAAGGATTATGTAAGAACTATGACCAATCACCCTTCACACAAAAGACCCCCGGGCCTGCCGGGAGTCTCTCTGCTTAATCACCGGTCGAGGGCTCCTCCAGCGAGATCCGGCCCAACCGGCCCTCCCGCAGTTCCTTCAGGAGCAGGGCAGCGGTCTTTTCGATCTCCACCTGATCCCCCGCCCGCAACAGGCCGCGGTGCCGCCCCATGACCTCCAGGTTGGCCTCCGGGTTCTCGGCCAGTTGCAGCAGCCCAAACCGCTCCGCCATGGCGGCAGGCACCCTCTGCGTGAGAAACGGCAGGAGTTCCATAGCGACCATGCGCTGATCGAAGACCTCTTCCTTCACCGACCCGATGGCAGCCAGGAGAATACCATCCCACTGCTCCTCGAACTTGGGTACAAGAATGCCCGGCATGTCCAGCAGTTCCACATCGGCGCCGATTCGGACCCACTGCTTGCCGCGGGTGACGCCTGGGCGGTCGCCCACCACCGCCTTGCGCGCGCCCACCAGGCGGTTGATGGCCGAGGACTTGCCCACGTTCGGAATGCCGACAGCCATCACACGGGCCGGACGGGGCTTCCGCCCCTTGGCGGTCCAGGCCGCCAGGGTGGGGGCGAACGCCTCCTTTACCCCAGCCAGGACCTCCCGGGCACCCGTGCCCTTCACCGCGTCAAGGGCGACCGCCACCCGACCCTCGGCGCGAAACCGGGCAAGCCAGGCCTTCGTCACCGATGGGTTTGCCAGATCGGACTTGTTCAGAATCAGAACCTGGGGCTTGTGGGCCACCAACTTCATGAGTTCCGGGTTCCGGCTGGCCAGGGGACAACGGGCATCGACAATCTCGAGGACCACATCTACCAGGGGAGCGTTCTCTTCCAGCGTTCGCCTCGCCTTGGCCATGTGGCCCGGAAACCACTGAATCACCGGCACGATGCACTACCTCCCAAACTGGACGCCCGCCTCCCCGACCGGATTGGCAAGGCCCGAGATCCCGGTCAGCGGCCAGATCCGAGCAAAGGCCGGCCCGCGGATGTTCTTCAGCGGAACCGGTCCAAAGTACCGGCTGTCCTCGCTGTTGTTCCGATTGTCACCCAGGACCCAGACCGAGCCCTCCGGTACCACCTGTGGCTTCCGGGTCTGATCGGTCATGCGGACTGTCGAGACCTCCGGAAAGGGCACCCCGTTCACGAAGACCTCCCCGTCAAGCAGTTCAACAGTATCCCCGGCCACGGCCACGATCCGCTTGATAAAGTCGCGATCCGGCTGCTTCGGGTAGGCAAAGACGATCACTTCGCCGCGCTCCGGCTGCCGGAAGCGGTAGATATACTTGTTCACCAGCACCCGCTCTTCGTTGTGAAGCGTCGCCTCCATGGAGCTGCCATCGACACGGTAAACCTCGACCACAAAGGTCCTGATCACCAGGGCCACTACCAGGGCCAGGAGAACCGTTTCCATCAGCTCGCGGGTCGGCGACTTGCGTCGGCCAGGCGGCGGCACCTCAGTAATCTCCGCCATGTAGCCTCTCCCCCTCACCGCCATCAGATGTGTCCTGCGAAAGAAACCCCTTCGGCCACCAGTTGGGCCAAGGGCGTCCCGCACGTACGAGAACGCTCCGCCCAACCAGGAAAAGGTCAGGCGGAGCGAGTTCTGGTTGAATCATTAGGCCTTGGTCGGCTTGACGAACTTCCTCTCGCGGATACGGGCCGCCTTACCGGTCAGGTTCCGCAGGTAGTAGAGCTTCGCCCGGCGGACGATACCACGGCGGACCACCTCGATGGAGGCCAGGCGCGGGCTGTGGACCGGGAAGGTCCGCTCGACGCCGACACCGTAGGAGACACGACGGACGGTGAAGGTCTCGTTCAGACCGCCGCCCTGCCGCTTGATCACGACGCCCTCGAACGCCTGAAGGCGCTCACGGGTACCTTCAACGACCTTGACCATCACCTTGACGGTGTCGCCAGGGCGGAAGGCGGGGATGTCGCTGCGCAGAAACTCACGCTCGATCTCATTGATAATCGTAGACAATGTTTTCACCCCTTGTACGTGACGTTCATGCCGGGCCTTCCGAGCGTGGAAGGGGTTCCGACAGCGGACCGTCCGTTATGACACGCAGTTCATTATACCAAGCCATGACAGGTCAGGCAAGGAGAAAATGCGCTAGCGGCGCCGTTTCTTTCGCTTTGGATCGGGCGGCGGCTCTTCCCCGCGCCACCGAGCCAGCAGGACCTGATCCTCGTACGTCAGTTCAGCCGCCGCCAACATGTCCGGGCGGCGCTCAAAGGTGCGCCGCAGCGCCTGCTCCCGGCGCCAGCGTTCCACCGCTCCGTGGTTGCCCGAGGTGAGGATATCCGGGACCCGCAGGCCTGCGAACTCGATCGGCCGGGTGTACTGCGGCCCCTCCAACAGGCCGGAGCTGTGGGACTCCTGCACACTCGACTCAATGTCGCCCAGCACCCCGGGGATCAGGCGGGTGACCGCCTCGATCATCACCAGGGCCGGCAGTTCGCCACCCATGAGGACATAATCCCCGATCGAGATCTCGTCGGTTGCCAGGGAGCGGATCCGCTCATCGAACCCCTCGTAGCGGCCCGAGACCAGGATCAGGTGGTCCTCCCTGGCCAGTTCCTCGGCCAGGCGCTGGTTGAAGACCTTGCCCTGCGGATCCATGAGGATCACGCGGGCCGGTTTCGCCCCCGCCACGGCTCGCTCCCGGCACCAGGCGATCGCCCCGGCCACCGGCTCGGGCTTCATGACAAGCCCCGCCCCGCCGCCGTATGGGTAATCATCGGTCGACTGATGCTTGGAGAGCGCAAAGTCGCGAATGTTGACCACTCGCAGATCGAGGATCCCCTCTTCGCCGGCCCGCCCCAGGATAGACTCACGCAGAACATGCTGGACAATCGGCGGGTGGATCGTCAACAGTTCGATCCGCATACCTAATCCTCCAGCAGGCCCGGAATGGGTTTCATGGTGACCCGGCCGGCCTCCAGGTCGATCGCCTGGATGAACTGCCGGACCGCCGGGATCATGTAGCGCTTGCCGGGGGCCGTCTCCACCACGTAGAGATCGTTGGCCGGGCTGCTGTGATCCACCTCGACCAGCCGCCCCAGCGCGTTGCCGTCGGGATCGACCACGTCGAGCCCGACCAGATCAAAGTCATAGTAGTGCCCCTCGGGGAGCGGGTGCACCTCGGAGCGGGGCACCAGCAGGTACTGGCCCCGCAGGCTCTCCACCTGGTTCCGGTCGGTGTGGCCCTCGATCTCCAGGATCACCAGGTTCTTGACGAACCCGCGAAAGCGCACGCCAACAGGGCGGTCAGCGGACCCCAGCAGCGCTCGCCGGAGGGTGCGATACCGCTCCGGGAAGTCGGACAGGGGAAAGACCCGCACCGCCCCGTTCACCCCGTGGGGTGCTGTAATCTGACCAATTCTGATCAGCTCGGGCTTGGACTGCACCACTACGCTTCACCCTTACGAATGGCGATGATCTTGCCGTCCTCGACCACGATCTCCGTCGCCATCAGGGCGTCGAAGTCGTCGCCGACCGAGACGGTGGCCGTTGCCTGGGCCGTCCCCTGGACGATCTCGCTCCCCAGGGGAAGCGCCTGCACCGCGGCCATCTCCTCCTGGATCTTCGCCTTCTTCTCAGCGCGGACCGCCCGCTCCTGATCCATGAGCTGGCGCAACTGCATCTGCTGCTGCGGGCTGATCGCCGCTGTCAACTGGGCACGCTTCACCTGGGACTCCAGTTGCTGCATCTCGTCGTCCAACTGCTGGTCTGCTTCTCTCAACTCGGCGGCAAGGCGAGCCTTGAGGCCCTCGGTCACCTTGGCCTTGATCGTCACGGGGCGGAGAATCTGCAAGCTCATGATACGAACTCCACCGTGACCCGACGGCCGTCCTTCACGGCAGCCGCCTTCACTACGGTCCGGATCGCCTTCGCGACGCGGCCCTGGCGCCCGATCACCTTGCCCATATCACCGTCGGCCACCCTGACCTCTAGGGTTACCGCGCGTGGCGCTTCAATCGCCTTGACCGTCACCTGGTCGGGCTGCTCGACCAGCCCTTTCACCAACGCTTCCACAAGCTTCTGCAACATCAGGTATGCCCCCTGTTTCCGGGGAGTTTTGTCGCCCTACCCAGGCTGTCCACTCAGTAGGGCACGAAAGCCAGGCACCGGTGGTCCGATGCCTGGCAACCGGATGAATTACTTCTTGGCCTCGTCGTACTTCTTCATGACGCCAACCTGGGTGAGCAGGTTCTTGGCGGTATCGGTCGGGGTGGCGCCGTTGGCGAGCCACTTCAGGGCCTTCTCCTCGTCCACGTTCAGAATGGCCGGGGACTTGGTCGGGTTGTAGTAGCCGATCTCCTCAACGAAGCGGCCATCGCGGGGCGAGGTGGACTCGGAGACGACGAGCCGGTAGAAAGGAGCCTTCTTCATACCCATGCGCTTCAGGCGAATCTTCAGAGCCATCTGGGGTCATCCTCCTCATATCGATGAAAACGTTGCTTATATGTGTCTACCGCTTCCGATGGGAAGGGGCTTATCACCTGGGAGAGTGCGATCGGGCTCCTAGCGCCGGCCGAAGAGGCCGCCAAAACCCCCGCCGCCGGGCATCTTGGGCATCCGCCCGCCCTTCTTCATCATCTTTTCCATGCCGCCGAGCTGCTTCATCATCTTGCGGGTCTGCTCGAACTGCTTGATCAGCCGATGGACCTCGGCGATCGGCCGCCCGGAGCCCCTGGCGATCCGCTCCCGCCGCCGCACGTTGATAATGTCCGGCTTCCGCCGCTCCTTCGGGGTCATGGAGAGGATCATCGCCTCGACATGCTTCAGCTCTTTCTCGTCAATGTTGATGTCCTTGAGCTGGGCACCCATGCCGGGGATCATCTTCAAGATGTCCTGCAGCGGCCCCATGCGGCGCATGGCGTGCATCTGCTCCAGGAAGTCCTCGAAGTCGAACTCGGCCTTCATCATCTTCCGGGTCATTTCCTCGGCCTTTTTCTTGTCGACCTGCTCCTGCGCCTTCTCGATCAGCGTCAGGACATCGCCCATGCCGAGGATCCGGGAGGCCATGCGATCCGGATGGAAGGCCTCCAGGGCCTCCACCTTCTCGCCGACACCGACAAACATGATCGGCCTGCCGGTCACCTGCTTGACCGAGAGGGCTGCACCGCCGCGGGTGTCGCCGTCCAGCTTCGTCAGGATCACGCCGTCCACGCCCAGCTTCTCGTTGAAGTGCTCGGCTGTGGTGACGGCATCCTGACCGATCATGGCATCGATCACGAGGAGGGTGTTGTGCGGATTGAGCAACCCCTTGATCTGGCGAAGCTCCTCCATCAGTTCCTCGTCGATCGTCAGGCGGCCCGCCGTGTCGACGATGATCACGTCCCGGTGATTCTCCGCGGCGTAATCGAATGCGCCCCTGGCGATCTCGACCGGGCTGACCTTGTCGCCCAGGGAGAAGACGGGTACCCCGACCCGTTCGCCCATGACCTCGAGCTGCTTGATCGCAGCAGGGCGGTAGATGTCAGCGGCGACCAGGAGGGGCTTCTTCCCCTCCTTCTTCAGCTTCAGGGCCAGCTTGGCGGCGTGGGTGGTCTTACCGGCACCCTGAAGGCCGCAGAGCATGATGATCGTCGGCGGGCGCTCCGGGATCATCAGAGCAGCGTTCTCGCCACCCATGAGGGCGGTCAGCTCCTCGTAGACGATCTTGACGACCATCTGGCCGGGGTTCAGGGTCTCCATGACCTCCTGACCGATCGCCCGCTCCTTGACCTTGTTCACGAACTCCTTGGCGACCTTGAAGTTCACGTCGGCCTCGAGGAGCGCCATGCGCACCTCGCGCATCGCTTCGTTCACGTCGGCCTCGGTCAGCTTTCCCTTGCCGGTCAGCCGCTTAAAGGCCTCCTGTAGTTTCTCGCCCAACGACTCAAACATCGCGGTGCGTCACCCTTTCTGTCTGGCCGAGTTCCGGTCACGTTCTAGAGCTTGGAGGGCAGGCCGCTCTCGGCCTTCAGCTCCTCCAGCACCGCCCGGGCGCCGGGCAGGTCCTGGCTGTCCAGCGCCTGCTCCAGGCGGATCAGCCGGTCCTGGCGCTCCCGGTACTCCCGAAGGAAACCAAGCCGCTCCTCGTACTCGTGCAGCGCCGCCTCCGACCGCTTGATCAAGTCGTGGACCGCCTGCCGGCTGACGCCCTCATTATCAGCGATCTCCGCCAGCGAGAGATCCTCCAGGAAGTATGCCTGGATCCATTCCTGCTGACGGACCGTCAGGAGCGTGCCGTAAAAATCGTAGAGCAGGGCGATGGTCGTGACATCTTTCACGGGCTCGCCCCCTTCCGATCACATAGACCGCTGTCAAGGAGATTAGGTTGACAGGGTTCTCACTTCGTTGATTATAGAGAGGGACCACGTGCCTGTCAAGGAAAACTCGTTGACAGCCTACAGCGTCTCCCAGCCGGGCCAGGCGTCGTCCTTCTTCAACTGGGGGATCTCCGTGCAGACCGAATCGTTGGTCGACACGGTCCAGGCGGCCACCCGGACCGCGGCCTCCGCAGCCCGCCGGATATCGGCGCCGCAGGCCAGGGCGTGGCTCAGACCGGCCACGAACGAATCGCCCGCCCCTGATGTATCGACCACCTCGACCGCCATGGCCGGGACATAAATAGGCTCGCCCATCCCCCGTTCGGCCACCACGCAACCCAGCGCTCCCAGGGTGACGACCACTTGGCTCGGCCCCCGGTCCATGATCGCCCGGGCGGCATGCTGCGCCGCCGGGATCGAGGCGACCGGGCTGCCCCAGAGTTCCTCCGCCTCCACCTGATTGCAGACGTAGGTGTGCAGACCCGCGATCAGCTCCGGCTTCCGGCGAATGCACTCCGAGTTGCCGGGCAGGCCGATCACCTTGACGCCCATCTCGCGGGCGTCTCGCAACGCCTGCTCAACTAGGGCGACCGAGAAGTCCAGCTCCAGCACGCAGTAACCGGCTCCCTCAAGAAGCCGCCGGCCGTGGCGGGCCCAGGCCTCCTCCTGGTAGCGCGTGTCCGGCACCTGGGAGATGGAGCAAGCGAGATCGCCATCGCGGTGGAGGATCGCCACCCACATACCCATGGACTCCGGGGCGGCACTGACCAGGATCCCGTCCGTTTCGACACCGGACTCCCGCAGGCGCGCCAGGACCTCCGCACCGATGCCCCCCTCCTGGACCGCCGAGGAGAATCGGACCCGGGAGCCCAGCAGAGCCATGGTCTCCGCCGTATTTCGACCCACCCCGCCGTGGAAGAACTGGGTCCGGCCTAGATTGCGCCCCTTGAAGTTCAGCTCGTTCTGCGGGAAGCACTTGAGATCCACGAAGACGTTTCCGACGACGACGACCGGGACCGGGCTTGCTGTAAGGCTCACGTCTCCTGATCCTTCCTTTGCCAGCGATTCTTGTCTCTCGCTTCGTATTTGGCGATCACCCGGCGGAATGCATCCTCCAGGTCGATGTTCATCTGGTTGGCCATGGCGGCGACCACGAAGAGAATGTCACCCATCTCCAGGGCCAGGTCGCCGGTATCCTCCGTGGGCTTCTTCGTCTTCGGTCCCCAGCGATGGTTCACCTCGCGGGAAAGCTCGCCTACCTCCTCGGTCAGCCGGGCCAGGTTGGCCAGGGGCTCCCAGTAGCCGAAAGGGGCGATCCAGCGGTCGACCTCCCTCTGCATCTCCTTCAGATCCAACCGGCTTCCCTCCTCTTGATCTTTATATTTTACCAAGCCAGGACAACCCCTGCCAGGGGTAGGTTCTGTTCACAGCAGGGGACTCCTCCCACGTGTCGAATTGAAACCTGTTCAACTAACAAGCTGATCAGGAGGGAGCCCATGCCGCATCGTTTTGGTGCCGTGATCCTGGCGGCAGGGGAGTCCCGGCGGATGGGCCGCCCCAAGCAGCTCCTGCCCTGGGGTGAGACCACGGTGATCGGGGCGGTCCTTGCCGCAGCGCAGCGGTCGCCCGTGGCGGAGATCGCCGTCGTCCTCGGACATCATGCGGATGCGGTCAGGGAGGCTGTCCGGACCGGTGATTCGCGCACCACCTGCACGCTCAACCCCCGCTACCACGAGGGGATGCTCTCCTCCGTCCAGGCCGGGGTTGCCGCACTCTCATTGGCCTGCGATGGCTTCTTTCTCTTCCTCGGCGACCAGCCCGTCGCATCGCCGGATGTGGCCCGGGCCCTGGCCGAGGCGTATCAGCCCGGCGCCATCCTGATCCCGACCTATGGCGATCGGCGGGGGCACCCGGGCCTCTTCTGCCTCTCCTTCCGGGAGGAGATCGGCCGGCTGGACCCAGCCGTGGGGCTGCGCCAACTGCAGCGGCGGCATCCTGAAGCCGTCCGCGAACTGCCGGTAGGTGAACCGTGCATCCACATTGATCTGGATACCCCTGAACAATACGAACAGCACCGCCCCCGGAGGTGAGACCCGGCATGCAGTGGCTCACGCACCTCAACGAGAAGATCAGCGCCTCCGAGCCGGTCGCCCTGGTGACCGTGGTCGGTACATCCACCGACCTCGCCCCCTTGCAGGGCAAGCACCTGGTCACCACCCCCGACACCCTGCTGGCCAGCGAGATAACCGATCTTACTCTGACCACACACCTGACCACCGTGGCCCGTGAGGCCCTGGAGGAGGGACGCCCCTTCACCCGCCAGACCCGAGGCCTGCGGGTCTACGTGGAACCCTTCCTGCCCCCGCCGGCCCTGGTGGTGGTCGGCGCCGGACACGTGGCCCAGCCCGTGGCCCATGTCGGCAAGATGCTCGGCTTCCATGTAACCGTGATCGATGACCGGCCCGCATACGCCAACGTGAATCGCTTCCCTGAGGCCGATCAGATCATCTGCGGTGACTTCGTCGCCACCCTCCGCGAGATGGCGCCCGGCCCCCGCCACCACCTCGTCCTCGTCACGCGGGGGCACCGGCACGACATGGCGGCCTTGCAGGCCGTGATCGAGCGACCCGTGGCCTATATCGGCATGATCGGCTCCCGGACCCGGGTCGAGACCGTCTTTCAGCTCCTGAGGGATGAAGCCGGCATCGATCCGGCCCACTTTGCCAAGGTCTGCGCCCCGATCGGGCTGGACATCGGCGCCCGGAGCCCCGCCGAGATCGCCCTCTCGATCGGCGCCGAGTTGGTCAGGCTCCGCCGGGGCGGCACGGGCGAATCCCTCTCCCGGCTGGGCCGGGACAAGGTGCACAGGAGGTGAGCCTTCCATGGCCGATGCAGCGCTCTTTCGCATGATCCAGGACCTGCGGGCGACCGGGGAGGCGGCGGCCCTGGCGACGATCATCCACACCCGCGGGCACGCCCCCCGGGAGGTGGGCGCCCGGATGCTGGTCCTACGGGATGGTCGGACCTTCGGCACGATCGGCGGCGGCTGCGGCGAGGCAGATGTGCGCCGGATCGCCCTGGACCTGCTTGATGGCGGCCCGCCCGTCATCCACGAGGTCGACCTGCTGGACGACCCGTCCCTGCCCGATGGGGCCGTCTGCGGCGGGAAGATGGAGGTCTTTATTGAACGGGTGTAAAGCAGAGCGAAGGCCGTGGGAGTACCCCACGGCCTTCGCTCTTATCCCCCAGCGATCGCCGGCAGGAAGTGGACCTCGCTCGCCTCGCCCACCGGCGCCCGGAGGCCTTCGATCACCTCTTCGCCATCGACGGCGATCATCACGTGTGGATGAAGCGCCCCATCCGGCCCGCAGAGTCGCTCCCGCATACCCGGGAAGGCCTGCTCCAGGCCATCGATCAGCTCACGCACCGTGGCGCCGGCCACCTGGACCTGGGTCCGCCCGCCGGTCAGGTCCCGCATAAGCCCGGGGATGAAGACCCTCGCCATGCTACCGGCTCCCGGCCTTCAGCAGGGCCATGCAGACCCGCTCCGGGTTCACGGGCAGCTCCGTAAAGCGCTGCCCCGTCGCCTGGCAGATCGCATTCGCCACCGCACCCGCCGGTGGCACGATGCAGACCTCGCCCACGCCCTTCACGCCGTACGGATGGTTCGGGTTCGGCACCTCGATCAGCACCGTCTCGATCATGGGCAGGTCGAGGGCGGTCGGGATCCGGTAATCCAGCAAGTTCGCATTGCGCAGGGTCCCATCGGACCCGTAGACGTACTCCTCGTTCAGGGCCCAGCCGATCCCCTGCGCGGAGCCGCCCTGGATCTGCCCCTCGACATAGCTCGGGTGGATCGCGCGGCCCACATCCTGGAACGCGGTATACCGGAGGATGGTGGTCTTGCCCGTCTCCGGATCGATCTCGACATCGGCGATGTGGACCGCAAAGCCGGGCGCCTGGCCCCTGGCGTTTACCGTGCCCACGGCGTGGATGGGACCGCCGGTCCGGTTCATCTCCCTGGCGATCTGGGCGACGGTCAGGTGCTTCCCGGCGTCGCTCTTGGACACCACGCCCTTGCCGGGCATGAACTCGACCTCCTCCGGGCTGCACTCCCAGGTCCGGGCAGCCCGCTCGCAGAGCTGCCGCTTCGCCTCCTGGGCGGCGTTGTAGCAGGCCAGGCCGGTCGCGTAGGTCGTGCGGGAGCCGCCGGTCACATCGGTATAGCCGACGGAGTCCGTATCGGCCACGTAGGGCTTCACCTGGTCGTAGGGCAGGCCCAGCTCTTCGGCGACGATCATCGCCATGGAGGCCCGGGAGCCGCCGATGTCGGTGGAGCCCTCGGCCAGATTGACCGTGCCGTCATGGTTGAAGCTGATATGGCTGGAGGAGGGGCCGCCGCCGTTGAACCAGAAGCCCGAGGCTACCCCGCGGCCCCGGTTCGGCCCGGTCAGCGGGCTGTTGTAGTGCTCGCTCTCCTTGACCGCCTGGAGCATCTCCACCAATCCAATGGCGCCGAACTTCGGGCCATAGGTCGCCTGATCACCGGGCCGGACGGCGTTCTTCAGCCGGAACTCGATCGGATCCATACCAAGCTGCCGGGCCACCTCATCGACCACCTGCTCGGAGGCGAAGGCGGCGTTGGTCCCGCCAGGCGCCCGGTAGGCGGAGGTGCGGGGCCGGTTGACCACCACATCGTAGCCGTCGATCAGGACGTTCTCCGCCTTGTACGGGGCGAAGATCACGCCGGTGCCGGCCCCCACCGGCGAGCCCGGGAAGGCGCCCGCCTCGTAGTAGAGCTGCGCCTGCAGGGCGGTGATCACACCGTCCCTGGTGGCGCCCACCTTGGCCCGGATCACGGAGCCGGAGGTGGGGCCGGTCGCCTGGAAGACCTCCGCCCGGCTCATGGTCAGCTTGACCGGCCGGTTCGCCTTCCGGCTGAGCAGGACCGCCAGGGGCTCCATGTAGACCTGGATCTTGCCACCGAAGCCCCCGCCGATCTCGCAGGGGACCACCTTGATCTTGCCCAGCGGCAGGTCCAGGATCTCCGCCACCTGCGCCCGCACGCCGAAGGCGCCCTGGGTCGAGGTCCAGATCGTCACGGCGCCGTCCAGCCCCACCTGGGCGGTGGCGGTCTGCGGCTCAATGTAGCCCTGGTGGACCATGGCGGTGCGGAACTCCCGCTCCACCACCACGTCCGATGCGGCGAAGGCGGCCTCCACATCGCCCCGGGCATGCTGCATGTGGGCGGCCACGTTCGAGACCTTGCCGGTCGGCTTGCCCAGCGACTTGGTGATCAGCCCTTCATGGAGAAGGGGGGCATCCTCCTTCATCGCTTCGAGCACATCGATCACCGGGGTGAGCACCTCGTACTCGACCCGGATCGCCTTGACCGCCTCCTCCGCCACGTGAGGCGAGACGGCCGCGACCGCAGCGATCGCATGGCCGTGGAAGAGCGCCTTCTCGCCGGCCAGGATCATGTTCTGCATGTACTGCTTCTCAATGGAGGACTCGCCCAGGTTGGCGACCCCTTCGGCCTGGACCTTGGGCATGTCGGCGGCGGTGACGGCGGCGTAGACACCGGGAATCGCCAGCGCCGGGGCCAGGTCGATCGACTTGATCCGCGCATGGGCGTGGGGGCTGCGCAGCACCTTGCCATGAAGGAGGCCGGGGAGCTGGACATCGGCCCCGTAAACGGCGCGACCGGTCACCTTCTCGGTGCCGTCAGGCCGGACAGGCCGGGTCCCTACGACGTCATAGGCCATTACGCCTCCACCTCCTCAGCGTTCATCCGCTGGGCGGCATCGAGCACCGCCCGGACGATCTTGTCATACCCGGTGCAGCGGCAGAGGTTGCCCGCCAGGAAGAGCCGGACCTCCTCCTCGGTCGGGGCGGGATTCTCATCCAGCAGCGCCTTGGAGGCGACCAGGAAGCCCGGGGTGCAGATCCCGCACTGCAGGGCCGCATGCTCCAGGAAGGCGACCTGGAGCGGGTGGAGCTTTCCTCCCTCGGCCATGCCCTCTACGGTGCGAATCTCGCGCCCCTCGGCCTCCACGGCCAGCACGAGGCAACTGTTGACGACCCGGCCATCGATCAGGACCGAGCAGGCGCCGCAGTTCCCGTTCCCGCAGCCCTCCTTGGTACCGGTCAGTTTCAGTTCATCGCGCAGGACCTCAAGCAGGCTCTGGCGGGGCTCGCAGAGGAACTCCATGCCCTGGCCGTTGATCTTGGTGGCGACAGCGATCTTCTTAGGCATGTGCCAGCGCCTCCTTTGCAGCAGCGTTCAGCGCCCGGCGGGTCAACACGCCCACCAGATGGCGCCGGTACTCAGCGGTGCAGCGCAGATCCGAGATGGGCCGGCTCGCCTCCTGGGCGATCCGTGCGGCCTCGGCTGCCGCCACCTCGCTGAAGGGCTTTCCCACCAGGGCGGCGCCCGCCTCGGGGACGTAGAGTGGCGTGGGCGCCACGGCAGAGAGGGCGATCCGCGCCTCCCGCACGATGCCATCCTGGATCACCAGCATGGCCGCTGCGCCGGCGAAGGCGATATCCATCTCGTTGCGGGGAATGAAGCGCAGGTAGTGCGCCCCCTGCCCCGGCTGCGGCGCGGGAATGCGGAACTCAACCAGCAGTTCGCCCTGCCGCAGGCAGGTCTGGCCGGGCCCGGTCACAAACTCCTGGACCGGCACCTCCCGGCGCCCCTCCGGCCCGGCGATCACGCACTGAGCGCCCAGGACGATCAGGGCCGGCACCGCATCGGCCGAGGGTGACCCGTTGCAGAGGTTGCCACCCAGCGAGGCCCGCCCCTGGATCTGGACCGAACCGATCAGGTGCGCCGCAGTGGCGAGCACGCCATAGCGTTCCTTCACGGCTGGGTCGTGGTAGAGATCCCAGCAGGGTACCGCCGCCCCCAGGCGGAGCCCCTCCTGATCGCTGTACGAGAGCGCGTTCAGCTCAGCAACCTGCTTCAGGTCCACGATCCGGTCATACCTGCGGCGCCCCTCCCGCAACTGGACCAGGAGGTCTGAACCCCCCGCCAGTGCACGAGCCCCCGGCTGGGCGAGCATCGAGACCGCCTCGTCCACGGTCTTCACTGCTACATACTCAAATGCGTCCACGTGCAGCCTCCTTCCCTCAATAGAGACAGTCATAAAAACGGACAACATAAACTTATATATCTAGATTGCGATATCCTGCGGCCCGCGAGTCAGAGCGCGGGAATTGCCACATTCTGCAGGGCGTTTATGCATCGATTGCACGATGGAGGATAGGGCGGAACGCGAGGGCCGCGGCCCGTGAAAAAGGTGACACTTCATGCCCGAAGGACCCGTCCTCAGGCCCGGATCAGGCCCGCACATAGGCTTGGAAGGGGTCAGAGCGGTGTTCCACAGGAGAGACACCGGCTACGTCATGCAAAAGGTGACAAGTCCCCCCTCCCGCATACCACACCGGCCCTGAGAAGGCCGCAAATCCGGAAGGCCCTACGCCAAGCGTAAGCCACAAAAAAGACCGCCCTCGGAGAAAGGGCGGTCTCGCTATACTCTCGCGCCTCCCGCACGGCCTGTCACTCACATGCCGTCCCGGCTGAAGAGCGCCTCCACAAACTGCTGCGGATCGAAGGGCTGCAGGTCATCCAGCCGTTCACCGACCCCGATAAACTTGACCGGCACCTGTTCCGAATCCTTAATTGCCACCACGACGCCGCCCTTGGCAGTCCCGTCCAGCTTCGTCAGGGCGATGGCGGTCACCCCCGCCACCTCCTTGAAGAGCCTGGTCTGCGCAATGGCGTTCTGCCCGGTGGTCGCATCCAGCACCAGCAGCGTCTCGTGCGGGCCGTCCGGGACCTCCCGCCGGATCACCCGGGCGATCTTGGCCAGTTCCTCCATGAGGTGCCCCTTGTTGTGCAGCCGGCCCGCCGTGTCCACGATCAGCACATCGGCGCCCTGATCCTTCGCCGCCTTGACGCCATCAAAGACGACCGCGGCGGGATCGGAGCCCTCAGCGTGGGCGATCACATCCACCCCGGCCCGTTCACCCCAGACCTTCAACTGGTCGATGGCCGCCGCCCGGAACGTATCCGCCGCAGCCAGCATCACCTTCCGGGACTTGTCCACCCGCAGATGATGCGCCAGCTTGCCGATGGTGGTCGTCTTGCCGACCCCGTTCACCCCGACGACGAGGATGACGGTGAGGCCACCCTCCTTCAGATTGAGCGGGCTGACCCCCTCACCGAGCCGCCCGGCGATCAGCTCTTTGAGCACGGGCAACAGCTCCTCGCCGTTCTTCAGACCCCGCTTGCGGACCTCCTTGCGGAGCTCATCCACCAGCCGGCTCGATGCGGCGGCGCCCACATCGCCCTGGATCAGCGCCTCCTCCAACTCATCGAACAGATCGTCATCGATCTTGCGGAAGACGCTCATGATCGTCGTGACACGGCCCACCAGGGCCTCCTTTGTCTTGGAGAGCCCTTCCTTCAACCGATCAAAGAAGCCCACAGAACTCGCCCCTTCACATCCAACTCCGGTTCTATCATACCCGCGACCGCCTGCCTGACGCCAGCCGCCGGCCTAGCTCGCCTCTCGCTCCACATCGACCAGGCGGACGGAGACCACCTTGGAGACACCGGTCCCCTCCATTGTGACGCCGTAGAGCTGGTCCGCTACTTCCATCGTTCCCCGCTGATGGGTGATACAGATGAACTGGCTGCCCTGGGTGGCATAGTTCCGCAGGTACTTGCCGAACCGCTCCACGTTGGCCTCGTCCAGGGCCGCCTCCACCTCATCGAGCACGACGAAGGGGGTCGGCTTGACTCGCAGCAAGGCGAAGAGCAGGGCGATGGCGGTCATGGCCCGCTCGCCGCCCGAGAGGAGGCTCAGGGTCTGCGGCTTCTTGCCCGGTGGCTGTGCGATGATCTCAATGCCCGTCTCGAGCAGGTCGTTCTCATCCACCAGGACCAGGTCGGCCTTGCCGCCCTCGAACAGCTCCTGGTAGACTCGCTGGAACTCCCGGCGGATCACGTGGAACGAGTCGAGGAAGTGGCTCTTGATCCGCTTGTCCAGCTCCTCGATCGCCCGGTAGAGCGAGCCCTTCGCCTCCTCCAGGTCTGCCTGCTGGGCGGTGAGGAAGGTGAGCCGTTCCTGGGCGTTCTTGTAGTCCTCAATCGCCGCCAGATTGACCGGCCCGAGCTCCCGGATTTGCTCACGCAGGTCATAGATCCGGGTCTTGGCGAATTCGATCTCGCCCTCGGGCAAGGCCCGGTCGGCCACATCTTCCGGGGTGAGCCCGTACTGCTCCTGGAGCCGCTGGACGAAGTTCTCCTGCTCCAGCTTCAGCCGGGCCTCCTCCACCTCGCCCTGCTGGAGCCGGTTCTGGCTCTCGGTCTGGGAGCGGCGCAGGGAACGCATCTCGCGGTCGCGGGCGTTCGCCTGCTCCATCGCCTCCAGCTTGCGGGCCTGGACACGGCCCCGCTCCTCGTCGAGCCCCTGCTTGGACTGGGCCGCCTCCGCCGCCTCGGTCCGGGCGGCGACCAGATCGGCGGCGATCTGCTCCAGCCGGTTGACCAGGTCGATCTGCTGCTGCTCCTTCTGGCTCCGCTCACCCTCCAGCGAGGCCTGCTCAGACTCCAGCCGGGCCCGGTTGGCGGAGAGGCCGCGCAACTGCTCCTGCAGCTCGGCCAGCTTCACCTGAAGCGCCATCACCTGCTGCTGCCGCTCCTGCAGGGCACCGCTCCGGGCCTGGGCCTCGGCGTTCAGTTGGGCGACCTCGGTCTCCAGCCCGGCCCGCTCTGTGGCCAGGTCGGTCACCTGGGCCCGCAGGCCCTCGGCCGCCACCCGCTGCTCCGCCACCTCGGCCTCGATCGCCCGGGCTTGGCTCGCGTGGTTCGCCAGCAGATCCTCCGAGCGCCGGGCCTCGCCGGCAAGACGGGCCACCTCGGCCTCCGCCTGGGTGATCTTCGTCTCGACCGCCCGCAGCTCCGACTCCTTCGCCTGGATCTGAGCGGAGAGGTCGTTCCGCTTCGCCTGCTCGGCCTCGTAGGCCTGGCGTGCCCCGACCAGTTCCTCACGGAGGGCGGCGATCTTCGCCGTCAGCTCCTCCCGCTCCCGCTCCCGGGAGAGGAGGCCGGCCCCCTGCCCGCCGGTCGAGCCGCCCGTCAGGGCGCCGCCCGCCGCCAGCAGCTCGCCGTCCAGCGTCACGATCCGGTAGCGCTGCCCCGTCTTCCGGCCAAATGCGAGGGCCGCATCCATATCCTCGGCGATCAGCGTCCGGCCCAGCAGGGAGGCCATGGCCGGGCGCAGCTTCTCCTCGTAGCGGACCAGATCCAGCGCAATCCCGATGATCCCCGGCGCCGCCTTGAACTCCCGCTCTTCGTCCGCCCGGTAGCTGTTCGGCCGGATGCTGTTCAGCGGCAGGAAGGTGGCACGACCGCCACCCGTCCGCTTCAAATGTTCGATGGCCGCCTTGGCACCCTGATCCGTCTCCGTGATCAGGTTCTGAATGGCGCCGCCCAGGGCGATCTCGATCGCCTTCTCGTACCGCGGCTCCGTCCGGATCGCCTCCGCGACGGCGCCGACCACATCAGCCGCCCAGGGCTGCCCCTTCTCCCGGCCCTGCAGGACCGTCCGGGTCCCCTTCTGATAGCCCTCAAAGGCGTTGATCATCTCTTCGATGGCCCCAAGCCGGGAGGAGGCGGCCTGGATCTGCTCCCGGATCGCCCCGCCCTGCTGCTGGAGGTCGCTTAACTGCTGCTCGCTCCGCTGGCGGGCGCTGCGCAGGGAGCCGATCTCGCCTTGCAGGGCTGCCTGGGCCTCGTGGAGGGCCACCTGCTCGGCCCCCTTGGCCCTGGCGGCCTCACGGGTCTGGGCGGCCTCGGCCTCCGCCCGCTCCCGCTCCTCACCCAGCCGTGCCAGGCGCCGGAGCGCCTCCTCTGCGGCCCGGTCGGCCGCCTGGGCGCCGTTCCGCTTCTCCGCTTCCGCCTGGAGGATGGTCACAATGCGAGCCTTCCGCTCCTCGACCGCCGCCTGGGCGGACTGGCTCTCGCCCTCCACGGTGCGGCGCCCCTCCTCCAGGGCGGTCAGCTCATCGGCCAGCCGGGCGCCGGTCGCCTCGACTTGGGCCATCTGCTCGCCCAGTCCCTCGATCTCCCGCAGCACCGCGGCGATCTTCGCCGACAACTGCTCGCTCTCCCGTGCGACCCGCTGCCGGTCTGCCTGGGCGCCCCGCTCCTCCTGCTGCGAGAGGGCGAGCCGGCCCTCGGCGCGCTCCAGCCGGCCCGTGGCCTCCGCCAGCCGGACCGAGAGGACCGAAAGCTCCTGATCAAGCGCCTCCACAAGCTGGCGGGCCACCTCGGCCGCCTCCTCGCCCGCCTGCATCTTCTGTTCGATCTCGCCAAGACGGGCCGAGAGCTCGGCGTTGGTCGCGAGCTGCTTCTCCAGCTTGGCCGAGACCATCTGCAGTTGATGCGCCAGCAGCCCGGTGTCCAGCCCGGTCAGCTCGGCGTCAAGCCCGGTGTAGACCTCGGCCTTCTGGGCCTGCTCCGCCAGGGACTCCATGTTGGCGGTCAGTTCGCCCACGATGTCGGTGATCCGCAGCAGGTTCTGCTCCGTCTCCTGCAGACGGCGCTGTGCCTCCCGCTTGCGGGCCTTGTAGCGAGCGATGCCGGCCGCCTCCTCGAAGAGGCCGCGCCGGTCCTCCGGCTTGGAGGAGAGGATCTCATCGATCTTGCCCTGCCCGATAATCGAGTAGTTCTCCTTGCCGACACCGGTGTCCAGGAAGAGGTCCTGGACATCCTTCAGCCGACAGGGGACCTGGTTGATGAAGTACTCGCCCTCACCCGAGCGATCGACCCGGCGGGTGACCATCACCTCGGTGAAGCCAACGCTCAGCTTGCCGTCGGTGTTGTCCAGGACCAGCGAGACCTGGGCGAAGCCCATGGCCCGCTTGCCGTCGCTGCCGGCAAAGATCACGTCGGCCATGTTGCCGCCGCGCAGCGCCTTGGCCGACTGCTCACCCAACACCCAGCGGATCGCATCGGAGACGTTCGACTTGCCCGATCCGTTGGGGCCCACAACCGCCGTAATGCCCGGCGTGAATTCCAGTTCAGTCTTATCGGCAAAGGATTTAAAGCCGAAGATTTCCAGTCGCTTGAGGTACAACTCGCAGCCTCCTCATCCGTGCGGAGCAGTCTTCTCAGGGCCGGCATCGGGCCCTTGACAAGAATAGCGCGCCGGGGCAAGCAGGCACCCGGCGCGGTGCGAGTTTTCCATTTCGACAACAGGGGGGCTGTATCCTTCATTGAAAGTGGGGAGGGGGTAGAGCGCAACCCCCTCCCCACTCCCCACCCCGCCTCTTGCAGACCCGACGACGTTCGTGACGTCACGGCCGACACGACCGTCTCTGTCATCGGAGGAGGGCCAAAGCGTTCGGGCAGGGGGTAGAGCGCAACCCCCTCCCCACTCCCCACCCCGCCTCTTGCAGACCCGACGACGTTCGTCACGTCACGGCCGACACGACCGTCTCTGTCACCGGACAGGGGGCAGAGCGCCCAGGCAGGGGTAGAACGCCACCGGGCCCGAAGGGCAGACGAAACGCCGCCATTTGCAGGCGGCGTTCCCCTTTGCCTTGGATTCTCGTACTGCGACCTTACCGAGGCTCCACGATGAAGCGGATTGCGGTCCGCTCCTCCCCGTCAATGGCGATCTCGGCGAATGCGGGCACGGCGACCAGATCGATCCCATTCGGGGCAACGTATCCACGAGCGATTGCGATAGCCTTGACGGCTTGGTTCACGGCACCGGCCCCCACGGCCTGCACCTCAGCCGATCCTTTGTCACGTAGGACCGCTGCCAGGGCACCGGCCACCGACTTGGGCTTCGACGTTGCTGATACTTTTAGTACTTCCATTGGGAAACGTCCTCCTCGAAATGTACCTCCATCTCGGCTTTCTTACGATACCATTAACCTTTATTCTTGCAAACCTTTCTTTTTCCTCTGTATCTAACGAATATTTTTTTCGAAGAGTATGTCAAAGATCGATAGATACCAGCCAAACCTTAGAACCACGGGGCATCCCTCTACACTCCTCTCCTTCGTTTTTTTCGCGAGAGATCCCTGCTTCCGGGCGAAATCTTCCCAAATATCCCCGCAATATCCCGACCTTCGGGACATATGGCTGGGCAACTCATCACCGCGGCCTACGAAGGCACCACTCCCATCACAGCCTTTGAGGAGGTCGTTCTCTGTATACAGTAAAGCAAGTTGCCGAGAAGATGGGGATCTCAGCACATACCCTGCGGTTCTATGATAAAGAGGGGCTCTTCGCCCATCTCTCCCGCAATGAGAACAATGTGCGACTCTTTTCGGAGCGGGACTTGGAGCGAGTCTACCTGGTTCAGTGTCTGAGGGAGACCGGTATGCCCTTGGCAGAGGTGCGGGAGTACATTCAGCTCGGCTTGCAGGGGGAGTCCACGATCCCCAAGCGCTACGAGATGATCCGGAACCAGGCGAAACGCGCTGAAGAGCAACTGGCGGAGATGGTCAAGCGAGTCCAGACCTTGCAGAGAAAGGTCGATCATTACACCCGCCTCCTGGAAGAGCAAAGCGGAGAATAAGCCAGGCCGAGGAGTGCCCTCCGCCTGTGGCTCAAGCCCCTCTCAAATCCCCATGACCGGGTGCGGTACATAGGGCTCCTCGAGCAGTTCGATCTCCTCGGGCGTCAGCTTCACCGCCAGCGCTGCGACCGCATCCTCCAGATGATGCGGCTTTGTCGCGCCGACGATCGGGGCGGTCACCATCTCCTTCTGGAGCACCCAGGCCAGGGCCACCTGCGCCCGTGGGACGCAGCGTCCCGTGGCAACCTGTGTGACGGCCTCCACTACCTTGCGGTCGGCATCAACCATGTGCGCATAGAACCGCTTGCCGACCTCGTCCACCTCCGACCGGGCCGTCTGCTCATCCCAGTCACGGGTCAGCCGCCCCTTCGCCAGCGGACTCCAGGGGATCACACCGATCCCCTCCTCCCGGCAGAGCGGCAGCACCTCCCGCTCCTCTTCCCGGTAGAGGAGATTGACGAGGTTCTGCATCGATATGAACTTTGTCCAGCCGTGCCGCTCGGCGACGTGGTTCGCCTTGAGCAGCTGCCAGGCGTACATCGAGGAAGCACCGAGATAGCGCACCTTTCCGGCCTTAACCAGATCATGGAGCGTCTCCATCGTCTCTTCGATGGGCGTTGTGCTGTCCCACCGGTGGATCTGATACAGATCGATGTAGTCGGTGCCCAGCCGCTTCAGGCTGTTGTCGATCTCGCTCAGGATCGCTTTGCGGGAGAGGCCGGCCCCGTTGGGTCCGGGCCGCATCCGGAAGTAGACCTTGGTCGCAATCACGACCTCGTCACGGTGGGCGAAATCCTTGAGCGCTCGCCCGACGATCTCCTCGCTCGTCCCATCGGAGTAAAAGTTGGCCGTGTCGAAGAAGTTGATACCAAGCTCCAGCGCCCGCCTGATGAAGGGCCGGCTTTGCTCCTCGTCGAGCGTCCAGGTAGGATAACCGCGATCTGGAACCCCAAAGCTCATGCAACCGAGGCAGATCCGGGAAACCTCCAGGCCGGTCCGGCCAAGTCTGCGATACTCCATGATTATTGCACTCCCTGCCGTGAGATCAAATCGTCAAGCCGTAGCATGACCACCTGTGCACCGCTCATCCCTTCGCCGTAGCGCTCCGCAGGATGACCGGCCTGTGGTGCACCAGGAAGAACAGCGGCACCATGAAAGCAACCACGATGGAAGCAGCCAGATAGGCGGTCTGGTAGTCACTGCGCCCGGCCACCATACCCAGCAGCAGCGAGCCGGTCGCGATGCCTGCATCGATAAAGAAGTACCAGGTGCTGGTGGCGTAGCCCTTGCGCTCTGTGGGAACCGACCGGACTGTGAGCGCCTGGAAGGAAGAGAGCGCCCCCCAGCCGAGCCCGATCACCGCCGCACTGCCGAGGTAGCTGAATCCGGTCTGCGCCTGGCTCAGAAGGAAGAGGCCAACGGCGAAGAGCACGATACCGGGGTAGATGACGGACGTCGCACCGACCCTGTCAAAGACCCGGCCGAACCACGGACGGGGAATCACGACCATCAGGGCGTACACGGCGAAGAAGTAGCTGGTGAAGCTCGTCAGCCCCAGGGCGTCCGCCGTAGACCGAGGCGAAGGCCGAGATCCCACCGTAGGCGAACGCCATGAGGAAACCGCACAGGCCGATCGGAATGGCGGCAGGTTCCAGGAGGGTCCGGAGGCCGAACGATGGCAGGGCCTTAGCCTCCGCGGCGGGCTGCGCATGAGCTATCGGGGCGGGGAGTCGCACCAGCAGCCCGCTGGCGAGGCTCAGCACCGAAAACAGCGCACAGCAGGCGAAGAGCACGGTAAACGGCAGGTACTGAATCAGCGTCAGGCCGATGAACGGGCCGAGGACCATGGCTGTGCTCTGGAACATCCCATAGTAGCCAAAGCCCTCGCCGGTGCGGGTTTTCGGCACCAGGTGTGCCGCGATCGTGCCACCTGCGCTGGTCGCAATGCCGAGCGACAGGCCGTGCACAACCCGCAAGGCCATGAGGAACCGGAGGTGTTGCTGACCAGGTAGAGACTGGTGACGACAAAGAGGAGAACCACAGCGGTGAGAAATGTCTTTCGCTCACCAAACCGCTTCATCCATGGGCCGGCCATCGGTCGCGACGCCAGGGCCGAGAGGGCGAAGGCGGTCACTATAGAGCATTAGAGTGGCTCTCAGTCAACGGGACGCTGCGTAACTGGCGATATGTTCCTGTTCCTGATCGGCCTGTGCGCCTCCGTCTGGCCCTCGCCATTCCAAGACCGACATGAAAGCCCCCGAGCGGCACCACAAGGGCGGCTCGGGGGTCCTTATTGGCCGTGGCTCAGTTGGAGGGCTTCCCCTTCTCCTCCATGTTCTCGTGCATGTTTTCGTCTGCGTTCTCGTGCTTGTTCTCGTGCTTGTTCTCGTCCTTCTTATCGTCCTTCTTATCGTCCTTCTTATCGTCCTTCTTCTTGTCCTTCTTCTTCTCGCCCTTCTTCTTGGTCGTCGGGAAGTACGTCCGGTCACGGGGCTGCAGAAGGTTGATCATAAGCGCCGGCTGGACCGGCGACTCTGCGTCCGCCGTGATCAGGTCAAACCGCTCCGCCAGGCCCGGCTTACGGTGCACCTTCATTCTGGCCAGCAGCTTACGCATATTGACCCAGGTCCGATTCTTGGATCGCTTGATCTCCAGCCCCTGGGGATCATCGGGGTCGGTCCCCCACATGTAGATTTTCGTGCCACGCTCATACCCCGCCACCCGAATCCGCATGAGCCGACCATTCTGCAGGTTGTCAGGCGAGGTGGTCCCGGCCAGCGCCTCCTCTCCCGCAACGAAGGGCTCAAAGGTGGCAGGGGACTTGAGCCAGCCACCCGCGGGGTGCTGGTTGTGCTGGACGATCTTCGTCTCCGTAACGGCATCCATGATCAGCTTGCCCTGGGTGACGACGGGAGGGGTGACGACGGGAGGGGTGGCTTCCACCGGGTCCGGAGTCCTGACACGGGCCTTGTCGCCGGGCTCCACGGCACCGGCAGCCTGCTTGTCGACGGGCTTCTCAGCCATGCTCCCACTTCCTAACAGGCCTCAGATTGGTCGGGTCAGCCTGTAGGTAAATCATACCACGCGCTCAACCCAAATTCAACCATTTTTCCCTGTATTTCGTAATTCGAAGCGATGAGCAACCTGCCCCTGACCACGCCACCCGCTCCCCACCCGCTCCCCACCTGCTCCCCACCCGCTCCCCACCCGCTCCCCACCTGCTCCCCACCTGCTCCCCACCTGCTCCCCACCTGCTCCCCACCTGCTCCCCACCTGCTCCCCACCTGCTCCCCACCTGCTCCCCACCCGCTCCCCCCGTCCATGCCAAAGGCCGGCCCCGCAAGGCCGGCCCAGTTGGTCCCCTATTCCCGCTTCGCAGCCTAAAGCCCCGGGGCGAGCGCCTCCCGCGCCGCCTCCTGCTCCGCTTCCTTCTTGTTCCTGCCCCAGCCGCTCCCGAGCATCTTCCCCTGAAAGAAGACCCCCACCTGGAACCGCTTGTTATGGGGGGGCCCCTCCTCGCTCAGCAAGCGGTACTGGGGCGCCTCATTCCCCTCACGCTGCAACCGCTCCTGCAGGGCAGTCTTGTAGTCGATCCGCACCTGGCCCTGGCGGGCCGCCGCCACCACCGGCGACAGTTCTCGCAGCACGAACGACCGGGCCACCTCCAGGCCACCGTCCAGGTAGAGCGCCCCGACAATTGCCTCAAAGGCATCGGCCAGGATCGAGTCCCGGTCCCGCCCGCTCACCGTCTCGCCCCTGCCGAAGCGCATCTGCCCCCCCACGCCGAGGTGGCGGGAGCGGCCGGCCAGAGAGGGCTCGCAGACCACCGCCGCCCGGAGCTTCGTCATGTCGCCCTCGGGCAGGCCGGGGAACTGCTCAAAGATATACTGGGCCACCACCAGCCCGACGACTGAGTCGCCCAGGAACTCCAGCCTCTCGTTCGCCCTGGCCTTGGGATGCTCATTGGCATAGGTGGTGTGGGTGAGGGCCTCGACCAGCAGCGCCCCCTGGGAGAACCGGTACGCCAACATCTCGGTCATCCACTGCTCCAGGGCCGGGTCCAGGTGCATCACAACAGAGAGCCCCCTTTAGGCGAAGCGCCGCACGATCAGTGTGGCGTTCTGTCCGCCGAAGCCGAAGGAGTTGGAAAGGGCGATATCTACATCCATCTTCCGCGCCACGTTGGGCACGTAGTCCAGATCGCACTCCGGGTCCGACTCCACCTGGTTAATGGTGGGCGGCAGGATCCCCTCCCGCAGAGTCATGACCGATGCGATCAGCTCCACGCCGCCCGCAGCGCCCAACAGATGCCCGTGCATCGACTTGGTTGATGAGACAGCCAGCCGGTAAGCATGCTCGCCAAAGACCGCCTTGATCGCCCGGGTCTCGGCAATGTCACCCTGCGGGGTCGATGTCCCGTGCGCGTTGATATACCCGATCGCCGAGGGCTCGATCCCGGCATCGGCGATGGCCCGCCGCATGGCCCGGGCCCCGCCCTCACCGTTCTCCGGCGGCTGGACCATATGGTAGGCATCGGCCGCAGAGCCATAGCCAATAATCTCCGCGTAAATCGTCGCCCCCCGGGCCTGCGCATGCTCCAGCGACTCCAGGATCACGATCCCGGCGCCCTCGCCCATGACAAAGCCGTCTCGCCCCTTGTCGAAGGGACGGGAGGCCTGCTCCGGCGCATCGTTCCGGGTCGAGAGGGCCGACATGTTATTGAACCCGGCAATGGCGATCGGCAGGATCGATGCCTCCGCCCCGCCGGCCACCATGAGATCGGCCCGACCGGCCAGGATGGCGTGGTAGGCCTCACCGATCGCGTTGTTGGCCGAGGAGCAGGCGGTCACCGTCGTCATGTTCGGCCCCTGCAGGCTGAACTGGATCGCGATCATGCCGGCCGCCATGTTGGCGATCATCATGGGGACCATGAAGGGGCTGACCCGCTTGTTCCCCTTCTGCAGCAGGGTGGTAATCTCCTCGCTGAAGGTCTCCATGCCGCCGATCCCGCTGCCCAGGTAGACGCCGCAGCGCTCCGGATCGAGCTGCGCCTCGCCCAGCCCGCTCTCCGCCCAGGCCTGCTTGGCCGCGGCCACCGCGAACTGGGTGTAGCGGTCCATGCGCCGGGCCTCCTTGCGGTCCAGGAAGTCGGCCGGGTTGAACCCCTTCACCTCGGCGGCGATCTTCACCGCAAAGTCGCTGGTATCGAAGCGAGTGATCGGGCCGACACCGCTCCGACCGGCCACCAGCCCCTCCCAGAACTCAGCCACCGAGAGCCCTAACGGGGTAATCGCCCCCATGCCCGTGATCACGACACGCTGCTTCATCAACGTTGCCTCCTGAAAGTGCGCCACCCAACCCCAGACAAAAAGTCCCGTACCGGCGCCACGTAATCCGAGCGTCGTTACGGGACTTCCTTGTCATCAGATCAGTGCGAGCCCGGATTAGTGGGTCTGGATATACTGGACCGCCGAGCCGACGGTGGTCAGCTTCTCGGCATCCTCGTCGGGGACTTCGATCTCGAACTCCTCCTCGAGGGCCATGATCAGCTCCACGATATCGAGGGAGTCGGCGCCCAGATCCTCAATAAACGAGGACTCCAACTTCACTTCATCTTCCTCGACACCCAACTGATCCACAATGATAGCCTTAACCTTCTCAAAAACGTTCTCCTTGTTAGCCATGAGTACGTTCACCTCCTCTCAAGGGTTCGGCGAAACCTGGTAATCTGCTTAGTACATGGTCAGGCCGCCGTCGACCGCCAGCGTCTGCCCGGTGATATACTCTGCCCCGGGTCCTGCAAGAAAGAGCACCGCTGCGGCGACATCTTCCGGCCTGCCAAAGCGCTCCAGCGGGATCTGCTTCAGATAGGCGGCCCGCTGTTCTTCGTTCAGTTCGAGGAGCATGCCCACATCGATCGCACCAGGCACCACGGCGTTGACCGTGATCTTCCGGCTGCCCAGTTCCCGGGCGACTGACCGGGTGAACCCGATCAGGCCGGCCTTGGCCGCCGAGTAGTTCGCCTGGCCCGGCACGCCCACCAGGCCGCTGACCGACCCAATGTTGATGATCCGCCCAAAGCGGGCCTTCATCATGGGGCGGGTGACCGCCTTGGTGCAGAGGAAGACGCCCTTCAGATTCGTGTCCAGGACGGCGTCCCAATCCTCTTCCTTCATGCGCATGAGGAGCGTATCTCGGGCAATGCCCGCATTATTGACGAGGATATCGACCCGGCCGAACCGGTCCAGGGTCGCCTTCACGAGGGCTTCCGCCCCCTCGCCGGTAGAGATGTCCGCCTGCACCGCCAGGGCGGTGTGGCCGGCCTCAGTAAGGCTCTCGACAAGCTCCTCGGCCGCCTGGGCGTTCCGTGCGTAGTTGACCACCACTGCCGCCCCAGCTTCTGCCAGAGAGGCCGCAATTGCCCGCCCGATGCCGCCTGAGGCCCCGGTCACAATCGCCGCCCGATTGGCTAGGACCATCTTAGCAAACCCTCCCCCAGGAATCAAGCACCTTACCCAGTGTCTGGGCGTCCTCAACGTTGAAGACTCTGACAGTTCTATCGATCTTCTTCAGGAAGCCAGTAAGCGCCTTGGACGGACCCACTTCGACAAACGTGTCGACCCCATCGGCGATCATCCGCCGGATCGACTCCTCCCAGCGCACCGGCTTGGAGACCTGCTCGATCAGCAGGTGCCGGATCTGGGCGCTGTCGGTCACATAATCCGCCGTCACATTCGCCACCACCGGCACCGCCGCCTCGCGCAGGGTGACCTGATCGATCGCCCCGGCCAGCATTTCGCCGGCCTTCGCCAGAAGCTTCGAGTGGAAGGGGGCGGTGACCGAGAGCCTGACCGCCTTGCCATGGTTGGCGGTGACCAGCTCCATCGCCCTGGCGACCGCCTCCACATGACCGGAGACGACGATCTGACCCGGGCAGTTGTAGTTAGCACCGGCCACGTAGAGCCCGGTCTCCGCCGACGCCTCGGCGCAGAGCCGGTCCACATCGTCCGATGAGAGGCCAAGGACCGCCGCCATGCCACCGCTCCCAAGGGGAACGGCCTCCTGCATGTAGGTGCCGCGCTTGCGGACCAGGGGCACCGCCTCCTCGAAGCTGAGCACCCCCGCCGCCACGAGGGCGGAGTACTCACCAAGCGAGAGACCGGCGACCATATCCGGCCGGATGCCGGCATCCGTCAGCAGGGCAAGGCAGGCGATCGAGAAGGTCAGGACTGCGGGTTGCTGATTGGCGGTCTTCTTCAGCTCCTCCTCCGGCCCTTCCCAACAGAGATGGCGGAGGTCAAAGCCGAGAAGCTCGTTCATGTGAGTGAAATGCTGCGCCACAGACGGGTACTGTTGGGCCAACTCACGACCCATGCCCACGTACTGGGCGCCCTGACCAGGGAAGAGGAAAGCGGTCTTCGACATACGTCGTATCTGCCTCTTTCGTAGGGCTATCTACAGAATCCAGTCTTGCCCAGATCGGAGCCGTTTAGACCTCGCAGAAGGCGAAGCCCACGGTCCCGGGTCCGGTGTTGGTCGCCACGACAGGGCCGATCTCCGCGATGAAGGACTCCTCGACCTGGTAGAGCTTCTTCGCCTCCTCCAGCCAGGCTCCGGCCTCCTGGTGCGCACGCGTGTGGAGCACAGCGACCCGGATCTTCCGGCCCGCCGGCACCCGCGCCTGCATCAGCTCGAGGGCACGCCCCAGGATCTTGGACTTGCCGCGAACCTTGTCGGCGGGGGCCACGTAGCCCTCCTTGTCCACCTGGAGGATCGGCTTGATCCCCAGCAGTCCGCCGAGCAGCGCCTGGGCCTTGCCGACGCGGCCGTTCTTCTGCAAGAACTCCAGGGTATCCAGGGTGAAGAAAATGTTCATCCGCCCGGCCATCGCCTGGATCTCCGCCACGATCTCCGGCACGGTCTTGCCGGCGCGGGCCATGCGCGATGCGGTGATCGCCATCATGCCCAGGCCGAGGGAGACCGACCTGGTGTCGACCCAGGTGATCTTCGCCTCGGGAAGCATCTGGGCAGCGATCTGGGCCGAGTTGAGCGTCCCCGAGAGGACGGAGGAGATGTGGATCGAGAGGATCTCATCGCCCTCGGCATGGATCCGTTTGTAGACCTCCAGGAAGTCGCCGGGCGCCGGCTGGGCCGTCTTCGGATGATGCGGACTGCTGCCGAGCTTCTGCCAGAACCCGTCCTGATCCATCTCCACGCCGTCGAGGAAGGACTCGGGCCCGAAGTGAACCGTCAGGGGTACGACCTCAATCCCGTACTCCTTTTGCAACTCCGGCGGCAGATCAGACGTGCTGTCGGTCACGATGCGAATACCCATCGCTCAATCCCCCTTCTCCTTATTTCCCCCAGCGCAGGGCCACAGCCCCCCAGACCAATCCTGCGCCGAACGAGACGCAGGCGAGCAGGTCGCCGTCCTTCAGGCGGCCGGCCTCCAGCGCCTCACAGAGCGCTACCGGGATCGACGCCGATGACGTATTGCCATACCGGTCCAGGTTGACGATCACCTTCTCCGGATCGATCTCCAACCGTTTGATGGCGCCATCGATAATCCGCTGATTCGCCTGATGCGGGACCAGGAGATCCAGGTCCTTCACCGTGTGACCAGCCTTCTCCAACACCTCCGCCGTCGCCTCGTTCATGACGCGGACAGCGAACTTGAAGACCTCCTGGCCGTTCATCTTCACAAAGTGGAGCTTCGACTCCACCGTCTCGGCCGATGTGGGGTTGCGTGAACCCCCAGCGGGCAGCAGCAGATGCTGGCCCCCGGCCCCCTCCGAGCCCAGCACAGACGAGAGGATCCCCTTCCCCTCACTCACCGGCTGGAGGATAGCAGCCCCGGCGGCATCGCCGAAGAGGACGCAGGTATTCCGATCGGTCCAGTCCACCACCTTGGAGAGCATCTCCACGCCGATCACCAGGACGCACTGGTTCATGCCGGTGGCGATCGTCTGCTGGGCCATGACCAGGCCGTAGATCCAGCCCGGGCAGGCGGCGGAGAGGTCAAAGGCGGCGGCACGCTTCGCCCCGATGGCGTCCTGCACAATGCAGGCGGTCGAGGGAAAGGGCATATCCGGGGTGACGGTGGCGCAGATGATCAGGTCGATCTGATCCGGGGTGACCCCGGCCATCGCCATCGCCTTATGTGCCGCCTTGATGGCGTAATCGGAGCTTGCCTCGCCCGGCTCAGAGATCCGGCGCTCCCGAATCCCGGTACGGGTCCGGATCCACTCGTCGGAGGTCTCCACGATTTGCTCCAGATCACGGTTGGTGACGACCTTCTCCGGCACAGCCATGCCAATGCCGGTAATGCCAACGGGGCGAATGGTCATGTGGATCCTCCTCTACGAATCGATCCGTGCTGGCGCAGCGTGCGCCGCAATGGAGGACCCAAGCTTGTCGATGACGTTCCCTTCCAGGGCCTGCTTCATGACGCGGATCCCGCTCTTGACCGCCTTGGCGTCTGACGAGCCGTGGCACTTGACCACCGGCGCCTTCAGGCCGAGGAGCAGGGCGCCGCCGTACTCCGTATAGTCGAACTTCCTGGCCATCTGCTTCAGGGCCGGCTTGGCCAGGGCCGCGCCGATCGTCGACAGGGTGGTCGATGTCAGGGCATCCTTCATGGCCTTCATGATCGCCATGCCCACACCCTCGTAAGTCTTCAGGAGGACGTTGCCCGGGAAGCCGTCGGCCACCACCACGTCGCAGGCACCAAAGGGGACGTCCCGCCCCTCCACGTTGCCGGTGAAATGGATTGCCTTCAGTTCCTTGAGCAGGGGGTAGGTCGCCTTGGTCAGGGCGTTCCCCTTCTCCTCCTCGGCGCCGTTGTTCAGCAGGGCGACCCGGGGTGACTTCAGCCCCAGGATCTCCCGGGCGTAGATATCGCCCATGAGTGCGAACTGGACCAGCCACTCGGGCTTGCAGTCGGGGGTCGCCCCGATATCCAGCACAAAGACCGGGTCCTTGTAAGTCGGGAAGATCGTCCCCAGGGCGGGCCGGTCGATCCCCTTCATCCGTCCGATGACGAGCGTGCCCACCACCACCACCCCACCGGTTGAGCCGGCGGTCAGCATGGCATCGGCCTTGCCCTCCTTCACCAGGCGCCCCGCCACCACCAGGGAGGCATCCTTCTTGGCCCGAAAGGCCTTCGTCGGCTCCTCGTGGGTGGTGATCACCTCCGACGCATGGTGGATGGTGACATTGCCCGGAAGCCCGCCGTGCTTGGCGGCCTCCTCCTGCAGCCTCGCCTCGTCACCGACAAGGATCAACTGAAGCTGGGGCCACTCCTTGGCAGCAGCGATCGCACCGGCGACCTCCGGCCCCGGGGCGTTGTCGCTGCCCATGGCATCCATGGCGATCCGCATACTCATTCCTGTTCGCCTCCCGCCGTCCGGGCCGGGTTCACCGCAAAGACGGAGAACTTGCCCCGAAATACGTTTTCAGCTCCGACGCGTGTTTCGACGAGTACTACGTGCTGGGTCCGGCGGGTCCGGATCACCTCACCCTTGGCCACCAACTTCTCGCCCATGGTGACGGGGCGTTTGAACTTCACGTTTGCCAGGCCGGTCAGGACCACATCGGCGTCGATCAGGGCGATGGCCAGCGACTCCGCCTGGGCGAAGATGTACTGACCCCGCACCACCCGGGAGCGCTCAAAGACCATCTCCTCGGTGGTCTCCAGAATGGAGATCCCCTTCTGGCCCAGGGTGATGTCGATCAACTCACCGACGATCTCCTTGGAGCCCATCGACTTGACGATCCCATAGTTGCGCTCGGCGACGCTCTTGGTCCGCTCCCGCAGTTCGGGAATCCCCAGGGCCAGTCGGTCGAGCCGGATGGTCTGAATGCTGACGCCCAAAAGGATAGCCAGGTCTTCATCGCTGAGGAAGGGGTTTTCGCGGATCTTCTCTTTGAGCAGCGCATGCCGGTCTCGCTTCTTGGTGCCTGAGGTCACGTGAACCACCTCGCCTTGTCTTGACCACCTGGTATCATCAGCACCGGACCCCGGGCGGTCATAAAACGTGGTTTTAGTATCTGGTAGTAAGTATAGCGGCAGATGGCAGGGGTGGCAAGACCTTTTCTGCTTGCGGAGCCTTTCCGCCTACCGCCCCATAAGCTGGCATGAGCCACTGCAGAAAGGGGGAACGAAGGTGGCGCCTCCCCTTGGCCCTCTCGTACCCATCGGGCTTCCAGGCCCCGGACTTCACCCTGCCGGCCTACCTGCCGGACCGGGTGGCCGTTCAGAACATCCGCCTCGCTGACCTGCGCGGCCAGTGGGTGCTGCTCTTCTTCTGTGCCAGCGACTTCACCTTCGTCTGACCAGGCAATGCCGGCATCCGCCCATCGATCGGCACGGCGGGGGAGTTCTAGCGTCCGCAGAAAAGGCGAGCCCAGCCATTCCGGACTGGACTCGCCTTCCTTTACACAAACCGGCAGGAATTCCCTATTCCACACAGAATCCATATTGTGGCAGAGGCGGGAGCCGTGTCACTTTCCTCATCCTACTCTTCTCAGAAAGGAAGTGGTTTCGGTGTCCGCGAGGGAAAAGGTCCTTGTGGCCCTCTGTGTCGCAACGTTTTCCGAGGTGATTCGGCTCTTCTTACATGAGCTGGTCCCGACGATCGTGCGTGCACTGTTGGACTTCCAGGCCCCGTTCCTGACCGGTCCCGCCTCTGCCACTAGTATTGACCCATTTGGGCTCCACGATTCCGCCGGCGGGCATCTGCCCCCGGCGTTTCTGCGTACACCCAAGGAGGAAGCAACAAGAGCAGGGATCACTCCCTGCTCTCATGTTGCTCCGTCCATATTACTGGGCAGTGGCTTCGGTCTCCTTGTCGATGACCTGCCGCCCCTGGTACTGCCCGGACCCATCTTCCTCGCTCAGTCCCTCAGTCGGGTCGCCCCTCCTGGGACGGCGCCCGTACGGTACCTTACTCGCCAGTGGTCTCGTCGTCCGTGGCCTCGTCGTCAGTGGTCTCGTCCCCAGTGGCCTCATCCTCCGGAGAGGTGATCACGGTGATCGCACCGGTCTCCTCGTCGTACTCGACCAGGGCGCCCAGCGCCTCAGCGAGGAAACGGAGCGGTACGAAGGTGCTGCCCTCGCTGATCTCGGCCGGGGCGGTCAGGGGCACCTCGACATCGCCTACCATGGCCGTCTCTGCACCGATCGTCAGCCTCACCATCAGCTCGTTCTTCACCATGATCACGGTCCGGGTCTGCGCTTCCCAGGAGACCTCGGCCCCCAGGTACTCAGCGAGGCTGCGGAAGGGGACCAGGGTCCGGCCGTTCCGGGCAAGCGGGGTCAGGTTGAGCCGCTCTCCGTTGACGTAGACCAGGTAGGCGCCGTTCTCGCCGGCCGCACGAAGCTGCTTGGCGTTAGCCAGGGACTCTGCCTTCTTCTCAGCAACCCAGGCCATGCGCTGCTCCTGGGTCATCTTGCCGGCGTCATCGGGCTTACCGGCCTCTTCCGGCTTACCGGCCTCTTCCGGCTTGCCGGCATCATCGGGCTTGTTCTCGCCATTTGCCTTTCCGCCCGCCTCGGTGCCCTCCTCAACCGGGAGTGTCTCATCAGAGGTGGCCTCGTCGGTCAGGACTTCGGTCTGGCCCTCGCTCTTCGGACCGTCCATGGGCGCATCCTTCGGACCCGCTGCTACGGCTGGCAGGGTCATGGCGGCCAGCAAGGCCGCAGTGGTAACCATAGCAATCAGACGCCTCTTCATTCATACTCCTCCTTATATGTGTATCGGCGATTCCCACCATACTCTTCGTCGCCATTCCAGGCAACCTGTCGGTCTTTCCACAACAAAAAGAAGAAAACAACAAGAGCAGGGATTACTCCCTGCTCTCACGTTGTTCTGTCCATATTACTGGGCAGCGGCTTCGGTCTCCTTGTTGATGACCTGCCGCCCCTGGTACTGCCCGCAAGTCGGGCAAACACGGTGCGGGAGCGTCGGAGACTTGCAGTTGGGGCAGACGCTCAGGTTCGGAGCCTCCACGCGGAAGTTGTGGGCGCGCCGGGAATCCCGACGGGACTTGGAAACCTTTTTCTTCGGAACCGCCATGCTGAATACACCCCTTTCACATCTCCGTCAGTTCAGATGACGGACCCGAGAACCGTGTCCCGGGGGGAATCTATGAGTTGGTATCCGGCTTGCGCAGCAGATCCTTCAGCTTCGCCAGCCGGGGATCAACAGTCTCCTCGACAGCCTCGCACTGGCACGCGGCCTCGTTGAGGTTGACACCACAGGTGGGACAGAGCCCTTCGCAGTCCTCGTCGCAGAGCGGCTTCATGGGCAGTTCAAGCAGGATGTTCTCCCGCATCGGATCGGTCAGGTCGATCTCATCGCCCTGGTAGAAGCTGACCGTCCGGCCGGACTCGTCCTCCTCGTCCTCCTCGGTATGCCCCTCGTTCGGGTCGCCCTCGACAAACTCCTCTTCAAAGGAGATCTCCATGGGCTCAGTAAACTGGGTCAGGCAGCGACTGCACTGAAGCCGGACCTCACCGGACAACTCCACCTTGACCAGCAACCGATCACCGGCATTCCAGACTTCCGCTTCGCCGGTGAAGGGCTTCTCGAACAGGTACTCCTGTCCACCCATCTCCACCGACTCCACCGTGGTCGTCAGGTCGAACCGCTTGTGATTGCCCGCCTCCAGTTTAATGTCGGCGACGTTTATCCGCAAGTCTCTCACCTCGAATCAGCGCTTCGGAGAGGGAAAGAATCCGCCTGAACTCCCCGAAGACACATGGAGTATTATATAGAGCCATGCCTTTCCTTGTCAACCAAGAACCCATTTCCGCCACCGGGTTTTCCTGATCAGGAGCCGCGCACGCTGAGAATCGACCAGACCAGCCAGAGGCCGACCGCACCGATCAGGAGAAAGCCCCCGTCCGCGATCTGATACCGCTGGAGGATCGAGTTCTCCGAGCGGCTGGAGACCAGGGCCGTCCCGATGATCAGGCTGGCCAGGAGAATGGCGAGCGCCAGCCGGTTGGCGATCGCGGAGAGCTTCTGCAAGGAGGATTCCAGTCCGGTGTGGTCCAGGGGAAGCCGCAGTTCGCCCTCCTCCAGCAAGGTGAGCAGCCGGCTGACCTGGCGGGGAATGCGGACGATCTGCCGCCCGGTCTCAACCGCCTCCCTCCCCAGTTCCCGAACCAACCGTTTGGGATCGAGCCTGGCGACCATTACCTCTTCGGCATAGGGGGTGACCAATCCTACCAGGGTCGCCTCCGGATCGATCTGCCGGGCCACCCCCTCCAGGGTGGTCATCGCCTTGAGCAGGACCGCGTACCCGGCGGGAAAGCCGATCTCGAAGCGGCGGGCCAGGTCCATCAACTCCCGTAGAGCAGTGCCGACCTCGATCTCCTTCAGGGGGATCTCCCCATACTTGCGCTGAAGCCGCTCCACCTCCCGCCGCAGCGCCGTGCGATTGGCCCCCCGGGGCAGCATGCCCATCTGCAGGATCGCCTCCACCACGCGATCCGTATCGCCGGAGACGACCCCGAGCACATAGTCGACGACGCTCTTCCGCATCCACGGGGTCAGTTCCCCTACCATCCCCATATCGACGAAGATCATCCGCCCAACGGGGCCGACGAACAGATTTCCCGGATGGGGATCCGCGTGGAAGAAGCCGTCCCGCATCGCCATTTGGAAGAGGGCACCGGCCAGCCGCTGGGCGACATCGTGCGGGCTGATCCCCGCCGCCTTCAGCGCCTCCCGGTCGGTCACCCGCAGGCCGCCCACCCGCTCCAGGGTCAGGAGGCGGGCGGTGGACTGCTCCCAGTAAACGGCGGGGAAGTAGACCAGGGGATCACCGGCAAAGTTGCTTCGAAACCGCTCAGCGTTCTCCCCCTCTCGGATATAATCCAGCTCCTGCCGCAGCATGTGGGCAAACTCACGTGCGACCGTCGGAAGCTGGAGCCGCCTGCCCCAGCGGGTCCGGCGCTGGGCGATCTCGGCCAGCGACTGCAGCAGGTGCAGGTCCAGTTCCACCTGGCTGCTCACCCCGGGCCGCTGGATCTTCAGCACCACCTCCTCGCCGGTGACGAGGGTCGCAGCATGGACCTGCCCGAGGGAGGCGGCGGCCAGGGGCTCGGGGGTGATCGACTGAAAGCGCTCCTCGATCGGTCCGCCCAGTTCCTCCTCCACCACCTGGCGGATCACAGGGAACGGAACGGGGTCCACCTGGTCCTGCAGTCGCGCCAGGCTGGCGATAATGTCGGGCGGCAGGAGGTCGGAGCGGATCGAGAGCATCTGTCCGAGCTTGACGAAGGCCGGCCCGAGTTCCTGCAGGGCGGCCCGGAGACGCTCCCCTCGCCCCGGAATCGGGCCGGCGGTGGGCAGGTGGCCACCAAACCGGGAGAGGCCGAGTTGCGCCACCAGGTAGCCGAATCCGTAACGGGAGAAGATGCGGATCACCGTCCGGTAGCGCTCGAGGATCTGGCGGCGGCTGAATGACACGGTACGGGCTTCACTCCGTCTGTAGAGAGTCGCGCTCTACTATGACCAGAAGGCGGGGCTGCTATGCCCCGCCTCCTCGCCATTTTCCCGTATCTGTTGTAGAACCACCAGGGCATCGGTGATCGTATCCACCGGGACCACCTCGACCCGTGTGGCGACCGCCCGAGCATCGTCGTAGTTCTCCCGGGGGACGAACATGATCTTGGCGCCGGCCGCCTCTGCGGTGTAGACCTTCTGCTGCACGCCACCAATGGCCCCGACCGACCCGTCTGGCTCGATCGTCCCGGTGCCGGCCACCACCAGATCGGGGACAAGCCCGCCAGGGGTGAGCTGGTCGATGATCTGCAGGGTGAACATCAGCCCCGCCGACGGCCCCGTGATTGCCCCGCTGTGGATCTCCACGGTGAGGGCTGCGTCATCGAACTCCAGTTCCTGATCAATGTAGACACCCAGTACCGGCACGCCCTTGCGATCCGCCTCCGGGGCCTCCATGGTCGTGACGGGGACCGTCAACTCCTGATCGTCCCGCCGGAGTCCGACTGTCACCACATCCCCCGGTTGATGGGCCAGCAGGACATCCTGCAGGTCGTTGCGGGTCGCGACCGGCCGTCCGTCGGCACTGACGATCAGATCCCCCTCCCGGAGTGTCTCCAGGCTGAGACTCCCCGAGGCGAACCCGGTGACGCGCACCCCGGAGGCGATCACCCCCCGCCCGTAACCTAACTGTTTCAGGGCGATGGCGCGGGCGGTCCGCTGGGAGTCGCTCATCATCTTCCGGGTCATTTCGAGGTACTTGCTGTAGTCCTCCACGCTGCCCAGGTACTCCTGCTTCGTCTCCAGGTCGGCCCGGCGGTCGAGCTGGGCATAGAGGTACCAGAAGAGGTTGGCCGGCTGGGTGTTGAGGACAAGCATGTAGAGCTTGCCCCGATGCGAATCACCACCCTGCACCGTGATCAGCCGGCTGGTATCGATCGCCGCCCCGGGCGCCGTAATGTAGTAAGAGGTCGGGGTGTAAAAGAGCACACCCCCCACAATGGCAAGGAGGGCCGACGCCACTGCAACGCGTCGAACCCAGTCTTCCCAGTTGTCAACTGACCGGATACGCCCCCGCAACCGCGCCCCCTCCTACCCTTAGAGCTGGTTGCGCAGTTCCTCGCGCGCCTTGCGCACGGCCAGCGCTGCCTTCTGGGTCTCCACCGAGAGCCGCTCCAGGTCCGGCTGCGTCCGGGCAAAGAGCTCGTCGGCCCACTCCAGGGCGTTCTGGCGAATCTCGCGGGCCACCCGCTTCGCCTGGTCGATCAACTCGTCAGCCTGCGACTGCGCCTCCTTGGCGACGGCTGCCTCGCTGGTCAGCTTGGCAGCGAGGGCCTGCGCCTCCCGCACCGTCTGCTCAGCCTGCTCGCGCGTCTCCCGGAGGATCGCCTCCCGGTCCCGGGCGACCCGGTTTGCCTCCCGTACCTCCTGGGGCACGATCTCGCGCATCTCGTCGATCAGGGCCAACAGATCATCGGGATCGAGCAGAATCTTGCCGGTAAGCGGCACCTTGGTCGCCTGCGAGACCAGATCCTCCAGGCGATCAATCAGCGCCATGATCTCCATGGCATAACCCTCCTGCTATCTACAACTAGGCAATTAGTGATCAGCAAACTTGGCACGAAGACGGGCGCCGACGCCGGCAGGCACCATGCCTTCCGTATTGCGCCCGAAGGAGGCCAACTCCCGAACGATGGATGAGGAGAGATAAGAGTACTCCTTGCGGCTCATGAGGAAGTAGGTCTCGATCTCGGAATCGAGGTCGCGATTGACCATGCCCATCTGCCACTCGTACTCGAAGTCTTGGATCGGGCGGAGCCCCTTCACGATCGCCTGCGCACCGTGGGCACGGGCGACATCTACCAGTAATCCTTGCGCGGTCAGCACACTGACATTCGGGATATGGGCAAGCGCCTCGCCCAGCATCTCCAGCCGCTCCTGCACCGTAAAGAGGGGACTCTTTCGCGGGTTGGTCAGAACTGCCACAAGCACGTGATCGAAGGTTCGGGCGGCTCTCTCAATGACATCGATATGCCCACAGGTCACGGGATCGAAGCTCCCGGGGCAAATAGCTTTCCTCAACACGTCTGCCTCCCGCTACTCGAGGGCCAGGCCCCTGTAGATGGATAGTACGGTCTCCCCAAAGACTAATTCCCTAAACTTGGTCAGTCCTCCTGCCTGATCTGCAAGCGGAACTGTATCTGGGATGGGGTCCTTTCCGTGGTGCTCGCAGATGACCCATCCACCCTCCGCCAGCAGCCCGTGCTTTGCGATCAGATCCAGAGCGGCGGGGACGAGTCCCTGACCGTAGGGCGGATCCACAAAGATCAGGTCGAAGCGGCGCTGCCGCTGGGCCAGGTCCGCCACCGCTGCACGGGCATCGCGCCGCAGCAGCTCGGCCCGGTTCTGCAGCCCGGTGTAGGCCAGGTTCTCCTCGACCACCTTCAAATGCGGGGTCATCAATTCGACAAAGACGCAAGAGTTCGCACCCCGGCTCAGCGCTTCAATGCCGACGTTGCCGGAGCCGGCAAAGAGATCGAGAAAGTCGGCATCGGCCACACGCTGCCCGATCACATTGAAGAGCGACTCCTTCACCCGATCAGAGGTCGGCCGGATATCACGCCCCTTGACCGTCTTGAGCGGCTTTCCTTTGGCGGAACCCGTAATCACACGCATCTCGCTCACCCTTTGCTCTTGTTCCCACAAATCGACGGCGCCATGCCGCAACCCGCCTTGCTACCTCGGGGCAGAATAAGAGGAAAGGAGGCATGGCTGTGGAGCAGTTTTGGCCCGAGCGACTCGTCGTGGAAGATGGCGCCCTGGAGTACCCCATGGGCCGTGCAGTCTACGATCAACTCCGCCAGGCGGGCGTGCCGGTGGAGCATCTCCCCGCCTCCGGGCGGTCGAAGGCGCTGGCAAAGGCCACCACCCCCCGGGGCTACCAGGCGGCCAAGCGCGTCCTCGTCCTGGCGGTCCAGAAGAAGCTGGAGTTCGAGTCCTGCCGCCCTTCGGCGGACTATCACCTGCCGCTGGCGGGCGGTTGCCCCGGGGCCTGCCAGTACTGCTACCTGGCCTCCACCTTTGATATGAAGCCATTCGTCCGCCTCTACGTAAACCTGGATGAGATCCTGGCCGAAGCGGCTGACCGGATCCGGATCAAGGCGCCGGAAGTCACCTTCTTTGAGGGCTCCTCGACCTCGGACACCCTCGCCCTGGAGCACCTGGGCGGCTCGATCGGCCGGTGCGTCGAGTTCTTCGCCGGCCAGGAGCACGGACGTTTTCGTTTCGTCACCAAGTTTAACACGGTAGACGGCCTCTTGCACCTGGATCATCGGGGACACACCAAAATCCGGTTCTCGATCAACTCGCCCCACGTGATCCGGCTCTTCGAGCAGCATACCGCCTCGCTGGATGAGCGGATCGAAGCCGCCCGCAAGGTGGCCGATGCCGGCTACCCGCTGGGGATCATCCTGGCGCCGATCATGCGCCACGAGAACTGGCTCGAGGGCTACTCCGAGGCGCTGGACCGCCTGGCCGAGGGGCTGGGGCCGCACGCGGATCGGGCGGTCACCTTCGAGCTGATCCAGCACCGCTTCACCCCGAAGACGAAGCGGGTGATCCTCGCCGCCTACCCCAAGACGCAGTTGCCGCTGGATGAGTCGAAGCGAGTGTTGAAGGCCGGCAAGTTCCCCGGAGCCGGCAAGTACGTCTACCCCAAGGATGAGGCCACAGAGATCGAGGCGTTCATGGCGATGTCGATCCGGGAACGCTTCCCGGCGGCGACGATCGAGTATTTCACCTGATGATGCAGCCGGCAATGGCAAAGGGAGCGATCGGCATCGATCGCTCCCGGAGGACTCACGGTATATGCCATGCCCATCGGGGGGAAAGATAGTACGGGCTCTTCCTCCGTTCAATCTCCTCTCCCTTTTGGGCAGTGCTGGGCGCTGCCCCTTTTTTTATGGCAGCAGCCAGACCTTGCGAGGCTGTAAGCCAAAGGTGAGGGCTACCTCGTGCGGCTCCCAGGAGAAGAGGTCGATCCGGTTGCCCTTGATCGCGCCGCCGATATCGACCGCCACGGCGTAGCCATAGCCCTCCACGTAGAGAAGGGTCCCGAGGGGAATCACGTTCGGATCCACCGCAACCGCCCCATGACGGACGGTGACACCGGTGTAGGTAATGTTACCAACGCCGGGCTCGCCGGTCGTGTACTTGGATGCCACCAGATCCATGCTGCTCCTGAACCAGATCGTCTGCCCATCCACCTGGACCGACTGGAGCTCCTCGGCATCCAGGATCACCCGGCTGATCAGGGCAGCGGCCTCCGCTCGGGTCGCCACCTGCTTCGGGCGGAGCGTGGCATCGGTATACCCGGCCAGGATCCCCTCTTTCAGGGCCAGCGCCAGGGGTGGCTTGGCGTAGTAGTCGATCTGATTGCGGTCGGTATAGGGTGCCAGGGCCTCGTTGATCTCGCTCCAGCTCTGCTGGTGAGCGGCCCACCGCTTGCCGAGGGCCCGGATGATGATCGTGAAGAGCTGCTCACGGGTGACCGGCTGCTCGGGAGCCGCCAGGTCTCCGCCCACCCCCTCGGCTATGGCCATCTGGAAGGCATGCTCGACGTACGGGGCATACCAGGCCTCGCAGGGGACGTCCTGAAAACGCGCCCGGCACTTGCCGCCGGTGTCAATGCGGCGGGCGATCAGGACCATCTTGAACAACTCGCCCCGCAGCACCGGCTCCTCCGGCCGGAAGAGGGCCTCAGGGGTCCACGAGACCACGCCGGCCTTGACCAGCTTCTCCACCTGGGGCTGGGCCCAGTGGGTGGCGGGCAGGTCCGCGAAGAAGCCGAACTCCGGAGCGGGGGCAGGGGCTGCTGGCTTCTCGGCCTGGGTGGCGGGAGGGGGCTGCGTCGGTTCGGTGGCGGCGGCGGCAGGCTGCAGGCTTCCGGCGGACAGGGTCAGTGCCAGCAGCGCCGCGGTCATCCATCGTCTGAACATAGGGTCCTCCTTCTCCTGGCTGGGATAGGAGAGGGATTCCACATCCACGGCTGTCGATCCTGCTGGTCTCCTCCACCGGGTCTCCACCGGGTCTCCACCGGGTCCCCACCGGCTCCCCACCGGCTCTCCACCGGGTCTCCACCGGGTCTGCACCGGGTCCCCACCAGCTCCTCACCGGCTCCTCACCTGCTCCCCACCTGCTCCCCACCAGCTCCTCACCGGCTCCCCACCTGCTCCTCACCAGCTCCTCACCAGCTCCTCTGTCACTGCGGGTATCTGTCCCTTGGCACTCCTCGCCCGCCGAGGCAGAACGTCCTCGGCGCTTTTGGGGTTCGACTGCGGCCCAGTTCTTGAAGGTGGAACGGCCACCGCTGGACATTCTGTTCCGGAGTGGTATGTGAGATTACGGTCCGTTCGTGAGGGAAGCAGGATTCCGCTACTTTTTCCCGAGGGCGAGAAACTCTCCGGGAATTCCTAGTGGAACCGGGCTGGCAGAGCGCCGGCCCCCGTGCTGGATCTGCCAGCACGGGGGCTCGTTCTGCCTCACTTAGACTCGGGTTTCTCCTTGTCTTTGGGACTGCTCGTCTCGAAGTGCTTGGTATCACGGGGCTGCTTCAGGTTGATCATCAGGGCCGGCTTGACCGGGGTCTTGTCGTCTGCCGGGACCAGGTCAAAGCGCACCGCCAGCCCAGGTTCCCGACTCACCTTCATCCTTGCGAAGAGCTTCCGCATATTGATCCAGGTTCGGCTCTCGGCCCGCTTTATCTCCAAGCCCAGGGGGTCATTGGGATGGGTTGTCCATATGTAGACGCAGGTGCCGTTCACGAACCCCGCCACCCGGAGCCGCTTTAACTGGCCGTTCTGCAGGTGGTCCGGAGCAGCGATCTCGGTCAGCGCCTCCTCCCCGGCCACAAAGAACTCCCAGATGGCCGGGGACTTGAGCCATCCGCCCGGGGCATACTGATTATGCTGGACGATCTTCGTGTCGGTGACGGCGTCCATGATCAGCTCGCCCTGATCCGCTTCGGCGGGCGGGGTAACCGGACTCTCTCCAGAGGGCTGCGCAGCGCCGGCAGCCTGCTTCTCATCCGGATCGTTCGCCATGCTCCCACTTCCTCGCAAGCTTGGACTTTCTTGGATCTGCCTGCTACTCACATGATACCATCAAGCGTTTGTACGTTCAAGAGTTTTTTATCATAATCTTGATCATTTTGTGGGGAGCGCTGACCAGCGACCACTGTTACGGAGTGGTATGTGAGATTGCGGTCCGTTCGTGAGGGAAGCAGGATTCCGTAACTTTTTTCCGAGGGCGAGCTCAGGCCAATCGGAAAATCGTTGCGGAACCATAGATTTGAAGGGCCTGCTCACCGCGCGAATCGCTCCTGTGGGGCCTCAGAGGGCGCATATTGGCCCGGACGGGGCCGAAAACCGGTGGTACGGTCACCCTCGGACCCTATTCTTGCGGTTTCCGCTACGTATTTCCATCTGGGGCGAGTAACTCTCCGGAAATTGCTAGCGGAACCCGGCCGGCGGAGCGCCCTGGCCATTCACAGGGGTAACCGGATCCCAGCATAATGGCCCTGAAAGGCAGAAATCCGACCGAGTCTTCACATAGCAACGCTGCCACTCATGCATGGATATGCACGATCACACAGCACGAGCCCCACCTCTGTGGGTCAGCGAATCTGCCAGGATGGGGTAAGCCTCAGACGCCAATGAGAACCCCGCCTTCGGACACGCACCGGGCCCGGACTGGGCGGCGAGCCCCCGAGCCGGGGAAGGCGCGCATGAAGAGGGGCCGCCCCGGGCAGATCACTGCTCCATGGGACGGCCCCCCTGATCCCTATCTCACCTTGCAGTAGAAGAGTCGCTCCACGATCGGCCGGCGCCCTGACCGCCCGGCACCGTTGCCGAAGATGCTGTACTCGCGCGTGTAGACCTTGACCTCCCCGCGGGCCTCCAGGGCTTCCAGGATCGCCTCGTCGGGGACGATCCCCTCGTTGTTGTACGAGAGCAGGATATGCCTCGCCTGCGCCAGCCTCAGCAGCCTGGTCAGATGCTCCGTGGCGGTGCGACGGCGGGAGTAGGGACTCTTCAACCGATCCCGGTCAAACTTCCGGGTCTTGCCGTGAAGGACCGGCCTCTCCCATCGGGCGATGTTCTCGAGCACGTGATAGTTGTCCACATACTGTCGCTGGTTGTAGGGCGGATCGAGGTAGAGCAGGTCGGTCTCGATCTCCCCGATCACCTGGTCCGCATCGGCGCAGATCGCCCGGGAGCCGGTCGACTCCACCACATGGGGCAGACCCAACTCCAGCGGCTTGTAGACCATCATGTCGACCAGGTGGGTTCCCTTCTGACTGTACGGTGTGGCGCCGAGGTGTTTGAGGAAGGCATCGTACTGCCCACAGGTGTTGGCCACCTTGTCCGCGGCGTAGAGCAGGCTGGTCAGCAGCACCGCCTCCTCCTGCTCTCCGATCCGCCCGCTCCGGCGCCACCGGGCAATCCGCTCCCGGATCGCATCGATCCGCCCCGCGTTCTCCTGCGTGAAGTAGCTGTCGCCAAACTCGTGGTAGCAGTACCCCTGCTCCGGGCGCAGCCCATCCAGCTCACCGATCAGGCGTGCGGTGCGATCCCAGTCGATCTCTCCGGGGCGCCCACCGAGAAAGCAGCGCAGCGCCAGGTAGTTGTGGTAGAGGTAGTCGCCGGCCAGCACCTCCCACCCGCGGCTGGCGAAGTGGTAGGCGACAACGCCGCTCCCGGCGAAGGGATCGGCCATGCGGCGGGCCTCCGGAGCCTGCTCCGCCACCACGCCCGCAATGAAGTCCAAGAGGTTATACTTGGAGCCGATATACTTCCTATTCTGGACATGGAGCGGCTTGAGTTGAACCGCCAGTTGCCGAACGGCCACGCCGTGCCTCCTCCCCCTAGGGCTTCCGCAGGATCAGGATATTCTGGTGGGTCATGGAGGGAATGAACTCGTAGAGATAGCCGTAGACGTTCAGCCGCTTGGACACGTCATACCAGATCAGGTTGGCCTTCATGGTCAGATCCAGGTCCTGCAGCAGGTTGGCCAGCAGGGCCGAGAGCATATGGTAGCGCCCGGAGTGGTACATATCGCCGATGAAGACGGCCATGTACCCCTTCGGCTTCAGGACACGCCGGGCCTGGCTGAAGACCTCGCCCATGAGGGTGAGCCACTCCTCCTGCCCCCCGACGCCGATCACCTCTGCTTCCGCCTCCTCCCCCGCGAACGGGGAGAGCTTGGAGTTCCGGCGCTCGGTCGCAGCGCCGCCCGCCCGCTTAAACTTCCCCTTGGAGCGACGCCGGCGGTCCATATCCCAGTAGGGGACATCGGTCAGGACGAAATCAGCGGAGTCCGCGGCAAACCGCTTCAGCACCTGCCGGCTGTCGCCGCAGTGCACCTCCTGCGGGGCGATCCCCTCCAGACGGCAGACCTCCTGGTAGATCTCGATCCAGCGAGGGTTCAGCTCCACGCCGGCGGCCTCGCGCCCGCTGATCGTCGCGCCAAGAAGCGTCCCGCCGACCCCGGCGAAGGGGTCCAGGACCCGTTGTCCTGCCTTGGTGAAGGTCCGAATCAGTTCCGCACAGAGCTCGGGCGGCTTCTGTCCCCCGTGTTGGCTTCGCAGTGGTAGTTGGAAGGAGGGTGGATAGGCCTTGTTGATCACCGAGCGGGTGGAGAAGACCCACTCCTTGCCGGTCAGATCGTTCAGCCGGTTCCCGGTATGGTAGATTCCGCGGTCCCCCATGTCGACATGGTGGGACGCCAATCCCTCACGCCGTGCTTCCGTAACCAGAGCGCAGCACCTCCCGCAATGCAATGGCAAGCCGGCGCCAGGGGATCAATGTGACCCCATTGGCGCAATGAGAACCCACGACAGCAATGGCATCCCTGCAATGGGCGCCAATGTCATTGGCTCACATCATACTATACCCCAAGTGATCAATGGTGTAAAGAACCATTGGCGCAATGCAATGGCATTGGTCGGGAAGGGGTGAGCGTGCGTATGGCAGCCTCTGCCTCCGGTGAGAATAGGAGCAAGCAGCAGATTGTGAGGTGTGGACGGTGGAGGAACGTGACCGGCTGAGCCCCTATACCGACCTGGCGCTGGAAGCGACCGCAGCGGTCCGGGGTGACGCCCATACCGAATTGCCCGGGGTGCGGATGGCCGAGCAGCGCTATGAGGATGCGACGGTCTCCTGGGTGGAGGTCTTCTCCCCTGAGGGTGAGCGGGTGATCGGCAAGGCGCAGGGAAACTATGTGACGATCGATGCCCCCGGCCTTCGCCGGCGGAATCGGGAGCTCCAGGAGGCGGTTGGTAAGATCCTCGTGGAGCAGTTGGACAAGCTCCTGGACCTGAAGGATGAAGAGGGCGTCCTGGTGGTCGGCCTGGGCAACTGGAATGCCACCCCCGATGCTCTGGGCCCCCGCGTGGTGGAGAAACTCCTGGTCACGCGCCATCTGAAGGAGTACGTCCCTACCGAGCTGTCGGGCGGGCTCCGCTCCGTTGCGGCCATCGCCCCCGGCGTCCTGGGTATCACCGGAATCGAGACCGCTGAGATCATTCACGGCATTGTGGAGCGGATCAAACCGGCCGCGGTGATCTGTATTGACGCCCTGGCGGCTCGCTCGGTAGAGCGAATCGGGACCACGATCCAACTGGCGGATACGGGCATTAACCCCGGTTCCGGGGTCGGCAACCAGCGCCGGGCGCTGAACAAGGAGTCGCTGGGGGTCCCTGTCATCGCCATGGGTGTGCCCACGGTGGTCCACGCGGCGAACATCGTCCACGATACCTTTGAGGCGATGGCGGCCCACTACTCGGGCTCGAAGCCCTTCTTCCAGCTCTTCTCCTCCCAGGAGGAGCGCCGGCAGATGATCGGCGAGGTCCTCTCCCCCACCGTCGGGGAGCTGGTCGTGACACCAAAGGAGATCGACGAGATGATCGATGACATGGCGAAGGTGATCGCCGGCGGCCTCAATGCGGTGCTGCACACCTCCGTCACCGCCCAGGACCTGCTCCGGTATATCAACTAAACGCCAAAGGAGGCAGGGCGGACGATTACGCCCGCTCCTGCCCCCACTCGGTGCCGAGTTACCGGCCCGTGGTGGTCACGCCACCAGCACCGCCACCAGTACCCCCGCCGAGCTGCTGCTCAGCCAGGGCGATCATCTTCTTGACCATGTAGCCGCCCACCGAGCCGTTGACCCGGCTGGGCAGGTCGCCCTTGTACTGCTGCGCGTAGTTCTGAATGCCCAGCTCCGCAGCGGTCTGCTCCTTCAGCTGCTCCAGGGCCTGGCGAGCCTGGCTGACGAGGATCTGATTGTTGCCGCCACCGCCACCGCCACCGCCGCCACCGCCCGTGGTCTGGGCACCCTGGGCGCCCTGGGCGCCGAACTGCTGCTGGTTCATGCCACCGAACATGTTCGCCATATGTCTGAACCTCCTTGACAGCGTGAACGGGTCAGAAAATCAACTGCGTACCGGGTCCGTTCCCGCCCTTAGCGGATGGTGCCGCTGGTCCCGCCGAGCTGCTGCTCAGCCAGGGCGATCATCTTCTTGACCATGTAGCCGCCGACCGATCCGTTGACCCGGCTGGGAAGGTCGCCCTTATACTGCTGGGCGTAGTTCTGAATGCCGAGTTCAGCAGCGGTCTCCTGCTTCATCTGCTCCAGGGCGGAACGGGCCTGGCTGACCAGTATCTGATTGTTGTTGTTGTTCGCCATGTGAAGCCCCTCCTTGTTATGTGGTTGCTGCTATCCTGCGTCGAATGATCCCGTGAGATGCTAGAACCATTTACCACGGGGCTGATAGATGCCTAGCGGGTGGTGGTACCGAACCCGCTGGCGCCGCCCGCCAGCTGCTGCTCGGCCAGAGCGATCATCTTCTTGGTCATGTAGCCGCCGACCGAGCCGTTGACCCGGCTGGGCAGATCGCCCTTGTACTGCTGGGCGTAGTTCTGAATGCCCAGCTCGGCCGCGGTCTCCTGCTTCATCTGCTCCAGTGCAGCACGGGCCTGGCTGACCAGGATCTGATTGTTGTTGTTATTCGCCACGTGATATCTCCTCCTCGTTATGTTGTTGGCAGTAATGTGCGATCTTTTTCGTCGGCTCATGCTAGGAATCTGTTACCACGGGCGCGCTGTCTGAACCGCGGGCACAAAAAGCAGGCGACCGGCTGCATCTGCAGCCGGTCGCCCACGCTGGGGGGAACCCCAAGTCGCGATCCTTATCCATGCTGTTGCCGGGCCAGACGCTCCAGTCGCCCTCGATCTCGCTGTCCGGGATCGACCGAGAATCGATATCCAAATCCTCCAGGCCCAGGATCTCCAGCACGTTCTCGACAACGCCGTGCGGGATGAACTTCCCCTCGTGCTTGATCAGGTGGAGCACCAGGTTGCGGAACTTGCCGGACTGGGCCTTCGCCATCAACGAGGCGTAGTGACCATGGTGAATCTCGCCCTTCCACCGGGCCAGCTCGGTGATAACGGCATTCTGAGTCGCCTTGTCAACGCTGAAGTTGAGATCGAGCAGCGGGTCGCGACCGTTGCCGTTGCCGGGCTTGTCGTTATCGTCATCATCGTCATCATCGTCATCATCGTCATCATCGTCATCATCGTCATCATCAGGCGGAATCGTGCCGTCCTGGTTCACGGTAAACTGGCTGTACTCGGTGGCCACGTTTCCAGCGAGGTCAGTCACCTTCACATAGAAGGTATGGGTTCCAACGGCCAGGTTGGCCAGGTTGATCGTGCTGGTCGAGAGAATCGTGCCGTCCAGCCGGATCTCCTCGGAACCGGTGGCGCTGCCGCTGAGCGCGTCGGTCACGGAATAGCTGGGCTGGAGCGTGCCGCTCTTCGCGTAGACCTTCTGATGCTCCGGGGCCGTGATCTCAATCTCCGGTGCAGTGCGGTCCACCGTGTAGACGACCGACTCGGACGGAGTGCCGTACACGGTGCCATAGCGAGCGACCACGTAGAAGGACCATGCGCCCTCGCCGTTGACCGTCGTGGTCAGCGAGCGCTTTGTCTCCGAGTAGGTACCGAGCGTCTTGGACTGGCCGTTCGGGTCAATCTGGTAGACTCGATAGCCCGTCACGCCGGTCTGCTCGGGCTGGTCCCAGGTAATGGTGAGGCTCTGACTCTTGGTCAGGCTCGATGCGCTGACCATTTCGGGGGCGTCGTAAGCGGGCATGCCGGTCACGGTCAGGTCGATCTCGTCCGCACCCATATTGCCGGCCCGGTCGGTCACCTCGACCAGGACGTGATGGAATCCCACACCCAGGTCAGCCAGATCCAGGACGGGCGAGTCCACCTCGGTCCCGTTTACGTAGATCACAGCATCGCTAGCATCGTACCCGGCACCCTCCTCGGTCACCTTGGCCGATACGACAAGGGTCCCCTTGTTCAGGTAGTTCTGATCGGCCATGGGTCCGGTAATCTCAACCACAGGGTCCACGTTATCCACCACGACGGTCACGGTGTCAGAAGCGGCGCTGACATTACCAGCCTCGTCCTGGGCGATCACATGATAGGTGTAGTGGTTGTCAGCGAGATTGGTGTCGGTGTAATAGGCAAGGCCGACATCGACATAGTCCACGAAAACCGCACTGCCGTTGCCGCTCGCCCTGTAAACCAGATAGCGCCAGAGGTCACTGTGGTTCGCCGGGGCGGTCCAGGAAAGGTCTACACTCCCACCCTGAACGTAGGCCTCGAACGCTTCCAGTTCGGTCACTTTGCCTGGTGCGGTCGTATCGACGGCCATCGCGCTCCCGTTGGTGGTCGCATTGAAGGTGTAGCTCTTCCAGGTGGTCGGGTTCGACTGGTTGCCCGCCACATCGTACGCGACGACTGCGTACTTGTACAGCCCCTCCGCGGGGAGGACATCGGCAAAATACGTATCAGGGGTCTCAAACAGGAAGCTCTTTTCGGTGACCTGCGGGGTACCCGAGCCGTACCAGCGGTAGACGCGGTACCCGTCCACATCGGCCGAGGTGGAGTCAGTCCAGGTCAAGGTGACCTGACCGTCGTTCGGATCGGTTGACGGGGTCAGCGTAAAGCCGGTTGCCGGGCTTGGCGGGGTCGTGTCGGCTGCCCGGGCCGATGGTACGACGAGCATGCCGAGCATGACCGCCACCGCTGTTGTTGCCACCGCTCTGCTCACGGTTCGATTCCACACAGAATTCATAACGTTCCCTCCCGAGACCTTGGTACTGTTTGGTACTGATCTGTCCGTTAGACGATTCGCAAGGTGCCGTCCGTTTCAGGGGGCAGGCGAAATTTTTCTTCAGTCAACCACGCCCGGACCAGCTCGGTCAGGGCATGGCCGGCGTCGTAGTGGATCCCACTCTGCAGCCGGGCCATCAGCTCCGGGTGCGCCTCGGCGCCCCAGGCGAAGAGGGGCCGCATGGTCGGGCTGCGGCGCTCCGCCTCCTCCGGGGCCGGCGCCTCAATATCCCAGCGCTCCACGCGATCGCCCCGGAAGGTGAGCGTCGACCAGCGCACCAGGCCGCTGATACCAAGCAGGCGATCGGCCTCCGCCTCGTAGACGAAGGAGCAGCGAACCTTGTTGCCATCGATCTGAAAGTCGCTCAGGTAGACGAGGGCACCGCAGCCCCGGTCATACTCATGGAGATCGATCATGCCCTGAAGGCCGGAACAGATCTGTCCGTGGATATCGACCACCGCATCTTCGGTGAAGAACGTCACGGCCTTCTCCATCTCGAACCGGTTACAGAGCGCTTGATAGGCCAGGAGCCGGGAGACCAGGGGATGCTGCTGAGACATGATCTACCTCCTCTGTCAGTGCGGGGCCTGCAACCAGGCGACCAGGCCTTCTCGGGCGCCGGTCAGTCCCTTGTAGTGCAACTCCTCCTCATCCATGGCGGCCAGGGCCGTCGCCAGCCGCTCCCGCCGCCAGGGATCCTGCGCGGTCACGGTGAGTGGCTCGACCCAGTAGCGAATGGTAAAGAGCGCCCGGTCCAGTCCGGGGAAACCGTGGGTCGTCTGCCGCTCCACCCGGAGCCAGGCCATCCGGGCCAACTCGGCGGGTGTCGCCACGGCCGGCCAGGGCGGGGCCTGGTGGATGCGGGGATTATGGCAGAGTGCGCCATCGCGGTGAATGCCCCAGACATACCGCACGAAGGGGCCGCCCTGGAGCATCGCCCGCATAATCTGACGACGCGAAATGATCAGCCGTTCACTGTGAACCACCGGCTGATGCACATCGGCAAAGGAGCGGCCGATCTTCTCGGCGGGCGCCCAGTTGCTGGGCAGGCAGACGTGCAGCCACTCCAGCAGGTCATCCTCCGCCGGGCCGCGCACCAGGGCCAGGTCCTCCTGGACCGAGAGGCCGAGCAGGTCGCCCAGCAGGTCGAGCCCCTTCTCTCTGTGGAGCCGGGCGAGGACCTCTTCCGCCACAGGCGCCAGGGCGGGCCAGGGCTCGGCGACACGCTCCAGCCGGGACCAACCGGTCAGCCGCAGCCCGAGATGATGCAGGGTCGGGCCCTCCTCCCCCACGGCGGCGACCGCCGGGTGCTCAGCTGCCAGCAGGCGGAAGCACTCCTGCAGCGCAGCGTGCAGGGCGGCGGGATCGGCATCCACCGCCTTGAGATGGCTCTCCCCCGGCGCCTGGTGCAGGGCCTGGAGCTTGGCCGCCAGGGTCCCGGCCAGGTGATCATCGAACCGGAAGTGTCCCTGCTCCGCCGGGTAGTCGATCGTGGCCTGCCCGAAACGGCGCATGGCAGGGCCCACCTCGTACCGCCCACCGGCCAGGGGAAAGGGAATGAAGTTCACCGGTCTGACTCCCCCTTCTGCGATAAAGAAAGGCCACCGCCTCTGCTTGCGGTGGCCTTCAGCCTTTGCCTATGCCATGATCTGCGACAGGCCGAGCATGGTGATCATCAGACCGCCCGCCGAGGCCAGCAGGCCGTTGAGCAGCTTGGTGATCGCCGGCATCTCCTCGGTCTCGCCGGTAGCGTAGGCCTCGAGGGTTGCCCCCTCCCCCAGGAGGGCGTGACCCATACCGGCGACGATCAGGCAGATCCCCATAAAGACCATCTGCCAGTCTCGTCCCGCCTCGGGAACCAGGTTGTACAGGAGCCCCGTCAGGAGCAGCCCCACAAAACCGGCCCCGGTCAGGATCTTCAACCACCGCTCATAGCCCCGACCAACCCGGTAGAGCCACATGCGGATCATGAGACGCCGAGACATCGGGACCCCTCCCCTCATCAGCAGCCAGTGTCGCATGGTAGCTACAGTATAGTAGCACCTTGTGCCTATTGACAATACTCTGTTGATGGTAGATAGGTCCTGTCCAGCCCGGGAGGTTTACACCGTCTCGATCCGGGCGCCCAGCGAGCGCAGGTGCTCAAAGAAAGCAGGATACGACTTGGCGATGTGACCGGCCTCCCGGATCAGCACCGGCGCCTGTGAGCGCAATGCTGCGATGGTCAGGCCCATGATCACCCGGTGATCGATCCGGCTCTCCACCGCCACCCCGCCCTCCAGCCCCTCCGGCCGGCCCGAGATGATCAGCTTATCGTGCGCCTCCGAGACCCGAGCCCCCAGTTTGTTCAGCTCACACCGGTAGTCGCTGATCCGGTCGCATTCCTTATAGCGCAGGTTCTCCACGTTCTCGAACTGCGTCTCCCCCTCGGCAAAGAGGGCGGCGGCGGTCAGGGCGAGGACGGCATCGGTAAAGGGGTCGCCGTCGAAGCGGCCGGCCTTCAGCGGGCGCCCGCCCCGGATTCGGACCCGGCTGCCATCGTGGGTGATATCGGCGCCCATGGCGGCCAGGACGGCGATCGCCCCCCGCTCGCCCTGTTCATCGGCGAAGAGCCGCTCGATCGTCACGTCCGACGGGAGGATGGCGGCTGCGGCCATAATCGCCGCCGAGCCGGGGTAGTCGCCGGGGATCACATACTCCCGAACCTGGTAGTGCTGGCCGGCAGGGATATGGAACCGGCGCAGATCCTCGCTCGCCTCGACTGCAATCCCCGCCTCCCGCAAGACCTGGAGCGTCTGGCGGATCGGGGGCCGGGACTTCATGTCGCCGGTCACCTCGATCGTCAGCGCCTTGCCGGTCAGGGGAGCGGCGAAGAGCAGGCCGGAGGTGAACTGGCTGGAGACCTCGCCGCTGACCCGGACGATCCCGCCCTGCAGATCTCCGCCGAAGAGGGTGATCGGCAGCCTGCCGTCACGGCTCATGGAGCGGGCCCCCAGTTGGGCGAGGGCGTCGAGCAGGTCGCCCTGGGGCCGCTTGCCCAGCGATTCGCTGTACTCGGTTACGAAGGTGACCTGTTCCAGGGTGGCTGCACAGATCGCCATGAGGAAGCGGAGGACCGCTCCGGCGTTGCCCGGGTTCAGGCTCCCCGGGCTCCGGGGGTGCCGACCGAAGCCCCGGACTCGCAGGTGCTCCCCCTCACGGGTCAGGACGGCCCCCAGGTCGGTCAGACAGCGCTGGAGCGCCTCCGAGTCCTCACTCTCCGCCGGGTAGCGGATCAGCGACTCCCCGTCGGCCAGGGCGGCTGCCAGGAGATAGCGTGTCGTATAATTCTTCGATGATGGCGGGTTGATGCTCCCCTCCAGCCGTGTGGCCGGGAAGACTCGGACATCCATGGTGAACTCGCTCCTTATGTGGATGAGGGGAGCCGCTTACGGGCCTGCTGCGCCCGGGCGAAGAGGGCCTCGATGGCCGCCCGGTCGCCCGCATCGATCGCCGCCTCCAGGTCGCCGAGCGCCTGGCGGAAGGTGATCAGCGCCTCCCGAACTGCGTCAGGGTTGGTCAGTAGCACCTCGGCCCAGAGATCTGCCGGGCTCTCGGCGATCCGCGTCGTGTCCCGGAAGCCGCCGGCGGCCAGGTCGAGCACGCCGCCGCCCCGCTCCTCCAGGTCCAGGGCCGATGCCGCCAGGGCGGTCGCCACGACCTGGGGCAGGTGGGAGATCCCCGCCACCCGCCGGTCGTGCTCTGCCGGGGTCATGACCACCGGCACGGCGCCCAACCGCTCGATCAGCCCTTGCAGGGCGGGGTGCGGGGCTGTCAGTACCCAGCGACACCCCTTGACGAGGCCGGCGGCGGCGGCGGCCACACCGGACCGCTCGGAGCCGAACATCGGGTGGCCCCCGACGAAGGCGGCGCCCGGCGGCAGATGCTGCTCCCAGGCGGCGACCACCTGCGCCTTCGTCGAGCCCACATCGGTCACGAGGGTGCCGGGCCGGATCTGCGGCCCCCAGACCCGTGCCAGGTCGATCATGGCGCCCACCGGCATGGCCAGGATCAGCAGGTCGGCGCCATCCAGGGCTTCGGCCGGGTCGAGCAGATACCGGTCGACGGCGCCCCGGGCCACCGCCTCGTCCAGCGCCCCCTGCCCGATGCCGACCACCTCGGCTGCCAGAGCGTGCCGGCGGATCGCCATGCCGATCGAGCCCCCGATCAGCCCCACGCCCCAGATCGCTACTCGCCGAAAAAAGCCATCGCTAGAAGACATGGGAGTGGGAAGCGATCGGCAACCGGCGGCCCAAGACCTCCGCGATGGCGGCCATCTCCTGCATCATCTGCTGGAAGGCGGCCGGCCCGATCGTCTGGGCGGCGTCGGACTTGGCTTCGTCGGGGCGCTGGTGGACCTCGACCAGGATCCCGTCGGCGCCGGCGGCCACCGCCGCCCGGGCCAGAGCGACGACATGCTGCCGGATCCCGACGCCGTGGCTCGGGTCGACCACCACCGGCAGATGGGTCAGAGACTTGGCCACGACCACCGCCGAGAGGTCGAGGGTATTGCGGGTGGCCGTCTCAAAGGTGCGGATGCCCCGCTCGCAGAGGATCACGTTGTGATTCCCCTCGCTCATGATATACTCGGCGGCCATGAGCCACTCCTCGATCGTGGCCGACATGCCCCGCTTCAGGAGGACCGGCTTGTCGGTCTTGCCCACCGCCTTGAGCAGGCTGAAGTTCTGCATGTTCCGGGTGCCGATCTGCAACACGTCTGCGTAGCCGGCCACCAACTCCACGTCCCGGGTGTCCATCACCTCGGTCACGAGGGGCAGGCCGTGCTGCTCCCGGGCCTCCGCCATGAACTGGAGCCCGGTCTCGCCCAGCCCCTGGAAGGAGTAGGGGCTGGAGCGGGGCTTGAAGGCGCCGGCCCGCAGCGCATGGGCGCCGGCCTGCCTGACCAGTCCGGCCGACTCCAGCAGCAGCTCACGCCCCTCGACGGAGCAGGGGCCGGCTCCCACCCACAGATCGGTCCCACCCACGGTAGCATCGCCAATCCGGATCACCGTATCCTCCGGATGGAAATCCCGGGAGACAAGCTTGTACGGCTTGGAGATCGGGGTGACCCGGTCGACCCCGGGCGCGGCCTCCAGGTTCAGATCGGCCAGGAGGCGCCGATCGCCCCCGATCGCTCCGATGATCGTGCGCTCTTCCCCGCGGGAGAGATGGATGCCGAACCCCAGGGTCTTCACTCGATCAATTACCTCGGTGACCTGGGCCTCTGAGGCCCCCTTCTTCATGACGATAATCACTGGCCCACTCACCTTTCCTCTTTTTCCCTCAAGAGACAAAACAAAACGGCTTCCATCCCTACATGTAGGGACGGAAGCCGTAAGAATATCGGCTTTCGCGGTACCACCCTGCTTAGCCCCTCTGACAGAGGGACTCTCTCACACTCGGGGACTAGCATCCCCTGCGCCCTGTAACGGTGGCGTTCCGGCGTACCTACTCGCCCCTGTTCACACCTGATCAAGGGGTTTCAGCCTGCACTCACGGGTGTATTTCGGTCCGCCTTCGGCGCCAGCTTGCACCAACCGCTGGCTCTCTGTGGCTCTCCGGCGTAGGAATTGCTTCCGGACTTACTTCTCCCGGTCATCGCTTTGTTAGATGTGTTGAAGCAGAGTATACACGCAAGGTCCCAGCGGGTCAACCCCTATTTCTTGACTTTTGTCGCTTCCTTTAGGTCAACAGCAAACCCCTTCAGCTTCGCCACCTTGACCGGCAGTTCCAGTTCCTCCCCACAGATGCGCACAAAGGCAGAGCCGACGATGGCGGCATCGGCCACGGCGACCACCTGCCGGACGTGCTCCGGCGTCGAGATGCCGAAGCCCACGGCGACCGGGGTCTCGGTCACGGCCTTGGTCGCCTGGACCAGGTCGCTCAGCCGCTCGGGCAGCGCCTCCCGCTGGCCGGTCACACCGGTCAGAGAGACGACGTAGACAAAGCCGGAGGCGAGCTTCCCCGCCCGCTCAATGCGGTCCGGCGTCGAGGTCGGCGCCACGAACTGGACCAGGTCGAGGCCTGTCGCCCTGGTGGCTGCGAGGAGCTCATCGGCCTCCTCCATGGGCACGTCGGGCAGGATCAGGCCATCCACCCCGGCCTCGGCAGCCCTGCGGCAGAAGCTCTCGATCCCCGGGCGGGTCAACAGGTTGATATAGGTCATGATCAGGATGGGCGTGGTGACCCCTTCCCGGCGGACGGTGGCGATCAGCTCCAGGACATTGTCCGTGTTGGCTCCGGCGAGCAACGCCCGCTGGGTGCCAGCCTGGATGACCGGGCCATCGGCCAGTGGATCGGAGAAGGGCAGCCCCAGTTCGATGATGTCGACCCCGGCCTCCACCAGTGCATGGATGAACTGCCGGCTCGCCTCGATCGAGGGATCCCCGGCGGCGATGTAGGCGACCAGCCCTTTCTCGCCCCGGCTCTTCAGCTCCGCAAAGCGTGCACCGATCCGGCTCATGAGAGCTCACCCCCCAGCATCTTGGAGACCTGGACCATATCCTTGTCGCCCCGGCCCGAGAGGTTGATGATCAGGATCGCATCCTTCGGCATGCTCCGGGCCACCTGGACCGCCTGGTAGACGGCGTGGCTCGACTCCAGCGCCGGGATGATCCCCTCTGTCTGGCTGAGCAGCTTCATGCCCTCCAGCGCCTGGCTGTCGGTCACCGCCACATAGTCGGCCCGGCCCGAGTCCCGGTAGTAAGAGTGCTCCGGCCCGACGCCCGGGTAGTCCAGGCCGGCCGAGATCGAGTGCGCTTCGGTAATCTGGCCGTACGGGTCCTGCAGCAGGTAGGACCGGGCGCCGTGGAAGACGCCGATCAGGCCGCCGCCGGTCATGGTGGCGCCGTGCTTGTCGGTCTCAATGCCGTGACCACCGGCCTCGACGCCGATCAGCTTGACGGACTTGTCCTGCGCAAACGGGTGGAAGATGCCCATGGCGTTCGAGCCGCCGCCCACGCAGGCGACGATCGCATCTGGCAACCGCCCCTCCGCCTCCATGATCTGTCGGCGGGTCTCCTCGCCGATCACGGCCTGGAAATCCCGGACCATCATCGGATAAGGATGCGGTCCCACCACCGAACCGATGATGTAGTGGGTGGTTTCGACATTGGTCACCCAGTCACGGATCGCTTCATTCGTCGCATCCTTCAGGGTCCGGGAGCCGGAGGTGGTCGGCAGGACCCGGGCGCCCATCAACTGCATGCGGAAGACGTTCAGCTCCTGGCGGGCGACATCGATCTCGCCCATGTGGACCTCGCACTCCAGGCCGAAGAGGGCGCAGACGGTGGCCGTGGCCACGCCGTGCTGCCCGGCGCCGGTCTCAGCGATGATCCGCTTCTTGCCCATCCGCCGGGCGAGGAGTGCCTGGCCCATGGCGTTGTTGATCTTGTGGGCGCCGGTGTGGTTCAGGTCCTCCCGCTTCAGGTAGATCTTCGCCCCGCCGGCGTATGCGGTCAGCCGCTCCGCAAAATAGAGCGGGGTCTCCCGCCCGATGTACTGCCTGCGGTAGTAGGCGAGTTCCTCGATGAACTCGGGATCGTCGTTATAGCGATTGTAGGCCTGTTCCAGTTCGATACAGGCCGCCATGAGTGTCTCGGGGACGTAGCGTCCACCGAAGGGACCGAAGTGCCCCCGGTCGTCCGGCAGCATGACCGGCTTCTCCTCCGCCATGGGATCAGGCCCCCTTTACCATATCGAGAAAGTCGTAGATCTTGCCCGAGTCCTTTTCGCCGTTCGTCTCCACGCCGGAGGAGACATCCACCCCGCCTGGCTCCGCCTGCTTTATGGCCTCGTCCACGTTCTGTGGGGTGAGGCCGCCGGCCAGGATCAGCTTGGGCCGGCCCGGGGTGAGGGGCTCGTCAGGGCCAGCCAGCTCCACACCGGCATTCTTCAGCGTCTGGGCTGCCCAGCGGACCAGGGTCCAGTCCAGGGTCTGACCGGTGCCGCCTGCCTGGCCCTCCACGTAGGGATCCAGGAGGATGCCGGCTGCGCCGCGGTAGGCGGGAAGCTGTGCCAGATCATCGGGCCCTTTGATCCGGAAGGCCTTGATCACGGGGAGGTCGATTTGGTCGATATACTCCGGCGGCTCGCTGCCGTGCAGTTGGATCGCCTTCAGGCCGGTGTAAGCGGCGACCTGCTTCATCTCCTCCACGGAAGCATCCACAAAGACGCCTACCGTCACCGTCTCCGGGGGAAGGCCCATGATCAGGGACTGCGCCCGGTCGGGGGTCACCTGCCGGCGGCTGGGGGCGAAGACGAAGCCGACCGCATCGGCCCCGGCCTCCACGGCTGCCAGGGCAGCCTTCATGTTCGAGATGCCGCAGATCTTGGCCCACATTTGCGTGGTCACTCCTTTAACTCTTCTGTCCCAACAGCCCCCGCAAGGCCTCTGCCACGTCCGGCTGGCGCATGAGCGATTCGCCCACGAGGACCGCCTTTGCCCCCGCCTGCTCCAGCCGCACCAGGTCATGGTGGGTTGCGATGCCCGATTCGCTGACCAGCACCCGGCCAGCCGGGATGCGGGGGGCGAGTCCGAAGGTCACATCCAACGTCGTATGGAAGGTCCGGAGGTCCCGGTTGTTGATGCCGATTAGCTTGGCCCCGGACGCCAGAGCGATATCCAGCTCCTCGGCGGAGTGGACCTCGGTCAGGACGTCCATGCCCAGGTCTGCGGCCAGCTGGGCCAGGCGGTCCATGTCGGCGGGCGTCCGGCCATGGGCGCACTCGCCGTGGAAGGCGGCCACGATCAGCAGGATCGCATCGGCCCCGGCTGCCCGGGCCTCGTAGACCTGGACCTCATCGATGATAAAGTCCTTACGGAGGAGTGGCAGGTCAACCGCCCGACGGATCGCCTTAAGGTACTCCAGAGAGCCCTGGAAGTACGGCTGATCGGTCAGGACCGAAAGGCAGGCGGCACCGGCCCCCGCATAAGCCCGGGCGATCGCCACCGGGTCGAAGTCGGGACGGATCAGCCCCTTGGAGGGGCTGGCCTTCTTCACCTCGGCGATTACCTGCACGCCCGGCGACTCCTGCAAGGCTTTGAGGAAACCCCGGGGCCGTGGCCCACGGTGTGCGGCAGCGATCAGCTCGGCCAGAGGGCCGGCTGCCGCCACCTCCGCCGCCTTGGTCTTGAGGATCCGGTCGAGGATCATGCCCGGCCCCTCGGGACCAGGCCCATCTTGGACTGGAGCAGGGCCAGATTGGGCCGGGAGACCGCCTCGGCCTTGTCGGCGCCCTTGGCCAGGATCGCCTCGATCACACCCGGCTCGGAAAGCTCCTGAACCCGCTTCTGGATCGGCTCCAGCGTGGCGACGACTGCCTCGGCCACATCCTTCTTGAACTGGCCGTAGCCGTCATACTTGGCGGAAATCTCATCCAGCGACTGGCCGGTGCAGAGCGAGAGGATCACCATGAGATTGGAGACCCCCGGCTTGTTCTCCGGGTCGTACTTCACCTCGCGGCCCGGATCGGTCACCGCCCGCTTGATCTTCTTCACAATCAGGTCCGGTGCGTCCATCATGGAGATATAGGCCGTGGCATCGGCGTCAGATTTGGACATCTTGGCGGTGGGGTCCTGGAGCGACATGATCCGGCCACCGGCTGAACGGGCGGGGATATAGGGCTCGGGGACGGTCAGGAACTCCTCACCGAAACGGTTGTTCAGCCGAATGGCGATATCGCGGGTCAGCTCCAGATGCTGCTTCTGGTCCTCGCCCACGGGGACGTGGGTCGCCTGGTAGAGGAGAATGTCGGCCGCCATGAGCGCCGGGTAGGTGAAGAGGCCGGTGGTGACCACCTCCGCCTTCTTCGACTTGTCCTTGAACTGGGTCATCCGGCTCAGCTCACCGAAGTAAGAGTTGACCTCCATCAGCCAGCCGAACTCCGCGTGGGCCGGCACCTGGGACTGGACAAAGATCGTGGCGACGCTGGGGTCAATACCGGCCGCCACATAGATGCGGGCCAGCTTCAGGGTGTTCTCGTACAGTTCCTTCGGGTCCTGGGGAACGGTGAGGGCATGCAGGTCGACAATACAGAAGTAGCACTCCGCCTGATGCTGGAGCTGTACGAAGTTGCGCATGGCGCCGAGATAGTTGCCAAGGGTGACCACGCCCGAGGGCTGGATGCCGGAGAAGACCGTCTTGATCGGATTCTGGGTAGCCATGTGGGGATCGCCTTCCTTTTGCGAGACTCTAGTCGATAGGGATTCGTCATAATGAGAGCATTCCCTTGGAAGGGGCTCGTTGCTTGTGAATCGTCGCCGCTTTCTCTGGCAAGGGCTGGGCGCCCTCACCGCCGCCGGATTGGGCCTGGCCGGCTACGGCTATGCTGTCGAGACCCGCCGGCTCCTGTTTGAGGAGGAGAGCATCTCGATCCCGGGCTTGCCGAAGAACCTGGATGGCTTTACCATCGGGGTGCTCTCCGATATCCATGTCGGCCCGACCACACCGGAGGCCTTCGTGCGGGAGGTGGCTGAGAGGCTGGCCGCCCGCAGGCCCGACCTGGTCGTGGTGGCGGGCGACTTCATCGGCTCGCATGACCACGGCCCGGCGGCAGATCGGGCCTTGGCGCCCGTGAAGGGGTGCCTGGGCGTCCTGGGCAACTGGGACTTCTACGATGAGTACGTGCCCGGGTCGATGACCAACGTGCGATTCCTCGTGAACGAAGGGGTTCAGGTGGCGGATGGGCTCTGGGTCGGCGGGGTGGATGAACCCCGGATGGGCGAGCCCGATGTGGCCCGGGCAATGGCCGGCGCCCCGGATGGGGCGGTGCGGATCCTCCTCTGCCACGAGCCGGACTACGCCGACTCGCTCGTGGGACCTACGCACCGGGTCTCCCTGCAGATCAGCGGCCACAGCCACGCCGGCCAGATCCGGCTGCCGGGGCTGGGCCCCCTCCTCCTGCCGCCCGGCGGGCGCAAGTACCACACCGGGCTCTACCAGGCCCCGCACTGCCAGGTCTATACGAGCCGTGGCGTCGGGACGGCGCACTTGCCGATTCGGCTGTTCTGCCCGCCGGAGGTGTCGCTCCTGCGGCTCGTGCCTGCGTAGCCTGTGGTCGGCTAGGCGCTCGCCTGGGCGAGGCGGTGGCTCAGCTCGCGGAGGCCGGTCAGCGCCTTGAGCGCCGCCCCCGAGTCGATCGACTGCTCCGCCAGGGCCACGCCCTCTCGGAGCGACCCCACCCGGTCGGCGGCGAGCAGGGCCGCTGCGGCGTTCAGCAGGACCACGTCCCGCCGGGGCCCGGTCTCGCCGGCCAGGATCGCCTCGGTGATCCTGGCGTTCTCCTCCTTGGTGCCGCCCCGGATGTACTCCCGGGGCGCCCGGCTGATGCCGAGATCCTCCGGGGCGACCCGGTAGGTCTGCACGTAGCCATCCTCCATCTCCGAGATGACGGTCGGTGCGCTGATGCTGATCTCATCAACCCCGTCGAGGCCGTGGACCACCAGGGCATGGCCGCAGCCGAGGTTGCCAAGCACCCGGGCCAGCGGCTCGGTCAGGTTCGGGTGGAAGACGCCCATCACCTGGGCCTGGGCCGAGGCCGGGTTGGTCAGGGGGCCGAGCAGGTTGAAGATCGTCCGCATGCCGATCTCCCGCCGGACCGGGGCCACGTGCTTCATGCTGGTGTGCAGGGTCGGGGCGAACATGAAGCCGATCCCGATCTGGTCAATGCACTGGCCCACCTGCTCGGCGGTCAGGGTCAGGTTCACCCCCAGGGCCTCCAGCACATCGGCGGAGCCCGTAAGGCTGGATGCCGCCCGGTTGCCGTGCTTCGCCACCGGCACCCCCGCCCCGGCGACCACGAACGCCGCCGTCGTCGAGATGTTAAAGGTATTGGACTTGTCGCCGCCGGTGCCGCAAGTGTCCACGGCGATCGGCTGATGATGGGTGACCTGGGTCGCCCGAGCCCGCATGATCCGGGCGGCGCCGGTGATCTCCTCCACCGTCTCCCCCTTGATCCGCAGCGCCATGAGGAAGGCGGCCACCTGCGCCGGGGTCGCATCGCCGTTCATCATCAGGGTCATGGCTGTCTCCGCCTGGGCCTCGGTCAGGTCCTTCCCCTCGGCCACCAGGGCGAGCAGCGCCTTCATATCCATCTCCATGATCGTGCGCCTCCTTCTAGCCCTGTACGACCGCCGGCTGCGGCAGCGACAGGAAATTCTTCAGCATCACCTTGCCACCCTCGGTCAGGATCGACTCCGGGTGGAACTGGAGCCCGTAGACCGGATGGGACCTGTGCCGGAGCCCCATGATCAGGCCATCCTCCGTCTCGGCGGTAACCTCCAGCGACTCGGGCAGCGACTCCCGCTCCACGATCAGGCTGTGGTACCGGGTGGCCCGGAACCGCTCGGGCATCCCCTCGAAGACGCCCAGGCCGTCGTGCCTGATCTGGCTGGTCTTGCCGTGCATCAGGTAGGGCGCTCGCTTCACCACGCCGCCGTAGGCCTGGCCGATCGACTGATGCCCCAGGCATACGCCCAGGATCGGCGTCGTGGGCCCCAGTTCCCGGATCACATCCAACGAAATGCCGGCCTCATTCGGCGTACACGGCCCCGGGGAGATGATGATCTTCTCGGGGTTCAGCTTTCTGATCTCATCAACCGTGATCTGATCGTTCCGGTATACCTGCATCTCCGCCCCCAACTCGCCGAGGAACTGGACGAGGTTGTAGGTGAAGGAATCATAATTGTCGATGACGAGGATCATCTACAGCCCCTCCTCTGCGATCTCCAGCGCCCGGACAAGCGCCCGAGCCTTGTTCAGCGTCTCCTGATACTCGGCGGTCGGACTCGAATCCGCTACGATCCCGCCGCCGGCCTGGACGTAGACCTTGTCGCCCTTCATGACCATCGTGCGGATGGCAATGCATGTATCCATGGCGCCCGACCAGGAGAAGTAGCCGACGGCCCCGCCGTAGACTCCCCGCCGGACCGGCTCCATTTCGTCGATGATCTCCATGGCCCGGACCTTCGGCGCTCCGCTCAGGGTGCCCGCCGGGAAGACCGCCCGGAGCACATCGAACGCATCCTTGCCGGCAGCTACCTTGCCCTGGACATCGCTGACGATGTGCATGACGTGGGAGTACCGCTCGACCCGCATCATCTGATGCACCTGGACCGATCCGTACTCGCAGACCCGGCCGAGATCGTTGCGGCCCAGGTCGACCAGCATGATGTGCTCGGCCCGCTCCTTCTCGTCGGCCAGCAGTTCCTGCTCAAGGGCTGCATCCTCCGCCTCGCTGGCGCCCCGGGGCCGGGTGCCAGCGATCGGGCGGGTGGTGGCGATCCCATCCTCCATCCGGGCCAGCAGTTCCGGCGAGGAGCCGATGATCTTCAGGTCACCGAAGGCGATGTAGAACATGTACGGACTGGGGTTGATCGTCCGCAGCACCCGGTAGATGTCCAGCGGGCGGGAGCGGACGCTGGTCTCCAACCGCTGGGAGAGCACCACCTGGAAGATGTCCCCCGCCCGGATATACCCCTTGGCCCGCTCGACCATCGCCTCGTGCTCGGCCTGGGTCCGGTTCGACTTGACCGTCAGGGGGCGGGGCCGGCCGAAGGCGACGCCCGGCGGTACGGGAATGGGGCCCCGCAGCCGCTCCGCCGCCCGGTCCAGCAGGGCCATTGCCCTGCGGTAGGCCACCTCCGGCTCCTGACCGGGCAGCGTATTGGCGATCAGCATCAGTTTGTGCTTCAGATGGTCGAAGACGACGACCAACTCGGTCACCATGAAGAGCGCCTCTGGCAGGTGGAGGTCATCCACCGGGGTGCCGGGGAGATGCTCGTAGTAGCGCACGGCGTCGTAGGAGAGGTAGCCGACCGCCCCGCCGGCGAACCGGGGCAGACCCGCCGGCTGATGGACCCGGAAGCGGTTCATCACCTCACGAAGATGGGTCAGCGGGTCACCCTGGAGCGTTTCGGAGTTGTCATCTGCGGTGGTCACCTGGCCGACGGTCCGGTACTCGCTGGCAGCATCGCCCTGCATGACCCGGGTGACGCCCTCCTTGTTGGCCACGGTCAGGATCGGCCGGCAGCCCAGGAAGGAGTAGCGGGCGACCTTCTCGCCGCCCTCCACCGACTCCAGGAGGAAGGCGCCCGGCTCGTCGAGGCAGAGCTTCATGAAGACTGAGATCGGGGTCTCCAGATCGGCAAGGACCTCCCGGTATACGGGGATCAGGCTGTATTCCTTGGCCAGACTCACGAAGGTTCCCAGGCTGGGCTGATACACGCTAACCACTCCCTAGCTGGCAAAATGCAAAAAGGCCTTCGTCCCCCATACAGAGGACGAAGGCCCGTAAATACGGCCCACGCGGTGCCACCCCGATTCGCCTGCCTATAGCAAAGCAGACGCACTTTCACGCGGGTACTATCATACCCTCTACCCGATAACGGTGGAAGACACCGGTCCGCCTACCAGCCTGGATCAGGCCTTCAGCCGACAGCTCGTGGGACCATTCGCCAAACTCTTCCGTGCTGGACCTTGCACCGTGGGACCGCTTGGGACGGCCCCCGCCAGCTCGCTGTGACGGATCGGTCTGGGTACTTTCCCCACTCATCGCCAACTTGGTGGTTCAATTTGAGACCAAGAGTACCACGGGGCAGACTGGTGTGTCAACAGGATTTTGCCTTTACGCTGTGCGAAAAGCTGAGACTATTCACCCCACTGGTCCAGCAGGGTCCGGACGGCCCGTCGCACCAGGCGCTGCGCCCGCTCCGGTCCGCCGGAGACACGGCCCGCCATGGTCAGCGAGACCAGTCCATGAAGCGTCGCCCAGAGGATCTCCACATCGCCATCCAGACCGGTCGGCTGGGCGGACTCCGGAGGGACCGGCTCCTCCCGGTAGAGCGCCACCGCCTCCCGCAGGAGGGCGAAGACCGCCCGCGCCTCCGCAGGAGGCTCCCCCGTGCTGATGGGCGCTCCGTCCAGCCCGTACATGACCTGGTAGAGCTCCGGGCTCTCCATGGCGAAGGCCCAGTAGCCATCGACCAGTTGGAGGATCCGCTCCCGCGGCTGCTCCGCCGAGACGGCTCGCAGCCGGTCCAGCAAGAGGCCGAAGCCGACCTGGGTCAGGGCGAGCAGGATCGCCTCCTTCGAGGCGTAGTACTCGTAGATCGCCGGGGCGCTGTACTCGATCTGCTCTGCCACCTTCCGCATGGAGACCGCCTGCCAGCCGCCGGAGCGGGCAAGCTCCCGCGCGGCCCCGAGGATCGCCTGGCGCAGTTCCTGCCGCTCCCGTTCCCGCCGTACACTGACTCCCATGCAATCCTCTCCTTCCGCTTATTCCGCCGGCTGTGTCCGGGCAAAGAGACCGATCGAAAGCAGTGGCACCACCAGCCCGCCTGTCATGACCAGGATCAGGGTCACGAAGCCGGCGTGGTCGTGGAGCAACCCGCCGAGCAGGGGTCCGAGCATCCGGCCGAAGGTGGCGCCGGAGAGGATCAGCCCCTGGAGCATCCCCCGCTTGCTTGGCGGCGAGAGACGGGCTACCGCCGCCGGGACTGCCGGCCAGACCAGCATCTCCCCGAAGGTCAGGATCACCATGGAGAGGGCGAAGACCCAATACTCCGTGTTGATCAGCAGCACGCCAAAGGCCCCGGCGTAGAGCAGGGTCCCCAGCGCCATCTGGCTGGCGGCCCGCTTCAAGTACCGGACGGTGAGCGAGAGCAGCGGCTGCCCGACAAAGATCAGGAGGCCGTTCAGCGTCCAGAGGACCGAGTAGCTGGTCAGCGAGTGGCCGTGGGCCTTCATGTAGACCGAGACCTGCGACTGCCACTGCACGTAGATCAGCCAGAGTGCGAGGAAGGCGACAAAGAGTGAGCCGAGGGCCATCCACGGAATCGGGCCCTCCCGCCCCTCCCGGGCAGCGGCCATCTCCGATGCCGCATCGGTCGATCGCACCCCCTCCAGACCGCCGCGTCCGTCGCGGATCACGAAGATCACGAAGATGGCGAAGAGCAGGAAGGTGATGCTGGCCGAGAGGAAGGCCATGGCGAAGGAGCGCTCGGCGAGAAACCCACCCAGCGCCGTTCCCACCGCCACCCCGATGTTGTTCGCCACGTAGATAAAGTTGAACGCCCGCCGCTCGCCGCCCGGCCAGGCCTTGGCCACCAGGGCGTTGATCGCCGGGAAGACCATCGAACCGGTGAAGCCGAAGCCGATCATCACCCCCACATAGAGGGGCCAGGACTCGAAGAAGCCCAGCAGCCCGGTCAGGAGCGAGGAGGCGAAGAGCCCGGTCAGCATGACCGGCCTGGCGCCGATCCGGTCGTAGAGCCATCCCCCTGCCAGTTGGCCCAGTGCGGCGCCGCCGGAGTTCAGCAGCAGCACGATCCCCGCCGTCGTCATCGGCCGTCCCAGGTAGTCGTGAATGTAGACGGTGGTCAACGGCCAGAGGAAGGAGAGGCCGGCGATGTTCAGAAAGCTTCCGGCAGCGATAATCCAGATCATGGGCGGGTAGTCGCCCAACCACTTGCGTGGCAGGCTGGGGACTCGCACAGTGCAGACCTCCTGGTGAAATCAGTAGAAGCATGTCTGCACCATTCTACCATCCTTTCGGATGCCGGAACATGGTCGGATGTGAATCACCTGCTGACGGAGATGCGTCCTACGTAGAAGAGATTCCCCCGGGAGGGAAGCCCATGCGATTCCGGATCTTCGGGTTGCTCCTTCTGATCATTCTCGCGGTAGGCGGATGCACCCCGGCTGCCCGTCCCGCGGATCCAGCCCCGGCTCCGCCTCCGCCGCAGAGCGAGGAGCCGGTCCGGTGTGAGCCTTACGACTACATCCTGCCCAACCCACTGCCCGGCCGCTTCGTCGTGAAAGGCGGAGAACTGAGCTACGCGGTCGATGGCGCCGAGACCCGCCTGTTAAACGGACCTGCGCCCAAGGTCTTCGGTAACGGCGTCAACGGCGTCCTCCTCACCGATGGCGCCCAGCTCTTCTGGTTCGATCCGGTCTCCAAGGAACTGGCTCCGATCGCCGACCTGCCGGTACCGGTACAGGCCGCGTACCGGGGCGATGCTCTCCTGCTGGGCAGCAAAGAGGAGCTCTCCCACTGGCGCCCCGGTTCGGCCCCAAAGGCCCTGCCAGTCCCGGAGCACCTCGTTGCGATCTATGGCCTCTCCATCTCGCCGGACGGTCGCTATGGGGTCGCCGCCTTCAGCCTGGAGATCCCGCAGGGTCCGCGAGCCGGTGTGATCTGGGCCTACGACCTGGTGGAAGTGACCGTGCTGAAGTGGCCGACCGAGACGCCCAAGGCGATGTACGGCCTCTGGCTCCTGGGCTGGAGCGGCGACCACACCCTCCGCTTCATGACCGGGGTGCGCGGCTACAACGCCGGCCACACCTGGTCCCTGCCGGATGACGACCCCAGCGAGCCAGACGGGACCGAATACCAGATGATGGAGGATGCAGCGATCAGTCCGGATGGCACCTGGTTCGCCTACCGGCCGATTCCCGAACGGATCGCCGTGCAACCGGTACAGCCTGACAGCGAGCCTCAGGTCATCTGCCGGGCAAAGGGAACGCTCGGTGAACCCCGGGTCCTCCTGAACGGCCACATCGCCTTCTGGTACGACCAGGCCTGGTGGGAGCTTCAGCCCGACGGCGCCCTGACCCGGATGGAGGGCGTTGACGGCCTGTACTAGCGCCTACGCCGCCCGGTAGAAGCCCTGCCCGACCAGCGCCCGGTTGATGGCGGTCGCCGCCGAGGCCGCCAGCCCCGCCTTGACCAGATCCAGCGGGATGAACGGCAGCACCCAGCCGCTGACCACCACCCCCAGCGCCTTGCCGCCCACCAGGACGGCCCAGCCGGCCCCGCCCAGGTAGATCACCATCAGCCCCAGGAGCATGGCGACGCCGCTCCGAGCCAGCCCGGGCGCCCTGTGAGACGGCGCCACCAGCCCGATCAGGGCCGCGGCCAGCGGATAGCTCCACAGGTAGCCGGCGGTCAGGCCCACCAGGACCTGGAGCCCGCCGCTCCCGCCCGCGAAAACCGGCAGCCCCACCGCCCCGAGGAGCAGGTAGACCAGCATGGAGACCGCCCCCCAGAGCGGCCCCAGCAGCCCTCCAGCCAGGCAGACCACCAGGACCTGCAGCGTCACCGGGACATTCGGCACCGCGGGCAGGAAGAACCGGAACTGGGCGACCACAGCGATCAGGGCCGCAAAGAGCGCCGCCAGGAGCATGTTTCGCAGACGTGGGTTACGCACGGTAAAGGCCTCCCATATGTCAACCTTGTGCATGATCACAGGTTAACATACGGGAGGCCTGTTCATCAACGGGGGCGGATGGAGACCTCGCCGGAGACCACCCTGTGGACCTGACCGGCCGCGTCCCGGACGAGCAGGGCCCCCTCCTCATCCACCGCTTCGGCCATCCCTTCTACCCGCACCCCCCCGGAGACGTCAAGCACCCGGACCGGGGCGCCCAGCGTCACCGAGAACGCCCGCCAGCGGTCCAGCACCCGGTCAAAGCGCCCGCCGACCAGGTCGGCGTAGATCGGCTCGAAGTGAGCCAGGACCGCCCGGACCAGCGCCGCACGCCGGACGGTGACACCCTCCATCGCGATGGATGTGGCGCTCTCCCGGAAGGCCGGGTCCATCTCCTCCCGCCGCACGTGGACGTTCACCCCAATGCCCACGACGACGAAAGCGATCCGATCGATCTCGGCCTCCATCTCCGTCAGGATGCCGCACAGCTTCCGGCCGTTCACCTGCAGATCGTTGGGCCACTTGATCCCCGCCGGCAGCCCGGTCACCGCCCGGACCGCCTCGCAGACCGCCACAGCCGCCGCCAGCGTGATGCGTGGGGCGTGATAGGGCGCCAGGTCGGGTCGGAGCAGCAGGCTCATAGCCAGGGCTGAGCCCTTCGGGGTGGACCAGGCCCGCCCCAGCCGTCCCTTGCCCGCCGTCTGCTCGTCGGCGAGGACCAGGAGCCCTTCCGGGACGCCAGCGCGGGCCATCTGCTTGGCGACCTCGTTCGTCGAGCCGACCGATTGGCGATACTCGACTACTCGACCGAGCCGCTGCGTGGTCAGTCCGGGCAGGATCTCATCGGCCGTGACCGCATCGGGCCGCCCGATAAGCCGGTACCCCTTGCGGGGCGCCGCCTCCACATCGTAACCGGCCGCCCGCAGCGCCTCGATCTGCTTCCAGATCGCCGTGCGGCTGACGCCCAGGCGCCGGGAGATCGCCTCCCCACTGACCCACTCGCTCTCCTGGAGCAGTTGCAGCAGATCGCTCATGGCCGCTCCCCCCGCCGGTCCCGCATGGCCGCCAGCCAGTCCAGCTCCACCTCGCTGAAGCCCGCCTTCCGGCGCCCCTCGCGATTGAGCGGCGGCCCGGCCACGGCCGCGATGCCCAGCCGCTCCTCGATCTTGCGGAGCAGGGCGGCCCGGTCCGCCTCGTCGGGCAGGAACCGCTCCACCCAGTCGATGCCGCTGCGCACGTGCAGGACTTCATCTGCCATGATATAGTCCATGATCTGGCTTGTGGCCTGGTCACCGATCGCCGCCAGGGCATCCCGGGCCATAAGCGTCTGGTCCAGGCCATTCCCCTCGTGGATCCGCTGGGTAGTCATGAACCGCTCCGGTAGGGTAGTACCGGCGATCGAATGCTCCCACACCTTATGATGATACGGGAACTGGCCGATCTGTCCGCCCAGTTCCACCAACCGGTCCGCACACATGACGGCGTGGCGCGCCTCATCCCAGATCTGATGTGCCAGCTCCAGCTTCATCTCCCAGGGTGCATCGGGGAACTCGGCGATCATCCGCCCGCAGACCTCGATCGCCGGGATCTCCAGATTGATCAGGGCGATGTGAAGCAGCCGGACCCGCCCCTCCGGCGTCTCCAGCGGCTTCGCCCGGGGCATCTTCCTGCCCGGCTCCAGGGGCTTGAAGCGCCCGTCCCGGGCGGGCAGGTCGACCAGAACCGGGCGGATCGAGAACTCCCCCTCATAGGGGACACCCGGGCCGTGGAGCCCGCCGGCGAAGGTCAGCTCCTGATGAAGCCGCTGCACCGTGCCCGCATCGGCGGTCTGGTACTTCGCCCAGATGATCTGCTCCTCCAGCGTCTCGGCTGCCTGGTGGAGCAGCCGGACCGTCGGCTCATCGGCCACCGGGTTGGTCTTTTCGAGCTGGGTGCGGCAGGAGTCCAGGAGCGCCGGCAGGAGGACCCGGTAGAGGCCGGCCATCTGCTCGGCGGGGGTCGCCAGGGCGGCGAACTCTTGGAGGAACCTGAGCAGCGACCGGTTCGCCGGCGAGGGCACCTGCGGCCGTTCGGCGGTCAGGGCGTGGATCCTCCGGCCCACCTGGTCAGCGATCACCGCCTGCTCGTACAGGTGGTAGGACCAGGCGATCTTTCCCGAAAGGGATGGCTCTATTGCTATCCACGCTCCAAGACAGTGTACAGAGCAGACAAGGGCTGCCTGAATATCCGAGAGTCTTCGTGCCGTTTCTTCGACTCCGAAACTGCCATAGCGAGTCCGCCCTAGCACGTTAAGTCCTCCAGTGTCACGGTATGATTTGCCGTATCATGCTCATCTTCGACGACTGGAACACTTCCCCTCCAGAGGACGAGAGACATTTTGGACGTAACGTCCTCTGTGCGGGGCCCTGCATTAGCCCACGTCGATCAATCAACGAGTACTGGAGGGACGTACTATCGCCAGTCGAACTCCACCGTGCTCGGATCAAACCCATGGTCCAGCATTTCCTGCCGCCCTTCTGATCTGCCTTGTTGAACCGCCTCTTGGAGATAAACGGCCACCATCCTTCAGGCGGTACCTTTCCAGCGGCATCAACAAATGCCTCAAGAAATTCTTCGGTGTAGTGGCGCCTTTCCCCCAACCCCTGATGCCTCAATGTAGGGAAAGCGCCGCTCCTGACCATGGAGGAAAACTTTCCGCCACTAATCCCCAGGCGTTCAGCCACTTCTTTCCCATTGAGGACGGCGTGTGCTTGTCTCGCTGTAACCGGTTCACTCGTTCGGATACTCTTTCTGGTCGCACTGGATGATGAATACTGCTCTCGTCGACGTGTATGTTGCCTCTGGCGCAGACTGAGGACCCATCTCCGCCATACGTGCATCGCCAACCGTCGCTAATGCCCGGTGCGACAAAACGACCCCCCACCTGAAAGAGATGGGGGGTAACGTCTATTTCTGTCCCTTAATCAGCCTCTGAAACGATACCGCAGCGTTGTGCCAGAACAAGAGGGCAACACCGGTTGCGCCGATGAAGTACAGAGTAGGTTTCGGCATCTCGGTAGCCAGGTATCCGGTAATTGCGCCGATGACCAGAACACACCCTGCGCCCAGCAGGAAGATGCGGGCACCATTCATGGTTCAGCCCCCTCGATTACTGTGAAGTTCCCCACATCACCATCCCGGTGTAGGATGTGAAGATGAACACACCCTTGCCCTGGGAGTTGATATAGGTGAGCCACCCGTTCATGAAGGCCAGTGCACCCGCCACAATCCCAAGCACAACGGCAACAGCCTGAGCCCCCGGAATTGACGCGTTGATCGCCGCCGCGATAGCGGTCGCACCAGCACCCATTCCAGCGAGCCCGCTGTTCCTGGAGCATGGTCTGGAGTGCCTTGTCGACCTCTACCTTAGCAGCAGCCTGGGCAGGTAGCCCGGTGGAGACAAGCAACATCAGAGCCGCCGCGATGATACCAACGAACCGACCCCACTTCTTCATCATACCAAACCACAATCTTACACCTGCGCCAAGGGAAGACGGACGTATAACCTGTAGGCTAACCATAGACACCAAGAAGGAGCCGGAGGAGGACTAACCTCTCCCCGGCTCCTCGGCTTTGTCGACTTCGCTCGGCGTACTCGCTCCGGTCATGCCCCTTGGGTTGGTGCAGGTCGCCCGGATTTGACAGCGAGCCTACCACGCCCGCTACTCGCAACCAAGTCCGAGAGGTAGGTGGCTCGAGCAGGCGCTCAAAAGGCCCTGGAGCGGGCTGTAAGAGCTTGTTCATGAACTCCTGGCTGAAGTAGCGCTTGCCCACAGCTCACTCGTCGTTCTGTTCAGCCAAGATCGCTCCTTCGAGCCGTATGGCGGCTTCACGATTCGGGAAGATACCACATCGGTACGCCGCTGGATAGTGTCTCCTCCTAAGCCTCCTGCAGGAGTGTGGCCTGCTTCGGGTATCGCGACGCCAGCGACTCAATGGCCCGTCCTATCTGTACCCGTGCCGACACCATGCCGGGTTGGGCAAAGATTGTTCGAATGACTCCCGTCACCATAGGCTGCACCGACTTCGGTACCAGACTCTGCACGTTTCGCAAAAGGTACCCGGCAGCGCTGCCAGCATGCTGTGGCATCGACACCCCAGGCGCCGAAGCGAGTGCGCCCAACCATGATATGACCCCCACGAGTTCTGCATCTGGCAGAAGTTTACCGTACCATCGCGACCACTTCAACAAAGCCAGCCGACTACCCTCCAGACCTGAAGCAGGAACTGACGGAAAGATGATCGCACGCCCCCGGGTTTGTTCAGAGGCGTGTCCAAAAAAGTTGCCAAAATTTGCTTTAACGTTTTCGTGTTCGGTTGACGTTCGAGTTCCAATGTGAGATTCTGGGATCGTCACCCAAACTTGTGGGGGAATGGGGGTAGACGGGGTGATCGATTCGGTGCAGGCGATTCGGGCGATGGTTGCTGAGGGACGGTTCCTGGCCGCCAAGCGACTGGTTCAGGGGGTACTTAACAGTCCAGACACACCGGTTCACGAGAAGGCTCAGGTTGCGCTCCTGGGATCACAGGCGGCCATGAGCACAAGGGATGCCTACCTTGCCTGGACCTTTGCGCAGAAGGCGCTGGGGCTCGCTCAGGAATGCGAATCGGAGGAGATTGAAGGGCGTTCCCTGTTCGCCATAAGCGCAGCGCGACTCGCGATTGGCGACTACGCGGAGACGCGGATTTTTCTGCGGCAGTTCGTAGATGGGCTGGCTGATCGCTGGCCGCAGTTGGAGGAGGAGTTATCTGCGAGGGCTTATGGAAACCTCGGCTTGGCCCTGGCTGGGCAGAAGTTGTTTCCAGATGCTCTGGCTGCCTTCACCTCGTGCCTAACTCGGCTCCAGACGGCTGGCAATCATCAGGGCCAGGTCATGGCCCATCATCAAATGAGTTGGGTGCTCATGCAGATGGGCGCCTATGACGAGGCCCGTGAACACCTGGAGCAGGCCAGTGCGCTGGGGCCGCTCCCGAAGCAGCTGATCCCGCACCATCAGTCGCATCAGGCGCTTTACTACCTGTACAGCGAGGAGTTCGGCAAGGCCATGGAGCAGGCCGTGGAGTTGCTCGACGTCTCCCGGGAGGACGTCTCCACGTCGACAAAGGCCGTCGCCTGCTTCGTAGCCGGCAAGTGTGCCCTGAAGCAGGGCAACCTGCAAATGGCTAAGTGGTTTGCCAACCATTCGGTCGAGTTCGCCACCCAAGACGGGCTCTCCTCGCTCCTGAACCTGGTCTCGTGCCTGCGTCGAGAGGTGTTGGCGGCGACCTCTGTGCCAGATCCCAAAGGTGCCGAGTAGACCCTGAAGACGGGCGGATCAGAACCGCCCTCTTCGTACCCCCACGTTTTCGCCCACAGCAAAACCCAAGGAGGATGGGACGATGCGGAAAGTTCTCGCGTTCCTGCTGGTTGGTGTGGTTGTCCTGAGTGTTGCGGGAACGGCTCTCGCTGCCGATTACTGGCCGTGGAGCGTCCACCCCCGGCAGAGCGCCGGGCGGTAGGAGAGTAGCGGATTCGGACCGGTGGCAGGACACTCGTCCAGCCATCGGTCCTTTTTCGCCCATCGAACGATTCCCGCGCGTTGTCCGGTCTTCTCCATGGACTCTGAAAAGCGGAGGTGCATACCATGAGCAATCGCAATAATCGCTCCCACAGCCTGATTGGGGCCTGGCCCTTCCTCGTCGCTCTCGTACTGGACCTTCTTTTTACCCTCTGGGCTTGGCCCCGCCTTCCGGGTCAGATCCCCATCCATTGGAGTGCCGGCGGTGTTCCCGACTCCTTCGCTCCCCGTTGGGCCGGTGCCTTTCTTCCCCTCCTTGGGGCGGGACTCCTCTACCTCTACTTTCGCGCCTCTGCCGCCGAGCGGCTGAAGGGGTATCCACCTGCCATGGCCCGGCTCTATATCATGGGCATTCCCACGCTGCTCCTCGCCGTTCACGCGGGAACCCTGATTTACGCCATGCGGTAGAGCTAGCAGGATTCGGCATTCGCCTTCCCGAACTCTCCCTGGACCTACGTCCTATGGAGGGATCTTCATGCCCCGCTGGACCAAGCGACTGACCGGTCTCCTGGCTGCGGTCATCCTGATCAGCGCCATGGCTCTGCCGGCCAGCGCCGAGGAGAGCACCGCTCCTCCTGCCCCACCTACGACCGCGACCCCCACCACTACCCTCTCCCCGCTGGAGCTCCGGGTTCAGGAGTTGGAGAAGCGACTGGAAGCATTGGAACGGCTGCTCGCCCTGACGGCTATCGATATCCCCGCCCTCGTGGAGCAAGCGACCCCCGCTGTGGTCAGCCTCTACCTGGTCGATGAAGACCACGACGTCCTCTCGCAGGGCACCGGCTTCCTCTGGTCCGCCGACGGACTGATCATGACCAACGCTCATGTGGTCGAGGGGCCGGAGCAGGTCGTGGCCAAGTTCAGCGACGGCGAGGTGAAAGACGCGGAGCGGATCCTGGTCGATCCCTTCCTGGACCTTGCGATCCTTGACGTGGAAGGCGAGGGTTACCCGACGCTCCGCTTTGCCACCGAAAGGCCGCCTGTCGGTTCGCCGGTCGTCGTTATCGGCAACGCCTACGGCTACTCCAATTCGGTTACCACCGGCATTGTGAGCGGAACAGACCGGCCGGATCCCATGCACTTCTGGCACTACCCCTCCCTCCAGACCGATGCGGCGATCAACCACGGTAACTCGGGCGGGCCCATTCTGAATGCAGAGGGTGAGGTAATCGCCCTTGCCACCTGGACCGAGGTGAAGGGAGAGACCGACGGCATTGCCTTCGGCATTCCCGCTGACCAGGTCATGGCCGCACTCGACCGGTACGACCCAGAGCGCGGGGTTGTGCGCCCGTGGTTGGGTATCTCTGCGCAGGAGCCCTACTGGACCCAGGGTGGCCTCCCCAACGACCTGGGCCTCATGGTGACAGACGTACACCCCAAGGGGGCCGCTGCGGGTGCCGGCCTCAAGCCCGATGACTTTATCCTGACTGTCGACGGCACCCCGGTGAACTACCTCCAGGACCTGCGCACCGAACTCGAGAAGGCGAAGCCCGGCGACAAGATCGTCCTCACAGTGGACCGTTACATGAACGGCGACTACAAGACCCTGACCATCACGGTGACCGCTGGCGAGTACTCGTCGGTGGTGCCCATTCTGATCCCCACGGAGGACTACTACGAGGGGACCGACGATCTCTTCTAGGCGTAAGTGAAGTAGGTCCGCCCGGTGCTCGGTCTGCGAGCACCGGGCGGACCCTTGCTTATCGCCGCTGGATCACGGCTCACGTCATATCTCTGGATACGAACTGTTCTGGACCAAAAATAAATTAACAGAAGAATTTCATTGCAGTTTCTATTGACCTTTGCGCTTATCATGCTAAAATTCATGACAGCGAGAGTCAATGGCATTACCCCGTACAGGCTGATGCATTGGCCTCGACTCCAAGACGGGGCTCCGGTCAAACGGAAGGAGGTGCTCGCCTTGAAGAAGCTGGTCGTTCGTGATGTCGACTCGGTCCGCGTGACCGCTGCGGCTCTGTATCCCATTTGGATGTGCATGCCGTACTAAGTTCCAAAGATGCGGGATCGCCATATCAGTGGCGATCCCGCGTCACTTTTCCCGCCGCGTTCTGTCACCATACCAGGAGGGGGAATCGGGCTCGTGAGCCGGTATGCATCCTGTACGCAGGTCCGGGTTTTCCCGTTCTCCCGACAAAAAGAAGGGGAAGAGATCGTAATCGGGCGGCCTGATACGGCCGTCTTCCTCGCACTTCCCCCCGACGGTGTCGAGCTGCTGGATCACCTCGCCGCCGGACGAACGGTTGGCGAAGCCCAGCAACTCTACCAGGAGCAGCACGGCGAACTGCCCGACGTGGAGGAGTTCCTCCTTCTGCTAGAGCAGAAAGGGTTTGTCCATCCCGAGGAAGAGGTTGGTGCGAGTGCGGAGGCGGCAACGGTCAGCACACCGGCTCCCGCCGTCGTTCGCTACCACCTGGCTGGCTTTCCGGAACCGGTGGCCCGCTTTCTCTTCGGCCGGCCCGCCCTGCTCGCCTATGCAGCGATCATTCTGCTTGCGATCGGTCTCATGGTGGCCGATCCCTCACTCCTCCCCCGCCCGGAGGTGCTCTTCTTTCAGGAGCGAATGACCGTCATGCGGGTGATTCTCATGGCGGCAGGGGTCGTTGTGCTACTACAGCACGAGATGGCCCACCTGATCGCAGCCCGCGCGGAAGGGGTACCCTCCCGCCTCGGCATCGGTCACCGGCTGTGGGTGCTGGTGGCGGAGACGGACATGACCGGGATCTGGGGGATTCCCCGCCAGCGGCGGTACCTGCCGCTGCTCGCCGGGCCCCTGTCGGATGCCTTGAGCGCTGCCCTCCTCACCCTGGTCGGCTTCGCCCAGGCCCGGGACTGGGTTCACCTCTCCCCACCCATATTCCAGCTAGTGCAGGCGATCCTCCTCACCTATCTGCTGCAGCTATTCTGGCAGTGCTACTTCTTCCTGAAGACCGACCTGTACTACGTGGCATCTACGTTCTTCAAGTGTAAGAACCTGATGGCCGACACCGAGGAGTATCTGCGAAACTGGGCGGCCCGCTACTTCAAGTGGCTCCCCGTGACCGACCAGTCGCATATTCCGATCGCAGAGCGGCGGGTGATCCGCTGGTATGCCTGGGTCTGGGTGTTGGGGCGCCTTGGCGCCATGGCGGTATTGTTTGGCGTCATCCTGCCGGTGCTCTGGCTGTACACCGTCAGGTTCTATTCGATCCTCAGCCAAGGGTTCTCAGCCAACCCGAGCGCCTTTGCCGATGTCTTGTTGCTCAGTTCCATTGTGCTTGCCCAGCGGGGTGCCGGAATCTGGCTCTGGTTGCGGAGCCTGGTGAAAGGACGGAGGTAGTCCCATATGAATGCACAGACAGTTCTTCCCCAGCCCGTGGGCCATGGGGGTCAGGTTTTCCTGTTGGAGGCAGAAGCTGGGAACGCCCGGCGGCAGTTCTTAGAGGAGTGGCTCCAGGCAGCTCGGGACCAGGGCGCCCGGACATGGTACCTCCCGTGCGACTTCGACGAGAGCGGCCCCTGGGCTGGAGTCTCTCACCTCATGGAGCAGGTCTTCCCCGAGTTGCATGCGCAGGCCCCGGAGTTAGTGACCGAACACGATTACGAATTGGCCTATGTGGTCCCCCCCATTCGACGGACGATCACCGTGCGGAATCCAACCCTGACCGAAATCGTTCCGGACCACGAGCGAGTACGCAACTTCCCGGTGGACCGGGCCTTCCGCATTGGTCATGGGCTGATCAACCTGCTGGATGAGTGGCATCAGAAGACTGGCGAGACCGCCCCGAGGGTCGTGGTCTGCGACGGAATCGACCGCGCCGGCGCCCTGGTGAAGCGCTTCTTCGCGGATCTCGCTCGGCGCCGTGGGCGCCGGCTGAACCTGACGATCCTGGTCGCCACCGACCCCGGGAATGGGCAAGCGGTCACCGATCTATTTGGTCAGAACCTCTGCGGACCCGCAACCAAGGTGAGCCTGCCGGCCGACCCGCCGGAGTCGATCTCCCCGGCGGAGTGGACGAGGCGCGCCCTTGCACTGGAGGAGCAGATCGGCCACGATCAGATCGAGTGGGAGATTCACGTCCCGCGACTGATCCGGTACTTCCGGCAGAGTGACCGGCCGGACCTCGGCCTGCCCTGGGTAGCCCGCCTCTTCTCCATCTACACGACCCGCGGCATGTATGAAGATGCACTCCGCTACGGCGTGGAGTCCATGGAGCTCTTCGAACGGTATGAGCCCGACGCCCTGATCAAGCGGTGGAGCCTGGTCGGAAAGATGCACAGCTGCCACACCGGTCTGGGCAGGGCCGTCGAGGCCCACCCCATGTTGGAAGAGCTGATGGCGATCACCGATGACCCCTCCCTCCGATTCCGGGGCTCTTACATGATGGGCATGCTCTATGCACGCTTTCTGCCGGAGCGCGATCTCGCCAAGGCGGAGGAGTGGCTTGACCGTGGGATGGAGGAGATCGCCCGCAGCGGCTTGTCCGAGGAGGAAACCGCCTTCTTCCAGGTGTTCAACCGCAACGGCCTCGCCCTGGTCCGCCACCGTCAGGGACGGCCCGAAGAAGGGATCAAACTCTGCAGTGACGGCTACAAGCTGCTCAATGAGAAGCTGAGCGGATCAGCGCACCGTCTGCACAAGGCGGTCCTTCTATTCAACATTGCGCAAGTTTATCTTGCCATTGGCGAATCCGATGAGGGAATCCGGCACCTCAACATGTCCATGGAGATGGACCCCAATTACTCGGAGTACTACAACACGAGAGGCAACGCGTATCTGAGCCTCGGAAGGCTCGAAGAAGCCTACCAGGATTACCAGCAGGCGATCCGGCTCAGCCCTCCCTATCATGAAGTGCTGGCCAACCTGGGGAATGTCTGCCGCAAGCTCGGACGAACGGACGAGGCAGCGACCGCCTACGCCGCCTGCGTCGATCTGCAGCCGGAGGATACCATGGCATGGCTCGGACTGGCCGAGGCCCATGAGATGGCAGGCCGACTGGAAGATGCGCTCGACGCTTACTCCGGTGCGCTGGTCGCCGATCCAAGCCTGTCGGCTGCCTGGGGAAACCGGGCGATCCTCCAGTACGAACTGGGACGGCTTGACGAGTCGGTGGCTGACCTGAACCGGGCGATCGAGCTGGCCCCGCGGACCGCCGAGCTCCGCTACAACCGCGCCACCGCCCTGAAGGCGTTGGGGCGCAACGCCGAGGCGGTGCAGGACCTGGAGAGCTACCTGGGGATGATCGGTGAAAGCGACGAGCGTGCCGCCGTCCTGGCCGAGATCGCTTCGCTTCGCTCCTGACCGATCGGGGCAGTAACTGCGACAGAAAAACCGCCTCCTCGTGAAGAGGGGGCGGTTCGCTGCTTCTCTACTCCTGCTCCTCTTCCGGAGCGAAGAAGGCCATCGCCTTTTCGATCTCGCTCAGGTAGAGGTTCGCCTTCTCAATGCGCCCGTTCCGGGCATCCACCTCGGCCTCGTGCTGCTCCCGCTCCTCCTTGAGCGCCGCCTCAAGCAGGGCGATCCGCTCGGCGTGCACCTGCTTGCGGGACTCGATCAGCTCCTGCTCCGTCCGCATCTGCGCCCGGTAGAGCCCCTGGGCCCGCTGGAAGGAACCGAGCAGCATCTCCGGGTCCATGCCGGCGAACTCGAGCGTCCGGACGATCAGGTCCCGTGCCTTGTCCACCGGGATATCGGCCACGGGGAGCGAGGCGAGCAGCTTGATCGCCTCCTGGACCCGCTGGATGTCCGGATCGCTGGAGAGATCCGCCTGCTCATCGGGCAGGGCGACTTCAGCCGGGGCTTCACCCTCCGGGGCTTCCGGCTGTTCGCCCTCCTTCTTGGATTCATCAAACTCCACAAAGGCACCCAACGCTTTGCGGAACAGGCTCATAGGCTACCCCTCCCCCTCACTTAGCGGGCCCGAACCCGGGTCCGGTGCTGGACCTCTGTCATGGCATCATCCATGGCCTGGGCCTCCAGGAGCATCTCGTGGACCCGGCTGGCCTGCTCGCCGGAGTCGGGCTCGTAGATGCGCCGGCGGAGCATGTCGATCGTCGATTCGATCGCGGCAAGTTTGGCCAGGTAGCGCTCCTGGGCGGCCTCCGCGTCCCCCTGCTCCTCCAGGACCCGCTGATCCATCTCGATCGCCTGGATCAGCAGCCGGCGGGCCTCCATGTCGGTGGTCTGCGCCAGCCGTTCCTCGTTGCGCGCCACGCGCTGCTGAACGGCCCGAAGATCGGTCTGCGGACGCGGAGCGTTGAAGAGCGCCTGGTAGGACTCGAGCATCTTCAGGTAGAGATGGCTCAGTTGCAGGGCTTCGTCCACCCACTGGGCCCGCTCCAGGTCGGGCGGGCTCTGGGCCAGCCACTGCTGATAGAGCGAACGGGCTGCGGTCAAGACGTCCTGCGCCCGCATGGCCGTGGGTCGCTGCTCCGACCGGGAGATCATGTCAGGCAGGCGGGGCAGCACCTGGCGCTCGGCCGCCTGCAGCTCCCGGTACCGCTCGGCCAGCCCATTCGCCACACGGCTGCGCTCGGCGGCCTCCTCCATGACCGGGCTCTGGGCGAGCCGCTGGACCGCCCAGAGGAAGAGCCCCAGGCCGACCAGGGCCGGGAAGGGGTTGGAGAGCACAGCGGCAGCCACCACGCCGGCACCCAGCCAGATCAGACTCCGCCAGTCACTGGCGGCGGCCAGAATCCGTCTCATGCTGCATCCTCCCTTCCTGTTACAAGTTTATTGCGCCGGCTCGCGGAGCAGCCGGAACTCGGTCCGCCGGTTCTTCGCCTTCTCCTCCGCGTTCTGCGGATTGGCGAAGAGCGGCTTGGTGTCACCGAAGCCCCGGACAATCATCTGCGCCTCGGGGAAGCCGAGGGCCACCAGTTCCTTCTTCACCGAGTCCGCACGCCCCAGGGAGAGGCGGGTCAGAACACCCTGGTCGCCGCCCACGTCCGTGTGGCCATCGATCAGGAGGTAGAAGTTGGGGAACTGCTTCAGCAGCGGGACCAGCACTTCGTTGATCACCTGCTTGCCCGCCGGGGTGATCGACGTGGCGTCGGGATCGAACTCGATGTTCGGGATCGCCATCTGGGCGACCTCGTTCAGCTTGCCGACGTCCGCGTCCTTCTGGAACTCCTTCGGCTTCTCCTCAACCGGGGCCGCTGCGCCGGTCTTGGCTTGGTCAATGGCACCCACCTTCAGGGTGACGTCATCCTTGATCGCCGCCATGGCGCCGTTGAAAAGGATCGACTCATTCGGGCCGGTGATCTTCTCGATCCGCCGCCAGTTCTCTACGGCGAACTTGATCATCTGATCGATCTCAGCCTTCTGGGTGATGCCGGTCAGCTTCAGGTTCTCCTCAAAGCCGACCAGCCGGACCTCCTTGGTGAAGATCTCCTTCACGACATCGGCCGTGAAGTCGGTGCCGTAAATCGGCTCCTGCTTGCCGCCCTCGGTGTAGGTCGCCTTGTTCAGCGCCTCGGCCCAGCGCTCATAGGCCAGGTCGGGCTTCTCCTGGGCGTACTTGACGGTGTAGAACCAGAACTTCAGGAAGGCCTCAGCCTTCGCCTGGTTCTTCGCCACGTACTCCCGGTTGGCGATCAGCACGTCGGGGATCAGGGTGGGCATGTCGGCGGTGGAGAGGAGCACACTGGCGCCGTTCGCCCGCTTGATCACATCGTTCATGCCGGGCTGCCAGTACGCGATTGCGTCGAGCTGCCCGTTTACGAAGTCGTCCTGTAGCTTGGCTTCATCATCATACGGGACGCCCTTTACATCCTCCAGCCGCATGTCGACCATGCGGAGCAGGAAGGAGAGCATGTACTTGGAAGTGCCGTCATCAAAGTAGCCGACCCGTTTGTTGACCAGGTCGTTGACGGTCCTGATGCCGGGCTGCACCACCACGCCATCGCCGCCGCGACTGAAGTCGACGAAGCCGAGCACGACGATCTGATCGGCGTACTTGCCGTTCTCCACCTTCTCCAGGTTCCGGATCAGCGAGGGCCAGGAGATCTCGGAGAAGTGGACCTTTCCCTGTCCGATGGCGGCAAGCCGCTCCTCATCGGAGCCGTAAAAGGCCTGGCTGATCTCCAGATCGTAGTCGCGGTCATAGCCGCGGAGGATGCCCAACTCCGGGACGGAGCCGGTGATCCAGGTGTCGCGGGCGTAGACCACGGCATCCTTACTGACCTCCACCGATGTGGTCTTCGCCTTGGTCAGGTAGCCCTGGATCCGGGGCCATTGGAAATACCCGACCACCCCGCCGATGATCAGCAGGAAGACCAGGATGTTGCCCCACTTGACTTTCATAGTTGCAGTATCCTCCTATAAGGTTGGGGGTGGGGCGTTGAACTCCCCACCCCCATCAACATACGACTAGTTCTGGGTCTTCTCCTTCACGACCCGGCCCTCATCCTCGGTAGTGGCGGGCTCGTCGCCGAAGAGGGCGGCCAACCTGTCCTGGGCCCGGGACTTGGAGGCGGAGGCCTTCAGGTCGCGCATGCGGGAGTCGATCGAGTTCTTGCCCAGCTCGGCCACGGCGTCCTCCTTGGCCAGCTTGCCCTGGATCAGCTCCTCGGCCTGCTTCAGCCCCTCGTTGATCTTGCCGGCGCCATTCTCGGTGGCGTAGTTGGAGCGAAGGGTGTTCATCTCCTTCTTCAGGTCGGCGAGATCTGACTGGGTCTTTAGCTGCTCGATCTGGGACATCTTCTGGAACATCTCGGTCTGGAAGTTCTCGAACTCCTTACGGGCGTTGTCCGCCTCGGCTTTGATGGCGTTGTAAGCCTCGTTGGTCGTGTTGTAGGCAGCCTCCAGGTTCTCCTCCTGGATCAGCAGCTGCAGGGCCAGCTCACGGTCGTTCTGCCGCTTCGCCTCCTGGATCAGCCGGCGACACTCGTCCAGCTCCTTCTCCGCCTGCCGCACCTTGGCGGCCGCGACCTTCTCCCGGGCGATGATGTTCGCCGTCGTCGTGTTGTACCGGACCTTGGCGGCGTTCAACTGGTTCTTCAGGTCTTCCAACATCAGCTTCGGGTTCTTCTCCTCCAGGCCACCAACGAACAGGGAGAAGAAGCCACGGATCAGGCGGCCAATACGCTCAAAGAATCCCATTCTCGTCATCCTCCTTCATTGCGCTTCCTACCGTAAGTGCGAGTGCTTGAAACGCTGAACCCGATCCTCCACGGCCTGCCGGTCATCCAGCCGGTCCCGGAACTCGGGGGGTAGCACATCTTTATCGTCACATTCCAAGATGGCCAGGTCGGTCATGAACTCCACCTGTGCGGTGGATGGCCGAATCCGCTCCAGGGCCCGGTCCAGGTCCTCCTGGGCGATCTCCGCGCGACCGCCATCTTCCGCGAGCTCCCAGGCCTTGAGCACCACCGACTCCAGCTCGGCGCCGGTGTAGCCCTCGGTCTTTTTGGCCGCCTCGTCCCAGTTCGGGTTGCCGCCCATCTTGTAGCGGCTGTGCAGCGCCTGGAAGATGGCGACCCGCTGCGCCCAGCCGGGGATCAGGAAGGGGATCTTCCGGTCGAAGCGACCGGGACGCTTCAGCGCCGGGTCCATGAGGTCGGGCCGGTTGGTCGCCGCCACGAAGACGATCCGCCCCCGGTTGTGCGGATTGCTCATGAAGTCGAGCATGCGGGCGAAGAGCCGCTGCTGGACCCCGGAGTCCCCGCCATTGCCCCGCTGGAGGATCTGGTCGATCTCATCGATCAGGACCAGGCAGGGGGCGAGCGATTCAATGCCGAGCAGCGCTTTCTCGAGGTTCTGCTCGGAGAGGCCGACGTACGGCCCGAGGATCTTGCCGAAGTTCAGCTTCACCCCGTTCACCCCCGCCTCCGCCACCAGGGCGTAGAAGAAGGCGGATTTGCCGGTGCCGGAGGGGCCGGTCAGGAGGACTCCCAGGGGAACCCGCCGGTGATTGCCGGAGCGGAGCGGGACGACGATGTTCTTGGCGGCGAAGAGCTTGGCCTCGGTCAATCCGCCCAGGGCGGAGAAGTCGAAGCGAGGTTCGACGATCTCGAGCACATCGCCAAACTCGGCCCGGATCAGGGATTCCTTGCGGTCCCGGGCGAAGTCGATGGTGATCTCCTTGCTGGAGGCTTCCGCACGGAGGCCGATATCCTCGATCAGGATACGCGAGAGGCCGGCGGTGGCGTTGGCCAGGTCCCGGGGTTCGATCGCCATGGTCAGCTTCCGCTTGGCGATCATCGACTCGATATACGCCTGGCGGGCCTCCAGGTCGGGCAGCGGGACCATGATCGACTCGATCTTGGCCGAGGCGAGCCGCAGGTGCGGGTGGAGCTCCGAGAGCGCCTGAGTGAGCAGGACGACCGGGGAGCCCATGCGGTTGAGCCGTACATCGGATGCCCACTTCTTGATGAAGGTGAGCGCCCGCATCTCCTCCTGGTCCATGGTGGCAAGGTCCTCGGTGGGCAGGACGGTCTCCGCCTGCTCAATGATCACGGCCGATGGCTCGGCGTAGATCAGCCTGTCTAGCAGGGCGAAGGCTTGGCCTGGCGAGACGGGGAGCTTGATCTCCTCGTCGGCGTTCCGGACCCACTCGCCGGTCAGTATGCGAATGAACTCCTCCTTCATACCCGGGCGGGCGAAGGTGATCCCCTCGGCCCGGTTGTAGATGGCGACCACCCGCCGGGGCTGGTCCGATGGGGCGTGAGCCGGGTTCTCCAGGAAGTCCTGGATCACGACATCGCGCACCCGCCGGTTGTCGGCGCCGGCATAGTCGGTCACGTTGAAGTGGAGCACGAAGAGGTTGGCAATGGAACTCTTGTACTTGAAGATCAGATCGCTCAGCCACGATGGGCGCATGGCGCTACCTCCCTAAGGGGCCACCGCGGAAAGAATTGGCGGTGAGGTGCGGGAACTCCTTCCCGACTTGGACAGTTTGCACGCTTCAGGTGTTCGGTCATTCGGTATGTAAGATGCAGGACGCGGCCTGGAAGGTTCGCGGTTTCCTGCGGATTTTGGGGATAGGGCAGGGATGAGGCAGGGATAGGGCAGGTCTTAGGCGGGGAAGGGGCAGGTCTTAGGCAGGGAAGGGGCAGGTCTTGGGCGGGGAAGGGGCAGGTCTTGGGCGGGGAAGGGGCAGGTCTTGGGCGGGGAAGGGGCAGGTCTTGGGCAGGGAAGGGGCAGGTCTTGGGCGGGGAAGGGGCAGGTCTTAGGCAG